>NZ_JAUTYW010000054.1:0-200 GCF_052112205.1 Pseudomonas sp. Lb2C2 | reverse complement strand
CAGTCTATCTTTCTATCACATACCCAAATTTTTAAAGAACGAACTAGTCAAAGACTAGAAATCAACATTCACCATCGAACCGATGGAATGCTCATTTCTAAGCTTTATACAATCGAAGCAGTAGTGGTGGAGCCAAGCGGGATCGAACCGCTGACCTCCTGCGTGCAAGGCAGGCGCTCTCCCAGCTGAGCTATGGCCCC
>NZ_JAUTYW010000053.1:0-208 GCF_052112205.1 Pseudomonas sp. Lb2C2 | reverse complement strand
AACCGACCGGTGATGTCACTGCGAACTCGTCGGACGCAGCAGGTAATGTCAGCCCTGACACCGTGGTGGCTTACAGCGATACCACGGCGCCAGTTGCGCCGAGCGTAACCGTGGTGGCCAATGCCGACGGCAGCCTGGTGGTCAGCGGCAGTGCCGAGCCGAACAGCACGGTTACTGTGACTTACCCGGATGGCAGCACCGCGACGGT
>NZ_JAUTYW010000052.1:0-219 GCF_052112205.1 Pseudomonas sp. Lb2C2 | reverse complement strand
GGCAGCCTGGTGGTCAGCGGCAGTGCCGAGCCGAACAGCACGGTTACTGTGACTTACCCGGATGGCAGCACCGCGACGGTGGTGGCGGGCACTGACGGTTCCTACAGCGTCACTTCGCCGGTGAACCAACCGACCGGTGATGTCACTGCGAACTCGTCGGACGCAGCAGGTAATGTCAGCCCTGACACCGTGGTGGCTTATGCCGATGCCACGGCGCCA
>NZ_JAUTYW010000051.1:0-225 GCF_052112205.1 Pseudomonas sp. Lb2C2 | reverse complement strand
CCGCGCCGGTCAGCACCATCGTCAGCGACGTCAACGACACCACCACGGTGACCTTGACCGCGACACCGACTGTGAACGAAAACGGCACCATCACTTACACCGCCACGCTGACCGATGCCAACGGCAATCCGGTCACCGCGCAAAATGGTCCGGTCACCGTCACGCTCGACAGCGGCAAAACCATCACCATCGCCGCCGGCGCAAGCTCGGGCGTGCTCGATGTAG
>NZ_JAUTYW010000050.1:0-230 GCF_052112205.1 Pseudomonas sp. Lb2C2 | reverse complement strand
GGCCGCAGCCACCACCGTACCGGTGCTGCCATCTGGGTAAGTGAGATTGACCGTACTGCCCGGTTCAGCCGAACCCGTTACGGTGACACTGCCGTCGGCATTAGCCGCCACGGTTACGCTCGGCGCAGTTGGCGCCGTGGCATCGGCATAAGCCACCACAGTATCTGCACTGGTGTTGCCGGCGGCATCACTGGCATTGGCGGTGACATCGCCGGTGGGTTGGTTAATAG
>NZ_JAUTYW010000049.1:0-234 GCF_052112205.1 Pseudomonas sp. Lb2C2 | reverse complement strand
TGCGCCGAGCGTAACCGTGGCGGCTAATGCCGACGGCAGTGTCACCGTAACGGGTTCGGCTGAACCGGGCAGTACGGTCAATCTCACTTACCCAGATGGCAGCACCGGTACGGTGGTGGCTGCGGCCGATGGTTCCTACAGCGTCACTTCGCCGGTGAACCAACCGACCGGTGATGTCACTGCGAACTCGTCGGACGCAGCAGGTAATGTCAGCCCTGACACCGTGGTGGCTTA
>NZ_JAUTYW010000048.1:0-239 GCF_052112205.1 Pseudomonas sp. Lb2C2 | reverse complement strand
GGTTCCTACAGCGTCACTTCGCCGGTGAACCAACCGACCGGTGATGTCACTGCGAACTCGTCGGACGCAGCAGGTAATGTCAGCCCTGACACCGTGGTGGCTTATGCCGATGCCACGGCGCCAGTTGCGCCGAGCGTAACCGTGGTGGCCAATGCCGACGGCAGCCTGGTGGTCAGCGGCAGTGCCGAGCCGAACAGCACGGTTACTGTGACTTACCCGGATGGCAGCACCGCGACGGT
>NZ_JAUTYW010000047.1:0-240 GCF_052112205.1 Pseudomonas sp. Lb2C2 | reverse complement strand
TTACGGTCTATGAAAAAGCCCTCGACCTGAACCAGGACGGCCAGGACCTGGCCCCTGGCACCGTCACTGGCAGCGAGCCGAGTGCCACCAGTGAAACCGCCAGCGGTAGCTTGGTCGGCTCGATCAGCGGTGCCGTTGGCGCAGTGACCTTCGCGCTGGTGGGCAATGCCAACGGTGCCTACGGTCAACTGTCGCTTCAGCCCGACGGCTCCTACACCTACACCCTGACCTCGCCAGCCA
>NZ_JAUTYW010000046.1:0-241 GCF_052112205.1 Pseudomonas sp. Lb2C2 | reverse complement strand
CGAAATTGGGTCTGTAGCTCAGTTGGTTAGAGCGCACCCCTGATAAGGGTGAGGTCGGCAGTTCGAATCTGCCCAGACCCACCAATTTTGTGTGGGAAACGCCTGTAGAAATACGGGGCCATAGCTCAGCTGGGAGAGCGCCTGCCTTGCACGCAGGAGGTCAGCGGTTCGATCCCGCTTGGCTCCACCACTACTGCTTCGATTGTATAAAGCTTAGAAATGAGCATTCCATCGGTTCGAT
>NZ_JAUTYW010000045.1:0-242 GCF_052112205.1 Pseudomonas sp. Lb2C2 | reverse complement strand
AGTGACGCTGTAGGAACCGTCAGTGCCCGCCACCACCGTCGCGGTGCTGCCATCCGGGTAAGTCACAGTAACCGTGCTGTTCGGCTCGGCACTGCCGCTGACCACCAGGCTGCCATCGGCATTGGCCACCACGGTTACGCTCGGCGCAACTGGCGCCGTGGTATCGCTGTAAGCCACCACGGTGTCAGGGCTGACATTACCTGCTGCGTCCGACGAGTTCGCAGTGACATCACCGGTCGGTT
>NZ_JAUTYW010000044.1:0-242 GCF_052112205.1 Pseudomonas sp. Lb2C2 | reverse complement strand
AACCGACCGGTGATGTCACTGCGAACTCGTCGGACGCAGCAGGTAATGTCAGCCCTGACACCGTGGTGGCTTATGCCGATGCCACGGCGCCAACTGCGCCGAGCGTAACCGTGGCGGCCAATGCCGACGGCAGCCTGGTGGTCAGCGGCAGTGCCGAGCCGAACAGCACGGTTACTGTGACTTACCCGGATGGCAGCACCGCGACGGTGGTGGCGGGCACTGACGGTTCCTACAGCGTCACT
>NZ_JAUTYW010000043.1:0-254 GCF_052112205.1 Pseudomonas sp. Lb2C2 | reverse complement strand
TGAAGTCGTAACAAGGTAGCCGTAGGGGAACCTGCGGCTGGATCACCTCCTTAATCGACGACCGCAGCTGCTTCATGAGCTCCCACACGAATTGCTTGATTCATTGAAGAAGACGAAAGAAGCAGCCCGAAATTGGGTCTGTAGCTCAGTTGGTTAGAGCGCACCCCTGATAAGGGTGAGGTCGGCAGTTCGAATCTGCCCAGACCCACCAATTTTGTGTGGGAAACGCCTGTAGAAATACGGGGCCATAGCTC
>NZ_JAUTYW010000042.1:0-255 GCF_052112205.1 Pseudomonas sp. Lb2C2 | reverse complement strand
CTGAAGGGCCGTCGAAGACTACGACGTTGATAGGCAGGGTGTGTAAGCGCTGTGAGGCGTTGAGCTAACCTGTACTAATTGCCCGTGAGGCTTGACCATATAACACCCAAGCAATTTGTGAACTCGAAAGAGACCAGATTGCGGTGTGTGAAGACGAAACGAACCGAAAGTTCGAATCTCACAAAACACCGAAGCTATCACATACCCAATTTGCTGAAGCGAGGCCCACGGGCCGCGACTCAGTACCCGAATTTC
>NZ_JAUTYW010000041.1:0-255 GCF_052112205.1 Pseudomonas sp. Lb2C2 | reverse complement strand
GGGCCTCCTGGCGTTCACGAAAGAACGCCTCGTAGTCCATCATCGGCTTGTCCGGGTGCTTGGTTTGCATGTGCTCGACGTAGTTGTCGTAGTCGGGCATGCCGACCATCAGGCGGGCGGCCTGACCAAGGTATTTACCCAGGCGACTCAAGTCATTGAACATCGTTGCAATCCTCTATCAAGCGTCTGGCAGGGCCTGGAATGGCGCTTCTTTGTCCGTGCGTTCCTTGGTGCCCCAGGCGGCGATGCCGACCT
>NZ_JAUTYW010000040.1:0-255 GCF_052112205.1 Pseudomonas sp. Lb2C2 | reverse complement strand
CCACTACTGCTTCGATTGTATAAAGCTTAGAAATGAGCATTCCATCGGTTCGATGGTGAATGTTGATTTCTAGTCTTTGACTAGTTCGTTCTTTAAAAATTTGGGTATGTGATAGAAAGATAGACTGGACGTTACTTTCACTGGTAACGGATCAGGCTAAGGTAAAATTTGTGAGTTCTCTTAGTTGAGAAATTCGAATTTTCGGCGAATGTCGTCTTCACAGTATAACCAGATTGCTTGGGGTTATATGGTCAA
>NZ_JAUTYW010000039.1:0-255 GCF_052112205.1 Pseudomonas sp. Lb2C2 | reverse complement strand
TTGACCATATAACCCCAAGCAATCTGGTTATACTGTGAAGACGACATTCGCCGAAAATTCGAATTTCTCAACTAAGAGAACTCACAAATTTTACCTTAGCCTGATCCGTTACCAGTGAAAGTAACGTTCAGTCTATCTTTCTATCACATACCCAAATTTTTAAAGAACGAACTAGTCAAAGACTAGAAATCAACATTCACCATCGAACCGATGGAATGCTCATTTCTAAGCTTTATACAATCGAAGCAGTAGTGG
>NZ_JAUTYW010000038.1:0-255 GCF_052112205.1 Pseudomonas sp. Lb2C2 | reverse complement strand
CTTTCGGCGTGGGTGTTTTTCACACCCATTGTCGTTACTCATGTCAGCATTCGCACTTCTGATACCTCCAGCAAGCTTCTCAACTCACCTTCACAGGCTTACAGAACGCTCCTCTACCGCATCACTTGCGTGATACCCGTAGCTTCGGTGTATGGTTTGAGCCCCGTTACATCTTCCGCGCAGGCCGACTCGACTAGTGAGCTATTACGCTTTCTTTAAAGGGTGGCTGCTTCTAAGCCAACCTCCTAGCTGTCT
>NZ_JAUTYW010000037.1:0-267 GCF_052112205.1 Pseudomonas sp. Lb2C2 | reverse complement strand
GTGGCGGGCACTGACGGTTCCTACAGCGTCACTTCGCCTATTAACCAACCCACCGGCGATGTCACCGCCAATGCCAGTGATGCCGCCGGCAACACCAGTGCAGATACTGTGGTGGCTTACGCCGATGTCACGGCGCCAGTTGCGCCGAGCGTAACCGTGGCGGCTAATGCCGACGGCAGTGTCACCGTAACGGGTTCGGCTGAACCGGGCAGTACGGTCAATCTCACTTACCCAGATGGCAGCACCGGTACGGTGGTGGCTGCGGCC
>NZ_JAUTYW010000036.1:0-271 GCF_052112205.1 Pseudomonas sp. Lb2C2 | reverse complement strand
GGCGCCGTGGCATCGGCATAAGCCACCACGGTGTCAGGGCTGACATTACCTGCTGCGTCCGACGAGTTCGCAGTGACATCACCGGTCGGTTGGTTCACCGGCGAAGTGACGCTGTAGGAACCATCGGTACCCGCTACGACCGTAGCGGTGCTGCCATCCGGGTAAGTCACAGT
The DNA here is from genome assembly GCF_052112205.1 of Pseudomonas sp. Lb2C2. Lineage (NCBI taxonomy): Bacteria > Pseudomonadati > Pseudomonadota > Gammaproteobacteria > Pseudomonadales > Pseudomonadaceae > Pseudomonas > Pseudomonas sp. Lb2C2. Next base: position 98 of record NZ_JAUTYW010000036.1, on the reverse strand, counting down.
AACCGTGCTGTTCGGCTCGGCACTGCCGCTGACCACCAGGCTGCCATCGGCATTGGCCGCCACGGTTACGCTCGGCGCAGTTGGCGCCGTGGCATCGG
>NZ_JAUTYW010000035.1:0-292 GCF_052112205.1 Pseudomonas sp. Lb2C2 | reverse complement strand
TGGCCCTGGCACGCAAATACAACGATGCCCTGGCCGCCGGCCAGATCCTGGCCCCGGCCAAGAGCATCGAGCAGATGCAGCACGTGGTGTTCAACGCCTACACCAACGCGACGCTGACGGTGTTGTTCCTGTTCGTGGTCTTCAGCATCCTGTTCTACGCGCTCAAGGTCGGCATCGCCGCCTGGGGCACCAAGGAACGCACGGACAAAGAAGCGCCATTCCAGGCCCTGCCAGACGCTTGATAGAGGATTGCAACGATGTTCAATGACTTGAGTCGCCTGGGTAAATACCT
>NZ_JAUTYW010000034.1:0-301 GCF_052112205.1 Pseudomonas sp. Lb2C2 | reverse complement strand
TCTCCAACCAGATGCTGGCCGGTATCGCCCTGATGCTCGCCACCGTGGTCCTGATCAAGATGAAGCGCCAGCGCTACGTCTGGGTCACGCTGCTGCCGGCGAGCTGGCTGCTGATCTGCACCACCACGGCGGGCCTGATCAAGCTGTTCGACGCCAACCCGGCGATCGGCTTTTTGGCCCTGGCACGCAAATACAACGATGCCCTGGCCGCCGGCCAGATCCTGGCCCCGGCCAAGAGCATCGAGCAGATGCAGCACGTGGTGTTCAACGCCTACACCAACGCGACGCTGACGGTGTTGTT
>NZ_JAUTYW010000033.1:0-328 GCF_052112205.1 Pseudomonas sp. Lb2C2 | reverse complement strand
AGAACACCATGGCGTTCTGGTACCACTTCGCGATCCTGTTCGAAGCGCTGTTCATCCTCACCGCGGTGGACGCCGGCACCCGTGCCGGGCGGTTCATGCTGCAGGACTTGCTCGGCTCGTTCGTGCCGGCCCTCAAGCGCACCGAATCCTGGACCGCCAACCTGATCGCCACCGCCGGTTGCGTCGCGCTGTGGGGCTACCTGCTGTACCAGGGCGTGATCGATCCGCTGGGCGGCATCAACACCTTGTGGCCGCTGTTCGGCATCTCCAACCAGATGCTGGCCGGTATCGCCCTGATGCTCGCCACCGTGGTCCTGATCAAGATGAA
>NZ_JAUTYW010000032.1:0-333 GCF_052112205.1 Pseudomonas sp. Lb2C2 | reverse complement strand
GAGCTATGGCCCCGTATTTCTACAGGCGTTTCCCACACAAAATTGGTGGGTCTGGGCAGATTCGAACTGCCGACCTCACCCTTATCAGGGGTGCGCTCTAACCAACTGAGCTACAGACCCAATTTCGAGCTACTAAGGCCGACCTCACCCTGCTCTTTACCACAGAGCATGGGGTGCGCTCTAACCAACCAAGCCACAACCCTTTTGGCTGCTTCTTTCGTCTTCTTCAATGAATCAAGCAATTCGTGTGGGAGCTCATGAAGCAGCTGCGGTCGTCGATTAAGGAGGTGATCCAGCCGCAGGTTCCCCTACGGCTACCTTGTTACGACTTCA
>NZ_JAUTYW010000031.1:0-347 GCF_052112205.1 Pseudomonas sp. Lb2C2 | reverse complement strand
TCGCCTAGGCTCGGTGTGCCCTCACTCCGGCATTGCTCCGTGGGCCGCCGCGAAGGGCCATCCATGGCCCAGCGCGGCTATCCCGGCATCCATGCCGGGATGCCCACTGCGCAATGCCTGCGTTCGGACAGCGTGGTTTAACGGGGCGTCCAGATCAAGATCCAAAGCAAGAGCAAGAGCAAGAGCAAGAGCAAGAGCAAGAGCAAGAGCAAGAGCAAGAGCAAGAGCAAGAGCAAGAGCAAGAGCAAGAGCGGGGCATGCCGGCATCTATGTGGCTGAGCCACCGCTATCGCGAGCAAGCTCGCTCCCACATTGGATCTTCCGTAGACACAATATTTATGTGCATC
>NZ_JAUTYW010000030.1:0-348 GCF_052112205.1 Pseudomonas sp. Lb2C2 | reverse complement strand
CACCGCGACGCTGACCGATGCCAATGGCAACCCAGTCACCGCGCAAAATGGTCCGGTCACTGTCACGCTCGACAGCGGCAAGACCATCACCATCGCCGCGGGCGCAAGCTCGGGTGTATTGGATGTCGCGGTTGGCAACGATGTTTACCAAGGTCCGACCACCGTCACCGAAAGCATCAGTACTGCCTCCGGCGGCAACCTGGAAGCCATCGCACCGAACACCGCGCCGGTCAGCACCATCGTCAGCGACGTCAACGACACCACCACGGTGACCTTGACCGCGACACCGACTGTGAACGAAAACGGCACCATCACTTACACCGCCACGCTGACCGATGCCAACGGCAA
>NZ_JAUTYW010000029.1:0-367 GCF_052112205.1 Pseudomonas sp. Lb2C2 | reverse complement strand
CGCTGGTGGGCAATGCCAACGGTGCCTACGGTCAACTGTCGCTTCAGCCCGACGGCTCCTACACCTACACCCTGACCTCGCCAGCCACCACCACGCCTCACGCCAACGATGGCCCGAATGTGTTGAGTGAAAGCTTCACCTACCAGGCCACGGACTCGTTGGGCAACACCGTCACCAGCACCATCGTCATCGACATCGTCGACGACGTGCCCAGCGCCCATGCCGATTTCGCCTCGGTGCTGGAGGGCGGCACGGTCAACGGCAACGTGCTGGACAACGACGTACTTGGCGCGGATGGCGGCATGGTGATCGGCGTGCGCGCCGGCAACGACACCTCGAACCCTGCCGTCGGCGGCCTGAACACCCA
>NZ_JAUTYW010000028.1:0-401 GCF_052112205.1 Pseudomonas sp. Lb2C2 | reverse complement strand
ATCGAACCGATGGAATGCTCATTTCTAAGCTTTATACAATCGAAGCAGTAGTGGTGGAGCCAAGCGGGATCGAACCGCTGACCTCCTGCGTGCAAGGCAGGCGCTCTCCCAGCTGAGCTATGGCCCCATTACAAAATTGGTGGGTCTGGGCAGATTCGAACTGCCGACCTCACCCTTATCAGGGGTGCGCTCTAACCAACTGAGCTACAGACCCAATTTCGAGCTTGTAACTGTTAGCTATGAGCTATCAGCTTGGAGCTTAAAGCTGCTTCTATCGTCTTCTTCAATGAATCAAGCAATTCGTGTGGGAGCTCATGAAGCAGCTGCGGTCGTCGATTAAGGAGGTGATCCAGCCGCAGGTTCCCCTACGGCTACCTTGTTACGACTTCACCCCAGTCATG
>NZ_JAUTYW010000027.1:0-404 GCF_052112205.1 Pseudomonas sp. Lb2C2 | reverse complement strand
GGAACAGACCGCCCTTCCACACCGGTCCCGTGCCGTCGGTGAACTGGGTCAGCGCCGGCATTTTCAGCTCGGGCATGGTGACCAGGATGCCGATCGCCAGGGCGACGATGGTGCCGATCTTGAGGAATGTGGACAGGTAGTCCCGTGGCGCCAGGATCAGCCACACCGGCAGTACCGCCGCGACAAAGCCGTAGCCGATCAGCATCCAGGTGATCTGGATCCCGGTGAAGGTGAAGGCCTTGGCCCAAACCGGATCGGCAGCAATTTGCCCGCCCAGCCAGATCGAACCCAGCAGCAACAGCACGCCGATGATCGAGATTTCACCGATGCGGCCCGGGCGGATGTAGCGCATGTAGATGCCCATGAACATCGCGATCGGGATGGTCGCCATCACCGTGAAGATC
>NZ_JAUTYW010000026.1:0-418 GCF_052112205.1 Pseudomonas sp. Lb2C2 | reverse complement strand
ACCGCCACGCTGACCGATGCCAACGGCAATCCGGTCACCGCGCAAAATGGTCCGGTCACCGTCACGCTCGACAGCGGCAAAACCATCACCATCGCCGCCGGCGCAAGCTCGGGCGTGCTCGATGTAGCCGTCGGCAATGATGTGTACCAAGGTCCGACGACGGTGACTGAGTCGATTGCCTCGGCATCCGGCGGTAACCTGGAAGCCATTGCTCCAAATACGGCGCCGGTCAGCACCGTCGTTAGTGATGTCAACGACACCACCACCGTAACGCTGACTGCTACGCCGACCGTGAACGAAAACGGCACCATCACTTACACCGCGACGCTGACCGATGCCAATGGCAACCCAGTCACCGCGCAAAATGGTCCGGTCACTGTCACGCTCGACAGCGGCAAGACCATCACCATCGCCGCGG
>NZ_JAUTYW010000025.1:0-441 GCF_052112205.1 Pseudomonas sp. Lb2C2 | reverse complement strand
TTCCCACGCTCTGCGTGGGCATGCATCCCGTGACGCTCTGCGTCACCTTACAGAAGCGGAACGCGGAGCGTCCCTGGCGGCGTTCCCACGCGGAGCGTGAGGAACGATCCTCACAGCCCCCGCAACCTGATCGTTCCCACGCTCTGCGTGGGCATGCATCCCGTGACGCTCTGCGTCACCTTACAGAAGCGGAACGCGGAGCGTCCCTGGCGGCGTTCCCACGCGGAGCGTGAGGAACGATCCTCACAGCCCCCGCAACCCGATCGTTCCCACGCTCCGCGTGGGCATGCATCCCGTGACGCTCTGCGTCACCCTCCAGAAGCGGAACGCGGAGCGTCCCTGGCGGCACTCCCACGCGGAGCGTGAGGAACGATCCTCACAGCCCCCGCAACCCGATCGTTCCCACGCTCCGCGTGGGAATGCATCCCGTGACGCTCTGCG
>NZ_JAUTYW010000024.1:0-454 GCF_052112205.1 Pseudomonas sp. Lb2C2 | reverse complement strand
TGGAGGGCGGCACGGTCAACGGCAACGTGCTGGACAACGACGTACTTGGCGCGGATGGCGGCATGGTGATCGGCGTGCGCGCCGGCAACGACACCTCGAACCCTGCCGTCGGCGGCCTGAACACCCAGATCAACGGCACCTACGGCTACCTGACCCTGGACGCCAATGGCAACGCCGTCTACCACAGCAACCCCGACGCTGTCGGTGCGGCGGGTGCCACCGATGTGTTCACCTACACCGTGCGTGATGCCGACGGCGATGAAAGCACCACCACTGTTACCATCGACGTGCACAACAGCTGCCTCATCGTAGAAACCGACCACGACATTACGGTCTATGAAAAAGCCCTCGACCTGAACCAGGACGGCCAGGACCTGGCCCCTGGCACCGTCACTGGCAGCGAGCCGAGTGCCACCAGTGAAACCGCCAGCGGTAGCTTGGTCGGCTCGATCAG
>NZ_JAUTYW010000023.1:0-543 GCF_052112205.1 Pseudomonas sp. Lb2C2 | reverse complement strand
CGAACAGGATCGCGAAGTGGTACCAGAACGCCATGGTGTTCTCACCCGGCAGCACCGAGTGCAGGATCTGCGCGATGCCGACCGCCAGGGTCGGCGCACCGCCGGCACGGGCCAGGATGGTGGTTTCGCCGATGTCCTTGGCCACCGCTTGCAGCGCCTCGGGGGTGATTGCAAAGCCCCAGCTGCTGACGGTCTGCGCCACGGACACCACGTCACTGCCGACGATCGCCGCCGGGCTGTTCATGGCGAAGTACACGCCTGGCTCGATCACCGAGGCGGCGACCATGGCCATGATCGCCACGAAGGACTCCATCAGCATGCCGCCGTAACCGATGTAGCGGGCGTTGGTTTCATTATCCAGCAGCTTGGGCGTGGTGCCCGAGGAGATCAGTGCGTGGAAACCCGAGACCGCGCCACAGGCGATGGTGATGAACAGGAACGGGAACAGACCGCCCTTCCACACCGGTCCCGTGCCGTCGGTGAACTGGGTCAGCGCCGGCATTTTCAGCTCGGGCATGGTGACCAGGATGCCGATCGCCAGGG
>NZ_JAUTYW010000022.1:0-574 GCF_052112205.1 Pseudomonas sp. Lb2C2 | reverse complement strand
CCAGATCGAACCCAGCAGCAACAGCACGCCGATGATCGAGATTTCACCGATGCGGCCCGGGCGGATGTAGCGCATGTAGATGCCCATGAACATCGCGATCGGGATGGTCGCCATCACCGTGAAGATCCCCCACGGGCTCTCGGCCAGGGCCTTGACCACGATCAGCGCCAGCACCGCGAGGATGATGATCATGATCAGGAAGCAGCCGAACAGCGCGATGGTGCCAGGGATGCGGCCCATTTCCTCGCGCACCATGTCACCCAGGGAACGCCCGTTGCGGCGGGTGGACAGGAACAGGACCATGAAGTCCTGCACCGCACCGGCCAGCACCACGCCGGCGATCAGCCAGAGCGTGCCGGGCAGGTAGCCCATCTGCGCCGCCAGCACCGGCCCGACCAGCGGCCCCGCGCCGGCAATGGCCGCGAAGTGGTGGCCGAACAGAATGTGTTTGTTGGTCGGGACATAGTCCAGGCCATCGTTGTTGAGCACGGCGGGGGTGGCCCGGCGCGCATCGAGTTGCATCACGTTGTTGGCGATGAAGAGGCTGTAGTAGCGGTAGGCGACCAGGTAGATG
>NZ_JAUTYW010000021.1:0-883 GCF_052112205.1 Pseudomonas sp. Lb2C2 | reverse complement strand
GGCAGCCTGGTGGTCAGCGGCAGTGCCGAGCCGAACAGCACGGTTACTGTGACTTACCCGGATGGCAGCACCGCGACGGTGGTGGCGGGCACTGACGGTTCCTACAGCGTCACTTCGCCTATTAACCAACCCACCGGCGATGTCACTGCGAACTCGTCGGACGCAGCAGGTAATGTCAGCCCTGACACCGTGGTGGCTTATGCCGATGCCACGGCGCCAACTGCGCCGAGCGTAACCGTGGTGGCCAATGCCGACGGCAGCCTGGTGGTCAGCGGCAGTGCCGAGCCGAACAGCACGGTTACTGTGACTTACCCGGATGGCAGCACCGCGACGGTGGTGGCGGGCACTGACGGTTCCTACAGCGTCACTTCGCCTATTAACCAACCCACCGGCGATGTCACCGCCAATGCCAGTGATGCCGCCGGCAACACCAGTGCAGATACTGTGGTGGCTTACGCCGATGCCACGGCGCCAACTGCGCCGAGCGTAACCGTGGTGGCCAATGCCGACGGCAGCCTGGTGGTCAGCGGCAGTGCCGAGCCGAACAGCACGGTTACTGTGACTTACCCGGATGGCAGCACCGCGACGGTGGTGGCTGCGGCCGATGGTTCCTACAGCGTCACTTCGCCGGTGAACCAACCGACCGGTGATGTCACTGCGAACTCGTCGGACGCAGCAGGTAATGTCAGCCCTGACACCGTGGTGGCTTATGCCGATGCCACGGCGCCAACTGCGCCGAGCGTAACCGTGGTGGCCAATGCCGACGGCAGCCTGGTGGTCAGCGGCAGTGCCGAGCCGAACAGCACGGTTACTGTGACTTACCCGGATGGCAGCACCGCGACGGTGGTGGCGGGCACTGACGGTTCCTACAGCGTCACTTCGC
>NZ_JAUTYW010000020.1:0-1368 GCF_052112205.1 Pseudomonas sp. Lb2C2 | reverse complement strand
GATCTTCACGGTGATGGCGACCATCCCGATCGCGATGTTCATGGGCATCTACATGCGCTACATCCGCCCGGGCCGCATCGGTGAAATCTCGATCATCGGCGTGCTGTTGCTGCTGGGTTCGATCTGGTTGGGCGGGCAAATTGCTGCCGATCCGGTCTGGGCCAAGGCCTTCACCTTCACCGGGATCCAGATCACCTGGATGCTGATCGGCTACGGCTTTGTCGCGGCGGTACTGCCAGTGTGGCTGATCCTGGCGCCGCGGGACTACCTGTCGACCTTCCTCAAGATCGGCACCATCGTCGCCCTGGCGATCGGCATCCTGGTCACCATGCCCGAGCTGAAAATGCCGGCGCTGACCCAGTTCACCGACGGCACGGGACCGGTGTGGAAGGGCGGTCTGTTCCCGTTCCTGTTCATCACCATCGCCTGCGGCGCGGTCTCGGGTTTCCACGCGCTGATCTCCTCGGGCACCACGCCCAAGCTGCTGGATAACGAAACCAACGCCCGCTACATCGGTTACGGCGGCATGCTGATGGAGTCCTTCGTGGCGATCATGGCCATGGTCGCCGCCTCGGTGATCGAGCCAGGCGTGTACTTCGCCATGAACAGTCCGGCGGCGATCGTCGGCAGTGACGTGGTGTCCGTGGCCCAGACTGTCAGCAGCTGGGGCTTTGCAATCACCCCCGAGGCGCTGCAAGCGGTGGCCAAGGACATCGGTGAAACCACCATCCTGGCCCGTGCCGGCGGTGCGCCGACCCTGGCGGTCGGCATCGCGCAGATCCTGCACTCGGTGCTGCCGGGTGAGAACACCATGGCGTTCTGGTACCACTTCGCGATCCTGTTCGAAGCGCTGTTCATCCTCACCGCGGTGGACGCCGGCACCCGTGCCGGGCGGTTCATGCTGCAGGACTTGCTCGGCTCGTTCGTGCCTTCGCTCAAGCGCACCGAATCCTGGCCAGCCAACCTGATCGCCACCGCCGGCTGCGTCGCGCTGTGGGGTTACTTGCTGTACCAGGGCGTGATCGATCCGCTGGGCGGCATCAACACCTTGTGGCCGCTGTTCGGCATCTCCAACCAGATGCTGGCCGGTATCGCCCTGATGCTCGCCACCGTGGTCCTGATCAAGATGAAGCGCCAGCGCTACGTCTGGGTCACGCTGCTGCCGGCGAGCTGGCTGCTGATCTGCACCACCACCGCGGGCCTGATCAAGCTGTTCGACGCCAACCCGGCGATCGGCTTCCTGGCCCTGGCACGCAAATACAACGATGCCCTGGCCGCCGGCCAGATCCTGGCCCCGGCCAAGAGCATCGAGCAGATGCAGCACGTGGTGTTCAACGCCTACACCAACGCGACGCTGACGGTGTTGTT
>NZ_JAUTYW010000019.1:0-1412 GCF_052112205.1 Pseudomonas sp. Lb2C2 | reverse complement strand
CTTTCGGCGTGGGTGTTTTTCACACCCATTGTCGTTACTCATGTCAGCATTCGCACTTCTGATACCTCCAGCAAGCTTCTCAACTCACCTTCACAGGCTTACAGAACGCTCCTCTACCGCATCACTTACGTGATACCCGTAGCTTCGGTGTATGGTTTGAGCCCCGTTACATCTTCCGCGCAGGCCGACTCGACTAGTGAGCTATTACGCTTTCTTTAAAGGGTGGCTGCTTCTAAGCCAACCTCCTAGCTGTCTAAGCCTTCCCACATCGTTTCCCACTTAACCATAACTTTGGGACCTTAGCTGACGGTCTGGGTTGTTTCCCTTTTCACGACGGACGTTAGCACCCGCCGTGTGTCTCCCATGCTCGGCACTTGTAGGTATTCGGAGTTTGCATCGGTTTGGTAAGTCGGGATGACCCCCTAGCCGAAACAGTGCTCTACCCCCTACAGTGATACATGAGGCGCTACCTAAATAGCTTTCGAGGAGAACCAGCTATCTCCGAGCTTGATTAGCCTTTCACTCCGATCCACAGGTCATCCGCTAACTTTTCAACGGTAGTCGGTTCGGTCCTCCAGTTAGTGTTACCCAACCTTCAACCTGCCCATGGATAGATCGCCCGGTTTCGGGTCTATTCCCAGCGACTAGACGCCCTATTAAGACTCGCTTTCGCTACGCCTCCCCTATTCGGTTAAGCTCGCCACTGAAAATAAGTCGCTGACCCATTATACAAAAGGTACGCAGTCACCCAACAAAGTGGGCTCCCACTGCTTGTACGCATACGGTTTCAGGATCTATTTCACTCCCCTCTCCGGGGTTCTTTTCGCCTTTCCCTCACGGTACTAGTTCACTATCGGTCAGTCAGTAGTATTTAGCCTTGGAGGATGGTCCCCCCATATTCAGACAAAGTTTCTCGTGCTCCGTCCTACTCGATTTCACTTCTAAGATCCTTTCGCGTACAGGGCTATCACCCACTATGGCCGCACTTTCCAGAGCGTTCCGCTAAAATCAAAGAAGCTTAAGGGCTAGTCCCCGTTCGCTCGCCACTACTAAGGGAATCTCGGTTGATTTCTTTTCCTCAGGGTACTTAGATGTTTCAGTTCCCCTGGTTCGCCTCTTGCACCTATGTATTCAGTACAAGATAACCATCTTATGATGGCTGGGTTCCCCCATTCAGACATCTCCGGATCAAAGTCTGTTTGCCGACTCCCCGAAGCTTTTCGCAGGCTACCACGTCTTTCATCGCCTCTGACTGCCAAGGCATCCACCGTATGCGCTTCTTCACTTGACCATATAACCCCAAGCAATCTGGTTATACTGTGAAGACGACATTCGCCGAAAATTCGAATTTCTCAACTAAGAGAACTCACAAATTTTACCTTAGCCTGATCCGTTACCAGTGAAAGTAACGT
>NZ_JAUTYW010000018.1:0-1667 GCF_052112205.1 Pseudomonas sp. Lb2C2 | reverse complement strand
GGCCCAGAGTGTGTAAAAACCGATAAAAACATCGTCGGCACGTAGTGCCGACAGGTGTTAGCCAACTGATTAAAACCTGAAGCGCTCTTGTGGCTCCAAACGGCCCCTACAAGCGCTAGCAAGGCTCCGTAGGCTTGATTAACGGGGCAAAACGGCAGGTTCTCAGGCCGCCAGCGCTTCCATCAGACCCTGCGCACCAAGGATTTTCATCACCCTTTTCAAATTGTAAGCGAGCACATTCAAGCTCATTTCGGTGCTCACCCCAGCCAGCCGCCGCGTCAGAAAATGCGTCGCACCCATCCATTGCTTCAGCGTCCCAAAGGGGTGCTCGACCGTTCGCTTGCGGATGATCATCATCTGCGGCTCATTGTTCAGGCGGGCCTGCATTTCCTCCAGTACCGCCTCATGTTCCCAGCGCCGAATCTTTCGCTCTCTGGCCGGTGTACATTGCGCCTTTATCGAACAGGCTCGGCAGTTGGAGTGCCAGTAAACGTCCAGCTTCTTGCCCTTGTCGACATAAGAGTTGCGCCAGATCAGCACTTGCTTGGCGGGGCAGACGTACACATCTTTGTCTGCCTCGTAAACAAACTCGTCATTACCGAAGCGGCCATCAGATTTGGCCCGCGAGCTCAGCGTTTTCGGCACATAAGCGGTGATTCCTGCCTCGTGACAGGCCAGGATTTCTCTGCTTTTGTAATACCCTCGGTCCGCCACCACCGACAACGATTCGATTTGCATCGCCTCACGGGCCTGCTGGGCCATCGAGCTAAGCTGATCACGGTCGTGACCGACATTGGTCACCTCGTGCGCAACGATCAAATGGTGTTTGGTATCGACTGCTGTCTGCACGTTGTAGCCCACGATGCCATGACCGCTCGTCATCATCATCGAGCGCGCGTCCGGGTCGGTCAGCGAGATCTGTTTGTCCGGCGATGCTTCAAGCTGTATTTCAATCGCTTGGAGTGCCTTCATCTGCTCCTTCAATTTGGCGATTTTCTCTTCCAGCCCCCCTTTGGGCCCTGAAGACTTGGGCTCTTCCCGATCAGCCTCATCCAGCGCCTTCAGATAACGGGCAATGCTTGACTCGATGTCTTCCATCCGGCGCTTCAGCTTGGCGCTGGTAAAATTGCGGTCGCGGTTGTTCACCGCCTTGAATTTACTGCCATCGATGGCAACCAAATGCTCCGAGAAAAGCCCAAGTTGTTGACACAGCACGACGAACTGCCGACAGACTCCTCGAATGGCCTTTCCGTTGTCTTTGCGGAAGTTGGCGATGGTCTTGAAATCCGGCATCAGGCGACCGGTCAGCCACATTAGCTCGACGTTGCGCTGCGCCTCGCGCTCAAGGCGCCGGCTTGAATGGATACGGTTGAGATAGCCGTAGATGTAGATCTTCAGCATGACTGCAGGGTGGTAAGCCGGTCGGCCCGTTTCAGCGGGGACAGCGCCTTCAAAACCCAAGGTGATCAGGTCGAGTTCATCCACGAAGACATCGACAACGCGCACCGGATTGGTGTCGCTGACGTAATCGTCCAAGCTCTCGGGGAGCAAGGTAGTTTGACCTCGGTGTTCACCTTGGATGAAGCGTTTCATGGGCAGCCCTTGCGATGAAATCCTGGGGGAATCATAGCAAGGGTTGGCTTCGGTGTTTTTACACACTCTGGGCC
>NZ_JAUTYW010000017.1:0-1756 GCF_052112205.1 Pseudomonas sp. Lb2C2 | reverse complement strand
TCGAGTTCACAAATTGCTTGGGTGTTATATGGTCAAGCCTCACGGGCAATTAGTACAGGTTAGCTCAACGCCTCACAGCGCTTACACACCCTGCCTATCAACGTCGTAGTCTTCGACGGCCCTTCAGGGGACTCAAGGTCCCAGTGAGATCTCATCTTGAGGCAAGTTTCCCGCTTAGATGCTTTCAGCGGTTATCTTTCCCGAACATAGCTACCCGGCAATGCCACTGGCGTGACAACCGGAACACCAGAGGTTCGTCCACTCCGGTCCTCTCGTACTAGGAGCAGCCCCTCTCAAATCTCAAACGTCCACGGCAGATAGGGACCGAACTGTCTCACGACGTTCTAAACCCAGCTCGCGTACCACTTTAAATGGCGAACAGCCATACCCTTGGGACCGGCTTCAGCCCCAGGATGTGATGAGCCGACATCGAGGTGCCAAACACCGCCGTCGATATGAACTCTTGGGCGGTATCAGCCTGTTATCCCCGGAGTACCTTTTATCCGTTGAGCGATGGCCCTTCCATACAGAACCACCGGATCACTAAGACCTACTTTCGTACCTGCTCGACGTGTCTGTCTCGCAGTCAAGCGCGCTTTTGCCTTTATACTCTACGACCGATTTCCGACCGGTCTGAGCGCACCTTCGTACTCCTCCGTTACTCTTTAGGAGGAGACCGCCCCAGTCAAACTACCCACCATACACTGTCCTCGATCCGGATAACGGACCTGAGTTAGAACCTCAAAGTTGCCAGGGTGGTATTTCAAGGATGGCTCCACGCGAACTGGCGTCCACGCTTCAAAGCCTCCCACCTATCCTACACAAGCAAATTCAAAGTCCAGTGCAAAGCTATAGTAAAGGTTCACGGGGTCTTTCCGTCTAGCCGCGGATACACTGCATCTTCACAGCGATTTCAATTTCACTGAGTCTCGGGTGGAGACAGCGCCGCCATCGTTACGCCATTCGTGCAGGTCGGAACTTACCCGACAAGGAATTTCGCTACCTTAGGACCGTTATAGTTACGGCCGCCGTTTACCGGGGCTTCGATCAAGAGCTTCGCGTTAGCTAACCCCATCAATTAACCTTCCGGCACCGGGCAGGCGTCACACCCTATACGTCCACTTTCGTGTTTGCAGAGTGCTGTGTTTTTAATAAACAGTCGCAGCGGCCTGGTATCTTCGACCGGCGTGGGCTTACGCAGCAAGTGCTTCACCCTCACCGGCGCACCTTCTCCCGAAGTTACGGTGCCATTTTGCCTAGTTCCTTCACCCGAGTTCTCTCAAGCGCCTTGGTATTCTCTACCCAACCACCTGTGTCGGTTTGGGGTACGGTTCCTGGTTACCTGAAGCTTAGAAGCTTTTCTTGGAAGCATGGCATCAACCACTTCGTCACCCAAAGGGTAACTCGTCATCAGCTCTCGGCCTTGGAATCCCGGATTTACCTAAGATTCCAGCCTACCACCTTAAACTTGGACAACCAACGCCAAGCTGGCCTAGCCTTCTCCGTCCCTCCATCGCAATAACCAGAAGTACAGGAATATTAACCTGTTTTCCATCGACTACGCTTTTCAGCCTCGCCTTAGGGACCGACTAACCCTGCGTCGATTAACGTTGCGCAGGAAACCTTGGTCTTTCGGCGTGGGTGTTTTTCACACCCATTGTCGTTACTCATGTCAGCATTCGCACTTCTGATACCTCCAGCAAGCTTCTCAACTCACCTTCACAGGCTTACAGAACGCTCCTCTACCGCATCACTT
>NZ_JAUTYW010000015.1:0-28319 GCF_052112205.1 Pseudomonas sp. Lb2C2 | reverse complement strand
CCGGGCTTCGATGACCTGAAGCCCAACACCTTCGAAACTTACTTAACTCATTGAATCTCAAGGAGTTTTCCGTTTCGACTGCGCCGGAAGTGGGGCGAATTATAGACTTCCAGAATCTGCCGTCAACACCTTTCTTCACAATTCTGTCACATCAGTCAAAAAGCCCCGTAAACACAGAGGCCGGCGCCCAAGGGGGCCGGCCTCTTCACTTACCGGTTACAAGCTGGGGAACGCAAACTGCGAAGCCTCATGGCTGGCCCGCTGCGGCCAGCGCTGGGTAATGGCCTTGCGACGGGTATAGAAACGCACGCCGTCCGGGCCGTAGGCGTGCAGGTCACCGAACAGTGAACGCTTCCAACCGCCAAAGCTGTGATAGGCAACCGGCACCGGCAATGGAACGTTGACGCCCACCATGCCGACTTCGATCTCATCGCAGAACAACCGCGCCGCCTCACCATCGCGAGTAAAGATGCAAGTGCCGTTGCCATACTCGTGATCGTTGATCAACTGCATCGCCTCTTCCAGGCTGTTAACCCTGACGATGCACAGCACTGGCCCGAAGATCTCTTCCTTATAGATGCGCATCTCAGGGGTCACGCGATCAAACAGGCAGCCACCCAGGAAGAAGCCCTCCTCATGCCCGGTCACACTCAAGCCACGGCCGTCGACCACCAGCGAAGCACCCGCCGCCACACCGTCTTCTATATAGCCGCTGACCTTGTCCCGATGCTGACCGGTCACCAACGGCCCCATATCCAGCCCGCAAGACGTGCCGGCGCCAATCTTCAGCGCCTTGATCTGCGGCACCAGCTTGGAGACCAATGCATCCGCCACCTGGTCGCCGACACACACCGCTACCGAAATCGCCATGCAGCGTTCACCGCACGAACCGTACGCCGCGCCCATCAGTGCGCTGACGGCATTGTCCAGATCCGCATCCGGCATCAGCACCGCATGGTTCTTCGCCCCACCCAGCGCCTGGACGCGTTTGCCGCGTCGGGTGCCCTCGGCATAAATGTATTCGGCAATCGGCGTCGAACCGACAAAACTCAGCGCCTTCACTTCTGGCGCTTCGATCAGTGCGTCCACTGCAGCCTTGTCGCCATGCACCACGCTCAATACGCCCTTGGGCAAACCGGCTTCCAACAACAACTGGGCGATCAGCAACGTCGAACTCGGGTCTCGCTCGGACGGCTTGAGAATGAAGCAGTTGCCGCAGACGATCGCCAGCGGATACATCCACAGTGGCACCATCGCCGGGAAGTTGAACGGGGTGATGCCCGCCACCACGCCCAAAGGTTGAAAGTCTGACCAGGCGTCGATGTTCGGTCCTACGTTACGGCTGTATTCGCCTTTCAGGATTTCCGGTGCTGCACAGGCGAACTCGACGTTTTCGATGCCGCGCTTGAGCTCACCGGCCGCGTCTTCCAAGGTCTTGCCGTGTTCTTCACTGATCAACTGCGCGATGCGCGACTCGTTCTGCTCCAGCAATTGCTTGAAACGAAACATCACCTGCGCGCGCTTCGCCGCCGGTGTATTGCGCCAGGCCGGGAAAGCCGCCTTGGCGGCGTCGATGGCCTGCTGGATGGTCGCGCGATCAGCCAACGGCACTTTATGGATGGCCTGGCCAGTGGACGGGTTGAACACATCGGCGGTGCGAGCGCTGTCGCTCAGTAGTTCGCCATTGATCAAATGCGGGATGAGGCTCATGGGGACTCCAAAATTATCCACAGGCGCCCGTGACCGGACGCCCGTTATCGAAAGCTATATAGAAGGACGTATCAGTCGAGCTTGTTCAGCACTTCACCGACCGCATCGAACAGGCGATCCAGATCCTGCGGCTTGCTGTTGAACGTCGGCCCGAACTGCAGCGTGTCGCCGCCGAACCGCACATAGAACCCGGCTTTCCACAACGCCATGCCGGCCTCGAACGGACGCACGATGGCATCGCCGTCGCGCCCGGCGATCTGGATCGCGCCGGCCAGGCCATAGTTGCGAATGTCGATGACGTTCTTCGCGCCCTTCAAGCCGTGCAATGCATTCTCGAAATGCGGGGCGATCTCGGCCACGCTCTGTACCAGATTTTCCTTCTGCAGCAGGTCCAGCGCCGCCAGGCCAGCCGCGCAGGCCACCGGGTGTGCCGAATAGGTATAACCGTGGGGAAATTCCACCGCGTACTCAGGTGTCGGCTGGTTCATGAAAGTCTGGTAGATCTCGGAGCTGGCAATCACCGCCCCCATGGGAATCGCACCATTGGTGACTTGCTTGGCGATGCACATCAGGTCCGGGGTCACGCCGAAGCTGTCGGCACCGAACATCGAACCGGTGCGACCGAAACCAGTGATCACCTCGTCGAACACCAGGAGAATGCTGTGCTGGTCGCAGATTTCCCGCAGGCGCTTGAGGTAACCCTCAGGCGGCACCAGCACGCCGGCCGAACCCGCCATCGGTTCGACGAACACTGCGGCGATGTTGGACGCATCGTGCAGTTCGATCAGCTTCAGCAGTTCATCGGCCAAGGCGATGCCACCCTCTTTCGGCATGCCACGGGAATAGGCATTGCTGGCCAGCAAGGTGTGAGGCAAATGGTCGACGTCCATCATGGCTTGGCCAAACAGTTTGCGGTTGCCGTTGACACCGCCGAGGCTGGTGCCGGCGATGTTCACGCCGTGATAGCCACGGGCACGACCAATCATCTTGGTCTTGGTCGCCTGGCCCTTGAGACGCCAGTAGGCGCGGACCATCTTCACCGCGGTATCGGCGCACTCGGAGCCGGAGTCGGTAAAGAACACATGATTGAGATTGCCCGGGGTCAGGCTGGTGATTTTTTCCGCCAGTTGGAACGACAGCGGATGGCCGTACTGGAACCCCGGCGAGTAATCGAGGGTACCCAGTTGCTTGGCGACCGCTTCCTGGATTTCCTTGCGGGTGTGCCCGGCGCCGCATGTCCACAGGCCCGACAGCGAGTCGTAAACCTTGCGCCCCTTGTCATCCACCAGCCAACTGCCTTCGGCAGCGACGATCAGGCGCGGATCGCGCTGGAAATTGCGGTTGGCGGTGTAAGGCATCCAGTGGGCATCCAGCTTGAGCTGGCTGGCCAGGGAACCGGCAGCGTGTTCGGGCATGTTCATCGACAAAACCTCGCAGGTCATAAGCGATAGGGGATCGAAAGCGTTCTTGCAGCTAAGTTGCCACGGCGATAAAGTCGGTGAAATCCAACTTTTGTAACCTTCAGTCGGTGGATCACTAAACTATGAGCGTTCGTCGTCCCGATCCACTGGCCCAGGTCAGCGACTTTGATATTCGCCTGCTGCGCATTTTCCGCAGCGTAGTGGAATGTGGTGGATTTTCCGCCGCTGAAACCGTGCTTGGCATCGGTCGCTCGGCCATCAGCCAGCAGATGAGCGACCTCGAACAACGTCTCGGCCTGCGCCTGTGCCAGCGTGGGCGCGCGGGCTTTTCCCTGACCGAGGAAGGTCGCGAGGTGTATCAATCGGCGTTGCAGCTATTGAGCGCACTGGAAAGCTTTCGCACCGAGGTCAACGGCCTGCACCAGCATTTGCGCGGTGAGTTGACCATCGGCCTGACCGACAACCTGGTCACCCTGCCCCACATGCGCATCACCCACGCTTTGGCGCAATTGAAAGAACGCGGGCCGGACGTGCAGATCCAGATCCGCATGATCGCCCCCAACGAAGTCGAGCAAGGCGTGCTCGATGGGCGCCTGCATGTCGGCGTAGTTCCCCAGGCCAGTGCCCTGTCCGGGCTGGAATATCAACCGCTGTACAGTGAACGATCGCTGCTGTACTGCGCGGTCGGGCATCCGCTGTTTTATGTCGATGACCAGCAACTTGAGGACGCTCGCCTCAACAGCCAGGACGCCATCGCGCCGACCTTCCGCCTGCCAGCCGAAATCCAGGCCCACTACCAGGCGCTCAATTGCACCGCGAGCGCATCGGACCGCGAAGGCATGGCGTTCCTGATCCTCACCGGACGCTACATCGGTTACCTGCCCGATCACTACGCCAGCCTCTGGGTCCAGCAAGGTCGGTTGCGAGCCTTGAAACCAGCGGTACGGTTCTATGACCTGAGCCTGGCGTCGGTCACGCGCAAGGGCCGCCGGCCTCACTTGGTGCTGGAGAGTTTTCTCGAAAGCCTGGCGGCCACCCGCTGATCCCCTGTGGGAGCGAGCTTGCTCGCGATAGCGGTGTGTCATTCAGCACACTGCGAATTGATTAACCGCTATCGCGAGCAAGCTCGCTCCCACAAGGGGCAGAGGATCGCCATCGAGAGGCTTTTAGTGTGATGGCACTTGTCGGATTGATGCCGGTGCGCTATCAACGCAGTTGCTTGCCCACAGACCCAGCCCGGAAACGCCCATGACCTTTGAAGTCCCTGCCCACGGTGGCAAGCCCACCAGTCGCATTCGTCAAAAGAATGAAGAGACGATCCTCAAGGCTGCCGAAGATGAATTCGCCCGTCACGGGTTCAAAGGCACCAGCATGAATGCCATCGCCCTCAAGGCCGGGCTGCCCAAGGCAAATCTGCATTATTACTTCACCAATAAACTCGGCTTGTACGTGGCGGTGCTGAGCAACATCATCGAATTGTGGGACAGCACCTTCAATACCCTCACCGCCGAGGATGATCCGGCCGAAGCCTTGACCCGCTATATCCGCGCCAAAATGGAGTTCTCTCGTCGCCAACCCCAGGCCTCGCGATTGTTTGCCATGGAAGTGATCAGCGGTGGCGAATGCCTGACCGAATATTTCAACCAGGATTATCGCGCCTGGTTCAATGGCCGGGCGGCCGTATTCCAGGCCTGGATCGATGCCGGCAAGATGGACCCGATCGACCCGGTGCACCTGATTTTCCTGCTGTGGGGCAGCACCCAGCATTACGCCGACTTCGCCACCCAGATCTGTCGCGTGACCGGGCGCAGCAAGTTGACCAAGCAAGACATGGTCGAGGCTGGCGACAACCTGATCCGCATCATTCTCAAGGGCTGCGGCCTGACACCAGCGCTCTAAGATCGCCATGCCCTTTACCCTTGCCGGTTTTTGCGAATACCGCGAAGAAATTCGCAAAAGCCGTTTCATTACGTTCGCCGCGCCCATCACCAGCCCCGCCGACGCCCAGGCCTTTATCGAGCAGCACAGCGACCTGAATGCCACGCACAATTGCTGGGCCTGGAAACTCGGCGACCAATACCGCAGCAACGACGATGGCGAGCCGGGTGGCACCGCCGGGCGACCGATCCTGGCCGCGATCGAAGCACAGGCTTGCGATCAGGTCGCAGTGCTGGTGATCCGCTGGTACGGCGGGATTCAACTGGGCACGGGCGGGCTGGCCCGGGCTTATGGTGGTGGCGCGAACAAATGCCTGCAAAACGCCGAGAAAATCGAATTGATCAGCCGTGTGCCCCTGCACTGTAGCTGCGGGTTCGCCGAACTGCCCTTGGTGAAACTGCGCGTCGCCGAATGCGGTGGACTGGTCAATGAAGAACACTTTACGGCCAATGGCGTAGACCTGCAGTTGGCCGTGGGTGAAGCGCAGATCGAAACACTGCAAACGCAACTGGCCGACCTGAGCCGTGGACGGATTCGGTTAGGGCGCTGAGTTCAAAGGCTGCAACCTTTCAGGGCGCCCCGCAATCGTTCAACTTGCCCACATCCACTGTGCACCCGACTGTGGATAACCTGAGCACATTCCTCTGTAACCCTTCTGTCATGCGGGTTTGAGAGGGTTGCTCATTTTTCAGCCAAAGTCTCGCCAAACCGAGGAATCCATCCACAAAACAAGCGCTTGCGGCGGTTTATCACCTTTAGAAGAAAGCCACGCAATGCTTATGCCCGAGTTTCCGGCTTGCGCACAATAACTGTGGAGCAACCTGTGGATAACCCGTTCATGGCTCCTGCCACCCCAAGAAGGGCATGGCCCGCAGCCGCTTGCTCAATTTTTAACCACCCATTTCAGGGCAAACCGGTGCCTGCACCAAATCCTCGTGCGCCAAGCCGGTGCAGAATTTCCCTAGGACAGGCGTCCGGGCCACACGTAGAAGGCCTTGGCGGCGGGGCCAAGGTAATTTCCTGACCTGATGGCCAGGAAATTGCTTTATCCACAGGCATTCCTGTCCATCGGCCCGAGCCTGTCATGTCCAACCCCGATTCCATCGCGCGCCTGCAATTGCGCAACATCAGCAAACGCTACCCCGGTTGCCTGGCCAACGACGCCATCGACCTGAGCATCCAACCCGGCGAGATACACGCCCTGCTCGGGGAAAACGGGGCGGGAAAAAGTACCCTGATGAAGATTATCTACGGCGTCACCCCTGCCGATTCGGGTGAAGTGATCTGGCAGGGCCAGCGCGTCAACCTGCGCAACCCGGCCCAGGCCCGCAGCCTGGGAATCGGCATGGTGTTCCAGCATTTCTCGCTGTTCGAAACCCTCACCGTTGCGCAAAACATTGCCCTGGCAATGGGCGCGGCAGCCGGTACGCCGGCGCAGCTGGAACCTCGGATCCGCGAGGTTTCCCGGCGCTATGGCATGGCGCTGGAGCCGCAGCGGCTGGTCCACAGCCTGTCGATTGGCGAGCGGCAGCGGGTAGAGATCATTCGCTGCCTGATGCAGGACATTCGCCTGCTGATTCTCGACGAACCGACCTCGGTGCTCACGCCCGCGGAAGCCGAAGAATTGTTCGTGACCCTGCGCCGCCTGGCGAGCGAGGGCTGCAGCATCCTGTTTATCAGCCACAAGCTCGGGGAAGTGCGGGCGTTGTGCCACAGCGCCACGGTGCTGCGCGGCGGGCGGGTGTCGGGGCATTGCACGCCGGCGCACTGCTCGGACCAGGAGTTGGCGCAACTGATGGTCGGCGAAGCGGCCGGGCTGATCACGGATTATCCCAAGGTCAGCGCAGACAAAGCCTTCCTGCAAATCAACAAGCTGTCCTGGCACAACCCGGACCCGTTCGGCTGCTCGTTGCGGGACATTGACCTGGAGGTGCGCAGCGGCGAAATCGTCGGCATCGCCGGGGTGGCGGGCAATGGTCAGGACGAATGGCTGGCGTTGCTCAGCGGAGAAACTCCGCTTGCCCGCCAGCAAGGCGAAACGATCCGATTCGACGGGCAACCCGTGGCTCATCTACGCCCCGACGCCCGTCGCCGGCTTGGGCTGGCATTTGTCCCCGCAGAACGCTTGGGCCATGGCGCCGTGCCGCAATTGAATCTGGCGGATAACGCCTTGCTCAGCGCTTTCCAACAGGGCCTGGTCAGCCACGGACTGATTCGCCGCAGCAAGGTCGAACACCTGGCCGAGGAGATCATCCGTCGCTTTGGCGTGAAGACACCCGACACCAAAACCCCTGCGCGCAGCCTCTCAGGAGGCAACCTGCAGAAGTTCATTCTCGGTCGGGAAATCCTCCAACAGCCGAAGCTGCTGGTGGCCGCTCACCCGACCTGGGGCGTGGACGTCGGCGCGGCGGCGACCATCCATCGCGCCCTGATTGCCCTGCGCGATGCAGGCGCGGCGATTCTGGTGATCTCCGAAGACCTCGACGAACTGTTCCAGATCAGCGATCGCCTCGGTGCCTTGTGCGGTGGGCGTCTGTCGGCCTTGAGACCCACCGTCGAGACCCGGCTCAGTGACGTCGGCGGCTGGATGGCCGGCCAGTTCGACGCCCCTCAATCCCCTGCCCCCGCGCCGGTTTAACGGAGTTCTACATGCTGCTTTCTCTCGAACCTCGCGGCCAGCAATCGCGCCTGATGCTCTGGTGCTCGCCGCTCTTGGCCGCCGTGTTGACCCTGGGCTGCGGCTCACTGCTGTTTATCGCCCTCGGGCATGACCCGTTGCAAACGCTGTACACCTTGTTGATCGCCCCAATCAGCGATCTGTACGGCGTGTCCGAGTGGCTGGTCAAGACCCTGCCGATCCTGCTGTGTGCCCTCGGCCTGGCAGTGGCCTATCAGGCGCGAATCTGGAACATCGGCGCCGAAGGCCAACTGCTGCTGGGCGCCCTGGCCGGCAGTGCCTTGGCGGTGAACATCATCGACATGCAAAGCCGCTGGGCACTGGTGCTGATCCTGCTCACCGGCACCCTGGCCGGTGCCGCCTGGGCCGGGCTCACAGCGTGGCTGCGCACGCGCTTCAACGCCAACGAGATCCTGACCAGCATCATGCTCAATTACATCGCCCTGAACCTGCTGCTGTTTTGCGTTCACGGGCCGTTGAAAGACCCGGCGGGTTTCAACTTCCCGGAGTCGGCGATGTTCGGCGAGGCCAGTCGCCTGCCGTTGCTGCTGGAGGATGGCCGGGTCCATGCCGGGTTGTATTTCGCCCTGTTGGCACTGGTGGCGGTGTGGGTCTTGTTGCAGAAAAGCTTCGTCGGCTTTCAGATCAAGGTGCTGGGCCTCGACGCCCGCGCCGCCGGTTTCGCCGGCTTTCGCCAGAAGCCGCTGGTGTGGCTGGCGTTGTTGATCAGCGGTGCGCTGGCCGGGCTGGCCGGCGTCTGCGAAGTGACCGGCCCGATCGGCCAACTGGTGCCGCAGGTGTCGCCGGGCTACGGCTATGCGGCGATTACCGTGGCCTTCCTGGGGCGCCTCAATCCCATCGGCATTCTGTTTGCCAGCCTGTTGATGGCCCTGCTGTACATCGGCGGTGAGAGCGCGCAGATGTCGTTGAACCTGCCCCAGGCAATCACCCAACTGTTCCAGGGGATGATGCTGTTTTTCCTGTTGGCCTGCGACGTGCTGATTCTGTACCGGCCACGCCTCAACCTGCGCTGGGCCCGACGCACCCGAACCACCGCCGTACAGGCAGGAGCGCTGTGATGGATATCGACCTGTTGAGCAATATTTTCTACGCCATGATCCGCTGCGGCACGCCGTTGCTGCTGGTGGCCCTGGGTGAATTGGTCTGCGAAAAAAGCGGCGTCCTCAACCTGGGCCAGGAAGGCATGATGCTGTTCGGTGCGGTGATCGGTTTTATCGTCGCCTTCAACAGCGGCAACCTCTGGCTCGGCGTGCTGCTGGCGATGGCTGCCGGCATGCTGTTGTCGGCGTTGTTCGCGCTGGTGGCGTTGGTGTTCAACGCCAATCAGGTCGCCACCGGGCTGGCGCTGACGATTTTCGGGGTGGGCCTGTCGAGTTTTGTCGGGGCGGCCTGGGTCGGCAAACCGCTGGCCGGCTTCGAGCCGCTGGCCATTCCCTACCTGAGCGACATCCCGTTGATCGGGCGGATGCTGTTTGCCCAGGATCTGCTGGTTTACCTGTCCTTTGCACTGTTTGCCCTGGTGGCGTGGACGATCATGAAAAGCCGCGCGGGATTGATCATCCAGGCCGTTGGGGAAAACCCCGATGCCGCCAGCGCCATGGGCCTGCCGGTGCTGCGGGTGCGAACCCTGGCGGTGTTGTTTGGCGGCGCCATGGCCGGGTTGGCCGGCGCCTATCTGTCGCTGGCCTACACGCCGATGTGGGCCGAGAACATGAGCGCCGGACGCGGCTGGATCGCCCTGGCGCTGGTGGTGTTCGCCAGTTGGCGGGTGTGGCGCCTGCTGCTGGGCGCCTACCTGTTCGGCCTCGCCAGCATCCTGCACCTGGTGGCCCAGGGGTTGGGCCTGGCGATTCCATCGAGTCTGCTGGCGATGCTGCCGTATGCCGCGACCATTGTGGTGCTGGTGCTGTTATCCCGGGATGCCGTGCGTACCCGGCTGTATGCGCCGGTATCGCTGGGGCAGCCTTGGCAGGCGGGGCATTGATATAGACTGCGGCGCGCCTATCGCGGGCAAGCCTTGCTCCCACAGATTTTCCTGAGTCCCACAGACTTTCAGTGATCTGTGGGAGCTAGGCTTGCCCGCGATGAGTCCCGAACAGGCAATACCTGAACCAAGCCCCACACCACCTCGAAAAACAGGAAAACCCACAACACCGCACTGGCCCCATGAAGCAGCCCATACAGCATCCAGGCTGCAAACAAGAAACGCCCCACCGCGTCATAACGCCCATACAGTGCCTGCGGATCCCGAATCCGTAGCACTGACCACACGCAGACAATCGAGCCGAGCATATTCACCATCAGCACATGCGCCGGCGCAAACGGCGGCAGTTCTCCAGGCAGGTCGAATAGCTGAGTCAAGCTCATCAACACACCATGCAGCGCCGCAAAGCTCCACGGCGTGACCAGCGCGGCCGACACGATCAGATCGTACCAGGCGCTGCCAAGCACCACCCGGCGGTATTGCATCGAAGTCCACATACACTTTCTCCAGATAATTGGGGAGCAAAGAGGCTAAAGCCTGGGGTATGCTCCAAGGTCAAGCCCTCTGGAGTTACACAATGCGCATCGGTGAATTAGCCCAGGCCTGCGCCGTCAGTCGAGACACGCTGCGCTTCTACGAACAGCGGGGCCTGATCGCGGCGTCGCGCAGCGCCAATGGCTATCGCGACTATCCCGCCGACATAGTGCAACTGGTGCTCTATATCAAGACCGCCCAGCGCCTGGGCTTTACCCTGGGCGAGATTGGCGCCAGCGTCGCCGCCCTGTGGAACGCCCCAGATCCGGACTGCGCCGTGACGCAATTGCTGCAAGACAAACTGAACCTGATCGAAACCCGCATCACCGAACTCGACGCGTTGCGTCACGAGCTGAAACAACGGCTCGGGCAACGCTGTCCATTAAATCCATGACCTTTTCCTTTCAAGGATGCCTCTCATGAATTCGGCAAGAAACGCATTGATCATCGGCGCCTCCCGGGGCCTGGGCCTTGGTCTGGTGAAGACGCTGCTCAGCGATGGCTGGAACGTCACCGCCACCGTGCGCAACCCGCAGAACGCAGAGGCTTTGAAGGCGCTGGGCCCGGTGCGGATCGAAAAACTCGACATGGACGACCAGCAAGCGGTCATCGCCCTGAGCCAACAGCTCAAGGGCGAGACCTTCGACCTGCTGTTCGTCAATGCCGGCGTCAAGGGTCCGGACAACCAGAACCCGGGCGGCGCGACGCTGGCGGAAGTCGGCCAGCTGTTCTTCACCAACGCCGTGGCGCCGATCAACCTGGCTCAACGCTTTGTCGGCCAGATCCGCGACGGCAGCGGCGTACTGGCGTTCATGAGTTCGGTGCTGGGCAGCGTGACCATGCCCGACGCGCCGGAGCTGGCGCTGTACAAGGCCAGCAAGGCGGCGCTCAACTCCATGACCAATAGTTTTGTCAGCCAACTGGGCGAGCAGACATTGACCGTGCTGTCGCTGCACCCGGGTTGGGTGAAGACCGACATGGGCGGCGAAGGCGCGGACATCGATGTCGAGACCAGCACTCGCGGGCTGATCGATCAAGTGAATGCGTTCGCCGGCAAAGGCGGACATCACTTCGTCAACTATCGGGGCGAGACAATCCCTTGGTAACTCCGCTAATCCCCTGTGGGAGCGAGCTTGCTCGCGATAGCGGTAGGTCAGTCGACATCGATGTTGGATGTGAGGCTGCCATCGCGAGCAAGCTCGCTCCCACCAAGCCCTCTCCTACATAGGAACCTGAGTTGGGCACTGGAAATGCGTCCGGCAACCTGAGTAAACTCCCCTCCTCGCCCTCCCCACCGGGCGACCCTGGATCAGCAGACAGGGCATCACTGAGCTGGCTAACCTGAACCCACTTTCAGAGGAGCCGGCCACCATGCCTGCGACCCGTACCTGGTTAAAAAATCCCCTCGCCATTTTCACGGCCAACGACCTCGATGCCCGTGGCGGCCTCGTCCTGCAGGACGGTGTGATCGTCGAACTGCTCAGCGCCGGCCAGCAACCCGCCCAGCCCTGTGACGACATCTTCGACGCGCGCGAGCATGTGATCCTGCCGGGGTTGATCAACACCCACCATCACTTCTACCAGACCCTGACCCGCGCCTGGGCGCCGGTGGTGAACCAGCCGTTGTTTCCCTGGCTGAAGACCCTCTACCCGGTGTGGGCGCGGCTGACCCCGGAAAAACTTGCCCTGGCCAGCAAAGTGGCCTTGGCCGAGTTGCTGCTGTCGGGCGGCACCACGGCGGCCGACCACCATTACCTGTTTCCCGAAGGCCTGGAAAATGCCATCGACGTGCAGGTGCAGAGTGTTCGTGAACTGGGCATGCGCGCGATGCTGACCCGCGGTTCCATGAGCCTGGGCGAAGCCGACGGTGGCTTGCCGCCGCAGCAGACCGTGCAGCAGGGCCAGGTGATTCTCGACGACAGCCAGCGCTTGATCGCCGAGTACCACGAGCGCGGCGACGGCGCGCAGATCCAGATTGCCCTGGCGCCCTGCTCACCGTTTTCGGTCACGCCGCAGATCATGAGCGCCAGCGCCGAACTGGCGGAAAAGCTCGACGTACGCCTGCACACGCACCTGGCTGAAACCCTCGATGAAGAAGCGTTTTGCCTGCAACGCTTTGGCCTGCGCACCGTGGACTACCTGGACAGCGTCGGCTGGCTTGGCCCGCGTACCTGGCTGGCCCATGGCATCCATTTCAACCCGGATGAAATCGCCCGTCTCGGCGCCGCCGGCACCGGCATCTGTCACTGCCCGAGTTCGAACATGCGCCTGGCCTCGGGCATTTGCCCGACCCTGGAGCTGACCGCCGCCGGCGCTCCCGTGGGCCTGGGGGTAGACGGTTCGGCGTCCAACGATGCCTCGAACATGATCCTCGAAACCCGCCAGGCGCTGTACATCCAGCGCCTGCGCTACGGCGCGCAAGCGATCACGCCGGAGCGCGTGCTGGGCTGGGCGACCCGGGGCTCAGCGCAACTGCTCGGGCGCAGCGATATCGGCGAACTGGCGGTGGGCAAACAGGCCGACCTGGCGCTGTTCATGCTCGATGAGCTGCGCTTCTCCGGCAGCCACGATCCGATTTCCGCACTGCTGCTGTGCGGCGCGGACCGGGCGGATCGGGTGATGATCGGCGGACATTGGCGGGTGATCGACGGGCAGGTCGAGGGATTGGACTTGAAGGGCCTGATTGCCGATCACAGCCAGGCGGCGCGGGAATTGATCGCCGGCACCTGACCGGACGCCATCGCGGGCAAGCCTTGCTCCCACAGATTTTCATGATTCCCACAGACTTGCATGATTCCCACAGACTTGCATGAGTCCCACAGACTTGCAGTGATCTGTGGGAGCAAGGCTTGCCCGCGATGCTCTTCTAGAGACCCAGCAGGGACAACATGATGAATGTCGCAAACAACACAAAATGGGTCATGCCTTCGATGGCATTGGTTTCGCCGTCGTTGAGGTTGATCGCGCTGACGATCAGGGTGATGAAGATCATCACCGTCTGCACCGGGGTCATTGCCATCTGGAACGGCTGGCCGGTGTAGAGGGCCATGGCTTCCATAATGGGCACAGTGAGGATCACGGTGGACAGCGAAGCCCCCAGTGCGATATTCACCACCGACTGCATGCGATTGGCGAGGGCGGCGCGCAGGGCGGTGAGGATTTCCGGTGCGGCGGAGATGGCGGCCACCAGGATCGCCGTGACCACCGGCGGTGCCCCCGAACCTTCCAGCCCCAGGTCGAGGGTCTTGGACATGACTTCGGCCAGGGCGCCGATCACCACCACGCCAAACACCAGCGCGCCGATGGAAAGCATCAGGCTGATGGGTTGCGGTTCGTTTTCCACCGGCTCTTTATTGCGGCGTTTTTCCGGGTAGCTGTAGCTGAAGAAGTAACTGTGGGGCCCGACCTGCATGCGCAGGAACAAGGTGTACAGCACGATCATCGCGCCGATGGTAAAGGCCGAATAGATTTTCCAGCTCTCGCGGGGAATGAACTCCGGCACCACCATCGATACCCCCATGGCGGTGAGAATCATCACGCTGTAAGTGCGCGCCGAATCGTCGTTGTAAGCCTGCTCGCCATGCTTGATCCCGCCCATCAGCGCCGCGAGCCCGAGGATGCCGTTGATGTCGAGCATCACCGCCGAGTAGATCGTGTCCCGCACCAACGTCGACGAAGCCTCGTTGCTCATCATGATCGCCAGGATCACCACCTCCACCAGTACCGCCGACAGCGTCAGGATCATGGTGCCGTAGGGATCACCGACCTTTTCCGCCAGCAGTTCGGCGTGATGGGCCACGCGCATGGACGCCGCGACGATGAAACCGATCAGGACCAGGCCGCCGGTCAACGCCACCACCTGCCCGCTGCCCAGCAGCCAGTGCTCCAGCGGATAGGCAATACACGCGGCGATCAGCGCCAGCAACAGCAGTTTTTCTTGCTTGAGCAAAGTGAGCATCGCGGGCCTGTCACCGTGGGCGGGGTCATGAGTTACTGACTATAGGGGGCGGTGAACGTTTCGTTCGGGGTGATGCACCAGGGGGTGGCGCTTGCAGGCAGGGTGCACCTTTATTGTTCTCAAGGGCCTCATCGCGGGCAAGCCTTGCTCCCACAGGTATTGCGTCGCACTTGTGAAGCAAGCTTGCCTTCCCATGAGGTTGGGCTGCCCATCTGTCGGGGCAGGCCGGATTTCACATGGTTTGGCCTTGCACTTGTGGGAGCAAGGCTTGCCCGCGATGGCTGCATCAAGGTGTTAACTATTTGTTGTCTTGTTGGTCAGCATTTTGCATTGATGCAGCACAGCCAACCTCACAACAAAATGGAGTTCGAGTTCATGCACAAACGCCCCTTGAAGAAGTTGCTTTGCGCCGTCGTCGCCGCCGTCGGCCTGGGCGCCGGCCTGAATGCCAGTGCCGCCGACCCGCTGAAGGTCGGCTTCGTCTACATCGGCCCGATCGGCGACCACGGCTGGACCTATCAGCATGAACAAGGGCGCAAGGAGCTGGCGGCGAAATTCGGCGAGCAGATCACCACCAACTACGTGGAAAACGTGCCGGAGGGTGCCGACGCCGAGCGGGTGATCCGCAACATGGCCAAGGACAAATACGACCTGATCTTCACCACCTCCTTCGGCTACATGAACCCGACGCTCAAGGTCGCCAAGCAATTTCCCAAGGTGATCTTCGAACACGCCACCGGCTACAAGCAGGACAAGAACCTGGGCACGTACCTGGCTCGCACTTACGAGGGTCGCTACGTCGGCGGCTTCCTCGCGGCCAAGATGACCAAGACCAAGAAGATCGGCTACGTTGCCTCCTTCCCGATCCCGGAAGTCATCCGCGACATCAACGCCATCCAACTGGCCCTGAACAAGTACAACCCCGGTACCGAAATCAAAGTGGTGTGGGTCAACTCCTGGTTCGACCCGGGCAAGGAAGCCGACGCCGCCAACGCGCTGATCGACCAGGGCGTGGACGTGGTGTTCCAGCACACCGACAGCCCGGCGCCAATCCAGGCTGCCGAGCGACGCGGCGTCTATGCGGTGGGCTACGCTTCGGACATGGCTCACTTCGGGCCCAAGGCGGTGCTGACGTCCATCGTCAATGACTGGGGCCCGCATTACATCCAGGCGACCCAGAGCGTGCTCGACCATAGCTGGAAATCCCAGGACTACTGGGGTGGCCTGAAGGAAGGCACGGTGAAACTGCCGATCAGCGACCTGGTGCCGGCAGCGGTCAAGGGCGAAGCCGAGCAGATCATCGCCGACATCGAGAGCGGCGCCTTCCATCCGTTCACCGGCCCGATCAAGGACCAGGCCGGCGTCGAGAAAATCCCCGCGGGCGTGAGCGCCACCAACGCGGAACTGGCGTCGATGAATTATTACGTGGAAGGCATGAAGGCTGAGATTCCGAAATAGCCCTCAGCCCAAAAACCAACCCAAAACCCATTGTGGGAGCGAGCTTGCTCGCGATAGCGGTCCGGCATATACACCGTCATCGCGAGCAAGCTCGCTCCCACATGGGGTGCCTATTTAAAGTCAGGAAAGCAGTATGAACAGCCTTCCCATCATCGACATCAGCCCGCTCTACGGCGATGAAGCCGGCGCCTGGCAAACCGTCGCCGAACAGATCGACCGCGCCTGCCGCCAATGGGGCTTTTTCTACATCAAGGGCCATCCCATCACTCCGGCGCGCATCGCCGAGGTACTGGGCAGTGCCCAACGCTTCTTTGGCCTGCCCGTCGAAGAAAAACTCAAGATCGACATCACCCAGACCCGCCACCACCGTGGCTATGGCGCCGTCGCCACCGAACAACTGGACCCGACCAAGCCCAGCGACCTGAAGGAAACCTTCGACATGGGCCTGCACCTGCCGGCCGATCACCCGGAAGTGCTGGCGGAAAAACCCCTGCGTGGCCCGAACCGCCACCCCGACCTGATTGGCTGGGAAGCCTTGATGGAGCAGCATTACCGCGACATGCAGGCGCTTGCGCAAACCCTGCTGCGAGCCATGACCCTGGCCCTGGGTATCGAGCGGGACTTTTTCGACACGCGCTTCAACGAACCGGTCAGCGTGCTGCGCCTGATCCACTACCCGCCCCGCGACACCGCCAGCAGCGCCGAGCAGCAAGGTGCCGGCGCCCATACCGATTATGGTTGCATCACCCTGCTCTACCAGGACGCCGCCGGCGGCCTGCAAGTGCGCAACGTCGACGGCCAGTGGATCGACGCGCCGCCCCTCGACGGCACCTTCGTGGTCAATCTCGGCGACATGATGGCGCGCTGGAGCAACGACCGTTACCTGTCCACGCCGCATCGGGTGATCAGCCCACTGGGGGTGGACCGGTACTCGATGCCGTTCTTTGCCGAGCCGCACCCCGACACGCTGATCCAATGCCTGCCCGGTTGCCAGGATGACGCCCACCCGCCAAAGTACCCAACGACTACCTGCGCCGAATTCCTGTTGTCGCGCTTCGCCGACACCTATGCTTACCGGCGAGAGCCGCTCGCCGTGTAGTGGATCAGCCGGTCAGGTTTTACCCGACAGGGCGGCCAGCGCCTGTAGAATGCCCGCCATCGATTCGCTGATGAGAAAAGACCATGTACGACTGGCTGAACGCCCTGCCCAAGGCTGAACTGCACCTGCACCTGGAAGGCTCGCTGGAGCCCGAGTTGCTGTTCGCCCTGGCCGAACGCAACAAGATCGCCCTGCCGTGGAGCGACGTCGATACCCTGCGCAAGGCCTATGCCTTCAACAACCTGCAGGAATTCCTCGACCTGTATTACCAGGGCGCCGATGTGCTGCGCACCTCCCAGGATTTCTACGACCTGACCTGGGCCTACCTGTTGCGTTGCAAGGCGCAGAACGTGATCCACACCGAACCGTTCTTCGACCCGCAGACCCACACCGACCGTGGTATCCCGTTCGAAGTGGTGCTCAACGGCATCGCCGCCGCCCTCAAGGACGGTGAGCAGCAACTGGGCATCACCAGCGGCCTGATCCTGAGTTTCCTGCGCCACCTGAGCGAAGAACGAGCCGAGAAGACCCTCGACCAGGCGCTGCCATTCCGCGAGGCCTTCGTGGCCGTGGGCCTGGACAGTTCGGAAATGGGCCATCCACCGAGCAAGTTCCAACGGGTATTCGACCGCGCGCGCAACGAAGGCTTCCTGACCGTCGCCCACGCCGGCGAAGAAGGCCCGCCCGAGTACATCTGGGAAGCCCTGGACCTGCTGAAGATCCAACGCATCGACCATGGCGTGCGAGCCATCGAAGACGAGCGGCTGATGCAGCGGATCATCGACGAGCAGATTCCATTGACCGTGTGTCCGCTGTCCAACACCAAGCTGTGCGTATTCGACGACATGTCGCAGCACAACATCCTCGACATGCTCGAGCGCGGCGTGAAAGTGACGGTGAACTCCGATGACCCGGCGTACTTCGGCGGCTACGTCACCGAGAACTTCCACGCGCTGTATACCCACCTGGGCATGACCCAGGACCAGGCCAAGCGCCTGGCCCAGAACAGCCTGGATGCGCGCCTGGTAAAACCTTAGGCCCGACAATCAACCCTGTGGGAGCGAGCTTGCTCGCGATCGTGGTGTATCAGGCGACATTGATGCCGAATGCCAGACCGCTATCGCGAGCAAGCTCGCTCCCACAGGAGATAGTATTTAGTCGGCGACTATCGCCTCGCTCAACTCCTCCAACGTCTTG
The DNA here is from genome assembly GCF_052112205.1 of Pseudomonas sp. Lb2C2. Lineage (NCBI taxonomy): Bacteria > Pseudomonadati > Pseudomonadota > Gammaproteobacteria > Pseudomonadales > Pseudomonadaceae > Pseudomonas > Pseudomonas sp. Lb2C2. The sequence goes on along the minus strand of NZ_JAUTYW010000015.1, from coordinate 10,322 downwards.
CCCCGCGTCTCCATCCCGAACAACCAGACCACCCCTGCCGCCACGGCGAAGCACAGCGCACCCAAGGCGAACACGCCACCCTGGCCAGTGATGGGAAAGACCAGCCCGGTCACCAGCGGGCCGAGCAGCGAACCGACGCGTCCCACCGCCGAAGCAAACCCCGAGCCGGTGGCCCGGGCCGAGGTGGGGTACAGCTCCGGCGTGTAGGTGTAGAGCACCGCCCACATGCCGAACAGGAAAAACTGCATCAGCAAGCCGGTACCGATCAGCAGGCCGACGTTGCCGCCAAACACCGCGCTCTGCCCATACAGAAACGCCATCGCCCCACCGCCCAGCAACGTGATGACGCACACCGGTTTGCGCCCCCAGCGCTCCACCAGCCAGGCCGCCATCAAGAAGCCGGGAATCCCGCCCAGGGAAATCAGCACGGTGTAATACACCGACTGGGTCACCGCGAACCCCGACTGCTGCAACAACGCACTGAGCCAGGACGTCAGGCCGTAGAAACCGAGCAAGGCAAAGAACCAGACGCTCCAGATCATCATCGTGCGCTGGCGGTACAGCGGTGACCAGATCTGCGCCAGGGCCGAAAAGAAATTACCCGGCGTACTCTCAACCCTTGGCAAACGGATCGGCTCCGGCAGGCTCTGATGCCCCAGCGAGGCCCGGACCTTGTCTTCGATTCGCTTGAGCACCGCGTCCGCTTCATCACCCCGGCCGGCCTGTTCCAGCCAGCGCGGCGACTCGGGAATGAAGAAACGAATCGCCAGGACAAACACCGCCGGCACCGCCAGCACCAAAAAGATGTCGCGCCAGCCGATCACCGGCAGCAGAAAATACGACAGCACCCCCGCCGCCACGAAACCCAGCGGCCAGAAGCCATCCATCAAGGCGATGTAGCGGCCCCGACGCTTGGCCGGGATCAGCTCCGAAAGCATCGACTGGGCAATCGGAAATTCCATGCCCATACCGATGCCAAGCAGGATGCGAAACAGCGTCAAGGTCTCGATGTCCTGGGCCGTGGAGCACAAGTAACTGGCAATGCCCCACAGCACGATGCTCCACTGGAACACCGGTTTGCGCCCGAAACGATCGGCCAGCATGCCCGACAGCGACGCCCCTACCACCATGCCGAAGAAGCTGGAGCTGGCGAGCAAACCGGCCTGGGCCGTGCTCAGGCCGAACTCGGCTTTGATCGATCCCAACAGGAACGTCATCATCGCCAGGTCCATGGAGTCGAAGAAAAACGCCAGGGCGATGATGATGAAGATGACCCGGTGGTAACCGCTGATGGGTAACCGTTCCAGGCGTTCCGCCGCGCTGTAGCCGTGAGTGTCCATGCTGCCTCCCCCAATCCGATAATTCCCCGGACCGAGTGTGCGCGAACCTCGCAGGTGGCTATTGCTGAATACGACCTGCCGACAGCCCTGAGCGACGCATCGGGAGCGTTCCCTAGATTGCCATCTCCACCGTGTCCTGCCGGGCGAACCGGTGGATTTCCTGCTGGCCGAGCGTCGTCACCTGCAGGGCTCGCGAATCGTTGGGCAAGCTCAGCCAACCCGACTGCATGAACAGTTGCAGCAAGGCCGCCCCCAGCGCGCCCCCCAGGTGTGGACGCCGCTCGCTCCAGTCCGGGCAGGCACAGGCAATGCGGGCGTTGCGATGGGCCAGGGCCTGGATGAACAGACCACGTTCGGCCAACTGATTGGCGCCTTTGTGGGTGACGATCACCCGCTGCTCGAACTGCTCGATCCACCCGGCATCCAGCAGGCGCTGGTACAGGTCCGCCGCCAGGGTGCCCCCCAGGTGATCGTCGCAAAGCCTGGCCCGCATCAACGACGCGGGAGCCGACGGCGCTCTGGTCGGCATGACCCGGCGCTTGAAGACGTCTGGAATCTGCCGCGGCGTACTGACCAGCGTCGCGCTGGCCAGCGCTTCGACGGCAGCACCGATTTCAGGCGCTGCCAGGCGGAAAAACCGCTTGCGGCCCCGGGCTTCGACTTTCAACAGGCCTCCGGCGGACAGGCGTCCCAGATGCGCGTTGGCCGAGGACGGCGACAACCCGGCGAGCAACGCCAACTCCTCGGCCTGGCGGGCCGTACCGTCCATCAAGGCCCACATCATTGCGCTGCGCTTGGGGTCAGCCAGCAGCGTGGCGATCTGGCTGATGCAAGGTGCATGTTCCATGTATTCACTCCCTGTTGAATCATTCGTCTACTGCTCTGGCGCAGGCGGTCGCTAGTATAAGCGGGGCGGTCGAGCTTTCCTGTCCTCCGGAAACCTTTGGAGGCGATTGTTCCTGAGGGAAAATTCTCTATTTGCCCGCGACTAATGGCCGGCCCCCGTCGAGAGTGGAAAACGAGCCGTCAACTCACCGCAGCGGGCCTTGAGCATGTCCCGCAAAAGGTTGATGGGCTTGCTCAATTGCGCCCGGTGGGCACACAGCAGATTGAGGGGCGCGCGTTCGCATTGCAGGTGCGGCAAGAGGATTTTCAAGCGTCCGGCCAGCACGTCGGTGGACACATCCAGCCACGATTTATAGGCAATCCCGGCACCCGCCACCGCCCAGCGCCGCACCACATCGGCGTCGTCACTGAAACGGTCGCCACTGACGGTGAGGCTCACTTCCCGTTTGCCGTCATGAAAACCCCATCGGTCATGGACCCGACTGCCAAGCATGTACAACAGGCAGTTGTGCTGGGCCAATTGTTCCAGCTGATGGGGTTCACCCTGGCGAGCCAGATAGTCCGGCGACGCGCATAACACCCGGCGGTTATCCGCGGCAATGGGCAAGGCGACCAGGCTTGAATCTTCCGGCTCGCCATAACGCAAGGCGATGTCCACCGGCTGCTTGAACAGATCGGCCATGCGATCGCCCAGCAACAGCCGCACCGTCAGCCCGGGGTGCTCGCGCTGGAACGCGTCCAGCCAGGGCAGCAGCAGGTTGCGTCCCAGGTCCGACGGTGCGGACAACTGCAACACCCCACTGACCTGATCCTGGCCGCTGGTCAACAACCGCCGGCCTTCGTCAAGGCTGCTCAATGCAGCCCGGGCATATTCGAGAAAACCCTCACCTTCGGCCGTCAGGCGCAGGCTACGGGTGGAACGGGCCAACAGCCGCGCGCCGAGGTGCTGCTCGATCCGTTTCAACGCGGCACTGGCCACCGCCGCCGACAGGTCCATGACCCTGGCCGCAGCCGAAAGACTGCCCAGGTCCGCCGCCCGGACAAACAACTGCAAGTCATCGAAGCGAAGCATGACGACTCCATTATCAAAAAATTATTGAAAGAGCCTGTTCTTTTAGCCGGTTTTATCTCGACGATAAATAGCTAAACATGGCCTTCATCGAACTCATCTCACGGAGCCGCTTCATGAAAGCCATCGCCTACTACCACTCATTGCCCATCACCGACCCGCAATCGCTCCAGGACATAGAGCTGCCGGAACCGGTCGCCGGTCCCAGGGACCTGCTGGTAGAGGTCAAGGCTATTTCGGTCAACCCGGTAGACACCAAGGTCCGCCAGAACGTCCAGCCCGAAGACGGCGCAGCCAAGGTGCTGGGCTGGGACGTGGCCGGCGTGGTCAAGGCAGTGGGCAGCGAGGTCACGCTGTTCAAGGCCGGGGACCAGGTGTTCTACGCCGGTTCCATCGCCCGGGCCGGCGGCAACAGCGAGTTGCACGTAGTGGATGAGCGCATCGTCGGCCACATGCCCAAAACCCTTGGTTTCGCCGAAGCGGCGGCGCTGCCGCTGACGGCCATTACCGCCTGGGAGTTGTTGTTCGAGCGCCTGCAAATCCAGGAAGGCCAAAGCGACCTGGGCCAGAGCCTGTTGATCGTCGGCGCTGCGGGCGGCGTGGGTTCGATCCTGACGCAACTGGCCAGCCAACTCACCGGGCTGCAGGTGATTGGCACCGCGTCCCGTGTGCAGACCCAGGATTGGGTACGCAACCTGGGGGCCGACCTGGTGATCGACCACAGCCAGCCATTGAGCGAGGTGTTGAAAGAAGCGGGCCAGCCCCAGGTGACTCACGTCGCCAGCCTGACCCAGACCGACCAGCATCTGGACCAGTTGGTCGAAGCCCTCGCGCCCCAGGGCAAACTGGCGCTGATCGACGATCCCAAGGCGCTGGACGTGACCAAGCTCAAGCGCAAGAGCCTGTCGTTGCATTGGGAATTCATGTACACCCGCTCCCTGTTCGAGACGGCCGACATGCTTGAACAACACAAACTGCTCAACCGCGTGGCCGCCCTGATCGACGCCGGCACGCTAAAGACCACGGTTGGCGAGCATTTCGGCACCATCAACGCCGAGAACCTGCGCCGGGCGCATGCCTTGCTGGAAAGCGGCAAGTCCAAGGGCAAGATTGTGCTCGAGGGCTTCTGACCCGCGATGAGGGCCTGGCGCTTGTGGGAGCAAAGCTTGCTCGCGATGGAGGCACCGCGGTTCTCTATGAAACCGCGTCGCCTCCATCGCGAGCAAGCTTTGCTCCCACAAAAAACCATGCCGTCAGTCCGAGAATTGATCCTTGTCACAATTGCGATCGCATTCGGGTCTACACTCGAGGCCTTTGCAACGCAATCTTTTCGTGAGGAGGTCAGCAATGAAGATCCTGATAAAAGAAGTGGCAAAATCCCAATGGCAAGTGCGCCTTGACCAGCACGTCGTCACCTTCCGTACCGAGGCCGAAGCCCAGGCCTTCGCCAACACTCTGCAAGCGCGGATCCTCGCGCCCCATCATTTCCCCGAACAACAGCAGCGCGCGGCCGGCTGAGTCAGCCTTCGCGACTGGCCTGGGCCAGCGCCCGGGCATTTTGCAGGCGACGGGTCAGCATCGCTGCGCCCACCACCAACAGCCCGCAAAGGCTGATGACCAGCGCCATTGGCACGGCGGTGCCGTCATGCAGCGCCGCCACCAACGCAGCGGCCCCGGCGGCCACGGAAAATTGCAGGCATCCCAGCATCGCCGAAGCACTGCCGGCTCGGGCGCCCTGCCCATTCATGGCGCATGCCGAGGCGTTGGGAAGGATGCACCCCAGGCTGGCGATGCAGATAAACAGCGGAACCAGCAGCGGCCACAACTGCGCAGGTTGCAATGAACTGACGGCCAGCAGGCTCAGCCCTGCGCCCAGGTAGACCCATACCGCGCGGGTCAGCAGGAACGCCGGGCCGCGCTTGGACAGCAGCCGGGCGTTGACCTGGGCAACCAGGATGAAGCCCGCCGCGTTGGTGCCGAACAGCCATCCGAAGTGTTCGGCCGGTACCCCGTAAAGCTTGATGAAGACGAAAGGCGAGCCGGCGATGTAGGCAAACATCCCAGCGATAGCGATGCCCCCCGTCAGCGCATGGCCGAGGTAGACGGCGTCGGTCAATAACCGGCCATATTGGCGCAACGCCCCCGACAACGGTTGCCGAGGCACATGGTCCGGCAAGCTTTCCGGCAGCCACAAGGCCACCGCCGTCGACGCCAATGCGCTGAACACGGTCAGGGCAATGAAGATCGATTGCCAGCCATGCAGGTTCACCAGCAGCCCACCCAGCATCGGCGCGAGAATCGGCGCCAGGCCCATCACCAGCATCAACTGCGAAAATACCTTGGCCGACCCCACCGCGTCGCATTTGTCGCTGACCACCGCCCGCGAGATCACCATCCCGGCGCATCCACCCAGGGCCTGGACGAAGCGGGCGCCGATCAGCCATTCGAGGTTCGGCGCGTAGGCGCAGGCCAGGGACGCCAACGTGAACAAACCGACCCCGGTCAGCAATGGAATGCGCCGTCCGAAGCGATCCGCCACCGGCCCATAAGCCAGTTGCCCGATGGACAAGCCGAGGAAATAAGCCGCCAGGGTCAACTGGATGTGTTTTTCATCGGTACCGAAGGCCGTGGCCATCGCAGGGAAGGCGGGCAGGTAGAAGTCGATCGCCAAGGGACCGAAAGCGCTCAAGGCGCCAAGAATCAGAATGGTACGGAGGTTCATCGGGCGTCCAGCTCAGGCGTCGTTCGACAGCCCGACAGTCTAGCCGTGCCGGGCGCGCTTGAACATTCCGATAGGTCGCTAACGATTAAAAAATTTCAGGCGACACTGGCCTCATAGCCCTCCTCCTTGATGGCCGCGAGCACGGCATCGGCCGGCAACGAACTCTGGACCTGGACAGTCTTGGCACCCAGGTCGATTTGCACGTCGGCCGCCGGGTCCTTGGCCTGGACAGCCTGGGTGATGGCCTTGACGCAGTGACCGCAGGACATGCCTTGGACAATGAAAGTGTGCATGAGATGACTCCTTGGGATTGAGGTTGCCAGCAGTCTCAAGCTTGCCATCATGGCAAGGTCAAGTTCTGACAAAAACTGCCGGGCTGGCAATCGGCATCGCGCTCAGCCAAGCTGCACGCATCAAGGATTTAACACCGGAGGTTCAGCCATGCGCTGGTCAGCGTTCAGCCTGTTTTGCATGCTCGGTTTTTCAGCGGTGGCGCCCCAGGCCTCGGCCGCTGGCGAAGACTATGGCGTGGTGATCATTTCCCGCGAGCGCCTGGAAGTGTCGACCAATTGCGAAATCGGCATCTACATCCAGGATCAGCTCTCGGCCAGGCTGTTCCAGGAGCAAAGCACCTCGTTCAACCTGCCACCGGGCCAGTTTTCCTTGCGCCTGAAATTGCTCCCGGGACAGGCGCCGGGGTGCAACCCGGGCATGCTCGCGCCTGGGTCGCAGAACATCACCCTCAGGGCCGGAGACATCTTGAAGTTCCGCATCGCCATGAATGAACAAGGCATGTACCTCAAGCAGGCTGGGCTCGGTTACTGATACACCACTTGCCCCGGTGGGCAAGCTTTGTGGGAGCAAAGCTTGCTCGCGATCCAGGCGCCGCAGTCATTCAGAAAGCTGCGGTGCTTTTATCGCGGGCAAGCCTTGCTCCCACAAATTGGGATTGGCGCTTGACCTTGCCCGCATGGCAAGGTTGATCCTGTAGTCATTCACTACAGGGAGCCTGACCGATGTCCGAATCCACCACGTTCGATCTACCGATTGCCGGCATGACCTGCGCCAGCTGCGCCGGGCGGGTCGAGCGGGCCTTGAGCAAAGTCACCGGGGCCAGCGCCGTCAGCGTGAACCTGGCGACTGAACTGGCGCGTGTGCAGGCCCCCGAAGGCAGCCTGCCGGCCTTGATGCAGGCCGTCGAACAGGCCGGCTATAGCGTTCCCGTGCAAACCCTGGAGCTGAACATCGACGGGATGACCTGTGCCTCCTGTGTCGGCCGGGTCGAACGCGCCCTGGGCAAGGTCGATGGCGTGAACAGGGTCAGCGTCAACCTTGCCAATGAGCGGGCCCACCTCGAACTGCTCGGCCAGGTGGAGCCGCAAACCCTGATCGATGCGGTCAAGCGCGCCGGCTATGACGCCACTGTCTGGCAGGCCGAACAGCCCGCTGACACGCAGGCCAATCGCCTGAACCGTGAACGCCTGGTATTGGTGCTGGCGATTCTACTGTCCATACCGCTGGTGTTACCCATGCTGCTGCAGCCGTTCGGCGTGCATTGGATGCTCCCGGCCTGGGTGCAGTTCGCCCTGGCCACGCCGGTGCAATTCATCTTCGGTGCACGTTTCTACGTCGCCGCCTTCAAGGCCGTGCGTGCCGGTGCCGGGAACATGGACTTGCTGGTGGCCCTGGGCACCAGCGCCGGCTACGGCCTGAGCCTTTATGAATGGGTGATCGCCCGCCCTGGTGGCATGCCGCACCTGTATTTCGAAGCCTCGGCCGTGGTGATCGCCCTGGTACTGCTCGGCAAATACCTGGAAAGTCGCGCCAAGCGGCAAACCGCCAGCGCCATCCGCGCCCTCGAAGCCTTGCGCCCGGAGCGGGCGATCCAGGTGGTCGATGGTCAGGAGCGGGACGTTGCCATCAGCGCCCTGCGCTTGAATGACCTGGTCCTGGTCAAGCCCGGCGAACGCTTCCCGGTGGACGGCGAAGTGCTGGAAGGTCAGAGCCACGCCGACGAAGCGCTGATCAGCGGCGAAAGCCTGCCGGTGCCCAAACAGCCCGGCGACAAAGTCACTGGCGGTGCCATCAACGGCGAAGGCCGGCTGCTGGTACGCACGCTGGCCCTGGGTACCGAAACCGTCCTGGCGCGCATCATCCGCCTGGTAGAAGATGCCCAGGCGGCCAAGGCCCCGATTCAGAAACTGGTGGATAAAGTCAGCCAGGTCTTCGTACCGGTGGTGCTGGTGCTGGCCCTGGCGACGCTGATTGGTTGGTGGCTGTACGGTGCGCCGCTGGAAACCGCGCTGATCAACGCCGTCGCCGTGCTGGTGATTGCCTGCCCCTGCGCCCTGGGCCTGGCGACGCCCACGGCGATCATGGCTGGCACCGGCGTGGCCGCGCGCCACGGGATTCTGATCAAGGACGCCGAGGCCCTGGAGCGCGCCCATGAAGTCGACACCGTGGTGTTCGACAAGACTGGCACCCTGACCTCCGGCACGCCGCGCATCGCCCACTTGACGGCTCTGGAGGGAGATGAAAACGCGCTGCTGAAAATGGCCGGCGCCCTGCAACGCGGCAGTGAGCACCCTCTCGCCAAAGCCGTGTTGGACACCTGCGTCGAGCGCGGCCTGGACGTGGCGGATGTCAGCGACAGTCAGTCCCTGGCTGGACGCGGTATCGCCGGCAGCCTTGACGGGCGCCGCCTGGCCCTGGGCAATCGACGCCTGCTGGACGAACTGGGCCTGGAGCCCGGCTCGCTGGCCGAGTCGGCACAGGCCTGGGAGACCGAAGGCCGCACGCTGTCCTGGCTGATCGAACAAGGCGCGACGCCTCGGGTGCTCGGCCTGTTCGCCTTCGGTGACACCCTCAAGCCCGGCGCCCTCGCCGCGGTACAGGCCTTGAATGAACAGCACATCGCCAGCCACTTGCTCACCGGCGACAACCAAGGCAGCGCCCGGGTGGTGGCCCAGGCGCTGGGGATCTCCAATGTCCATGCCGAGGTATTGCCAGCGGATAAATCCGCCATCGTCCAACAGTTGAAGCGCCATTCAGTGGTGGCGATGGTGGGCGACGGCATCAACGACGCCCCAGCCCTGGCCGCCGCCGACATCGGCATTGCCATGGGCGGAGGCACCGACGTGGCGATGCATGCCGCGGGCATCACCCTCATGCGCGGCGATCCACGACTGGTGCCGGCGGCGCTGGACATCAGCCGCAAGACCTACGCCAAGATCCGCCAGAACCTGTTCTGGGCGTTCGTCTATAACTTGATCGGCATCCCCCTGGCGGCGTTCGGTTTTCTCAACCCGGTGCTGGCCGGCGCGGCCATGGCGCTGTCGAGCGTCAGCGTGGTGAGCAATGCGTTACTGTTGAAATTCTGGACACCCAAGCAGTTGGAGGACAAGCGATGAACATCGGCCAAGCGGCCCGCCAGAGTGGTCTGAGCGCGAAGATGATCCGCTATTACGAATCCATCGGCCTGCTCAAGGCCGCCCATCGTACCGACAGCGGCTACCGGATCTATGGCGCCGATGACCTGCACACCCTGGCCTTTATCAAGCGCTCCCGCGACTTGGGTTTTTCCCTGGAAGAGGTCGGCAAACTGCTGACCCTCTGGCAAGACCGCCAACGCGCCAGCGCCGACGTCAAGGCCCTGGCCCGGCAGCACATCGAGGAACTGAACCAGAAAATCCGCGAACTGGCCGAACTGCGCGATACCCTGCAAGACCTGGTAGAGCACTGCCATGGCGACCACCGCCCGGATTGCCCGATCCTCAAGGAACTGGCGTCGGGGTGTTGCAAGAGCTGATGCCAACCACCGTCCCCCTGTGGGAGCGAGCCTGCTCGCGATGACGGTGGCACATTCAACATCCATGCAAGCTGACCCACCACTTTCGCGAGCAGGGGATTGGCGGTGAGGCTGATTTTTTTGCGGCTACAAAAAGCACGGCCATTGGGCTAATGCTGTTCACTTAAGCCGTTAGCGGAGATTTGATGTTCCGTTTCGAGGCGTAGTTTTTTACGAGCGGGATTTTGGGTTGGTGTGTATATCCATTTCTGCGGTAACGGCGGCTTAGGGTTCCGCCCTTACGGCGGGTCACTTTTGAGAAGCGCAAAAGTAACCAAAACGCTTCTGCCCCACCACTCGGCACCTCGCCTAGGCTCGGTGTGCCCTCACTCCGGCATTGCTCCGTGGGCCCGCCGCGAAGGGCCATCCATGGCCCAGAGTGTGTAAAAACCGATAAAAACATCGTCGGCACGTAGTGCCGACAGGTGTTAGCCAACTGATTAAAACCTGAAGCGCTCTTGTGGCTCCAAACGGCCCCTACAAGCGCTAGCAAGGCTC
>NZ_JAUTYW010000014.1:0-65329 GCF_052112205.1 Pseudomonas sp. Lb2C2 | reverse complement strand
CCCGAACTCAGCAGTGAAACGATGCATCGCCGATGGTAGTGTGGGGTTTCCCCATGTGAGAGTAGGTCATCGTCAAGATTAAATTCCGAAACCCCTATCTGCTGATGCAGGTAGGGGTTTTGTTTTTAGTAGAAATCATCGATTTTACTGACACGTTGCTGTTGAACGGGTCGGTCACAGAATTTCTTGACGACCATAGAGCATTGGAACCACCTGATCCCATCCCGAACTCAGCAGTGAAACGATGCATCGCCGATGGTAGTGTGGGGTTTCCCCATGTGAGAGTAGGTCATCGTCAAGATTGAATTCCCAGAACCCCTGTCTGCATCAGCAGCCAGGGGTTTTGTCGTTTTGGGCCGGTAATCGGATCAAGCCCTTCATGCCCCGGCAAACCCCCAATGCCGTTGCTATGCTGTGAGAGTCGGGCCTTGGCGACCAAGGGCCCGCGACGTCACTGGTCATGGGGATTCCAATAATGAAAAACCCTTATGCTCCCGGCTTTTGGTGTGCCACCGCGGCATTGCTGCTGCTTTCGGCCACTTATTTCTATGGCGTCATGCTCACTCACCAGATCGACAAAGCGCTGTTGTTCCTCGATAGCGCGGCGGCGTTGATCGGCGTGATATCCATTGCAATCGTGGCCTGGGCATCGCTTCAGGGCCAGCGCATCAAGAAAAAACACCTCGAGCAAGGCAAGACCCTGGTGCTGATTTGGGATACCAAGGTTGCGTTGCGTCGCGTCGAAACGGTGTTCGACCGTTATTTCTGGGGCAGTTACTGGCAGCCTGGCCGCACATTCCAGGAAGTTATGGGGGAGCTCACCGGTACCCCACTGGAAAAAAGCCTGGAAGCCCTGAAAACCCAATGCGCTGCCTTGGACAAGCAAATCACCCAGGACGGCTGGCATTGGCTCAACAACGCCCGAGAGCTGTGCGACGTGGCTAACGCCATGGCCCGTGAGCGCTATCAACTGGATTTCTGCGATTCACACTCAGACTCCTCGGGTGCGGCGGTGATCAATCGCGATTTCGAAGTGCTGGTGTACACCTGGACGGCCCGCCTCAAGACTTTCGACCATCAGCTCGACGAGATCGAAGTCCAATATTCGTAGACCACCTCGCAAGAAAACGTTTTTACCCCTTTAAACATTGGGCCCGCAGGGGTGCCTGATGGTAATCTCCCCTCCTCTTTGCGGCGTCGAGCCACACCCTTCGCGGGTCACGGAAGACGACGGCTTTCTTCAACCATGGATATCGATCGGGTCACTCATGAATAAATCAGCAAGCGTACTTCTGGGAATCGTTGTGGCTGTCGGTGCTATCAGCGCGGGCGGCGCCTGGTACACCGGGACCAAACTTGAAGGCGTGTTGAAAAACGCTATTGCCGACAGCAATAAGCAAATGCAGACAGCCTTGGCCGGGTCCAACAGCACTGCCGCCCTGGAGCTGGTTTCCATGGACCGTGGCACCTTCAGCAGCACCGCCCACTACCGTCTCAAAGGCGAAGGCGAGATATTCGGCGGTGAGTCGGTTGAGCTGCTCTTCGTCGACCAGATCGAGCACGGCCCGTTACCATTCTCGCGCTTGATTACGCTCAAGTGGCTGCCGGTGATGGCCACCAGTCACACCGCTCTCGAGCGCAATCCCCTGACTGACAAGTGGTTCGCTGCGACCAAGGACCAGTCCCCGCTCAAGGGTGTGGTCAACCTGGGTTACGACGAGTCCATCAATGGCACCTACGAGCTGCTGCCGTTGGACACCAAGCTGGATGAGCAGTCCCAGCTCACTTTCTCCGGCCTGAAAATCGATCTGGCCGCCAGCGCCCAAGGCCAGAAGGTCAAGGCCGATGGCTACATGGACAGTCTCAAGTTGACCACCGTCGCCGAAGATCAGACGCCAGTACAGGTCGAGCTGAACGGCCTGACATTGGCCAGCAACCTGAGCAAAAGCTCCTACGGTTACTACATGGGTGACAACACCCTGCTGATGAGCAGCACCAAGGCCACTTTTGGCGAGCCGAAGTCGGTGCTGGGCCTGAAGAACTTCGAAATGAAAAACAGCAGCAGCGAGAACGGTACCAGCGCTTCGGGGCGTGCCGATTACAAGATCGGTGAGCTGTCGTTCAACGACAAGACCATCGGTTCGGCGCAGATGGCTGTCAGTCTGAAGAATCTGGACATCCCGGCCACCATGTCGCTGATGCAGATTTACCAGACCAAGCTGCAACCCTACGAAAAAGTGGCTGCCGAGGCCGCAGCAGCCGGTGAGCCGGCGCCAGAGCTGAGCCTGACCGAAGCTGAAGAAGCGCAGGTCAAGGCTGATCTGGAAAAACTGCTGGCCGGCGCTCCGCAAGTGGCGCTAGAAAACCTGTCGTTCAACACCGCCAACGGTGAAAGCCGGGCCAGCCTGATCGTTGATCTGGCCAAGCCGCAGTCCATGGATTTGCCACCGGATGAATTGGGACGTCAGTTGCTCGCCCTGCTGGACTTCAATCTCAAGGTCTCCAAGCCGATGCTGGTGGATCTGATGACCGTACAGGCACAGATGGAAGGCCAGACCGATGCCAAGCTGATCGCCGACCAGGCCACTGCCACCAGCGATATGTTCAGCGCCATGGCGGTCGGTTCGGAACTGGCAACGCTTGAAGGCAACGATGTTGTCACCAAGCTGCACTACGCCAACAATCAGGTCGATTTCAACGGCCAGAAGATGACCGTTGAGCAATTCACGGCATTCGTGATGAGCAAGCTGGGTGGTGGCGTCGCCATCCAGTAAGCCGTTCAAGCGACATCCAGAACCCGGCCCGTGCATGATGCATGGGCCGGGTTTTTTTACGCCCATCGATCAGCCCAGCGCCGAAATCTGTACCGATTCTGAAGAATTGTGGCGTTCCTGAAGATGACCCGCCTGAGAGTGCAAGACTAGGCCCATTAGAGCTTGGCTGGATTCCTTTGATCCGGCTTCCTGTTTGATGGGCAAGGGGGCACTGCGACCCGGCTGGCCATGTAAGGATGCTGACGAATGCGGCGTACTGTGGGTCCTTTTATTCAACGTGGTTTGCGCCCGTTGTTTCGCGTCGCGCTGTGCAGCCAATTGTGCTGGCCGATGCTGGCGTTTGCCGATACCGCCTATGACCAAATGGTGCTCGACGCCCGTGCAGGCCATTACACGCCTGCGCTGACCGCGTTGCGCCAGGTGCCGGCTGGCCAGGCCAGCACTGCGCAGATCAGCGACCACCTGCAGATCGCCAGTTGGGCTGGCCTCGACGCCGAGGTGGTGACGGTCTATGAGACCCAGGGCCGCCATCGAGCGCTGCCTGTCCAGGCGCTGACTGCTACGGCTCGCGCCTATCGAAACCTCAAGCGTTGGGATTCGGCGCAAGAGCTGTACCGCCAGGCCTTGGTGATCGATCCCCAGAACCCCGACCTGCAACTCGGCCTGGCCTTGACCCAGGCCGATGGCGGTCAGCCCGACGAAGCCGTCACCCGCGCCAAGGCCATGGTCGCCGCCAAACCGGCAGATCCGATGCGTCGACTGGCGCTGGGTTATGCCCTGACCCGCGCCAACAACCCCCACGAAGCGCTGTTCGAATACGACCAGGCCTTCACCCGCGCGGGCAACAGCCCAGAGATTGCACGCGAATACATCTACGCTCTGCAACGCGCGCGGCTGCCCGAACCGGCGCTGCGCCTGGCGCGTCTGCAGCCGGGGCTGATCGATCGTGGTGTGCAGCGCCGCCTGGAAGGTGACGTAGCAGCCGAACGGGTGCGCCTGGCGGACATGACCAGTCGCAGTGAACAGGAGCGCTTCGTCATTGCCGACCGCGCCCTGGCCGACTACGACAAGCTGCTCGCCACCTGGACCCCGGTGGCCGAGGCCCATGACGACGTACTCCGTTGGCGCATCGATCGCATGGGCGCGCTCAATGCCCGCGCCCGTCGGGCTGAAGTGATTGCCGAATACCAGAAGCTGATCGCCGAGGGCGTGAGCATTCCCACGTATGCCCTGCGTTGGGTGGCTTCTTCCTATCTGGAGCAGCGTGAGCCGGAAATCGCCGTCGAACTGTACCGCCGGATTCTGATCGCGCCGGATGCCGATCCTGCGGAGCGCTTTGAAGACAGCACCGCGCTCTACTACGCGTTGCTGGAAAGTGAAAAGTCCGCAGAGGCCCGCGCACTGGCCGAAGACATGGCAAAAAACCAGCGCCCACGCATCGAGCTCAAGGGCCTGCCGATCGGCAACCCCAACGATGAATGGATGGACGCCCAGCAACTCGCCGCCCAGGCCGGCACTTACGGCGCCGACCTGCCTTCTGCCGAAGCGCGCCTGGACACCTTGGTCAACCAAGGCCCCGGCAACACCGGCATGCGCCTGGCCCAGGCCGATCTGTACCAGGCCCGCGACTGGCCGCGCCGTTCGGAAAACCTGCTCAAGGAAGTCGAGGCCACGATCCCGCGCAACCGTGACCTGGAAATCGCCCAGGCCCGCGCCGCCATGGATTTGCAGGAATGGCGGCAGATGGATGCACTGACCGACGACGTGGTCGCCCGCTATCCGGAAAATGCCCATGTCAAACGCCTGCAACGCCAGCGCGACGTACACGACATGGCCGAACTGCGCATTGAGGCCTACACCGGCAAGAGCTATGGCGGTGGCAGCGGTGACGCCGGTGCCGTCACTGGCAGCCGGGATTTTGGCATTGAAACGCTGCTCTACAGCCCGCCCATCGATGAAGACTGGCGGCTGTTCGGCGGCGCCGGCTACGCCACTGGTGATTTCGAGGAAGGCACCGGCCACCACCGTTGGCAGCGCCTGGGTGTGGAGCGTCGCACCCGGGACATGACGCTGGAAGCGGAGGTCTCCAATCACTCCTATGGCTCCGGCGACAAGCAGGGTGCGCGCCTGGCCGTGGCCCGGGACATCGACGACCACTGGCAGTACGGCGGCAGCCTGGATTATCTCTCGGCCAATACCCCGCTGCGGGCGCTCAACAGTGGCATCCGCGCCAACGGCGGTAGCGGTTTCGTACGCTGGCGTGCCAATGAGAGTCGCGAGTGGCGACTGGCTGTCAGCCCGTCCCATTTCAGCGATGGCAACAACCGCCTCGAAACCCAGCTGACCGGTCGCGAGGGCATCTACAGTGCGCCGCGCCTGCAAGTGGAACTGGGGTTGGAAGTGGGTGCCAGCCGTAATAGCGGTTCCAACGAAGTGCCTTATTTCAATCCGAAATCGGACTTCAGCGTCATGCCGACCGTGAGCGCCAACCACGTGTTGTACCGCCGCTACGAGACCACGTGGAGCCAGCAGTTCCAGGTCGGTGCCGGTACCTACAGCCAGCGCGACTACAACACCGCGGCCATGGGATTGCTCAGCTACGGCCAGCGTTTCATCTGGAACGACGTGCTGGAGGCCGGTGCCGCGCTGAGCTGGCTCAACCGCCCCTACGACGGCGATCGCGAAAGCGATCTGCGCCTGCTTGTCGACCTCACCTATCGCTTCTAGAAGAGTTTGAAGATGCCTGTCATTTCGCGATTCATCCTTCTGCTGGGGGCCTTGCTGATCAGCGCTTGTGCCCAGCAAGCCCCGGCGTTCACGCCGCCCTCGCAACGCCCGCTGGCAGCCAATGACGCCCCGTGGCCAAAGAACCATGTGCTCGGCATCGCCTACCACGATGTCGACGACCGCGACCCGGACCAGGCGCTGGTGGCCGTGCGTACCGAACGGCTGATCGAACAATTGGCGTGGTTGCGGGAAAACAACTACCAGCCGGTCACGGTGGATCAGATCATCACCGCCCGCAATGGCGGCCCGGAACTGCCGCCGCGTGCGGTGCTGCTGAGTTTCGACGATGGCTACTCAAGCTTCTACACCCGCGTCATGCCCATCCTGCGCGCCTATAACTGGCCGGCGATCCTCGCCCCGGTCGGCAGTTGGGTGGACACGCCGCTGAATCAAACGGTGGATTTCGCCGGGGTACCGCGCAAGCGTTCCGAGTTCCTGACCTGGGAACAGATTCGCGAGGTTTCCAAATCGGGCCTGGTGGAAATCGCCGCCCACACCGATGCCAACCACAAAGGCATCCTCGCCAACCCGCAAGGCAACCAGCAACCCGCCGCGACCACCCGGCGCTACGACCCCGTCACCGGTCGTTATGAGACCGAGGCCGATTTCCAGGCTCGCCTGCACAAGGACGTGGCGGCCATCTCCGAGAAAATTCGCAAGGTCACCGGCTACAGCCCGCGCGTCTGGGTCTGGCCTTACGGTGAAGCCGACGGCACGGCGTTGCAGGTGATTGGCAGCGAAGGCTATCAAATGGCCCTGACCCTGGAGGACGGTCTCGACAGCCTGGGTAACTTGATGAGTGGTCCACGCTTCCTGGTGGCGTCCGATCCGGATGGCGCCCGTTTCGCCGAAAGCATCGTCTCCGTACAGACGATGGACCCGATGCGTGTGGTGCATGTCGACCTGGATTACGTCTACGACTCGGACCCGGTGCAGCAGGAAGCCAACGTCGGCAAGTTGGTCCAGCGCATCTCCGACCTGGGCGCCAATACGGTGTTCCTGCAAGCCTTCGCCGACCCGAAAGGCGACGGCCTCGTGCATTCGTTGTACTTCCCCAACCGTCACCTGCCGGTACGCGCCGACCTGTTCGACCGGGTTGCATGGCAGTTGCGTACCCGGGCCAATGCCAAGGTCTATGCCTGGATGCCGGTGCTCAGTTTCGCCCTGGACGCGAAGCTTTCGCGGGTACAGCGCTGGGATCCGGAAACCGGAAAGACAGGCGTTGCCCCGGACCAGTACGTGCGTTTGTCGCCGTTCGACCCGAACGTGCGCAAGGTCATCGGCGAGATCTACCAGGACCTGGCGCGGATGAGCTCGTTGGATGGCGTTCTGTACCATGACGATGCGGTGTTCTCCGACTTCGAGGACGCCAGCCCCGCGGCCCTGAAAGTCTATGCCGCCCACGGTTTGCCGACGTCCATCGGCGCCCTGCGGGATGATCCGGCAGCGATGCAGCGCTGGACGCGTTTCAAGAGCCGCTACCTGATCGACTTCACCCATGAGCTGACCGCCAAGGTCCGGGCGGTTCGCGGTCCGCAGATCCTGACGGCGCGCAACATCTTTGCCGAACCGATGCTCAATCCGGAAAGCGAAGCCTGGTTCGCCCAGAACCTCGATGACTTCCTCGGTGCCTACGACTGGACGGCACCGATGGCCATGCCGCTGATGGAAAAGCAGACCCGCGAACAGTCCGGCCCCTGGCTCGAACGCCTGGTGGACACCGTCAAGGCTCGCCCCGGCGCGCTCAAGCGCACGGTGTTCGAATTGCAGGCCCGGGACTGGCACAGCAAGCCGGTCAGCGACATCGATGGCGCACAACTGGCCGACTGGATGGGGCGCCTCAAGCGCAAAGGCGTGACCAGCTTCGGCTACTACCCGGACAACTTCATCGAAGACCAGCCCGCTGTGAAAACCGTGCGGCCTGCGCTCTCCAACAAGTGGAATCCTTGACATGCTCGACAGACTGCTCGCCCTGCTGGTGCTGGCGATCGTCCTTGGGGTACCCCTGGGCCTGATCTTCCTGGTCACCGGGCAATTCCTGATGGACTTCGTGTTCTTTTACCCGCTGTTCATGTCCGGGCTGTGGATCGCCGGCGGCTTGTATTTTTGGCTGCACTGGGAGCGCCACTGGCCGTGGAAGGATGACACCTTGCCACCGCCCCTGGCCGGCGAGCCGTTGATCAGCATCCTGATCCCGTGCTTCAACGAAGGCGATAACGTCGCCGACACCATTCACGCGGCGCTGGGCCAGCATTATCCGAACATCGAAGTCATCGCCATCAACGACGGCTCCAAGGACAACACTGCCCAGATGCTCGATCAGCTGGCGGCTGAAGACCCGCGCCTGCGCGTCTTGCACCTGGCAGAAAACCAGGGCAAGGCCGTGGCCCTGCGCATGGGCGCCATCGCGGCGCGCAGCGAATACCTGGTGTGCATCGACGGTGACGCGCTGCTGGCGCCGAACACCTGTGCTTACCTGGTGGCGCCGATGCTGGACAACGCCCGCCTCGGCGCGGTGACCGGCAACCCACGCATCCGCACCCGCTCGACCCTGGTGGGCCGAGTCCAGGTTGGCGAGTTCTCCTCGATCATCGGCCTGATCAAGCGCACTCAACGGGTGTTCGGGCGGATCTTCACCGTGTCCGGCGTCATCGTCGCGTTCCGGCGTACCGCCCTGCACCGGGTTGGCTACTGGAGCCCGGACATGATCACCGAAGACATCGACATCAGCTGGAAGCTGCAACTGGATCACTGGAGCATCTTCTACGAGCCGCGCGCGCTGTGCTGGATCCTCATGCCCGAAACCCTGCGTGGCCTGTGGCGGCAACGGTTGCGCTGGGCCCAGGGTGGCGCGGAAGTGCTGTTCAAGAACATCCGTGGCATCTGGCAATACCGCCACCGCTACCTGTGGCCGCTGTTGTTCGAATATTGCCTGTCCACCGGTTGGGCGTTCACGTTCTTGCTGTCGGTGATTTTCTGGGGCGCCGGCAAATTCGTCGAGATGCCTGCGGCCATCGCCGTGGATCACCTGATGCCGCCGGCCTTCACCGGGTTGCTGCTGGCGGTGGTGTGCCTGCTGCAGTTCGCGGTGAGCATCCTGATCGATCGGCGCTACGAAAAAGGCCTGTGGCACATCATGTTCTGGGTGGTCTGGTATCCGTTGGTGTTCTGGCTGATCAGCCTCTTCACCACCCTGGTGAGTTTTCCAAAAGTGCTGTTCGGGCAGCATCAGAAGCGTGCGCGCTGGGTCAGTCCGGATCGCGGTATCAAACCGTTCGATGATCAGGAAGAGGAAGTGATCCGATGAAAATTATCAGGACCCGGCAACGGCCTTTTCTGGTGCTCATCGATGCGTTTTTTACCGTGCTGGCGTGGGTGGGGCTGTTGTATTTGCTGGCCAATGGGCTGTGGCCGCTGTTCGCGAGCCAGGCCGGTTCGCGCCCGGGAGGGTCCCTGTTCGATACCCTGGGGACCTTGCAGGTCTATGGCTGGATCGCGTTGGTCAACGCGGTGCTATTGATTACCTGGGCGCGTTACCAACAGCGCAAAAGCCGCAGCTTCGCCCAGCGTCGGTTGCCGGCCCCGGTAGTGAATGACCAGGGCTTGAGCGCCAGTTTCAAGTTGACCGACGAGCGCCTGGACACGCTGCGCCAGCCTGGCTCGAAGATCATCCATAACAACCAGGACGGCGACATCAGCCACGTCGTGGCGCATTTCCACTTGCTCAGCCCCGACTTGCAACCACCTCCCTTGGCACCGCTGGAGCGGCCCCGCGTGATTCACCTGCCGGCCGATCAGTCCGTGCATTGACGCCATCGCGAGCAGGCTCGCTCCCACAGGGGATTTGGGGGATGTGAGATGGGTCTACGACGAGAAGTCCCGGATCAGCCGCCATGCCTCGTCCACCGGCAACGGTTGTTTCATGCGCTGGGCCAACGCCGCCATGGCCCTGCCTTCATCACAGGCCACGGCGGCGGCAACGAGGCCGTCCTTGCCCAGCAGGGCGATAAAGGGCGGATGCTCGGGCGTGCCCTTGAATTCCACTTCGTCCCAGTGCTCGGCGTGGCCAAGATAGTCGTAGCGTTTGCCAAAGTGATAGGTCCAGAAAAACGGCACGTCCAGATAGTGCTCGTCGCCGCCGAGCATGTTCGCAGCGGCAATGCGCGCCTGTTGCTGGGCCAGGCACCAATGCTCGATGCGCTGGGGCTGGCCGTTGAGGGGGAAGGTGGCGATATCACCGACAGCCCATAAGCCGTCAGTCACTCGCATGCCCGCGTCGACGGACAGTGACTGGTCCTGTTCCCGTGGCAAGCCGGCAAAGGCCTCGGTAGCCGGGCGCACCCCGACGCCAATGATCACCAGGTCCGCGGCAACGCGCTGACCGTTAGCCAGCACCACGGCTTCGACCTTGCCCGCGCCCTCGATACGCGCCGCTTCGCCGCCGGTGTGGTACACCACACCATTGGCCCGGTGTCGGGCCAGGATGGCCTGGCCAACGCTCTCGCTCAATTGTGCGGCGAACGGCACCGGATGCCGGGCCAGGACGGTGACGTCCAGCTCGCGCTTGCGCAGGGACGAGGCCACCTCCATGGCGATGAAACTGTCGCCGATGATCACCGCCTGTTGCCCGGGCCGGGCCGTGTCGAGAATCTGCCGGGCGTGGGCGATCGAACGCAGCACGAAGACCTGTGGCAAATCGATACCGGGCAACGCCGGCGTCTTGGGTACCCCGCCAGTGGCAATCAGCGCGGCGTCGTAGTCCAGATGCCGGCCATCGGCGAGCTGGATTTGCCGAGCGTCGGGGTCCAAATGGGTGACCTCGCCATGGAGCCTTTCGATGCGTTGCTGGGTGAAATAGGTTTCATCGCGCAGCGGCGCCGTCTCGTTGACCGCCATGTCGCCGGCCAATACATACTTGCTCAGCACCGTACGGTCGTAGCCGGCTTCGGCCTCGCGGTCGATCATCAGGATTCGTCCGCCAAAACCTTTCTCGCGCAAGGCCGCCGCGCAAGCCGTGCCGGCAGCACCGGCGCCGATGATGACAAACGTGCGCGGGTCATCGGCCGGCGGGACTTTATCGGTTGGCAGTGGTTGGTCGTCGACCCAGACGTCACCGTCCCGGACCTCGACGTGATAGCGCGCCAGGCTGTCGAGGGCTGGCGGTTCACACAGTGCGCCGTCTTCAGCCCGGAACGCGGCCTTGTGCCACGGGCAAATCAACCTTCCATGGCACACCGCGCCCTTGGCCAGTGGTGCGCCGGCATGCGGGCATTTGCCCTGGAAGGCGCGTACCTGTACGCCGGAGCGCAACAGCAGGATGGACGTGTCGTCGATTTTGACTTCGAGGCCGCGGTCTTCACGAACGTCGGCGAAACGGGCGACTTGATGCAGAGACATGGTCATTCTCCGGCAGGCGTTTCCCTTTGGAGTCCCAGGGCCGGAACGAGTTTCAGCGTAATTGTCACTGCACCCTTGGCGAAGCTGCGGCTATAGTTCGCAAGCCGTCCATGGCCAGACACGCACAAGGTGCCCAGGTATGACCCGATTGAACTCTCTTTCCCCTTGGCTGGCGGCCGTCGCCCTGGTGCTGTGCGCACAAGGAGTTGTCCAGGCCGAGGAGCGTTTTACCCTCAGCATCCCCGGTGTGTCGGACGACCGCCTCTTCACGGCGGCAGCAGCCAGTGATGCCAACACCTGTGGTGGCAAGAACATTTCTCCGGCCTTGAGCTGGAACGCCGGCCCGCCCGGCACCCTCAGCTACGCCATCGTCATGTTGGACCCGGACGGTCAAAGGGGCCAAGGTGTCGACCACTGGATCCACTACGGCATCAAGGCCACAACGCGGCAGATTCCGGCGGGCGCCGGTACCAAGTCCTCCTTGGAAGGCATGAGCGGTATCAACAGCAAGAACACCCACGGCTACATCGGTCCTTGCCCGCCTGTCGGCGACAGCGCTCACCACTACCTGATCCAGCTTTTCGCCCTGGACCTGCCGCCGGAAGCCCTGCCAGCCGACCTCACCCGCGTCCAACTGATGGAAAAAATCAAAGGCCACGTCCTGCGCAACAGCAGCGTAGTGCGCCGCTATCACCGCTGACTCGAACAGCACAAACCCCCTGTGGCCAGGGAGCTTGCTCCCGCTGGGCGTGAAGCAGCCCCCCACAGTGGCGCTGACGCCCCGACGCAACATTGGCATCACGCGCCAAAAGCGAGCACTATCGAGCCCCTGTTCACTCATGCCGGAGGATGGCGATGACGCAGAAACCCGACGGCATCGCCCGCCTCCTGAACTGCCCCACCAAGGGCGACGAGATACGCCGGGCCATCGCCCAGAGCCGCAAGGATTTCCTGCCTGTCGACGAGGCCGAAGACGCCGAGCCAGGCCAGCCACCGGTTCAACCGGTGGACCATGATCGCGACGACTGAGCCGTCGCCCTCTCTCAAACTTATTGTTCAACTCTGCCTATGACTGCCACCCCTGTTCTACCCGGTGACCGATTCAGCCGATCCGATTACAAGACCCTGGGCCTGGCCGCCTTGGGAGGCGCGCTGGAGATCTACGATTTCATCATCTTCGTCTTCTTCGCCCTGACCCTCAGCCAGTTGTTCTTCCCGCCGGAAATGCCCGATTGGCTGCGCTTGCTGCAAAGCTTCGGGATTTTCGCCACCGGCTACCTGGCCCGGCCCCTGGGCGGCATTCTCATGGCGCACTTCGCCGATCGCCTGGGACGCAAGCGCGTGTTCAGCCTGAGCATCCTGATGATGGCCTTGCCGTGCCTGCTCATCGGCGTGATGCCGACCTACGCGCAAATCGGTTATTTCGCGCCGTTGTTGCTGCTGGCACTGCGCATCCTGCAGGGCGCGGCGGTGGGTGGTGAGGTGCCCAGCGCCTGGGTGTTCGTGGCCGAACATGCACCGCTGCACCATCGCGGCTATGCCCTGGGTTTCCTCCAGGCCGGCCTGACCTTCGGCTACTTGCTGGGCGCCTTGACCGCAACGGCGCTGGCGCGGATCTACACGCCGGCAGAGATTCTCGATTACGCCTGGCGCCTGCCGTTCCTGTTGGGTGGGGTCTTCGGCGTGATCGGCGTCTGGCTGCGTCGCTGGCTGAGCGAAACGCCGATCTTCATGGCCCTGCAAGCCAATCGCGAAGGCGCTGCGGAACTGCCGTTGCGCACGGTCCTGCGCGACCATCGCCAGGCCTTATTGCCTGCCGCGATCCTGACCTGTGTGCTGACCTCGGCCGTGGTGGTGTTCGTGGTCATCACCCCGACCGTGATGCAAAAAAGCTTCGGCATGACCCCCAGCCATACGTTCGCCCTGAGCAGCCTGGGCATCGTCTTCCTGAACATCGGCTGTGTCCTGGCCGGCCTCATCGTCGACCGCATCGGCGCCTGGCGCACCGTCATGCTCTACAGCCTGCTGCTGCCTGTGGGCATTGCCGTGCTCTACGCCAGCCTGATCAGCGGCAGCGCCTGGCTGGGCCTGGCCTACGCCGTGGCGGGCCTGGGTTGCGGCGTGGTTGGTGCGGTGCCTTCGGTCATGGTTAGCCTGTTCCCGCCGAAGATCCGCGTGTCCGGCATCTCGCTCACCTACAACATCGCCTATGCCCTGTGGGCCAGCATGACGCCGCTGATGCTGATCGCCTTGGTGCCGTGGAGCCCATGGGTGTGCGTAGTCTATTGCGGTGTGATGGGCGCGGTGGGCGTGGCCGCGGCGGCGTATTTTCCCGGGCGGCATGGGAAGGCTGCGCAGCCGTCATTGGCCTGTGAGTCCTGACCCGGCTGTTTAAAGACGCTCGCGCAAAAAATCCACAAAGGCCCGGGTTCGTGCCGAGCGTCGTCGATCTTGACTGAACACGGCGCTGATGGGCAGCGCCAGTGGCTGGTAATCGGCAAGCACGGTGCAGACGGTTCCCTGGCGAACATCGGCCGCGAACAACCACTGCGGTGACAGCGAAACGCCCAGCCCCGACAGCACCATTTCCCGGATTGCCTCGCTGCTGTTGCAGGTGACGTTGCCCTTGATCGTGACGCTGTACTGGCGGCCATCCAGGTCGAACCGCCAGACGTCGTAATGCTCCAGCAGCGTGAACGCCAAACAGTTATGGCCGGCCAGATCAGCCGGTGCGAGGGGCGTGCCATGCTGTTGCAGATAGGCGGGGGAGGCGTACACCCGGCGCGGGCTGTCGCCGAGGGAGATCGCTACCAGCCCTTCGCTTTTCACCACGCCAATGCGAATGGCCAGGTCGATGTTCTCCTTCAATACATCCTCGTTCTGATCGCTTAGCCTCAAGTCGATCCGAAGCTGTGGGTGACGCGCGAGGAACTCGCCCACCAAGGGTGCAATGCACAAGCGGCCGAAACTGACGGGCGCCGCCACGCGCAGAAGGCCGGCGATCTGTTCCTGCCCACTGGCGAAACTGAGCCGTGCGGCGTCCAGGCTGGCGAGTATGTCCTTGCTTTCGGCGTAGAAGCGCTGCCCCTGGTCGGTCAGCGCGAGATGGCGGGTGCTGCGGGCGAACAGCGCCCCGCCCAGATGTTGCTCCAACGCACGGATCTGCTTGCTCACCGCCGGTTGGCCCAGGTTCAGTTCCCTGGCGACGGCCGAGAACGAGCCGCGCTCCACCACCCGCACGAACACCTGCATTGCGTCGAACAGATCCATCAGGATTTGATCTCTGTCTGGAATAAATCCTATCCATTGTTGCTCACTTATCGGAATGCGTCTTCCCTCGCACTATGAGCCTGCCCACTCATTGGAGGTTTACCGTCATGAACAACACCATGTCCGCCGCCGTTGCCGAAACCGCTCAGGCTGCGCTGATTGTCCGTTCCATCTCCCGGCCCATTCCCGGCAAAGGTCAGGTATTGATCAAGGTGCATGCCGCCGGAATCAACCCGCTGGACACCAAGATCGCGGCGGGAGGCGGGGCCCACGCACGCCAGCCGCTGCCCGCCGTGTTGGGGATTGACCTGGCCGGAACGGTGGTTGAACGGGGAGAGGGCGTGAATGACTTCGCGCCTGGCGACGAGGTGTTCGGCATGGCCGGCGGGATCGGCGGGGCCCAAGGCGCGCTGGCCGAATACATCGCGGTCGATGCCCGCCTGATTGCGCCCAAGCCTCGCTCACTGAGCATGCGCGAAGCGGCCGCCTTGCCGCTGGCATTCATTACGGCCTGGGAAGGCTTGGTCGATCGGGCCAACGTTCGGGCCGGGCAACAGGTGCTGATTCATGGCGGGGCGGGCGGCGTCGGTCAAATGGCCGTGCAAATCGCCAAGGCCCGGGGCGCCGAGGTCTACGCCACGGGCTCGGCCGACAGCCAGGCTTTCATCCGCGAACTGGGCGCGTCAGCCATCGACTATCGAACCCAGGACACTGACAGCTACGTGCGCCAATACACCGATGGCGAAGGCTTCGACATCGTCTACGACACCGTGGGCGGCCCGACCCTGGATGCGTCCTTCAACGCGGTAAAGACCTACACCGGCCATGTGCTCAGTTGTCTCGGCTGGGGCCAACACAGCCTCGCGCCGTTGTCGTTCCGAGGGGCGAGCTATTCCGGGGTGTTTACGTTGATGCCGCTGCTGACTGGCAAGGGGCGAGAGCATCATGGTCAGATCTTGCGGGAGGCCGCCGCTCTGGTGGAGTCAGGGCAACTGCGGATCAAGCTGGATCAGCGCCGGTTTGGCCTGGAGCAAGTCAATGAGGCCTTTGCCCAGGTAGCCGAGGGGCGTGGGGCGGGGAAAACGGTAGTGGACATTGGGATTGAGTGAGACGGGACCGCACTCCGTCAGGGCCAAACAACTTGAGCGCTCATTCAAACCCCGTAGAATGCAGCCGCCATTATGCCGCTACCTCTCAAGGACGAATTCAAACATGCGAGTTTTTACCCTCTTGCTGGCTCTCTGCCTTATGGCAGGTTGCGCTTCCAAGCCCGACTACTACATTTCCCCTGCGCCGGTGGCGATCCCCGAGACCGCCACCTATTGGATCGACACGTTCAACGTTGAAGTCGTCGGCAAAAACGAACGCTTTCTGCCCGACGAAAAAGTCCGTGACCAGTTGCACACCGACCTGATCGTCCGTCTGCTCGACGGCAATCGCTATGCCTCCAGCAAGGAAACCGCTGACTATCTGCTGGACGTCAACGCCGTCTATGCGCGCCGTATTCAGGACACCCAAGGTGGTTTCATGAACAAGATCGTCGCTGACGGTACGTATCTGGCCAGTGTCGATTTCAATTATCAGGTCAAGGTGAGGAAGGCCGATGTCGAGGTGCTGCACTTTGCCCAGGCCCGCCAGGGGCTGATGCCGGGTGGGGCAATCGGGCAACTTGAGGTCCTGAAAGGCATGACGGGGGCGCTGACGAACAGAGGCAACTCCAATGTCGAAGACTATTACACCGGCCATTTGAGCGGATTCATCGCCGATGATCTGCGGGGCATTCCGTCCCGCTGACAATACCTGCTGCAACGGGCTGGCCACTTTGGGGGTGGCCAGCCCGGTTTTTTTCAGCGCGCCAAAAAAATTTCCTGGTCGTTAACCCGAACCTCGTGTGCCTTGCGTCTGACCCTGTGTAGGAATCATTCATTCACGAGGTTCAGCCCATGTTCCGTCCACTTCCCTTTATGCGTCCTGCTGCCCAGGGCTTCGCCGTGACTTTGCTGGTGGCGTTGGCCGGTTGTGGGTTGTCTTCCCGGGAGGCTGCCAAGCCCTCCGAGCCGGTAGCCGTGGCGCCCAGTGTTGTGCCGCAAGGCGAGATCGCCGAAGTGCGCCAGTCGACGGTCAAGCGCATGCTCATGAAGCCGGCAGCGATGCCCGCTCCTAGCGTGGCGAACGATGCCATCGCCGGGGGGTACCGTGCCGAGCCGCGTGAACAGTACGAAAAACTGCCGGACAACCCGATTCACAGCGTGGCCGAAACGCCGGTCTCGACCTTCAGCGTGGATGTCGACACCGGCAGCTATGCCAATGTGCGACGTTTGCTCAATCAAGGCAGCCTGCCCCCCGAAGGTGCCGTGCGGCTGGAGGAAATGGTCAATTATTTTCCGTATAGCTATGCCCTGCCCACTGACGGCTCACCCTTTGGCGTGACCACCGAGGTGGCCCCATCGCCGTGGAACCCTCACACCCGCTTGCTGCGCATCGGCATCAAGGCCAGCGACCGCGCCGTGGCGGATCTGGCGCCGGCCAACCTGGTCTTCCTGGTGGACGTTTCCGGATCCATGGACCGTCGCGAAGGGCTGCCGCTGGTCAAGAGCACGCTGAAGCTGCTGGTGGACCAACTGCGTGACCAGGACCGGGTGTCCCTGGTGGTCTATGCCGGTGAATCCCGGGTGGTGCTCAAGCCCACCTCGGGGCGCGACAAGGTGACCATCCGCAACGCCATCGATCAACTCGACGCCGGTGGTTCCACCGCGGGCGCCTCGGGTATCGAACTGGCCTACCAGATGGCTCGGGAAAGCTTTATCGACAAAGGCATCAACCGGATCCTGCTGGCCACCGATGGCGACTTCAACGTCGGTGTCAGTGATTTCGACAGCCTCAAGCAGATGGCGGTGGACCAGCGTAAAAGCGGCGTCTCCCTGACGACGCTGGGCTTCGGTGTGGATAACTACAATGAACACCTGATGGAGCAATTGGCTGACGCCGGTGACGGCAACTACGCCTACATCGACAACCTGCTCGAAGCGCGCAAGGTCTTGGTGGACCAGCTCAGTTCCACCCTGGCGGTGGTGGCGCGGGATGTGAAGTTGCAGGTGGAGTTCAACCCCGCCCAGGTCAGTGAGTATCGCCTGCTCGGTTATGAAAACCGCGCGTTGAAGCGTGAGGACTTCAACAACGACAAGGTCGACGCGGGCGAGATCGGTGCCGGGCATACGGTGACGGCCTTGTATGAAATTGTCCCGAAGGGCCAGCCGGGCTGGTTGGAGCCGCTGCGCTATGCCAGCACGCCCCAGTCGGAGGGTAAATCAGGCGAATTGGCGATGTTGCGCGTACGCTACAAACCCGCTGAGGGCGGTAGCAGTCGATTGATCGAGCATCCGATTGCGGGCGTGCAGGACGAAGACAAGGCCAGCGATGACCTGCGCTTCTCGGCCGCCGTGGCGGCCTTCGCCCAACAGCTCAAGGGGGACGGGCGCTACACTGGGACGATGAGCTTGAAGGACACCGCGCAATTGGCTCGCTCGGCGCGTGGTGATGATCCGTTTGGGCTGCGTGCCGAGTTTGTGCAGTTGGTGGAGCTTGCCCAGAGCCTCGAGCCTGCGGCCAAGCGCTGATCCTGGCCACGACGGGGATCAAATGTGGGAGCTGGCTTGCCTGTGAAGGCGGCGTGTCAGGCACAGCAGTTTCGCCTGACACGCCGCCTTCGCGGGCAAGCCCGGCTCCCACAGAGTCCTCTGCAATCTGCAAGACCGTGTTCTACATCGAAAGGAGTTCGTCACCGACATGCCCGCTGCGCTTGATTCTCCCAGCGACGAATCGCTGCTGGCCCGCTACCGCAATGGCGATGGGGCTTCTTTCGAAGTCCTCTACGCCCGCCATCGGCAAGGGCTTTACCGGTTCCTGGTGTCCTTGAGCAACAAGGCCGAACTGGCCGAAGAAGTGTTCCAGGACACTTGGCTCAGCCTGATTCGCAGCACCACCCAGCCACAAGGCCGGGCGAGTTTTCGTACCTGGTTGTTCCAGATTGCCCGCAACCGCTTGATCGACCACTGGCGCAAGCAGGGTGTCCACAACCCGTTGCACGACAGCTACGACGAGCAGCTTCACGTCCAACCCGACGACACCAGCAGCCCTGAGCAACAGCTGAGCCTGAGTCGCGATCAGGCGCGTCTCGACGCCGCGTTGCAGGCCTTGCCCGAAGATCAGCGGGAAGTCTTCCTGCTGCGCCTGCACGGCGACCTGGAGCTGCCACAGATTGCCGCCTTGACCGGCGCCCCGCTGGAAACGGTCAAGAGCCGCTTGCGTTACGCCCAGCAGAAATTGCATCGACTGCTGGCCGAGGAGGTACCCGCATGATCGACCCTAAACACACCCCGGCCCCCGATGATGAAATGCTGATCGAGCATTTCCGCCAGCACGCCAGCGCCGAGCCGCCGGCCTCCCTGGACGCCTTCATCCTGGCCGCCGCCCGCCGTGAAGCCCCGACGCCCGCGCCAAGCCTGTGGCAGCGCTGGCTACAGGCCTGCCAACGGCCGCGCTGGCAAATGGCATTCGCCACGGTCGCCGGCGTGGCGCTGATGATCGGCCTGGTGCTGCGTTCGCCCGTGCCTCACGAGGAACTGTCCGCACCCGCTTCGATGGAGTTTTCCGCCGATCGGCAAGCGCCCGCCGTTGCCGCTGCACCACCGCCGGCCATGCCCGCCCCCGCACCGATCACCCGCATGGCGCCCCAGGGCGAACTGGCCCGCGCCCCGGCAAGCCCGATGCAATCGTTGGCGGAAAAGCCTGCGGCGAAAATGAGCAAATCGGCGCCCGCTGCACTGCCATCGCTGGAGCAGGGCCTGATGGAAATCCTGCGTTTGCGCGAGGTGGGTGAGAGCAAGGCGGCTGATGAGAAACTGCTGGCGCTGCATAAGCGCTTTCCCGAGGAGGACTTGCCTGCGCGGTTGGAGGCGTTGCGCAAGCGTTGAGTAAGATCAGCGCCCACAAAAAAGCCCCAGGTCTTGCGACCTGAGGCTTTTGATTCTGAAGATGGTGCACCAGGCGGGATTCGAACCCACGACCCCTGCCTTCGGAGGGCAGTACTCTATCCAGCTGAGCTACTGGTGCGACGCGGGCGCCATGATACTCATATGCATCGCGGGCGTCCATGCTGCTGATTTGCCGGTGTTTTCATAAGGCTGGGCGGGCATCGGCTACGCTGATCAGAAAAAGCGGGCAAATTCGGTTTTTTCGTTCTTTTTTTCGAACAGCCTATTGTCCTTCACCCCTATCGGCCCTAGGATTCGTTTGAGATTTCAAACGCTCTTGTCTGGGTGCTGAACCGCACGTCTGTGCTTTTGTGCGTTATTTCTGTGCTTCAGCCCGGTGAATGATTTCCCTGACGGCAGCCCCCGAGGCGCCTTTCTACAAATCTAATACGCTCCGCGTGCGCGCGGTGCTGTTAAGGAAAGCCGACATGCAGCTTAAAGACACCCAGTTGTTCCGCCAGCAAGCCTTCATCGATGGCGCTTGGGTCGATGCGGACAATGGTCAGACAATCAAGGTCACCAACCCGGCGACGGGCGAAGTGTTGGGCACTGTGCCGAAGATGGGCGCCGCCGAAACCCGTCGGGCGATTGAAGCCGCCGACAAGGCGCTGCCTGCCTGGCGTGCACTGACCGCCAAGGAGCGCGCCAACAAGCTGCGCCGCTGGTACGAATTGCTGATCGAAAACCAGGACGACCTCGGTCGCCTGATGACCCTGGAACAAGGCAAGCCACTGGCCGAAGCCAAGGGCGAAATCGTCTACGCCGCCTCGTTCATCGAATGGTTCGCCGAGGAAGCCAAGCGCATCTACGGTGACGTGATTCCCGGCCACCAACCCGACAAGCGCCTGATCGTGATCAAGCAGCCGATCGGCGTGACCGCGGCCATTACCCCGTGGAACTTCCCGGCCGCGATGATCACCCGCAAGGCCGGCCCAGCCCTGGCTGCCGGTTGCACCATGGTCATCAAGCCAGCGTCGCAAACCCCGTTCTCGGCCCTGGCCCTGGTGGAACTGGCGCACCGTGCCGGCATTCCGCAAGGCGTGTTGAGCGTCGTTACCGGCAGCGCCGGCGACATCGGTGGCGAGCTGACCAGCAACCCGATCGTGCGTAAGCTGTCCTTCACCGGCTCGACCGAGATCGGTCGCCAGTTGATGGCCGAATGTGCCAAGGACATCAAGAAAGTCTCCCTGGAACTGGGCGGCAACGCGCCGTTCATCGTGTTCGACGACGCGGACCTGGATAAGGCCGTCGAAGGCGCGATCATTTCCAAATACCGCAACAACGGCCAGACCTGCGTTTGCGCCAACCGTCTGTACATCCAGGATTCGGTGTACGACGCGTTCGCCGAAAAACTCAAGGCTGCGGTCGCCAAGCTCAAGATCGGCAACGGTCTGGATGATGGCACCACCACCGGTCCCTTGATCGACGGCAAAGCGGTCGCCAAGGTGCAGGAACACATCGCTGATGCCGTCAGCAAAGGCGCGACCGTGCTCTCGGGCGGCAAGGCGATGGAAGGCAATTTCTTCGAGCCGACCATCCTGACCAACGTACCGAAGAACGCCGCCGTGGCGAAGGAAGAAACCTTCGGCCCGCTGGCGCCGCTGTTCCGTTTCAAAGACGAAGCCGAAGTGATCGCGATGTCCAACGACACCGAGTTCGGCCTGGCTTCGTACTTCTATGCCCGCGACCTGGGCCGTGTGTTCCGTGTGGCCGAAGCCCTGGAGTACGGCATGGTCGGCGTCAACACCGGGTTGATTTCCAACGAAGTCGCGCCATTCGGCGGCATCAAGGCTTCGGGCCTGGGCCGTGAAGGCTCCAAGTACGGCATCGAGGATTACCTGGAAATCAAATACCTCTGCCTGGGTATCTGATCTGCTTCAAGCGCAAAGGGCACGAGAGCGCTGTCCCTTTGCGCGTTTCACCCGTTCTGTTTCTTGTGGCCGGAACGCTGCGGCAGTCGATCATCGCATGCTGTCGCAGTTGCCTCCCCGCCATGTATTCCTTGAGCCACGCCGACCGATGAGCGGCGAATGAGGACTGTAATGAGCAAGACTAACGCTGACTTGATGGCCCGCCGTACCGCCGCTGTTCCACGCGGTGTTGGCCAGATTCACCCGATCTTTGCCGAATCGGCGAAGAACGCCACGGTAACCGACGTTGAAGGTCGTGAATTCATCGACTTCGCCGGCGGCATCGCGGTGCTGAACACCGGTCACGTGCACCCGAAAATCATCGCCGCCGTGACCGCACAGTTGAACAAGCTGACCCACACCTGCTTCCAGGTCCTGGCCTACGAGCCGTACGTGGAACTGTGCGAAAAAATCAACGCCAAGGTGCCGGGTGATTTCGCCAAGAAAACCCTGCTGGTGACCACCGGTTCGGAAGCGGTGGAAAACGCCGTGAAAATCGCCCGCGCCGCCACGGGCCGTGCCGGTGTGATCGCGTTCACCGGCGCCTATCACGGTCGTACCATGATGACCTTGGGCCTGACCGGTAAAGTCGTGCCGTACTCGGCCGGCATGGGCTTGATGCCCGGCGGCATCTTCCGCGCGCTGTACCCGAACGAACTGCACGGCGTGAGCATCGACGACTCCATCGCCAGCATCGAGCGTATCTTCAAGAACGACGCCGAGCCGCGTGACATCGCGGCAATCATCATCGAGCCGGTGCAGGGCGAGGGTGGTTTCTACGTAGCGCCGAAGGAATTCATGAAGCGCCTGCGCGCTTTGTGCGACCAGCACGGCATCCTGCTGATCGCTGACGAAGTGCAGACCGGCGCCGGCCGTACCGGCACTTTCTTCGCCATGGAACAGATGGGCGTTGCCGCCGACCTGACCACCTTCGCCAAGTCCATCGCTGGCGGCTTCCCGTTGGCCGGTGTGTGCGGCAAGGCCGAGTATATGGATGCCATCGCACCGGGTGGCCTGGGTGGCACCTACGCCGGTAGCCCGATCGCCTGTGCGGCGGCGCTGGCGGTGATGGAAGTGTTCGAAGAAGAACACCTGTTGGACCGCTGCAAGGCTGTGGGCGAGCGTCTGGTGACCGGCCTGAAGGCGATCCAGAAGAAGTACCCGGTCATCGGTGAAGTGCGTGCCCTGGGCGCGATGATCGCCGTGGAGCTGTTCGAAAACGGCGACACCCACAAGCCGAATGCGGCAG
This sequence comes from Pseudomonas sp. Lb2C2, assembly GCF_052112205.1. Taxonomy (NCBI): domain Bacteria; kingdom Pseudomonadati; phylum Pseudomonadota; class Gammaproteobacteria; order Pseudomonadales; family Pseudomonadaceae; genus Pseudomonas; species Pseudomonas sp. Lb2C2. Next base: position 42,909 of record NZ_JAUTYW010000014.1, on the reverse strand, counting down.
CGGTAGCCCAAGTCGTGGCCAAGGCGCGCGACAAGGGTCTGATCCTGCTGTCCTGCGGCACCTATGGCAACGTTCTGCGGGTGCTGGTGCCGCTGACCGCGCCGGACGAGCAACTGGACAAAGGCCTGGCGATCCTCGAAGAGTGCTTCTCCGAACTCTGAGTCCTGGTTGTGCGCTGATCCACAAAAACCCGCCTTCTGGCGGGTTTTTTCATAATCGGCGAAGCTGCCTGTGGATTTTGAGCTGTCTGGAACGGCCACCAACGTCTAAGGTGCAAGTATGGCAAGGGAGCATGCTGCATGACTGCTGTGGATTTACCCGCTGTACCCCGTGTGTTGATCGCCGAGGCCGATCCGGCGTCCCGCGAGCTGCTTGAGCAGGTGTTGGCGGGTGTGCGCTGCGATGCTCGGGTGGACACCTGTGGCGACGGCAAGCAGGCTTTGGATTTGCTGGCGAAACATCCCTACGACCTGGTAATCGCCGATTGGGAGCTGCCGGGGGTTGATGGCCTGGCGATTCTGCGTGGCCTTCGCCAGCAGCATCGCACGCCGCCGTTGCCGTTCATCCTGATGAGCCGGCGCAACGACAGCGCCAGCGTGCGTGAGGTCTTGCCGCTGGCACCGACCGCGTATCTGACCAAGCCCTTGAACCGGGAAAACCTGACCCAGCGTTTGCAGGGGTTGTTGGTGGGCGGTGAAGAAACCTCCAACGATGCGCCGGTTCCGGGGCCGGGGTTGACCCTGATAACTTTTCTGGAGCGTCGGCGTGATCTGTCCGAAGGCGCGCCGCTGATGACCGATGTGCAGGTGGCGGTCAAGCGCTGTCTCAACCCCACAGGCCTGGATCTGAAACTGCTGGAAGAAGAGATCCGCACCGACCCGCAAATCGCTGGGGTACTGATTGCGGCGGCCAACAGCGCTGCCCAGCATCAGGGCGGCGGCCCGGTGCAGACCGTGGCCCAGGCGCTGCACCAGCTCGGCACCGGGCAAAGCATGAACCTGATCCTCGGCCTGACCCTCAAGCGCTGCGCCCGGCTCACCGTTCCCTGTCTGGCGGACTATGCCAAGCGCTACTGGGAATTATCGCTGCACACCGCCGAGTACGCCCGGATCCTGGCGCGGCTGCTGGATCTGGAACCGGAGCGTTGTTACTGCGCGGGGCTGTTGCATCGCCTGGGCGATCTGGCGCTGCTGCGTTGCCTGGAAGAATGGACGCAGGCGGGTGGCGAATTGGATGAGTTGGAGGAAGTCGGGAACGCCCTCGATCAATACGGCGCCGGCTTCGGCTCGGCGCTGCGCACTCGCTGGCGCCTGCCGCTGGAGTTGCGTGAATTGATCGCGGCGGCCTATAGCCTGGGTGGTGGGGTGTATTCCCGCGAGGCGCTGGTGATGAACATGGCGGCGCAGATGGCGCACCTGCCCGCCCATGAAGGCCTTGAAGAACTCGCTCGTAGCCGTACGGCGCGGTTGCTGAAGATCGGCTTGCCGGAGTTGACGCGGTTGCGCCGTTAGTAGCACCAGCACCTAACCCCTGTGGGAGCGGGCTTTGTGGGAGCAAAGCTTGCTCGCGATGCAGGCAACTCGGGTTCAAGTGGACACCGAGGCGCTGCTATCGCGGGCAAGCCTTGCTCCCACAGTTGATCAGTGGCGGGACAACTCAATCAAGCCGCGATGATACGGTTCTTACCCTTGCGCTTGGCTTCGTACATGGCTGCGTCGGCGCGGGCGAACAGGCTGTCGAGGGACTGGTCTTCGGGGGTAATGCCGGTCAGGCCCTGGCTGACGGTAATGCCGAAATTCTGTTCACCGCAGCGGAACATCAGGCGCTGGATTTCCCGTTGCAACCGCTCGGCCACTTGCAGCGCCATGTCCGGGGGGCAGCCGGGGAACACCGCGGCGAACTCTTCGCCGCCGATCCGCCCGAACAGGTCACCGCGCCGGAGCACGGACCGCCCGCTTTCGGCGATTCTCTGCAACACGGTATCGCCTTCCTGATGGCCGTAGGTGTCGTTGATCACCTTGAAGTCATCGATGTCCAGCAACAGGAACGCCATGGGCATGCCTTGTAGCCGTGCCTGCTCGAACTCACGGTGGGCACATTCGAAAAAATGTCGGCGATTGCTGCTTTGGGTCAGCACGTCGGTGGTCGCCAGGCGCTGCAGTTCGCTTTCCAGCAGCTTCTTTTCGGTGATGTCTTCGGCAATGCCCACCACAATCACCGGTTGCCCTGGCTCGGCCTTGCGGTTGATGAAGCATTTGTCGCTCAGCCAGCGGACCTGGCCGTCGCCGGCGATGATGCGGTATTCGCGGTCTTCGACGGCACCCTTGACCAATACTTCGGCCAGGCTGCGTTCGGCGTACTCCAGATCGTCGGGGTAGATTGCGTCGCGCCATTCGTTGAAGTCAGCCAGGACCAGGCCAGCGGGGCGGCCGAAGATCCGCTCGTAGGCGGGGCTGACATACAGCACTTGGCGGGTTTCCCAGTTGAACGCCCACAGCACGGCATTGACGCTGACCAGCAACGAGCTGAACAACTGCTCACGCTCGCTCAGGCGCGCCACTTCACCCTGGGCATGCATCAGCGCCATGAGCGTCTGGGCTGCCTCGGGCCAATGAGGTAGAGAGTAATCCTGTAGGTTCTTGTCGACCATCGGCACAAATCTCAAAGAGCATGCACTGCTGTTGGTTCGCACGCGCTTTCTCCAAAACCCGCCTGGATGGCGAAGTGCTCTTTGAGATAGGGGATTTGGGGCGAAGTTCCTTTTCAGGCGACGAAGGGCGGGGGATTTAGCGAGTTGAATTATGGGGGCTGAACCTGTGGCGAGGGGATTTATCCCCGCTGGGCTGCGAAGCAGCCCTGAAACCTGATGGCGCGGTGTGTCAGGATCACTTGAATCGACTGTATTGGGGCTGCTGCGCAGCCCAGCGGGGATAAATCCCCTCGCCACAGGAGCCCTTCACCACAGTGATCTTGTCAGGCCTTGGCAGGCCGTAGCGAGTAGGTCTTGAGCTGGTCGGCAAACTCGCGCAAGGACTGGATGCCGCTGGCCTCGGCTTCGCTGACCCATTCCTTGATGGCGGCGAGCATGTCGTGGCCGTTGCTGCTGGTCTTGACCCAGATCTGCTGCAAGGCCAGGCGTTTCTCGTAGATCACCTTCAGCGCCTGGCTGTGTTCGAGCATGTTCTGGATGCGCACATGGTGACGGTCATCCAGCAGGCTGGTTTCCCGCGACAGCAGGCGTTTGGCCCGGTGGAACTGGTGACGCACCGAGTGATCGACCTTCTCCAGTTCCTGCTTGACCAGCGGTGCGATGACCAGCCGGCGGTACTGCGCCATGATCTGGAAACGGTTGTTGAGAATCGCCATGGCCGTGTCCATGTCCAGGTGGCCCTTGCCTTCGACCCGGTGGGCGATCGGCGCAACCCGCTGGACCTTGGCCAGGCGCAGGAAACTGAACACCCGGATCCAGGCCCAGCCCAGGTCGAATTCCCATTTGCGGACCGACAGTTTGGCCGAGTTGGGGTAGGTGTGGTGGTTGTTGTGCAGTTCTTCGCCGCCGATCAGGATGCCCCAGGGCAACAGGTTGGTCGCCGCGTCGCGGCATTCGAAGTTGCGGTAGCCCACGGCATGGCCCAGGCCATTGACCACGCCGGCGGCCCACACGGGAATCCACATCATCTGGATGGCCCAGATAGTGATGCCGATGGTGCCGAACAACAGCAGGTCGATGATGCCCATGATCGCCACACCCAGCAGCGGGAAGCGGCTGTAGAGGTTGCGCTCGATCCAATCGTCGGGGCAGTTCTTGCCGTAGATGCGCAGGGTTTCCGGGTTTTCCGCTTCGGCGCGATACAGCTCGGCGCCTTTGCGCAGCACGGTGGACAAGCCTTTTATGACCGGGCTGTGAGGGTCGTCGACGGTTTCGCATTTGGCGTGGTGCTTGCGGTGGATGGCGGTCCACTCGCGGGTGTTCTGTGCCGTGGTCAGCCACAGCCAGAAACGGAAGAAATGTTTGAGGCCGGCGTTGAGCTCCAGGGAGCGATGCGCCGAATAACGGTGCAGGTAGACCGTGACGGCAATGATCGTGACGTGGGTCAGCAGCAGGGTGACTGCCACCAGTGACCAGGCCGACAAGCCAAGAAAACCTTCGTACCACATAGGCTGTAGGGCCCTCGATAAAGATAGAAACTGCCGTTGCATTATCACCAGCCCTACAGATAAAACCAGTCGGCCTTTCAGATAAGAGTGGCTGGATGTTTCTTCCTCTATAATCCCCACCTCTCTGTAGGGACATGGATGGCCGAATGCCTGCCTATCAACGCAGTGCCATGCGCGTAGCGCTGCTCTACCTCGTGTTGTCAGTCGTCTGGCTGCAGCTGATTGGTTATTTATTGAGCAGTTTCTTCGATCAATTCGCTGACAGGCAACGCTGGCTGCTGATCAATGGCTATGCCTGGGTCCTGCTCAGCGCCGGGTTGATCTTCCTGGCGCGGGCGCGGATCTCGCGTTTTTTCGCCAAGGGCGAGCACGGCGCCGATCGAGAGCGCCTGCGCCAGGCGGCCGCCGTCTTCGATTGCACCCGCGAAGGGGTGTTGGTGACCGACCGCCACGGCCTGATCGTGCACGTGAACCGGGCCTTCATGGCGATCACCGGTTATGTCCGGGACGAAGTGCTGGGCCAGCGCCCCAACCTGTTCAAGTCTGGTCGCCATGGGCCGGATTTCTATCGCAACATGTTTACTTCCCTGGACAGCCAGGGCGAGTGGAGCGGCGAGATCTGGAATCGGCGTAAAAGCGGTGAGATCTACCCGCAATGGCAGACGATCCGTGTCATTCGCGACGACAACGGCCAGATCAGCCATTACGTCGCGGTGTTTTCCGACATCAGCGCCATCAAGGATTCCGAGCACGAACTGGCCTACCTGGCTCATCACGACCCGCTGACAGGCTTGCCCAACCGCCTGCTGTTTTCCGATCGCACCGAGCAGGCCCTGGCGTCGGCGCAGTTGCACAAGCGTGGCTGTGCCCTGTTGCTGCTGGACCTGGATCACTTCAAGAACATCAATGACAGCCTGGGTCACAACGTGGGCGATGAATTGCTCAAAGGCGTGGCCGAGCGGTTTCGCGGGCTTTTTGCGCCGGGCGTGACCCTGGCCCGGCTCGGGGGCGACGAATTTGCGGTGCTGGTGGAAAATTGCTCGCAGCCAGGCCAGGCTGCGGCGTTGGCCCGGCGCATCCTCGACGCGTTGAAAGAGCCCCTGCGGTTCGGTGACCACGCATTGTTCATCAATGCCAGCATCGGCATCAGCCTGTTTCCCGGCGATGCCCTGAGCGCCGGGCAACTGCTGCGCAATGCCGATTCGGCGTTGTTCAAGGCCAAGAGCGCCGGACGCGACGGCTACGCCTTGTACACCGAAGAACTCACCGCCCACGCCCAGCAGCGGGTCGAGATTGCCTTCGAACTGCGGCGCGCGCTGCAGCAACAGGAGTTGCGCGTTCACTACCAGCCGGTCCACGAACTGGCGACCAGTCGTCTGATTGGTGTCGAGGCGCTGGTGCGATGGGAGCATCCCACGCGGGGGCTGGTGTCGCCGGCCGAGTTCATTCCCATCGCTGAACGTACCGGCCTGATTGCCCAGGTCGATGCCTGGGTCATGGACCAGGCCTGCCGGCAGATGTGCCAGTGGCAGCAGGCCGGCGTGGCGCTGTCGTTTGTCGCTGTCAACGTATCGAGTCGGTTGTTTGCCCGTCGTGAGTTGTATGACCAGGTCGCCCAGGTGTTGCATGACACGGGCCTGGATCCGGGTTGCCTGGAACTGGAAGTGACGGAAAGCGCGGTAATGGAAGACCCGGAGGTGGCGCTGGAGCAGATGCATCGCCTGCGGGAGCTGGGCGTGCGCCTGGCCATCGACGATTTTGGCACGGGCTATTCGTCGTTGCTGCGGCTCAAGCGTTTGCCGGTGCAGAAGCTGAAGATTGATCAGGGTTTTGTCGCGGGGTTGCCGTGGGATGAGGATGACGCGGCGATCGTCCGGGTGATCATCGCGCTGGCCCACAGCATGGGCATGCAGGTTCACGCCGAGGGCATCGAGCAGCGTGAGCAGGCGGCATTTTTGCTTGGCCAGGCGTGTGAGTTGGGGCAGGGTTACTGGTTTGGCCGGCCCGTGGCGGCGGCGCAGTTGGATTGGGGGCGGGCGCCGGTTATTGCTTGATCGTCAGGGGTATTGATGTTGGTCGAGTGTATATCCGTTGCTGCGGTAACGGCGGCTTAGGGTTCCGCCCTTACGGCGGGTCACTTTTTTCAGACGGACGCCAAAAAAGTAACCAAAAAGGCTTTGCCCCACCACTCGGCACCTCGCTTAGGCTCGGTGTGCCCTCACTCGGCCAGCGTGGTTAACGGGGCGCCGAGATCAACGTCCACCACAAGGCGGCCTAGTAGCCGACCTGGTTCTCCCGGTCGTACACCCCTCAGATCTGTTTGAGCAGGACCTGTGGGAGCAAAGCTTGCTCGCGAGGCGGCCTGACAGCCGACCTATCTCTCCAGCCGTATCCCAATCCAACTGTGGGAGCGAGCCTGCTCGCGAAGGCGTCTGTTCAGTTGGCATTGATAGGGACTGATGCACCGCTATCGCAAGCTCGCTCCCACAGTTGTTTTGAGTTGACTGTGATATCCGCGACAACCCAATTCCCCCTGTGGGAGCGAGCTTGCTCGCGATGGCGCCGGTTCAGCTTGCATCAAAGCACTCCGAAGTTTTCAGGAGCCAACACCGCTTCGCTTGCACAGTCGAGAGAGGTGGCAGCTATGCATAGGTGTGCAAGACCGGTCGGAGTACCCGGCAGACCCGAAGGTCTCCCATACACAGCTGCCATAACGGTTCGCGAGCATAAAAAATGCTCGATGAATAGCCATCGACAATTGTGTCCTCCGCCGGACTTGCACGTCCGTGTCACCGTTTTTTGCGATGACGAACCCAGGTTAGCGGTGCAAAACCAGGGTGCCTAGTTCACGAACAGCCCTACGTCTTGAAGGAAATATCCGAGGGGTTGGCAGGGAAAAGCCCCCAGTCACCCCTGCCGTAGGACATCGGCTACTTTCTGTAATTTTGGTTATATAAAAATTCTTAAATAGTCTTTTTAAGAATATCTGCAGTTATCTAGTATTGCTCCCACGCCGCAAGCAGTGCCGCCCACTGCCAGGCATTCATTCAAAGGAGCAGCAGCATGAGCGCATCTCTACGTAGCGTTGACGGCCAGGACGAAGCAACCATCTTGCGCGAGATCCAGAGCGCATTGCGCGATCTGCGTTTTGGGGCGGTGGAAATCACCGTGCACAACGCCCAGGTGGTCCAGATCGAGCGCAAGGAAAAATTCCGGCTGCAGCAGCCGAGTCATAAGCCGTCTTGAAAATAAGAATTCCAGGAGCTTTCACCATGTCGTCCATTCGTCGTTATGCCCTGGCCGCGCTGGCCAGTGCTGTTTTTGCAGGTTCCGCCGTCGCCAAGGATTACGAGTTGCTCAACGTGTCCTACGACCCGACGCGTGAGCTTTACCAGGATTACAACGCCGAATTCGTCAATTTCTGGAAGAAAGCGCACCCGGACGACAGCGTGAAGATCCAGCAGTCTCACGGTGGCTCGGGTAAGCAAGGTCGGGCGGTGATCGATGGTCTGCGGGCCGACGTGGTGACCCTGGCCCTGGCCGGTGACATCGATGAAATCGCCAAGCTGGGCAAGTCCCTGCCGGCGGACTGGCAAACACGCCTGCCGGAAGCCAGCACGCCCTACACGTCCACCATCGTGTTCCTGGTGCGCAAGGGCAACCCCAAGGGCATCAAGGATTGGGGCGACCTGATCAAGAACGACGTGTCGGTCATCACCCCGAACCCGAAGACTTCCGGCGGTGCGCGCTGGAACTTCCTCGCCGCCTGGGCCTATGGCCTGAAGGCCAATGGGGGTGACGAAGCCAAGGCCAAGGAATACGTGCAGGCGCTGTTCAAGCATGTGCCGATTCTCGACACTGGCGCCCGTGGCTCGACCATTACCTTCGTCAACAACGGTCAGGGCGACGTGTTGCTGGCCTGGGAAAACGAAGCCTTCCTGGCGTTGAAAGAGGACGGTGGTGCGGACAAGTTCGACATCGTCGTGCCGTCGCTGTCGATCCTCGCCGAACCACCCGTGGCGGTGGTGGACAAGAACGCCGAGAAAAAGGGCAATGCCGAGATCGCCGAGGCGTACCTCAAGCACCTGTACAGCCCGGCCGGCCAGGAGATCGCCGCGAAAAACTACTATCGCCCGCGTGACAAGGACGTGGCCGCCAAGTACGCCCGGCAATTTCCGAAGGTGGAGCTGGTGACCATCGACAAGGACTTCGGCGGCTGGAAAAGCGCCCAGCCGAAATTTTTCAACGATGGCGGCGTGTTCGACCAGATCTATCAGGCGCAGTAAGCTGGGCAGGCCATAAATGGGCCCTGACTACTGTTGCAATGGTGTTTACTCAAGGCTTGAAGAATTCTGTGTGGCGAGGGAGCTTGCTCCCGCTTGAGTGCGAAGCGCTCACAAAAATGGGGCTGCTGCGCAGCCCAGCGGGAGCAAGCTCCCTCGCCACGGATTCATTCTCCAGTGAACCGCATTGCAATGACCGTCGGGGCTTTGCTGTTCTCAACCAAGGACCTTTATGTCGCGTCGCATATCCCCCGTCATACCCGGCTTCGGGCTGACGCTGGGCTACACCCTGGTGTACCTCAGCCTGATTGTGCTCATACCCCTGGCGGCGATGTTCGTGCATGCCGCCCAACTCACCTGGGAACAGTTCTGGGCGATCATTTCGGCGCCGCGTGTGCTGGCGGCCTTGAAACTCAGTTTCGGCACCGCGCTGTACGCCGCGATCATCAACGGCGTGATCGGCACGCTGCTGGCCTGGGTGCTGGTGCGCTACACCTTCCCCGGCCGCAAGATCATCGACGCGATGATCGACCTGCCGTTCGCGTTGCCCACCGCTGTGGCCGGTATTGCCCTGACGGCGTTGTATGCGCCGACCGGCCTGGTCGGCCAGTTCGCCACTGACCTGGGCTTCAAGATCGCCTACACCCCGCTGGGCATCACCCTGGCGCTGACCTTCGTGACGCTGCCGTTCGTGGTGCGTACGGTGCAGCCGGTGCTCGCCGATATTCCCCGTGAAGTCGAAGAGGCCGCCGCCTGCCTCGGCGCCAAACCATGGCAGGTGTTCCGCCACATCCTCGTGCCGGCGTTGTTGCCGGCCTGGTTGACCGGCTTCGCCCTGGCCTTTGCCCGTGGCGTGGGCGAGTACGGTTCGGTGATTTTCATCGCCGGCAACATGCCGATGAAAACCGAGATCCTGCCGCTGCTGATCATGGTCAAGCTCGACCAATACGACTACACCGGCGCCACCTCCATCGGCGTGCTGATGCTGGTGGTTTCCTTCGTCCTGTTGCTGCTGATCAACCTGTTGCAGCGGCGCATCGAAACCCCATAAGGAGGCGCGAACATGTCCCAATCGTCTATTTCCGCAGCCTCCACCAACGCCGCTCGCCGCGGCAGTGCGACGTCGCGGCGCGTGCTGATCGGCCTTGGCTGGCTGATTTTCGCGCTGTTTCTGCTGTTGCCGCTGTTCATCGTGGTGTCCCAGGGCCTGAAGCTCGGGCTGGGGGCATTTTTCACGGCGATCTTCGAACCCGACGCACTGTCGGCGTTGAAACTCACGGTGGTTGCGGTGCTGATCTCGGTGCCGCTGAACCTGGTGTTCGGCGTCAGTGCCGCGTGGTGCGTTAGCAAATATTCATTCCGTGGCAAGAGCATGCTGGTGACGCTGATCGACCTGCCGTTCTCGGTGTCGCCGGTGATCGCGGGCCTGGTCTACGTGCTGATGTTCGGCGCCCAGGGCCTGTTCGGGCCGTGGCTGTCGGATCACGACATCCAGATCGTGTTTGCGCTGCCGGGCATCGTCCTGGCGACCATCTTCGTCACCGTACCGTTCGTGGCTCGTGAGCTGATCCCGCTGATGCAGGAACAAGGCACCCAGGAAGAGGAGGCCGCGCGCCTGCTGGGCGCCAATGGCTGGCAGATGTTCTGGCATGTCACTGTGCCGAACATCAAGTGGGGCCTGATCTATGGCGTGGTGCTGTGTACCGCCCGGGCCATGGGCGAGTTCGGCGCGGTGTCGGTGGTGTCCGGGCACATTCGCGGGGTGACCAACACCCTGCCGCTGCACGTCGAGATCCTCTACAACGAATACAACCACGTGGCCGCGTTCGCTGTGGCGAGCCTGTTGCTGATCCTGGCGCTCTTCATCCTGCTGCTCAAGCAGTGGAGCGAAAACCGAATCAACCGCCTGCGCGCCAGCGCCGCGGAGGAATAAGTCATGTCGATCGAAGTCCGTAACGTCAGCAAGAATTTCCACGCCTTCAAGGCCCTGGACGAGATCAGCCTGGATATCCAGAGCGGCGAGCTGGTGGCGCTGCTGGGTCCGTCGGGCTGCGGCAAGACCACTCTGCTGCGGATCATCGCCGGCCTCGAGACCCCGGACCAAGGCAGCATCGTGTTCCACGGCGAGGACGTGTCCGGCCACGACGTGCGTGATCGCAACGTCGGTTTCGTGTTCCAGCACTACGCCTTGTTCCGCCACATGACGGTGTTCGACAACGTGGCCTTCGGCTTGCGCATGAAGCCCAAGCCCCAGCGTCCGAACGAAAGCCAGATCGCGACCAAGGTCCATGAGCTGTTGAACATGGTGCAACTGGACTGGCTCGCCGACCGCTACCCGGAGCAGTTGTCCGGCGGCCAGCGCCAGCGTATCGCCCTGGCCCGCGCCTTGGCGGTGGAGCCCAAGGTGCTGCTGCTGGATGAGCCGTTCGGTGCCCTCGACGCCAAGGTCCGCAAGGAACTGCGCCGCTGGCTGGCGCGGCTGCACGAGGACATCAACCTGACCTCGGTGTTCGTGACTCACGACCAGGAAGAGGCCATGGAAGTCGCCGACCGGATCGTGGTGATGAACAAAGGCGTGATCGAGCAGATCGGCTCGCCCGGCGACGTCTACGAAAACCCGGCCAGCGACTTTGTGTACCACTTCCTCGGCGACTCGAACCGCCTGCACTTGGGTGAGGACCGGCATGTGCTGTTTCGCCCTCACGAAGTTTCGCTGTCGCGCTCGGAGCTGGAAGACCACCACGCCGCCGAAGTGCGTGACATCCGTCCGCTCGGCGCCACCACTCGGGTGACCCTGAAGGTAGAAGGCCAGAGCGAGCTGATCGAAGCGGAAGTGGTGAAGGACCATGACAGCCTGGTGGGCCTGGCGAAGGGCGAGACGCTGTTCTTCAAGCCGAAGGTCTGGCAGAAAGTCGCCAACCTCTAAAAGCAAAAGCATCGTCGGAACGCCGCCCGGAGCAAGCTCGCTCCCACAGGGGATTTGTGTGTGACGCAGATCCATTGTGGGAGCGAGCTTGCTCGCGATGGCGTCCTCACTGGCCCCTGATCAGAATCTGAATAACCCCGTCCACCCTTGTTTCGATTGGTTCTACGCCAACGCCTTTTCCCCGCCAAAACCCTACCTAGACTCTGACTTGCCAGGAGGCAGTAAGAGTCCAATGACGGACCGGTGTTATCTCCTGGCGCCTGATGCCAAGGAGATGAGTATGAGAACGGAAGTCAGTCGGCATGGCCCGCTTGGCTGTGCATTGTTAGGCGTCTTGCTGGCTCCGGCCGCCAGCGCCGCCCCTTCGTTGTCCCCCCAGATACCCTTCGATGTCACGGTGACCAACCCCGTTTCGCTGGTCAGCCTGCAAGCCAATTTCGATGAGCTGTCGTGGCAGACCTTCATTGCCCTGAACTGGCCAGCGCTGGATAACGGCGATCCCAATACCGGCAGCCCCATCGGCAAGCAGGATGGCGCCACGGTGTGGGAAAGCTGGAAAGAGAGCTACCAGATTTTCCGCGCCAAGGGCCAGGCCCCGTTGCCCTGGAATGCCCAGGCGACCCTGCCCGAAGCGTGCAAGTCGCTTAAACCCGGTCGCCTGTTGCAGCAAATGGGCAAGGTGCCCGATGTGCTGGATGAATTTATCCAGCCCTTCGAGAGCGGCCCGCTGGTGGACCAGAACGGCACCTACACGCGCAACGAAATCGTGGTCAACCAATCGATGTTCAACGGCATCGTTGACAACGGCCTGTACAGCATCGAAGGCCAGCAGAAGTTCTTCGCCGCCAATGCGAACAACACCGTGGCCTTCAGCTGCGGTTCCACCGAGACCAAACAGGTCGGCGCGGTGATGGTGAAGGCGTCGTGGAAAGTGCTGGGCCCCAACGACAATCGCCAGGACTTTCACACCGTCGATGCGCTGGTCTACACCCCGGGGAACGACGACCCGAGCCATGGGCCGATTGTCGCGGAGTCGTGCTTGTCCGAGCCAGTCGGGTTGGTGGGATTGCACATGGTCCATAAGACAACCAGCGCCGCGCAATGGGTCTGGTCAACCTTTGAGCATGTGAAAAACGTGCCGGAAAAAACCACGCCCGTTGCCCAGCGGACGGGGCCTTATCTGTTCTACAACGCGGCCAGCAAAAGCGACATAAACCAGCCGCCGCCACGGCCATGGAACCCGGCGGTCAAGGCGACGCCCTCGCAGATCGTGCGCGACGTGCCGCTCACCGAGGCCACCAAAAAACTGAACGCTACGTATCAAGGCCTGTTGCGTACGGTGAACCCGCAGAGCGTCTGGGCGAACTATCAACTGATCAGTACCCAGTGGCCATCAGACCCGCCCAAGAACTGCCAGATATCGGCCGCCAACCCCCTGGGCAGTCCTGCGCCCTCGTTCCTGGCCAACGCCACGCTGGAGACCTACATCCAGGGCACCGTGCCCCAGGCGTCTTCCAGTTGCATGGCTTGCCACGGCAATGCGGCCACCCATGTCACCGAGTCGCCGCGTACCAGCTTCGCGGATTTCACCTATTTGCTCGAACGCGCACAGTCCACCAGTGGACAAGGAGCCAAGCAATGAGCAGCAATCTGGATAATTTCGTAGGCCTGTCTTCGGCCCTTATTGGCATCTCGACGGATCGTTTGGCACCGCAGATCGACCCGGTCGGTTTGCCGCCGATCTTTCTCGATTACGTCACTGCGCGAGTTCCTTCCGATGTGCTCAACGCGCTCTTGACTCAATACACCACCCTGGTGGCTGAGCACTTCCCGCCCGACCAGATCGCCCAGCAGATACTGAAATTCAACATGCAACCGACGATTCCACATACGGTACTCGCCGCGCGCTCGATCATGAAACTGTGGTTGTTGGGCGTCTGGTATCAACCGTTCGATATGGCGCCTTTCAAGAAAGATGATTCGGCGGTGGTGTCCGATCAGGCCTACATCCACAGCTGGGCCTGGAAAATCGCCCAGGCTCACCCGATGGGCTACAGCGAATCGTTTTTTGGGTATTGGAACAGCGCGCCCTCCAGCCTTGAAGATTTGACCGGCGTATCCGCTAACGGACAGCAAGGAGCGTTGTCATGAGTACCGAACAAGCCGAAGTGGTGATCGTTGGCGCAGGTCTGGCCGGTAGCATCATTGCCTATCAGTTGGGCATGGCCGGTATTGATGTGCTGGTACTCGAGTCGGGGCCGGAGATACCGGTCAATCGTGCCCAGTATCTGGAGCGTTTTTATACCGCGACACTGAAAACCCCTGAGTCCCCTTATCCCCCAAGCACGACACTGGACCCACATCTCAAGGGGCCGGCCGAACTGAACGCGCCACGGGCGACCATTGCCGATCTGCTCAATGGTAATTGGAACAATCCGGCGGTCAGCTACTTGGTACAAAAAGGCCCGCTGCCCTTTACGAGCACGTACGAACGGGTGGGTGGCGGCACGACATGGCATTGGGTCGGAACCTGCCTGCGCATGGTGCCGAACGATTTTCGCCTGCGGTCCAAGTATGGCGTCGGGGTGGATTGGCCGATCGGTTATGACGATCTGCAAAGCGCCTATTGCCGGGCGGAAGCGGAAATCGGCGTGTCGGCCAACGTCGCCGACCAAGCCTATCTGGGCATGACCTTTCCTGAGGGTTATGCATTCCCGATGCGCAGCATTCCGTTGTCGCTGGTCGATGGCAGCTTTGTCACGGCTGTCACGGGGAAGACGTTCGATAGCTTGCCGCTGGTGGTCAGCCCGACGCCGGCCGGGCGCAACTCTCAACCTTATGCCGGTCGCCGGGTATGCGCCGGCAATACCAACTGCACGCCGATCTGCCCAATCCAGGCCAAGTACGACGCCACCGTGACCATGAACAAAGCGTTGAACACTGGCAAGGTCCGAGTGCTTTATCGAACCGTGGCCAGCAAAGTAACCGTGGGCACTGACAGCAATATCAATGGCATCGAGTTCAAGCAGTATCAATTGGAAGATGGCCCCGTCACTGGAACCGGTGTGGCAATAGGACAACGTTATGTGATCGCCGCCCATGCGATCGAAACACCGAAGCTGCTACTGCACTCCGGCGTGGCCAACAGCAGCGGGCAAGTGGGTCGCGGCCTGGCTGACCATCCCATTTATCTGGCGTGGGGGTTGATGCCCGAGGGCAAGGCGATTTTCCCCTACCGGGGACCGCTATCGACGGCTGGCATCGAAAGCCTGCGCGACGGTGCCTTTCGCAGCGATCGTGCGGCGTGGCGTATCGAGATTGGCAACGAAGGTTGGAACTGGCCGGCCGGTGATCCCTACACCACGGTCGCCGACTTTATCGACGGGAAGAACAATGGCGGCGCCAACCCGAGCAATAAATTGCTATCCGGAACGGCGTTGGTACATAAACTCAACGACGTCTTCACCCGCCAGTTCCGGATCGGTTTCCTGGTCGAGCAGGTCGAGGACGATCCCGACCACGCCCAATGCTACATCGTGCCCTCGACCCAATACACGGACCGGCTCGGCATCCCTCGGCCGGAAATCCACTACAACCTGTCCGAGTACACCATGAAGGGTTTCCAGCAGGCGAAAGTACTGGCGACGCGCATTATCGAGGAGCTGCTCGGTGCCCAGGAGTTGACGGGCATCATCGGACCTGGATGTTTTACGTACGACAAGGTGCCCTACAGCTTCCAGGGCGCCGGCCACCTGATGGGGACTTATCGCATGGGCGATGACCCCACCAAGTCTGTGGTGGACAAGTACCAGCGCAGTTGGGACCACAAGAACCTGTTTCTGGTGGGCGATGGCGTGTTCCCCAGCACCGGCACCTCAAACCCGAGCCTGACGATTGCGGCGCTGTCGTTCCAGGCCGGGGATACGCTGGCCAATGACCTGCGGGCGGTGACGATGCAGGTCCAATCCACCATCGCCTGGCAGGGCACTGGCGTGCAGGTCAACGGGTTGGTACCGCGCCTGGTGCGCTATGTCAGTGGGCTATGGTGTGCCAGTCCGCAGGGCGGCAATGTCGATGGAAATGGCGGTTCGAGGCACATCGACTACAGCAGCTATGCCTTGCCCGGTGCCGCCGAAGGTGCCTTGATCGGTCGCGTGGGCAATGATGGCAAGCCGTTCCTGGTGGGTGATCTGGGGCAGGTTCCGGGCGACCAGCAAGGGGAACTGCAACTGTGCATCAACGATGACCTGACCGGGCAGCACGGGTCTGGCTTGAAAGATAACACCGGCGCGCTGACGATACGGGTCGAGTTTGGTGCGCTGTAAGGCTTGAGCGGTAACGGTCCAACTCCTGCGGGAGCGAACCTGTGGGAGCAAGGCTTGCCCGCGATGCAAACACCTCGGTGTAACTGATAGACCGAGGCGATGCCATCGCGGGCAAGCCTTGCTCCCACAGGTTCGCTCCAACAAGGGGGGCAGGCGGGGTATGGCGTTGTTTTCAGGCGGCCGAGCGCTGGTTGCGCAACGCCACCGGCCCGACGCGTTCTTCGATGGCCCGTTTCAGTTCGCCGCGAAGCCCCAGCAGGAAGCCCGCTTCCACCACCACGAACAGCGGCCCGACGATCAGCCCGGTGAGGTCGTCGACGAACGCCGGCTTGCGGCCTTCGTAGTAGTGGCCGACAAACTGGATCACCCAGCCCACCACGAACATCCCCAGGCCACTGCCCAGCCACACCAGGGTGCTTTGCGCGGCGAGTACCTGGCCCAGCCATAGCGCCAGGCCCAGCAGCACCGTCATCAGCGCCCCCAGGCGCAACTCCAGGCGCAGGTAGAACCAGGCACTGGCCACCGCTACCAGCAGCGCTGGCGACACGAGGACCGCGCCCACTGGCCAACCTGGGCGTGACAGCAGCACGGCGACGGCAACGAAGATCAGCGGAATCCCGATGAAATGGCTGGCGATGTTGCGCGGGTCGCGGTGATAGGCAGCGTATTGACTGAGATGGTCGACGAGGCTTTTCATTGTTGTTCCTCCTGAGGTGATGCCTGCATGATGCCCAGGTACCACAAGGCGTTCTGTCAGTTAGCCGACACTTGTCCCGGAGTTTCCATGAATTCGCATCCCTGGCACTCACACCTGATGGCCAGCCACTGGTACAGCCATCTGCCTGCTGAGTTACAGAATAGTCTGCTGGGCATGGCGCGGGTGCGCCGCCTGCCGCCGGGGCATCGGCTGTTCCAGCGCGGCGACCCACCGTGCGGGCTGTATGCCGTGCTGGAAGGCGCGGTGCGCGTCGGTGCAGTGAACGAACAGGGCAAGGAGGCATTGCTGAGCGTGGTGGAGGCGCCCCACTGGTTCGGTGAAATCTGCCTGTTCGATGGCCAGCCGCGCACTCATGATGCGGTGGTTGTCGGTCAATGTACGCTGCTGCACGTGCCCCAGGCGTCGTTGCTGGCATTGCTGCAAGACCAGCCGATCTACTGGCGGCATCTGGCATTGTTGATGAGCCACAAACTGCGCCTGACCTTCATCAACCTCGAGCACCTGAGCCTGATGCCCGCCCCGTCCCGCCTGGCCCACCGCCTGTTGATGATCGCCGAAGGCTACGGCGAAATCGAACCGCCGCGGCGGGTCCTGCAACTGCCCCAGGAACAACTGGCGCTGATGCTTGCGCTGTCACGCCAGACCACCAACCAGATCCTCAAGGACCTGCAGGCCCAAGGCATCCTGCACCTGGGTTACGGCGAGATCGAAATCCTCGACATCGAGCGGTTGCGGGCCCTGACCACCATCTGAGTCCGGCCTGAATCCTGTGGGAGCGAGCCTGCTCGCGATAGGGCCAGCCCAGGCACCGCAAGCCCCTAGCGCAACCCATCCCGAAACTGCCCCGGCGTCATCCCGGTCCAGCGCTTGAATGCGCGGCTGAAGCTGCTGGCGTCGGCAAAGCCCAGTAGATAACTGACTTCGCTCAGCGAGCAGTTCGGATCCCGCAGGTGCAGCAGTGCCAGATTCTCCCGGCACTCGTTGAGCAGTGTGTCGAACCGGCAGCCTTCGTCGGCCAGGTGCCGTTGCAGGCTGCGCAGGCTCAGGTGCATGGCCTGGGCGATGCGTTCGGCGCTGGGCTCGCCTTCGGGCAGTTGGGCTTCGATGGCCGCGCGTACCTTGCGTTCCCAAGTCAGTGGCTTGAGCTGGGCGAGGGTGCGCTCGAGCACCGTTTCGTTGTGTTCAGCCAGTTCCGGGTTGGCATCGTCCAGATGGCTGTCGAAGTCGCTGAGGTTGAACTCCAGGCAATCCTGGTCGGCACCGAAATGCACCGGCGAGCGGAATACCTTGTGCCAGGGGCTGGGGTCCGCCGGTTCCGGGCGCCGCAGGTACACCGCCAGTGGTGCGTAATCACGGCCGAGACGGTTACGACAGGTGCGCACGTAAATCGCTGTGAACGCGTCGATGGCTTCAAAGGCCGGTGCCGGTCGGCCCGGCGGCACCTCGAGGCTAAAGCGATAACGGTCCTCTGCGCGGATCAGTTGGAGGGTCAGGGCATCGCTGACTACCGGGTGATAGCGCACGATCCGCTCGAACACTTCCCGCAGGCTGCCGCTGGCCACCAGAGCGTAACCCAGCGCGTGAAAGGTGGTGGGGCTGACGAAGCGCGACACCCGCAGGCCGATGGCCGGGTCGCCGCTGGCCTGCACGGCCAATGCCCACAAACGCGTGGTGGCCGAGAGCGGATAACGGGCGTTCGGGTCGTCCATCCATTGCGGGTCGAGGCCGGCTTCTACGCACAGGGCATGGCTGTCCAGGCCCAGCGCATCGAGCTGTTTGCGCAGGGCGCGGGTCCAGCTGGCGAGGGAGGTCGGTTCAGTCATGACGATTGGCGCTTGCGGTCAACAGGTTGGCGTCTACGGCTACCATCCCAGGGGACAACGCCCGGCAGGATGAGCACATCTCTAATAGAGGATGTAAGCCATGCACGGCACTTGCGCAAGCCCCGAGCGATTGAATGCACAACAACGATCGGCCCATATTCGCCAGGTGGTCCTGGCCCGGGGCGAGGAGTTGCGTCGGTGCTATCCGATCCTGCGCCACCAGGATGCATTGGGCGCGGGCATCCTGGCATTCGCCCTGGTCGGGATGATCGGTTCGGCGCTGCTCTACATCAACGGTTACCTGGCCGGGTGGGCGTGCCTGTTGCTCAACGCGTTTTTCGCGTCCCTGACCCACGAGCTGGAACACGACCTGATCCACAGCATGTATTTTCGCAAGCAGCGCCTGCCCCACAACCTGATGATGGGTTTGGTCTGGCTGGCGCGGCCGAGCACCATCAACCCGTGGATCCGCCGCCACCTGCACCTCAACCATCACAAGGTGTCCGGCAGCGAAGCCGACATGGAGGAGCGGGCTATCACCAACGGCGAACCCTGGGGGCTGGCGCGGTTGCTGATGGTCGGCGATAACATGATGTCGGCCTTCATCCGCCTGCTGCGGGCCAAGACCTGGACGCACAAGCGCAGCATTCTCAAGCGCACGCTGAAGGTGTATTTCCCGCTGGCGTTGCTGCATTGGGGCGCCTGGTATGTGTTTCTCGGTTTTCATGGGGCCAACGGCATCGCCAGTCTGCTGGGGACTTCAATTGACTGGTCGGCCACCACACTGGCGACGATGCAGGTAATCGACATCGCCGCGGTGGTGATCATCGGGCCGAACGTGTTGCGCACCTTTTGCCTGCATTTTGTCAGCTCGAACATGCACTACTACGGCGACATTGAGCCGGGCAATGTGATCCAGCAGACCCAGGTGCTCAACCCTTGGTGGTTGTGGCCGTTGCAGGCGTTCTGCTTCAACTTCGGCAGCAGCCATGGCATTCATCATTTCGTGGTGAAGGAGCCGTTCTACATTCGCCAACTGACGGTGCCGGTGGCGCATAAGGTGATGCGCGAGATGGGTGTGCGGTTCAATGACTTTGGCACATTCGGGCGGGCGAATCGGTTTGTGCGGGAAGAGGGGGTGGTGCGGGAGGAAGGGGATGCGGTGCGGGTCTGATCGATACCGGTTCGAGCGGTGAAACGCGAAACCTGTGGCGAGGGAGCTTGCTCCCGCTGGACGCGAAGCGGCCCAGGTTTTTGGGGCTGCTGCGCAGCCCAGCGGGAGCAAGCTCCCTCGCCACAATGGTATGCGTTAAGACTGGGAACAGGTCAGAACTGGTAACTCACCGTCGCCGCCACATTGCGCTCTTCACCCATGTAGCAATAGCTCAGGCTGGCGCACGAAGCGACGTAGGTTTCGTTGGTCAGGTTGTTCGCGTTCAGGCGCACATCCACGCCCTTCAAGCCGACCTTGCCCAGGTCATACCCCACCGAGGCATCGAACAATGTGTAGGACGGCACCTTCATGGTGTTCTCCGCATCGGCCCAGCTGTAGCCGACATAGCGCACGCCGCCACCGAGGCGCAGGCCGTCGAGGGAACCGCTGTCGAACCTGTAGTCAGCCCAGACCGAAGCCATGTGACGCGGGGCCTGGGTCGGTGAGTTGCCCTTGTTTTCGATGATGTCGGTGGGCGTGCTGAGGGTGCTGACCATCGATTTCGAATATTCGATGTCGGTGAAGGTGTAGCTGCCCAGCACTTTGAATTGTTCGGTCAACTGCAGGTGCGCTTCCAGTTCCAGGCCCTGGGAGCGCACGGCACCGACGGCGCGGTAGAAGTTTTCCTGAGGCAACTTGGTCGCCAGGTTTTCCTGGTCGATACGAAACAGCGAGGCCGTGTACAAATCATCCGTGCCCGGTGGCTGGTACTTCAGGCCCAGTTCCCATTGTTTGCCGTCGGTGGGCGGCAGCGGGTTGCCGGCGCTGTCGGCGTAGGAGTTCGGGTTGAACGACTCGGAGTAGCTGATGTACGGCGCCATGCCGTTGTCGAACAGGTACAACGCCCCGGCGCGGCCCGTGAGCTTGGTGCGTTTGTCATTGATCTCGGTGCCTTCCGGGCGGCCGAATTCGGCGATGCGGTTTTCATCCGAGGTTTGGACCCAGTCCTGGCGCAGGCCGAGGGAGAAGCGCCATTTATCCATTTCGATCAGGTCTTGCAGGTACACGCCGGTCTGCTCCAGGCGTCGCAGGTAGCTAGTGGGGCTGAAGTAGGTGATGGCCGAGTTGCCGTAGACCGGGTCAAAGGCGTTGATTGGCGCCAGGCTGCCGCTGGTCCAGTCGACCACGGTTTTGCGCCGCTGGTAGTCGGCGCCCATCAGCACGGTGTGCTTGGTCGCGCCGGTAAAGAATTCGGCTTGCAGCATGTTGTCGACGATGAAGGAATGGAGCTTTTCTTCGGCGCCGGTGTAATAGCGGTTCAGCTCGTTGCTGGTGGGCGTGGTCCAGCCATAGGCGTAGACCTGATCGTTGGTGACCTGGGAGTCCAGGTAGCGGAAGTTCTGTCGGGCGGTGAAGACATCGTTGAAACGGTGCTCGAACTGGTAGCCGAACGACTGCTGGTCGCGTTCGTAACCGTCGACGCCAGGCTCGCCTTCGAAGAAGTTTTCGGAGATCCGCCGGCCGTTGCGCTGATGCAAGGTGCCATCGGCCGGCATGCCACCGTGGTAGCCGCCGTCGGGGTCATGCTGCAGGTAGGCCTGGAGCGTCAGCGAGGTGTCCTCGCTGAAATCAATGTTCACCGTGGGCGCGAGGGCGAAGCGTTTTTCCTTGTTGTGGTCGAACTGGGTGTCGGAGGTGTCCGCCAGGCCGATCAGGCGATAGGTGATGCGTTTGTCGTCATCCACGGGGCCGGTGAAGTCGAAGCCCATGCCGCGTTGGCCCTGGGTGCCGACCGTGGCCTGGATTTGGTGATAGGCCTCGTACTGTGGCTTCTTGCTGGTGAGCGCCACCAGGCCGCCGGGCGAACTGCGACCGTAGAGCACCGAGGACGGGCCCTTGAGAATGTCGACCCGCTCCAGGAAGTACGGATCGACCTGCATGGAGCTGTAGGTGCCGCTGTCGCCCATGGACTTGAGGCCGTCGAGGTAGATGTTATCCACCGAGCCGTCGTTGAAGCCGCGCATCGCCACGTAGTCGTAGCGGTGGGTCGCGCCGTAGGGGTTGGTCAGCACGCCGGGGGTGTAGCGCATGGCCTGGGACACGGTTTGCGCGCCCTGGTCGTCCATTTGCTCGCGGGTGACCACGGACACGCTCTGGGAGGTTTCGCGCAGGGCGGTGCTGGTCTTGGTGGCGACCTGGCTGTGGGTGGCGTTGTAACCTTCCATGCTGCCCAGGGCGTTACCCAATGCGAAGCCCTTGATGTCGGTGGTCGGCAGTTCCATCGTGCTGCCAGTGGTCTGGGTTTGCAGCACGTAGCTGCTGCCATCCTGGCTGACGGCAACCAGTCCCGAGCCGCTGAGCAGTTGGCTCAGGGCTTGGTCCGGCGAGTACTCACCCTTGAGCCCCGGGGACTGCACGCCACCGGTTTGCGTTGGCGTGCTTGCCAGGGTGATCCCGGCCTGGCGGGCGAACTGATTCAGTACGTCGCTCAGTGGGCCGGGGGCGATGTTGTAGCTCTGACGGCTGGCGGTCACGCCGCTTTGTGCGGCGAGCGCGAGCATCGGCACGACGCTGACCCCCAGCGCAGTGGAGAACAGCGCGGCATGAATAGCCTGGCGCAACAGGCCCGGTTGCACAGAGAAGCCGAAGGGGTTCTTGAGAAGCAAGCGCTCAGTCATTGTAGGTTCCGTTGGAGTCGCTGAAGGCAGATAAGGGGTGCTTACTGTCCTAGCCGGACGCCGGCCTGAAACCCGCCAAAAAAAATCAAGCCAGGCGCTGCACCGTGATCCACCAACGGGTTCGATAACGGATCTGCACGGGGAGCGTGCGTGGCAGGACGGCAAGCAATTTGTCGATGTCCTCCAAACGGAAAACCCCCGACAAGCGCAAGTCGGCAACCGACGCCGCGCAGTTCAAATAGCCTGGGCGGTAGCGTCCTACTTCGTTGAGAAAGTCTTCCAGGCGCATGTCGCGTGTGACGATCAAGCCGTCGGCCCAGGCACCTGCGTCCATGTCCAGCGGCGGCACCAGGGTCGCTGTCGATGCGCTGATCAGGTAGCTTTGCCCGGCCTCGACCTGGAGGGGGGTGCCATCGCTGTTTGGGTGCGAACGGATAACCACCCGGCCGCGGGTGACGCTCAAGCGTGTGCAGTCGCTGTCCTGGCGCACGACGAAGCGTCCTTCCAGGCCTTCGAACAGGCCATGCCGGCTTTGTACCCGCAGCGGGCGCCCCGGGTCGCGACCACAGGTGACCATGATTTCGCCGCGGGCCAGGGTAATCAGGCGCTGCCGGGCGCTGAAATCCAGGTTGGCGGCGCTGTGGGTATTGAGCTCGAGCCGCGTGCCGTCCGGCAGTTGGAAGCCTCGTCGTTCACCCGTGACGGTAACGAAATCGGCATTCCACGGCTGCCAGCCCAGGTCCTTGCCCAGCCATGCCGCGCCGCCCACCAGTGCGACGCCCGACAGCAATTTCATTGCCTGGCGACGACTGAGGCGCTGGGCGCTTTTTTCCAGGGTGTCCAGGGCGATATGGGCACCGGGCACTGCCCGCAGGTTGGAGGTCAATTCGCTGTGCAGCGATTGCACCCGTTGCCAGGCCAGTTCGTGTTCCGGGTGGGCGGCGCGCCAGGTGTCGCATTGTTGGCGCAAGGTCGGGTGAGCGGTGTGATTGCGCAGGCGTAGCAGCCAGTTTATCGCCTGCCTGACCACCTGTTGCGACGGGCCGTTGCGTCGGCTCTGCAAGTGCTCCGCCGGCTCAGCTTTCATAGCGCAGCACATAGCAGTGGTACAGCGCATCGGCGACGTAGCGCTCCACCGAGCGCAACGAGATGCCCATCTGTTCGGCAATCTGCTTGTACGTCAGGCCTTCGCACTGGGCCAACAGAAAGGCCCTGCGTACTTTCGGCTTGAGGCCTTCGAGCATTCTGGCAATGGCTTCGAGCAGTTCCAGAATCAGGGCCTGGGCTTCAGCGCCAGGGGTTTCGGCTTCCGGCAAGTGAGCTATGGTTTGGAGGTAGGCGCGTTCGATTTCTTCTCGCCGCCAATGGTCGATCACCAGACCTTGGGCGATGGTGCGCAGAAAGGCGCGTGGGGCGCGAAGCTCCAGGCGTTCGCTACGCTGCAACAGGCGCACGAAGGTGTCTTGGGCCAGGTCCGCCGCATCGGCGGCATTGCCCAGCCGGGTGCGCAGCCACGTATTAAGCCAGCCGTGATGACGGCTGTAGAGCGCCTGTACTGCAAACTCGGGAGATGACATGGACGCAACGGCCTGGATGTTACAAATGATAATAGGTCGCATTGTCATCAGGCGTTGGCGAATTTGCAACCACCGTTCGCCCGCCGTGTCCTCCCGTCGGCTATTTCTTCGAATCCCTAATTATTTGTACAGGTTTGCCGACAGACTTGTACGTGTGCACCAAAGTGGAGCGGGTTGATAACCGCTCGCACTGTTACATGGAACGTTGCAATCCTGGAATGCACCCCCACTCCTTGCATAAGAAGCCTCATCAATGAATCTAAAGTTCAGCCACAAAATCCTTCTTGCCGCCTCTGGTGTGGTGGTCCTGGCTTTTGCCCTGTTCACGCTCTACAACGATTATTTGCAGCGCAATACCATCGGCAGCAGCCTTGAGTCGTCCATCGAGCAATCCGGCGACCTGACGGCCAGCAGCATCCAGAACTGGATGAGTGGCCGGATACTGGTGCTGGAAAACCTGGCGCAAAACATCGCGCACCAAGGTGCTGCTGCCGATCTGCCAGGGCTGGTCGATCAGCCAGCGCTGACGTCGAACTTCCAGTTCACTTATGTGGGCCAGGCCAACGGTGTCTTCACCCAACGTCCGGACGCCAAAATGCCTGACGGCTACGACCCGCGTCAGCGGCCTTGGTACAAACAGGCGGTGACCGCCGATAAAACCATGCTGACCCCGCCTTACCTGGCGGCGGTGGGTGGCCTGGTGGTGACCGTTGCCCTGCCGGTGAAGCACAACGGCCAATTGCTCGGCGTGGTAGGCGGCGACTTGAGCCTGGAAACCCTGGTGAAAATCATCAACTCCGTGGATTTCGGTGGTATTGGCCATGCGTTCCTGGTCAGCGGTGACGGTCAGGTGATCGTCAGCCCGGATAAAGACCAGGTGATGAAGAACCTCAAGGACATCTACCCCGGTACCCCGGTGCGCATTGGCAAGGGTATCCAGGACGTTGAGCTGAACGGGCAGGACCGTATCCTTTCGTTCACGCCAGTGACTGGCTTGCCGAACGCCGAGTGGTACATCGGCCTGTCGATCGACAAGGCCAAGGCCTACGCGCCGTTGAGCCAGTTCCGTACGTCTGCGCTGATTGCGATGTTTGTCGCGGTGGCGGCCATTGCGTTGCTGCTGAGCCTGCTGATCCAGGTACTGATGCGTCCGTTGACCACCATGGGCCGCGCCATGCAGGACATCGCCCAGGGCGAAGGCGACCTGACCCGGCGCCTGGTGGTGCAGGGCAAGGATGAGTTCGCGGTGCTGGGTGGTTCGTTCAACCAGTTCGTGGAGCGGATTCACGCGTCGATCTCGGAAGTGTCTTCCGCCACCCGCCAGGTACATGACCTGTCGCAGCGGGTGATGACCTCGTCCAATGCGTCGCTCGTCGGCTCGGATGAGCAGAGCGCCCGCACCAACAGCGTGGCTGCGGCCATCAACGAGTTGGGCGCCGCGACCCAGGAAATCGCCCGCAATGCCGCAGATGCCTCGCAACATGCCAGCGGTGCCAGCGAACAGGCCGATGATGGTCGCCAAGTGGTGGAAAAAACCATCCAGGCCATGACTGAGTTGTCGCAGAAGATCAGTCTTTCGTGCACCCAGATCGAAACCCTGAACGCCAGCACCGACAACATCGGCCACATCCTCGACGTGATCAAGGGCATCTCCCAGCAAACCAACCTGCTGGCCCTGAACGCGGCCATCGAAGCGGCCCGTGCCGGTGAAGCCGGCCGTGGTTTTGCGGTGGTGGCCGATGAAGTGCGCAACCTGGCGCACCGCACCCAGGAGTCGGCGGAAGAAATCCACAAGATGATCACCTCGCTGCAGGTCGGCTCCCGTGAAGCGGTGACCACGATGAACGCCAGCCAGACCTCCAGCGAAGAAAGCGTGGAAGTGGCCAACCAGGCCGGCCTGCGACTGGTCAGCGTGACGCAGCGCATCGGTGAGATCGACGGTATGAACCAGTCGGTGGCTGCCGCGACCGAAGAACAGACCGCGGTGGTTGAAACCCTCAACATGGACGTCAGCCACATCAATCTGCTGAACCAGCAAAGCGTGGCCAACCTCAATGAAACCCTGAAGGATTGCGATGCCTTGTCGCAACAGGCCAATCGACTGAAGCAACTGGTGGACAGCTTCAAGATCTGACCCAGTCGCAAGCCGACCCACCGCCATCGCGAGCAAGCTCGCTCCCACAAGGGACTGGCGGTGGGTCGGTATTTTGCATTCACCCCGGAACCAAAACTGTGGGAGCGAGCTTGCTCGCGATGGCGGCCATCCAGTCAACATCGCCGGCACAGACCCACCGCTTTCGCGAGCAAGCCCGCTTCCACAAGGGGGTGGCGCTTACTTGAACATCCCCTGCACATTCCCCATCGCCTCATCGGCGAAGCCCTGGAGGAAATCCCTGAAGCCCGACGGCGTATGGGCGTCGGTGTGGTCGGCGATGATGGTCCAGGTGGCGCGGCAGCGGTTGTCCGCCAGGGGTTCGACGCGCATGGCCGCCCACAGGTTGTCGATGCCCAGGGTGTTGTAGATCAGCGTCCAGGTCATGTGCATGGCCTGGTCGTCACGGCTGTTGAGCTGTTCCACCACCAGGTTCTGCCCATCGCGGAAGAATTTCTTGCGCAGGGACCTCACACCCTCGCCGGTCATTTCGATGTGCTCCAGCGCCGGGATGAAACGGTTGAATCCGCCAAAATCACCCACCACGTCCCAGACGCGCGCCGCGTCGGCCGCGACCTCCACCGAGGTTTCGACCTGGCAGGCTTGGGGGTTTTTGATCAGGGTGTCGGGTTGAAATGCACTCATGGTCTTGCTCCTTGCTTTGGGTTGAGGGTGTTTCAGATGAAGTCGATGGCCTTGAGGTACTCGGCGCCGCGACGCAGCAGGGCCGGGGATTTTTCCGGGTAGCTGGCGCCCATCTGCCGCACGCCGGCGCGGGCGTTGTCATGGCTGATCAACGAGATATCGCCGATGTCTTCCTCGAAGCCGTTGAGGTAGAAACCCAGCACGCCAAACAACGCGTTGTCGGCGTCGACCCGAGCCAATTGCCGTTGCCACTCGGCGACGCTGACCAGCGAAAACTCCCGGCCGCTGTCGCGAAACGACGCGACATAAGCATCCCAGCTCAAAGGCTGTGGGTTGTGCAGGTTGAACACCGCTTGCGTCGGCTGGTAACGGCTGGCATGGAAGGCGATGAAGCGGGCCAGGAAATCCACCGGCATCAGGTCGAAATTGAGGGACAGCTCCGGCACCTGGCCGAGCTGGATCGAGCCTTTGAGCATCAGCATCAAGCGATTTTTGTGGGGCTGGCAGACCCCGGTCAGGCTGTTGAAACTGATGTTTCCGGGACGGAACAGATTGACCCACACCCCGCGATCCCGGGCGCGTTGCAGGATCCGTTCGCCGACCCATTTGGACAGGTTGTAGCCGTTCTTGATGTAGATCGGCGGCGTCTCGGCGGCAGGCTGTTCCAGCACCTGGCCGTCGGCGTCCAGGGCACTGGACGCGGAAAGCGTGGAGACGAAATTGAAGATCTTCTTGCTGCGCCCTTCACACAGGCGCAGGCATTCGAAGATCGGCTCCACGTTGTCCCGCGCCAGGGACTCGTAGTCGAGTACATGGTTGACGTGGGCGGCGTTGTGCACCAGCGCGCCGAAGGTACGGTCGATGCGGGCGTAGACGTCATCCGGCAAACCCAACTGCGGTTGGGTGATGTCGGCGGCGTAAACGCTGACGCGGTCCAGGTCCAGGTGGGTCAGGTGATTGTCCTGAAGGGCCTGGGAGAAGCGCTCGGCCGCGCTGTGTTCAGCGCTCGCACGCACCAGGCACGCGACTTCGGTGGCGCCCCAGGCCAGCAGTGCTTCGACGATGTGCACCCCGAGAAAGCTGTTGGCGCCGGTCACCACCACCTTGTGTACATCGCCGCATTGGCTGACGGGCAGCGGATCGAGGTTGAGTTCGGCCTCGGCATCGATGAAGGCCTGGGGGCTGAGGATCGATGCACTGTTTTGATCAGGATCGTTTAGCAACTTGGCCAAGGTCATCAGCGTCGGCGCTTCGATAAAGCGGTTGATCGACAGGCTGCGACCGAACGTCTGGCGGATGCTTAGCAGCAGTCGCGACAACAGGATCGAATGCCCACCCAGGTTGAAGAAGCTTTCGTCGGTGGCGATGTCCTCGACGGGTAGTTCAAGCAGCTCGGCCCACAGTTGCTGCAGTTGTGTCTCGAGGGCGTTCTGTGGCTGGCGGCGCTGGCCGTCGACCTGCACTTGCACCGCCATGGCGAGCAAGGCCCGGCGATCGACCTTGCCGTTGCTGGTGTACGGCAGGCTCGGCAACTCGACGTAGGCGGCCGGGTGCATGTAGCTGGGCAAGCTGTTCTGCACATGCTCGCGCAATGCCTGGAGGGCGTCGCCGGAGTGCTCGGGATGAACCAGGAACGCCAGGATCCGTCGCCGCTCATCGACCCCCACTGCCACTTGGCGAAACAACTGGCTATCGCGCAGGCAGTGCTCGATTTCCTCGGGCTCGACCCGAAAACCGCGGATCTTCACCTGGTTATCGCGCCGGCCACACAGTTCGATGCCGTTGTCGGTCCACTGGCCGATATCACCCGTGCGATAGACCCGCAGCGTGTGCCCGGTGGGCAGTGTCAGGTCGAGGTAGCGCGTCGCGGTCAGCGTCGGGTCGTTCAGATAGCCCAGCCCGACGCCGGGGCCGGCGATGTACAGCTCGCCGGGGACACCTTGGGAAACCGGTTGCAACTGTTCGTCCAGGATCAGCACCCGGCCATTGGCGATGGGCACGCCGAGGTTGCGGTTGTTGTCGCCGACGCCGAACTGTCGTGTGGTCGCCAGCACCGTGGTTTCGGTGGGGCCGTAGATGTTGTGGAACTGGCATTGTGGTGCGAGCTGTTCGATCACGAACGGCTCGCAGACATCGCCACCGGTGATCAGGTGCGCCAGGCCCAACGGTGTATCAAGGGGCATGACGCTCAGCAGTGCAGGCGGCAGAAAGGCGTGGCTGATGTGCTGCTGGTGAATCAACGCGACCAGTTGCTGCGGATCGCGGCGCTGGTCTTCGCTGGGCACCACCAGCAGTGCACCGTGGATGAAGGTCGGGAGGATATCCAGCAGCGACGCATCAAAGTTGATGGTGGAAAACTGCAACGCCCGGCTGTCGCGCTGCAACCCGACGTAGTCGCCGTACCAGGCACAGAAGTGACTGAGGTTGCGGTGGCTGAGCAACACGCCCTTGGGCTGGCCGGTGGTGCCGGAGGTGTAGATCGCCACGGCCGGTTCGTTGCTGTCCACCGTGCGGCGGATCAACGAGGCCGGGATGCCTGGCGTGGGCGCTGGCAGTTGATGGACATTCAGCGTTGGCAGCGAGAGGTCGCCGAGGTCGCTGTCGCCGTCGTGCAGCAGCAGGTCCGCCTGGGCATTTTCCAGGATGAAGCGCCGACGTTGCGCCGGGTGCTGCGGGTCCAGCGGCAGGTACACCGCCCCGCAGCCCAGCACCGCCAGGATCGCCGCATACAGGTGTGCGGACTTGGGCAGGCAGACACCGATCACCTTGTGGGAGGAAGGCTTGCCCCCGATGAACGATGACGCGGTTGGGTTGAGAACCTCGGTGTCCTCATCGCGGGCAAGCCTTGCTCCCACAGGTTCTCCAGCAGATCCTTTCTCATGTTCTGCTCGGTGCAGTATTTCCAGCATCGGTTGCTGCAACCTCAGCGCCTGGCGGCGCAAGGATTTGTAATCGATGAGTTGTCCATCGACCCACAGGGCTGGTTGCGTCGCGTCGTCGAGCATGCGCTGTTCGATGCTGTGCATCACCGGCACATCGGCGGCGGCCAGCAGCCAGGGCACCGGTGGCCGATTGAGGCCGTGCTCGAACGCCAGCGGCTCCAGCGCATCGAGCCCGAGCAGGGGCTGCTCGACAGCGTCAGCGTGCACCGTCGGCCAATGATCGAAGCAGGTGTCATCCCGGGATAACTGGCTGACCAGCCGTGCCCCGGTCTCGACCACTGTCGCCAGGGTACGCAACCGCAGGGACTGACCGTTGCCATCGCCTTGCGGCGCAATCACCTCCTGGCACAGCAGCCGCTGCGCGCCGTCGCGGAATATCACCACCGGTTGTGGCAATACTTCGCCGGGTAGCGTGCGCAGCACCACGCGCACTTGGAGGCATGAGCGGGCTTCAACGGCAGGCGGTGTCGTACCGTCGTCGATCAACAGATCGACCGCGCCGTGGCCGGCCGGCGATTGCCAATCCACCACACCGTGACCGTGCAGCTCCAGTTCCCGGGCCAGTTCGGCCATGGCCTGGCTGGTGCCAGGCACTGCAATTTCGAGGCGTTTCATCGAAAGGTCCTCATGGAGTCAGGTAATCAGCGAGGGCGTCGCGTACGCAGGGGGACGCGAGCATCGAGCTGCTGCGGAAAAAGCGCGTGATGTTGCCCACCAACGGGTGAAAACGATTGATGGGGTAGGCCAACGCACTGGCGTCTTCACGCAACGACTGGCGTACCGATTCGTCGACGGGCAGGTGCGCGATCAGCTCGAAATCGAACGCTTGCTGCAGGTCGCTCGCCAGGTACTGGACGATGAAACCGGGCATCAAGCGCGCAATCGCCGCGCGGTCCTCTTCGGGCGCGGTGCGCCAGTAGATCTGTACCAGTCGCGTCCAGAAACCGGAGTGCCGGCCCTCGTCGAGCAAGTGATCGGCCATCAGCCCCTTGATCGAGGCCTTGACCGAGTCGTCCCGGGCGAAGGCCGCCACTTCGTTGGTCACGGTGTTCTCGGCGATGGCGATGCAGATCAGCTCCACGGCGCTGAGCAAATGCTCCGGCGCCCGGGCCAGGGTCGCCGGTATCGCGCGGCTGAGTTCGATCTGCCCAGGCAACGCGATCGGTGCGATGCCGGTCATGTCGATGGTCTGCTGCATGAAGTCCATCGCCACCAGCGCGTGGTAATCCTCGTCCACCACCACGGTCATCGCGTCGTAGCGGCAGGCGAATGGGAATTCGATGCCGAAGCGGTTCTTGGCGATGCGGCGGGCGGTGTGGTCCACCAGTTCGGTCTCGAAAATCACCACGTCGTTGATGAACTTGTAGAGGCTCTGCACCAGCACAAAGTCGCGCAATTGCGGACAGTGGCTGAGGAAGGTCTGGCTGTGCACCAGCGGCTGGCGGCTCATGGGAAAGATCAGCTTGTCGTCGTCTTCGACCCGGCGCCGTGGCCGGGTACGGATCGTCGCGCGGCTTTCCCAGGCGTCGGCGAAGGATTGGTATTCGACGGCGTTCATGGCGTCACCTGTGCAACCGGCTGGGCCATGCTCTGGCGCAAGCCGTCCCACAAGGCTGCGCGGCTGTGGACAGCGGCGAGCGCGGCGGCCAGTACCTCGGTTTCGCGTTGCGGGTCGCCATCGATCAGCCGGGCCAACAATTTTTCTGCCGCTGGGCCATGGTCTTCGGAATCGACTTCGATGTGCCGCTGCAGGTAATAACGAAAGGTCGGTGCCTGATCCAGGCCAATGCCCCAAGCGTCGAGCATGCGTTGGAACATCTGCGGGATGACACTCTCGCGACCGTGCACGAAGGCGGCGGCCACGCTGTGGGCCGGGGCGTGCAGGGCGGTGTGCAAGGTCTGGCGGACGAACCGTGCCGCCGCCGGTTCGACCTCGACGCTGTCCAGCGCAGTCTCGGGGCCGACGCCTTCCTGTTGCAGGGTGATGAATTGCTCGATCGCGCGGGTATCGGCACCGATTTCCCGCATGGCGTCCAGGTACAGTTCGAAATGGCTGCAATAACCTGCGCCGGGGCGGTCATCCGACTCTTCCCCCAGCACGATTTCATTGATCAAGCGTGCCGCGTGCGGGTCGGCCGGCGGCAGCCAGGGCAGGTGGACACAAGTGAGCTCGCGTTGCAGCCGCTTGGTCAGCGACATGAAGTCCCAAACGGCAAAGACATGGCTTTCCATAAAGCGGCGTAACAGATCGATTGATGTAATCTCGGAAAAAACAGGGTGTTGGCCAAGTTCGTGCTTTTTCAAAGATAGTTGTTCTTTGGATGGCTGCATTGGAACGTCCTCATCAATGATGTTTTGTCCGGAAGGCTGCTCGTTATTTAATTAAGGCGAGCGGGTGCCTGAACCGGAATCCATGAATTGCTCTACGGGCTTAAGCATTCTCTTCTAAGCGTTTTGGTGGCTTGCATTGCCCGTGTTTAAAGGGGTTTGTGCAAGCCTGAAGGGCCGTCAGTAACGCGGCGAATAAAAAACTAATACATGGAGTAAGTAAGCGGCAAGTATTTTTTTAATTATTTAAAGTTGTGGTTTTATTAGGTGCGAAGAAGGCTCTTAAAACTTTTTATCTAAGTTTTATTGGCGCGAAGAAGCTCCTTCCGATTTAGGAGTATCAGAATCGAATAGTTCGAGTGAATGCCTCACTCGGAGCACTTCAGGGATCGGGGAGTTAAGAAGTTTTATGTTATGGGCAGGACGTCGGTCGGACATCCGATCATCCCGCCGGTTGGACGACGCTCCTTGCGTATTGGCTTCGATTCGTCTGGCCTCAGCCAGGCGTTGACTTCTTCAGGTCTGTTTTGAATCGACAAGCGCAAGAGTGAGCCCAAATCGATGGCAGTGCCATTGAACTGATGGGGCGACAAGTCGCGGCCACGGCCAGGCCGCGCCGCGCAGGCGACAAGTGAGTCGGAAGGATATGTAAGAAGTTTTTACACCGGCCGGACCGCCGAGGAGGGATCAAAGCTTCGACGACTGTTCCAGATACCGGCGCATGGTGACAGAGGCTTTTTCCAGGTGCCGCTCCAGCAATACGACGGCTTTATCGATGTCCTTGGTACGCGCGGCGTCGAGCAGCGCGCGATGATCGTCCTGGCTCAACTTGCCCAGCCCCATGGATGACAGATGAAAGCGCAGGAAGCGCTCTTCTTCATTGAGCTCGCGCTCGATCAGGTCCAGCAGCTTGCTGTTGGGTGCCTTGTGATAAAGCGACATGTGGAACAGCCGGTTGAGCTTGCCGATCTCGGCGTGTTCGGTTTGCGTTTCCAGCTGTTCGATGTACTGGGCGGCCAGTGCCAGGTCGTTGTCATCGAGCAGCGGGATGGACAGGCGCAAGGCGAACGATTCCAGGACCGAGCGCAGGGCGTAGGTTTCTACCGCGTTGTTGGTGATCAACGGTGCCACCACGGCGCCCTTGTGCTGAACCACATTGAGCAGTGACTGCGCTTCGAGCTGGCGCAATGCCTCGCGCACCGGCATGCGGCTCACGCCGAACAGGTCGGCCAGTTCCTGCTGGCGCAGGGCAGTGCCGCAAGGCAGGCGTCCATCGAGGATGGCCTCGCGCAGAGACTCTTCGATGATCGAGCGTGCCTGGTCAGCCGGGATGGGCCCGTTGACCTGGATAGTGCTAAGCGGTTTGGGCTTCTGTGTCACGACAACACCTGACTGGTAGTAACGAAAATTGGATCCAAGCCAACGTTAGTTACAGATTGCCAAGCCGTCAAAATCTCGCGGCCCCAGTTCCTGAACTAAAGTTTAGTCTGCTTGTGGTGATTGCAACCTGCCATTGTCTTTTACCGGGCCAGGCTTCACCATCCAACGAATTTCCAACGGCCCTTTTCGGACGTATTCCCTTGGCTGCACCTTTCCCTGTTCTCAGGTCCTTGCGCTGGCTGTGTTCGGCATTGTTGCTGGCCGGCCTGATGCTGGGTGGCTTGCAGGCTGACTGGGACTTTGCGCAGATCAGCCGACGGGCGCAAGCGTTATATGGTCCCTTGGGCGAAGGTCAGCAACGGATTGACGCATGGCAGCAACTGTTGGCGACCCAGAAACAGATCCCGGAACTGGAACAGCTCAAGGTGGTGAACCTGTTTTTCAACAAACAGGTGCGCTACGTGGAAGACATCGACCTGTGGCGCGAGGTCGACTACTGGGAGACCCCGATCCAGGCCCTGTGGAAGGGCGCTGGCGATTGTGAAGACTACGCCATCGCCAAGTATTTCAGCCTGCGTCATCTCGGGGTCTCCAGTGACAAGCTGCGCATCACCTACGTCAAGGCCTTGCGGCAGAACCGTGCGCACATGGTGCTCACCTATTACGCCACGCCCGAGGCGATGCCGCTGGTGCTCGACAGCCTGATCGACGGCATCCTGCCGGCCAGCCAGCGAACCGACTTGCTCCCGGTCTACTCTTTCAATGCCGAAGGGCTGTGGCTGCCGGGCGCCAAGGGCAACAAGAAAGTGGGTGACACCAAGCGCCTGTCCCGGTGGCAGGATGTGTTGAAGAAAATGCAGGCCGAAGGTTTTCCGGTCGAGACGACTAACTAGGAGCGCGCGCTCAGATGTCCTTGTTCAAACAGCTGTTGATCGCTATCTGTCTGTTCCTGGTGGTTGCCTTCAGCGGCAGCTTCATGGTCAGCCTGGAGAGCTCGCGGGCCCAGTACGTCAACCAGTTGCGCTCCCATGCCCAGGACGCGGCCACGGCGCTGGCGTTGTCGTTGACGCCGAACATCGACGACCCGGCGATGGTGGAGTTGATGGTCAGTTCGATCTTCGACAGCGGCTACTACGCGACCATCCGTGTGGTCGACGTGGCCACCGACAAGACCCTGGTCGAGCGCACCGGCACGCCGGACGCCGGCAGCGTGCCGCAATGGTTCGTCAAGCTGATCGGCCTGGAACCGGCCGGAGGCGATGCCATCGTCAGCCGCGGCTGGGAACAGGCGGCGCGGGTTGAAGTGGTCAGCCACCCGATGTTCGCCCTCGCCAAGCTGTGGCAGAGTGCGTTGGGCAGCCTGGGTTGGCTTTTGCTGTGTGGCGCCGTGAGCGCGGTGCTGGGGGCCTTGCTGCTGCGTCGCCAGCTCAAGCCGCTGGACTACATGGTGCATCAGTCCCATGCCATCGCCCGTCGCGAGTTCCTGAGCCTGCCGGAGCTGCCGCGCACGCCGGAACTGCGCCGCGTGGTGCAGGCGATGAACCAGATGGTCGAGAAGCTCAAGGCGCTGTTCCAGGAACAGGCCGAGCGCAGCGAGAAACTGCGGGTCGAATCCTACCAGGACAACCTCACGGGCCTGGCCAACCGGCGCTATTTCGAAATGCAGCTCAATGCCCGGGTGAGCAACCCGGAGCAGGCCAGCTCCGGTTATCTGTTGTTGCTGCGGGTCAAGGACCTGGCCGGTTTGAACCAGCGCTTGGGCGGGCAGCGCACCGACCAGTTGCTCCAGGCGGTGGGTGAGCAATTGCTGCGTGAATGCGCGCGGTATCCGGAAACCCACAACCTGGTCACGCGTATTCGCGGCGGAGAATTCGCGGTGCTGGCGCCTGGGCTGGTGCGCGAGGAAGCGCTGCAACTGGCGCAGAGCCTTGAAACTGCGTTGGCGAGCCTGCATGCGACCGGCGCGACGGATGTGGCGTCGGTGGCCTCCATCGGGCTGGCGCCGTTCGTCCATGGCGACTCGCCGCAAGCGGTGCTCCAGCTGGGCGACCAGGCCCTGGCCCAGGCCGAAAGCCAGGGCGAACCGGGTTGGGCCTGCCTGGACCACAGCGCGTCGGCCAGTGTCGGTGATGATCACCATGCCTGGCACAATTTGCTCGACCAGGCCCTGAGTCATCAGCGCTTCGAGCTGTACTTCCAGCCGGTGGTGGCCGCCCAGGACACCCAGGTGGTGCTGCATTACAAAGTGCTGTCGCGGTTGCTCGACGAGCAGGGCCAGACCATCCCCGCCGGACGGTTCCTGCCCTGGCTGGAGCGCTTTGGCTGGACCGCACGCCTGGACCGCTTGATGCTCGAGCAAGTGCTCAAGCAAATGGCCGGGCACGAGCAATCCTTGGCGTTGAACCTGTCCTCGGCGACCTTGGCCGATCCGCAGGCGTTGAACAAGATCTTTGAAATCCTGCGGGCGCATTCCAACCTTGGGTCGCGCTTGACCCTGGAGATTGGTGAAGAGCAACTGCCGGAGCAAGCGGTGCTGGAGCAGTTGACTCGGCGTCTGCGTGAGCTTGGTTTCTCCCTGAGCCTGCAGCGTTTTGGTGGGCGGTTCAGCATGATCGGTAACTTGTCGCGGTTGGGGTTGGCTTACCTGAAGATCGATGGCAGCTATATTCGTGCGATTGACCAGGAGAGCGATAAGCGCTTGTTCATCGAGGCGATTCAGCGGGCGGCTCACAGTATTGACCTGCCGTTGATTGCTGAGCGGGTTGAGACGGAGGGGGAGTTGGCGGTGATTCGGGAGATGGGGTTGTTTGGGGTTCAGGGGCAGTTGGTTGGGGAGCCTAAGCGTTGGGATTGAGACTTCTGAGCGAGTACATATCCATTTCTGCGGTAACGGCGGCTTATGGTTCCGCTCTTACAGCGGGTCACTTTCGAAAAGCGCGAAAGTAACCAAAGCGCTCATGCCCCACCACTCGGCACCTCGCCTAGGCTCGGTGTGCCCTCACTCCGGCATTGCTCCGTGGGCCCGCCGCGAAGGGCCATCCATGGCCCAGCGCGGCTATCCCGGCATCCATGCCGGGATGCCCACTCCACAATGCCTGCGTTCGGCCAGCGTGGTTAACGGGGCGCCGAGATCAACGTCCACCGCGAGGCGGCCTGGTAGCCGACCTGGCTCTCCCGGTCGTACACCCGTCAGATCTGTTTGAGCAGGACTTGTGGGAGCAAAGCTTGCTCGCGAAGCGACGGCACATCCAGCATTGATGCAAGCAGACCCACCGCCATCGCGAGCAAGCTTTGCTCCCACAGGGACCGGCGGTGGACACTGATCTTATAAACGACCAAAAACCTATGTGGGAGCGAGCTTGCTCGCGATAGCGGTGGTTCAGTCACATGGATGCTGGGCTTGCCGGCCTCTTCGCGAGCAAGCCCGCTCCCACAGGGAAAACGCAGTCCCTCCAAGAACCAGGTCGGCTACCAGGCCGCCTCGCGGTGGACGTTGATCTCGGCGCCCCGTTAACCACGCTGGCCGAACGCAGGCATTGCGCAGTGGGCACCTCGGCATGGATGCCGAGGTAGCCGCGCTGGGCCATGGATGGCCCTTCGCGGCGGCCCACGGAGCAATGCCGGAGTGAGGGCATGCCGAGCCTAGGCGAGGTGCCGAGTGGTGGGGCAGAAGCGTTTTGCTTACTTTTGCGCTTCTCAAAAGTGAGCCGCCGTCAGGGCGGAACCCTAAGTGGCCGTTACCGCAGAAACGGATATACACCCCCCTCTAAAAGTAAGGTCCTAGGAGATTTCCTTCGAGTTGTAGCGAAGTTGGTGAACTTGTCGGGCGTCTGCCTCGTGGCTAGTCTGGGGTTGTCACTGAAAAAAACGGTGACACTGGCGTGCAAGCCGGTTAAAAGACGACGCGCAAGCGCTTTATGGCGGTTGTGCGTGGGAGATTTCTTCGTGAGAAGGATTCTGCCGGGGTTCCGTCTGCCCGGTCTTGCACACCTGCGTACAACTGCCACCTCATTTGCGTGCAAGCGAAGGGTGTCGGTTCCACTTCTACAGATGGAGCTTCACGACATGTTCAAAGTAACTCCGAATCCGCCAGAAAACTCTGGCAACAACTCCAGCAAATCCTCTAAATCAAAAAAACTCGACGAAGCCGCCGAGCGCGCCCTTGACTACTACCTCAACCCCAAACCCAAACCCACCGATGAAGCCTCGGGAAAAACCCAAACCGCCCAACTTTTCATGGTCTCCCCGGACATCGACACCGAAACCCTCCTGGCCAATGCCTCCGAAGACTTGCTGTCCATCAGCGCCATCGCCGCCGACCTGGCTGATGACGTCGACGGCTCACGCCGCAGCGTGATCCTGGCGATCAGTCGAATGGCCGATGGGGTGCATCTGTTGGTGGAGCGGGCGATGGATCGGCTGGAGGTTCTAGCGGCGGGCTGACAGACCTGCGGTGAATTGAAGATTGCCATCGCGAGCAAGCTCGCTCCCACAGTTGATCGGTGTTGATCTCAAAACTTCAAATCGACACAAAACCAATGTGGGAGCGAGCTTGCTCGCGATGAGGGCCGTCCCGACACCGATGAAACCAGGCCTAGATCAACCCTTTCTCATCATCATCGATCAACCGGCTCAACCCACCCAAGGCTTCCCGGGCCTGGTTGCGGTCCATCAGCTTGGCCTGGGCCGCCGGTGGCAGGTCGGTGACGCGGATGACGCCTTTGCTGGTCAGCACCTGGATCAAGTCATCGAGTACCCGGATCATCTCCAGGTCGCTTTGCTTGAGCTGCTTGAGGCTGTTTTCCACTGCCTGGTTGGCGAACCAGTCCTGGATCTCGTGGTTGTCGGCCGGCAAGGTTTCGGTGGCCTCGGCGTAAGCGGTGGCTTCTACGCGCACCAGCAGGCCTTGTGCATCGCGTTGCACATAAAACATCGGGCATCCCTCATGTATGAAGCGGCGTCATGCTGGGCAGCATAGGCCAACTGTGGGGGAGTATGAACACTTATCCCGTGGCGAGGGAGCTTGCTCCCGCTGGGCTGCGCAGCAGCCCCTAAAAACAGGGCCGCTTCGCGCCCCTGCGGGAGCAAGCTCCCTCGCCACGGGTGTCAGGTTCAGCTGTTGTTGTGATCGACCTTGATGGTCGGGTCGCTGCCGGCGATCAACGAGTTCAGGTTCACGTTCGACCAGTTGTTGCCTTCGAGCTTGATCGTCACGTCCGGCGTCGCTGCGCCGCCGTTGGCCGCATTGAACTGGCCGGAAGTGCTGACCTGCAGTGACGACACGCCATCGACCGTGCTGATTTTCAGGAAGTGGTCGATGGTGCTGCCGGTTTCGCCCTGCAATAGATCCCGCAGGTCGATCCGGTCACCTTCGCTGGCCTTGAAGTCCTTGATCACGTCGGTGCCGGTGTCGCCGGACTTCCAGACAAAGGTATCGCCGCCCAGGCCACCGATCAGGGTGTCATTGCCCTGGCCGCCGATCAGTGTGTCGTTACCCGTACCACCGAGCAGGATGTCATTGCCCTTGCCACCGTTGAGTGTGTCATTGCCGCCCTGGCCGAAAATGATGTCGTTGCCGGCACCGCCCAGCAGGGTGTCATTGCCATCGTGGGCACCGGACACATCGAACGCGGTGTAGTGCTCGGTGATGTACTGGTGCACGTTGCTGGTGGTGACCTTGCTGACGTCCACGCCGCTCTGTTGGGCGACGAAGGCCTGGATGGCCTGGTAGCCCTCGCCAGCAACGCCGTTGAAGCTCACCAGGTCGCCGAACAGGATGTCGTTGCCGTCGCCGCCGTTGACCGTATCGGAGCCCGGCAGGGTCGCTTCGGTGTGGCCGATGATCGAGTTGGCCAGGTTGTTCGGGTCGATGTTGGTCTGTGGTGTCGAGTCCGAATCGTAGGGCTTGAGGTCGTTCAGGGTCACATCGCTGTTCAGGCCGATGGCTTCGACGGTGCTCAAGCCTTTGAGCAGCGTGAAGCTGTCGGTCGAGCCCGCCGCCGAATCGACATAGTTCCAGTAATCGCCATAACCGGTGCCGCCCTGTTTCGACACTTCAAAGGTGCCATTGCCCTCGGCATGCACCGTACCCACATAGCTGTCGGTCCATTTCTTGCCGCTTTTGGTCGACAGGTACATCTCGCCGTTTTCGTAGATGGTGTACTTGTGCGTGCTGTCGATCGTCTGGGTGTAGTACTTGCCGACGCTGTAATTGGCCGCGCTCAGGACGTCATCGAGCTTGACGCTGCCGTAAAGCGTTGGGTTGCCCTGTTCTTCGGTCTGGTAGTAGGTCGGCTTGCCGTCGGTAATGAAGTACGTGAGGTTCTTCGCCCCGGTATTGTTCAGGGCTTCGGTACTCTTGAAGAAGTTCGCCGTGGTCTTGAACACGTCTTCATAGTTGGTACCGCCACCGGACACCATCGAGTCGAGCAGGCCCTTGAGCAGGGTCAAGGCGTTCGGGTCGTTGAGGTTGACCGAGACCGTGTTGTTCACCTGGCTATCGAAGTCTGCCAGGAAAATATTCACCGTCCCGGAGTTGCTGCCCAGGCTCTGCTTGAGGGTGTTGAACACCGAAGTCAGCGAGGCCTTGGCCGCTTCGATGGACGAGTCGCTCATGCTGCCAGAGCTGTCGACCATGAAGGCGATGTTGTAGTTGACCCCCGGCACCACGGTCAGCCCGCCGATGTCGGCGACCACGATGTCGTTGCCGTCGGTGCCGGTGACGTTGTCGCTGCCCGACGTGGCGGTGATGGCGTTATAGGTGGCCGGGTACACGGTGACCGGAATCTGCGCCGTGCTCGTTGCCGAGCCGCCGAGGGCTTCGGTGGAGGTCGAGGTCACGGTCAGGTTGAACTGGCCGTTGTAGTAGGTCGGTGGGGTCAGGGTCAGGCTGCCCAGGTTCCAGCCGGTGACCGAGGCTTCGCCGTTGCTGCCCACGGTCGCGGTATGGCCCGCGCCGTCGCTCAGTACGCTGCCTTCCGGCATGCCGCCAATCTTCACGCTCAGGCTTTCGGAGCCGTCGGTGTCGGTCAGGGCGGTGGTGATCTTCGACAGGTGCACGCTGGTGCCTTCGGCGCCTTCGTTGAGCTTGAAGCCGTCGTAGTAGCCTTCGCCGTTGGTGCCGTGCAGGTCGGAGACGGTCACGCCAGAATTTGCCAGGTCGGTCACGCCGGTATAGAGCGGCACGCCGGCACTGCTCAGGTCGACCGGTGTGCTGCCGTTGACCGACAGGTTCACGTCATAGCTGCCCGGGCCGGTCTGGTTGTGGTGGTAGATGTCCAGGGTGTAGTAGCCGCTGGTGGTCGGCGTGAACGAACCGTTCAACTGGCCGCCCGCACCCCACGTGGTTGCCGCGGCGGTTTTACCGCCGATGGTGACCAGCAGGCTGTCATCGCCCGTGCCGCTGAAGGTGTAGGTCTTGCCGGCTTCGAGGAAAATCAGGCCCGAGGTTTTCGATGCAGTGCCCGGGTTGACGTTGCTGTCGGACTGCACGTTGGTCACGTTGGTGCTGCTGTTCGGCGTGCCAGCGGCGTCGATCACCGACTTGAGCGTGCCAGACGGCGCGCCGCTGCCATCGGTGCCCAGGCCCGACAGACCGGTCCAGACTTCCTTGATCAGACCGGTGGAGGTCACGTTGTTGCCGGCCACGTTGAGGTTTGGTGCGTCGGCGACTGGCGTGATGTCGATCTTCACGGTGCCGGTATTGCCCAGCGTCTGACCGTCGGTTGGCTGGAAGCTGATTTGCGCGTAATCGGCCTTTTGATCGCCCACGCCGGCCGGGTTGCCGTTGGCACCGGATTCGTTGGCATCGGGGGTAAAACGCAGCTTGCCGGCGTCGATGTCAGCCTTGGTGAAGGTCTGGTTGTTGGCCACGTCCTTCCAGGTTGCGCCGTCCAGGTACTGCAACTTGCCGTCGCTCGGCAGCCCGGTGATTTTGACACCCTGGCTGGCGGCGGCGCTGTCCACGTCGCTGATGCCGAACGTCGACCAGCCGAGGACCAGCGAGGTGTCTTCGGTACCGGTCACCGCGCCACCGGTGGCCACTGGCGCATCGTTGACCCCGACCACGTTCACGGTGGTGGTGGCGGTGTTGGAGTAGCTCGCGCCGTCGGTCACCGTCACGGTGATGATGCGCGGTACGGTGCTCGGATCTTCGCTGTTGTTGATGAAGCTGATGTTCTTGATCTGCTGCATGTAGTCGGCCAGCGTCGCATTGCCCGACAGCGTCAGGACGACTTTGCCGTCGGTGCTATTGGCGTTGATGCTGATGCCGTTGACGCTATTGCCCAGGTTCAGATGATCGCCAGGCTGACGGTTGGTCAGCACGATGGTGGCGCCGGTCAGCATGGTGCTGTCCGGGTCGGTGATTTTCAGGTCGGTGTCGGCGATGGACACGCCCGGGCCGGTGGTGCCTTCGGTGAAGGTCACCTGGTAATCGGCGCCGGTCTTGCCGCTGGAGTTGTTGGCGTCCAGGTCGAGTACCGGTGGCGCATCGTTGTCGATGATCGAGGTGCTGACGCTGCCGTTGGTGCCGCTGACTGCCAGGTGCTCGAAGTTGCCACCGGTGGCCGAGTCGATCTTGACCACGAAGTTTTCGGTGCCCTCGGTGATCTTGTCGTCCAGCGTTGCCACGTTGAAGGTGGCGCTGGTGGCGTTGGCCGGGATCTTCACGGTGTAGACACCGGTGAAGTCCGTGCCATCGGCGGCGGTGCCGCTGTAGACGATCTTGAGCGTCACTTCGGTTTGTGCCGGGTTCGTCAGGCTGACGGTATAGGTGGCCGCCTGGCCTTCGGTGACCGACGTGCTGCCGGTGATGCTGACGGTGGTGTTATCGACAGTGTCGCCCACGGCCGTCGACGCGCCGGTCTTATCGACAGCGATGGCTTCGAGGTTACCGCCGGAGGCCGATTTGATGGTCTCGGTGACGGACGGCGCGCCGGTGTAGACGTCGTTGCCGACGGCTACGTCCAACACGCCCGAGCTTGCACCGGCGGCGATGGTGATGGTTTTGCCGCTGTCCAGGGTCACGGTGACCGGACCGTTCTGCGCGGTGACGGGGTTGCCGTTGGCATCGGTCAGGGTCGCGGTGTAGGTGATGGTGCCGTTTTCAT
Organism: Pseudomonas sp. Lb2C2; assembly: GCF_052112205.1. Taxonomy (NCBI): domain Bacteria; kingdom Pseudomonadati; phylum Pseudomonadota; class Gammaproteobacteria; order Pseudomonadales; family Pseudomonadaceae; genus Pseudomonas; species Pseudomonas sp. Lb2C2. The sequence goes on along the minus strand of NZ_JAUTYW010000014.1, from coordinate 711 downwards.
TCACGGTCGGTGTGGCGGTCAACGTCACGGTGGTGGTGTCGTTGACGTCGCTGACGACGGTGCTGACCGGCGCGGTGTTAGGCGCGATGGCTTCAAGGTTGCCACCAGTGGCGGTACTGATGCTTTCGGTGACGGTGGTCGGACCTTGGTAAACATCGTTGCCAACCGTGACATCCAATACACCCGAGCTTGCGCCCGCGGCGATGGTGATGGTCTTGCCGCTGTCGAGCGTGACAGTGACCGGACCATTTTGCGCGGTGACTGGGTTGCCATTGGCATCGGTCAGCGTCGCGGTGTAAGTGATGGTGCCGTTTTCGTTCACTGTCGGTGTGGCAGTGAGCGTCACGGTGGTGGTGTCGTTGACATCGCTGACGATGGTGCTGACTGGCGCCGTGTTCGGGGCGATGGCTTCCAGGTTGCCACCGGATGCCGAGGCAATCGACTCGGTCACGGTGGTTGGGCCTTGGTACACATCATTGCCGACGGCTACATCGAGCACGCCCGAGCTTGCGCCCGCAGCGATGGTGATGGTCTTGCCGCTGTCCAGGGTCACGGTGACCGGACCGTTCTGCGCGGTGACGGGGTTGCCGTTGGCATCGGTCAGCGTGGCGGTGTAAGTGATGGTGCCGTTTTCGTTCACAGTCGGTGTCGCGGTCAAGGTCACCGTGGTGGTGTCGTTGACGTCGCTGACGATGGTGCTGACCGGCGCGG
>NZ_JAUTYW010000013.1:0-114296 GCF_052112205.1 Pseudomonas sp. Lb2C2 | reverse complement strand
CTACGACAACTACGTCGAGCACATGCAAACCAAGCACCCGGACAAGCCGATGATGGACTACGAGGCGTTCTTTCGTGAACGCCAGGAGGCCCGTTACGGCGGCAAGGGTGGGCCCAAGTGCTGTTGAGTTGAGCTAAACCCCTTGTGGGAGCGGGCTTGCTCGCGACGAGGGTGTGTCAGTTGACGATGATGTTGACTGACACTCCGCTATCGCGAGCAAGCTCGCTCCCACAGTTGTTTTTTGGGTGGTCTCAGGATTTGCTTACGCCACAGATCCCTTGTGGGAGCGAGCTTGCTCGCGATAGCGGAGTGTCAGTTAATGATAATGTCGACTGATCCACCACCTTCGCGAGCAGGCTCGCTCCCACAAAACCGCTTCCCTTTCAGGCATCAAGGAGATTCAGTTTGTCCTCTCCCATCCCGGTCACCATCCTCAGCGGCTTTCTCGGCGCCGGCAAGACCACGCTGTTGCGCCATCTGCTCAAGGCCGAGCACGGCCTGAAAATCGCCGTGATCGAGAACGAATTCAGCGATGCCGGCATCGACACCCAACTGCTGGGCGACGAGCCGGTGCAGGTCATGACCCTGGCCAACGGTTGCGTGTGCTGCACCATTCACACCGACCTGACCAAGGCCCTGTACCTGTTGCTCGAGCGGCTGGACAGCGGCGAGATCGCCTTCGACCGCCTGGTGATCGAATGCACCGGCCTGGCCGATCCGGCCCCGGTGGCGCAGACTTTTTTCATCGACGAGGACCTGCGCGAGCGCTATATCCTCGACGGCATTCTTACGCTGGTGGATGCCGCTCACGCCGAGATCCACCTGACCCAGGCCATCGCCCAGGCCCAGGTCGGGTTTGCCGACCGCCTGCTCTTGAGCAAGACCGACCTGGTGGACGCGGCCCAGGTCCAGGCCCTTGGCGAGCGCCTGACGCGCATCAACCGGCGGGCGCCGATCAGGGTGGTCGAACATGGCAAGATCGATCTGGCCGAGCTGCTCGATATTCGTGGCTTCAATCTCAATGCGGACTTGGGCGCAGGGTTCAGCCTGCGACCGGTCGGCAAGGCCACCCCGGGTGATCGCATCAGCAGTTTGGTTCTGCGTACCGACAAGGCGCTGGATATCGACAAGCTCAGCGAGTTCATGAATCAGTTGCTGGAAGAACACGGCAAGCAATTGCTGCGCTACAAGGGCGTGCTGAACATCGCCGGCGAACCCCGTCGGCTGGTGTTCCAGGGCGTGCTCAAGTTGTACGGTTTCGATTGGGACACCGAATGGGCCCCCGGCGAAGCCCGGGAAAGCGTGATCGTGTTCATCGCCGATGAGCTGCCCGAAGAGAAGATCCGCGCCGGCTTCGAAGCCGCCCTACTTTGACGACGCTTTGCCTGCGGCTATCAACAATGTGCGGCTAAAGAGCTTCTCGTGGCGAGGGAGCTTGCTCCCGCTGGGGGGCGTAGCCGCCCTCGCTTTTTTGGCGATTGCTGCGCAACCGAGCGGGAGCAAGCTCCCTCGCCACAACAGCTACGTGATCGTCAGCTTTTGAGCAAGGTGGTCCAGGTGCTCGTCCATCAGCCGCACCGCTTCGTTGACGTTGCGGCCTTCCACGGCGTCGACGATTGCCAGGTGTTCCTGCCAGGCGCAGTGCCGGCGGGACTTGATCTCGTGTCGCGCCAGGGCCAACGAGGTCAACGGCACCAGGCTGCCGAGAAATTGCATCAACGGCGCGTTGCCGGCCATGGCCGCCAGTTGCAGGTGAAACTCGCCGGACAGGCGTATCGCCGGGCCACGCTCACCACGATCCAGGCACTGGCGTTCGTGCTCCACCAGATCGCGCAGCTGTTGCAAGTCCTTGGGGTGCGGCGCCTTGCAGGCCAGGCGCACCAGGGTCTGCTCGGCCAGCCGGCGAGCGTGGAGGATCTGCCGGGTCTGCTCCAGGTCTGGCGCGGCGACTTGTGGCCGGTGGTTGGGCCGCAGGATCACCACTTGCTGATGGGACAGGCGCGCCAGGACGCGGCGAATGATGCTGCGGCTGACGCCGAACACATCCCCCAGGCTTTCCTCGGTGAAGCGGCTGGCCGGGGCAATGCGTTGTTCGAGGATGGCGTCGAAGATCCGCGGATAGATATCGTCCACCGACGGCTTGCCGACCCGGCCGGGTAGGGGCAGTGTGGCCAGCACGTTGTGGTTGTGCTGGGGTTGATGGGGCATGAGGTTGTTCATGGCGGTCTCCGCAGGCAAGGGCTTCAGGTGCCGAGGTTGTCGTCCGGAATATTCAATTCGATGCCCATGCGCTGGCCTTCCCGGAGAATGTGCCGGCGCATCTCGGCGCTGGCCTGGGCGCTGTTCTTGCCCCGGATGGCACGGACCACGGCTTCGTTCTCTTCCAGGCGTTCGGCCAGGTGCTCGGGGGAGTTGCGCAACACATCGGCGCTTTGCTTGAGGGCGTTACTGGTCTGCTGGACCACGTTCTGGAAGATCGGGTTGGACGTCAGGGCAAACAATTCTTCATGGAAGGCGATATAGGCGTTGGCGCAGGCATCGCTGTCGTTGGCTTCCAGGGCTTCGCGCATGTCCATGAGGGTCAGGCGCAACTGGCCGACCTCCTTGCTGCTGATGGACTGGGCCACAAGGCCAACGATGAACGGCTCCAGGGTGTAGCGCAGTTGCAGCAGGTCTTCCAGGCTCGCGCCGGCCATGGCGCTGCCTTCACCGGCAGCATCGTTGAGATGGGCCTCCAGCACCACGACGCCTTTGCCGGGCATCGAGCGCACCAGTCCCAGGGTCTCCAGGACAATCACCGCTTCACGCAGGCTGGGTCGGCTGATGCCCAGTTGCTCGGCCAGCTCGCGCTGGCCGGGCAGCATGTCACCCGAGCGCCATTGGCCCCGGGCGAGGGCGGCGCGGAGTTTCTCCACCACGGAATTGACGACGGTCGATGAACTGATCACATGTGACTCCTTGAAAATCGATCAGGCGATGCCGGTTCGCGGGCCGGCATCGCCGTCTTTCAGAATTGCTGGTGATGGGCACTGCCCACCGGTTTCCTGGGTTGGAAGGTATAGCCTTGTTGGCCGGACAGCACCTTGCGCGCCCGAGGGATGTCGATGTCTTTTTCCCAGCGGGCAATCGCCACGGTGGCCACGCAGTTGCCAATCAGGTTGGTCAGGGCGCGACCGATGCCCATGAACCAGTCCACGGCCAGCACCAGCACCAGGCCGACCACCGGTATTGCCGGGATCGCGGTCAGCGTCGCTGCCAGGATCACCAGCGCCGAGCCGGGAATCCCATGGGCGCCCTTGGAGGTGATCAGCGAGACCAGCAGAATGGTCAACAGGTCGCTCATGGCCAGCGGTGTGCCGGTCGCGTTGGCGATGAAGACAATGGCCAGGGTCAGGTAGATCGAAAAACCATCCAGGTTGAACGAGTAGCCGGTGGGAATGACCAGGCCCACGGTGGAGCTGCCGATTCCCAGGTGTTCGAGCTTGCGCATGATCTGTGGCAGCACGGCGTCGGACGACGCGGTGCCGAGTACGATCAACAGCTCTTCGCGCAGGTATTTGAGGAATGGCAGCATCGGCAGGCCCGACACGCGCATCACCACGCCCAGGATCACCGCGACAAACGCGATGCAGGTCAGGTAGAACAGGCCGACGAGGCTGCCCAGGTGCTGGAGCGACTCCAGGCCATATTTGCTGGTGGTGAAGGCAATGGCTCCGAAGACGCCGATCGGGGCCAGGCGCACGATCATGCCCATGATGCGGAAGATCACGTGGCTGAGTTCGTTGATCAGGCGCGAAATGCCGGAAGCGGCGTCACCGACGAGATTCAACGCACTGCCGAACAGCACGGCAAACAGCAGCACCTGGAGGATGTTGTTTTCCGCGAACGCGCCGATCACCGACGTTGGGATCAGGTTCATCAGGAACTGGGTGGTGGTGACCATGTGCTGGCCGCGCTGGGCGATATCGTTCACGTCCGCGCTGGAGAGCTGCTCCAGGTGGATGTTCGCGCCGCTGCCAATGCCTGTGCTGAACGCAAGGACCAGGCCGATGACCAGGGCGATGGTGGTGAGTATTTCGAAGTAGATGACCGACTTGAGGCCGATGCGCCCGACCTTCTTGAGATCGCCGGCACCGGAGATACCACTGACCACCACGCAGAACACGATCAGGCCGATGAGCATCTTGATCAGCTTGATAAAGCCGTCGCCGAGGGGTTTGAGCTGTGCAGAATATTCGGGAAGGGTAAGCCCGCAGACGATGCCGAGCACCAGTCCGAGGACAACTTGAAGGAAGATCGACCGCGAGCACCATTTGAGCATGGGAGGGATTCCTGGTTCGGTGTCCTTGTTCGCCAGGGAGGCTGGCGTCGGGACTTCATTATTGTGGTCTTACCGGTTTGTCCAGTGCAGGCGCAGTCTAGGCGCTGTTTTCGCGGGTATGCAAGCCGGATTGTGACGATTTGGCTTTACCGGTCTTACCAGTTGGGGCGAAAGCCCTGTGCTTGAGCGTTTTCTCAAAAGAAAAAATGACGGGTGGTCAATAGCCGGCCCGGCATGGAACCCTGTGGCGAGGGGATTTATCCCCGTTGGGCCGCGCAGCGGCCCCCTGTGTCCCATCGGACACACCGCAGTGATAAATACAATTGGGGCCGCTGCGCGACCCAGCGGGGATAAATCCCCTCGCCACAAGGGCTGTGCTTCGTCCCTTCGACTGACTTTACATGCCAACAGGGGGACCTTCAGAGCACGCTCAGAATGAACATGGCTTTTAACTGTTCTTCTGTCTCGGCAAGATAAAGATAAGGCGAGCCGCGTACCCGTAATCCCCCGACATGTTTCTTATTGCCTGTCATGAGCGAGATAGGGACATGGCGGGTCTTGATGTTCTTGCGTGTGATGATGTTGTGCTGATGATCGAGTAGTCTGAAAAGAGTCGGGTTGCGAGTGTTTGGATCACTTGCCCCAAACACTTCAAGCCAGCTTTTACTGAGCAGTTTGTTGTCGTGCTCGCCGGTGTTTTTTATGGTCAGGAGATAGCCACCCGCCGTATGCCGGAAATGCAGCCGCAATGGCTCGCTGCGCGCGCCCTGGTCTTCGGCGCGCATGCCAAGCAGGTGTGAGTGATCCTGGGTTTGGGGTTTGCCGGTAAAGAATCCACCGCTGAATGCACTGATGGTCGCCATCGCGGGTTTGCCATGCAGCCTTTCCAGTAGATTTACGCGAGTATTTAACATACTGAGTGTTGCATTAAAGGATTGTTCACTGTCCATGTGAATAAGCGTCCTGTTTTGAGTAATTAAGTTCGGGGGCAGGAAGATCGTATGGCTTTATTAATTACGTGTGGAGTTTTCTGTATTGCAGAAAATTAAGTGTCGAATGGTGTTAGTTGTTTTGCCCTGTTTTCCAGGGCAATAAAAAAGGCCCGCATCTTTCGATGCGGGCCTTCTTGGCTACGCTCTGGCGGGCTAATTAAGCGCCGTAGACCGGCAGCTTCTTGCAGATCGCCTTGACCTTCTCACGCACGGCGTCGATGACCGCTTCGTTGTTCAGGTCCGCCAGGATGTCGCAGATCCAGCCAGCCAGTTCCTTGCACTCGGCTTCCTTGAAACCGCGAGTGGTCACGGCTGGGGTACCGAAACGCAGGCCCGAGGTGACGAACGGAGAGCGTGGGTCGTTTGGCACCGAGTTCTTGTTGACGGTGATGAACGCCTTGCCCAGCGCCGCGTCGGCGTCTTTGCCGGAGATCTCTTGCTTGATCAGCGACAACAGGAACAGGTGGTTTTCAGTACCGCCGGACACCACGTCGAAGCCGCGTTCGATGAACACGCCGGCCATGGCCTTGGCATTCTTCACCACTTGTTGCTGGTAAGCCTTGAACTCAGGTTGCAGGGCTTCCTTGAAGCAGATCGCCTTGGCTGCGATCACGTGCTCCAGCGGGCCACCTTGGGCGCCCGGGAAGACGGCGGAGTTCAGCTTCTTCTCGATGTCGGCATTGGCGCGCGCCAGGATCAGGCCGCCACGTGGACCGCGCAGGGTCTTGTGGGTGGTGGTGGTGACCACGTCGGCGAATGGCACCGGGTTCGGGTAGACGCCAGCGGCGACCAGACCGGCCACGTGGGCCATGTCGACGAACAGGTAGGCACCGACCTTGTCGGCGATCTCGCGGAAACGCGGGAAGTCGAGGATCTGGGAGTAGGCGGAGAAACCGGCCACGATCATTTTCGGCTTGTGCTCGAGGGCCAGGCGCTCGACTTCGTCGTAGTCGATCAGGCCGTTGCCGTCGATGCCGTACTGGACGGCGTTGTACAGCTTGCCGGAGGAGGAAACGCTGGCGCCGTGGGTCAGGTGACCGCCGTGGGCCAGGCTCATGCCCAGGATGGTGTCACCGGCCGACAGCAGCGCCAGGTACACGGCGGAGTTGGCTTGGGAGCCTGCGTGCGGCTGGACGTTGGCATAGTCGGCACCGAACAGTTGCTTGGCGCGGTCGATGGCCAGTTGCTCGACCACGTCGACGTACTCGCAACCACCGTAGTAACGCTTGCCCGGGTAGCCTTCGGCGTACTTGTTGGTCAGTACCGAGCCTTGAGCTTCCATCACCGCGGGGCTGGTGTAGTTTTCCGAAGCGATCAGCTCAATGTGCTCTTCCTGGCGCTGAGCTTCTTGCTCCATGGCGGCAAAGAGATCGGCGTCGTACTTGGCAATAGTCAAATCACGGCTGAACATGGCGGTCCTCAAGGATCGGGGGCAGAAAAGGGGGGCATTCTACCTCAACCGGTTTTGGAAGGCATATGAAAGGGCGTCATGTCGCGGACGAATGGGTCTCACGCAAGAGAGGCGTTGCCTGTACTGGCCTCATCGCGGGCAAGCCTTGCTCCCACAGAAGCCCTCGTTCCCTTGTGGGAGCAAGGCTTTCCCACAGAAGCCCTCGTTCCCCTGTGGGAGCAAGGCTTGCCCGCGAGAGGCCGGCCCAGATAGTACAAGGCTTCAGTCGAGCATGAACAACGCATCATTGCTGAACTGCGCTTCAAACCGGGTGGCCGGCATCGGTCGGCCGAACAGGTAGCCCTGGACTTCGTCGCAACCGTGTTCGCGCAAGAAGTCCAGTTGCTCGTGGGTCTCGACACCCTCGGCGATCACCGCCAGGTTGAGGCTGTGGGCCATGGCGATGATCGCCCGGGCGATCTGCGCATCCTGCTCGCCGGACGGCAGGCCGTCGACGAAGGTGCGGTCGATCTTCAGCACGTCGATGGGGAATTGCTTGAGGTAGTTGAGCGACGAATAACCGGTGCCGAAGTCATCGACGGCGATGCTCAGGCCCAGGTTTTTCAGCCCGGCCAGGATCTGCATCGCCTCGCTGACTTCGCGCATCAGGATACTTTCCGTCAGTTCCAGCTCCAGGCAGGCTGGAGGCAGGCCGGTGCTGCGCAGGATGTTGGCGATGCGCGTGCCCAACTGGCCATCGGAGAACTGCCGGGCGGAAATGTTGACCGAGACCTTCGGCACCCGGACCTTGGCCTGGTGCCACGTCCTGAGCTGCCGACAGGCTTCGGTGATGACCCAGTCGCCCACGTCCACCACTAAACCGAGTTCTTCAAGTACCGGAATGAAGTCCCCCGGCGGCACCAACCCGCGTCGCGGATGGCGCCAGCGCAGCAGGGCCTCGGCGCCGGTCAAACGTTTGCCATCGCCGCTGAACTGCGGCTGGTAATACAGCACGAACTCGTTCTGCTCCAGGGCGTGGCGCAGGTCGCTTTCCAGCTCCAGGCGCTCCAGGGCGCTGGCGTTCATGTCGGCCTGGTAGAACTGGAAGTTGTTCTTGCCGCGCTCCTTGGCGTGATACATGGCCGTGTCGGCGTTCTTCATCAATTGGCTCAGTTCGTTGCCGTCCTGGGGACTCAGGGCGATACCGATACTGGCGGTGACGAAGAACTCCCGGCCTTCGAGCACGAATGGCCGGACCAGGCTGGCGAGGATCTGCTCGGCCACGGTAATGGCCCGGTTCAACGCCATCTCGCGGCTGGCGCGTGGTTGCAGCAGCAGGGTGAATTCGTCGCCGCCCATGCGCGCCACGGTGTCGTCGTCGGCGACGCAGCCGAGCAGGCGCGTGGCCATCTCCTTGAGCATCCGGTCGCCGGCGGCATGGCCCAGGGAGTCGTTGATCGGCTTGAAACGGTCCAGGTCGAGGAACATCAGCACGACCCAGGTCTTCTGTCTATCGGCCGATTGCAGCGCGGTGTGCAGGCGATCCTGGAACAGCGTGCGGTTGGGCAGGTGAGTCAAGGCGTCGTAATAGGCCAGGCGATGAATGCGCTGCTCGCTGGCCTTGCGTTCGCTGATATCGCTGAAGAAGCACACATAGCTGGCCAGGTCGCCTTCGTCATCCAGCACGGCGGTGATGCCGACCCAGGCCGGGTAGTGCTCGCCATTGCGACGCTTGAGCCAGACTTCGCCTTCCCAGGTGCTGTGCTGTTGCAACTGCTTGAGCACGTAGCGCAGGTGCGCCTCCTGCTGCTCATCCACGGTCAGCATGTTGGGCAACTGGTCCAGCACTTGCGCCACGGCATAACCGCTGACGCGACTGAAGGCTTCGTTGGCCTGGACAATGTAGCCAGCCGGGTCGGTGATCAGGATCGCCGAGGTCGAATGCTCGAAGACCGTGGCGGCCATGCGCAGGTCTTTTTCGGCGCGACGCTGCTGGCTGATGTCGCGGCCGACGCCGAGCACGCCTTCGAACGCGCCGTGTTCATCCCACACCAGCACCAGCCGCAGCTCGATGGGAATCTTGCGCCCGTCGGCACGCAGGCAGTCGAACAGGAACAGCTGGGTCTGCATCTGGTTGCGCAGCTCGGCCAGTTGGTCGGGCTTGTCGAGGGCCTTGCTGACCCGGTCCATCAGGCTGTAGATGCCGGTCAGTTGTTGCGGATTGGCGATGATCGATTGCCAGCCGTTCTGGAAAATCCAGTCGGCGGTGTAGCCCAGTACCGCTTGCACCGACGGGCTGACATAGTTGAGCGAAAGCTTGTTGTCGGTGGAGAAAATCACGTCGCTGATGCTTTCGGCGAGCATCCGGTAGCGCTGTTCGCTGTCACGCAGCGATTCGCTGGCCTCGATCTGCTCGGTAACGTCCTTGGCCACGCCGATGATTCGTGTCACCTGGTTATGCCTGTCTCGGGCCAGGGCCTGTTCGCGAATGTCGAAGCAGCGCCATTTGCCATTGCGATGGCGAAAGCGCAATTGGCATTGCAACAGTTGCGTGTACCCGCCCCGGCGTTGTTCCTGGCGCAGGTTGTGGTAGTGGTCGGCGTCGTCGCTGTGCAACAGGATTTCCCAGAAGTACTCGCCCATCTGGTGCAGTTCGGTGCGGTCGTAGCCCAGGGTCTGGCCCAGGTGATGGTTGCTGAAGATCATCCGCTGGCTGATGACGTCCTGCACATAGAGATGATCCGGCACGGTGCGCACCACGTCGGACCAGAAACCTTCGCGTTCGAGCAGCGAAAGCTCGATCAGCTTGCGGCTGGTGATGTCGCTGATGCTCAGGATGACCGCATTATAGTCATGCTGTTTTTCCGGCAGGCGCAGCACCAGCCACAGGTGCTGGTCGCGGCCATGGGCGTCCTGGAGCTTGATTTCCAGTTCCAGTTGCTTGTGTTGGTCGAGCAGCGCTTCGAGCAGCTTCGAGCCAACGGGGTTGTTGTCCTGCGCGCCCTTGCCGACCAGCAGTTGCCAGGCCTGATCGCAAGAGTCGACGTTGAGCAGTTTCAACGCCATCTGGTTGACTTCGGTGACGTGAACTTCCTGGCGCAATTGCTCGAGTTGATGAGCAGTTTTCGTCCAGGCGCGCAATTGATCGCCGTTGTGCAGGCCGGCCCGCTCAAAAAAGGCTTTGAGCCCCGACAGGTCGAGCACGCACAGGGCCACGCCGGTGCCTTCGAAAATGTCCTGGTAGCGCCGTCGTCCTTCATGCAACTGTCGCTGGCGCCGACGCATGTTCAAGAGTGCGATCACTGGCAATAACGAAAACGCGAGGCCCAGCAGGCATTTGCCGATGAACGCCGGCAGCAGTTGCTCGATCACCTGGCGACGGTCGAACAGCCCCCGCAGTTGCCAGTCGCTGCTGCTCAGGGGCACTGTCAGTACGGTGTTTTTCAGGTCATCCGGGGATAGATGGGTAGGGCTGCTCGAGGGCAGGCTTTCGTCGCGGCTGATGATCTGCTGGTTGAGACGGTTCTCCACCAGCCACAATGGGCGCAGCCCCGTATCGGCCTGCTTGGTCAGGGTGGAGAAAAAGTTCGGGGTCAGGCGCAGGGCCCAGTAGCCACGGCTGCTACCGCTGGCCTGGTGCAACAATAGATGCACCACGGAGCCGTCTTCGGCATTGCTGAAATAATGCGCCTGGGCCCGACTGCGTCGCACCAGTTCACCCAGGTAATCGGCGTCGTGGCTGTCGGCGTCGCTGTCACTGAGCACTCGACCGGAGGGGCTCAGCAGGGCCAGGCTGCGCAGTTCAGGCAGCGATTGCTGGAGTTTGCGAACCAGTGCCTGCTGTTCGTCGGTCGTTTGTGGTTGTTCGACAATCGGTAGCAGGTTGAGGGCGATTTGCGCGTTCAGGGCCATGTTCAGGCTGACCTGTGCGGCAAGATCGGCGGTGTAGTCGATGGTGTATTGGCGCTGTTGCTGTTGGGTTTCGCGCAGTTGATCGAGCAGTTGCCAGAACAGCAAGCCGAGCAACAGCAGCACCAGCGTGGCCAGGCCGCCCTTCAATGTCCCGCGCAGGGGCGAGCCGGGCACGACAGCGGGTGCGCGAGGGGACAGGGGCGGAGTGACGTTGGACAAGCTGTAATCCTGCGGTTTGCTGGACTGGCGCGACGTGCACTATAAGCCGGACGCCCGAAGGGCGGCTAGCATGCCTTGACTTGTGGCAAAGTGCCAGCCCTTGGCGGCTGGACCTTGACCGACGGTTGAGGTAGCTTTGCCGGTCAAACAAGAGCGTTCCAGCTCCAGATTCCCAGGCTCTATCCGCCCGCAGGCATTGATGACCGTCAAGAGCCGGCGCCGCGCATGGCCTGGCTCGTTCTTTTCACCTGTCACTGACGCTAGGTTCACCATGGCTCAATACGTCTTCACCATGCATCGGCTGAGCAAAGTTGTTCCGCCGAAGCGGGAAATCCTGAAAAATATTTCACTGTCCTTCTTCCCTGGCGCCAAGATCGGCGTACTGGGTCTCAACGGTTCGGGTAAATCCACGCTGCTGAAAATCATGGCCGGCGTCGATAACGAATTCGACGGCGAAGCGCGCCCGATGCCGGACCTGAACATCGGCTACCTGCCCCAGGAACCTCAGCTGGACCCGAGCAAGACCGTCCGTGAAGTGGTCGAGGAAGCGGTCAGCGTGATCAAGGACGCCCAGGCGCGCCTCGACGAGGTCTATGCCGCCTACGCCGATCCGGATGCCGACTTCGACAAGCTGGCCGCCGAACAGGCCAAGCTCGAAGCGATCCTGCAGGCCAGCGACGGCCACAACCTGGACCGCCAGCTGGAAGTCGCCGCCGATGCGCTGCGCCTGCCGGCCTGGGACGCGAAGGTCGAACACCTGTCCGGTGGTGAGAAGCGCCGCGTGGCCCTGTGCCGCCTGCTGCTGTCGGCCCCGGACATGCTGCTGCTCGACGAACCGACCAACCACCTGGACGCCGATTCCGTCGCCTGGCTCGAACACTTCCTGCACGACTTCCCAGGCACCGTGGTTGCGATCACGCACGACCGTTACTTCCTGGACAACGTCGCCGGCTGGATCCTGGAACTCGACCGCGGCGCAGGCATTCCGTACGAGGGCAACTATTCGGGCTGGCTGGAAGCCAAGTCCGATCGTCTGGCCCAGGAATCCAAGCAGCAGTCGGCCCATGAAAAAGCCATGAAGGAAGAACTGGAGTGGGTGCGCAAAGGCGCCAAGGCCCGCCAGTCCAAATCCAAGGCACGTCTGCAACGCTTCGAGGAAATGCAATCCCAGGAATTCCAGAAGCGCAGCGAAACCAACGAGATCTACATCCCGGCCGGTCCGCGCCTGGGTGACAAGGTCATCGAGTTCAAGAACGTCTCCAAGGGTTATGGCGACCGCGTGCTGATCGACAACCTGTCGTTCTCCATGCCAAAAGGCGCCATCGTCGGTGTGATCGGCGGTAACGGCGCGGGTAAGTCCACGCTGTTCCGCATGCTGATGGGCAAGGAAACCCCGGATTCGGGCAGCATCGAAATCGGTGAGACCGTGCAACTGGCCTGCGTCGACCAGAGCCGCGAAGACCTGGACGGCAGCAAGACCGTGTTCCAGCAGATCTCCGACGGTTCCGACCAGATCCGCATCGGCAACTATGAAATCCCGTCGCGCACTTATGTGGGTCGCTTCAACTTCAAGGGCGGCGACCAGCAGAAGTTCGTCAAGGACTTGTCCGGTGGTGAGCGCGGTCGCTTGCACCTGGCGTTGACCTTGAAGGAGGGCGGCAACGTCCTGCTGCTCGACGAACCGTCCAACGACCTCGACGTCGAAACCCTGCGTTCCCTGGAAGAAGCCTTGCTGGACTTCCCGGGCGCCGCCATTGTGATCTCCCACGATCGGTGGTTCCTCGACCGCGTGGCGACCCACATCCTGGCGTACGAAGACGACTCGCAAGCGGTGTTCTTCGAAGGCAACTACACCGAGTATGAAGCCGATCGCAAGAAACGCCTCGGCGAAGCCGCTGCCCAGCCGCATCGCGTACGGCACAAGAAATTGGCCTGATACGGTCGGTTGCATAAAAAACGGAGCCTTCGAAGGCTCCGTTTTTTTATGGAAGCAAATCCATTGTGGGAGCGAGCTTGCTCGCGATAGCGGTGTGACAGTCAGTGCAAATGTTGACTGACACTCCGTCATCGCGAGCAAGCTCGCTCCCACAGTTTGTAAGGCTTAATTGATAGGGCTACCCGAGCACCGCGAAATCGAGCGAGAGAACGTTGGGGATCGTCGGGTCGATCTCATACAGCAACGCGTAGCCTGCGCCCGTAATTCCCGTCAGCAGACTGACGTCGGGCACCCGGTCGCTATCCAGATAAGGCCCTTCGAAAAACTGCCGGGAGACTTCGTCAAGCGCCTCTCTGACTCTGCCCATGCCTTCAGGGTTATCCGAATGCCGATACAAGTCATACAGACAGATCAGATTGCCGAAATCACCATGACAAAGGTTATAGCCCTCGCCAAACCCATGGGCCCAGAGATTGCTCTCGCATCGTCGTATATCGTCGTGCACTGTCTGCCGGGTCGCTTCGTCCAGGGCATCTCCCATCGATTCCATGAGCTGTCGCCTGGCGATGAGGATACCTCCATCACCGTGGCACCACTTGGACGTATGGTCCGCCGGCCCGAGGTTGCGCAGGTCCAGCCAGAAACCATCCCGACTCAAGCGGTTTTCACCCTCCAGCACCTGGATGGCCAGGGGCACCAGAGCCGAATCGCCGGTCACGTCATAGGCTTTGCACAATGCATGGATGACGCCCGAGAGGCCATGGGACAGGCCCGTCAAAATGACGGAGCGATCGCTGCGTCGTAGCAGTTGGCCGTCTTCAATCAGGATTTGATCCTTGATGTACTCGACCATGCGTCGGATGGCCGGCAGCACATCCTTTTGCGCAGACAACGCATGGATATTGGCCAGCAGCGTCACCGTTCCACAACAACCTCCCAGGAAGTCGAACTCATAATTTTCAGGAGGCACTTCAATCAGCTGGGCCAACAGGCCGGCAATTCTTTCATCATGGCTGGCGTCGCCAGTGATCTGGCGACGATTGACGAGCAAATAGATGAAAGCCCCGAGCCCGTGATAGGCGCTGACCGTCAAATCGGTTTTGAAGAAGCCGAAGCGTTGTTCCAGTGAGTACAGGACTTGATCCATGCGCGACAGAAAGACGGGTTGACCACTCACTTTAAACAGGCTCAGGTAAAACAACCCAATCCCGGCGATACCGGAGTAAAGCCCGTGATCCATGGGTGACGGGTATTTTCTGCGTGTCGTGGGATGCGTATGAAAATACAACCAGCTTACGTCCGTTGTTGTTCCCGCTACCGCGAGCTCCTCAAGGCGGGAACTGATGCTCGATATGGCGTCGAGTCGGTCCGCCTGGAGCGTCTTTTTAAGGTCCCCAGGCACCTGCCCGACACGGGGTGGCGGATGTCCAATTGGCTCTGGAAACAAACAGATTTCGAGCAGTGTGCGTTGTAAAGCCCAGTCCCTTCGGGACAGGTTGGCTATCTTTTGAAGACAGCTTTTTATCGGTGGCTCCACGGCTGCCATCTCTATTGTTTCACCCTGTGCGCTCATAAAATGGTTGGCGCTCAGAGGCATGGTGAAACACGGAATGCTGGACCTCTGCAGGTCGGCTATTTCATAGCGAGGAATGCCCATCTTCCGATAGGGTTCTTTCAGGTCTTTCCACAGGGTTGCGAGCAGAAGTTCTCTGTCGAGCATGTTTTGTGTAAAGCGTGGATGACGGATCAGCCCGATAAAATCGGCATAGCGCTGAGAATTTTTGAGCAATACGCGGGTGGTCAGTTCACCGGCGGATTGTTCCAGCATCCGCATGATCTTGTATCGATGAACCATCAATTCCTTATAGGCATATTCAAAGCCTTGGAACAGTTCGGTTTTATAGGCTTCCAGTCCCTTGCGCTCACCCTGCAAAAGCGGCAGGTGTTTTTGTATCAGCTGATGTTCGAATGAGATTTTACGCAAATGATAAAAGCCATTCTCGAAAACCAGCGAATGGCGGGTGGCGATGAATAGCTCTTGCCGACTCAGCCCGCTCTGGTCGTTATTGGGGTGTTGTGAAAAGGGTAGAAAGCCGCTGGAGCATACTGACTGCTGGACCGATTTAAAGCTGTTGGACAATGCACAGCCAGCGGGCAGGTCGCTCAGCAGGTCGCTGGTGGAAGCGGTGAATAAACACTCAAGGTCGATCATGACCGGACTGTTGCCGCACGCAATAATATTCTCGTAGTGAAAGTCGATGCCGTTCAATGCATGAATGACCGCTATCTGCGCGCCCATTTTCTTATAGAACAGTTCAACGTCCGCTGCGTTGTCGCAGGGCTCGTTGTCGATTTTTTCCACCCAGCTACGCCGCTCGCGGCTGAGAATCCTGGGGGCGCGGATGGAGAAACAATCCGCTTTTGTCCATTCATGCAGTTGGCCGAGAAGGCGGTTGAAAAAAAGCGCCTCTCGGCTTGCCCTCGGTTTGTAGACCAATGAAATCGCGCAGATTTTAACCTGACAGACCGTTTCACCACGGCCGTGGGGGTCCCCCAGGCCGAGCTCAATAGCGTCGATTTGTCGAGACGGAACAGAAAATTCAGCTTCCAGCGACTCGATATCGGCAGCGAAGTCGAGAATGACCGCATAAAGATAATTGAGGGTGTCTTCCAGCAGATCAAACAACAATGTCGCCAGCACCGGGTAGGCTTCGAAAAACTCCAGCAGCGGCAATGTGCGCAGCTGTTCGTTGAACGTGCTCAAGTCAATGTCATCGCCGTGGGCGATTTTCGTGTTCAAATAATGGACCAGGCTTTGTTCTGACGTGCGGCCAACCCGGGCCAGGACATAGGGTTCCAGGCTTGTAAAAAAAGCGGGTTCGTTAATGTATGTTGACGCATGGGAATAGCGCCCATCCGTTTGGAAAATCTCGATGGCATAAAGAAAAAAACGATAGCCAAACCAATAAAAATTGTCTTTGTCGCTCGAGCTTGTGTTCGTTTCCATATTAATGCTGTCAAGTCGAGCAAGCTTTTTCTTCAGGGCGTTCAGGACGGTATCACCGTCGATAGGCAGGGGCTCGTTGTCGAGGGGTGAATTGATATGGGAAACCAGTTGTTCCCTGTCCACTCCAAAGTGATCCAGCAAGGCCTGATCATCAGTATGTAGACGGCTCAGGTTGTTTTCAAAAAGGGCGATGCAACCTTCGGAAGAGAATCCGTACTTCCCTCGCTGATCCAACTTTAAAGCATTGACAAGCATGCCTTGGCTCCTGACATGGATAGAGCAGGCGGTGCCTGCTCTATGTTAACGTTTGTTGCAAGTTTCGATGGTCAGTCAGGCGCTATTAACACCCGATTGTCGAACAGCCAATGTTGGTGCAGGTTCCGAAGGTGTTGCATTCCATCGTCGTTGCCAGGATCTCGCCGGTGTTGGCGGGCGCTTGATAGGCGTTGAATTCGAAGTCGAAGTCACCGGACATGTTCAGGATTTTTTCGCTCATAGGTAGTTCCTCATCAGGTTATACAATCTAATACAGTGACCAGCGGTCAATCGGGTGCCGGAAAGCACCCGAGCTGTAGGATGTAATGAAGTTGTTTAGGGGGATTAGGGTGTGTCAGATGCCTGCGCTGCAGGTTTATTACAGGGTTTAACCAAAAATCGCGGTGCACTCTATGGTGCCGCATTTGATAATGGTCAACGCCGCTGATTCGATACCGAGGTTGTTCACCTGTTGGTAGGACTTTAGGTCGCTGTCGAAGTCACCAGGCATTGCCAGTATTCGTTCGCTCATTATGTCTTTCCCTTTTTTGTTGTGCACGGGTTGAAGTGCGGGAAAACAGTAGCACGCTGTTGGTTTAACACAAATTTGTCGTTATAACTTTATGTTGCGGTTACATGTTGCTACAGGTGTGCAAGTCAGTGTTCTCTAGTTGCAGTTCGACGGAGCTGATGCGCGTTCTTGTCACCGCACCGACAAAAGTCTGTCGACCAGGATCACTCAAGGCCGATAGCAATGACTTCAATGATGAGATTCCCGGCTGGCCGCTCCCAAGTCACCTCATCCCCTGGCTTGGCCCCCAGCAACGCCCGTCCCAGCGGCGAGCCCCAGTTGATCAGCCCTTTGGCCACATCGGCCTGGTCTTCACCCACCAATTGCACCCGCTGCTCATGATCATGCTCATCGACAAAGGTCACCCAATGTCCGATTCGCACTTGATCGGATGAAGTCGGCGCAACGACCTGGGCGCTTTGCAGGCGCTGCGTGAAATAGCGCAGATCCCGTTCAAGGTCGGCGATCCGCTGTTTGTCCGCCAGCTCCCCTCGGCTCGCCTGCTGGCCGTGCAGCGCCTGCAACTCGGCGACCCGGGCCTGTAGCTGGGCCAGTCCAGTGGGTGTGACGTAGTTGGGTTGCGCACTGACCTGGCGTTCGACCGGCTGGTCGGCCTGGGCAGCGGCGTTATCTTCGTTGACGAAGGCGCGGCTCATGGCATTTGCTCCTCTCCATTGGAGTTTGGGCCATGGTCGCAGGGTTTTGGTTTCGACGGATGTCTGTATGCGACTTACGGCGAGCGATAAGCCCGGGCGGCGTCCTGGTCTTTCTGTTGCTGCCAGGCCCGTTCACGTTCGTCCCAATGGCGTTCGCGATAGGCATTACGCTCTTCGCTCTCGCGCATGGCCTGGCACTGGCGGAAACCATCGCTCCAGCCTTCGGCATAGCGCGGATCCTTGAGGTAACGCGGCACGTCTTTCCTGAATTGGCCGGTGATCACCCCGGCCGCTTGCCGGCCACTGCTGCAACCGTCGTCGTAGCCGTCGGCGAACGCTGGTGGATAACCCCGGGCGATCAGGTCTTCGTGGGTGGTTTCACAGCCACCGAGCAACATCAACACACTCAGGACCACTGCCGCACGCTTCATTTCTGCTTTCCTGCCGAATCCCGCTCATACAAGAAGTCTAGGAGTGGATTCGTCAGTAAGGCGTGAAAGCGCGGTGATTAATCCGTTCGTTGCGCCTGCCTTTGTCAGTAGTGGTACCACTTCACCTCGAGCATCACCTCGTTCTCCGGCGAGGCCAATTGGCTGAACTCCCGCTGTGCACTCAGGCGCAGGCCCAGGTTACGGGACAATTCCCATTGCTGATTGAGGCTCAGGCTGCGACGCACTTCGCCGTTGACGAAATAATCACCCTTGGCTTCCAGGCTCAGGTTGCCCAGCGGGTTTTTCCACAGCACACCGCTGTTGAAACCGGCAGCCGGGGCGATGAATTGGGCGAAGTCGTTGTTGTGCTCGACCCGCACCGTGCCCAGGGCGAACCCCAGCACCTCTTCGCCCAGCGCCCAGGTGCCACCGGCGCCGCCGTTGACGTGGCTGACCAGGGTTTCGTCGTCGTGTTTGCCTGGCACCCGCTCCAGGCCGCCAGTGACCTGCCAGGACAGCGGTTGCAGCAGCTCGTTGCGTGGGGTCAGGGAGCGAATGGTCGCCAGGTCCAGTTGTTGCACCTGCCAGTCATTGCCTTCGTACTGGCGCAGTTTCAATTGCAGGATTTCGATCTGTGCGCCCAAGGGGAAGCTCTCGGCGTTGTCGTTGAGATCGTGATAAGCCATGCGCAAGCCATACTCGCCGAACGCCCGGTCGCCCCGCGTGCCGAGGCCGGCTTGCCAGGTGCGCGATTGGTGACCGTCTTCGGGCAGGCCCGGTTGTGGGATATCGAGTTCCGGTGCGGGGTTCTGGTTGATCGCCCGCAACAGTTCGAAACTGCGCTGGGCGCGTTGCGGATCGCGCTCCTGGCCGTTGGCGCGATAGCGCTCCAGGCGATAGGCCGCATCGATGATCAGCGCCTGGCGTTCGCGCGGCAGCGCCTTGAAGCCGGGGGCTTGCAGTTGCTGCTGGTCGGCGCTGACTTTCAGTACCCATTGCTGTTCATCATCGCTGAGCGGTTCGGCGCGGCTGAGCAGTTCCCGTTCACGGGACGGTCGATACTGGATGCTTTCCACCAGGCCAGCTTCTTTTACTGCCTTGACGGTGTCGGTGGGAATCGCGGTCAGCGGGAATTGTTCAGTCAGGCGCAGGCTGGGGCGAGCCACTTGCAGCAATTCGAGCAGGCGATAGGAGCAGTTTTCGTCGAAGAAAAAATAGTCGAACTGAATCTGCTTGAGTTCCCAGACGTGCTCGATCATGCGCTCGGTTTCCGCCTGGCTCAGGTTCAGGCGATATTCCCACAGGTCGCGGTTCTCCAGGCTACGGTACTCGGAGAGTTTTTCCTGATACGGCACCAGGGCGAACAGGCCGGGATAGCCGCCCATCAGGCCCTTCCAGGCATAGAGAATGCTGTTGTCCGAGCCTTCGATGTAGGCGCCGAAATTGATCGCATAGCTGAGCAGGGCGGTCTTGTCGCTTTGCACATCGGCCTGGTCGATGCGCAGCAGGGTGTGGCCGAACATCGAGGAGGGACTGTTCAGGTACGCAGCGGGGAAGATCATCACCGCGCTGTGGGGCGAGACGTCCTTGAACCATTGGTTGAAGTCGCTGCAGTCAACGGCCGGCAGATCCGTCAGGTTGAGCTGGGCCTTGAGCCAGCGCGTTCGCGCCGGGTACACGCACTGGGCATGCTGCTGGCCGGCGCTGGCCGGGCCGTACAGGGCTTTTAGCGTGGCGCTCAGTTCACGCTCGGGATGTTCGTTGCCATCGGGCGCAAGGAAGAATTTTTTGTCGCTGATATAGCTGCGCCAACCGCCGAGCTTGGCGGTTTCGTAGTGGCCCAGGGAAATCCAGAAGCGGTCATTGGCCAGTTGCTGCAAACGGTGAGGATCGACATGAGGCGCGGCGGACAGCGGGGCGCACACACAGAGCGCCAGCCAGGCAAGGCGTTTGAGCATAGTCGGCTACTTGGAAAGGCGAAAAATAAAGACCGAAGGGGCCCCAAAAAGAAAACCCGCTCCCCGAGAGGAGCGAGTGGTGTCGAGCTTAAGCTTGAGTGGCGTACTTGGCCAGGCGAGGATCGCTTTTCAGCACGGCCAGGGTGTTGGTATGCACGTCTTCGGCGGTCACGTCAGCCTTGCTGAAGATCTGCTGGAAGTGCTCGTGGGTCACAGCGGAGAAGTGTGCGCGGTCTTCCGGCGCCACGCCCAGTACCACGGCGTAGGTGGTCAGCGCTTCGCCCTGACCCTTGGCCATGTCTTCGGACAGCTCGTTCATCATGCCATTCATGGCCAGCCAGGACTTGCCACCGTAGGTCAGTGCCGCGTTGGTCGAGCAACCGTTGGTGCCGGATGTCATGCCGAAGGTAGCGTTACCGGAAGTGCCGTTGGTAGTGGATGCCAGGAAGTGTGCTGGAGTGCCACGCTGACCTTCGAACAGCATGTTGCCCCAACCGCAATCCGGGCCGCCCGGCGCCTGAGCCATGGCGTTGATGGATACAGCGGTGAAGAGAGTACCGAGAAGAATCCGTTTCATAGCTATGTTCTCTTTATGTGCATACCGATGGACAGGGTCTGGCACCTCGTTCCTGTTGAGCTAGGCGCCAGTGGGCCGGTTATTGTTCCAGCCGCGCAGTTTGGAGTTTAGGCACGATCCTGGGGTTCCGTGACATTTTGCAAAAACATTACTGGGGATCGCCTGTCTGCTGGGCCCCGCCCGAGGTTTGCCCGTTGACTATGCTTTGGACAGAGGCGCTCCTTGCCAGTCAGGTACAGGCAGCGCCAGAATGCCGCTATCTGCCCCGCCTGATGTAAGGAAGCCCGATGCCTGATCCTGTTGCTGCCAGCTTGCGTCTAGCGCCCGAAGCGCTGACCCGTCCGTTTTCCGCTGAACAGTTCAGCTTCTCTACCACCAATGATCTGGAGCCCTTCCGCGGTGTGCTTGGCCAGGAACGTGCGGTCGAAGCCTTGCAGTTCGGCGTGGCCATGCCGCGCCCCGGTTACAACGTATTCGTCATGGGCGAGCCCGGTACTGGCCGGTTTTCGTTCGTCAAACGCTACCTCAAGGCCGAAGGCAAGCGCCTGCAGACCCCGGCGGACTGGGTCTACGTCAACAACTTCGATGAGCCCCGCGAACCCCGTGCCCTGGAACTGCCGTCAGGCACGGCCGGTGCTTTCATCACCGACATCAACGGCCTGATCGACAACCTGCTGGCGACCTTCCCGGCGGTGTTCGAGCACCCGTCCTACCAGCAGAAGAAAAGCGCCATCGACCGCGCCTTCAACCAGCGCTACGACCGCGCCCTGGATGTGATCGAGCGCCTGGCGCTGGAGAAGGATGTCGCGCTGTACCGTGACAGCAGCAACATCGCCTTCACGCCAATGAGCGAAGGCAAGGCCCTGGATGAAGCGGAATTCGCCCAGTTGCCGGAAGCCGAGCGCGAGCGTTTCCATGAGGACATCTCGGGCCTGGAAGAGCGCTTGAACGAAGAGCTCGCCAGCCTGCCGCAATGGAAGCGTGAGTCCAGCAACCAGTTGCGCCACCTCAACGAAGAAACCATCACCCTGGCCCTGCAACCGTTGCTGGCTCCACTGTCGGAGAAATACGCAGAGAACGCTGCGGTCTGCGGCTACCTGCAGGCCATGCAGGTCTATCTGCTCAAGACCGTGGTCGAGCAATTGGTGGACGACAGCAAGACCGACGCCATCGCCCGCAAGCTGCTGGAGGAGCAGTACGCCCCGAGCCTGGTGGTCGGGCATCCGTTCAGTGGCGGCGCGCCAGTGGTGTTCGAGCCGCACCCGACCTACGACAACCTGTTTGGTCGCATCGAATACAGCACCGACCAGGGCGCGCTCTACACCACCTACCGGCAGTTGCGTCCGGGCGCCTTGCACCGGGCCAACGGCGGTTTCCTGATTCTGGAAGCGGAAAAAATGCTCGGTGAGCCGTTCGTGTGGGATGCGCTCAAGCGTGCCCTGCAATCGCGCAAGCTGAAAATGGAATCGCCGTTGGGTGAGCTGGGTCGGCTGGCCACGGTGACCCTGACGCCGCAGCACATCCCGTTGCAGGTCAAGGTCGTGATCATTGGCGCCCGCCAGCTCTACTACGCCTTGCAGGACCTGGATCCGGACTTTCAGGAAATGTTTCGCGTGCTGGTGGATTTCGACGAAGACATCCCAATGGGCGACGAGAGCCTGGAGCAGTTCGCCCAGTTGCTCAAGACCCGCACTTCGGAAGAGGGCATGGCGCCGCTGACCGCCGACGCGGTGGCGCGCCTGGCGACCTACAGTGCGCGGCTGGCCGAACACCAGGGGCGCTTGTCGGCGCGCATCGGTGACCTGTTCCAACTGGTCAGCGAGGCGGATTTCATTCGCCAACTGGCCGGTGACGAGATGACCGACGCCGGCCACATCGAACGCGCCCTCAAGGCCAAGGCCACCCGTACCGGGCGTGTCTCGGCGCGAATCCTCGACGACATGCTCGCCGGGATCATCCTGATCGACACCGCTGGTGCGGCCGTGGGCAAATGCAACGGGCTGACGGTACTCGAGGTCGGCGACTCTGCGTTTGGTGTACCCGCGCGGATTTCCGCCACGGTGTACCCGGGCGGCAGCGGTATCGTCGACATCGAGCGGGAGGTCAACCTCGGTCAGCCGATCCACTCCAAGGGCGTGATGATTCTGACCGGTTACCTGGGTAGCCGTTATGCCCAGGAGTTCCCGCTGGCGATCTCGGCCAGTATCGCGCTGGAGCAGTCCTACGGTTACGTGGACGGCGACAGCGCGTCCCTGGGCGAGGCGTGTACGCTGATCTCGGCCCTGTCGAAGACGCCGCTCAAGCAGTGCTTCGCCATCACCGGCTCGATCAACCAGTTCGGCGAAGTGCAGGCGGTGGGCGGGGTCAACGAGAAGATCGAAGGCTTCTTCCGCCTCTGCGAAGCCCGTGGGCTGACCGGTGAGCAAGGGGCGATCATTCCCCAGGCCAACGTCGCGACCCTGATGCTCGACGAGAAAGTGCTGGCCGCCGTGCGCGCCGGGCAGTTCCACGTCTATGCCGTGCGCCAGGCCGACGAAGCCCTGAGCCTGCTGGTGGGCGAGCCTGCCGGCGAGCCGGATGAAAACGGCGAGTTCCCGGAGGGCAGCGTCAACGCCCGGGTGGTGGAGCGGCTGCGGGTGATCGCGGAGATGATCAGCGAGGACGACATCAAGGAAGCGGAAAAGGAACTGGCGCAGCAGGCCTTGGCGGAGGCCAAGCCGGCTTGATGTTTTCCTGACCGCAGCTAGCCCCCCCTGTGGGAGCTAGCTTGTGGGAGAACGGCCTGTGGGAGCAAAGCTTGCTCGCGATAGCGTTTGTCCAGTCAACAGAAATCTTGCATGTGACAACCCCATCGCGAGCAAGCTTTGCTCCCACAGGCTTGCTGTCACCATCAATGTTTTGGGGATTATTGCTAAAAAGTGCCACCACTTTGGCGTCAATATTCACACTGTGACCGCTCGGCGTATTCTGGTCTCGAAAGCCCTTGCGACCGGAACTTTTCTTCTATCCTCAGCTCAAGGATAACGAGAGCCATCATCGGATCGAAACAGCCTCTTCCC
Source organism: Pseudomonas sp. Lb2C2 (assembly GCF_052112205.1). NCBI lineage: Bacteria > Pseudomonadati > Pseudomonadota > Gammaproteobacteria > Pseudomonadales > Pseudomonadaceae > Pseudomonas > Pseudomonas sp. Lb2C2. Next base: position 91,012 of record NZ_JAUTYW010000013.1, on the reverse strand, counting down.
GAGACTGAAATACCGGATCTACCGAGGGGCGCCGCCATGTCGCGCAACCTTTGCCTCACTCGTCAATGCCTGGGCCTTGTCACCCGTATCGAATGCGCCATCCGCCCCCTGGCGGGAGATACCGGTATGTGGACCTTGCTCTTCGCCGCCGGAATGGCGGGCGAACAACCCTCTGCCATCAAGGCCCAGGGGCCATTTCCCGGCCCGACTGCCGCCGAATCCATCCTCGATACCATTGTGCAAAGCCTGACCTTGCACGGCTATGAGCTGGCCGACGATCCGCAGATCTGGTCCCTGCACATGCAAGCCCAACTGCGTGAAATCAATGGAGGCCGTTGTCGCAATGTCGGCGGTTTCGAATTTCGTCCACTGCATTAAAGGCCATCACCGCACGGACACCGGCAGTAAAGTTTTGACACAAGGGCAGGGACCAGGGAGGGTCCCGGCATTTGTGGGGCAGGTCATGGCTGATATACTCGCCGCGATTTTTCAGCCCTGGTGTGAGATTCAATGGAACGCTTTATCGAAAACGCAATGTACGCCTCCCGTTGGCTGCTGGCGCCGATCTATTTCGGGCTGTCCCTGGGCTTGCTGGCCCTGGCGCTGAAATTCTTCCAGGAAGTCTTTCACGTCATCCCCAACGTGTTTTCCATGGCCGAGTCCGATCTGATCCTGGTGCTGCTGTCGTTGATCGACATGGCGCTGGTGGGCGGCCTGCTGGTGATGGTGATGATTTCCGGCTACGAGAACTTCGTTTCGCAGCTGGATATCGCCGACGACAAGGAAAAACTCAACTGGCTGGGCACCATGGACTCTTCGTCGCTGAAGATGAAAGTCGCTGCCTCGATCGTGGCCATTTCCTCCATCCACCTGCTGCGCATTTTCATGGATGCCAAGAACGTCGATCCCGAGCACCTGATGTGGTACGTGATCATCCACATGACCTTCGTGGTCTCGGCATTTGCCATGGGCTACCTGGACAAACTGACCAAGCACTGAGGTCCGTTCACCGCGCTGGCGCAACGCCCGCCTGTCGAGTTGCAGGCGGGCGTTGTCGTTTTCGGCGGATGGCTTTGGCACAGGGGGCTCGTCACCCGTCGTGGCATCTGTGCTAGTCTGCTCGCCCTTTTGGTTCCGGGCGCTCCGGGAGGCGCTGTGGCACACACGGCAATTCTCGAGCCGTCCGCACAGCGGAGCAGCATCATGTCCGAAGTTAACCTGTCCACCGACGAAACCCGCGTCAGCTACGGTATTGGCCGTCAGTTGGGCGACCAACTGCGCGACAACCCGCCACCGGGCGTGAGCCTGGACGCAATCCTGGCCGGCCTGACCGACGCGTTCGCCGGCAAGCCAAGCCGCGTGGGCCAGGACGAGATGTCCGCCAGCTTCAAGGTCATTCGTGAAATCATGCAAGCCGAAGCCGCTGCCAAGGCTGAAGCCGCCGCTGGCGAAGGCCGTGCGTTCCTGGCCGAAAACGCCAAGCGTGAAGGCATCACCACCCTGGCTTCCGGCCTGCAATTCGAAGTGCTGACCCAAGGTGAAGGCGCCAAGCCGACCCGTGAAGACCAGGTGCGTACCCATTACCACGGCACCCTGATCGACGGCACCGTGTTCGACAGCTCCTACGATCGTGGCCAGCCAGCCGAATTCCCGGTAGGCGGCGTGATCCCAGGCTGGACCGAAGCCCTGCAACTGATGAACGCCGGCAGCAAATGGCGCCTGTACGTGCCGAGCGAACTGGCTTACGGCGCTCAAGGCGTTGGCAGCATTCCACCGCACAGCGTGCTGGTGTTTGACGTCGAGTTGTTGGACGTACTGTAAGACCCTGTCCGGTTTTACTGCCGGACAAAAAACTGTGGGAGCGAGCTTGCTCGCGAAAGCGGAGAGTCAGTCGACATTTTCGTGACTGATACACCGCCATCGCGAGCAAGCTCGCTCCCACAGGGTTAGGTGCTTCATCCGTGGAACCTGCCGCTGAAATCACCCGTCGGGCGCAACGCCCGGGCGTAGCAGAACAGGAACAGATTGCGCACCAGTTCCTTGAGCACCAACGGTTCGCTGGAATTGAGGCTGTTGAGGTCCAGATCCCCCTGGTCCTGCAGCTCGTTCAAGGCTTCTTCTTCAAGCACCGCACAGACTTCCCCGGTTTCCCGATGCAGGATCCTGAGGTAGGGATGTGGGCGGTCCAGCCAGGCATCGATCAAATAAGTCATGGTTCTCATCTCCTTGATGGGGTTCGATGAGAATAATTCTTATTCGCTAAATAGCAAGTCTCTATTGGCGTTGCGATTGTTTTTCTGACGATGGGTTATGGCAGCTCAGGACGGCTGGCACTTGGCTAATGTCCGGGAAATGGGGGCGAAGCGCAGAGGACGAAGCTCCATCCCACACGCGGGGCGTGGGATGGGATACAGCAGAATCAGACTTTTCTGACGAACTCGGATTTGAGTTTCATCGGGCCGATGCCGTCGATCTTGCAGTCGATGTCGTGGTCGCCATCGCACAGGCGGATGTTCTTGACCTTGGTGCCGACCTTGACCACCAGCGACGTGCCCTTGACCTTGAGGTCCTTGATCACGGTGATGGTGTCGCCGTCCTGCAGGACGTTGCCGACCGAATCTTTCTTCACGGTATCGTCGGAAACTGTTTCAGCTTCGCCGCTGGCGGACCATTCGTGGGCACACTCCGGGCAGACCAGTTGAGTACCGTCTTCGTAGGTGTATTCGGAATTGCATTTCGGGCAGGGAGGCAACGTGCTCACTAAGGTTCCTTGGGTATCAGGAGGGTAAAAGGGCGCACATTATATAGGGTTTTCTTACGAGGTGGGGATGCGGGGTCTTTGTGGCGAGGGAGCTTGCTCCCGCTGGGCTGCGAAGCTGCCCCCTTATGGCACTTGCGGTCGCTGCGCAACCGAGCGGGAGCAAGCTCCCTCGCCACAAAAGCTCACCGCTGTCATACCATCAATGGGTACGGGCGACCGCAAACTCGCTTAGCTCCACCAGCGCATCGCGGTATTCGCTGGCCGGCAGGGCGTCGAGGCATTTGATCGCGCGGGCGACGTAGTCCCGGGCCAGGTTCGCGGTGTAGTCCAGCGAGCCGGATGCTTCGACCGCGACACGGATGCTTTCCAGGTCTTCGATCCCGCCTTTCTGGATCGCCTGGCGTACCAGCGCCGCCTGTTCAGGCGTGCCCTCGCGCATGGTGTAGATCAGCGGCAGGGTCGGCTTGCCTTCGGCCAGGTCGTCACCGACGTTCTTGCCCAGGGTCTCGGCGTCGCCCTTGTAGTCGAGCAGGTCGTCCACCAGCTGGAAAGCCACGCCCAGGTGGTCGCCGAAGGTGCGCAGGGCTTCGCTCTGCTCGGCGCTGGCACCGGCCAGGGCCGCGGCGCTGTGGGTCGAGGCTTCGAAGAGCATAGCGGTCTTGCCGCGGATGACTTCCATGTAGGTTTCTTCGGTGGTGCTGGCATCGCGCACCTTGGACAACTGCAGCACTTCGCCTTCGGCGATGATGCGCGTGGCCTGGGACAGGATCTTCATCACCGGCATCGAGCCCAGCTCGACCATCATTTCGAACGAGCGCGAATACAGGAAGTCGCCCACCAGCACGCTGGGAGCATTGCCCCACATGGCGTTGGCGGTCGAACGGCCACGCCGCATGCCGGACATGTCGACCACGTCGTCGTGCAGCAGGGTCGCGGTGTGCAGGAACTCGATGGTGGCGGCCAGCAGGCGCATGTCGTCGCCTTCGCGCCCCAGGGCCTTGCCGCACAACAGCACCAATAAAGGACGCAGGCGTTTACCGCCAGCCGATGTGATGTAGTCGCCGATTTTCGATACCAGCGGCACTCGGGAAGTCAGCTGCTTCTTGATGATGCCGTCGACGGCGCTAAAATCGTCCGCCACCGCGCGGTAGAAAGCTTGGGGTTGCATCAGCGACAGGTGCTCCAGAAGGGTTGCGCGGCATGCTAGGACCCCCACCCAGGCCTGTCAAGGCGCGATGGACGGCTACTTGCAAGGCTGTTGCGCCTTGCGTACAATCGCGCACCCTGAACTTCCTGGGCAGCACCTGCCTTACGCAATTGCATCAGGGCCTTCCAGCCCATGCAGCCATGCCAGCCAATACCTCTTCTTATAAAGCGCTGGGTGAGCAGGATTATCGGAGAAATACCATGTCGTACGCAGTAATTGTTACTGGTGGCAAGCAATACAAGGTCGCCCCAGGTGAATACCTGAAGATCGAAAAACTGGAAATCGCTACCGGCGAATCCGTGACTTTTGATCGCGTTCTGTTGGTCGCCAATGGCGACGACGTGAATATCGGTGCTCCAGTTGTTGCTGGCGCTACCGTTGTGGCTGAAGTGATCTCCCAAGGTCGTCACGATAAAGTCCGCATCATCAAGTTCCGTCGCCGTAAGCACCACATGAAGCGTATGGGCCACCGCCAGTGGTACACCGAGATCAAAATCACCGGTATTCAGGCTTAATTTCAGCCTAATTCCTCACTAGGAGAATTGAACTCATGGCACACAAAAAAGCTGGTGGTAGTACCCGTAACGGTCGCGACTCAGAAGCCAAACGCCTTGGCGTGAAGATGTATGGCGGCCAGAAAATCATTCCGGGCAACATCATCGTGCGTCAGCGCGGCACCCAATTCCACGCCGGTTACGGTGTTGGCATGGGTAAAGATCACACCCTCTTCGCGAAAATCGAAGGCGTGATCAAGTTCGAAGTAAAGGGCGCGTTCAACCGCCGTTACGTGAGCGTTGTCGCAGCTTAATTGCGAGATCGCTGGAAAAGCCCTGTCTTGCGACGGGGCTTTTTCGTTTGTGGGGTGAGTCTCTTGCAAAACTGTTTGTATGGGCTGTCGGCGCTGCGGTTGGGGCGTGTCATCAGGTCGCTGCGCTCATTTTTGCAAGAGTCTTATGTCTTGTTTTTTTGGCTCGTCCGTATGGCGAGAGGCGTGTGTCATGAAGTTTGTTGATGAAGTATCGATTCGAGTAAAGGCCGGCGACGGCGGCAATGGTTGCATGAGTTTCCGTCGGGAAAAGTTCATTGAAAACGGTGGCCCGAACGGCGGTGACGGGGGCGACGGCGGCTCGATCTACATGCTCGCCGACGAAAACCTCAACACCCTGGTGGACTACCGTTACACCCGGCACTTCGATGCCGAGCGTGGCTCCAACGGCGGCAGTACCGACTGCACCGGCAAGAAGGGCGAAGACCTGATCCTGCGCGTGCCAGTCGGCACCACGGTGATCGATTCGGCTACCCAGGAAGTGATTGGCGACCTGACCAAGGCTGGCCAGCGTCTGCTGGTCGCCCATGGCGGTTGGCACGGTCTGGGCAACACCCGTTTCAAATCCAGTACCAACCGTGCGCCGCGCCAGACCACGCCAGGCAAGCCAGGCGAGCAGCGTGACCTGAAGCTGGAAATGAAGGTGCTGGCCGACGTGGGCCTGCTGGGCCTGCCGAACGCCGGTAAAAGTACTTTCATTCGCTCGGTGTCGGCGGCCAAGCCGAAAGTGGCCGATTACCCGTTCACCACCCTGGTGCCGAACCTGGGCGTGGTCAGTGTCGACCGCTGGAAGAGCTTCGTGGTCGCGGACATCCCGGGGCTGATCGAAGGCGCTTCCGATGGCGCCGGCCTGGGGATTCGTTTCCTCAAGCACTTGTCCCGTACCCGCCTGTTGTTGCACCTCGTGGACATGGCGCCGCTGGATGAGACCGATGCCGCCGATGCTGCTGAAGTCATCGTCAGCGAATTGACCAAGTTCAGCCCGGCCCTGGCCGAGCGCGACCGTTGGCTGGTATTGAACAAGTGCGACCAGATCCTTGAAGAAGAGCATGAGGAGCGGGTCAAGGAAATCGTCGATCGCCTGGAGTGGGAAGGTCCGGTCTACGTGATCTCGGCCATCGCCAAAGAAGGCACCGAGCGCCTGTGCCACGACATCATGCGTTACCTGGAAGATCGCGCCGACCGCCTGGCCAACGATCCGGCCTACAAGGAAGAGCTGGCCGAGCTCGACCAGCGCATCGAAGACGAGGCCCGTGCCCAGTTGCAGGCGCTGGACGATCAGCGTGCCCTGCGTCGCAGTGGCGTCAAGTCGGTCCATGACATCGGTGACGACGATTGGGACGAAGAAGATGTGGATGACGAGGACGGTCCGGAAATCATCTACGTCCGCGACTGATCTTGTGCTGATGCCACTCAGTTGAGGCTAAGGCCTATGTGAGCGAATCTGTGGGAGCAAAGCTTGCTCGCGATAGCGATTTTACAGCCAGCAAAGGTGTTGGATGTGACGGCGTCATCGCGAGCAAGCTTTGCTCCCACAAGCTCGCCCCCCCACAGGGATTCTCAGGTGGCTGGCATGGGGCAGGTTTAACTGGTCCAGTGCGGTGTTATCATCGCAACCAGCCGGTTTCCAAGGCGCCGCTCATTCGAGCGGCGTTTTGGTATCTGTAAAACGCAAATACGAATAATCCCATGGGCGGCGCTGGGTCGCGTCGTTCGCTGGCAAAGGTTGAAGATGATGCGGAGCAAGGTGACGGGTGCGCAGCGCTGGGTCGTGAAGATCGGCAGCGCACTGCTGACGGCGGATGGCAAGGGCCTGGATCGCCAGGCAATGGCGGTGTGGGTCGAGCAGATGGTGGCCTTGCATGAGGCTGGCGTCGAGCTGGTATTGGTCTCTTCCGGGGCTGTGGCAGCCGGTATGAGCCGCCTGGGCTGGACGTCGCGACCCAGCGCGATGCATGAGCTGCAGGCTGCCGCCGCCATCGGCCAGATGGGCCTGGTGCAGGCTTGGGAGTCGAGCTTCGCCGAGCACGGTCGCCACACGGCGCAGATCCTGCTGACCCACGATGACCTGTCCGACCGCAAGCGCTACCTCAATGCCCGCAGTACTTTGCGCGCGTTGGTGGAGCTGAAAGTCATCCCGGTGATCAACGAGAACGACACGGTGGTCACCGACGAGATCCGTTTCGGCGATAACGACACCCTGGCCGCGCTGGTGGCGAACCTGGTGGAGGCGGATCTGCTGGTGATTCTCACGGATCGCGACGGCATGTTCGATGCCGATCCACGCAACAATCCCGACGCCAAGCTGATCTACGAAGCCCGCGCCGACGATCCGGCGCTGGACGCAGTGGCCGGTGGTACCGGCGGTGCGCTGGGTCGTGGCGGCATGCAGACCAAGCTGCGTGCTGCGCGTCTGGCTGCGCGCTCGGGGGCTCACACCATCATTGTCGGTGGTCGCCTGGAGCGGGTGCTGGACCGTCTGAAAGCTGGCGAGCGCATCGGCACCTTGCTCTCCCCGGAGCGCGGCATGTTGGCGGCGCGCAAGCAGTGGCTGGCTGGGCATCTGCAGACCCGTGGCACCTTGGTGCTGGACGCTGGCGCGGTGGCGGCCCTGTCCCAAGGCAACAAAAGCCTGCTGCCAGTGGGTGTGAAGCTGGTCCAGGGCAGCTTCCGTCGGGGCGAAATGGTGGTGTGCGTGGCCCCGGACGGTCGTGAGATCGCCCGTGGCCTGGCCAACTACAGCGCGCTGGAAGCGCAGAAAATCATCGGTCAGTCGTCTGATGCGATTGTCGGTCTGTTGGGTTACATGGCGGAGCCTGAGCTGGTTCACCGTGACAACCTGATCCTCGTCTAAGGAAAAATCATGGGTTTGGCAAAAGGATTGATCGGCTTGCTGCTGGCGGTGCCGCTGCTGGCTTCGGCTGAAGAAATTGGCCAAGTGTCGACGGTGTTCAAGTTTGTCGGGCCCAATGACCGGATTGTGGTCGAGGCGTTCGACGATCCCAAGGTGGATGGCGTGACCTGTTACCTGTCCCGGGCCAAGACCGGCGGCGTAAAAGGCGGCCTGGGCCTGGCCGAGGATCGTGCCGAAGCGTCCATTGCCTGTCGCCAGGTCGGGCCTATCAGCTTCAAGGGTGAGCTCAAGGACGGCGAAGAGGTGTTCCGCGAGCGCACTTCGCTGGTGTTCAAGACCATGCAAGTGGTGCGATTCCTCGACAAGAAGCGCAATACGCTGGTGTACCTGGTCTACAGCGATCGCGTGATCGAGGGCAGTCCGCAGAACGCGGTGACGGCTATTCCGATCTTGCCTTGGCGTTAAGTATCGGATGACGAGCGAGCCGATCGGCTCGCTTTTTTAATTTCCATGGATGTGTTGTGCTTTTGGCGCGAAGGGATTCGTATGCGTGCGTTTTTGCTGCTGTTTGTATTGGGTTGTTCGGTGTCGGCCGGGGCCTTGGCCGAGCCGTTTTATAGCGAAAAACCCCTGGTCCATCCTCTGATAAAAACCTCCCAGGAGAGTGGGGCGACGCTGGCATTTATCCGCGAGGCCGAGGGTGTCGTAGGTTACTCATGCCTGTGTGATTCGCCGGATGGCGTCCCGCACGTGCTCGACCGGTATGGCGATGCCAGTGTCGAGTCGGTGTTCTACGCCAGCCTCGACAGTGATCTCCAGACGTTGGTCGTGCTGTCACGGGCAAAGGGGCGGTACGCCCTTCATGGTTATCGCTTCGTACCGTCCACCGGTATGTATCGCCGGCTTGAGACGCTTCAGCCGGTATTGGATCGTATCGCCGCTGATCGCAAGGTCCTCACTGCCGCGCTGGTCCAGAAAGAGCTGGGCAAGTTGCCGCCCTACGATTACAGCGCTGTGTTGCCCAAGACCGGTATCGCCGAGTTCGACACGCTGGAGCCTGCGAGTGGCACGCTGGTGGGGTACTTCGGCGTCGACGGTGTCCCGGCGTCAGTGGGGCAGCCACCAGAGGATCCTCATCGCGACACCTACAAAAAGACTTTCCAGCAGCGCGAAGGGCGCTGGCTCACGCTGACTTATGAGCGCGTGCAGCCTCAGGACGAGGATGTGGGCGCCGCCTATCGTGTCAGCAGGATGGCTTGGGAAGCCGATCCGGCGGTGTACCAGGGCTCCGAGGATGGGGCTTGGGCGGCCTTGGGCAATGGGCGGCTCTGGGCGCTGGGTGTCTATGTCCAGGGCAGGAGGTCGGGCAAGTGGGCGGAATTTGATGAGTCGGGCTACGCGTCCACCGGCGCCTATGTGAATGGGCTGCGCCAGGGGCCGTGGGTCGTCAGTGACGAGGGCACGGTTTCCAAGGGCATGATCGTCGATGACTTCTATGAGGGGCGCTGGACGATCGAGGTGCGCGACGATGAGGGGCAGATGTCCGGCTTCGATACTTACAAGCATGGTGATTTCGACGGGCCTTCCGAGCGCGTGCGTCATGGGGAGGTTGTCCAGCGCGGCGATTTCGTGGCGGGGCAGCAGCACGGGGACTGGATAATGCCCTGGGGTGAGGGGCGTTATGTGCAGGGCGTCCGGGAAGGCCGTTGGACCTTGAGAGTGGACGGCGGTGGTGTCCGGACTGTGGATTTTGTTGCCGACAAGATGCAAGGCGAATTGCGCGAAGTGGATGCCGCAGGTGTGTTGCGGCTCGTCGAGCATTACCGCGCGGGTGTCCTGGATGGCTTGAAAGAAATCTACGCGGCCAATGGCAAGCTCACCTATTCGGCCAACTATGCCAACGGTCAGATCGAGGGGCGGGCGCTGACCTACACCGATGACGGTGCTGTGCTGCTTTCGGATATCTCGTGGCGCCACGGTTCGCGAGAGGGCGCCTTTCGTCTCTATCACCCCAATGGCCAGCCCGATACGGTGGCAACGTACGAGGGGGATGAGCCGATTGGCAACGTGCAGTCATTTGATGCGACTGGGGTGCTGATCGCGGACAGGAACTATTGCCACGTGCCTGATGGGAAATACACCCGTATCAAGCTTTGCGGCAAGCAGCGTGGGGCTTTCAACAACGGGCATTTCGACTCGGAGAGTGATTACCTGTTCGGCAATGAGCAAAGTGCCCGTCACACCCGGGATGGGCGCAAGGTCCGGGAGGTGCTGTTGGGGCCTGATGATCGCGTGACTCGTAACGAGTACTACCCCAATGGCCAGTTGAAGTTCTCTGAAGCCAAGCAGGGCTTTCGGTTGATAACGGTCGAAGGGCGTGAATACAAGGACTACTCGTACGCCAAGCGCGAAGGTGAGGCGGTCTACTATTACCCGACGGGTGTGGTTGAGCGCCGCATGACCTTCAAGGGCGACAAGATAGTGGGTTGCTACACCGGCTACGACGAGGCGGGCGTGCAGAATTTCCCGCCGCCGGGAGGTTGTCCTCCGCCGAAGCCGGTGGTTTTCAATTTTGGGGAGTAAGGCTTCTGCTGGGGAATGCGGGTTCATTAAACTGGAAATCGCCGCAGATCCAAGTGTGGGAGCGAGCTTGCTCGCGATGATGGCGGCACAGTCACCATCGCCGTCATCTGGCCCACCGCCATCGCGAGCAAGCTCGCTCTCACAGGGGATTTGTGTTGGGCACTTAATTTATGCCTGCTGAAGATCCAGTGTGGGAGGGGGGGCTGGTTAGGGTTAAATTGCAGGCAATAAAAAACCGACCCTGAGGTCGGTTTTTTAACGAGCGCGTCGCTTAGGCAGCAGCGGCAACGTTCAGGGCCTTTACGTGGCCATTCAAACGGCTCTTATGGCGAGCAGCCTTGTTCTTGTGGATGATGCCTTTATCGGCCATGCGGTCGATAACTGGCACAGCCAGAACGTAAGCAGCTTGAGCTTTTTCAGCGTCTTTTGCGTCGATGGCCTTAACTACGTTCTTGATGTAGGTACGGACCATGGAACGCAGGCTGGCGTTGTGGCTGCGACGCTTCTCAGCCTGTTTTGCACGTTTTTTGGCGGAAGGTGTGTTGGCCACCGTCGAGCTCCTCGAAAGACTTTTTGGGAAATAGCAAACAAAATAGGCCGCGAATCATGCCGATGAGTTGAAGTCTTGTCAAGGGCGGGTGACACGTTCCGCTGAATGGCAGGTGCTGCGCACCGAAGGATTTCTTTCCGGCGTGCGACCTGTAAACTCGCGGGCTTTGGCTCTGCACTGTTTAGCGGCGCGGAGTATCGCACAAGTGGGCGCGTTGTTCGCCTGCTGTTTATCGACAGGCAAAAACTCTTTTCATGAATCTGCTCAAATCGTTGGCCGCCGTCAGCTCTATCACGATGCTTTCCCGCGTCCTGGGGTTCGTTCGCGATACGTTGATCGCACGGATATTCGGCGCCGGAATGGCCACCGACGCCTTCTTCATCGCCTTCAAGTTGCCCAACCTGTTGCGGCGGATCTTCGCCGAAGGGGCGTTCTCCCAGGCTTTCGTGCCGATCCTGGCGGAATATAAAAGCCAGAAGGGCGACGAAGCGACCCGCACGTTCATTGCCTACGTCTCCGGCCTGCTGACGTTGGTGCTGGCGCTGGTCACGGCGGCCGGCATGCTCGCCGCGCCATGGGTGATCTGGGCCACGGCCCCGGGTTTCACCGATACGCCAGAAAAATTCCAGCTCACCTCGGACCTGCTGCGGGTGACCTTTCCTTATATATTGCTGATTTCCCTGTCGTCCCTGGCCGGGGCGATCCTCAATACGTGGAACCGCTTTTCCGTACCGGCCTTTGTGCCGACCCTGCTCAACGTCAGCATGATCGTCTTCGCGGTATTCCTGACACCGTACTTCGATCCGCCGGTGATGGCCCTGGGCTGGGCGGTGCTGGTCGGTGGCCTGGCGCAATTGCTTTATCAACTGCCGCACCTGAAAAAGATCGGCATGTTGGTCCTGCCACGGCTGAACCTGCGCGACAGCGGCGTGTGGCGGGTGATGAAGCAGATGTTGCCGGCGATCCTCGGGGTGTCGGTGAGCCAGATTTCCCTGATCATCAACACTATCTTTGCCTCGTTCCTGGTGGCCGGCTCGGTGTCGTGGATGTATTACGCCGACCGCCTGATGGAATTGCCGTCCGGCGTGCTGGGTGTGGCCCTGGGCACGATCCTGCTGCCAACCCTGGCCAAGACCTACGCCAGCCAGGACCGCCAGGAGTACTCGCGCATCCTCGACTGGGGCCTGCGCCTGTGTTTCGTGCTGGTCTTGCCCTGTTCCCTGGCACTGGGAATCCTGGCCGAGCCGTTGACCGTCTCGTTGTTCCAATACGGTCAATTCAATGCCTTCGACGCCTTGATGACCCAGCGTGCGCTGATCGCTTACTCGGTGGGCCTGCTCGGGATCATCGTGATCAAGGTGCTGGCGCCGGGGTTCTATGCCCAGCAGAACATTCGCACGCCAGTGAAAATCGCCATTTTCACCCTGGTGATGACCCAATTGTTCAACCTGGTGCTCATCGGTCCGTTGGCCCACGCCGGCCTGGCCCTGGCGATCAGCGCCGGCGCGTGTCTCAACGCCGGGCTGCTGTTTTACCAGTTGCGCAAGCAAAAGATGTATCAACCGCAACCGGGCTGGAGCAAGTTCGGCCTCAAGCTGCTGGTGGCCGTGGCGGTGATGTCGGCGGTTTTGCTGGGGGCGATGCATTTCATGCCGGCCTGGGGCGAAGGGCAGATGCTCGAGCGTTTCCTGCGCCTGGGAGCGCTGGTGGTCGCCGGCGTGGTGGCGTATTTCGGCATGTTGCTGCTGATGGGGTTCCGGCTGCGTGACTTCAACCGCAAGGCCTTGAGCTGAGGGCAAGCCCTCGATAATCCCGGGGCGGGCAGTGGTTTTGTCGGTTCGATCACTTTGGGGTGCGGTGTTGCCTGTCGTCGGCCGCCGGGTGTGGTTATAATCGGCCACTTTATGAGCAAGAAGCGCGTTATGCAGCTGGTTCGAGGCCTCCACAACCTGCGCCCCCAACATCGGGGCTGTGTCGCCACTATTGGCAACTTTGACGGTGTTCACCGTGGCCACCAGGCTATCCTGGCGCGGCTGCGCGAGCGCGCGCTGGAATTGGGCGTGCCGAGCTGCGTAGTGATTTTCGAGCCGCAGCCGCGGGAATGTTTCGACCCGGCCACCGCCCCGGCCCGTCTGGCCCGATTGCGCGACAAGCTGCAATTGCTGGCCGCCGAAGGCATCGACCGGGTCCTGTGCCTGGCCTTCAACCGGCGCCTGAGCAAGCTCAGCGCCGCCGCCTTTGTCGAGACCATCCTGGTGGATGGTCTGGGCGTGAAGCATCTGGAAGTGGGCGACGATTTTCGCTTCGGTTGCGACCGGGTAGGCGATTTCAACTACCTGCAACAGGCCGGTATCGCCCAGGGTTTCACCGTCGAAGCGGCGCAGACTGTCGAGATCGATGGCTTGCGCGTCAGCAGCACCCAGGTCCGCAATGCCCTGGCGGCTGCCGACTTCGAATTGGCCGAGCGCTTGCTCGGCCGGCCGTACCGGATTGCCGGGCGGATCCTGCACGGGCAGAAGCTGGCGCGCCAATTGGGCACGCCAACGGCCAACGTGCAGCTCAAGCGTCGTCGTGTGCCGCTGACCGGGGTGTTCCTGGTGAGTGTCGAGATCGACGGCAAGACCTGGCCCGGCGTTGCCAACATCGGCGTAAGGCCCACGGTCCAAGGCGATGGCAAGGCCCACCTTGAAGTACATGTTCTGGATTTTGCCGGCGATCTGTATGACCGGCGTTTGACGGTGGTTTTCCACCATAAGCTGCGTGAAGAGCAGCGTTTTGCCTCTCTGGAGGCGCTCAAGACGGCGATCCATGCAGATATCGCCGCCGCCCGTGCCCTTGTCGCAACCAGCGCCAATCGCTAATGAAGAGCCTTAAATGACCGACTATAAAGCCACGCTAAACCTTCCGGACACCGCCTTCCCAATGAAGGCCGGCCTGCCTCAGCGCGAACCACAGATTCTGCAGCGTTGGGACAGCATTGGCCTGTACGGAAAGTTGCGCGAAATTGGCAAGGATCGTCCGAAGTTCGTCCTGCACGACGGCCCTCCGTACGCCAACGGCACCATCCATATCGGTCACGCGCTGAACAAGATTCTCAAGGACATGATCATCCGCTCCAAGACCCTGTCGGGTTTTGATGCACCGTATGTCCCGGGCTGGGACTGCCACGGCCTGCCGATCGAGCACAAGGTCGAAGTGACCCACGGCAAGAACCTGGGCGCGGACAAGACCCGCGAACTGTGCCGTGCCTACGCCACCGAGCAGATCGAAGGGCAGAAGTCCGAATTCATCCGCCTCGGCGTGCTGGGCGACTTCGCCAACCCGTACAAGACCATGGACTTCAAGAACGAAGCCGGCGAAATCCGTGCCCTGGCGAAAATCGTCGAGGGTGGCTTCGTGTTCAAGGGCCTCAAGCCGGTGAACTGGTGCTTCGATTGCGGTTCGGCCCTGGCCGAGGCGGAAGTCGAGTATGAGAACAAGAAGTCCTCGACCATCGACGTTGCGTTCCCGATCGCCGATGAAGACAAGCTCGCCGCTGCTTTCGGCTTGGGCAAGCTGGCCAAGCCGGCGTCGATCGTGATCTGGACCACCACCCCGTGGACCATCCCGGCCAACCAGGCGCTGAACGTCCACCCGGAATTCAACTACGCCCTGGTCGATGTCGGCGACAAGCTGTTGGTGCTGGCCGAAGAGTTGGTCGAATCCTGCCTGGCCCGCTACAACCTGGAAGGTTCGGTGATCGCCACCGCGCCAGGTTCGGCGCTGGAACTGATCAACTTCCGTCATCCGTTCTATGACCGCCTGTCGCCGGTGTACCTGGCCGACTACGTGGAACTGGGCGCGGGCACTGGCGTGGTTCACTCCGCGCCGGCCTATGGCGTCGACGACTTCGTGACCTGCAAGAAATACGGCATGGTCAACGACGACATCCTCAACCCGGTGCAGAGCAATGGCGTGTACGCGCCGTCGCTGGAGTTCTTTGGCGGCCAGTTCATCTGGAAAGCCAACCCGGCCATCGTCGACAAACTGACCGAAGTGGGTGCGCTGCTGCACACCGCCGTCATCGAACACAGCTACATGCACTGCTGGCGGCACAAAACCCCGCTGATCTACCGCGCCACCGCGCAGTGGTTCATCGGCATGGACAAGCAGCCAACCAGCGGCGAGACCCTGCGCCAGCGTTCGCTCAAGGCCATCGAAGAGACCCAGTTCGTGCCGGCCTGGGGCCAGGCGCGCCTGCACTCGATGATCGCCAACCGTCCCGACTGGTGCATCTCCCGTCAACGCAACTGGGGCGTGCCGATCCCGTTCTTCCTGAACAAGGAAAGCGGCGAGTTGCACCCGCGCACCGTCGAACTGATGGAAGACGTTGCCAAGCGCGTCGAAGCCGAAGGCATCGAGGCCTGGTTCAAGATGGATGCCGCCGAGCTGCTGGGTGACGAAGCGCCGCTGTACGACAAGATCAGCGACACCCTGGACGTCTGGTTCGACTCCGGCACCACCCATTGGCACGTGCTGCGCGGTTCGCACCCGATGGGCCACGAGAGCGGTCCGCGTGCCGACCTGTACCTGGAAGGCTCGGACCAGCACCGCGGCTGGTTCCACTCTTCGTTGCTGACCGGTTGCGCCATCGACAATCACGCGCCGTATCGCGAGTTGCTGACCCACGGCTTCACGGTCGACGAGTCCGGTCGCAAGATGTCCAAGTCCCTGGGCAACGTGATCGCGCCGCAGAAGGTCAACGACACCTTGGGCGCCGACATCATGCGCCTGTGGGTGGCGTCCACCGACTATTCCGGCGAGATGGCCGTTTCCGAGCAGATCCTGCAGCGCAGCGCGGACGCCTACCGGCGGATCCGTAACACCGCGCGCTTCCTGCTTTCCAACCTGACCGGCTTCAACCCGGCCACCGACCTGCTGCCAGCCGAAGAAATGCTCGCGCTGGACCGTTGGGCCGTGGATCGCACCCTGCTGCTGCAACGCGAATTGCAGGAGCACTACGGCGAATACCGCTTCTGGAACGTCTACTCCAAGATCCACAACTTCTGCGTGCAGGAGCTCGGTGGTTTCTACCTCGACATCATCAAGGACCGCCAGTACACCACCGGCGCCAACAGCAAGGCCCGTCGTTCGTGCCAGACCGCGCTGTTCCACATCAGCGAGGCGCTGGTGCGCTGGATCGCACCGATCCTGGCGTTCACCGCCGACGAGCTGTGGCAGTACCTGCCGGGCGAGCGCAACGAATCGGTGATGCTCAACACCTGGTACGAAGGCCTGACCGAACTGCCGGAAGGTTTCGAGCTGGACCGTGCGTATTGGGATCGCGTGATGGCGGTCAAGGCGGCGGTCAACAAGGAGATGGAGATCCAGCGCGCGGCCAAGGCCGTCGGTGGCAACCTGCAGGCCGAAGTCACCCTCTACGCCGAAGACGCCCTGAGTGCCGATCTGGCCAAGCTGAGCAACGAGCTGCGCTTCGTGCTGATCACCTCCACCGCCAGCGTTGCACCTTTCGTGCAGGCGCCGGCCGATGCGGTGACCACTGAAGTCAGCGGCCTGAAGCTGAAGATCGTCAAGTCGAACCACACCAAGTGCGCCCGCTGCTGGCACTGCCGTGAAGACGTCGGCGTGAACCCGGAGCATCCGGAAATCTGCGGTCGTTGCGTGGACAACATCAGTGGTACTGGCGAGGTTCGTCATTATGCCTAACGCGGCGGGCCGCTTCGGGCGGCTGGGCTGGCTCTGGTTGAGTGTGCTGGTCCTGGTCATCGACCAGGCCAGCAAGTACTACTTCGAGAACTCGCTGACGATGTACCAGCAGATCGTGATCATTCCCGACTACTTCAGCTGGACCCTGGCCTACAACACCGGAGCGGCGTTCAGCTTCCTGGCCGACAGTTCGGGCTGGCAGCGCTGGCTGTTCGCCCTGATCGCCATCGTGGTCAGCGCCGTGCTGGTGGTCTGGCTCAAGCGCCTGGGGCGCAATGAGACCTGGCTGGCCGTGGCGCTGGCCTTGGTGCTCGGTGGTGCCTTGGGCAACCTCTATGACCGCATCGCCCTGGGCCACGTCATCGATTTCATCCTGGTGCATTGGCAGAACCGCTGGTATTTCCCGGCGTTCAACTTTGCCGACAGCGCCATCAGCGTGGGCGCGGTGATGCTCGCCCTGGACATGTTCAAGAGCAAGAAAACCGGAGAAGCCGTCCATGACTGAGCAGCGTATCGCTCAAAACACTGAAGTGAAGCTTCACTTCGCCCTGCACCTGGAAAACGGTGACACCGTCGACAGCACCTTCGACAAGGCCCCGGCGGTGTTCAAGGTCGGTGACGGCAACCTGCTGCCAGGCTTCGAAGCGGCGATCTTCGGCTTCAAGGCCGGCGACAAGCGCACCGTGGTCGTACCACCGGAAAACGCCTTTGGTCAGCCCAACCCGCAAAACGTGCAGACCATGCCACGCTCCCAGTTCCAGGACATGGAGCTGTCCCAGGGCCTGCTGGTGATCTTCAACGACGCGGCCAATACCGAGCTGCCGGGTGTGGTGAAGGCTTTCGACGACGCCCAGGTGACCGTGGACTTCAACCATCCGCTGGCGGGCAAGACCTTGAACTTCGAGGTGGAAATCATCGAAGTGAAGGCGGTTTAACATTTGACAGGCAGCTTCTGCTGCCACTCGATTCACTGTGGGAGCGAGCTTGCTCGCGATTGCGGAGACACTTTCAGTCCAGGGGTGACTGCCCCACCGCCATCGCGAGCAAGCTCGCTCCCACACTGGATTGCACTGATTCAATTTCTTGCGCGCAAGACACGAGGCACAGCATGCAAATCAAACTCGCCAACCCCCGTGGCTTCTGCGCCGGTGTGGACCGGGCGATCGAAATCGTCAACCGCGCCCTGGAAGTCTTCGGGCCGCCGATCTACGTGCGCCACGAAGTGGTCCACAACAAATTCGTCGTCGAAGACCTGCGTAGCCGCGGGGCCATTTTCGTCGAGGAACTGGACCAGGTGCCGGACGACGTCATCGTGATCTTCAGCGCCCACGGGGTTTCCCAGGCCGTACGCACCGAAGCCGCCGGTCGTGGCCTGAAGGTTTTCGACGCGACGTGCCCATTGGTGACCAAGGTGCACATCGAAGTGGCGCGCTACAGCCGTGACGGTCGTGAATGCATCCTGATCGGCCATGAAGGCCATCCGGAAGTCGAAGGCACCATGGGCCAATACGATGCCAGCAACGGCGGTGCGATCTACCTGGTCGAAGACGAGGAGGACGTGGCGGCCTTGCAGGTTCGCAACCCTGAGAGCCTGGCTTTTGTTACCCAGACGACCTTGTCCATGGACGACACCAGCCGTGTGATCGACGCCCTGCGCTCGCGCTTTCCGTCCATCGGCGGCCCGCGCAAGGATGACATCTGCTACGCCACCCAGAACCGTCAGGACGCGGTCAAGCAACTGGCCAACGAATGCGATGTGGTTTTGGTCGTCGGCAGTCCGAACAGCTCCAACTCCAACCGCTTGCGTGAACTGGCCGAGCGTATGGCCACGCCGGCCTACCTGATCGACGGTGCCGAGGACATGCAGCGCAGCTGGTTCGATGGCGTCGAGCGCATCGGCATCACCGCCGGCGCTTCCGCGCCGGAAGTCCTGGTGCGTGGCGTGATCCAGCAGTTGCAGGCCTGGGGCGCAACGGGTGCCGATGAGCTGTCCGGTCGCGAGGAAAACATTACGTTCTCGATGCCGAAAGAGTTGCGCGTGCGCTCCTTGCTTTAAGTCCTTTCTCGCACAGGGCCTGCTCGGCTTTGACACTTTCCAGGCGGACGCGGCCGGAGGGCGCCAGTATCACTTGATGATGGCTGACCGGCTCGCGTTTGGCGCAGACGTGCAGCCTGCCGGCCTTAAAGGCGCCGCTGGGGTGCAGTGCTTCGCCCTGGTTGCCGAACATCACCCTGCGCCTCATCGGCTGGTTGCCGATCACACGAGCGCTTGCGGTGCGTTCCATCAGCAAGGTTTTCTCCTTGTTGTCCAGCATGATCCGCCAGCCCTTGCCCCAGTTATTGTCTATTCCTTGTATCAATACCCTGCGGTTGCGCGTGATGGCTTCGCCGCGGGCAATGCGCAACCCGCTGATCAGCAACTGCGCGGTGTCCTCGCGTTCGATGGATTCGATCAGCTCTTTGTAGCTTGCGCCTGCCCACGGCAGAACAATTGCGGCAATTGCCAGTCCCATGAGCAGTTCGATCAGGCTGAAACCCTGTTGATACATGACGTCTCCTCCCTGGAGTACGAAAACGATGAGCGCCGTGAACCGAAACAACCGCACACACGGCGGTGGTTTGTTCTAGCGTGTAGAGGCAGGTATAGCCGACGGCAACGGAGGGCATCAATGGATCTTCGTACAAAAGGTTTCACGCTGATCGAGGTGCTGGTGGCCCTTGGCGTGCTGCTGATCCTGATTACCATGGCGGTGCCCTCATTCACCGGCGCGCTGCAGAGCACCAAGGCCGACACCGAGATCGACGACTTGCGCCGGGCGCTGAACTTTACCCGGATGGAGGCGATCGACCGTGGCATCACCACGCGAATTCGTCCCACGGCCCAGGGCAGTGTCTGGAGCGGCGAACTGACGGTGTATGACAGTACTGGCTCGTCGCCCAATATATTGCGGGTTGTTCCAGCGATGGGCAGTGGCGTGACTCTGACGCTACCCTCAGACGTGACTAGCATCGATTTCAACAACCTCGGCGGGTTATCGGCACCGGCCACGCCAGTGAGCTTCAATTACGTAAGAGGAGCGCAGAGCAGGACGCTGAGTGTTTGCCTCAATGGACGAATCGTATTGGGTGGAAGTTGCGGATGAAGGGTTGCAGTAAAAGGGCGCAGGCCGGCATGACGTTGATCGAGGTGCTGGTGGCGGTGCTGATTCTCGGCGTCGGCCTGCTGGGGGCGGCGATGATCCAGCTCAATGCGCTCAAGTACACCGACAGTTCGCGCATGACCAGCCAGGCCAGCTTCATTGCCTATGACCTGCTGGACCGCATTCGCGCCAACTCCGGCGCCGACTACACCATCACACCGCCCAGCTCGCCGAACCTCAACGTGGCCCGCGACCAGGACCTCTACGATTTCAAGACCAATATCATTGCCTTCGGCGGCGCCACGGCCACTGGCACCATTGCGCTGAACCAGCGCGTCTACACCATCACCATTTCCTGGGACGACGCCCGGGCTGCCAATACCACCAATGAGGCCGAGGCGCGGCGCAGCTTTGTGCTGACCAGCCGCGTTGCCGTCGACCCGGTGGGGACGCCGCCATGAACCGGCACAGTCGTGGTTTTGGCTTGATCGAGTTGATGATCGCGCTGGTGCTCAGCCTGATCGTCATCCTGGGTGTCGTGCAGATTTTCATTGCCGCCAAAAATACCTACGTCAGCCAGAATGCCGCCGCGGTGATGCAGGAGGACGCGCGATTTGCCTTGAGCAAAATGGTCCAGGAAATTCGCATGGTGGGCATGTTCGGCTGCCTGGCGACCGTCATCGATGCCTCAACGGATAACAGTTTTGCGGCCAGCCAGACCACTCCAATCCGTTGGGATAACGCCAACCGGAG
Organism: Pseudomonas sp. Lb2C2; assembly: GCF_052112205.1. Lineage (NCBI taxonomy): Bacteria > Pseudomonadati > Pseudomonadota > Gammaproteobacteria > Pseudomonadales > Pseudomonadaceae > Pseudomonas > Pseudomonas sp. Lb2C2. The sequence continues at coordinate 70,632 of NZ_JAUTYW010000013.1, read as the reverse complement.
ATTGACCCTGGTAACAGCGGACATTGGGAGTGGCGGTGGCGTGCCGACCTGGACCGTTGTCTCCGATTGCCGTACCTCGGCGACGGCCTACTCGAACGCCCGGGCGCCAGCGACGGGGCAGTTGGCCTTCCCGATCCGTCGACTGGTCTACAGCTTCAACAACAACCAATTGCTGCTGGGCAGCGGCACCGGCAATCCGCCGACCCTGTCGGTGCTGGTGGACAACGTACGGGCGTTCGACGTGACGTTTGGCGTGGCCGGCAGCGCCACGGACATCGCAGCGTCGAGCTACACCGGCAACCCGGCAGACCCGGCACTGATCCGCAGCGTGCGCCTGAGCCTGACGCTATTTGATCCGCGGAACACGGTACGCGAGCAGACTTTCAATGTGGTTGCCGCCTTGCGCAACCGGCTTCTATGAGGGGGCGATTGATGAGTTCGATGGATCTCAAGCATCGCCAGCGTGGCATGGCACTGCTGGTCAGCCTGGTTTTTTTATTGCTGCTGACGCTGATCGGCCTGTCGTCGATGCAGAGCGCCACCCTCCAGGAAAAAATGACCAGCAGCGTCATGCAGCGCAACCAATCGTTCCAGTTGGCCGAGGCTGCGCTGAGGGTGGGCGAAAGTGCTGTGCAGGTCGAGACCTATTCACTGGCGGCCTGTACCACCGCGACTCAATGCGCGCCACCGGCCGAGTCGGCGACCGTCATGGCGGCCGGGCGCAATTCGTCGTCGGGGGTGCTCTGGGTTGCCGCTGCCGGCGGGTTTTATGGCGTGCAGAACATTGGCACGACACTTACGGCGGTCAACGTGCCCGTCAATACCTCGGCGACGCTGTACCGGATCACGGCGGTGGCGGTGGTGGGCAATAACCAGCGCAGCGTGGTGGAGAGCATCTATGCGAAATACTAAGGTGCTTCGCGGCAGGTGGCAGGCGTTGTGGGGGGCGTTGCTGGGCCTTTACCTGGCGGCCCCGGCCTATGCTTTCACGCCTTCGGATTCGCCCTTGCTGAGTGCGGCCGCCGTTACGCCGAACGTGATGCTGCTGATCGATGATTCGGGGAGCATGAACAACATTATCTGGGCGGCGGGGTTTGATCCGGCGGCGACACAAGTGCGCACTTATGTATGCGGCGCCAATAACAATTGCAACGATAGGAATACTGAGCTGGATCAGGCCGACTCGAATATCCTGTTATTGAGCCTCTTTCGCGGCGGCTGCTCGTCTGGCTGGTACGGTTTCTATCGACCTAGCATTGGGCGGATCTGCCTGCGATTGCCAGACCCTGTGGGAGGTGGCAATACCCGTTACACCGGTAAATACCTGGCGTATCTGGTGACCCTGGCCAACGGCTCGAGCCGGGATTTCACCACTGGCACGATTCCCAACGATTATCGAATCAACGTGGCGCGGGATGTGTCCAACGACCTGGTTGCCAGCAATCGTGCCTTGCGTATCGGCCTCGCTACGTTCAACCCGCCCAACAGCAGCAATTCCGGGCCAGGGGGCTACATCGCTCGCGCCATCAGCGACCTGTCGCCGGTCAGCGGCAGCGTGACCCAGACCCAGGCCAACAGCAACTACAGCGCCCTGATCAATGCGATCAACAGTTTGGGGGCCGTGGCGAATACGCCGCTGGCCGAGAGCTATTACGAGGTTACTCGTTACTTCAGGGGCATGGCGCCTTACTACAACGGCACACCGAGCACTTACACCAGCCCGATCCAGTACCGTTGCCAGAAAAATTTCGGCGTGGTGATCACTGACGGTCTGCCCACCTTTGATCGGACGTTCCCTACCAACGACCCGCTGGGCTCGGCCCGGCTGCCGAACTGGGACGGCCTGAGCACCAATGATGGCGCTGATCGCAACGGTGACGCGGAGGGCGACACGCTTTACCTGGACGACATCGCCAAGTTCGCCTTCGACATCGACATGCGCTCCACCGGTACCGACGCCACCGGCCAAAGCTGGAACGCTGCGGATTTTCCCCGCCAGTACCTCAACACCTACACGGTGGGGTTTGCCGTCACCAATACGATGCTGTCCGATGCTGCCCGCTACGGCGCAGGCAAGTATTATCCGGCGAGCGACAGCGCAGGCCTGAACGATGCCCTGTCATCTGCCTTGAGCGACATCACCTCCAAGGCCGGCTCCGGGGGCGGTGGCACCACCAACGCCGCCACGGTGTCCAGCACCTCCAGTTACTACCAGACCACCTATGACCCCAAGGACTGGCGCGGCACCATCCGTGCGTTCGGCTTCACCTCGGCAGGCACGGTCAACAGGGCAGCGGTGCAATGGACCACCGACACGGCCATCGTGCCCGGCGCCACGGCACCGATTTACCAATCCTGGAACACGGCGACCAACGTGCCGGTGACCCTGGCCTACGGCAATTTTTCGCCGGCCCAGCAAACCAGCCTCAGCCAGAACCTGCCCACGGGAGTCACCGGCAACGACCTGGTGGAGTGGAGCAAGGGCGTCAATAAGACCGGCTTGAAGGTGCGCAGTGTATTGCTGGGGGACATCATCAATTCGCCGCTGGTGCTGGCGTCGCCCAATGAGCAGACCGCTGCGGATTTGCTCAACGACACCAGTTACAGCACTTATCTGACGGCCAAAGCGGCGAACATGAATACCAGCCTGGTGGTGAACGCTAACGACGGGTTTTTCAGCGTCATCAACGGTGCAAACGGTACGCGGCGTTATGCCTATATGCCGTCGAGCGTGCTGCCCTCGTTGCAGGACATTGCCGACACCAACTACATCAATGGTGTGAGCCACAAGTTTTTGGTGGATGGACAGGTCGGCGTATTCGATACGCAATCGGGGAGTGTCTGGAAGACAGTGGCCCTGGGCGGCACGGGTGCCGGAGGCAAGACGTTCTATGCGGTTCAGCTGTTTGATGCGACGGCGGGCAATGTGTTGCGGGCATTGTGGGAAATCAGCGCGCCAGCCGTTGCCAACACGACCAACGCCTTCAATGACCTGGGCTACGCCTACGCCCGCCCCGAAGTCGCCCGCCTGGCGGATGGGCGCTGGGCGGCGTTCATCTCCAACGGCTACGGCAGCAACAGCGGGGTCGCGGCGTTGTACGTGGTGGATATTCGTGACGGCTCGTTGATCAGGAAAATCGTCATCAACAGCAGCGAGACCGGTAATGGCTTGTCGTCGGTCAAGCTGCGGGTCAACTCCCAGAACGTGGTGCAGGCGGCGTACGGTGGCGACTTGAAAGGGCGGATGTGGAAGTTTGACCTCAGCGGTACTTCTCCAACCGCCTGGGGCGTGGCGTTTTCCGGTCAGCCATTGTTTACCGCGCCCGGTGGCGCGACTCAGCCGATCACCGTTCAACCGCTGCTGGCGAACAACCCCCAGGGCGGTACCCAGGTGTTTTTCGGCACCGGCAAGTTCAACGAAACGGCGGATAAACTCAACAAGGACCTGCAAGGGTTCTACTCGATATGGGACGCCACCGGCGGTGCCGGGCAAATCACCGTGTCGAACCTGCAGGCCCAGTCGATCACGGGTGTGTTCTCAGGCAGCACGGGGCAGTTCGTGACTACCAGCCAGACCGACGTGACTTATCCGACGGAAAAGGGCTGGTACCTGCCGTTGGTGTACAACAACGTATTGACCGGCGAGCGGGTGATCAACCCGGCCAATCTGGTGAGCGGGCGCGTGGTCTTTACCACGGCCGCCGTGGATACTACCGACCCGTGCGCCAGCTTCGGTACCGGCAAACTGATCGAGCTGGATGCGTTCAACGGTAAGATGCTCAATTATGCGGTGCTCGATACCAACGGTGACGGCACGATCAACAGCTCCGATACGATTTCCAGCGGGGTGGTCTTCACGGGGGGTATCCCGACCTTGAGCGCTGTGGTCAGCGCCAGCGGGGCCACCAACATGATCGTCAACGACTCCAGCGGCAACATCACCGAGCTGCTGGAAAAATCCGTGGGCGGCAGCCGCCGTATCATGTGGCGACAAATACAATGAAGAGGCAAGGCATGCGCAGATCCAACCGGGGTTTCACCTTGATCGAAATCATGATCGTGATTGCGATCATCGGTATCGTGATCACCATCGGCTATCCGAGCCTGACCGAATACATGAAGAAGGGCCGGCGCACCGAAATCGCCGGGCTGTTATCGGAGCAGGCGCAGATTCTCGAGCGCTACTACTCGAAGAACAACGTCTATACCAATGCGACCGGCCTGAGCAGCGGCAACGATTTCTACACCATCACCCAGACACTGACGGACCAGAGCTTCACCCTGACGGCTGTGCGCAAGAGCGGCTCGTCCATGGCGACGGACAAATGCGGTGATTTCACCCTCAACAATACCGGCTTACGCAGTATGCTCAACGCCACTGCGGGGCTGACCACCAAGGATTGTTGGGGTCGCTGAATTTCTCTTATCCGGGCGCGTTTTTTGCGCCCTTTGTTTTAGTGAGTCGAATCAGAACATGACCAGGCAACAGCAAGTGGTGATTGTCGGCGGCGGAGTCATCGGCCTGCTGACGGCGTTCAATCTGGCGTCCGAAGGGCAGCGTGTGGTGCTGCTGGACCGTTCCAGTGTCGGTCAGGAATCGTCCTGGGCCGGCGGCGGTATCGTGTCGCCGTTGTACCCCTGGCGCTACAGCCCGGCGGTCACGGCGCTGGCCCATTGGTCGCAGGATTTTTATCCACAGCTGGGCGAGCGCTTGTTCGCCACTACGGGGATCGATCCGCAAGTGCATGTCACCGGTCTGTATTGGCTGGACCTGGACGATCAGGACGAAGCGCTGGCCTGGGCCGAGCGGGAAGGGCGCCCGATGCGGGCTGTGGATATCTCGGCTGTCCACGACGCCGTGCCGGTGCTGGGCGCGGGTTTTTCCCGGGCGATCTACATGGCCGACGTGGCCAACGTGCGCAATCCCCGATTGGTGAAGTCCCTCAAGGCAGCCTTGCTGGCGATGCCGAACGTCACGCTTCATGAACATTGCGAAGTCAGTGGGTTCATTCGCGACGGTGGGCGTGTGGTGGGCGTGCACAGTTCTGCCGGAGAAATTCGTGGCGATGAGGTGGTGCTGGCCGCCGGTGCCTGGAGTGGTGAGTTGCTCAAGACCTTGGGCTTGAAGTTGCCGGTTGAGCCGGTCAAGGGCCAGATGATTCTGTACAAGTGCGCGTCGGATTTTCTGTCGAGCATGGTCCTGGCCAAGGGGCGTTATGCGATTCCGCGTCGTGATGGGCATATTCTGGTTGGCAGTACGCTGGAGCGTGAGGGCTTCGACAAGACCCCGACCGATACGGCGCTGGAGAGCTTGAAGGCTTCGGCACAACAGCTGATTCCGGCACTGGCGGATGCCGAGGTGGTTGGGCATTGGGCTGGGTTGCGGCCTGGGTCGCCTGAAGGTATTCCCTATATCGGCGAGGTGCCGGGGGTTGCTGGACTGTGGTTGAATTGCGGGCATTATCGCAATGGGCTGGTGTTGGCGCCGGCTTCGTGTCAGTTGTTTACGGATTTGATGTTAGGGCGTGAGCCGGTGATCGATCCTGCGCCGTATGCGCCGGCGGGGCGGTTGTAAGGTCCGGTTTTGATACTGCTCCTGGTGATGAGGCGGCCTTGAAATCGACCTATTTCTTTTGGCTGTACTCAGATCCAATTGTGGGAGCGAGCTTGCTCGCGATGGCGGCCTTGCAGCTGGCCTTGTTGATCGAGTACATATCCATTTCTGCGGTAACGGCCGCTTAGGGTTCCGCCCTGACGGCGGCTCACTTTTGAAGAGCGCAAAAGTAAGCAAAACGCTCTTGCCCCACCACTCGGTGCCTCGCCTAGGCTCGGCATGCCCTCACTCCGGCATTGCTCCGTGGGCCGCCGCGAAGGGCCATCCATGGCCCAGCGCGGCTACCTCGGCATCCATGCCGAGGTGCCCACGGATCAATGCCTGCGTTCGGCCAGCGTGGTTAACGGGGCGCCCCAGATCAAGATCAAAAGCGAGGCGGCCTGACAGCCGGCCTGGCTCTCCCGTTTGTACACTCCTTTAGAACTGTGGGAGCAAAGCTTGCTCGCGAAGGCGGCGGCACATCCAACGCTGATGCAAGCTGACCCACTGCTATCGCGAGCAAGCTCGCTCCCACATTGGATCTTCATTCAGTAGACACAAAATTTCATGTGCGCCCGGACCTCCTGTGGGAGCGAGCTTGCTCGCGATGAGGCCAGCAAGCCCAACATTCATGTGACTGAACCATCGCCTTCGCGAGCAAGCTTTGCTCCCACAGGAGGAATGCGGTCCCCATCAAGAACCAGGTCGGCTGTTAGGCCGCCTCGCGGTGGACGTTGATCTCGGGCGCCCCGTTAACCACGCTGGCCGAACGCAGGCATTGTGGAGTGGGCAACCCGGCATGGATGCCGGGTTAGCCGCGCTGGGCCATGGATGGCCCTTCGCGGCGGGCCCACGGAGCAATGCCGGAGTGAGGGCACACCGAGCCTAGGCGAGGTGCCGAGTGGTGGGGCAAGAGCGTTTTGCTTACTTTTGCGCTTTTCAAAAGTGAGCCGCCGTCAGGGCGGAACCCTAAGTAGCCGTTACCGCAGAAACGGATATACACACCGCCCTCACAGCCGACCAAGCTTTGTGGGAATGGTCGGACAAGATTCTGATTCGAGCCGAATTTTCCGACGAGTTCTGGCGGTTGCCGGGTGGGAAGAACTCTGGCTAACCTTTTCCCGTCGCTGCCAATTCAGCGTCCGGGCGTCGCGGCCCGTTAACTTGGTGCATAATTCCAGCCGACGACGGTGCTTCGGTATTTGTCGTTGTGTCATGGTTGGCTGTGCGTGGGATACCTTCGGGTATGCCGAAGCTCCAAGTTCGGTCCGCGAACCTGCGTACAGCTGCCACCTCCAATCGCGTCGCGGCGATCGGTGACAGCTCCAAAAACTTGGAGATGCACAATGATTAAAGATACACCCAACCCCCCAGAAACAGGTTCCTCGTCAACCCACGTCGATCCTGATCACCAAAAGCTCGATGAAGCCGCCAAACGCGCCCTCGACTATTACCTCGGCCCAAAGCCCGAAACCAAAAAGAAACCCGCCTCAAACCAGTTATTCACTGTCGTGGCCGGCATCGACACCGAATGCCTCCTCACCAACCTCAGCGAAACCCTGGCCTGCGCCAACGCAACAATCAGCGATCTGGCTTTCGAGCTTGACGGTTCGAGACGGCATATTGCCTTGGGGGTACTGCAGTTGATTGAGCTGAGTGAATTACTGGCCAATCGTGTTCTGGACGAGCAGGCGCCTGCGGACGGAAGATAGTCGCGGCGGCAAACATGAAACCCGTGGCAAGGGAGCAAGCTCCCTCGCCACAGGGGGTAAGCGTGAGTTTCAAAACCGTGGCTCAATCCAGCCCAAGCTTCTTCAACCGATACCGCATCGACCGAAACGACAACTTCAACCGTTGCGCCGCCGCCGTGCGATTCCAGCGGGTTTCCTCCAATGCCTGGAGGATGAGCTTGCGCTCGACGTCTTCCAGGTAATCCTCCAGGTTGTCGACCTGCATCAAATCGGGATTGCCTGCCTCAGTAGTACTATTGCCCTCGGCCAAGCGCAGGTCATCCGCTTCGATCTGTTGCTGTTCGCAAAGGGTGTAGGCCCGTTCGAGCATGTTCTCCAGTTCCCGCACATTGCCCGGGAAGCGGTAATTCTTGAGAGCGTCCAACGCCTGGGGATGCAATCTGACCGGTGGGCTGCCGGTGTTGGCCGCCAGACGCTGGAGCATATGGTTGGCCAGCAGCTCGATGTCTTCACGGCGTTCGCGCAACGGTGGGACGCGCAGTTCGATGACGTTCAGCCGGTAATACAAATCCTGGCGAAAGCGCCCGGCGGCGACTTCGCCGTCCAGGTCCTTGTGAGTCGCACAGAGGATGCGTACGTCCACCACTTCTTCCTGCTGGCCGCCAACAGCGCGTACGGCTTTTTCCTGGATGGCTCGCAGCAGCTTGACCTGCATCGCCAAGGGCAGGTCGGCCACTTCATCGAGGAACAAGGTCCCGCCATGGGCGGCCTGGAACAGCCCTGGCTTGTCCTCGATGGCGCCGCTGAAGCTGCCTTTTCGATGGCCGAAAAACTCGCTTTCCATCAGCTCCGTGGGAATCGCCCCACAGTTGACCGGCACAAAGCCCAGGTTGGCACGGGGACCTTGTTCGTGGATCAGCCGGGCGACCAGTTCCTTGCCGCAGCCCGATTCGCCGCTGATGTACACCGGTGCCTGGCTGCGGGCGAGTTTTTCGATCTGCTTGCGCACGCTGAGCATCGGTGGCGAGTTGCCCAGCAGGCTGCGCTCGAGGGTGGTGCCCGGCGTGGCGACCGGCGGCAGGCGCAGGGCACTGGTGACCAGCTCCCGCAGCCGACCCAGGTCGACCGGCTTGGTCAGGAAGTCGAAGGCGCCGGCCTTGAGGGCGTCGATGGCGGTTTCCAGGCTGCCATAGGCGGTGATCATCGCCACGGGCAGTTGGGGGTAACGTTGCTGGATGTGCTGCACCAGTTCCAGGCCGGTTCCATCGGGCAGGCGCATGTCGGTCAGGCACAGGTCGAAGGCTTCCCCGGCCAGCAGGGCTTGGGCCTCGGCAAGGTTCTTGGCGCTGCGGGTGTCGAGTTTCATCCGGCCCAGGGTAATGTCCAGGAGTTCGCGGATGTCCGGCTCGTCATCGACGATCAGGATTCGTTGCCGTGAGCGATTATTCAAATCTGTTTCCGTCCGTGAGCAAAGGTGATGCGAAAGCAGCCGCCGCCTTGGCGTGGTTTGAAGTCTAGGCGGGCCTGGTTGCTTTCGCACAGCTCACGGGACAGATAGAGCCCAAGGCCGGTGCCCTGGCTGCTGGTGGTAAAGAAAGGTTCGAACAAATGCGCCTGCTGCTCGGGCGTGACACCGGGGCCGTTGTCGATGATGTCCAGCGTGGACAGTTGGCTGTGGGGGTCGATGAACAGTTTCAGCCAGGCCTCGGCCTGTTCGTGGGCCATGGCGCTGTGGCGCCAGGCGTTGCGCAGCAGGTTGTCGAGTACCTGGGTCAACTGGTCGGGGTCCATCAGCGTGATGTAGTCCCCTGGGTCGATGCTCAGGTGCAAGTGCTGGTGCTCGGCCATGCTTTCGCGGGCCTGGCGGACGAACTGGTCGAGCCAGCTCCGCAGGTCGAGGCGTTGGGGAGTGGTTTGCTGGCGGCGAGACAGCTGCAGGACGTTTTCAATGACGCGATTCATTCGTTGGGATTGGTCTTGAATAATCTGCGTCAGACGCCGATCCGCGTTGTTCAGTTCCTCGGATTCGCGCAGTAATTGAGCTGCGTGGCTGATGGCGCCCAGGGGGTTGCGGATTTCATGGGCGATACCGGCGGTCAGGCGCCCGAGAGACGCGAGCTTGAGCTGTTGAGCATGCTGGGCAACCTGGGCCAGGTCTTCGAGGAAAACCAGGATCTGATGCTGGTCGTTGTGGCCCAGGGCGATGAAACTCGGTTGCAGTGTCAGGCCCGTGCCGCTGATGGTCAGGCTTTGCGCGCGCAGACTGGGGTTGTTCAGCCACAGTTGCAGGCGCTCGACCAAGGCCGTGGAGCAGTCGTCGATCCGCTGGCCGACCAGATCGTGCATGCCCAGCAGGCTCAAGGCGCTTTCGTTGGCCAGTTGCACTCGGCGCTGGCGGTCGAGCACCAGAATGCCGGTGCGCATGCGTTGCAGGATCAGTGCGTTGAGCGCTTCGAGGCCGATCACTTCGCTGGCGCGCTGCTCGGCCAGGGTTTCGCTGGCTTCCAGTCGTCGGGTCAGGCCTTGCACCAGCAGTGCGGCGGCAAAACACAGTGCCCCCAGGGTGCCGGCCTGCAAGTAACTGCTGGGACGGTTCGCATCGCTCAGGCCGAGGAAGAAACTCGAGCCGACGATGCCGAGGGTGGCGACGGCTGCGATCAACAGGCCGATGCGGCCGCGCAACAGTGTGTTGCCGATGGCTACCGAGACAATGAGCAGGTTGCCGATGGCACTGGGCACACCACCCGCGGCGAAGAACAGCCACGAGAGCAGCAGCACATCAGTCAGGGCCAGGCCGAACAGCCGGGCAGGGCGGCGGGTGTTTTCAAGGAACACCACCAGCAGGATATTGAGCACCAGGTACAGCCAACTGCCACTGCGCAGGAGGTCGTCGTTGGCGAACTCCAGCAGGCGGTTGTCCAGTTTGCTGGAGATCAGCAGCACCAGGGTGATGCCGATGCTCAGGCGGTACAGGTGATAGAGGCGCAGCAGGCGCTGCGTCTGTTTTTCGCGCGGGCTTGAGGCCTCAGCGCTCACGATTGCCCGGGCCTTGCTCGAGGTGAGCCTGGCTGCAATACCATTGTTGTTCGAGGGCCAGCGCCCGGTCTCGGGGCAGGTGTACGCCGCATTGGGCACAGCGGACCATGGGCGGCGCGTCCTGCTCCGGGGTGGAGCGCGATGTGCGGGGACCGCTTTTCACCCCGCGAAAGATCCAGATGGCGGCGGCAACGACAGCGAACAAGATCAATAAACGAAGCATGATAGGCGGCTTTCTGGCGAGTGATCAGGCAGTTTAGCCAAGGACTGGAACGGCGCACAGCGCAATAAAAGCCAGGCACAAAAAAGGGAGACCGCTGGGTCTCCCTTTTTGCTGATGCCTTGGCCTCAGTCGAACACGCCGAAGGTCATGTAGCTGAACCAGGAGCGGTCGCTGGACTCGTTCTCCGGCTCTTCTTCTTCGATCACGTCGCCATTTTCATCCTTGGGCTTGAGTTCGTTCGGGATGGCTTCCTTGGCATCCTGGAACTGGCGCTGTACGTCCTGGTTGGCACGTGTCTCGCCCGGCGGCAGCGGTGGACGGGACTCGATCAGGCCCAGGGTCGCCTTGCTCAGCCACGAACGGTTGTCCGCTTCGTCGACCCGTGGGGTGAACTGGCCATCGACCAGGGAGGGGTGATCCGGGTAGTTCAGCTTGAGGGTTTCCAGGCTGGTGGCCGCCAGGTCGTCCAGGTGCAGGCGCTGGTAGGCTTCGGTCATCACGGCCAGGCCGTCACCCACCGAAGGGGTCTCCTGGAAGTTTTCCACCACGTAGCGGCCACGGTTGGCAGCGGCGACGTAGGCCTGACGGGTCAGGTAATAGTCGGCTACGTGGATTTCGTAGGACGCCAGCAGATTGCGCAGATAGATCATGCGCTGCTTGGCGTCCGGCGAGTAGCGGCTGTTGGGGAAGCGGCTGGTCAGCTGGGCGAACTCATTGTAGGAGTCGCGCGCGGCGCCCGGGTCACGCTTGGTCATGTCCAGCGGCAGGAAGCGCGCCAGCAGGCCGACGTCCTGGTCGAAGGAGGTCAGGCCCTTGAGGTAATAGGCGTAATCGACATTCGGGTGCTGCGGGTGCAGGCGAATGAAGCGCTCGGCGGCGGATTTGGCAGCTTCCGGCTCGGCGTTCTTATAGTTGGCGTAGATCAGCTCCAATTGGGCCTGATCGGCGTAGCGACCGAACGGATACCGCGACTCCAGCGCCTTCAGCTTGGCGGTGGCGCTGGTATAGCTGTTGTTATCCAGGTCGTTCTGCGCCTGTTGGTACAGTTCGACTTCGCTCAGGTTTTCGTCTACGACTTCCTTCGACGAGCAAGCAGCAGTCAATGCGAGGATGGCGATCAGCAGCAGGTGTTTCACTTGCATGGCGGCTTGCGTCCCTATGACGGCCGCTGTCTTGGGCGGGGCCGTCCTGTTATGATGAGCGCCCCGTTGAAAGCCTCGGGGCAAAAGACGCCGTATTTAACCACAAGCGCGCAGCCGAAACCAAAGGCTGTGCCGACGCCCAGTCCGAGCATGTCCGATAAAATAGAACTTCGCGCAGAGGTGCCGTCCGAATTGGGCGGCCAACGCCTCGATCAAGTCGCCGCACAACTCTTTGCCGAGCACTCTCGCTCGCGCCTTTCCGCCTGGATCAAGGACGGCCGCCTGACTGTGGATGGGGCGGTGATTCGTCCGCGCGACATCGTCCACGGCGGTGCCATTCTTGAACTGACTGCCGAACAGGAGGCCCAGGGAGAATGGGTCGCCCAGGACATCGCCCTGGACATCGTCTATGAAGACGATGACATCCTGGTGATCAACAAGCCTGCGGGCCTGGTGGTGCACCCGGCCGCTGGCCATGCTGATGGCACCTTGCTCAATGCCTTGCTGCACCACGTACCGGACATTATCAATGTGCCCCGTGCCGGCATCGTCCATCGCCTGGACAAGGACACCACCGGTCTGATGGTGGTGGCCAAGACCATCCAGGCGCAGACACAGCTGGTCACACAGCTGCAAAGCCGCAGCGTCAGCCGTATCTATGAATGCATCGTGATCGGGGTCGTCACCGCCGGTGGCAAGATCAACGCCCCCATCGGTCGTCACGGCCAGCAGCGCCAGCGCATGGCGGTGATGGAGGGCGGCAAGCAGGCGGTCAGCCATTACCGCGTGCTCGAGCGTTTCCGGTCCCACACCCATGTGCGGGTCAAGCTGGAAACCGGTCGGACCCACCAGATCCGTGTACACATGGCCCACATCAACTTCCCGTTGGTGGGCGACCCGGCCTACGGCGGTCGTTTCCGCATTCCGCCGGCTGCCAGCCAGACCATGGTCGAATCGCTGAAGAATTTCCCGCGCCAGGCGCTGCATGCACGTTTCCTGGAGCTGGATCATCCGACGACCGGCAAGCGCATGAGCTGGGAATCGCCGTTGCCGGATGACTTCGTCTGGTTGCTGACGTTGCTCAAGCAGGACCGCGAGGCGTTCATCGGATGAGTGACTGGCTGACACCCGACTGGCCCGCGCCGGCCCGGGTCAAGGCCTGCGTCACGACCCGTGCGGGCGGCGTCAGCCTGGCGCCGTTCGACAGCCTCAACCTGGGCGATCATGTGGGCGACGATCCTGCGGCCGTCGCCGAAAACCGTCGTCGCCTCACCGATCAATTCGCCATCACCCCGGCCTGGCTCCAGCAGGTCCACGGTATTGCCGTGGTCGAGGCTGATCCGGCCCAGGTGGCGACCGCCGATGCCAGTTGGACCGACACACCGGGCATCGCCTGCACGGCGATGACGGCGGACTGCCTGCCCGTACTGTTCTGCAACCGTGCCGGCACCCGCGTCGCGGCGGCCCATGCCGGTTGGCGCGGGCTGGCGAACGGCGTTCTGGAAGCCACCCTCGACAGCCTTGCCGTGCCCGCGGATGAAATCCTCGCCTGGCTTGGCCCGGCCATCGGCCCGCAAGCGTTTGAAGTCGGGCCGGAAGTGCGTGAAGCCTTCATCGCGCAACTGCCCCAGGCGGCACAAGCCTTTGCCGCGAGCCCCAACGCCGGCAAGTTCCTGGCCGATATCTACGCGTTGGCACGGCTGCGCCTGGCCGCACGCGGTGTCACGGCCGTCTACGGTGGCGGTCTCTGCACCGTGACCGACCCTCGTTTCTTTTCCTACCGCCGCAACCCGCGCACCGGTCGCTTCGCTTCGCTGATCTGGATCGAACGCTAGACTTCTCTGATCTGTATCAAGGGCGCCCGGCTTGAATCTTCCAGAATCGACCACATCTATAACGGTATCTGGCAGGTTTCTTCATTCAGGATGTTTCCACGGTCCGGCCTGCTCATTAGGAAGGTGACCCATGCGTATTGATCGTTTAACCAGCAAATTACAGTTGGCCCTGTCCGATGCCCAGTCCCTGGCCGTCGGCCTGGACCATCCCGGTATCGAACCGGCGCATTTGATGCAGGCCATGCTCGAACAGCAGGGCGGCTCCATCAAGCCCCTGCTGATGCAGGTCGGCTTTGACGTCAACAGCCTGCGCAAAGAACTGGCCAAGGAGCTCGACCAGTTACCCAAGATCCAGAATCCCACCGGTGACGTGAACATGTCCCAGGACCTGGCGCGGCTGCTCAACCAGGCCGACCGTCTGGCTCAGCAGAAGGGCGACCAGTTCATTTCCAGTGAGCTGGTGCTGCTCGCCGCCATGGACGAGAACAGCAAGCTCGGCAAATTGTTGCTCGGCCAGGGCGTGAGCAAGAAAGCCCTGGAAAATGCCATCAACAACCTGCGTGGCGGCGAAGCGGTCAACGACGCCAACCACGAAGAGTCGCGCCAGGCGCTGGACAAATACACCGTCGACCTGACCAAGCGCGCCGAGGAAGGCAAGCTCGACCCGGTGATCGGTCGCGACGATGAAATCCGCCGCACGATCCAGGTGCTGCAACGCCGCACCAAGAACAACCCGGTATTGATCGGTGAACCTGGCGTGGGTAAAACCGCCATCGCCGAGGGCCTGGCCCAGCGCATCATCAACGGCGAAGTGCCGGACGGCCTCAGGGGTAAACGCCTGTTGTCCCTGGACATGGGCGCCTTGATCGCTGGTGCCAAATACCGTGGCGAGTTCGAAGAGCGGCTCAAGGCGTTGCTCAATGAGCTGTCCAAGCAGGAAGGGCAGATCATCCTGTTCATCGACGAACTGCACACCATGGTCGGTGCGGGCAAGGGCGAAGGCTCGATGGACGCCGGCAACATGCTCAAGCCTGCGTTGGCCCGTGGCGAGTTGCACTGCGTCGGCGCGACCACGCTCAACGAGTACCGCCAATATATAGAGAAGGACGCAGCCCTCGAGCGGCGCTTCCAGAAAGTGCTGGTGGAGGAGCCGAGCGAGGAAGACACCATTGCGATCCTGCGCGGCCTTAAAGAACGCTACGAAGTTCACCACAAGGTGGCGATCACCGATGGCGCGATTATCGCGGCGGCCAAGCTCAGCCACCGCTACATCACCGACCGCCAGTTGCCGGACAAGGCCATCGACCTGATCGACGAGGCGGCCAGCCGCATTCGCATGGAAATCGACTCCAAGCCTGAAGTACTGGATCGCTTGGAGCGGCGCCTGATTCAACTCAAGGTCGAGTCCCAGGCCCTGAAGAAAGAAAGCGACGAAGCGGCGAAGAAGCGTCTGGAAAGGTTGCAGGAAGAAATCGTTCGTCACGAGCGTGAGTATTCCGACCTCGAGGAAATCTGGAACTCGGAGAAAGCCGAAGTCCAGGGTTCTGCGCAGATCCAGCAGAAGATCGAACAGTCCCGTCAGGAACTGGAAGCAGCCCGTCGTAAAGGCGACCTCAACCGCATGGCCGAGCTGCAGTACGGGGTGATCCCGGACCTGGAGCGCAGCCTGCAAATGGTCGACCAGCATGGCAAGAGCGAAAACCAGTTGCTGCGCAGCAAGGTCACGGAGGAAGAGATTGCCGAAGTGGTCTCCAAGTGGACTGGCATTCCGGTCTCGAAAATGCTCGAAGGCGAGCGCGACAAGCTGCTGAAGATGGAAAGTCTGCTGCACCAGCGTGTGATCGGTCAGGAAGAGGCAGTGGTGGCGGTGTCCAACGCCGTGCGTCGTTCCCGTGCCGGACTGTCGGACCCGAACCGGCCGAGCGGCTCGTTCATGTTCCTCGGCCCGACCGGTGTCGGTAAAACCG
This sequence comes from Pseudomonas sp. Lb2C2, assembly GCF_052112205.1. Classification (NCBI taxonomy): domain Bacteria; kingdom Pseudomonadati; phylum Pseudomonadota; class Gammaproteobacteria; order Pseudomonadales; family Pseudomonadaceae; genus Pseudomonas; species Pseudomonas sp. Lb2C2. Next base: position 55,145 of record NZ_JAUTYW010000013.1, on the reverse strand, counting down.
AGCTGTGCAAGGCGCTGGCCGAGTTCCTCTTCGACACCGAAGAGGCCATGGTGCGCATCGACATGTCCGAGTTCATGGAGAAACATTCCGTGGCACGGCTCATCGGTGCGCCACCAGGTTATGTCGGTTATGAAGAAGGCGGTTACCTCACCGAGGCCGTGCGTCGCAAGCCGTACTCGGTGATCCTGCTCGATGAAGTCGAGAAGGCGCACCCGGATGTGTTCAACATCCTGCTGCAAGTGCTGGAGGATGGTCGCCTGACGGATAGCCACGGGCGCACGGTGGACTTCCGCAACACGGTGATCGTGATGACCTCCAACCTGGGCTCGACGCAGATCCAGGAACTGGTGGGCGACCGCGAGGCGCAGCGCGCGGCGGTGATGGACGCGATCTCTACGCACTTCCGGCCGGAGTTCATCAACCGGGTCGACGAAGTGGTGATCTTCGAGCCGTTGGCCCGTGATCAGATTGCCGGCATTACCGAGATCCAGTTGGGTCGCCTGCGCAGTCGCCTCACCGAACGTGAGCTGAAACTGCAGTTGAGCGACGAGGCGTTGGATAAGCTGATTGCGGTGGGTTACGACCCGGTCTATGGCGCGCGGCCGCTGAAGCGGGCGATCCAGCGCTGGATCGAAAACCCGCTGGCGCAGTTGATCCTGTCCGGTCGGTTCATGCCGGGCGAAACCGTGACCGGTACAGTGGAGAACGACGAAATCGTCTTCAACTGAAAGGTCGGCACTGCCTGCAATTGAGATGGCCTCGCTTTGCGAGGCCATTTTTTTCATCAGGCCGTTGAACTCAAAGGAAAAGGCTTGTAAAGTGCGCCCCGCAGTCAGTCACCCCAAGGGTTACTTCTCGCTGAGAAGGAATCCAAAATAAGTTGCAAATCATTGTCTTGAAAGCAATTTAAGGGGTTGACAGAGGTTTTGAAGATTGTAGAATAGCGCGCCTCAGACACACGAACGCAGCGATGCGTAAGGGTAGAAGAGGTTGAAGCTAGCTTCAACGTTGTAGCTTCAAAATTGCAGTAACTTGAAATATCAGTTCCGTGATAGCTCAGTCGGTAGAGCAAATGACTGTTAATCATTGGGTCCCAGGTTCGAGTCCTGGTCACGGAGCCATTTCAATCGGGGTATAGCGCAGTCCGGTAGCGCGCCTGCTTTGGGAGCAGGATGTCAGGAGTTCGAATCCCCTTACCCCGACCATCTTTGGGTCGTTAGCTCAGTTGGTAGAGCAGTTGGCTTTTAACCAATTGGTCGTAGGTTCGAATCCCACACGACCCACCATTTTTGAAACCAGTTCGCTGGAATCGAATCTTAAGATCAGAGGCCAAAAGCCCTGATCGAGGAAGGCGACTTGTAAAGGTCGCCTTTTTTTTACCGGGGTATAGCGCAGTCCGGTAGCGCGCCTGCTTTGGGAGCAGGATGTCAGGAGTTCGAATCCCCTTACCCCGACCATACTAAAAATCCTCGTATCGAAAGATACGGGGATTTTTTTTGCCTGCGATAAAGTGGGTTGGACTTAAGACATCGTACAACCTGCCGATAACCCGCCGACAGGGGCCTGGCCCCACTTCAGGCCAACAATAAAAAAAGGCATTCCCTATGGTTCTTCGTCAGCTGAATATTGCCCCTCGTGCCGCGTTGGGTTTTGCCTTGATCGCCGTGCTGGTGGCGTTGCTCGGGGTGTTTGCGCTGGGACAGATGTCGAGTATTCGTGACAGTGAAGTCGCGGTGGAAACCCAATGGCTGCCGAGCATTCGCGGCGGTGATGAGATCCGCGAGTGGATGCTGCGGATCCGCACCATTTCCCTGCGCATGGCCCTGGACCAGGACCCGAAGAACATTGCGGTGTATCGCGGGCAGATGGACACGCGCGACAAGGAGTTGAGCGAAAAAATCGCGGCCTACGAAAAACTCGTCGTGACGCCTGAAGGCAAGGCTCTCTACGACCAGTTCAAGCAAACCTTCGCCGCTTACCGTACGGGTATCGCCCAATCCTTCACCCTGGCCGAACAAGGGCGTCGGGACGAATTGATCAAGCTGCTGCTGGTGGACATGAAGACCGTGGTGGACGGTTCCGGCAAACAGCTCAACGACTTGGCGGAGCTGTTTTCCAAGCAGGTGTCCATCGAGAGCCAGAAGTCCCAGGAGCACTACGCCAATTCCCGCATGATCGTCAGCCTGTTCGTTGTGCTCGCCGCGCTGGCCACGGTGGCCCTGGCCATGCTGCTCACGCGCAGTATCGTCAAGCCCTTGGGTGAGGCGCTCAATGCTGCGGAGAACGTCGCCCGGGGTGACCTGACCCGGCCCATCGAGACCCATGGCAACGACGAAGTGAGCCGCTTGCTCAAGGCGTTGGCGGCCATGCAGCAGAATCTGCGTGAGACGTTGCAGGGCATCAGCGGTTCGGCCGCGCAACTGGCCACCGCAGCCGATGAGCTGAACGCTGTCACGCTCGACAGCACCCAAAGTCTGCAACAGCAGAACAACGAAATCGAACAGGCCGCCACGGCCGTCACCGAAATGACCACTGCCGTGGAGGAGGTGGCGCGCAATGCGGTCTCCACCTCCGATGCCACGCGTCAGTCCAGTGAGTCAGCGTCCCTTGGGCAGCAGCGGGTCAGCGACACGGTCGACGCCATCGGCGCCCTCGCCAGCGATGTGCAAGTGACCGGTGGCCTGGTGCAATCCCTGGCCAACCAATCGCAGGATATCGGCAAAGTGCTGGACGTGATCCGCGCCATCGCCGAGCAGACCAACCTGCTGGCCCTTAACGCGGCCATCGAAGCGGCCCGGGCGGGTGAGAGCGGACGTGGGTTTGCGGTGGTGGCCGATGAAGTGCGGGCGCTGGCTTATCGCACGCAGCAATCGACCCAGGAAATCGAGCAAATGGTCCAGGGCATGCGCAGCGGTGCCACCCAGGCACTCGACTCCATGCAGGCCAGCTCCAGTCGCGCCGCCAGTACCCTGGCCATGGCTGAGCGGGCGGGGGACGCGTTGCAGACCATCACGGCGTCGGTCAATGAAATCCACGAACGCAACATGGTGATCGCCAGCGCCGCCGAAGAACAGGCACAAGTGGCCCGCGAGGTGGATCGCAACCTGGTGAACATTCGTGATCTGTCGGTGCGCTCGGCCTCCGGCGCGGACCAGACCAGCGCGTCCAGCCATGAGTTGTCGCAGCTGGCGAATTCGCTGCGCACGATGGTGCAGCGGTTTCAGGTTTGATGGATTGGCTGTGCAGATAGAGTTTTATCGTTTAGATAAATATTGACTGCACTGCCGTCTTCGCGAGCAAGCCCGCTCCCACAGGAGATCGAGTACTTCATGGGTACGCGATCAACTGTGGGAGCGGGCTTGCTCGCGAAGACGATGGAACAGGCGATGCAACTCTAAAGTTCAGCGCCACCACAAGCGGTTGGCGCTTCGCTTTTTATCCTCAGTGCAACTTCAGCCGAGGCTCGGTCCCGCGCCCGATCTTGCTGCCCAGCATCAGCATGGCCGTGCGGAACATGCCGTACAGCGCCATCTGGTGCATGCGATACAACGACACATAGAACATCCGCGCCAGCCAGCCTTCGAGCATCACGCTGCCGGTCAGGTTGCCCATCAGATTGCCCACTGCCGAGAACCGCGACAGCGAGATCAGCGAGCCGTAGTCGGTGTATTTGTATTCTGGCAGGGCCTTGCCTTCGATCCGCAGTTTCAAGGATTTGGCCAGCAGCGAGGCCTGCTGGTGCGCGGCCTGGGCGCGGGGCGGGACGTTGCGATCGCTGCCGGGTTGCGGGCAGGCGGCGCAATCGCCGAAGGCGAAGATGTTCTCGTCGCGGGTGGTCTGTAGCGTCGGCAGCACCTGCAACTGGTTGATCCGGTTGGTCTCCAGTCCGTCGATGTCCTTGAGGAAGTCCGGGGCGCGAATCCCGGCGGCCCAGACTTTCAGGCTCGCGTCGATCACTTTGCCGTCCGCGGTAATGAGGCTGTCGGCGGTCACTTGGCTGACGGCGGCGTTGGTCATGACGTTGACGCCGAGTTTTTCCAGGGTCTTGTGCACCGGCCCGCCGATACGCTCCGGCAGGGCTGGCAAGACCCGTGGGCCCGCCTCGATCAGGGTGATGTGCATGTTCTCCGGTTTGATCCGGTCCAGGCCGTAGGCGTGCAGTTCGTGGGCGGCATTGTGCAGCTCGGCGGCCAGTTCGACCCCGGTCGCACCGGCGCCGACAATGGCGACGCTGATGCGCTCGACGATATCAGTCTGCCCGGCGTGGGCGCGCAGATAGTGGTGCAGCAACTGCTGATGGAAGCGCTCGGCCTGTTTGCGGGTGTCGAGGAACAGGCAATGCTGCGCTGCGCCTTCGGTGCCGAAGTCATTGGTGGTGCTGCCGACGGCAATCACCAGGGTGTCGTAGCCCAGTTCCCGGGCCGGCAACAGCTCGACGCCGGCCTCGTCATAGGTGGCGGCCAGTTGGATTCTCTTGCGCTCGCGATCCAGGCCGCTCATGCGCCCCAGCTGGAACTCGAAGTGGTTCCATTTTGCCTGGGCGACATAGTTGAGTTCGTCTTCGGAGGAGTTCAGGGAACCGGCAGCCACTTCGTGCAGCAGCGGTTTCCAGATGTGGGTCAGGTTCGCGTCGACCAGCATCACACTGGCCGTGCCACGCTTGCCCAGAGTCTTACCCAGACGGGTAGCCAACTCCAGACCGCCGGCGCCGCCGCCAACGATGACAATACGATGAGTCATGGGGATATCTCGCAAGGCTAAAGGAAATCAGTGCCGTTACCTGCGCGAGCATCAAGCGGCTCATAGCGTCAGGTAACTGATCAGTCGGCTCAACAGGCCCAGGCCGATGGTCACGGCCAGTACCACCACCAGGAGCATCCATGGCCGGAAAGGCCGGCGCTCGACTCGGTGCTGGGACAGTTGCAGGTACTCTTCGACATGCTTCTGGTCATCTGGGTTCAGGCGACTGGTCATAAAGGCCTCGTCAGGTAGACGTTGCGGAATGTGAAGACGTTACAGCGTCCGGCTAGCCGGCATTGAAAGCAGCGTAGCCGCTCGCCGGAACGGGTTCGACGATCAGGCTGTCGTCCAGGCGAATGATTCCACTTTTTAACACCCGGGCGGTGATTCCGCCATGGCCGCGTACGGCCTGGAATGTACCTTCGCCGAGGTTTCGCTCCAATCGAGCACAAGGCTGGCACCAACCGCTGGTTTCAAAAATGGCTTGTCCAATGCGAAAGCGCCGGCCCTTGAGGCTGAACAAATTGATGCCGCTGACCACAATATTGCGTCGCAGCTCCTGTGGCAGCACGGGCCGGTCCTCGGGACGGCCCATCAGCGAGCCGATCACGGCCAGGTGTTCCCATTGGATCAGCGTTACTTGCCGTGCATTGCGCGCACCGGGGCGGGCATGATCGCCGGTCAGCCCAGCCTCCAGGCGGGCCTCCACGGCGTCCAGTTCGATCATGGGCGCATGACCCTGGGGGCGCACGCCGATCCAGCGTACGCGGCCATGCTGGGGCACAGCGGCAATCAGTTCCTGCAGTGGGCTCACAGGCTGATCCCGACATCGAAAACAATGCTGCGACCCAGGTTGCTTCGCAGGAAATCCGGCGCGTCGGGGTGGGCGAACAGCACCCGGGCGAACGTCGGCCCTACCAGTGACAGCGAGCGCCAGCCCTGGCGCAGGTATTCGGTCGGCGGCGGGAAGTGACTGTTGAGGTCCAGCACTTCGCGCTTGAGGCTGGCGAAGGCGATGATGTCCAGGTCGCCCAGGTCCATGCCGCGTTCGGTGTAGTTATGGGCTTTCTTGCGCAAGGTCGGGGCCAGCCGCATCAGGAACTCATTGGCCGGAATCCGCCGCGGCTTGGCCTCGCGACGCACCAGTTGGCTCAGGGAAAAGGCGCTGCGACGGCGTTGCAGTTCATCGCGCCATTCGTCATTGAGGCGTCGACCTTCGTCGAGCACGAAAAACACCTCGAAATTGGCATCGCGAAACAACACGTCCGGCGGCTCGCCGGCCGGCGCGAACTCGTCGGCGCGGTAAGGCACGTTCAGCCCCTGCAGCAGGCGCTGGCAGACCCAACGCTCACGCTCCCATTTGCGGGCATTGGAGAGAAAGGCGTTGGCTTGCTCGGCCGCGATGGTCAGCAGGCGTAAGTAATCGGAGTCATCCATGAGCCCAAGCTTAGCGTTCAAATGTGATCAAAAAAAATAAAGCTGCTGTAATGGGAGCAAATTTCCGCCCGGGCCGGGTAATGCTGTTCACTTAGAGCCTAAAGCAAGGGGTCGAGCCTCTATGCCTCTGCACCACCGCTATCGCGAGCAAGCTCGCTCCCACAGGAGAAACGCGGTCCGACCCAGAACCAGGTCGGCTACCAGGCCGCCTCGCGGTGGACGTTGATCTCGGCGCCCCGTTAACCACGCTGGCTGAACGAAGGTATTGCGCAGTGGGCAACCCGGCATGGATGCCGGGTTAGCCGCGCTGGGCCATGGATGGCCCTTCGCGGCGGCCCACGGAGCAATGCCGGAGTGAGGGCACACCGAGCCTAGGCGAGGTGCCGAGTGGTGGGGCAGAAGCGTTTTGCTTACTTTTGCGCTTCTCAAAAGTGAGCCGCTGTAAGAGCGGAACCATAAGCAACCGTTACCGCGAAAACGGATATACACACCACCCCTGAAACAGATCGAGGAATGGAAGGCCCAATCTCCGATAACCGCTCAAGTGAACAGCATTACCCCCAGGCAGGGCCCAATAGATCATCCTGTTCAGCCTGACACGCCAACCAAGCGCAAAACAGATCCAGTTTCTTGCTCTGCTGCGCGCTGCGCTTAGCGACATAGACGTAGCGGCTCGGGCGAAACCCGAACGGCGCCACCAGACGACCCAGGCGAATGTCGTCAGCCACCAAGTGCCACGGGGCGACACAAATCCCCAGCCCGGCAATCGCCGCCTCCAACGTAAAGTAATAGTGCTCGTATTCCAGCCCGGCGGGCGCAGTGACCTGGTGCCCAATCGCATCCCCCCAGTTTGCCCAGGCATCCGGACGGGTTTTGGTATGCAGGAGGGGATGGCGGAAAATCGAGCCCAAGTCGGTTAATTGAATTCGCGCGGACAAGGTGGGCGACAACACAACGCCCAATCGTTCAGGAAACAGCCGGACCGTGTTTTTTTGTTCGCCCACGATGCCCTGTTCAGCCGTGATCATCACGTCATAGCGATCCCGGCCCGGATCGGCCCCGTGCGCCGGTGAGCTCAGGCGAATCTTGATCTCTGGGTAAGTCGTATTGAAGTCGAAAAGACGCGGTATCAGCCACTTGACCGTAAAGGTGCTGAAGCAAGACACGTCCAAGGTGCCTGTCGCCGTGTCTCGGACCCTGCCCACCGCAGCCTCGATCTGATCCAGTGCGGCGGTCAGCTCCGGCAGCAGTTCTCTACCGGCAACGGTGAGCTGAGGTTTGTTTTTTGGGCCTTCGAACAGGTCCACGCCAAGGCTCAGCTCCAGCTGGCGTACCTGGCGACTCACAGCGCCAGGTGTGACAGACAGCTCCTCGGCGGCCGCGATCATTTTGCCCAGTCGGGCGGCGGCCTCGAAGGTATGCAGGGCATTCAATGGGGGAAGGCGACGTTTCATAAAGTGACTTTAGCTCAATTACATCGAGCATATAAATCGATATCAGGTATCGGGCGGATTTTGCAGAATTCCCCTGTTCCTGCAGTACCTGCCGACTGTTTCGGGTCGCCAGGATTGGGGGGCATTCCCTATCAAATTGAGAGCACCTCACATGCCATTTGTTCGTACCGCCGTCATCATGGGCACCAGCCAGCAACAACGTCAGCGCATTGTCGATGGCATACACCAAGCACTGGTCGAGAGCATTGGTATGCCCGAGGATGAGTTGTTCAACCTGGTCACGGACTACGACCCTGAACAGTTTTTCTACAGCCGCACGTTTAACGGTGTGGCTCGTTCAGACCATTTGATCGTGATTGAGATTACGATGCGCAGGGGCCGCAGTGATGCGATGAAGCGCGAGCTCTACAAAAAAATCGCGGACAATCTCGGGGTTCAAGCCCAGGTTCGTCCGCAAGACGTTTTCATCTTCATGCACGAGAATGACTATTCGGATTGGTCGGTAGGCTTTGGTAAGTTTGCAATGGCCTTGGTACAACAGTCAGGAAGTGTCGCTACTTAAGCAGCGCACGGACGGCGTTCAAGTTTTCGCAGGAGTAGCCCATGATCGGTGCCGAACTGCTTTCACCGCAGACCCTGGCGGCCGGTTGGCTGATGTATGTGCCGGTGTTGGTCTGGGCCGTGGTGCGGGCACCGTGGGTCGAGCTGTTCACCGACAGCCGTCGCCAGCACCTGTTGTTCGGCACAGTGCTGGCGTTGTTCATGCTGTGGCTGGTGCGCCGGGATTTCGATACCGGCGTTTCGTATCACTTCATCGGCATGACTGCCGTGACGCTGTTGCTGGACTGGCCGTTGGCGATCCTCGGTGGCCTGTGCGCGCAGCTCGCGCTGGTGCTGCTGGGCCGTCAGGACATGGCCGCGGTAGGGGTCAACGGTGCGCTGCTGATCCTGTTGCCGGTGCTGGTCACCGAGTGTTGCGCGATCCTGGTGGAGCGCGCCCAGCCGCGCAATCTGTTCGTGTATATCTTCTGCTCGGGATTTCTCGCCGCCGCGCTTTCGGCGTTGGCGTGCCTGCTGCTGGGACTTGGCCTGCTGTGGTACGACGGTATATTCGCCATGCCTTACTGGCTGGAAGACTTTGTCGGCTACCTCTGGCTGATCATCTTCCCCGAGGCCTTCATCAACGGCATGGTGATCAGTGCGTTGGTGGTGTTCAGTCCCGAATGGCTGGAGACCTTCAACCGCACGCGCTACCTGTCGGCCCCGTGGAACGATGATGACAAGCCTTGATTCACGTCAAGGCTGCACCACCACACGCCCTTCATGCTTTGGAAAATTTCCAGGAGCACAACCATGAGTGTTTATGAGTGGGCGAGACAAGAGATCAGGCGTAGTCACGATGCCGCGATGGAGATCGGTTTTGACCCGGGCTTGAGCCTGCGTGCCTTGCTCAGTGCGATCGTGCAACAGAGCAAGACAGTGCGCAGCCCTGAAGACCTGGCCGATGAGTTGAGTTTCCTGGCGGAAAACCTCGACGATGAACAGGACTACGGTTTCATGCGGCCTTAGTGGCGAGGCTCGAAGTCTTCGCTGAACAGCTCGTCCTCGGCGTCGGGGCTGACCGGAATCTTGTGTTCTTCCGACGCCCAGGCGCCGAGGTCGATCAGTTTGCAGCGATCAGAACAGAACGGCCGGAATGTGCTCTGCGGGCTCCATTCCACAGGGGCGCCACAGGTTGGGCAATCAACGGTTGGGGTTTGGCTCATGATTGGCCTCCACGCAAAGTAAGGTAAAAGTGATGCAGGCGCTCGACCTCGCTGTGCAGCCAGGCGAGGTCGCGATCATTGACCACCACGTCGTCGGCACGGCTCAGTCGATCCTGGCGGCTGGACTGGGCCTTGAGAATCGCCTGGACCTGCTGTTCGCTGGTCTGGTCGCGCTGCAACGTACGTTCGATCTGCAGTTGTTCCGGCGCATCGATCACCAGGATCCGCTGGGTCATGGTGTACTGCCCGGACTCGATCAGCAGTGGCGATACCAGAATCGCGTAGGACGATTTTGCCTGGGCCAGATGATGGGCGATTTCCTCAGCGATCAGGGGATGCAGCAGCGCCTCGAGCCAGCGACGTTCATCGGCATTCTCGAAGATCAGCTTGCGCAGCGCCGCCCGGTCCAGGGCGCCGTTGGCCTGCAATACACCGGGGCCGAAGTGCTCGGCGATTTTCGCCAGCGCCGGGCGCCCGGGCTCGACCACCCAGCGCGCCGCATGATCGGCGTCGATGACGTGCACGCCCAGGTCGATGAAATGCTGGGCCGCTGCGCTCTTGCCGCTGCCGATGCCACCGGTCAGGCCGAGAATCCAGGGTTTTTTCACTGAGGTATTCATTAAAAACCGACAGACTGCCAATAGAAGTCGGTTATTTGACCACCCCAGAGCAAGGCAATCCAGCCGGCAATGGCCAGATAAGGTCCAAAAGGGATCTGCGTCGACCCGGGAGCATCACGCAAGCGCAGCACGATGACCCCGATAACGGCGCCCACCAGCGACGACAGCAGCAGCGTCAGCGGCAGGATCTGCCAGCCACCCCAGGCGCCGAGCATCGCCAGCAGCTTGAAATCCCCGTAGCCCATGCCTTCCTTGCCGGTGATCAGCTTGAATACCCAGAACACCGACCACAGCGCCAGATAGCCGGCCACGGCGCCCCACATCGCCTGGTTCAAGGGCACGAAGAGCCCGAAGCTGTTGATGATCAAGCCCAGCCACAACAACGGCAGCACCAGGGTATCGGGCAGCAATTGATGCTCGGCGTCGATCAGGCTCATGCCCAGCAGGCCCCAGGTCAACACCATCACCATCGCGGCGTGCCAGCCAAAGCCGAAATGCCAGGCGACGAACGCCGATAACGCACCGCAGGTCAATTCGGTCAGGGGGTAGCGCCTGCCAATGGGCGCGGCGCAGCTCGAACAGCGGCCGCGCAGCATCAGGTAGCTGAGCAGCGGAATGTTTTCCCAGGCGCGGATGCGATGGCCGCAGTGCGGGCACTGGGAGTGGGGCAGCATCAGGTTGTAGACCGGGCCCGGGGTTTCGGCCGGCAGGCCCAGCAGGTCGTGGGCTTGCAGGCGCCATTCGCGATTGAGCATTTTCGGCAGGCGCCACACCAGCACGTTGAGGAAGCTGCCGATGATCAGGCCGAGCAATGCCGCAACGAGCACGAAGGCCAGGGGATACAGCACGAAGAATTCGCTCAGGGGCATGTCAGATCGCAGAGCCGAGTTGAAAGATGGGCAGGTACATGGCAACCACCAGGCCACCGACGACGACCCCCAGGACCACCATGATGAAGGGTTCCATCAGGCTGGTGAGGTTGTCCACCAGATTGTCCACCTCGGCCTCATAAAAGCTCGCCACTTTGTCGAGCATGTCGTCCAGCGCGCCGGACTCCTCGCCGATGGCGGTCATCTGGATCGCCAGGTTCGGAAAGATCCCTGAGGCACGCATGGAAAAATTCAACTGCATGCCGGTCGAGACATCCTGGCGGATGCGCTGCACGGCACGCTTGAACACCACGTTGCCGGTGGCGCCCGATACCGAGTCGAGGGCTTCGACCAGCGGCACGCCAGCGGCGAATGTCGTCGAGAGCGTGCGGGCATAGCGAGCCACCGCAGACTTGTACATCAAGGTACCTATCAAGGGGAGCTTGAGCAGCCATTTGTCTCGCCAGTCACGAAACGCCTGGGAACGCTTGAGGGCATATTTCACCCCGAAAAAAGCCCCCGCCAAGCCGCCAAGCAGCATCCACCACCACTCCTGCATGAATTCCGACAGGCCGATGACCATCACCGTGAAGGCCGGCAGTTGCGCACCGAACCCGGAGAATACCGATTCGAACTGCGGCACCACCTTGACCAGCAGGATGCCGGTGACCACCGCTGCGACGAGTATCACCGCCGTCGGGTAGGTCATGGCTTTCTTGATCTTGGCCTTGAGGGCTTCGCTCTTTTCCTTGTAGGTCGCGACCCGGTCCAGCAGCGTGTCCAGGGCGCCAGCCTGCTCACCGGCGTCCACCAGATTGCAGTACAGCTCGTCGAAATATTGCGGGCACTTGCGCAGCGAGGCGGCGAAGCTGTTGCCAGCGGCAACTTCCTGCTTCACCTGGTCCACCAGCTTGCGCATGTTGGCGTTGTCGAAGCCTTCGCCGATGATGTCGAACGCTTGCAGCAGGGGTACACCAGCCTTGAGCATCGTGGCCATCTGGCGGGTGAAGAGGGCGATATCCAGCGGCTTGATGCGCTTGCCCTTGCTGAATATCGAGGTGGATTTCTTGCGCACCTTCTGCGGGTTGATGCCTTGTTTGCGCAGCTGTGCCTTGACCAGGGCCGGGCTCTGCCCCGTCAGCTCGCCGGTCATTTTCGCGCCTTTGCGGTCTTTGCCTTCCCACGTATAGACGTCGGTTTTTACTGCCTTGACCGCCATGCTCAATCCTTGGTGACCCGGTTGATTTCTTCGAGGCTGGTGACGCCCTGCATCACTTTGAGCAGCCCCGATGCGCGCAGGTCATTGAAGCCGTCCTTGCGCATCTGCAGATCGATTTCCAGCGAGTTGCCCTCGGCCATGATCAACCGTTGCAGCTCGGGCGTGTTCTTGACCACTTCGTAAACCCCCACGCGCCCTTTGTAACCCTGGTTGCACTGTTCGCAACCGACCGGCTCATAGATCGTGAATGTGCCGATGCGTTCCCGGCTGAAACCTTCCTTGAGCAGGGTTTCTTCGGGAATCTCGATGGCTCTCTTGCAGTGGTTGCACAGCTTGCGCGCCAGCCGTTGGGCAATGATCAGGTGCACGGCGGTGGCGATGTTGAACCCCGGAATGCCCATGTTTTGCAGGCGGATCAGGGTTTCGGCGGCGCTGTTGGTATGCAGTGTGGAGAGCACCAGGTGCCCGGTCTGGGCGGCCTTGATGGCGATTTCGGCGGTTTCCAGGTCGCGGATCTCGCCGACCATGATCACGTCCGGGTCCTGGCGCAGGAACGAGCGCAGGGCCTGGGCGAAATCCAGCCCCTGGCGCGGGTTCACATTGACCTGGTTGATGCCTTCCATGTTGATCTCCACCGGGTCTTCGGCGGTGGAAATGTTGATGTCCACGGTGTTGAGGATATTCAGCCCGGTGTACAGCGACACGGTCTTGCCCGAGCCGGTCGGGCCGGTCACCAGGATCAGCCCTTGCGGTTGCTTGAGGGCGGCCATGTACAGGTCTTTCTGGTCCGGTTCGTAGCCCAGGGCATCGATGCCCATTTGCGCGCTGGACGGGTCGAGGATCCGGATCACCACTTTTTCGCCCCATAGCGTGGGCAGGGTGTTGACCCGGAAATCGATGGACTTGGTTTTCGACAGGCGCATTTTCAGGCGCCCGTCCTGGGGTTTGCGCCGCTCGGAGATATCCAGGCTGGCCATGACTTTCAGGCGTGCGGCGATACGGTTGGCCAGTTGGATCGGCGGCCTGGCCACTTCTCGCAGCATGCCGTCGGTGCGCACCCGCACCCGATAGATCTTTTCATAGGGCTCGAAGTGCAAGTCGGAAGAGCCACCCTTGATTGCGTCCAGCAGCATCTTGTTGACGAAGCGCACCACGGGCGCGTCGTCGGTATCCTGGCCGGCGATGGAGTCCTGCCTGGTGTCGTCGATCGATTCGATGTCCAGGCCGTCGAGGTCGACATCGCCCATGCCTTCCAGGCCGGTGCTGCTGGACTCGAAAAACTTTTCGATGGCGTCGCTGAGCTTGTCGTCCTCCACCAGGATGGCTTCGGTAGTCAGGCCGGTGCTGAACTGGATGTCATTGATGGCCTGGTGATTGGTGGGGTCGGAGATGCCCACGTACAGCTTGTTGCCACGCCGCCACAGCGGCAGGGCGTGGTGCTGGCGCACCAGTTTTTCGCTGACCAGGCCGGTGGGTTGGGTTTCTTTGTCCAGGCTGTTGAGGTCCAGCAGGGCGACGCCGAAATGCTCCGAGGCGATCTCCGCGACCTGGCGGCTCTGGACCAGTTTGTTCTGCACCAGGTAGCTGACCAGGGGAATGCGACTGCGTTGGGCCTGTTGATACGCCTGTTGCGCACTTTGCTCGGTGAGCAGTTCGGCCAGCACCAATTGCTTGGTCAGGCCGCTGAGGGCGATGTCAGTCATGGGAATCCCGGCGGCGAACAATTCATGACTTATAGCCTAGTCAAGCCTCGACGCCAAACCAGCAGGGCAGGGTGACAAAAAACGTCAGATAGTGCGGTTGTTGAGGTAGGACGTCGCCGTTGTGCGGGTTCAATCCCCTTTATTGATGAGGCTTGAGGGTTGGCATGTGCCCTGCAATGGCCGTTTCAGGTCATGAGATTTCGACTCATGCATGGGAGATGTCTATGAATAAGCAGAGTGGCTTTACCTTGATCGAGCTGCTGATCGTCGTGGCGATCATCGGCATCCTGGCGACCTTTGCGTTGCCGCAGTATTCCAAGTACCAGGCGCGGGCCAAGGCCACGGCGGGGTTGGCAGAAGTGTCCGCCTTGAAAGTGCCGTTTGAGGACGTCATGAATCAAGGTACCGATCCATCGTTGGCCAACATCGGTGGGACAACGCCCACCAGCAATTGCACGTTGGATGCTTCAGGTTCTGCTTCGGCTGGAACAGGTACCATCGCATGTACCTTGTTGAATGCGCCCGCTCCGGTTCTTGGCAAGACGATCACTCTTACCCGTTCTGCTGAAGGTGTTTGGAGTTGCGGTTCGACGGCTGCTCAGGAGTTTTTGCCGGCCGGCTGCACCGGTGGCGCCGCGGCTCCTGCCGGAGGTTAATGAATTCGAACTTAACTTGTCCTGGGCTGCTTAGCGGCCCTTTTTATGGATGTTGGGTAGTCAGGCGGGAACAATCTCAGGCCTTACAGAAATCCTTCGCAATTCATAAGCTTAGAAATAGGCCAAAACCCGCAAGTTGCATGTCCAGAATCAGCGCTTCATGCATTTTGCATGATCACGGAAATCACCGTTTCGCTTAACTTGCTGATTTATAAGAAATTAGTAAATGTTTAAAAGCTGGCACAGCCTTCGCACTACTCCTGATAACCCTGCCGGGATGCACCTCCGGCAGTTTTTGAGAAAAACAGGAGTTACTCGTATGAAGAAGTTCGCTATCACTGCCGCCGCTGCTACCGCTCTGACCCTGACCATGGCTAGCGCATTCGCCGAGACCACTCAAGCAACTCAGGCGCCAATGATGCTGGCTGCGGGCGAAGTGACAGAGGCCAAGGAAGACGTTTCCGATACCTGGATCACCACCAAGGTCAAAGCTGATCTGGTCACTGAAAAAGGCATTCCAGGCACAGATATCAAAGTCGAAACCAATAAAGGTGTTGTGTCCCTGTCTTCGATGACCAAAGTCACTGATGCACAAAAAGACACCGCTGTGGCGATCGCCAAGAAAATCAAAGGCGTCAAGGCCGTATCGGCTGACGGCCTGAAAGCCGAGTAAGGCTAAGACTTCTCGCCTGGACTGGGAGAAGGCGCGGCAAGCGGGCCAGGATATACGTTTGCCGTCGCTTTGGAGTTCATGCGAAAGGCCACATGGACGTGGCCATTACAGGCCCCCGGCATTCGTGCCGGGGGCCTGTTCTATTCTGGGGGGAAGTACGGGTGAGGTTTGTGGGGCAGTCTGGGAAACCGAGTTGCCCTTATCGCGAGCAAGCTCGCTCCCACAGGGGCTGGATTCTTTCAGGAAAAAGCGATCAAGCTTGCTTGCGCCGCGACCAGGGTTCTTCCAGAAGGAATGCGATCAAATGTGGGAGCGAGCTTGCTCGCGATGGCGGCGGTACATTCACCGCCCCCGCTTGCTGGTGATCTGCACCAGCCGATTCCCCTCGAAGCGCAGGTACTGATACATGCCGCTGTTGGGGCCGTAGGTCCATTCCTCCACCGGGTATTCCTCCCGGCGATTGACACTGCGCTTGTAGCCCAGGTCATCCCGCGCCGCTGGCTGCCCGCACTTTTGCAACACTTCGCTCGAGCGGTCGCCGACGCTGATCAACTGGCTGCCGCAACGCAGCGTGTCGGCAGCCGGGGCCTGGCCGGCGGCTAGCAATAGACAGAGCCCGAACCAGGGTTTCATCTTATTCGGCATCCAGATGCATCGGGGTAATCACCCGGCCATCGCTCTCGGCCTGGCCGAGGCTGGCGTCGATGAAATACACGCGGTCGTCGGCCAACTGGCCTTTGTCTACCAGGAAGTCCTTGATGCTGCTGGCCCGTTCCTGTCCCAGTTGACGCAACAGCACGTCGCTGCCGCTCCAGAACTTGATCACGCCTTCACGCAGTTTCTCGATGCGTGCCTTTTTATCCAGTTGCGTCCATTCGGCCGGCGGTTGGGTCTTGAGGCGGGTGCGGTAGATGCCTTCGAGCAGCGGCGCCTTTTCGTCCTCGGGCACCTGTATCAGCGAGGCCTGGGCCGGGACTTTGTCGCCCCGACGCTGGAGCATCTTGTAGTAGTTGTACTGGTATTCGCGCTCCAGGCGCTGGGCGGCGAGCAGTGGGCCGTCGCTGCTTTCGGCGGCGGTGCCTTCGATCTCCAGGCGCAGCTCCGGGCGTTTGCCAAGGGCCTCGGACAGTTTGAGCAGCGTGCCTTCGTTGTCCTTGCTCAGATCGCTGGAGCCCGGCGCAAACGCGACGCTACCCAGATCTTCCGAGCCGCCACCGGCCACCAGCCCACCGATAAGCTTGAACGGCGCCTGGGCCGCTCGGACCACCAGGTTGCGCAGGGTCTGCCAGACGATTGGCATGACACTGAATTGCGGGTCATTGAGGTCGCCGGAAACCGGTAGTTCGATGGAAATCCTGCCCTCGGAATCCTTGAGCAAAGCGACGGCCAATTTGAGTGGCAGGCTCACGGCGTCCGGGCTGTCGACTTTCTCCCCCAGTTGCAGTTGCTCGACCACCACTTTGTTCTCCGCCTGGAGCTTGCCCTGGGTGATTCGGTAATGCAGGTCGAGATTGAGCCGACCCTTGCGGATGCGATAGCCGGCGAACTTGCCGGAGTAGGGTGTCAGGGTGGTCAGCTCGACCCGTTTGAAACTGGTGGCGATGTCGAGGCTGGCCATCGGGTCGAAGGGGTTGACCGCCCCTTTGATGGTGACAGGCGCGTAACGGTCGACCTTGCCCTTGATGTCCACGCTGGCCGGTTTGGCCTGGCGGCTGTCGATGGTGCCGATCTGGCCGTTGAGCTGCTGGATGGCGGTAGCGAAATTGGGCGTCAGGCTGAAGTCGGCGAAGTTGGCCGAACCGTCATTGATGGCGATGCCGCCGATGTGGATGCCCAGCGGCTTTTCCTGGGACGCCGGTTTTGCCGCGGTTTTCTTGGTGCCGCTGTCGGCCGGTTGCGGAATCAGCAGGTCATCGACGTTGGTGGTGCGGTCGTCGTTGATCATGAAGCGCGCATAAGGCTGGAGCAGGTTGACCTTGTCGATGGACAGGCTGTCACCGTGCTGATAACTCAGGCCTTCGAGGACCAGGCGCTGCCACTTGAGGAAGTCGCGGGTCTTGAGCGTGTCGAGGGTGTGCAACTGATCGACCTGGGCGCGGCCGGTGACGGCAAATGCCAGTGGCTCGGTGCTTTTGAGGTCGACCGCCAGGTCGCTGCCGAGCATCCCGGAACGCAGCTCCAGGCGAATGAACGGGTTGATGTACGACTGGGCGACGCGCAGGTCGACGTCCTGGGTCTTGACCTTGAGCTTGGCGGTGATCGGGTTCAGGTTGACCTCGCCGTCGGCGAGGATCTTGCCCTGCTTGCCTATCCCGGTGTCCAGCTTGAGGGTAAAGGGCGAGCCGTTGAGGGTGTCGTAGTTCTGCAGGTCGAGGTTCAGCGGGCCGACCTCCAGGGCCACGGCGGGTTGGGCCTGGCGGTCGGCCAGGTGCACCTGGTAGTCGCGCAGTTGCACGTCCTTCAATATCACCTGCCACGGTTTGCTCGGCGGTGCCGGTTCAGCTTTTGGCGAGTCGGCCGCCGCCGGGGCGGATGCCGGCTCAGCCTTGACCTGCGGTTTGGCCGGCTGGCTGGCGAAGAGTTTCTGCCAGTCCAACTGCCCGTCCGCCTCGCGAGCGGCCCAGGTTTCCAGCTTCTGGCTGCGGATCTTGCCCACGATAACTTGCTGCTTGGCCAGGTCCACCGAGGTTTCACTCACGTCCAGGCGTTCGAGCTTCACCAAGGGACGGCCATCGGGCGCCTTGATGGCGAAGGGCGCGACACTGACCGCGACGTTGTTGAGCAGCAGCTCAGTGCCTTTGGCCAGGTTGAGCTTGTAGTCGGTGCTGAGGTTCAGGACACCGTTTTCCAACACCAGCGGTACGGCGTCGCGTACGTAGGGCCAAAAGGCTTTCATCTGGCCGTCGGTGACTTTGAGCGTGCCTTGGGAGGCAATCGGGGTGAGGCTGAAATTACCGGTCCAATCGATCTGCCCGCCGTTGGGACCTACCGCCACCAGGGTCATGTCGGCATTGTCGTCGGGCAGGGTGCTGAGGTTCTTCAGCTCGAAATCGAGGGTGTCGTAGAGAAACTCAATGGGCTCGCTGGGGCGCAGGTCCTGGAAATGCACATAACCGCTGGCCAACTTGATTCGATCGACCCGCAGGGGGAAGGGCTTGGCCTCGGGGTCGGCGGGTGTCGGTTCGCTGGCCGGCAGCTTGAACAGGCCCAGCAGGTTCAACTGACCGTCCTTGGCGAACATCACTTCGGTCTTGGGCTTGTCCAGCTCGATGTCGACCAGGTGCAGGGCGCCGGACCACAAGCTGTCGAGTTGCAAATTGGCGTACAGCCGTTCGAAGCCGACCTGTTCCTTGCCTGGTTCGCCGATATTCAGGCCCCAGAGGGTGACTTCAAGGCTGAAGGGATTGAGTTCGATGCGCTGGATCTGGGCCGGCACCGTCGCAAGGGTGGCCAATTGCTGGTTGGCGATGCGCAAGGCGATGCCCGGCAAAATCAGAAAGCCCAACAGGCTGTAGAGGGCCAGTGCGGTCAACAGAGCGCCGATGGCGCGAATCAATCCTTTGGGCATGTGTGGCTTCATCTTGGTGTGAATTCGGAATGCCTTGGAGTATGGCATGCGTTTACGGTTCCGAAGCCACTGTGATTTATGAGATTTGTCTGGTTTTCTCGGTGAGGATTCCGGCGCGGGCCTAGAGCTGGAGGATCAACGTCTTGAGCGGCGGCTGCTGGTCCCGGGAAGGGAAATCACTGCCGGGCGTCAGTACGCTCCACTCGCGGACCGGGCGGCCGGCTTTTTCCGCACAACGCAACACCTGCTCGCGCCAGTCGTCCATGGGCACTTTTGCCAGGTTGTTGCAGCAGATCAGCACGCCATTGTCGGCGGTGGTGAGCAGCGCCGGTTTCAGCAGGCTTTGGTAGTCGCGCAACAGGTCGACGGTGCCGAACGCACTTTTCGCCCAGGCAGGCGGGTCGAGCAGCACCAAATCATACTGGCGTTGCTCCAGGCGCACGTAGCTGGGCAGTTTCTGCCCACGCCGCTGGCTGATAGGCAGGCCGGCCAGTTGGCGGATCGCTGGGAAGTAATCCGACTGCACGAACTCCATCGGCGGCAAGTCGGGGTTGAGCAAGCCGTTTTCGCGGCCCACCGCCAGGTTGCCTTCGGCGAAGTCCAGGTTGCACACCTCCCGCGCACCACCGGCCGCAGCGCTCAGGCCGACGCCGCAGGTGTAGGCGAACAGGTTCAGCACACTTTTATCGCGGCTGTGTGCCTTGACCCAGCCCCGGGCGTTGCGCAGGTCGAGAAACAGCAGTGGATCCTGCCCGGCATGGCGACCGCGGACGCGATAATTCAAGCCCCATTCATGCCCGACCAGGTCTTGCAGGGCGGCCTCGTCCGCCTGATAGACAGTGTCCTGGCGGTCAACACGCGAATTGCCCCGGGCGCGATCGTTGTAGACCAAGAGCGTGTCCAGGCCCAGTCGTTCGTTGACGATACCGTGCAGTTGCAGCAGGTCGTCGCGCTCCAGCGACTGATGGAAGCTCTGTACCAGCAGTTGCGGGCCGTAGCGGTCGATGGTCAGGCCGGGTGCGCCTTCCTGGCTGCCATGGAACAGGCGATAGCAGTCGGTGCCTTGCTGGTGCAGTTGGCCGAGCAGCTCCTGGCGCTGGTCGAGGGCGGCGCGCAGCGCCTGATTCAAGGAAGACATGCCGGGCGCGCCTTAGAGAAATGAGGCGCGGGAGTTTAGCAGTTATGCATACTCGGGTTGGGCATTGCCTACAGATATGAGTCAGGCACCCTCTGTGACGAGGGCCTTTGTGGGAGCAAGGCTTGCCCGCGATGCAGGCGATGCGGTCTTTCAGAAATCGAGGTGCCTGTTTCGCGAGCAAGCTTTGCTCCCACAGTCCAGCGGCGCAAGGACTCGATGCCTCAGGGGGGCCGAGTTGTTTGACTCAGCGATTGAGGCGTTTGTCGATCAACCCCTCCACCACACTTGGATCGGCCAGGGTCGAGGTGTCGCCGAGGCTGTCGAGTTCGTTGCAGGCGATCTTGCGCAGGATGCGCCGCATGATCTTGCCCGAACGGGTCTTGGGCAACGCCGGCGCCCACTGGATCAGTTCCGGTTTGGCGAAGCTGCCGATTTCCTTGCTGACGTGGGCCAGCAGTTCCTTCTTCAGCTCGTCATTGGCCTCCACACCGTTCATCGGCGTGACAAAGGCATAGATGCCCTGGCCCTTGAGGTCGTGGGGATAGCCGACGACGGCCGCTTCGGCAATGTTGTCGTGCAGCACCAGGGCGCTTTCGATTTCCGCGGTGCCGATGCGATGCCCGGAGACGTTGATCACATCGTCGATGCGCCCGGTGATCCAGTAGTCGCCATCTTCGTCGCGGCGCGCGCCGTCGCCGGTGAAGTAATAGCCGGGGTAGGGTTTGAAGTAGGTGTCGACCATGCGTTGATGATCGCCGTAGACGCTGCGAATCTGCCCGGGCCAACTGGATTTGATCGCCAGTACGCCGCTGCCGGGGCCATTGATTTCCTTGCCCACTTCATCCAGCAAGACCGGTTGCACGCCGAACATCGGCCGGGTGGCGCAGCCTGGCTTGAGCCGTGGGGCACTCACCAACGGGCTGAGCATGATGCCGCCAGTCTCGGTTTGCCACCAGGTATCGACAATCGGGCAGCGCTGTTCGCCTACCGTGTTGAAATACCATTCCCACGCTTCCGGGTTGATCGGCTCACCGACGCTGCCGAGCAATCGCAGGCTTTTGCGGGACGTTTCCTGCAACGGTCCGGCACCTTCGCGCATCAGCGCGCGCAGGGCGGTCGGTGCGGTGTAGAAGATGTTGACCTGATGCTTGTCGATCACCTGCCAGAAGCGCGAACTGCTCGGGTGGCTCGGCACGCCCTCGAAGATCAGCGTGGTGGCGCCATTGGCCAGCGGGCCATAGACGATGTAGCTATGGCCGGTGACCCAGCCGACATCGGCGGTGCACCAGAACACTTCGTTGTCGCGGTAGTCGAGCACGTACTTGAACGTCATCGCCGCTTGCAGCAGATAGCCGCCCGTGGTGTGCAGCACACCCTTGGGTTTGCCAGTGCTGCCGGAGGTGTAGAGGATGAACAGCGGGTCTTCGGCGTCCATCGGTTCGGGTGGGCAATCGTCGCTGATGTCATGCATGGCCTGGTGGTACCAGAGGTCACGACCTTCAGCCCAGTCCACCTCGCCCTGGGTGCGCTCCACCACCAGCACGGTGCTGACGTTCGGACAGCTTTCCAGGGCCTTGTCGACGTTACGCTTGAGCGGTACGAAGCGCCCGCCGCGTACACCTTCGTCAGCGGTGATCACGGTGCGGCAATCGGCGTCGAGGATCCGGTCGCGCAGGGAGTCCGGTGAGAAGCCACCGAACACCACTGAATGCACCGCGCCGATGCGGGTACAGGCGAGCATGGCGTAGGCGGCCTCGGGGATCATCGGCATGTAGATGCAGACCCGGTCGCCTTTCTTCACGCCACGGCTTTTCAGCACGTTGGCCAGGCGGCACACATGGTTGTGAAGTTTTTTGTAGGTGATTTCTGCCGATTCGGCGGGGTCGTCGCCTTCCCAGATGATTGCCGTCTGGTCGCCACGTGTTTGCAGGTGACGGTCGATGCAATTGGCGCTGACGTTCAGCTTGCCACCGGCGAACCAGGTCGCGTCGCCGTTCTTGAGGTCATAGCGCTGGACGGTTTGCCAGGGCGTCATCCAGTCGAGAAAGCGCGTGGCCTGCTCGGCCCAGAAGGCGCTGGGGTGTTCGATGGATTCTTTGTAGAGCCGCTTGTACTCGTCCTGACTCAGTTGCGCAGCCCGGCGGACGGCATCGGCTTGGGGGTACTGGCTGATATCGAACATGACGGTTCCTTATTCTTGTTTTGCGACAAGATATAAAGATGCGCCCAGTAGCCTGAGGGTTCAAGTCATGCACAAAGCAACTGTGGGAGCGAGCCTCGTGGGAGCAAAGCTTGCTCGCGATGACGCCGTCACATTCAACACGTAGGTTGATATCAGGCCGCTATCGCGAGCAAGCTTTGCTCCCACAAGACCCGCTCCCACAAGGGTGATGCAAACCCAGGGATCAGCCGCGATGACGCCCGCGGAAGTAGTTGATCAAGCCCTGGGTCGAGGCATCTTCGGCCGGGTTTTCTTCACTGCCCACCAGGCGGTTGTAGACGCCCTTGCCCAGTTCCTTGCCCAGCTCCACGCCCCATTGGTCGAAGGCGTTGATGCCCCAGACCACGCTCTGCACGAACACCTTGTGTTCATACAGCGCCACCAGTGCGCCGAGGCGACGTGGGCTGATGCGTTCAACCACCAGGGTGTTGCTCGGACGGTTGCCCGGGATCACCTTGTGAGAGGCCAGCTTCTGCACCTCTTCTTCGCTGGCACCTTTGTCCCGCAGCTCGGCTTCGGCTTCGGCGCGGGTCTTGCCGAGCATCAGCGCCTGGCTCTGGGACAGGCAGTTGGCGTACAGCCACTGGTGATGATCGGAAACCGGGTTGAAGCTGACGATCGGCACGATGAAGTCGGCCGGGATCAGTTGAGTGCCCTGGTGCAGCAACTGGTGGTAGGCGTGCTGACCGTTGCAGCCAACGCCGCCCCAGATCACCGGGCCCGTGTCGGTCGACACCGGCGTACCGTCCAGGCGCACGCTCTTGCCGTTGGATTCCATGTCCAACTGCTGCAAATGCTTGGTGATGTTACGCAGGTAGTGGTCGTACGGCAGGATCGCATGGCTCTGCGCGCCCCAGAAGTTGCCGTACCACACGCCCAACAGCGCCAGCAGCACCGGCATGTTCTGCTCGAACGGGGCGCTCTGGAAATGCTGGTCCATGGAATAGGCCCCGGAGAGCAATTCCTTGAAGTTCGACATGCCGATGGCCAGGGCGATCGGCAGGCCGATCGCCGACCACAGCGAGTAACGCCCGCCGACCCAGTCCCACATCGGGAAGATGTTTTCTTCACGGATGCCGAAGGCCACGGCGGCAGCGTTGTTGCTCGACACGGCGATGAAGTGGCGATACAGCTCCGCTTCGGAGCCACCCTGGGCCAGGTACCAGGCGCGGGCGGCCTGGGCGTTCTTCAGGGTTTCGAGGGTGTTGAAGGATTTCGACGAGACGATGAACAGCGTGGTCTCGGCGCGCAGCTTCATGGTCAGTTCATGGAACTCGCTGCCGTCGATGTTCGCCAGGTAGTGGCAGCGAACGCCTTTTTGCGCGTAGGACAACAGCGCTTCGGACACCAGCTCCGGGCCGAGGAAAGAACCACCGATGCCGATGTTCACCACGTCGGTGATGGGCTTTTCGGTGTAGCCGCGCCACAGGCCGTCGTGAATGCGGCCCACCAGGTCGGTGATCTGGTTCAGCACTTTGTGCACGTCCGGCATCACGTTGACGCCGTTGACCAGCAACTTGTCGCCCACCGGCCGACGCAGGGCGGTGTGCAGGGCAGGGCGGTTTTCCGAGGCGTTGACGATTTCGCCTTCGAACAGCGACTTGATCGCGCCCTTGAGGTCGACTTCGTTGGCCAGGCCCACCAGCAGGTCGCGGGTCTGGGCGTTGATCAGGTTTTTCGAGTAGTCGAGAAACAGGCCGCAGCTCGACAGGGTGAATTGAGTGAAACGCTGCGGATCGGCATTGAACGCTTCGCGCATGCTGAAATCCTGCATGGCTTTGCGGTGGTCATTCAGCGCTTGCCAGGCTGGCAGAGCGGTCACGTCATGAGGGGTTCGGTAATACGCCATCGCTGCGGGTTTCCTTTTTACTTGAACGGCCTTTTGTACACTAAAAATTCCGGTGCGGCTCGAGGCGGGCGTCCGGACACTGCATCGACACGATCGCCGGACGCAGGGCGAATACAGTAAACCTCGTGTTGCGATCTGTCTTGGCTTTGTCTGACCGATTCCCGGTACTTTTTTATACAGCAGGGGGCGGGAATGGTTCGCTGTGGGAGCAGATATCGTTCGGGTTCGATCAGGCGAGCTGTACCGGAATCGCATTGCTGGTGTGGCTCAGTTCATTGCCCGGCGCCATGTACAGCATGCGGGGCTTGAAGTTGACCAGTTCGGCTTCGCTGTAGTGGGCGTAGGCGCAGATGATGACGCGGTCACCGACCTTGGCCTTGTGCGCTGCGGCGCCGTTCACCGAGATCATCCGCGAACCGTCCTCGCCACGGATGGCGTAGGTGGTGAAGCGTTCGCCGTTGTCGACATTGTAGATCTGGATCTGTTCGTATTCGCGGATCCCCGACAGGTCCAGCCACTCACCATCAATGGCGCAGGAGCCTTCGTAATCGAGCACGGCGTGGGTGACTTCGGCGCGGTGCAGCTTGGCCTTGAGCATGATGGCATGCATGAATGTTTCCTCTGGTCGGGTCCGAACGGCGGGCAGTCTGCCTGAAGGCTTGTGGGGCGGCAATACGCGAGGGATTTGCAAGTGCAGTCTGTATGTGGGAGCAAAGCTTGCTCGCGATGACGTGGTCAAATTCGACACGTATGTCGAATATCAGACCGCTATCGCGAGCAAGCTTTGCTCCCACAAGGCCCATCCCAGATTGGGACGGGTGTGGGTTCAGGCGGGGCTGTCGAGGTCCAGGTGCAGGTTGTCGATCAGGCGCGTGGTACCGAGGAAGGCCGCCACCAGAATCACCAGGTCACGGTCCTCGCTCAATGCCGGGCGCAGGGTCTTGGCGTGACGGATTTCCAGGTAATCGGGACGCAGGCCGGCGGCTTCAAGTTGCTTGAGCTGCTCATCGATCAGCGCCGGGAAGTCTCGCCGACCCTGTTTGATGGCGTCGGCGATCTGGCTCAGGACGCGATAGACCACGGGCGCGACGGCACGTTGATCCGGGCTGAGGAAGCCGTTGCGCGAGGACAATGCCAGGCCGTCCTCGGCGCGAACGGTCGGCTCGCCGATGATCTGGATCGGCATGTTCAGGTCATGGACCAGTGCGCGGATCACCGCCAGTTGCTGGAAGTCTTTCTGGCCAAACACCGCCAGGTCAGGCTGGACCATGTTGAACAGTTTGCTGACCACCGTCGCCACACCCTCGAAATGCCCTGGACGGCTGGCGCCGCACAAGCCTTCGGACAATTGCGGGACGCTGACCCGGGTCTGCCCGGCCATGCCGTCGGGGTACATCTCTTCGACGCTGGGCGCGAACAGCAGATGGCAGCCGGCCTGGAGCAGTTTCTCCTGGTCGGCCGCCAGGGTGCGGGGGTATTTGTCCAGGTCTTCGCCAGCGCCGAATTGCAGTGGATTGACGAAAATGCTCGCCACCACGAAGTCGGCCCGTTGCGTGGCCTTGGTGACCAGCGCCACATGACCGCTGTGCAGGTTGCCCATGGTCGGCACGAAGGCGATGCGTTTGCCTTCGCCGCGGGCACGGGCCACTGCGGCTCGCAGTTCGCGTACGGTTTTGACGGTGTTCATGCAGAAAACCCGTGTTCGGCGCCAGGAAAGGTTGTGGCCTTGACGTCAGCGACGTAGGCGCTCAGGGCGCCCTGGATGGATGTTTGCCCAGCCATGAAGTTCTTCACGAACTTGGGCACGCGACCGGTGATCGACAGCCCGAGCATGTCGTGCAGCACCAGCACCTGGCCGTCGGTGGCGTTGCCGGCGCCGATCCCGATGACCGGGATTTTCACCGCCTGGGTGATTTCTTCAGCCAGTTCGCTAGGCACGCATTCGAGCAGCAACATCGCCGCCCCAGCCTGCTCCAGCGCAATCGCGTCGGCGCGCATCTGCCGCGCCTGGTTCTCATTGCGGCCCTGGACTTTGTAGCCACCGAGGATATTGACCGCTTGGGGGGTCAGGCCCAGGTGCGCGCACACTGGGATACCCCGCTCGGCCAGCAGCCGAATCGAATCGGCCAGCCACAACGCGCCTTCGACCTTGACCATGTGGGCACCGGCCTGCATCAGCATGGCGCTGTTGGTCATGGTTTGTTCGAGGGTGGCGTAGGCCATGAACGGCAGGTCGGCGAGGATCAGCGCATCGGTGTTACCGCGTTTGACGGCGGCCACATGGTAGGCCATCTCGGCGGTGGTCACCGGCAGCGTGCTGTCGTGACCTTGCAGCACCATGCCGAGGGAATCGCCCACCAGCAACACTTCGACACCGGCCTCATTGCAGGCGTGGGCGAAAGTTGCGTCATAGCAGGTCAGCATGGCGATTTTCTCACCTTTTTGCTTGAGACCTTGCAGCGTGGTCAGGGTAATAGCTGGCATGAAAAAGTCCTCATTAGGCGCTCGTGAATTACTGCGAGTAACGCGCATGATTCGTTATCTATACAGGCGCACCCTCTTGTGCGTGGTGCTTGTAAGGCCTGGATTGCGCCCTTCAGCGCCGTATTGGCGGCAACGGGACGCCTATAGTCGTGAGGAGTACTCGGGAAGTCAATTGGATGTGTTACCGCCGGGTGTTACCGGGGTTACTGATGCGTTTCAGCGTAGAGGCGTGTCCCCGGAATGACGGTCCAGTACCGCATCCTGTGGGAGCAAGCTTTGCTCCCACAAGAGGAACTGCTTCAGTTTGGAGGCAAGCGTTCCAGGCCAACGAATGGGCACGCCGCGAGCAGATCCTTGAGTGAGCGCCCATCGGCCAGGCGCAGGTCGGCGGGCGCCAACTCGGCCAGTGGGTACAGCACAAAGGCCCGGGCCTGCATGTGGTAGTGGGGGACCTTGAGGCGAGGCTCGTCGATCAGGCGATCGCCGAACAGCAGGATGTCCAGATCCAGGGTGCGCGGGCCCCAGCGTTCCAGGCGTTCGCGACCCTGTCCGGTTTCGATGCCTTGCAGCGCATCGAGCAGGTCCAGCGGTGCCAGGTGGCTGTCCAGCGCCGCCACCGCGTTGGTGTAGCGCGGTTGGCCGGGCAGCAGGGAATCACTTTGATAAAACGCCGAGACCCCCACCAGTTGGGTGTCGGGCAATTGCGCCAGCGCCTGGACGGCACTGCGCAATTGTTCGGCGGGTTCGGCCAGGTTGCTGCCCATGCCGATGTAGATGCGTTCCATCGATTACTCGCCTGATGCGCTCGGTACACCAGCACGCTTGCGCTTGGCTCCGCTGCTGCGACGGCGCTTGCGCGGGCCGCTGGCGCCGTCATCCTTGCCGCTGAGCTCACGAATCATGTCGCGGCGCTCGCTGTCGTTGGCGTCCTGGTAATCGGTCCACCATTCGCCAAGGCCATCGGTTTGCTCGCCCGCGCTTTCACGCAGCAGCAGGAAGTCGTAGCCGGCACGGAAGCGCGGGTTGTCCAGCAGCAGGTCGGCACGTTTGCCGCTGCGCCGTGGCAGGCGTTCCTGCATGTCCCAGATCTCGCGGATCGGCATCGTGAAGCGTTTTGGAATGGCGATGCGCTGGCACTGTTCGGCGATCAGCTCGTGGGCAGCTTCCTGCATCGCCGGGATCGGCGGCATGCCACGCTCTTGCAGGCGCAGCACCCGGGCCGGCAGGGCAGGCCAGAGCAGCGCGGCGAACAGGAACGCCGGCGTCACCGGCTTGTTCTGCTTGATGCGCAGGTCGGTGTTGATCAGGGCTTCGCTGATCAAGGTGTGGGTGTAGGTCGGGTTGTGCTCCAGGGCCTCGGCACTGGCGGGGAACAGCGGATCGAACAGCTGCAGGTCCACGAGCATCTCGAAGGTGTCTGCGGCGTTGCCCGAGAGGAACAGCTTGAGCACTTCCTCGAACAAGCGCGCCGAAGGGATTTCCCGCAGCATCGGCGCCAGTTCGCGAATTGGCATGGCGCTGTGTTTTTCGATGCCGAAATCCAGCTTGGCGGCGAAACGCACGGCCCGCAGCATTCGCACCGGGTCTTCCTGGTAGCGCTGCTTGGGGTCGCCAATCAGGCGGATCAGGCGATTGCGAATATCGTGTACGCCGTTGGCGTAATCGAGGATGCGTTCGCTGACTGGATCGTAATACAGGGCGTTGATGGTGAAGTCGCGGCGTTGCGCGTCTTCTTCCAGCGTGCCATAGACGTTATCGCGCAGGATGCGCCCGCTCTCGTTGCGGGAAGACTGGTTGCTGTCTTCCTCTTCATCGTTTTGCGGGTGATTGGCGCGGAAGGTCGCCACTTCGATGATTTCGCGACCGAAGTGGATGTGGACCAGCTTGAAACGCCGGCCAATGATCCGCGCATTGCGAAATTCGGCCCGTATCTGTTCCGGCGTGGCGCTGGTGGCAACGTCGAAATCCTTGGGGGTGATGTTGAGCAGCATGTCGCGCACGCAGCCGCCGACCAGGTAAGCCTGGTAGCCGGCGTTCTGCAAACGTTCGACGATGTTCACCGCATAACGGCTGAACTGGGCCTTTTGCAGTGAATGCTGGCCGCTGTTGAGCACTTCAGGCGTGCTGCGAATGTGTTGCGTACGACGCAAGGGAGAACGGAATGACTGGAACAGCTTCTTCAGCATGGGATGCACTGTTTGAAGGAATATTCGGCCAAAAACGAAGAATGACCGCATGATGGGCCGAGATTCTAGCATTTAGTCGAGGGATGGTGTAGGACGGAGCAGTTTAGAGCTGCAAGCTTCAGCGACAAGCCTTGTAGGCTGCGGGGAGGCGGAACGACAGAAACCACAAGGGGAGCCGAAGCTCCCCCAGAATTAGTTGCGTGCTCTGTTTTTATTATTGGTTTCGGGCTTCTTGTTTTTGTTGAGTGCCCGCGTCACGAGGTTTTCCCTTCGTGACCCTCCCAATCGGGAGCCAAGAGCAAACGGATTGCTTTGATCGCTGTGTTGCAGTGATCTATCGATCCAACCAGTTCAGGCACCTGTCTTGAGACAGTTTTTATTGTTCTCGGCCTGGTTGTGGGGCAAGCCCCAAATACAACGCCTCTCCAAAAGAATCAGTTAGCTGCGCCTCTCGCCGTCTTGTTTTTATTGTGCGTGAGTCGATTCGTCTTATTTTTATTGTCTTTTGCATTGCTTGTTATTGTTCTTGTACCAAAGCTATAGCAGGGTGCGTGCCAACTTTTGCGAGGCCCAGCGAAACCGGGGGTTCTAGGGTTATAACCATTTTTTCGGGGCGAAAAAAAGCCGGGGTTTCGTTACCGTAAACCCCGGCTTCTGTTACGTGAAAAAGCTGAGGTAACAGTTTTTTCACATTCAGCGGTGTTACCCCCACACCTCAGCTTTCGCTGGTCGCTCCGGTCTTGCGCCGTGGAATCCCCAGGCGCTGGCGACGTTCCCACAGGCACTTGCGGCTGACGCCCAGCTTGCGTGCCAGTTCGGTCTCGGTCATGTGGTCCTGGTGCTCCAGTACGAAGTGCTGGAAGTAGTCTTCCAGGGACAGGTCTTCGGTGGGTTCGTGGCTGGTGTTGTTGGCAGCACCGCCCTGTTGCGGGGCCAGGCCGATGAATTCTTCGTCGTCCAGGTCACTCAGTTCGATGTCGATGCCCAGCAGGTCGGCGGAGATTTCCGGGCTCTCGCACAGGATCACCGCCCGTTCGACCGCGTTTTCCAGCTCGCGAACGTTACCCGGCCAGGCGTAATGACGAATGGCCTGTTCGGCGTCCGGGGCGAACTTGAGGTCGGTGCGGTTGACCCGCGCGCTCTGGCGGGCCAAAAACGCCTGGGCAATTTCATTGACGTCCGCGCCGCGCTCGCGCAGGGCAGGGAGCTTCAAGGCGATCACGTGCAAGCGGTAATACAAGTCTTCGCGGAACTGGCCGATTTTCGCCAGGCTCTTGAGGTCGCGGTGGGTGGCTGCGATCAGGCGGACATCGACCTTCTGTGACTGCACCGAGCCGACCCGGCGGATTTCGCCTTCCTGAAGCACCCGCAGCAACCGCGCCTGGGCTTCCAGTGGCAGCTCGCCGATTTCATCGAGGAACAACGTGCCGCCGTCCGCGGCTTCCACCAGCCCGGCCCGCCCGGCGCTGGCGCCGGTGAACGCACCTTTCTCGTGACCGAACAGTTCGGACTCGATCAGGCTTTCCGGAATCGCCGCGCAGTTCACCGAGATCATCGGCGCCTTGGCCCGGCGTGACAGGTTGTGCAGGGCTCGGGCCACCAGCTCCTTGCCGGTACCGGACTCGCCCTGGATCAGGACATTGGAGTCGGTTGGCGCCACTTTGCGGATCTTGCTGTACAGGTCCTGCATGGGCGGGCAGGAACCGATGATGCCAATTTCGCCATTATTGTTGCTGGCGCCGGCTTTCGCCGAGGCGCTGGCCTTGCCGGCGGGCTCCACCGGGTTGCTGGTCGCCGCCTGTCGGTCGCGCAGGATGCGGGCCACGGCCTGGAGCATCTCGTCGTGGTCGAACGGTTTGGCGATGTAGTCCACCGCGCCCATTTTCATGGAGTCGACCGCCGAGCGCAGGCTGGCGTAACTGGTCATGATCAGCACGGGGGTGCCCTGGCCGAGCTTGATCAGCTCGGTGCCCGGGGCGCCAGGCAGGCGCAGGTCGCTGACGATCAGGTCAAACGTGGGAATGCTGAAACGTTCTTGTGCTTCCTGCACTGAACCGGCTTCGCTGACCTGGTACTGGTTGCGTTCCAGCAGGCGGCGCAAGGCGGAGCGGATAATTGTTTCGTCTTCGACGATCAAAATGTGCGGCATTGATTCGATTCTCTCGACGGTCTCAGTTCACAGCGGACGTCGCTTCGACATGACGCGGCAAGGTCACCCGGATACGGGTGCCGCGTTGGCTTTGTACATCGGCCGGGCTGTCGATGGTGATTTGTCCATAATGCTCTTCAACGATGGAATAGACCAGTGCGAGGCCCAGACCGGTGCCTTCGCCAGGATCCTTGGTGGTGAAGAAAGGTTCGAACAATCGGTCCATGATGTTCTGTGGGATACCGCTGCCTTCGTCTTCGACGATCAGGTCGACCGTGTGTTCGAAGGCTTCACTCTTGACCCGCACCGCGCTGCCGGCCGGTGAGGCGTCCCGCGCGTTGGATAGCAGGTTGATCAACACCTGGGCGAGCCGCTGGGGGTCGCCATCGACCCAATGGTCCGGATCGCACAGGTTGAAGAATTGCACTTCGAAGTTGCGCCGGTTGAGCGCCAGCAGACCAATGGCATCCTGCGCCACTTCGGCCAGACAGACGGGCTCGTCATTGTGCTGGTGACCGCCGGCATGGGCGAAGCTCATCAGCGACTGGACGATGCGTGACACGCGCTTGGTCTGTTCGAGGATCTGGCCGCTGATTTCCGTCAGCTCGCCGTCGTCCTCGCGTTCCTCGCGCAGGTTCTGCGCCAGGCAGGCGATGCCGGTAATCGGGTTGCCGATTTCGTGGGCCACCCCGGCGGCCAAGCGGCCGATGCTTGCCAGTCGTTCGGAGTGGACCAGCTTGTCTTCGAGCATCTGGGTATCGGTCAGGTCTTCGACCAGCAGCACCAGGCCGCTGTTACCCGGTGCCAACGGCTCGTCGATCGCTGCCTTGTGCAGGTTCAGCCAACGGGTCTGGCCGTCGAGGGCCAGGTGCTGTTTGTGCAAGTGCTCGTCCGGCAGGTCGATGAAACCTTGCAGCAAGCCTTTCCACGGCTCGCCCAGGGTGCTCAGGCGTGAACCGACCACGCGCTGGGCAGCGATCCCGGTGAGTTCTTCCATGGCCTTGTTCCACATCAGGATCTCCTGGTCCTTGGCCAGGGAGCACACGCCCATCGGCAGTTCCTGCAGGGTCTGGCGGTGGTAACGGCGCAAGGCGTCCAGTTCGGCGGCAAGACCGGTGAGGCGCGAGTGGTAATCCTCGAGGCGGCTTTCGATGAAGTGAATGTCCTCGGTGACATAGTTCTCGCCGCCGGCCTTGTAGGGCAGAAAGGTTTCGACCATGTCCTGGGCCACGCTGGGGCCCATCAGGCCGGACAGGTTGGCCTCGATCCGGTCCCGCAGGCGTCGCAAGGCATACGGACGGCGCTCATCGAAAGGCAGGTAAAGGTCACGCAGGGCCTGTTCGACTTCCTTTTGCGCGGCCTTGGCGCCCAGGGGCTTGGCCAGTTGCGTGGCGAACTCCTGGGGCGAGGCGGCGTGCAGTTCGCGGCGCTGCGGGCGGCGGACGTTGTCCACGGCACAGGCTTCGGCGGCGCTGGTCTCTTCGCTGCTG
The DNA here is from genome assembly GCF_052112205.1 of Pseudomonas sp. Lb2C2. Lineage (NCBI taxonomy): Bacteria > Pseudomonadati > Pseudomonadota > Gammaproteobacteria > Pseudomonadales > Pseudomonadaceae > Pseudomonas > Pseudomonas sp. Lb2C2. Next base: position 22,923 of record NZ_JAUTYW010000013.1, on the reverse strand, counting down.
GCGTTGGTGAACAGCGAGATCAGGGTGAACATCAGCACGTTCGCCGCCAGGGAGGCGATGGCCGCCATATGCCAACTGGTGTCGTCGAGCACATAGATCATGTTCAGCAGCGGAATATAGAAGCCCTGCAGGTTGCCCATCAGCGGCAACAGCATCGCGACCAGCCATACCAGGATCCCTGCCAGCAGACCGGCGATGAAGCCGCGGCGATTGGCGGTCGGCCAATACAGCACCGACAACACGCCAGGCAGGAACTGCAGGGTGGCAACGAAGGCGACGATGCCCAGGTTGGCCAGGTCCTGTCCCTCTCCCAGCATCAGGTAGAAACCGTAGCCGGCCATGATGATCGCGACGATCAGCGCCCGCCGTGTCCATTTCAGCCAGCGGTAGATATTGCCTTCGGCCGGTGGCTGGTAAAGCGGCAGCACCAGGTGGTTGAGGGCCATGCCCGACAATGCCAGCGTGGTGACGATGATCAAGCCGCTGGCCGCCGACAGGCCGCCGACATATGCCAGCAACGCCAGGGCCTTGCTGTTGGCGGCGATGCCGATGCCCAGTGTGAAGTATTCCGGATTGGTACTGGCGCCCAGCTTCAGGCCGGCCCAGAGGATCAACGGTACCGCCAGGCTCATCAGCAGCAGGAACAGTGGCAGGCCCCAACTGGCGCTCACCAGCGAGCGCGGGTTGAGGTTTTCGGTAAAGGTCATGTGGTACATGTGCGGCATCACGATGGCCGACGCGAAGAACACCAGCAACAGCGTACGCCACGGGCCTTCCTGCAAGGGCGTGTGCAGGGCGGCGAGGGCGGTCTGGTTCTGCAACAACCAAAGCTCAAGCTGCTGCGGGCCATCGAACACGCCGTACAAGGCATAGAGGCCGACGCCGCCGATGGCGATCAGCTTGATCACCGATTCGAAAGCGATGGCGAACACCAGGCCTTCGTGTTTTTCCCGCGTGGCAATGTGCCGGGAACCGAAGAAAATCGTGAACAGGATGATCAGTACGCAGAAGCTCAACGCCACCCGGTGCTGCACCGGTTCGCGGGTCAGGATGCTGATGGAGTCGGCCACGGCCTGGATCTGCAGGGCCAGCAGCGGCAACACCCCGACCAGCATGAAGATCGTGGTCAGTGCGCCGGCCCAGGTGCTGCGAAAACGAAAGGCGAACAGGTCGGCCAGCGACGACAGTTGGTAGGTGCGGGTGATTTTCAGGATCGGGTAGAGCAACACCGGCGCCAGCAGGAACGCCCCAGACACCCCCAGGTAACTGGAGAGGAAGCCATAGCCGTACTGGTAGGCCAGCCCGACCGTGCCATAGAACGCCCATGCGCTGGCATAGACACCCAGCGACAGTGTGTAGGTCAGCGGGTGGCGGATGATCGCCCGGGGGATCATGCCTCGTTCGCTGATCCAGGCTACGCCGAACAGCACGGCCAGGTAGGCGGCGCTGATCAGGATCATCTGGGTCAGGCTAAAGCTCATCGGCATCTTTTTGGCTCTGCAGGATGAAGGTCACGACAATCAGGATCAGCCAGAGCAGATATGGCCGATACCAGGCACCCGTGGCATCGATCCACCAATCCATGATGGCCGGGGAGAACAGATAAATCCCCACTACCAGGAGCAGGACCAAGCGATAGATATACATCCCGGCCTCTCTAATTTATGCGCGTGCCCAAAAATCGTGCGGCGATGGTAACGGATGGGCGCCAAGCTGCAAGGGCCGTCAACGTATTTGCGCTTCGGGCAGGCTCAGTGTGCGCGGGATCTTGCCCGCGTCCCAGTGGCGAATGCCCCAGGCCAGCAGTTCCCGTGGGCTGGCATCGACCAGTTCGAGGCCCGGTTGCTGGCCCAGCGCGCGCAACGCCCGTAACAACAATGGCGTGGCCTGATCGGCTGCCAGGGGCGGTGAGCGGTAGGATTTACCGAGCTTGTGCCCGTCGGGCTGGGTGATCAGCGGCACGTGCAGGTAACGCGGTTGCGGCAACCCAAGCAGTTCTTGCAGGTAGAGCTGGCGCGGCGTGGAGTCCAGCAGGTCGGCGCCGCGCACGATATCGGTCACCCCTTGCCAGGCGTCGTCCAGGACCACGGCCAATTGATAGGCGTAGAGCCCGTCGCGGCGGCGGATCACGAAGTCGCCGACCTCGCGGCCCAGGTGCTGGCGGAACTCGCCCTGGACCCGGTCGGTGAAGTGGTACTCAAGTTCGGGGACGCGCAGGCGGATGGCGGCGTCCTCGGTGCCGTGCCCGGCGTTGCGGCACAGTCCCGGATAAATGCCCTGGTACGCCTCCAATTGTTTGCGCGAACAGGTGCAGGCATAGGCCAGGCCCTGGCTGAACAGCCGGTTGATCACCTGGTCGTAGGCGTCATGGCGCTCGCTTTGGCGAATCATTTCGCCGTCCCATTCGAACCCGTAGCTTTCCAGTGCCTTGAGAATCGCCGCTTGCGCGCCCGGTTCTTCCCGCGGAGGGTCAAGGTCTTCCATGCGCAGCAACCAGCGTCCGCCCACGGCCCGGGCATCGAGGTACGACGCCAGGGCGGCGACCAGCGAACCGAAATGCAAATGGCCGCTGGGGGTGGGGGCGAAGCGTCCGATGTAGGGGGCGGTGGCAGTCATAGGGCGAATGTTACTGGGTCCGGGCGGGCAGAGGCATACATCTTGTGATCACGATATTCCCCTGTGGGAGCGGGCTTGCTCGCGAATGCGGTGTGTCAGGTAAAGCATAGGTTGAATGATTCATCGTCTTCGCGAGCAAGCCCGCTCCCACAAGGGCTCACTAGGCTTGGGTAAACAACGCAAATAAAAAACGGAGCGTATGAACGCTCCGTTTCGGTGACAGCCCAGGCGATTATTTGCCGACCTGTTTTTCCTTGATTTCCGCCAGGGTCTTGCAGTCGACACACATGTCGGCGGTCGGACGGGCTTCCAGTCGCTTGACGCCGATCTCGACGCCGCAGGACTCGCACCAACCGTATTCTTCGTCTTCGATCAGTTGCAGGGTCTTGTCGATTTTCTTGATGAGCTTGCGCTCGCGATCACGGGCGCGCAGCTCGAGGCTGAACTCTTCTTCCTGACTCGCACGGTCGGCCGGGTCGGGGAAGTTGGCCGCGTCGTCTTTCATGTGATCCACGGTGCGGTCGACTTCCTGCATCAAGTCCTGTTTCCACTTGTTCAGGATCTTGGTGAAGTGCGCGCGCATGGGGGCGTCCATGTACTCTTCGCCAGCTTGCGGGACGTAAGGCTCAAACCCGCTGAGCGACTGATTTTGATTTTGCTTTGCTTGGGTGGGCATGAATGGACCGCCTCTACTCTTGTAATCCACTACGCAGGATTGCTCCATCACCGACACCTGCCGGCCCTGCGGCTGCAAGCGGGCGAACTTACCAGATCAAATCGGGCCGCGCTACTCCCGGTTGTCGAGCCTGCGGCCGCCGGGGCCTGTAAAACGTGACCGGGTTCGCTTCGGTGGGGATGTAAACCTGCTCAATGCTTGATTCTAGTCAAGCCTGGGCCAATCGCGGGAGTCATTTCCTGCAATCCGAGGGCTCAGACCGCTTTGGGTTAGAGCTCGTTCCCGCAGTTGTTCCGGACTTGGGTAGAATCGGTTCTTTTTCCCCTGAAGGAAGGCCAATGGCTCAGCCCTACAGTGCGCGCAGCCGCGCCATCGAACCTTTCCATGTGATGGCGCTGCTGGCCCGTGCCAACGAGCTGCAGGCCGCCGGGCATGATGTCATCCACCTGGAGATCGGCGAACCGGACTTCACCACCGCCGAGCCGATCATCCAGGCCGGCCAGGCCGCGCTGGCGGCGGGCAAGACCCGTTACACCGCGGCCCGTGGCATTCCCGAGCTGCGCGAGGCCATCGCCGGTTTCTACGGCCAACGCTATGGGGTGGAGATTGACCCCCGACGCATCCTCGTGACCCCGGGCGGGTCCGGCGCGTTGCTGCTGGCCAGCGCCTTGCTGGTGGACCCAGGCAAGCATTGGCTGCTGGCCGACCCCGGTTATCCGTGCAACCGTCATTTCCTGCGCCTGGTCGAAGGTGCGGCGCAATTGGTGCCCGTTGGGCCCGAGGTGCGTTACCAATTGACGCCAGACTTGGTGAACCGCCATTGGGACCAGGACAGCGTCGGTGCGTTGGTGGCCTCGCCGGCCAACCCGACCGGGACGATTCTCACCCGGGACGAACTGGCGGGATTGTCCAAGGCCATCAAGGGTCACAACGGCCATCTGGTGGTGGACGAGATCTATCACGGCCTGACCTACGGCACCGACGCCGCCAGCGTGCTGGAAGTCGACGACGACGCCTTTGTCCTTAATAGTTTCTCCAAGTATTTCGGCATGACCGGCTGGCGACTTGGCTGGCTGGTGGCCCCTTCGGCGGCCGTCGGCGAGCTGGAAAAGCTCGCGCAAAACCTCTACATCAGTGCGCCGAGCATGGCCCAATACGCCGCCCTGGCTTGTTTCGAGCCCGCGACCATCGAGATCTTCGAGCAGCGGCGGGCCGAGTTCGCACGGCGCCGTGACTTTCTACTGCCGGCCTTGCGTGAGTTGGGCTTCGGTATTGCGGTGGAACCGGAAGGGGCGTTTTACCTCTATGCCGATATCAGCGCGTTCGGCGGCGATGCCTTTGCGTTTTGCCAGCACTTCCTGGAAACCGAGCACGTGGCCTTCACGCCAGGCCTGGATTTCGGCCGTCATCAGGCCGGCCATCATGTGCGCTTCGCCTACACCCAGAGCCTGCCGCGGCTACAGGAAGCGGTGGCACGAATCGAACGTGGACTACGGAGCTGGCAAGGCTGATGCGTTTTTCCCCTGCGTTGGAAGAAGGTCGCTTGATTCGACGTTACAAGCGTTTTCTAGCCGATATCGAGACCGTTCACGGCGAGTTGCTCACCATTCATTGCCCCAACACTGGCTCGATGCTCAATTGCATGGCTGAAGGCGCGCGCGTCTGGTTCAGTCGCTCCAGCGACCCCAAGCGCAAGTTGCCCGGCACCTGGGAAATCGGCGAAACCCCTCAGGGGCGGCTCGCCTGCATCAATACCGCGCGGGCCAACGCGTTGATCGAAGAGGCCTTGCGCGCTGGGGTCATCAGCGAATTGAACGGGTTTACCGGGCTCAAGCGTGAAGTGGCTTATGGTGTGGAAAACAGCCGTATCGATTTTCGCCTGGACTATGAACAAGGCTCGGCCTGGGTCGAAGTCAAAAGCGTCACGCTGGGGTTCGATGGCACGAATGTGGCGGCGTTTCCCGATGCGGTGACCCTGCGCGGGGCCAAGCACCTGAGGGAACTCGCCTGCCTGGCCCGGGACGGTGTGCGGGCGGTGCAGCTGTATTGTGTGAACCTGAGCGGCATCGAAGCGGTGCGCCCTGCACAGGAAATCGACCCGGTGTACGCCGCTGCCCTGCGTGATGCGGTGGCGGCGGGCGTGGAGGTGCTGGCCTACGGGGTCACGCTGACGTCCGAGCAGATGTGGGTGGACCGCGCGTTGCCAGTGTTGCTAGAGCTCGACCCAGATGCCTTGCTCGTCCTCCCGGCTGTCTAGGGCAGTGAGGAACTGACCGGCGCAGGGGCCGGCCACGCATTCACCGCTCTCGATCAGAAACAGTGCGCCGTGGGTGGCGCACTGGATCAGGCTGGCGCTGGGGTCGAGGAACTGGTCGGGTTGCCATTCCAGCGGCACGCCACGGTGCGGGCAGCGGTTGAGATAGGCATACACCAGGCCGGCGCGCCGTACGGCCAGGACCTTGCGCCCATCGAGGTCGAAACCGCGACTGCCGTTGTCGGGCAATTGGGCGGCGGTACAAAGAAACTTCATGTGTATCTCTATATTTGTCGGTGTGAATCCACTGTGGGAGCGAGCTTGCTCGCGATGACGGCGGCACATTCAACATCTCAGTGACTGACACGCCGCTATCGCGAGCAAGCTCGCTCCCACAAGGTTTCGTGTGGCAAAAGATCTATGCTTGACGGTCAAATGAAAACAATTATCAAATGGCGCCTCCTTCGCAGGTGGCTGAGGATACTTGGCCGGGACCGGTCCTGTGAAAAACTTCTTTGAGGAAGCTGCCCGATGCGCCTGAACATCCGCGTTGTTGCGCTCTGTGTCGCACTGTTGCTCAACCAGGGGGCCAGCGCTGCTGACTTGCCGCAACGCTGGGTCAGCGCCGGTGGCGCCGTGTCGGAGTGGGTCAGTTCGCTGGGGGGCGAGTCGAAGCTGGTGGGCGTGGACTCCACCAGCCAGCATCCTGAATCCTTGCGGGCCTTGCCCAGTATCGGATATCAGCGACAGCTGTCGGCGGAGGGCGTGCTGAGCCTGCGTCCGCAGATCCTGGTGGGCACCGAGGAAATGGGGCCACCGCCCGTGCTGGCGCAAATTCGCAGCGCCGGTGTGCAGGTCGAACTGTTCTCGGCCACACCAGACCTGCCGGCCCTGCAGGGCAATCTGCGGCACCTGGGACAGTTGCTGGGGGCCGAGGCCGAGGCAGCGCGGTTGTTCGACCGTTATCAAAAACAACTCACCCAGCAACAGGCCCGGGTGGCTGAGGCCCAGCGCAAACAAAAGGCCCCCGGCGTATTGCTGTTGGTGGGCAGTTCCGGCGGCAAGCCACTGGTCGCAGGTAAGGGCACTTCTGCTGATTGGCTGTTACAGCAGGCCGGCGGTCACAACCTGGCGACCCACAGCGGCTATAAATCTTTTTCCGTGGAAAGCCTGGCCAGCCTGAATCCCGAAGTGCTGGTCTTTGCCGACCGTGCCCTGAGCGGTGAGGAAGCGCGTGCCGCACTGTTCCGGGAAAACCCGATTCTTTCCTCGACCCGGGCCGCCAGGGACGGGCGCGTCATGGAGCTCGACCCGACGCTGCTGGTGGGCGGGTTGGGCCCGCGGTTGCCACAAAGCCTGGCGACACTGACGGCGGGCTTCTATCCGGCTGAGTCGGCCACGGCGCCATGACCTCGTTGGTCAAGCCTCGCACCTTGTTCATTGGCCTGAGCCTGCTGTGTCTGCTGGCGACCTGGCTATCCCTGGCCCTGGGGCCGGTGAGCCTGCCGCTGCTCGACACCTTGCACGCCGCCTTGCGTCTGTCAGGTTTACCGGTGGCCGCCGATGGTCTGGAGCAGGCCGAACTGATCCTCGGCCAGATCCGTTTGCCGCGTACCTTGCTGGGGCTGGCGGTGGGCGGGGTGTTGGCGTTGTCCGGTGTGGCGATGCAGGGACTGTTTCGCAACCCACTGGCGGACCCGGGGCTGGTGGGCGTGTCCAGCGGTGCGGCACTGGGCGCCGCGTTCGCCATTGTCGGCGGCTCGGCGCTGGGTGGGTTGCCCGAAGCCTTTGGCCCCTACGTGTTGTCGTTATGTGCATTCCTGGGCGGGCTCGGTGTTACGGCGCTGGTCTATCGTCTTGGACGACGCAACGGCCAGACCCATGTCGCGACCATGCTCCTGGCCGGTATTGCCCTGACCGCACTGTCCGGTTCGGCCGTCGGCCTGTTCACCTACCTGGCGGATGATGCGACCCTGCGCACCCTGACCTTCTGGAACCTGGGCAGTCTCAACGGCGCCAGCTATGCGCGGTTGTGGCCGCTGTTGCTGGTCAGTGCCGGAGTGGCGCTCTGGCTGCCACGCCGGGCCAGGGCACTCAATGCGCTGTTGCTGGGGGAATCCGAGGCTGCCCACCTGGGCGTTAACGTCGAAAGGCTCAAGCGTGAGCTGGTGTTCTGTACGGCCTTGGGGGTTGGTGCGGCGGTGGCGGCGGCGGGCATGATCGGCTTCGTCGGGCTGGTGGTGCCGCATCTGGTGCGGCTGGTGGCCGGCCCCGACCACCGGGTGTTGCTACCTGCTTCGGTGTTGGCGGGTGCCAGCCTGCTGTTGTTCGCCGACCTGGTGGCGCGCCTGGCACTGGCCCCTGCGGAATTGCCGATCGGCATTGTCACGGCCTTCATCGGCGCGCCGTTCTTCCTTTATCTATTGGTGCGAGGGCGCGCCTGATGCTGCGAGCGCAGAACCTGCACATCCACCGTGGCCGCAAGACGGTACTGGCAGACGTCGATCTCGAGCTCAACCCTGGCGAAGTGCTCGGCGTGCTCGGGCCCAACGGTGCGGGCAAAAGTACCCTTTTGGCGGGGCTGTGCGGCGAGTTGCGCCCGGCCCAGGGGCAGGTCTGGCTGGATGACCGGCCACTGGCCCAGTGGCAGGGTGCCGAGCGTGCCCGGCGCCTGGCGGTTTTGCCGCAGTCCTCGACCCTGGATTTTGCCTTCCGTGTCGAGGAAGTCGTCGGCATGGGGCGCCTGCCGCACCAGAGTGGTCGGCTGCGCGACGAGCAAATCGTCGCCGCGGCGCTGCAAGCGGCTGACGCGGCGCATCTGCACGGTCGCAGTTACCTGGCGTTGTCCGGCGGCGAACGCCAGCGGGTGCATCTGGCGCGAGTGTTGGCGCAATTGTGGCCGGGTGAAGCGGGGCAAACCCTGTTGCTGGACGAGCCGACCTCGATGCTCGATCCTCTGCACCAGCACACCATTCTCCAGGCGGTGCGTGAATTCGCCAGTCGCGGCGCTGCCGTGCTGGTGATCCTGCATGACCTGAACCTGGCGGCGCGTTACTGTGATCGCCTGTTGCTGCTCGCGTCCGGTCGACCTGTGGCCCTGGACACGCCCCGGCACGTGCTGCGCCCGGAACCGCTCAAGGCGGTGTTTGGCCTGGACGTGCTGGTGCAAGACCATCCGGAGCGCGGGCATCCATTGATCATTGCCCGCTGAGGGCGCCCTGGAGGATATGGACGTGCGCCTGCTCCTGATTCTGGCATTGAGTGTACTGACGGCGTGTCAGAGCATCGCTCCGCCCCCACTCGGCGGACGAATCCGTGATTTGCACAATGGCCAGGCCGTGACGCCCCAGGCATTGGTCGAACACTTGGCAACGGCGCCTCGGGTGGTGGTGGGGGAGCGGCACGACAATCGCGATCAGCACGCACTGCAGGTATGGCTGCTCCAGGCCCTGGCCGGGCAGCGGGCCCAGGGCAGCCTGTTGCTGGAAATGCTCACCCCCGCCCAGCAGCCACGCGTTGATTCAGTCCGCCAGCTATCCGCCTTGCCGAAGGACCTGCCCGACGCGCTGGACTGGTCGCCGGGCTGGGATTGGAGCCTGTATGGCCCCGTCGTCGAGTTTGTCCTGGCGCAGCGCTATCCGTTGCTGGCCGCCAATCTGGACGCCGCCGAAATCCAGCGTTTCTATCGACAAGCTCCCAACTTGATGGGCACTCGCTCCAATGCAGCCACGGTGAAGGACGCGTTGTTGGGGCAAATCCGTGAATCCCACTGCGGTTTGCTGCCAGAGTCGCAAATGCCGGCGATGCTGGCCGTGCAGCAACAGCGTGACCGGCGCATGGCCGAGCGCCTGTTGCAAGCGCCGACACCGGCATTGTTGTTCGCCGGTGCCTGGCATGCGCGAAAAGATGTCGGTGTGCCGCTGCATGCGTTGGATCTCGGTGCCAGCGAGGCGCCTATCGTCCTGATGCTGGCCGAGGAGGGCAGTGAGGTGACATCGGCCATGGCGGATTACGTGTGGTACACGCCGGCCATGCCGCCACAGGATTACTGTGCGCAGATGCGCGAACACGTCGGGAAGTGATTTTCTACAGGCAAAAAAAGACCCGGCAAAAGCCGGGTCAAATAACCGTGATTAGCCTGATGAGGAGATATCTGAGAGTCCGAACCAAGGGCTGTTCAAATATCGGCCAGTCTCGCGACCGGATGTGTTAATCATAGCGATTCTCATTACCATGTCAAACATTGTTTTGCGATTCGCCGAAATAACCTCGCTGCCAGGGTTCGCGCTGGAAGCGAAGGAGGCGTCAGGCTTTGTGGCGAGTTGAAATGGCGTCCAGCTGTTTGTTCAGGGCTTCTTTGCGCTCGGCGGGGATGTCATTCCAATGCACATCCATCAATGCGCCCTCGATGGCGTACAGCAACACCTTGGACGCTCGGAAGCCGCGCGTGCGCACGGCGCGATAGGCGTCCACCGCGCCGAGCCGGCGTAGATCGGAAGCGCTGTGGATGCCCACAGCGTGCAGCCACTGGGCTGATGTCTTGCCCAGATTCTTCAGGTGTTGCAGTTCATCATTCATCGAGCCTCCTTGCGACGGCCGACTGGTGCAGTGGGCAAGCTTCTGAGCAGTGTAGCGGTCAGTAGGAAAAGCGTGATTCTTTGGTCGGATTCGACGCAAAAGCTTCTAATGCATTACGCACGATGGGGTGGGAAAAGGCTGCATTCTCCAGCGCAAGCGGGGGCGCTGGAGATCCGTTCGGTGGTGGCAGGTCCGCGCGTTGGCCGACCTGGTTTACCTGTCAGCGGCTGCGATAGCGCAGGCGGGTGCCGAAGTTCATCGACATCAGGATCTCGTCCGCAGACAACTCGGGCGGGAAGTAGGCGCCGGATATTTGCGCATGGGCCAGGCTCGCGCCTTCCAGTGACGACTTGCGAAAATCGATGCCACGCAGATCGGCGGAGCGGAAGTAGGCGTCGCTGAAGTCAACGTCGTCCGCGTTCAGTTCTCGCAGATCAAGGCCTCGAAAGTCGCCGCCGCGCATGTCGACCGGACCTTGTGGGCGTTCGCTGTTGAACCCGGCGATATCGTCTTTGCGCAGCAAGGCATAAAGCGGGGTATTGAGAAGCTTGGGGAGGCTCATTTCATATCACCTGTTGGTTTTATGACGCCAGTATAGTGCCACTATTTGGCGGCCGTGAAGCCGGGCATCGCTTCACGGCCGAAAATAGTTACAGGCCTGGCAGGCGCTGACGGATCTGCGCGACCACGATGTCGAGTGTGCCGCTTTCGTTGGTTTGGACCCGTTTGCTGCAGAGAATTTCCGCCGGGGTCAGGGCTTCACGGCTGGATTGTTGTGCGGCAATGACCGCCAGATTCGCATCGGAAGGGTCTTTCTGGTCGGCCTGGCGCTGTGCCAGGCGGCTTTCGATGACCGCTTGCGGCGCGTTGCAGTCGAGGATCAGGAACGGAGCACCGGTGGCCTCGGCGATTTTCGCCGCTGCGTCGCGCTGATCACGCTTGAGGTAAGTGGCATCGATCACCACCGGGAAGCCGGCGTGCAGGATCACCGCGGCGATTTCATGCAGGCGGGCGTAGGTAGCGCTGCTGGCGTCGCTGCTATAAATGCCGGCCTGTGGATCGTTGGGTACCTGTTGCTGGCCGAACAGGCGCTTGCGCTCCACGTCCGAACGCAGGCGGATGGCGCCCAGTGCCTCTACCAGGCGCATCGCGACATGGCTTTTGCCGACAGCCGAGACGCCGTGGGTGATGGCCAGGAAGCGCGAAGGAATGGTGCTGTAGCTTTCGGCCAGGTTGGCGTAGTTGCGGTACTGGCGCAGGGTGGTGGCGCGCTGCACCGGATCGGCTTCGGCCGGCATGCTGAACAGTGCGACTTTTGCCCGGACGAGGGCGCGATAGGCTTTATAGAAGTTCAGCAGCTCCAGGCCCTGGTAGTCGCCGGTCAGTTCCAGGTACTGGCTGACGAAGCGCCGTGCCAGCGACTTCAGGCCGCGGTCCTCCAGGTCCATCGCCAGGAACGCGGTGTCGGCGTAGACGTCGGTGAAACGGAACGGTTCGTTGAACTCGATGCAGTCGAAAATCACCACCTTGCCGTCGATCACGGTGGCGTTGCCCAGGTGGATATCACCGTGGCATTCGCGGATGAAACCTTCGGCCTTGCGCTGGGTGAACAGCGGCTTGAGGCGTTCGAAACTGCTCTCGGCCCAGGCTTGCAGGGCCTCGAGTTGCAACAGGTCGGCCTTGTCGTTGAGGAACGGGCGGATCTGTTCGAAGTTCTGCAGCACCGGTGCCATCACGCTTTGCGGGGTGCCGGCGTCGTTCTCGGCGGGCACCTTGGGTGTGGAGAGGTGGAACTGGGCGATCTGCGCGGCCATCTCGTCGATGTGCGCGGTGGTCAGCTCACCGTTGGCTTGCAGCGTGCTGAGCAGTTCGCTCTGCGGGAACTGACGCATCTTCAGGGCGTACTCGATGGCCGGGCCGTCGCCACCCAGCTGTGGCGCTTCGGCGCTGCCGGTAATCGGCAGGACTTCCAGGTACAGGTCCTGGGTCAGGCGCTGGTTGAGGCGCAACTCCTCGCCACAGAAGTGCTTGCGCGCCTCGAGGCTGGTGAAATCGAGGAAACCGAAGTTGACCGGCTTTTTGAACTTGTAGGCGTAAGGCCCGGTGAGCAATACCCAGGAAATGTGGGTCTCGATGACCTGGAACCCTTCGACGGGATGCGGGTAGAGGGCCGGGTTTTGCAGGGCAGCGATCAGGGATTGGCTCACGGGCGGTCCTTCATAGACGGGAAAAATTCAAGGCCGTCATTATGGCGGCAAGCGACGCGAACGCAAACCGGATGGCCTGTGTGCTGGGCTCATGTTGAACCGCGACAAAGTGCGTATAATCCGCCGCCATGACTCGTACCCGATCCCCCCGTACCCCCAAGAAACCACCCGCCAGCCGCCTGCGGCCCTGGCTGGGCTGGGCCCTTAAACTCAGCCTGGTGGGCCTCGTCGTGCTCGCCGGTTTTGCGGTCTATCTCGATGCCGTGGTCCAGGAGAAGTTCTCCGGCAAGCGCTGGACCATTCCGGCCAAGGTCTATGCCCGGCCGCTGGAGCTGTTCGTCGGACAAAAGCTGAGCAAGGATGATTTCCTGACCGAACTCGACGCCTTGGGTTATCGCCGTGAAAGCGTGGCCAACGGTCCGGGTGCGGCCTCGGTCAATGGCAATACCATCGACCTCAATACCCGTGGTTTCCAGTTCTATGAAGGCATGGAACAGGCGCAACCGGTGCGGGTGCGGTTTTCCGGTGATTATGTCGCTGCGCTGACCGGCGCAAAAAACGCGAGCCTGTCGGTGGTGCGCCTTGAGCCGCTGCTCATTGGTGGCCTGTACCCCAAGAACCTCGAAGACCGGATCCTGATCAAGATCGACCAGGTGCCGCCGTTCCTGCTCGATACGCTGATCGCCGTCGAAGACCGCGACTTCTACCATCACTTCGGCGTCTCGCCCAAGTCGATCGCCCGGGCCATCTGGGTCAACACCTCCTCAGGCCGTATGCGCCAGGGCGGCAGTACCCTGACCCAACAGTTGGTCAAGAACTTCTACCTGACCAACGAGCGCAGCCTGACCCGCAAGCTCACCGAAGCCATGATGGCGTTGTTGCTGGAGCTGCACTACGACAAACAGGAGATTCTGGAGGCCTACCTCAACGAGGTATTCGTCGGCCAGGACGGTCAGCGGGCGGTGCACGGTTTCGGCCTTGCCAGCCAGTTCTTCTTCAGCCAGCCGTTGTCCGAGCTCAAGCTGCATCAGGTGGCGTTGCTGGTGGGTATGGTCAAGGGACCGTCTTCCTACAACCCGCGTCGTAATCCGGAACGCGCCCTCGAACGGCGCAACCTGGTGCTCGACCTGCTGCAGGAACAGGGTGTAGCGACGGCCGAGCAAGTCGAGGCAGCGAAAAAGATGCCATTGGGCGTGACCAAGCGTGGCAGCCTGGCGGACAGTTCCTTCCCAGGTTTCATGGACCTGGTCAAGCGTCAGCTGCGCGAAGACTACCGCGACGAAGACTTGACCGAAGAAGGCCTGCGCATCTTCACCAGCTTCGACCCAATCCTGCAGATGAAGGCCGAAGCCTCGGTCGAGGACACCTTCAAGCGACTGGGCGGGCGCAAGGGCGCTGACGAAGTCGAAGCGGCCATGGTGGTGACCAACCCGGAAACCGGCGAAGTCCAGGCCATGATCGGCAGCCGCCAGGCCAGTTTCGCCGGTTTCAACCGGGCCCTGGATGCGGTGCGCCCGATTGGCTCGCTGATCAAGCCGGCGGTGTACCTCACCGCCCTGGAAAAGCCGAGCCAGTACACACTGACCAGTTGGCTGTCGGACGAGACGTTCTCGGTCAAGGGCGCCGATGGCCAGGTCTGGAAACCGCAGAACTATGATCGTCGGTCCCACGGCACGGTGTTCCTCTACCAGGGGCTGGCGCATTCCTACAACCTGTCGACGGCTCGCCTAGGGCTGGAAGTCGGCGTGCCGAACGTCCTCAAGACCTTGGCGCGCCTGGGGGTGAGTCGTGAATTCCCGGCGTTCCCATCGATGCTGTTGGGGGCCGGTGGCCTTGCGCCGATCGAAGTGGCGGCCATGTACCAGACGCTGGCCAATGGCGGTTTCAATACGCCGATGCGCGGCATTCGCAGCGTGCTGACCGCCGATGGCGAACCGCTCAAGCGTTATCCGTTCCAGATCCAGCAGCGTTTCGATCCGGCCTCCATTTACCTGATCCAGAGCGCGATGCAGCGGGTCATGCGTGAAGGCACCGGCAGTTCGGTCTATAACGTGCTGCCCCGGACCCTGACCCTGGCGGGCAAGACCGGCACCAGTAACGACTCGCGCGACAGCTGGTTCGCCGGCTTCAGCCAGGACCTGCTGGCGGTGGTCTGGCTCGGACGGGATGACAACGGCAAGACCCCGTTCACCGGTGCCACCGGTGCACTGCAGGTCTGGACCAGTTTCATGCGCAAGGCCGACCCGTTGCCGCTGGACATGCCGCAACCGGACAACATCGTCCAGGCGTGGGTTGATTCGCGCACGGGCCAAGGCTCCGATGCCAATTGCCCGGGCGCTGTGCAGATGCCGTATATTCGCGGCAGCGAACCACCACCCGGTGCAGCCTGTGGCGGCACGAATCCCGCCGAGTCGGTGATGGATTGGGTCAAGGACTGGATGAATTAAGCAAAGAGGGTTTCAAGTGAACAAGTGGTTGATTCCAGCGGTAACGGCCGTGGCTTTGCTCAGTGGTTGCTCTACCGTACAGCGCGGTTCGATTCCGGTCGTTGATTCCGGCACTGCTGTTTCCAACAGTGAGCGGGTCTCGGCCAACGGCGGTTTCCGTCAGACGACGGTGAAGCGGCCGGTGCAGGGCCAGGTCCAGGCAATCCCGCAGGGCGACACCGGTGTCGTCGTGATGGTGCCTGGTGGTGGCGCGACGGCCTCGGCGCCGATCAGCAGCACGCCGATCACGCCGGGTCCGATCACCCCTGGGCCAATCGAAACCTCACCGATCAACCAGGGCAGCTACAGCATGCCTTCGACGCCGAGCAGCGTCCCGTCGGCAGGTGCCGGTGGGTTGTCCGCCGATGAACAGCTGGACGGCCCGGTGCTGGCCCTGTTGACCACGGCGCAACAGCAACAGGCTGGCGGTGATCTCAACGGTGCGTCCTCCAGCCTGGAGCGCGCCCAGCGTGTGGCGCCGCGCGAACCCCAGGTGCTTTATCGCCTGGCCCAGGTACGCATGGCCCAGGGCGATGCGCCGCAAGCCGAACAACTGGCTCGTCGTGGCCTGACATTCTCCAGTGGTCGCCCGGCACTTCAGGCCAGCCTGTGGGAATTGATCGCCCAGGCCCGTGAGAAACAGGGCGATTCCGCTGGCGCGGCATTGGCCCGTCAGAAGGCCAAGGTTTCGCTTTGATGGATACGCGTTTTCCTCAGATCGCCGATCAGTTGCTGTTGATCGAGCGGGAGTTGCGGGTCCAGGGCTGGTGGAGCGATGTTTCGCCTTCGGCGCAGGCGCTGGCCAGTGTCGAGCCGTTCGCGGTCGACACCCTGGACTTCGAGCAATGGCTGCAATGGATCTTCCTGCCCAGGATGAAAGCCATCCTGGAAAATGACCTGCCGCTGCCCAACGCCTCGGGCATCCTTGCCATGGCCGAGATGGTCTATGCCCAGCGGCCAGGGCAGGGCATCGAGTTGCAGCGGCTGCTGGCGCAGTTCGATCAGTTGATCAGCAACGCCGGCTGACCGACGTTACTGACAGTTCTCCTCGATTTGCTGGCGTGTCTCCTCGATCCGCTGGCGCCGCTCTTCTTCGGTGAGGCGGCGCATTTCCCCCTCCACGTCTTCGCGCACCCTGGGGTTGTTCTGCAATTGCGCCAGGTTGGTCCGGGCCTGTTCGCAGAACGCCTTGAGCTGGGCTTCCTGCTCGGCAACCTGTTTCTTGACCTGTTGGTCGATGGCCTTTTGGTCGCCAATGACTCCGCCAGACGGCGGTGCCGCCGGTTTGGCGGGCGGCGGGGCGGACTTGATCACGGTCGTGGCTTCCGTGCCTTCGGGCGGCTGGGCGCCGAAGTGGGTAACGCCCTGGGCGTCTACCCATTTGTAGACCTGACCGGCCATGCATATCGGGCTCAGGCCAACCAGCAGGCTGGCCGTCAAGAAGATCATTCGCATGCTGTTTCCTTGTCATGGGTTGCGCAATTGAAGCTAACACAGTTGCCGTTTAAAGGTTTTTTCTTGCGTTCTCATGCGCTTACTTCGAATAAAGCACATAGACGACTTGACTTGAAGGAGGCGAAACAGAAGAATCCAAAGTCCGCTGTAGAGGGACTGCCAGAAGCAGACCCACTCGGCAGATCATGAGGCGCACATCCGCGCCGACCTGTTACACCCGCAACGCGTTACCTCGCGCTGGGTGGGAAAGGCCCGCAACACTTGGGACGATCCCAATACTTGCTCAGTCAGTGCTGACGTAGTCGGCGACCACCGTCGCTCATGCTCTGCCGAGAAGTAAACCTATTAAGACCCGTCCCTTTCTTGTGGGTCGGTATTCTGGCGTTTTAGAGGTGAACAACGTGGAGCTTTTATCTGGCGGTGAGATGCTCGTCCGCTTTTTGCGTGACGAAGGCGTCAAATATATCTACGGGTACCCCGGTGGTGCTCTTCTTCATGTCTATGATGCCCTGTTCAAAGAACCGGAAGTGACCCACATCCTGGTTCGTCACGAGCAGGCGGCCACCCATATGGCTGACGGCTATGCCCGTGCCACCGGCAAGGCCGGCGTGGTACTGGTGACTTCCGGTCCAGGCGCCACGAACGCCATCACCGGTATCGCCACCGCGTACATGGACTCCATCCCGATGGTGATCATCTCCGGCCAGGTGCCCAGCACCATGGTGGGCACCGACGCATTCCAGGAAACCGACATGATCGGTATCTCCCGGCCGATCGTGAAGCACAGCTTCATGATCAAGCACGCGTCGGAAATCCCGGAAGTCATGAAGAAGGCCTTCTACCTGGCTGAATCCGGTCGTCCGGGCCCGGTCGTGGTCGATGTCCCGAAAGACATGACCAACCCGGCCGAGAAGTTCGAATACATCTTCCCGAAAAAAGCCAAGCTGCGTTCCTACAGCCCGGCCGTACGCGGCCACTCCGGGCAAATCCGCAAGGCAGCCGAAATGCTCCTGGCGGCCAAGCGCCCGGTGCTGTACTCCGGTGGTGGCGTGATCCTCGGCGGTGGCTCCGCGCCGCTGACCGAACTGGCGAAAATGCTCAACCTGCCGGTCACCAATACGCTGATGGGCCTGGGCGCGTTCCCGGGCACCGATCGTCAGTTCATCGGTATGCTCGGCATGCACGGCAGCTACACCGCCAACCTGGCGATGCACCACGCCGATGTGATCCTGGCGGTCGGCGCACGTTTCGACGACCGCGTCATCAATGGTCCGGCGAAATTCTGCCCGAACGCCAAGATCATCCACATCGACATCGACCCGGCGTCCATTTCCAAGACCATCAAGGCAGACGTGCCGATTGTCGGTCCTGTAGAGAGCGTGCTGACCGAAATGGTCGCCATTCTCAAGGAAATCGGCGAGGTTCCAAACAAGGAGTCCGTGGCCAGTTGGTGGAAGCAGGTTGATGAATGGCGCGGCGATCGTGGCCTGTTCCCTTATGACAAGGGTGACGGCAGTGTGATCAAGCCGCAGACCGTGATCGAAACCCTGTGCGAAGTGACCAAGGGCGACGCCTTTGTGACCTCCGACGTGGGTCAGCACCAGATGTTCGCTGCGCAGTACTACAAGTTCGACAAACCCAATCGCTGGATCAACTCCGGCGGCCTGGGCACCATGGGCTTCGGTTTCCCGGCGGCCATGGGCATCAAGTTGAGCTTCCCAGAGGCTGATGTCGCCTGCGTCACGGGCGAAGGCAGCATCCAGATGAACATCCAGGAACTGTCCACCTGCCTGCAATACGGTTTGCCGGTGAAGATCGTGATCCTGAACAACGGCGTGTTGGGGATGGTTCGCCAGTGGCAGGACATGAGCTACGGCAGCCGTCACTCGCACTCGTACATGGAATCGTTGCCTGATTTCGTCAAGCTGGCAGAGGCCTACGGTCACGTTGGCGTGCGCATCACCGAATCGAAGGATTTGAAGTCGAAGATGGAGGAAGCGTTCGCCATGAAGGATCGCCTGGTGGTGATCGATATTGCGGTCGACACCAGCGAGCACGTCTACCCGATGCAGATCAAAGACGGCTCCATGCGCGATATGTGGCTGAGCAAGACGGAGCGTACCTAATCATGCGACATATTATTTCCCTGCTTCTGGAAAACGAACCGGGTGCGCTGTCTCGTGTTGTGGGCCTGTTCTCGCAGCGCAACTACAACATCGAAAGCCTGACCGTGGCGCCAACCGAAGACCCGACCCTGTCGCGTCTGACGCTGACCACCGTAGGGCACGATGAAATCATCGAGCAGATCACCAAGAACCTGAACAAGCTGATCGAGGTGGTCAAGCTGGTGGACCTGTCGGAAAGCGCTCACATCGAGCGTGAACTGATGCTGGTCAAGGTCAAGGCCACCGGCGCCCAGCGCGCCGAGATCAAACGCACTACCGATATTTATCGTGGGCAGATCGTCGATGTCAGCGCCAGCGTCTATACCGTTCAGTTGACCGGTACCAGCGACAAGCTCGACAGCTTCATTCAATCGATCGGCACTGCCTCGATTCTGGAAACCGTACGCAGTGGCGTCACCGGGATTGCCCGTGGCGACAAAGTACTGAGCATCTAACCAAATTAGCGAATGGCCTGAACGGCCGGATATAGGGGAAATTCATGAAAGTTTTCTACGATAAAGACTGCGACCTGTCGATCATCCAGGGCAAGAAAGTCGCCATCATCGGCTACGGCTCCCAAGGTCACGCCCAAGCGTGCAACCTGAAAGATTCCGGCGTTGACGTGACTGTCGGCCTGCGTAAAGGCTCGGCCACCGTTGCCAAGGCCGAGGCCCATGGCCTGAAAGTGACCGACGTGGCCTCTGCCGTTGCTGCCGCCGACCTGGTCATGATCCTGACCCCGGACGAGTTCCAATCGGCGCTGTACAAGAACGAAATCGAACCGAACATCAAGAAAGGCGCCACCCTGGCCTTCTCCCACGGCTTCGCGATCCACTACAATCAGGTTGTGCCACGTGCCGACCTCGACGTGATCATGATCGCGCCGAAGGCTCCGGGTCACACCGTGCGTTCCGAGTTCGTGAAAGGCGGCGGTATCCCTGACCTGATCGCGATCTACCAGGATGCGTCCGGCAACGCCAAGAACGTGGCCTTGTCCTACGCTGCTGGCGTGGGTGGCGGTCGTACCGGCATCATCGAAACCACCTTCAAGGACGAGACCGAAACCGACCTGTTCGGCGAGCAAGCCGTTCTGTGCGGCGGTACCGTCGAGCTGGTCAAGGCCGGTTTCGAAACCCTGGTTGAAGCTGGCTACGCGCCAGAAATGGCCTACTTCGAATGCCTGCACGAACTGAAGCTGATCGTTGACCTCATGTACGAAGGCGGTATCGCCAACATGAACTACTCGATCTCCAACAACGCCGAGTACGGCGAGTACGTGACCGGTCCGGAAGTCATCAACGCCGAATCCCGCCAGGCCATGCGCAACGCCCTGAAACGTATCCAGGACGGCGAATACGCCAAGATGTTCATCAGCGAAGGCGCTACCGGCTATCCTTCGATGACCGCCAAGCGTCGCAACAACGCCGCCCACGGTATCGAAATCATCGGCGAGCAACTGCGCTCGATGATGCCGTGGATCGGTGCCAACAAGATCGTCGACAAAGCCAAGAACTAAGTCGCGAACTTGATCGAAAAACGCGGCCTTGGCCGCGTTTTTTCGTTTGGGCGGTGGCTTCTGGTATAAAGCTGCATCGTTTGCGGTAGAACCGTCGTCCCAGACATCTGTCGAATTTTTTCACACCGTTGCAAGGTATTGTCCATGAGCGAACGTCCCGACGAGCCAAACCAGGCTCCTGACGCCGAAAGCCTGTTGCCCATCGATGAGCACGTCGAAGAAGGCCATGACGCAGAAGGCCGTAAGGTCCGGCATCGTGGCATCTATCTGCTGCCGAACCTGTTCACCACCGCGAACCTGTTCGCCGGTTTCTATTCCATCATCAGCTCCATGAGTGCCCAGGCTGCCTTGAGCGCTGGCGATAGCGCAGGGGCGAGCCGTTACTTCGCGTTCGCCGCCATTGCGATCTTCGTCGCCATGCTGCTCGATGGCCTGGACGGGCGCGTGGCCCGCATGACCAATACCCAGAGCGCGTTCGGCGCCGAATACGATTCGCTGTCCGACATGGTCGCCTTCGGCGTAGCGCCTGCCTTGCTGGCGTTCGGTTGGGCGCTGGGGGATATGGGCAAGGTCGGCTGGATGGTTGCCTTTGTCTATGTGGCGGGTGCGGCGTTGCGCCTGGCTCGTTTCAACACTCAGGTCGGCAAGGCTGACAAGCGTTACTTCATCGGCCTGGCCAGTCCGGCCGCGGCGGGTGTCGTGGCAGGTGTTGTCTGGGCATTCAGCGATTACGGCATCCAGGGTTCAAAAATGTCGTTTCTGGTGGCGCTGCTGGTTGCGGCGGCCGGGATGCTGATGGTCAGCAACATCAAGTACAACAGCTTCAAGGAGCTGGATCTGAAGGGGCGCGTGCCGTTCGTGGCAATTCTGGCGGTGGTGCTGGTATTCGCGGTGGTGTTCAGTGATCCGCCACGTATTCTGTTGTTGGTGTTCCTGGGCTATGCCGCCTCTGGGCCGGTGCAATACTTGTTGCGTCTTCGCCGACGCTAAACGTTGCCTTAATGTAATTTCCCCCATACTCCGCAGTCTATTGGTGTACCTGCCCTCCAATACTGCGGAGTTGTCATGCTGATCAAGATCCCCAAGTCGTCCGACTGCCGTGAATCGGACGTCACGCCCGAATCCCTTTATCTATCCCGTCGTCAGATGCTCGGTGCAACCATGGCGGGCCTGGCCGTGAGCAGCTTGCCACGATGGGCCAGTGCTGCCGATGCGGCGCGTTATGCCGATGTCGAGCCCGGCAAGGCGCCGTCCTGGTTTGCCGAGAAACTGCCTTCAGTCCAATGGGGCGCGGTCACGGTCAAGAATGAGCCCATTACACCGTTCAAGGACGCAACCCATTACAACAACTTCTATGAGTTCGGAACCGACAAGGGAGACCCGGCAGCCAATGCTGGATCGTTGAAGACCGAGCCCTGGAGCGTGGTCGTGGGCGGGGAGGTGGGCAAGCCGGGACGCTACGGGTTGGAAGACTTCATGAAGCCTTATCAACTGGAAGAGCGTATTTATCGATTGCGCTGTGTCGAGGCCTGGTCGATGGTCATTCCGTGGATCGGCTTCCCCATTTCCGCGCTGCTCAAGCAGGTCGAGCCGACCTCCAAGGCCAAGTACATCCGCTTCGAAACCCTGCAGGATCCCAAGGTCATGCCGGGGCAGAGTTCTGGTTTCGCCTTGATCGATTGGCCATATGTCGAAGGCTTGCGATTGGACGAGGCCATGAATCCGTTGGCCATCCTGGCGGTTGGGATGTACGGACGGGAGTTGCCGAACCAGAACGGCGCGCCGCTGCGGTTGGTGGTCCCATGGAAGTACGGTTTCAAAAGTGTGAAGTCCATCGTACGTATCAGTTTGGTGAGCGAGCAGCCGAAGACGACTTGGCAAAGCATTGCGTCTGACGAATACGGCTTTTATGCCAACGTCAATCCAACGGTCGATCACCCGCGCTGGACCCAGGCGCGTGAACGTCGTTTACCAAGCGGGCTGTTCAGTCCCAATGTTCGCGATACGTTGATGTTCAACGGCTATCAGGATGAAGTCGCTTCTTTATATGCAGGGATGGACCTGAGGAAGGACTACTGATGCGTTTTCCAGTCTGGCGAATCGGCGTCTTTATCGCGGCGGCGGTCTGGCCGTTGTTCTGGCTTTACGAGGCCTTGATGAACTCGCTGGGTCCTGACCCAGGCAAGGTGCTGGTGGATCGATTCGGGTTGGGCACGTTGATCCTGTTGTTGATCACCTTGAGCATGACGCCGCTGCAAAAGCTGACGGGATGGGCGGGGTGGATTGCGGTCAGGCGGCAGTTGGGATTGTGGTGCTTTGCTTATGTGGTGCTGCATTTGAGTGGGTATGCGGCGTTCATATTGGGGTTTGACTGGTCGCAGCTGGGTGTCGAGTTGAGCAAGCGGCCTTACATTATTGTTGGGGCGCTTGGGTTTCTCGGCCTGCTGGCGCTGGCGGTCACCTCCAATCGCTACAGTCAGCGGCGGCTTGGCGTGCGCTGGAAGAAACTGCATCGCCTGGTTTATCTGATCCTGGGGCTTGGGCTGCTGCATATGCTGTGGATCGTGCGGGCAGATCTGAAAGAGTGGTCGATATACGCCTTTATAGGTGCCGTACTGTTGGTACTGAGGGTTCCGCCGGTTATGCGCCGGATCCCGCGTTTGCTGGGTAGGAAAGTCGCTTCTGCAACAAAAGCGTAATTTAGGGGTTGACGGCAGATTCTGGAAGTCTATAATTCGCCCCACTTCCGGCGCAGTCGAAACGGAAAACTCCTTGAAATTCAATGAGTTAAGTAAGTTTCGAAGGTGTTGGGCTTCAGTTCATCGAAGCCCGGAAGGAGCAGATAGAGCGGTGTTGTTTGGCTCTATCGGCGGTTCGATCTTCTCGGTCGAAAGCGGTGAAAAAGAGGTGTTGACAGCAGCGAGTAACGCTGTAGAATTCGCCTCCCGCTAACGAGAGATCGGAAGCGCA
>NZ_JAUTYW010000012.1:0-139925 GCF_052112205.1 Pseudomonas sp. Lb2C2 | reverse complement strand
TCGCCGGTGAACCAACCGACCGGTGATGTCACTGCGAACTCGTCGGACGCAGCAGGTAATGTCAGCCCTGACACCGTGGTGGCTTATGCCGATGCCACGGCGCCAACTGCGCCGAGCGTAACCGTGGCGGCCAATGCCGATGGCAGCCTGGTGGTCAGCGGCAGTGCCGAGCCGAACAGCACGGTTACTGTGACTTACCCGGATGGCAACACCGCTACGGTCGTAGCGGGTACCGATGGTTCCTACAGCGTCACTTCGCCAGTGGATCAACCGACCGGTGACGTGACGGCGAATGCCAGCGATGCCGCGGCCAATACCAGTGCAGATACTGTGGTGGCTTATGCCGATACTATTGCGCCGACGGTCACCACCAGCATCACCACCTACACCGACAACCAGGGCACCCTCCAAGGGACCTTGGCCAGCGGCAGCAGCACCGACGACACCACACCGGTGCTCAACGGCAGCCTCAGCGCGGCCCTGAGTGCCGGGGAGGTGGTACGGATCTACGAGGGCGGCACCCTGCTGGGCACCGCGACGGTGGCCGGCACCACCTGGACCTTCGCCACCGCCACCCTGGTCAACGGCAGCAGCCACACCTACACCGCCGTGGTGGCCGATGCCGCCGGTAACGAAGGCACGGTCTCGTCGGGCTTGACCCTGACGGTCGATACCACCGCGCCGACGGTCACCACCAGCATCAGCAGCTACACCGACAACCAGGGCACCCTCCAAGGGACCTTCGCCAGCGGCAGCAGCACCGACGACACCACACCGGTGCTCAACGGCAGCCTCAGCGCGGCCCTGAGTGCAGGGGAGGTGGTACGGATCTACGAAGGCAGCACCCTGCTGGGCGCCGCGACGGTGACCGGCACGACCTGGACTTTTGCTTTGCCGGTCGTCGCCATCGGCACCAGCCACACCTACACCGCTGCGGTGGCCGATGCGGCGGGTAATGAAGGCGCGGCCTCGGCGAGCTTCACGCTATCGGTGAACGCTACAGCCACATTGGCCGCACTCACAATCGACACCGCAGGCGCAATCAGTGGCAACTACTCGACTAACGACGATGCGGTCAATACCGACCTGATTACACGCGGTGGCGCACCGGTGTTGAACGGCACCATCAGTCGTGCATTGCAGGCTGATGAAGTGGTTCAAATCAGCCTCGACGGCGGCACTACCTGGATCGATGTGGAGAGCACGGATGGCGCAACTACCTGGAGCTACACCCCGGCAGTCTATACCGTGAGTACCACGCTGACCGCTCAGACGCGTATCCAGAACGTGGTCAGCAGCACCTTCGGTAGCGTGGTGAATACCACTTATACCGTCGATCTGGTGGCACCCGCTCTAGGGCTGACATCACCGGACTTCTCCAACGCCGCGACGGTGGATTCCGATAATGACAAGACCATCGTCTCCAGTGCTACGCCAAGCTTCAGTAGCACTGTCGATGGGACCGCAGAGGCAGGGGTAACGGTTGCCCTGGTCAACGACGTTAACAACGACGGAGTCTACACGGAGGGTGTCGATACGATTCTGACGTCTACCACCGCTTCGGGCGCCGGTGCCTGGACGATGTCTGCGACGTTGGCAGTGGGTGAATACCATCTGGGTTACGTACTGTGGGATGCAGCCGGTAACCGCACGCATTTGACGGCAACGACCCAGGTGGATGTGGTCAATACCTTGGACCATTTGGCTGCAACTGCCAGCGCATTGGGTACCAACGCGACCAACGGTTTCGGCGGCAGCATGACACTCAACGCCGCCGGTCTGTGGACCTTTGTTGGCGATCAGGCGGTGTACAGCAGCACGGACATTGGTGCTTACACCACCACTACATTGACTCAAGCAGCCACCGGCTCAGGGGTTATTTCGAGCTATGCGTTCGTAGACTACGACCTTGATGGTTTCACCGATATATGGGCCACCAATAGCACCTCAGACACTTATGTTCAGTTGTGGAAAGGCAATGCTTCAGGGTATACCGCGTCGGCAGTCCAGGTTGGGTTATTAGGTACTCCCACCAGCTACGGCACTCCTGTAGTCATCGACATGGACGGTGATAGCTATCTTGATGTGGTTTTTGCAGGCGCTAGTTCCGCGTCATTCTTCCTGAAGAACAATGGCGGTACCTCCTGGACAGCTTATGGCAACTCCGACCCTGCGACTGGGACGCCAATGATTGATCAGTTGCAGCTTTCAAATGAACTGTCGGGAGTCGATCTTAACAACGACGGCAAGGTCGACCTGGCTGTACACCTTTTCAATAATAATTTGGCGTTCGGTTATGGGTTGAACATTCTGACCAATAATGGCAGCAGCAGTACTACAGGAGCCAACTGGACCCAGGGGCAAACGGTAGCTAATGTGTTTAGCAACGGCATCCTTACCACTAATTCCACTGACGTGATGTCGATTACATGGGCGGACTTCAACGGTGATGGTTGGCTCGATCTGTATGTTAATCAGACAAACGTTGCCACCATTACCGCTAGTAGAGTCTATCTGAACAACTCAGGAACTATCGCGACTACGGGGGTTGCCATCGCCGGTGATACGTTGGCAGGTGACGCATCGGTCGCTGTGGATTGGAATGGTGACGGGAGAATGGACGCTATTGAAGCGGATTACGCGACGGGGCAGGTTAACGTCTATACCAACAACGGTTCCATCACGACAGGCAGTTGGACCACGAATACGTTGATTACGGCCGTTGCGGGTGTGGACAACGTATTGAACTCATTGACCGTCGCTGACTATGACTGGGACGGCGATATCGATCTGTTAGTGGGGCAGAGCGCTGCTGCTGCAACGCGGCTCATCACCAATACCAATCAGGTAACAGATGGCACAGCCTTACACCTGCGGATTCTGAACGCTGAAGGCTTCAATATCTATTACGGCAATACCGTACAGGTCTATAACTCGGCGGGTACTCTGGTCGCAACGCAGATCCTCAACGCACAGTCTGGTGTATGGGTCAATGACAGCACCGGTCTACTCAACCTCTATGGGCTGAACTCATCGGAAACCTACACCGTCAGACTGTTGGCCAGTACCGGCACTACGTCCGAAACGTATTCTTGGAGCGTGACTACAGGTGATGCAACTGACGCGCAGATACTCACCACCACTGAAGTGACGGCGGCAGCGCCGATCACGTTGACCGGTACCGGTTATGACGACACCTATGTGGCGACAAATGTCACGGGTGGTGTCACCAGTTATAACGGTAGCGGCGGCTGGAGTGATCCGGTGCTGGCTGGCGAAACCCCGACGTGGAGTGCGACGGGCGGCATGGATATCGTGGACTTCAGCAGTGCTTCCAGTGCGGTGACGGTAAACCTGAGTACCGGCAGTATTTCGGGCTGGGGCACGCTGACCTCATTGAGTAATGTGGAGGGGGTCCGTGGCAGTTCGTTGGCAGACACTATTACCGGCAGCTCTGCGGATAACCTCATCGAGGGGCGCGGTGGAAACGACACCATTGTATTGGCCTCTGGTGGCAACGATCGGTTGGTCTACAACAGTATTAACGGCTCAGACACCGCCACAGGTGGCAATGGCAGCGATACGGTGACTGGCTTCACTGTCGGCAATCTCGCCAGCAGTACCAGTACCGACGCGGACATCATCGACCTGAGCGGATTGCTGCAGGGGTATACCGGCACAGCGTATGTGCACAAGGATGGGAGCACCGGTAACTACGTACTGGATGCCGCCTCCACATCGTTGAGCAACTATTTGCAGGTCACGACGAGTGGTAGCGATACCCTCATTTCCGTTGATACCAATGGTGCCGCCAGCTTCACCGCACCATTGCTGACGCTGCAGAACGTACAAACTGACCTGGCTACTTTGCTGGCTAACAATCAATTGACGGTCGTCTAACGCTTCAGAAAAGATTGAATGCAGTGAGACGAAGGGGGGCGAGGATTCGCCCCCCTTTCTCTTCGAGGGATCGATACGCTATCGCGCAGACAACCTTTATTGTCGCGCGAGCTCAACAACGTTTTAAGCAAAATGAACGTCGCCGGCTTGCTCATGCCTGCTTGGGGAAAAGCGCATAGCTCAAGACTTTTGGGAAAAGAGTAAATCACAGGTTTTCAATATTGTTCATTTTTGGGGAACGAGCACGTCTGATATAAAAGAGCCACAGACATACAGTAAGAAACAAACTCATTCCAATCATCATGGCGGTCGTATTACCTACCGTTGAACGAGCAACACTCGTTCGAATGGGGTTGCGCCGCTTTTTTTGCACTGCCGATAAGCGCCACCAGAGCCCAATCTAAATGAAATCTGTGACGTCTGACTCCCGCGAGCTTCCTGTGCACGAATTCAAATTTGGTGAGTACTTCTTTTCCAAAGAAAAACGTGAGCAGGAGTGCTTGCAGACGATGACGCTTTTGCACGAATTTGATACCGCCATCAACAGGGGGGAATTGAAGGTTTATTTACAACCGCAAGTGGCGCTCGCCGATAATAAAGTCATCGGCGCTGAAGCCCTGATTCGCTGGTTGCATCCTCGTTTCGGTTTGTTGACCCCAGGGGACTTCCTGCCAGCCACTGAAAAGTATCGAAAAATAACCACCCTTAGCCTATGGATGTTGCGCGAGTGCATGCTGTTGAGCCGCGCTCAAGCGCAATCTCAAAAAATCCGGATCAGCATCAACCTGAGTATGCAGGATTTGGAGTCTGTGAGCTTTCCCGAACAGGTCGACGCTTTACTGAAGCAGACCGGGGCTCAGGCCAGGGATTTTTGCATGGAAATTACCGAAACCAGTGCGATGCGTAATCCAGAACAATGTCTGGAATCAATGTTGCGATTGCGCCAGGCTGGTTTTACGCTGTCGATTGACGATTTTGGCACAGGTTATTCATCGCTTTCTCATTTATCCAAAATGCCGGTCAGTGAGTTGAAAATTGATCGTTCATTCATTGCCCAATTGCACGATGCCAAGCAACGAGAGATCGTCAAAGCCATTGTTCAGCTTGGCCTGACCTTAAAGTTGCGACTCGTTGCCGAAGGCGTGGAGACCCCCTCCGCGTATGATTTCTTGAGGAGGCTGGGGTGCCATGAAGTACAAGGCTATCTCATTGCCAAGCCAATGCCTGTGATCGACTTCTTTATATGGTTGGACTCTTGTGACGGTGTTTGGCAAGACGTTCCTCCAAACCATTCAAACACAATTGATGGCCTTGAACGTTAATGCGAAGGTTGTGCCGATATTAATTTGGCTGGTGCACTCAACGCGCGCGTCATGACGCTGCAGCACGCTGTTGACTAAGGCCAAGCCCAGTCCGTAACCCTTTCTGGGTTTATGATCGCCGCCAAATTGACTGAACTCTTCGAACAGATGAGGCAGATCCGATTCGGCAATACCTTGCCCTTCATCATGAATGGTCAGCACGATATCGGTCTCCTGCAGCACCAGCTCGATGTCAATCGTCGTATCCTGTGGGCTGTATTTCACCGCATTATCCAACAGGTTGAAGATGGCGCGGGTCAGCAGTTCGCGAGAGGCGTTTGTCACGCAGATTTCGTCATCGATGAATCGGTGTCTGATCCGGATACCTTTATATTGAGCAAGCAGCCAAGCCTGATCGATTGCATCCAGAACGATGGCGGCAACGAACAATGGCTCGAATACCAAAGATTTGGATTTAGCTTCAGCCAATGCTAGGAGCCCATCGGTCAGGCTCAGCGTGCGACGTACTTGCTGCTCTATATGGCGACGAAGTTCGCCGACGGGCATGGGCTCTTTTGCCTTCTGTTGCATTTCCAGGAGTGCCAGGATGGCCGATTGTGGTGCCCGTAAGTCATGGGATAGAAAGCGCAGCATGCTACTGCGCTGCTCTTGGGCCAGATACGCCACCGGTTCATTGGCGCCAAAGGCGAGCATGGGTGGGGTCGATTGCCCTTTAAATACGAGTTTCATCCGGTCGAGTTCTGCGCAAAAAAACACCATCAGTACAGTGAGGCGCCTCCAATTCCAGAACACATAAGCTGCTAGGATGCCTGCCATGCTGGCGCCAGGAGCCGACCACCCGCCAAGTGTCAGGGATGCCATTGAAAGCATCAAGAGACGAGGATCTAAAGGAAAGGACACGAGGGAGGAAAACTTGTCATAGATCCATTCAGCCAACCGCCATTGCGAAAGGGTGGCGATGTAGTTCCTCGCCGGTACCAGCAAAAGTGCGGTGTTAATGCCTTCCTGAACGATTTTCCTAAGCGACGATTGGACGTTGTACATGAAAATAAAGTGCCCTCAAGGCAGGCTCGATAGTTAACGTTTATGTGTAAATGGCAGCAGCAGGGAGTTGACAGACGATTGATCTGGTAAAAATTAATCATCTAAGACTTCTAAGGTGATCGCTTCAGTGCGATTGAACTTGCACCCGGCTGCACTCGGTTTTTTACACCGACGGGTCGCTGCGGATTCTATCGGTGTCCTGCTGCGCCGGTAACGCCATGATCGCCATAGCAACTATGGCGCGTGTGCATACCTCGGCAGTTCACTGCTCTGTCTTGTCCTTGGAGGCGAAACGATTAATGGCGAAATTGGACTCCTGCAAGAGTTCGTAGACCAGGTTGCGGAACCAACGGTGGGCTGGTGCATGCTGGGTTCTCTGGTGCCAAATCACCCAGTAGCGGTGTCTATGCTCAATGAACGGCAGGGGACTCCATGTCACTGGATATAAATTTGCTAGCTGCACGGCGATGTGTTCCGGCAAGGTGACGAGCATGTCGCTATCGCTGACTACCCGCATGGCGGCCGCATAAAACGGCACCTGCAAGCGCACGTTCCGGCTAAGGCCGCCTTGCTGAAGATATTGGTCGATGAAGCTGTCCTTGTCGCCACCGCCGGAAATGCGTACGTGCTTCCAAGCAAGATAATCGACAGTCTCCAAAGGCTTGCCCACTAGCGGGTGGGCATTACGCATTACACATACCGGTCGGTCCTCCCCCAATACCCGGCCATGAAGTTCAGGAGGTGCGTCATCCAGCATGGTCGTGGCGAGGTCAAGCCCGCCCCCCGCCAACAGGTCGAAACGCCTGGGTTGCCAGGTCACATACTCCACCGCCACTTTCGGCGCGATCTCGTCCAGTCGTTCCATCAATAGCGGCAACATGTGCTCGGCGACATAATCCGAAGACGCCAGGCTGAACGTGCGCGAGCAATTTTCGGGGCGGAACTGATCGGGGCTTCTCAGCGCTTCCAGATCGACGATCACTTGCTTGAGCGGTACAAACAGCGCCTTAGCTTGCTCAGTGAGCAAGAACTCCCGCCCTTGGCGGACTAACAACGGGTCACCGAACGCATCTCGGAGTTGCACTAGCTGGCGGCTTAAGACTGATTGGCTAGTGTTCAAACGCAGCGCGGCATGGCTCAAATTGCGTAGCTCCAGCATGACATCCAGAGTGCGAAGCTGGGCGAGGCTGAGTGAGGCGAAGGAGCTGTTCATAGGCGTCATCTGCTGATGATTAATAATTATAGGTGGCGGGCATGATTTTGGTTGCAGATCTAGCTTATATCCTAATTTTTGCCTGGGATACGTGCGTGATCTATGCCGCCGATGTGGCCGAGCCGACGAGGAGCAACTGACGGATTGCCAAGAGACTGGGGGAGCGGATTCTTGAGGTCAAGATGGCGTCAACGCCTAGACACGCCAAGTCAAAAATCTTCCGCGAATTGCCGTAGCAGATGCCGTGTCCGCTTAAGGCTGCGCCAAGGCTAATAGCCCTACGAACTAAAGTTCGCTTGATTGAATTTGAACAATTGTGGCGAGTTACGGCGAAGCGCCCACGCTATCGTTATGCTGATGTCATTTCGTCAGTAGACAATAACTTCACAATCATAAAAAAGGGAATGTGGAAAGATGCGTCTAAAGATTTTTTCTAATGGAGGCGCTGGGACGGCAGCGTTGATCTTGGCGATTGGAGTCGCGGCGGTTCAATCGGATGCATACATAGACTGGAAGACTCTGCCGCTTTACTTCGGTCCAATGAAGAACAATACGATGACGAAGGATTCGACAGGTATTATCGCTAGGGATTCCCGGATGGAAGCTGTGCAACTGGACACACCGCCAGCCGCACAACGCTGGGTGTTTTAGTCTTTTGAAGTTGCGGTGGATACGGGGGCGAGTATTAGGATGGTCGGGGTGCTGTTTCACTAGGCGAGGTAGGTATGATAGAGGGATTGCTTGAGGGGGCGCACCGATATGCAGTAGCGGCAAATGCCTTGATGTGTTACTCCGATCTTGCTGCAGAGGCTGAAGTCAATGCGGCTATAGGTATGAGCCTGTTGCTGAAAAGCTTATTGCCCATGCCGGAGGAAGATAGTCCTGAATCAGGATTAGAGTATTACGCTTTAGGGGCCAATGCTTCGGAAGATTTATTATCACTTTATGGGCGCATTGATCGAAAGGTCCGACTGAAACTTGGTCTAAGGGATGAATTGTCGTTGATTGTGCGAAAGCGAGGGATTTTGAACAGTAGAAGTGCAGTTGGGCGGGACATGGGTAACGGCGGTGATAATGATCTGGTTTATTGTCTTGGGCGACTCATTCCGAGGGCGGTTGGCTACTTCAAAGACGTGGGTAGCAAGAACGTCTGGGTGTGTTCTTATCCGGCAATTCCTGAAGCCGTGAGGCTACGGACTTGACTTGGTTAGCGGCTGTGTTGGTTTTTTTCTAGGATAGAACAGGGGGGCGAGTTCTGGGTCTTGCCGTATAAGTATTCTTTATGAGGCAAGTTCGTGATGTTGTGGTCGGGCTGTTTAATTGCCTTGGCGATTACGCATCTATAAATAAAATATTCTGATGGAAAAAATAAATGGTTAAGAAAATGGCTGCAGAGATTTTCGGAACTTTCTGGCTTGTGTTTGGTGGGTGTGGTAGTGCGATCTTGTCCGCTGCGTATCCAGAGTTGGGTATTGGTTTTGTGGGCGTATCTCTTGCGTTCGGGATTGCTGTGTTGGCGATGGCATGTGCTGTCGGTTCAATATCGGGTGGGCATTTCAATCCGGCGGTAACATTTGGCTTGTGGGTGGGAGGCAGAGTCCCGACAAGAAATATCGTTCCCTATATTGTTGCGCAAGTGTCAGGTGCCATAGCCGCAGCCGGGATGCTTTACCTCATTGCTAGCGGAAAGCCGGGGTTTGAGGTTGGGGGCTTTGCGGCTAATGGGTATGGATATTTAAGTCCAGGGCGCTATGGGTTGGTGTCGAGCCTTATTGTTGAATTTGTCGCTACGTTCTTTTTTCTATTTATTATTATGCGAGTTACCCATGCGAGTGCCCCTGCTGGATGGGCGCCGATAGCGATTGGGCTGACGTTGACTCTCATTCATTTGGTTGCGATTCCTGTGACTAACACTTCAGTCAACCCCGCACGGAGTACCGGCCAAGCCATTTTTGCAGGGCAGGCCTATATTGCTCAGCTATGGTTGTTTTGGTTAGCTCCTATTGCTGGAGGTATCTTAGGCGGATTGGCCGCTCGAGCATTTGGCGACAAATCAATCTAGGTCCTGTATGAAGTCGTGCTTTGGGGCTTTGCCCATGTATCGCATCGTGTGACCTGCTTGAGCACTTCAGGCGCAGGCCAAACGGTATGGCCCGTGTGCACGCCGGATGCTCTCGGTACTCGGTATAAGTAGAGCGCTATGGCGTAGCCGGGATCGTTTCCTCTTGGCCTTGATGCACTTCCAAAACAAGTCCAGAATCAAGTCTTTTCCTGCCCCGGCAAGAAAAGAAACCCCTTACATTTCAACGAGTCGGACGCCAGATAAGAGTCTCGTTTCCCGCTCCAAGATTCAAAAAAAGCCACTCAGATGAGTGGCTTTTTTTGCCTGAAATTTATGTGCCGAGGCGTCAGCCTGCGTCTGGGAGAGCCTGAGGATGCCGACAATGTCGGTGCGCGCAGCGTTGGAAATCCGACACAGCGGCATGCTCAGTGTGTCTCCCTCGCCGGGATGGTTGCCTCCTGGCTCAATCCTCAAAGAAATGCTCCAGATCCCCTTCGTTCAACTGAGTGAAGCGCCCGTGCTCAAGGTCCATGATGCCTATCGAGGTCGCCTGACGCAGGGCCTCGATTTTGGCGGCGTCTTCGGCGATGCGCTGTTCCAATAGACGCAAACCTTCCTGCATCATTTCGCTTGCATTTTGATAACGACCGGACTGAACCAGATCCTGGATAACCTGTTCCTGGTGAGGGGTGAGCACAACGTTTCGCGTCGCCATAATTTGCTCCAGCTCTGGGCAAACAAGGTCTTTCGATCATTGGCGTATTATGCCATTTTGCTGCGAACACATAGTTTGGGATGTGTATCTGGCGAACTGTGTCGTGCGGGCTCATCCTTTGTGCCGAACAGTGCGTGCGGACCCGGGCTGCATGCGATGAGGGTGGAAGGGAAGGTCCAGACGGATTGCATACGTGAAGCCTTGTTTTAAACGGTCAGCCCCAGCGCGGTGTTTTGGCAGCGATGAGCCGTTCAGCCAGCAGGATCGCGCCCGCCAGCAACATCATCGGAATGTGCCAGGACCCGCTGACAAGCGGCACGACCATCCAGGCCCAGCACGAAACGATACAAAAGAGGCCGTGCGCCAGGCCTCGGATCAGGCAATCCCTGTTGGCAGCCCAGCCGAACAGGCTTAGCGGCCCCATTCGGTGGCCACGATTGAGGGCTGCACGGTGCCACGGGCTCGCGCTCCACAGCATCGCAATCAGCAGCGCCACGGCCAGGGCATTTTCTGCGGCAGCCATCTGTAGCAACAGCGCCAGGGCGATCAGGAGCGGGCCGGCGGCCATCCACATGGCACCGTAACCGAGCAGGAAGCCGACTGACGCTTGTATTCGCCTGCTTGGCAGGCTGGAGCGCCAGACGTGTATGAGTGGCGTCGCCAGGAGGGGCGGCATCATGGCCAGGAGCATCAAGGCCCAACCGGCCAGGATTCGCTGGGGTGGGTTGAGTGCCAGCTCCGCTTGCAGGGCGGCAGGCCAACTCGTGAAGATCGATAGCCCATCCACAGTGACGCAAAACGCAGGTCCGTTGGTGGTGATGTCGTTGTAGACGGACAAGGCCAAGCCGAGTCCCGCTATTGCCAAAAGCACCGGCCAGGGGTCGTAAGTAAATTGACGTAGAACAGAGCCTGGGCGCATGACGTCGTTCTCGACGCTGATGTCTATCTGGCGTTCGTCAACGGCTGAAGCCGGACTTCAACGCCTGAAGTCCGGCACCCTTGGTCCAGCAGCGCTACTGAGTTTGCAGCAATAGATGCACATCAATGACGGGGTCGCCCATCAGCTTCTGCGGGAACCGATCGCCGATGAAGTCCTTGTTCACCGGCTCTACCCAGACGCTCAGCTTGCCGCCCAACACGACCGCCATGGGTAACTCGAAATCGAATTGGGTCATGGCATTGGCCACGCAATTGGCGCAGCTTTGAACCTCTACCGGTTGAAACAATGCTCTGGAGGCGATGGTCTTGGCGTCTTTTTGCAAGTGCACCGAGAAGCTGCCGGGGATCTTCAGGCGATTGATACCGCTGACTCGCACATTGACCCGATCGGCTTCAACCGTGAAGTGTTTGGACGCAGCGAGCGTACGCTGGGTCTTCGGCAGGAAATCGACGTTCGAGCCTGTCGCCACGGGCGCATAGTCAATGCCGAGTTGACCGACCGAGTCGATGATCGCCAGCGTGTTCAGCTCTAGTGGGGTGCTGGTGAATGGGTTCAGGGTTTGCAGCGCCGTATCGTTGAAGATCTGATAACTGACGGGGTCGGTGACTTCGTTGATGGTCGTGAGCAATCCATGCAGGTCGGTGGCCAGCATTTTTTTCTGCCATTCCCAGAACAGCCTGTCCCAATTGCAATGGAAGAACCAGAACACTGGGTCGAAGGCCGCCACTTCCTGGTTCTGCATGGTGGGGCCAATTGAGTTGTGGCCACTGTCGTGGGCGGCAATGATGGTGTTGTGGGCGGCGCCGGACCAATAGCCGTGGAAGTCCTCCCAGTCAGTTTTGCTCATGGCTCGGTTCACATCATCGGTCACCCCATAGGTCAGCAGGTTTTGGGCGATCGTGTCGTAGGTAAAACGTGTGGTGACGTAGCCTTCCGGATAATCGGAGCTGGCTGCTTGCTGCAACGTGTACTGGTCGAAGGGTGGGCTTTTAAGCACGTCGGGGAAGGGCGTGGTGATATCCCAGTAGGGCAGGGTGACGTTCGCACAGCCGGGGACCGATCTCAGGGCGTCCTCGAAGCTGACCAGATAGGCTCGGTGCCAAGGGTTGTAGCCCGGGACGTGATGCATGCAATAGGTATTGGGTGCCGGAAACCAGTGATAACCGGCTTGCGTGAAGTAGCTGTTGGGATCGGTGGGGGCCATGGCCATAATGGCTGAAAACGCCTGTTTGAGCAGATCGAGCTCGGCGCTGGACAGCGTGGTGATGTCCTTGCGGACCCTGGCGGTGGACGCGTCTGCGCTGAACAGTGAGCGCGCAGCGAAGTCCGTTGCGTTGGCGCTGGCAGCGGGGACTCCTTTCGGGTAGCCGTTGTTCATCCAGTTGAGGAAGGTACCCACCCAGTCAGCGGGCCAGGGTCGATTTGGCGGCATATTGCCCCCCGCCACTTGTTGGTAGATATCGCCTGCGTGCTTCATCACCGCGTCGTAGCTGGCCAGGTCGAGGCCTTGCCTGGCCATGTGCGCTCGGTCTACTGAGGTGAACATGTCGCGGATCTGCCCGTACCAGGTAGGTTGGGCGACAGGCGCTGTGGTGGAGGTAGTGGTCATGCCCGACTCCTTGTCGTCAATAACGAACGTTGCAGTGGATCGGATTCCGGGTCGCCAGCATTGCTTGCTCTAGATCCCTGTCGGCCCGGTAGTGTCCCGACAAACAGTACCTAGGTACTTTTGACGCAGATGAACGAGGCGACCAGTCCAGCGGGTTCGCCATTGTGAGGTTTCATACGGATGACCGACCCGGTGATGGCCGGAACCTGGCTCACGCCGTTGGGCCAACGTTCCGTCAGCGATCCGTCATAATCGTAGAAGTAGTCTTGTGTCGAGGTTCCGGGACGCCCGCTGCCCGCAATGTGCACATGGTCTGGACGACCGTGGCCATGGGTGATGACCCCCTTCAAATCCATGACGGCGTTTGCCCCGAAACTGAGTTCGCCGATGAACGAATCGTTGGCGGTGTCCTCTACGGTCCACACACCTTCGGCGAACAACAGCGCCTCCAGTTTTTTCGGGTCACCGTCAGTCAACGCGGGGTTGTTGAGAAAGCTCCTATAAGTCCATTTTCCTGCAAAGGGATTGCTCATTGCTGACATCTCCTTATCAGTGTTGCTTGGAATCCGAGTGTTGATGCGATGTGTGCTTCATACCTGCCATGCCAATGCCGCCGCCGCTGGCATTGATGTCTGGAACGATCTGGATATTGTTCATCATGCCGCCGTCTTCGTGGTCGAGGATGTGGCAGTGGATGACGAACTCACCGATGTAGCGGTCGTAGTGCGTGCGCACCAGGACCTGGTAGTCGTTCTGCACGAAGATGGTGTCCTTGAACTCGTGCCACATCCCGCAGTATTGGTTTTGCAGTCCCAGTTCGTCGGCCGGCACCAGGCACTCGCCATTGGGACCGAAGATACTTTTGGGCTTCTCGCCGGGCTTGGCGTAGAGCACGTCCATTACCTGGAACGGATTGACGTGTATATGAAAGATGTGGGGTTCACCCTGGGAGGTCAGCACCCAGTCGTCGGTGGTGTTGACCTGGCGAGTGAAATCGATGCGGTCCGGATCGTAGGACTTGTAGTTGATGTAAAAACCGAACGCGCCTGTCCAAGGTTCTCCCGGTTTTTTCGGCGGGGTAGCGGGCGGTGAGGGCGGGAATGGCGGATTGCCAATGAAGAAGTCAGCCTTCTGGATGTCGTTGTTGACCACCGCATCCTTGAGGTCGTCCATCCCGCGCCAAGGTTTCAGATCGCCGGTCCGCAATCCTTCGAGGGCCTCGGCGGGCAGCGACGGGGCCGTTTTGTTGGCGTTATAGAGCGCTTGCTGAATATAGCTTTGCGGGTCGTCGGTCACGACCTTGCCGCCAGAGACGATCACCGTCGCCAGCAATTGGGTTTCGTTCGGGCCCTGGCCGCCCGGGCCGCCATCGGGGCCGGCATTGGCGCGTTCTGCGGGCGTGGCGGCCTGATTAAGCACACAGTAGGTGCCGTCGCGGGGGAACATCAGCAGCACATCACTGCGATAACCGGGTTGCAGGAAGTTACTGCCGATGCCACCGCTGACGCTCTTTTTATTCACGCCGATGGGGCGAATTGCGGTGCGCGTGAGTCCGTCGGCGGCGATCTCGAATTGAGGGACGAGCTCGACCGGTTTGCTGGCGTCGGGCACGGTCACCGGGCACAGGTCGGCGATCAGCGCAGCCTGTTCCTTCGGTGTACCACTGAGCACACCTTTGAGTGCGAGACTGGCTTTGGGACTGGTCGTGTTCATGGGCACGATCTGCAGATTCACGGTGTCGTGGATACCTCCGTGAATGAAACGCCAGCGTTGGATTTCTCCTGCGGCAATGCCCTGGAGGGTCGGTTGCACCACGCCGTTGATGCTGGTGAACCGACCGCTCTCATCCCAGACAGTGGGCGAGGCGAGTTGCGCATCGAAGTTCTCTACCACACCTGTCTTGCCGCTGGGACACGTCCAGGTGCCATCTTTTTGCGTAATGATGTTGCCCTTGTCGTCGAAACAGGCATAGGGGATTTGCTGGAACAGAAATACTTGTTCGGTAAAGGGTTTCCCGGAAGCATCCTTGAGAATGGTGTCGATGTCGCCTGGCTTGCCGCCAGTGTAGGGTCGGTCACCGCGCACAATCAGGGCTCCCGCAGCACCGCTGGCGACCTGCAGCGCCGTGGAACCATGCCGGTGCGCGTGGTACCAGAAGGTGCCCGAAGGGTGATCTGTGGGGATGTTTACCTCGTATTCGAATTTGGTTTGCGGAGCGATGTTCAACAGCACGTTGTCACTGTTGCCCGACGGCGACACGTGCATCCCGTGATAATGCAGATTGATCGTGTTGAAGCATCCTGCTTCGCCATTCGCCGGATCGCTTCCCCCCGGACAGCTGGGATCGTTTTTATCCAGCTGGTTGTCCAGGTGGACCCGCAAGGTGTTGCCTGGCTGCACATCGATCAGCGGCCCCGACAGACAGCCGCCATAGGAACGCAGCTTGACCTTGTCCTTGGCACCGTCGGGATTGCCCGGGTTGTAGATATAGTTTTCGCGCTTCTGCACTTGCAGGTTGAGTTCGACGGTTTGTCCGTCGCGGGTAATGTCGCCCTGCGGGTTGCAATCCGTTTTCGCAAGGGTCGACTCAGTTGCCTTCAGCGTGCCCGGCGCGCCTTTTTCAACAAGCCTGGGCGGCGCCAGGAACGGCTGGGCGGCGAGTTCGGCAAGCACTGCCTGGGAGGTTGTGCAGACCAACAACCCGGCCAGGACTATACGAAGCGAAGTCATATTGTTCTCCCTGCGCCATTGCGCGAATGTGTGCGACAGCCTTGGCGGCCGTGTGTCCTTTGATCAGCTGATTTACATGGGAACCGGCATCGATCCTGCGGTGAGGCTGCTTGTTTTCCAGGAAGAATCTTTGCGCTTTAGCACATTGGCGCTGTTCGCAGCCATGCAGGAGGAGTCGCAGGTGCGACCTGCGGCTGGGCGGTGGTCCGGCGATTGGGTGGCGCAAGGGAGGGTGGGGTTGTACGGCGGTTCTCTACGAGCCATCCGATTGAATGGCTCGTAAGGGGCACTGATATCGAGCAAGCCCACGCGATCATGGGCCGCTATTGCAAACAGGTACTGTCCTGGTGCGGACATGGCTCCCTCCTGGGGAACATCATGACGAACGCGTTTACGTCGCCAGATGTGTAGCTTCCTGCTAATCAGCGTTGTGATGCCCGGACGGCAAGATCAGAGGTCTTGTGGCTCGGAGCCAGTATCCTGAAAGTCAGCTCTGGGAGCATAGCCGGCGTTATTTTATCTGCAAGATATTTTCGTAGGCATTTTCTGAGGGGGAGCCGGTAGGGGCATTCATAGGGACCGCTCCTGGCCTTTGACCGGCTGGTGGACGAGCGCGTTCGCATGCCGGATACGCTGATTTGACACCAGGGGGCGGTGGGAATCCAATCAGTTCCGAACTGGGTTATGCCAACTCTTTCGGTCCACCATTGCAGGTTTTGAGCGAGATCGCTCGCAACACATCTGAATGCCAGGATCCTGTCCTTGAGGCTTCTCACCCGAAAGACATTGCGATGATCGGCGGCACAACGTGCTCCTCTCAAACCTATCTGTGCATGCAGATGAATGGCGGTAGTCAGAGCTAGGGTTATCAATCAGCAAGTGGAACAAACTAATGTCCTGGTAGTCTTCAAGAGTGCCCTTGGCAACGGACGGTTCTTACATGGGGGCGGTCCGAAACGTTGGAGTATTTTTTCCATAGGAGGTTTCGCGTGCCCTGGAAGTCAAATCTTGTAGTGCTCGCCGTGTCTGCCGTTGTCTTTTCGGCGCAGGCTCA
The DNA here is from genome assembly GCF_052112205.1 of Pseudomonas sp. Lb2C2. NCBI lineage: Bacteria > Pseudomonadati > Pseudomonadota > Gammaproteobacteria > Pseudomonadales > Pseudomonadaceae > Pseudomonas > Pseudomonas sp. Lb2C2. The sequence goes on along the minus strand of NZ_JAUTYW010000012.1, from coordinate 123,336 downwards.
ATCCGATCGTCAAGTGGTCGAGGACATGGTTACTCGCTCGGCCAATGTCTGCCCAGGCCACAGCACCGAGCGCACCACGCCCACGGTGAAGGCGGTGCCTGTCGGCGCGTTGCGGGTCATGCTTGACCGCGGCTTGGTCATGTGTCCCGATCGGCGCCTCGATGTCGACGCGCCGGCTGTGTTCTACGGTCGAGTTGGCGTATTCGAATGGAACCCCGAGGTGTCTGCAAGCTCGGAGGTGATCGCCAAGCAGATCGACGCCATGACCCGCAAGGACGAGTATCCGTCGGACACCTTGGTTTGGGATGCCAAGGGTATGCCACTTGAGCAGCGCACTGTGCCGGCTTTCGAGCCCAAGCCAGGGGCTGCTGTGCTGTACCAGGTACGGTAGGCCCTGACGACGAGGCGCGTGGAAGTAAGGGGCAAGTTGGTTTATAGGGTCATCGCAAATCTTGAGAATCTTCAATACAGACGTCCTACCCACACTGGGTGGACGGTCTATCTACGATATCAAACACTGTCGAGCTGTACGGTGGCGTTGAGAAAAGGGGTCACAGATTACCCGCGATATTCACCAGCCAAGATCGAGCGTGGGAAAGAGCTGTTGTCATGACGAGATAGCTGCCCCGTCAAAGCCTACAGTCCCGTATAGGCAGGGCAGGGACAAGGTGCGCCCATTCCTTCAGGGCATGATCGGTAGTTCAATGAGATTCGGGCAGCCTGAGCGAATACCTTCTTCGACAGCTCCCGCAATATCGCCGGCGCGCTCGATCCTGCGGGAAGGGATTCCCAGGGAAGAGGCGAGGGCCAGGAAATCGATCGCCGGGTCGCAAAGGTCCATGCCGATGAACTGGTCAGTGCTTGCACTTAGATAGTGCGCCTGGCTACGAGCGTAGTTCTTCAAAATGTTGTATTCGCTGTTGTTCATGACAACGAACGTGACCGGCAGCCGTTCATGCGCCGCCGTCCAGAGTGCTTGCGGTGAGTACATTGCCGAACCATCACCGACCAGACAGACTACCGGGCTGCGGTCCAGGCCAAGCGATGTACCGACAGCCGCCGGCATGCCCCAGCCCAGGATGGCGCTGCGGGTAAAAAGATACTGGCGGGCCGAATGGGAATCCAGGCAGGCACGGACATGAGGAATCGTGGCAGGTGCTTCGTCGACGATCCAGACGTCCGGCCCGATTGCCCGGATAGCCTCGTGGGCAGCCACGAAAGGCGTTGTCACCGGCGTGTTGAATTCGCGACTGACGCGAGCGGCGACGTCGGCACGACGTGTATCGCGTTCTTGGCCAGCGATGTTTCGCAGCGTCGCGATTGCCTCGCTGTGTGGGGTCAATTTCTTGTCCAGTATCGGCAACAGCGTTTGCAAGGAGAGTCTTAAATCCCCGATCAGCCCTAGCGCTGTCTCGTGGACTCTGCCTAGTTGGTGTCCATCGCCGGTCAATTGGATAAGGCGACAGTGAGGCGGAATAGCAGGGCCCTGGGAATATTGATAGCTGATCAACGAATGGCCGCCGAGCAGGAAGACCGCGTCGAAGTCAGAGAACGTCTCCCTGGTATCGCAAGCCTTTGCAGACAGCGTTCCCCGCCACTGCGGATGAGCCGTCGGGAACGGAATATGCCCGGGCCAGGATGGCCCGTAGACCGGCGCGCCGAGTGCTTCGGCGAGCATCACGGCTTCAACTTCCGCGCTCGACTGGATCACTTCTTCTCCAACGATAATCGCCAGACGACCGGGGGTAATTGTCGCTAAGGCAACGGCCAATTCCTCAATCGCCCCGGTCACGGCACCGCGCTCGATTCGCGATGGCAGGCCGGCCGTTACATCCGTGTGTTGCTCCATCACGTTAATCGGCAGGGAAAGGAAAACCGGGCCGGCCGGCCCCGTGCGACAGTCCTGAAACGCACGACGCAGCAGCATAGGGATGTGTTCGGGATGATGAATTTCCTCCGCCCATTTGACGCTCGGTCTGGCGAGCGCGACGAGGTCTCCGTGGAGCAGCGGGTCGGTCACGCCATGTCGCGTGTCTTGTTGACCCGCCGTGACGACAAGCGGTGTATTCGCCATCTTTGCGTTGAGAATGGCGCCCATTGCATTGCCGAGTCCACCGGCCGTATGGAGGTTGACGAAGCCGGGGCGACCGGATGCCTGCGCATAACCGTCGGCCATCGCTACGACTGAGGCCTCTTGGAGGCCGAGGATGTATTGGATGTCTGAGGCGCCTGAGAGGGCGTCGAGCAAAGCCAGTTCGGTTGTTCCCGGATTGCCGAAGACGTAGCGTACAACTTCGCTGCGAAGCACTTCTACGAACAGGTCCGCGCCGCGTTGCCCGCGGCTGTTGAAAGAAACATTGGATCTTAAAGGCATGGCGCAGAACCTCATCTGATCTGGAAGCTTTGATTTAGCTGGCTTGCTGTGGCGACTGTCGTGCGGCAATCGCATTGCACAAGGCCCGGGCGACAGGTGCGTAACTGGTCTGGCTGGGCTGGCCGGCTTCGGGAGCCCCGGTGGGATTGATCAGGTGCACGGCGATCTGTCCTGGCAGCCATGAGACGAGTGGCCAACGGGTGCGATAGGCAGGTTTAGGCCGGGTATCTCCGATGGTCGGATCAAAATCGCAGGATGTCACAAACGCTATCCCTATCAGGCAAGCGCCTTCGAGCTGCGAGCGCACGCGGCCAGGATTTTTCAAGAAGCCCAAGTCCGCGACAACGACCGCGTCATGAATGATCAAGCGGCCTTCGTCGCTCACCTCGATATCGAGAACGACCGCCATGCAGGTCTGCGCGTCATAGTGGGCAGCGATGCCTTGCGCCCGACCATGTCTTGGGGGCTTGCCCCAATGAGCTTTCTTTGCCGCTTCGGTGATGACGCTCCGCATTCGATGGCCATCGACGCTTGATGAGTGCCGAGTGCCATCGTTCACCGTCGATGCCGGATCAATCAGCGAAAGCAGATAGTCCCTGTAATCCAGCTTGCAGGCTCGCACCTGCGCGGCCATGAATCGCTGTTCGGCGAACAGACGGAGCAACAGGCCTTTTCTGTCCAGATTGCTGTCGAGCGTCGATTGCCAAGTGAATGGATCAAGAGCACTGACGTGCGCATCAGAATGGCTCATTGCGTTTCTCCTTCCGGCTGATGGCAAGAGGTCCAGCTAAAGCGATGTGTCCTTGGTGCCTGTAGCGCTGGCACCGTAGGGGCAGTCATTGGGGTACTTTAGGGGGAAGGATCTGACGTCAGAGTGACCGGAGGCTGACAGGAACATGTCAGGCGTCAAGTTCGGTTTACGACGTCCTCAAGCACGGCCTAAAACTCAGTGCTGGAGTGTTCAAGGAGCGTTAACGTCCCACACCTCTTATGAAGCCGTTGGAATGGTGCCGCCATCAATGACAAACTCGCTGCCCGTGATGGATGCCGCGCGAGGCGAAGCCAGAAAGGCGATGAGGTTTGCCACTTCTGCAGGTTTCGAGGGCCGGCCGAGTGGAATACCGCCTAACGCATTCATGATCATCTGCTTGCCGCCTTCGTAGTCGGTCCCTGCTTCTTTCGCCAGGCGCTCGGCCAAGGCGACCGACGCCTCGGTTTCAACCCACCCTGGCGATACTCGGACAACACGTACGCCTTCTGGCGAGACCTCCTTCGACAGGCTTTTGCTGTAAGTCGAAAGCGCAGCCTTGGCAGCCGCGTAAGCGGTCGTTGCTTCAGGCAGCGGCAGCCGACTCTGAATGGAAGTCACGTGAATGATGACGCCCTCGTTTCGTTCGAGCATGCTCGGCAGCAAGGCACGATCGATACGTACGGCTGGAAACAGGTTCAGATCGAGCTCGCGTTGCCAGTGTTCCTCGTCCAGTGCAGCAAAGCCGCCACCCGGTGCCGATGAGCCACCCAGTACGTGGATGATGATGTCGACGTCTCCCAATATTCGCTTGGTCGCGGCCACCAACGTCTCACAACCTTCCCGGGTCGATAAGTCAGCCGGAACGCACACGTCTGGCGGCATCTCGATGTTTGCCTGGCGAGCCGAGGTCAGCACTTTTGCGCCTTCGTCGAGCAGCAGCTCAACAACCGCTTTGCCGACGCCCTTGGTGCCGCCGGTAACCAGAATGCGCTTGCCTTTCAAATCAAGATTCATGGCGTAATCTCCATCTCTGACGGTGAATTGATGACACCCAGCGATCTTGCCGCCCACGGGATAGTTTGCTCAACTGGTATAAACGTAATGGCCAATCCCGATAAGCAGGACAATCAAATGCCGGATCTTCGTGTAGGGCTCAACGAGTTGGAGGCGGTGACGGCGGTGGCGCGGCGGGCCTCGTTTCGACAAGCCGCTATCGACTTGAGTGTTTCGACGACTGCGTTGAGCAATACCATCGCCAAGGTGGAGTCGAACCTTGAAACGCGGCTGTTCAATCGCACCACACGCAGCGTGTCGCTCACCGAGGCCGGCAGGATGTACATGGAGCAAGTCGGGCCGGCACTGCAGGATGTTCGCGCGGCGCTCGAGGCGGTGCGCTCGCACAATGTCGGACCTTCGGGAGTCTTGCGCATCAATGCGTTTGCAAGCGCTGCGCGTACGACCCTGATGCCGCTGATCCTGGAGTTTTCGCGGCGTTACCCAAAGGTGCACATCGATCTGGTGACCGAAGGGCGTCTGGTGGATATCGTTGCGGACGGCTTCGACCTCGGCGTGCGGTCTGCCAATCTGGTACCCAGCGACATGATTGTCGTCCCGCTGGGTCGACCGCAACGTTACGCCATCGTGGGCTCGCCAGCGTACTTCGAGGTGCACGGCCAGCCTCGGACTCCAGCCGATCTACTCACTCATCACTGCTTACGGATCCGCCTACCCAACGGTGCCATTTATCCGTGGCATCTGGAACGCGACGGGGAGGTCATCAGGCTGGATGTGAACGGGCAATTCACGCTGGACGAGCCTGGCCTTGCCAAGGCGGTAGTCGGGGCAGCCGTGGCCCTCGGTTTTTTCATGGAACAGGACGTTCAAGCCGAAATCGACAACGGAGAGTTTGAGCGAGTGTTGGAGGATTGGACGCCAGCGCGAGACAACTTGTGCTTGTATTACCCGAACCGACGCAACCCTTCGGCAGCGCTCAAGGCATTTACCGACTTGGCCCGTGCCAACCTGATTGGCAACGAGAGACTTCGGGCGCCTGTATGAAGCTCACAGATTGTAAGTGGCCCGTATAGCCTCCACGGCCCGCTCGCCGATCACGACGCACGGGGCCATCGTATTGCCGCTCGTGACATGCGGCATGATGGACGCATCGGCAATGCGCAGGCCCTGGATTCCGTAGACGCGCAGTTGACCATCGACCACGGACATCGCGTCCTGGCCCATTTTTGCCGTACCGCACTGGTGCCAGTAGGTAACGGCAGCGTTGCGCGCGTAGTGTTCGAGCGATTGGGTGTTCAGTTTTCCAGGCAGGCTTTCACTTTTTACCAAGCCCTTGAAGGGGGCCTGCGCGCCCAGTTCCTGGACAAAACGGATGTTTTCCAGCGCGTTGCGCCGATCGGTGGGATGCGACAGCGTGTTGGGTTGAATGATGGGGCCATCAGTCACATTCGGGCCGCTGAGCTTGATCTGTCCGCGACTTTCCGGGTGGGCAAGGCCAGCGAACATTGTCCAGCCATGTGCAGGAACGCCGAGTGACGCGGTCTCTGCGCTGGGCACTGGAAATTCGACCTGGCAGTGGAACATGTCCGGGAGATGCAAAGCACTTTCGCTGCTCCAGTAGAGCGTCGCCTCCGAGCCGCCATACCCCACCGGTTGTGGGGTCGCGTATTCGAAAATAACCGCAAAGGACACGTGATCTTGATGATTGGCGCCAACGCCGGGGAGATGCCGGACGACCGGAATGCCGTGGCGCTGCAGTTCTTCCTCCGGCCCCACTCCCGATTGCATCAGGACCTTGGGCGTGTTGACCGCCCCCAGCGAAAGAATGACTTCGTGATTGGCGTAAAAACACTCGGTCTGCCCATTGTTTATGGTTTGCACGCCGATGACGCGTTGGTCCATGAATACCATGCGACTGACAAGCGTATCAGTCAGGACCGTGAGGTTGGGCTGGCCACAGCGCGGAGCGACGTAGGCGCGGTAGATGGAATTACGCCGGCCATCCTTGACGATGAGGTCGTTCAGCGCCGCACCTCCGCGGCCTTCCATCATGGCGCCGTTCGGGTTGTCAAAAACAGGTATACCCATTCCGGCAGCCGCACTGATCATGGCGTTCGCAATCGGTTGGGCGTTTTGTACAGGTGCGACATGAACCGGCCCGCCCTTGCCGCGACGAACGGAATCGCAGGTGCCCTGATAGTCTTCCACGCGTTGATAAATCTTCAGGACCGACGCGTAGTTCCATGCAGGCTCACCACTTTGCGCCGCGAAATCTTCCCAGTCGTTTTTATGGCCGCGGGCCCACAACATGACATTGACGCTGGACCCGCCGCCCAATCCGCGGCCCATGTTCAGCGGGATTTTCCTGTCGTTGAGATGAGGGTTTGCGGCACCCAAAAAATTCCAATCGCGCTCGGTGCCAAGGTTCAGGGGCCAGTTCCCCGGCTCCAGCACGTGGGGGTGGTCATCGCTGCCTCCGGCCTCGATGAGCAATACCTCGACCTCGGGATTCTCGGCCAGCCGTCCGGCCACGACGGAACCGGCGGTCCCCGCCCCACAGACGATAAAATCGAAATGGCGCTTTTTCAGCTCGGAATTCATAGGCATGAGCGGGTTTCCTTGGACGGTGGGGTATTGCTCGCCTGATGCGATGGCTGCTGCGAGGGAAGTGCGTTGCATCCGAGCTTCTGGCCACCCTGTCCTGAAACCGGTGGCAATCCATTCAGACGCAGCAGCACTTCCCTCGATCTCAGCGCAGAAGGGGCCTGGAGTTACTGGCTCTTCTGAACCGCCTGGATGATGACTTTTGCGACATCTGCCGGGCGAGATTGTTGTGGCACGTGGCTGGCTTCGATTTCGGTGACCTTGGCACCGATCTTCTTGGCAAAAGCGCGTTGCAGATCAGGCTGGATCATCCGGTCCTCCTTGGCCACAACGTACCAGGTTGGCTTGCCTTTCCAGGCGGCGGCGCTGGTTCTGTCATCGAAGGCCGAGGCCCGGATCGGCCCTTGCGTCGCCGCCATTACCGCGGTTTGCTCTGGGGAAAGATCCTGGGCAAAACCGGTGGCCATGCCCTCGGCGGTCATGTACAGGAAACCGTTTTTGTCGGCGGCGATGTCTTTTACGCCGGACGGGGCAGGGTAGTCCTTGCCCAGGTCTTTACTGGCTTGACCGGCATCCGGAGCGAACGCGGCGACGTACACCAGGCTGCGCACTTTCTTGTCGGTGCCAGCCTCGCTGATGACGGTACCGCCCCAGGAGTGGCCGACCAATACGACGTCGTTCTCCTGGTTGTTCAGCACTCGCTGCGTGGCGGCGACATCGTCCGCCAGCGAGGTCAACGGATTTTGTACCACGGTGACCTTGATGCCTTCCGCCTGCAGCAGCGGGACGACCTTGCCCCAGTCGGAGCCGTCGGCGAAAGCGCCATGGACAATGACGACTGAAGGTTGCTGCGCCGCGGCATGGACCGCGCCGCCGAACAGTGAACAGGTCATGGCGAGTGTGAGGGCAAGTGCCTTGGGTTTGAACATGATGCGATCTCCTGTATGGGGTGAGCGCAGTTTCAGCGATACTCGGCGGCTGAGGTATCGGTCATTTATCCGAGGCCATCAACAATGTTCAATCGGCTGCCCGGAGGAAACGACATGTCAGCAGGTGACTGTATCGAATTGGAAGACGCCATCCTGGCGTTGTCCATGGTGGGCGACCTGAGCATGGGCCAGCCGTTCGATCAGTCGCGCCGCACCGCCCGATTGGTGCAGATGCTCGCGCAGGTGTGCAATGGCGCTGGCGAGCACACCGAGATCGGACGCCAGGTGGCCTTGCTGCGCTGGTCAGGGTGCACTGCCAATGCGGAGGGCTTCACCCGACTGCTGGGCGATGACGTCGAGGGCCGCAACGCGATGCTGACGCAAACACTCAGTGCGGCGGGCCAGCGAGCGATGCGCAGGTCCACGCCGCTGGCGCAGATTCATTGCGAGGTGTCCGGTGATATCGCTCATACATTGGGCTTGAGACCCGAAGTCGAACACGGGCTGCGTCATGTGTTTGAGCAATACGACGGCGAGGGAAGGCCGTCCGGCCTGCGTCATCCGCTGGTGCCGGAGGTGGTTTATCAAGTGTTGCTCGCCGGTGATCTGGAGATCCTGTCTCGCAGGCACGGTCTGGAGGTGGCATTGCAGTGGATCGCCAGCAAGAGTGATCGACGCTATCCAGCAGCGCTCGCCGCCGAAATGCTGCAACACGCCGAGGATTGGCTCGCTCAACTGCGTACGGCCCATGTTGCTGCTTCGCGGAAAACCGCACCATCAGTGCCATTGACCCTTGTCGGCGATGTGATCGATCTCAAGCTGCCGTGGCTGTCGGGGTATTCGCGACGTTCTTCGGAGCTGGTCCAGGAGGCCGCCAGGCTTTCGGGGCTGCCAGAGGCATCAGTAGACAATCTCGGCCAAGCGACGCTGATCCATGGCCTTGGCCGCGCAGCGGTGCCCAATCGAGTCTGGAATACCCCGGGTGCGTTATTGGAAGGCGATCTTGAGCAAGTGCGGTTGGTGCCTTACTGGACGTCGCGGGCCTGTAGCCAGATACCGGCGCTGGCAGTGTCGGGCCAGATTGCGGCCCACGCCTACGAGCGACTGGATGGCAGTGGTTACTTCCGCAGTCTCAACGGTGAGGCGCTGCAAAGCGAACATCGCTTGCTTGCCGCGGCCCTGGCTTGGCAAGCATTGCTGAGCGAGCGGCCGTGGCGCTCGGCCTGCAGTCAGGACGATGCCGCCCGCTTGTTGCTGGACGAGGCGGAGCAGGGACGCTTTGACCGACGAGCCTGTCAGGCGGTCATCGCGGCGGCGCGCGGGGACACGATGATGACGGCCTGCAGGCCAAGCGGTGGCCTGCTTTCCGAGCGTGAAACCGAAATTCTACGGCGCATCAGCACAGGAGGAAGCAACAAGGAAGTGGCGCGTCAGCTAGGCATCAGTCCGAGCACAGTCCGCACCCATGTGGAAAACGTGTTCCGTAAACTTCAATGTACCACCCGTGCGGCTGCGACCCTCAAAGCCCTGACACTAGGGTTGATTTGAGGTTAGGTCCATATCTGGCATATCAAGATGTGATGCCGAGACGCTTACCGAGTTTCTTAATGGGGGTATGTCGGCTCTGGTAGACCGTATGAACACTGCCAGTTCGTTGCTCATTCGCCATTCTTTGACTCATTGAAAATGTCGGGGCATTCGAATTCATAGGTTCGCTACGGCAGGAGCAGCTCTACGCCCCCGCTTAGTTATCCAAGAAATCCGTGAGTATGTCTGTGGATAACCACGCCGATGCCAGGTAGGCAGGGCGTTTTAACGGGCGCTCAAAAAATGTACAGGCAGGTTGGCATCACCTCCCGCCGTAGGCCATTGAATTTAAACAGGGCGCTGAAAACCGGGATCACTTTGCAAGCATGTTCCGAAGTAGCTAGTTAGAGTGGATAGCCGTACGGCTGCCGACTGCCATGGAAATCCAAATGAGCGACTTATCCCTGCTGCTTGCCTTCATCGCTGCTGCGTCAGTGCTCACGGTTACCCCCGGCGTGGACACAGCCATGGTGCTTCGCGCTACAGCGACCGGCGGTCGACGTTCGGCGGCGATGGCCTCTATCGGTATCGTGCTCGGGTGCCTGGTGTGGGGAGCCGCGGTGTCACTGGGGCTCGGTGCCTTGTTGCAAGCTTCGGAGTGGGCTTACCTTGCGCTGAAAATCGTGGGTGCCGCTTATCTCGTCTGGCTGGGTGTAAAACTGCTGCTGCGACCCAGGACAACGCTGCAAGGGCAGGGGATCGAGAACATGGCTGGCTCTTCGCGTGACGCCTTTATTCGCGGTTTATTAACGAACCTGCTGAACCCCAAGATAGGTGTCTTCTACATCACGTTCCTCCCCCAGTTTGTCCCGAGTGGCGCGAGCGTGGCCAGTTACTCCTTCTTCCTTGCGGCGTTACACGTGCTGTTGACGCTGGCCTGGTTCGGCATTCTGATAGCGGCGACGGTGCCGCTGAGCAATTTCCTGAAGCGCCCAGCGGCTCTGAAGGCACTTGACCGGCTCACGGGCGGTGTTTTTGTCGCGTTTGGGCTCAAACTGGCTGTTTCCAATCCGGCTTGAGCCGAAGCTCCATGTATGGCCGCCCGCGGTTCTCCAAGCTTAGGCACGGTCGTTCTTTGGCGTGTCCATTACGATGTAGCTCGTAATCGAAGAAACATGCGGCTGCGTACCCAAGACCTCACTGTGGAATGTCTTGTAAGCCTTCATGTCCGCCAGTTCGACACGCAGAAGATACTCAAACGTCCCGGTGACAGTGTGAAACTCAACCACATCCGGACAGGCGCAGATCGCTTTTTCAAAAGCCCGAAGCGTGTCCTTGGTGTGGTTGGAGAGTCCTACGGTCACGTAGGCCACAAACCCTGCTCCCAGGCGAGATCTATCGATGACTGCCCTATAGCCTGTGATGACCCCAGATCGCTCTAGCTCTTGAACCCTTCTCAGGCAGGCGGAGGCAGACAGCCCGACTCGTTCGGCCAGCTTCAAATTGGTCTGGCGGGCGTCCCGTGAAAGCTCACGCAATATTCTCCTGTCAATTTGATCAAGTTCGGTCATTAGTTGTGTTTGTCCTGGATTTATTCGTGATTATGCAACCATTGTGCGTGTGCTGAGCTATAAAATTTCCGCACTTCTCAACCAGGCTTATCCTTGTCATGACCGATCCCACGCTCCTCATTCCATTCATGATTTTCGCCATCGTGATGACCGCTACACCGGGCCCTAATAACGCCATGGTGTTGGTCTCAGGTGCGAAGGTTGGCGTGATGCGAACGATGCCCTTGGTCGGTGGTATCGCCCTTGGAGTCAGCTTGCAGTTCGTGCTGCTTGGACTGGGGCTAGGTACCCTATTTGACGCGGCGCCAGGTTTTCATACAGCGCTAGGCGTTGTCGGCGCAGGCTATATCCTTTGGCTGGCCTGGAAAATTGCAACCAGCGGCCCGCTGGAAATCGGTCAAGACAGCCGGCCTCCAATGGGGCTATTAGCGGGTGCGGCATTTCAGTGGATAAATCCGAAAGCGTGGGCGCTTTCAATTAGCGCATCTGCAACGTATATACCCGTCGAAAACCATGTCCTGAACCTATGCATAGCAGGTGCTCTATTGGCGGCTCTGTCGATGCTATGCGTGGGAATCTGGGCAGTGGGTGGGGCTGCATTACGCCAGGTGCTAACGCGCCCCAGCTATTCGTTAGCCTTCAACGTCTCTATGTCCATCATTTTGATACTGACTACGTTGCCTGCGATTCTGCGGTTGGCCCTTTCATAGCCGTAGCGAGTCCTACCCGATGGTGTGGCAGGTGGCAAAGGCCATGGAAATGAAGCGGTCCACGCCGAACCTGCTTTCAGCTCAGTCTGGTCAGATACGCCGGCACTTGTTGCTCAGGTAGCACTGACAGAACTTTCAACCGCTGCAACATGCGTTGGCGGGCGCGGTGGAGGTGTTCCTTGAGGTTCAGTGCAGCGGCGTCGAATGCGCCATGCAATAGCAGCTCTAAAATCAGACGGTGCTCGGCCAGCATGGCTTCGTCGGGGCCGAGGCCCAACTGACTGTAAAAAATCCGACTGATGATCCTCGGGCTCTGGGCTTGCCGGATCAGTGTTGCGATCTTGCGATTGTTTATTCCGGCGAGGCAGTGGTAATGCAGATCTTCCTCAAGCTGCTCGATGCATGCCAGGCTGCAATGTGGGTTGCTCTGTGCCTCTTTAACCCGAGCCAGCATCGCTTCAAGGGACCCCCGGCTAAGCCCTGGTGCGCTCTGGCGTAACGCCTCAGGTTCAAGGCAGGCGCGCAACTCGTAGTCTTCGGTGACCTCCCTGGCGGTGAGCGGGCCGGCCAGCCACTGGGAGTAAGGTTCCTTTTCCACCAGGCCGCGGTCACGCAGACGCATCAATGCCTCGCGTATCACCGCCCGGCTGACGCCGTAATGCTCGGCGGCCTTTTGCTCGTCGAGCCGATAGTGCCCGAAAGCAATACAGGTCGATAAAGCCGAGCCAATCTCGTCGAACATCCGCTCGCCCAACGGCCGGGTATCGACCAGTTCTTCGCTGCTATCAAGACCGAGTTGCTTGTGGGTAACGGCCAACCGCAGTGGCTCCACTTCAACTCCCTTCGGGTTGACCAGATAACCGCGGCCGTCGAAACGACTGATCAAGCCTTCCTTGTGCAACAGGTCCAACGCTTTGCGCACCGGTACGCGGCTGGTTCCGAACAGCTCGGCCAGAGGTGCTTCGAGCAGGACGAGTCCTTGAGCCACCTCTCCGTTAACGATGGCGTCACGCAGGACCTGGCGGATCATGGCGTAGCGCGATGCAGTGCGGTAATCCTCGGCGGTCATCGATCTCATACGCTTCTCGAAAGGCGGGGGAAGATTCTCGCACAAGTCTGTTGTCACCGTGGACCACGTCATTTGTGCGCGTTCGTTGGGCCGTTGTTACTGATTTGCACCAAAACGGATATTTTCTAATTAATACATTATTTGTGTTGTTGGGTGATCCTGCAGGGAAGGCTTCGCAAAATTGAAGTATCCACCCGCTTGGAAAGGTGTCTAACCCGTGGGCTAGCCGCAGGCTGCTTGCTCAGGTGACCGCCCTGACATTCCTTCAACACTCATTCTGGCACGCTATCTGCTTTGTAAAACGTATATTTTATTAATAAATACGTTTTCGGTGGATCAGATGTTCTACGCCAGTCCTCAATTACCGCTTGAAGCCGATGCATTGGCGATGGCAGATGCATTCGCCTCGGGCTGCAGCGACCCGGTCAAGGCGTTGGAAGAAATGCTGGCCAGGGTGGTGGAAGTCGATGACGTGTTCATCTCTCTCTGTTCGGCGCGTGCCTTTCGCGAAGCCCACTCATCGGCCGCACGCTGGAAGGCCGGACAGCCGGCAAGCGCACTGGACGGCGTACCCATTGCTTGGAAAGACATGTTCGACGTCGCAGGCAGTCCAGCGACCGCAGGCGCAGCCGTGCGCCGCGACATTAAGCCAGCGCTGCTTGACGCTAATGTCGTAGGCCTACTGGCGAAAGCTGGAATGGTCAGTGTCGGGAAAACAAACCTCAGCGAGTTCGCTTACTCAGGACTTGGACTCAATCCCCATTTTGGAACGCCGCACAATCCAGTCGGGCTCGACCAACCACGCATTCCAGGCGGTTCGTCCTCGGGCTCAGCGGTCGCGGTCGCGGCGGGAATCGTGCCGATTGCCATGGGCACGGACACCGCTGGGTCAATCCGAATTCCAGCGGCCTTCAATGGGCTGGTGGGGTTTCGCAGCAGTTGCAGGCGCTACAGCCGCGAAGGCGTCTTCCCGCTCGCGCATACCCTCGACAGTGTCGGGCCTCTGACACGTAGCGTGCGTGATGCCTTGGCTATCGATGACATCCTCTGCGGGCGCAGCAAGTCGACATCACTCATCCCTCACAGTTTGGCAGGGCGGCGTTTTTGGGTCGACCAGGCGGTCCTTGATGATGCACGTGTAGAACCTGCGGTACGTGACAACCTACTGCACTGCTTGAGCGTATTGAAAGATCACGGTGCGCTGATTGACCTGCGGCCTTCGCCAGCCTTTCAAGCGACGCTTCAGCTTATCGAGCTGCAAGGCTGGCTCGGCGCCCCTGAGGCTTTCGCCCTGCATCAGCCTCTGCTCGACAGCGATGCCGCCACCCGACTCGATCCCCGCGTGCGACGCCGCCTGGAAGCCGCACGTGCATTCCCCGCCAGCCAGTTGATCAACCTCCACAGCGCGCGCAACCGGCTGCAGCAACAAATGACCGATGAGCTGGATGGGGCGTTTTTGATTACACCAAGCGTATCCCATGTAGCGCCGCCTCTGTCGCCACTGGAAGCCGATGACGAGCTTTTCGTGCACACCAATCTCGCTACGTTGCGCCTGACCATGCCTGGCAGTTTGCTGGATCTGCCGGGTGTGTCACTGCCGAGCGGCCGCGATGCGCTTGGTTTGCCCACCGGCATGTTGATTAGCGCGCCTGCGGGCGAAGACTTTCGATTGTTGCGCGCGGCGCTGGCAGTGGAAGCCGCGTTGCGCCAGCCCTGAAACCCACGACTGAACTGATAAAACTGCAGGAGAACAACGATGGCTAAAGAAATTCTGTGCGCCTTCGGCGTCGACGTGGACGCCGTGGCCGGCTGGCTGGGCTCGTATGGTGGTGAGGATTCGCCCGACGATATTTCCCGCGGTCTGTTCGCCGGCGAAATTGGCGCCCCGCGCTTGCTCAAGCTGTTCGAGCGTTACGGCCTGCGCACCACCTGGTTTATCCCTGGGCACTCGATGGAAACCTTTCCCGAACAGATGAAGGCGGTGGCCGACGCCGGTCACGAAATCGGCGTGCACGGCTACAGCCACGAAAACCCGATTGCCATGACCGCCGAGCAAGAAGAAATCGTGCTGGATAAATCCATCGAGCTGATCACCCAGGTCACCGGCAAACGCCCCACTGGCTACGTCGCGCCGTGGTGGGAATTCAGCAAAGTCACCAACGAGCTGCTGCTGAAAAAAGGCATCAAATACGACCATAGCCTGATGCACAACGACTTCCACCCCTACTACGTGCGCAAGGGCGACAGCTGGACCAAGATCGACTACAGCCAGCATCCCGACACCTGGATGAAACCCTTGGTGCGCGGCGAAGAAACCGATCTGGTGGAGATTCCGGCCAACTGGTACCTCGACGATTTGCCGCCAATGATGTTCATCAAAAAGGCCCCCAACAGTCACGGATTCGTCAACCCGCGCCACCTCGAGGAAATGTGGCGCGACCAATTCGACTGGGTCTACCGCGAACACGACTACGCGGTGTTCACCATGACCATCCACCCCGATGTGTCCGGCCGCCCGCAAGTGCTGCTGATGCTTGAGCGTCTGATCGAACACATCCAGAGCCATGCCGGCGTGCGCTTCGTCACTTTCGACGAAATCGCCGACGACTTTATCCGCCGCCAACCGCGTACCTGACACCCACTCACTCTCCGAGGCGCGATTCATGTCTATCTACAACAAGCTTGACCTGACTGGTTGGAAACCCCGGCAGTTGACGTCCCAGGAAGTACGCTTCGCCACCTGGATCGCCTTCTTCGCCTGGGTGTTTGCGGTGTATGACTTCATCCTGTTCGGCACCTTGCTGCCCGAGATCGGTCGGCACTTTGGTTGGAGCGAAGTGGAGCAAGCTGAAATCGCGACCTGGGTGGCAGTGGGTACCGCGGTTGTCGCGTTGGCCATCGGGCCGATCGTCGACAAACTGGGGCGGCGCAAAGGGATTATCTTCACGGTGGCCGGATCCGCATTGTGCTCGGCGCTGACCGCGATTGGCGGGGCGTGGGGCAAGTCGCCGCTGATTCTGATCCGTTCGTTGGGTGGCCTGGGCTATGCCGAAGAAACCGTCAACGCCACCTATTTGACCGAGTTGTATGGCGCCTCGGAAGATCCGCGGCTGACCAAACGTCGCGGCTTTATCTACAGCCTGGTGCAGGGTGGCTGGCCGGTCGGTGCGTTGATCGCGGCGGGCTTGACCGCGCTGTTGCTGCCGATCATCGGTTGGCAGGGCTGCTTCATCTTCGCTGCGATTCCGGCGGTGGTGATTGCGATCATGGCGCGCAAGCTCAAGGAGAGCCCGCAGTTCCAGATCCACCAGCGCATCAGCGAACTGCGTAAAAGTGGTGCGGTGAAAGAAGCGCAAAATGTCGCCGTGACCTACGGCGTCGACTACGACGAACACAGCAAGGCCGGCCTCAAAGCCGCGTTCCGTGGCCCGGCCCGTCGTGCCACCTTGGTGATCGGCGCCGCGCTGTTGCTCAACTGGGCGGCGATCCAGGTGTTCAGCGTGTTGGGCACCTCGGTAATCGTCAGCGTGCACCACATCTCGTTCGAGAACTCGCTGATCATCCTGGTGCTGTCGAACCTGGTGGGTTACTGCGGCTACCTCAGTCACGGCTGGATGGGCGACAAGATTGGCCGCCGCAACGTGATCGGCCTGGGCTGGATGCTCGGCGGCCTGTCGTTTGCCGGGATGCTGTTCGGCCCGAGCAACATGCCGATGGTGGTCGGGCTGTACAGCTTGGGCCTGTTCTTTCTGATCGGGCCGTACTCGGCGGCGCTGTTCTTTATCAGTGAAAGTTTCCCTACCAGCATCCGTGCCACCGGTGGCGCGATCATCCATGCCATGGGTCCGATTGGCGCGGTGGTCGCGGGTTTTGGCGCCACCCAGGTGTTGTCCGCCGGCAGCGACTGGCAGACCGCCGCACTGTGGTTCGGTGCGCTGCCGTGCTTCTTGTCCGGAGCCCTGATGTTTGCCGCACGCCACGTGCGCCCGGAAACTGTTCAGTAAGGAGTTTTTGATGAGCCGTAAAGTTGCCTTGATTACCGGTGCCGCCAGCGGCATCGGTCAAGCCCTCGCCGTGGCCTATGCGGGCAGCGGTGTGGCGGTCGTCGGCGGGTATTACCCGGCCGATCCCCATGACCCGCAGACCACGGTGGCCTTGGTGGAAGAAGCCGGTGGCGAATGCCTGATGCTGTCGCTGGATGTGGGCGATACCGCGTCGGTGGATGCACTGGCCGAACAAGCCGTGCAGCACTTCGGCCGCCTGGATTACGCCGTTGCCAACGCCGGTTTGCTGCGCCGTGCGCCGTTGCTGGAAATGACCGATGCGCTCTGGGACGAGATGCTCAATGTCGACCTGACAGGGGTGATGCGCACCTTTCGCGCGGCGACTCGGCATATGACCGAGGGCGGTGCGTTGGTGGCGATTTCGTCGATTGCCGGTGGCGTGTATGGCTGGCAAGAGCACAGCCATTACGCAGCGGCCAAGGCAGGTGTGCCGGGGTTGTGTCGTTCGCTGGCCGTGGAGCTGGCGGCCAAGGGCATTCGTTGCAATGCGGTGATACCGGGGTTGATCGAGACGCCGCAGTCACTGGATGCGAAGAACTCCCTCGGACCGGAAGGTTTGGCGAAAGCGGCGAGGGCGATTCCGTTGGGGCGGGTAGGGCGCGCGGATGAAGTGGCTTCATTGGTGCAGTTCTTGACCAGTGACGCATCGAGCTACCTGACCGGGCAGAGCATCGTGATCGACGGTGGCTTGACCGTGCGCTGGCCTGACTGACTGACTGTACTGGATCAAAAATGTGGGAACTGTGTTTTTTCGGGAGATTGTTTACATGCCCCAACTGACTAATCGCCGCGCCGTGATCACCGGCGCCGGCAGCGGTATCGGTGCCGCCATCGCCCGTGCCTATGCGGCAGAAGGCGCGTGCCTGTTGCTGGCCGACCGCAACGCCGTCAGCCTCGCCGAAACCGCTATCACCTGCCGCAACCTCGGTGCCGAAGTGGTGGAGTGCCTCGCCGATGTGGGCACCGTCGAAGGCGCCCAGGCCAGTGTCGACCGCTGCGTCGAGCACTTCGGCGGCATCGACATTTTGGTCAATAACGCCGGCATGCTCACCCAGGCACGCTGTGTCGACCTCACTATCGAAATGTGGAACGAGATGCTGCGCGTCGACCTCACCAGCGTGTTCGTCGCTAGCCAGCGTGCCTTGCCGCATATGCTCGCCCAGCGTTGGGGGCGGATCATCAACGTGGCCTCGCAACTGGGCATCAAGGGCGGCGCCGAACTCACCCATTATGCCGCGGCCAAGGCCGGGGTGATCGGCTTCACCAAGTCCCTGGCGCTGGAAGTCGCCAAGGACAACGTGTTGGTCAATGCCATCGCTCCCGGGCCGATTGAAACGCCATTGGTCGTCGGGATCAGCGACGACTGGAAGCGCGCCAAGGCCGCCGAATTGCCCCTCGGCCGGTTCGGCCTGGCGGATGAAGTGGCGCCTACCGCCGTGCTGCTGGCCAGCGAGCCGGGTGGCAACCTGTTCGTTGGCCAGACCCTCGGCCCCAACTCCGGCGATGTCATGCCATGAGCGAGGTGTAGCCATGTGCGGACTCTGCGGTTTGCTCGGCGAAGACCTGCACTGGAGCGACCCCTTGGGCGATGAGCTGCCCAGGCGCCGCGAACGCCTGCGCCGCATCGCAGCAATCAATCAGGTACTGGCGGTGTTCCGGCTCAAGGTCGAAGACTTTCAGGGTGCCTCTTATCTGCTGCTCGGCGCGACCGGCAAGCAAGAACTGGCGAGTGGCCTGGATCAACTCTGGCGAGCGGCCGAAACCATGCTCGGTCGCCCGTTGGACCCCCTGGACCCGCGCCTGTTGGATCACTTGGAGTCAGCCGTATGAGCATCGCTCTCAACGTCATCACCGGTTTCCTCGGCAGCGGCAAAACCACCTTGCTCAAGCGCCTGCTGCAAGGCGAGAGCCTCGGCGATACCGCTTTGCTGATCAATGAATTCGGTGACGTCGGCATCGACCATCTGCTGGTGGAAGAAGTCGCCCCGGATACTGTGCTGCTGCCCAGTGGCTGCGTGTGTTGCTCGATTCGTGGTGAACTCAAAGACGCCTTGCTCGGCCTGTTGCAACGCCGTGAGCGTGGCGAAATCCCGGCGTTCAAACGGGTGATCCTGGAGACCACCGGCCTGGCCGACCCGGCGCCAATCCTCGCCACGTTGAACAACGATGTGCAATTGCGCGGACGCTTCCACATCGGCTTGGTGGTCACCTTGGTCGACGCCAGCCATGCCGCGCTGCAAGAGCGCCTGCATCCGGAATGGCTGGCCCAGGTCGCCGCCGCGGACCGCTTGCTGTTGAGCAAGACCGATTTGGTGGAGGACTGCGCCCCACTGCGCGCGCACCTGCAAGCGCTCAATGCCGGTACGCCGATCCTCAATACCTGCGACGTCCACTGCGGTGATCAACTGTTGCTCGGTGAAGGTTTGCGCAGTGCCGAACCGACAGTGGAAGTCAGTCGCTGGCAGCTGCATCGCAGTACCAGCGCCACCCACGGCGCCGCGCAAGTGTGCAGCCTGACCTTCGACCAGCCGTTGGATTGGGTCGGCTTCGGGGTTTGGTTGTCGATGCTGTTAAGATGCCACGGCGAACGAATTCTTCGTGTCAAAGGACTGCTCAACGTGAACACCAGTAACGCCCCCATCGTCATTCATGGTGTGCAGCATTGTTTGCATGCCCCGGTGCATTTGCCCGCCTGGCCGGGCACTGACCGACAATCGCGGCTGGTGTTTATCCTGCGTGGACTCGATCCCGCGCTGCTGCGGCGTTCCTTTGACGTGTTCTCCCAGCGGTTCGCCGCATGATCACACTCCGCGTCCTCGGCACCTCAGTGACCTTGCTCGAATGCCTGCGTGTTCGTGCGGAACAGGAGTTGGGCATTCGCCTGGTGTATCAGGTGCACGATGTCGAGCAGGCCCAGCGCATCGCGGTGATGCAGCCCGACAGCTACGACCTGTACGACCAGTGGTTCCACAACGTCGACTTCGTATGGCCGGCCCGGGCGATCCAACCCATCGATACGCGGCGCATTGCGTTGTGGCATGAGATCAACGACCTGCCCAAGCGCGGGCGCCTGTCCGCCAACGACCGGTTGGGCAGCGGCAGCGTGCCTAGCGAGCGCTTATTCGTGCAGCACGATGGCAGCCTCGGCAGCACCGTCACTGAGCGAATCAGCATGCTGCCCTTGACTCATAACGCCGACAGTTTCGCCTACCGCCCCGAGCGCCTGCCCGAAGGTTTTCGTCACGACAACGAAAGTTGGGGGTGGTTGCTGGACCCCGCGTGGCGTGCGCGCACTGCGCTGCAAAGCGATGCGGCCATCGGTGCCCTGGATGCCGCGCTGGCGGTGCAGGGCGCGGGGCTGGCGCGCTTCAAGGACATCGGCAATATGAGCATCGAAGAGATCGATGTGCTGGCCGATATTCTGGTGCGCAAACAGAGGGAAGGTCACTTTGCGGCGTTCTGGTCCGATGACGAGGAGGCCGCGCAATTGATGCTCAGCCCGAGCATCGATATCCAGAGCCTGTGGTCGCCGACGTTGATGCGCCTGCATCGCGCTGGGGTGAAATACCGTCTGGCGGTACCTCGCGAGGGCTACCGCGCCTGGTTCGGTGGTTTGTCATTGTCGCGCCACGCCCAGGGCCCGGTGCTGGATGCGGCCTACGCATACCTCAATTGGTGGTTGTCCGGCTGGCCCGGCGCGGTGATGGCGCGCCAGGGTTACTACATCGGCAACCCGGCGCGCAGCCGCGACCATCTGAGCAGTGCCGAGTGGGATTACTGGTACGCCGGTCAACCTGCGCGAGAGGAGTTGCTGGGCAGTGATGGCTTGCCGCTGATTGACATCGGTGATGTGCGCGATGGCGGTTCCTATGAGCAGCGCATGGGGCACATCGCTGTGTGGAACTCGGTGATGGATGAGCACAACTATCTGGTGAGGCGCTGGGGGGATATTTTACGGGCGGGGGCGAAAAGCTCCCGCAGAGGGTGGAATGGCGGGCCGTGCTGACATCAATGGTGATACCCACAGGTCCTTTTGGCGCTGGTCTCATGACCAGCGTCAGCAGTGAAAATAAATGTGCCCCTTTAGCGCCCCAAGCAGGTTTTCAGGCGCGAAGAAAAACTGTCGCAAGACGACTTGCTGCCCACCTGGCTTACGTCTCGTAAGCAATGGTGTAGCTGTTACCGGAACGCTTGATATGAGCAAAGCCGAGCGCGGCCAAGTGCATGCCAGCGACCATCAAGTTGTCTGAACTGGCAACATCCAGCAGCCTCGTTCGCGTGGCCGCCGATAGCAATGGGTCCTGGTCGAAGGCAATCGTGACATCGGGGCGCGCGATCTGAATCTGAGGAAAATGAACGATATCGCCCCACACCAGCAGGCTGCTCGCCGCGGACTCGAAGCGGTAGCCGCAATGCCCGACGGTATGCCCAGGCAACGGCATCGCGCTGATTCCAGGCAGTACGTCATTGGCGGTGAACGGGCGCAGATTTTGCCGGTACCGCTCGAACACCCTTCGTGCAAACAGAAAGTTTCCACGCGCGCGTTCACTGGCTTGACCAAGGTGGCCGTCGTCCTCCCAGAACGCTAGCTCTCGCTGGTGCACAACCAATTCAGCATTGGTGAAGGCCATTTCTCCCGCTGCGTTCAACAAGCCACCGATGTGGTCGGGGTGCGCGTGCGTCAGCAGAATCGTATCTATTTCGCCGGGTTGCACGCCAGCCAATGCAAGATTGGCCAGCAACTCGCCGCCCCATTGATTGAAACCGCCGGCGCCGGCGTCGATCAGAATCGTGCGGCCACGCCCACGTACCAGATAACAATTGATATGGATCGACGCTGGCTCGCTGATCCCGGCGGCTAACTGAAGTCGGGCCGCCTCCGTTGGCGCGATATTGGCGAGAAAATCCAGGCTCGCACCCAAGTAGCCATCGCTGATGGCTGTGATTGAAAACTCGCCGATTTGCTGGCTGGGGAGTCTCCGGTGATTTATGTCCACGTTACTCATGACTGTAACTGCACGGTCATTGCGTAATAGACATCCAGCCCTTGCAGATCGCTGGCCTTTGCCTGAGTGCAATCCAGTTTGGCCAGCCAACGGTGTGCAGGTCTCTTGTCCAAAGCAACTGCATGTAGCGCTAAAGGTGTAAGGCCTAATTCAATCAGTATTTGAGGGCCTTGTTCACTGATCAACAGGAGTTCGTCCGCGCCCACGGCAACGGCTCGGTCCAGCCCGGCATAGAGGTTGCGCCTCCAATCAGTGATGTGCGACTGCCAACGGGAAAAATTGCCACCCCCTTTTTGGCGGTACTCGTCGCTCTGCAATACGGCTGGCGTGTCGACTGAATGCAGGGCCAGGTAGGCTGGGCAATTGCCGCTCAAGGCTTTGAAACGCTGTGAGGAGCTAAATCCGCTCACCGAGATCAGCGCTGGCAGTTTTTCCAGGCTGTAAAACGCATTCCACTCGGCTTCGCTGGCGGGTTCAGCGTAGTTGCATTCGACTGTGTAAATCATAATGTCACTTCATGGGTTGATGTTTAATCATGCTAGTGACACGGTAATGACTTATAAAACGACTTTACTGCACCATTCAGTGACTAAACATCAAGGTGGATGCCTAGACTTGCCTCAGGAAAACCCATGCGTCGAAAACTCCCTAGTAACGCCGCCTTGATAGCCTTTGAAACAGCAGCCCGTCATGGCAGTTTCGCCCGTGCCGCAAACGAATTGGCCTTGACCGAAGGCGCCATCAGTCGACAGATGGGGCGCCTGGAAGCCTTTCTGGGCGTTACGCTATTCGAGCGCGTTGGTAACCGCGTGCGGCTTTTGCCTAACGGTGAGCGCTACGCTGCTCAAGTGCGCGAACTACTCGACCGGCTCGACAGGGAAAGCCAGTATTTGATGGGCCAGCCCAACGACGGCGCAAGCCTGGATATCGCCGTCAGCCCAACTTTTGCCCTGCGTTGGCTAATTCCTCGGTTGTCCGGCTTTGGCGAGCAACACCCGAATATCTGCGTGCACCTCTCGGAACGTATGGAACCGTTCGTGCTTGCCGGCAGCGGCTTCGATGCCGCTATCCATTTTGAGCACCCAGCTTGGACAGGCATGCATACGCACCGCCTGTTGAACGAAGTGTTGATTCCGGTCTGTCGTCCTGACCTCCTGAACCCGGGCAAGCAGGCAACGGCTCTGGATTCACTGCCGCGATTGCACCGCCGGCAGAACCCGGATGCCTGGCAGCGCTATGCCCAGGAAACCGGGATTGTCCTGAGCAACGCAGCGATGGGCGCGCGCTACGATTTGCATGCGATGTTGATCGAAGCCGCACTGGCTGGTCTCGGCGTGGCACTTGTACCGCGCTTGTACGTGGAAGCAGAGCTGGCGCAAGGCCGGCTGGTTGCGCCCTGGCCACAGGAGACGAATGTCGCCAAGACCTTTTGCCTCGTGTTACCCGAGCCCCTTGAGCTGAGCCGCGTGCCCATCCAGGCATTTGCGCATTGGCTTTTGAAGGAAGCGCAGGTGAAGTAGGGGCGTGTAGTGGTGTCAGTACCGGGTCGATTCCGTAGGCCACGCTAGTGTTGATCACCCCCGGGTGACAGTGCCTGCGCGCGACCAGGGGCGCTCAGTTGGCTGAAATCCTCCATGGCCGCGCGAAGCGGGCACGTTGAGACTATGCTCATTGCCACTGCAGGCAATGTACTGGTTTCACTTGTCGCCCACCAAGGAAAGGAGTCTGTATGTGTCTGATTCTTCATGCCCGGTTCTATTATCTGAATGGTCGAATGCGCAGTCTGGTAGCGCGTGTCCATCGGCGTATTTCGATCACCCACAAAGTCTTGTGGCGCTTGGCCGGCTGCGTGACCGGGCTGGCGCTGGTTGCTGTCAATCCAGCCCAAGCTGCCGACGGCGGCATCGCCAGCGGTCCTACCGCAAGCTATAGCATTGCCTTCAGCAACTCCTACGCCGGCAGCGATTTTCGCAAGGTGATGGTGCGCAACTGGCAGGAGATTGCGGTCCAGGCGCAAAAGGATGGCTTGATCCGCGAGGCTCCGGTGGTCAGTGCCAATAACTCGGCATCGGAACAAGCGGCCCATATCCAGGACATGATCGTCAAGGGCGTCAACGCCATCGTCATCCTGGCCGCGTCCGACACGGCCCTCAACGGGGTGATCCGCGATGCCTGCAACGCCGGCATCGTGGTGGTCGTCATGGCCAGCCTGGTCACCGAACCCTGCGTCTATACCGTGGACTACAACTGGTCCGCCATGGGTCGCGTGGAAATGGACTATATCGCCGGGCGCCTCAAGGGGAACGGAACGCTGCTGGAGATTCGCGGCATTGCCGGCGATGCCACCGATAAAAACATCAGCGACGGCATTCGCAAGGCCGCTGGCGACTATCCGGGCCTGAAGTTTGCCAAGACTGTATACGGGAACTGGACGGCTTCTGTCGCACGCAAGGAGGTGGCGCTGGCGCTGCCGTCGCTGCCCAGCATTGATGCCGTTGCGACTCAGGGCGGTGACGGTTATGGCGCCGCCATGGCGTTCAAGGCGGCGGGACGCCCTTTGCCAATCATCGTGATGGGGAACCGTCAGGATGAACTCGCCCTGTGGAAACAGGAGCGCGATGCCAATGGCTACGAGACCGTCTCTGTCTCCGCTTCCCCGAGCGTCTCCCAGGTGGGTTTCTGGGTGGCCCAGCAGATTCTGGCGGGCAAGCAGGTGCCGAAGTTCGTCGAGGTGCCGCTGGTACGCATCGATGCGAAAGACCTGGACACCTGGCTCGCCACGATGCCGGTGGGCGGCGCTGCCAATCCTCTCTACAGCCAGGCTTCCGTTGCGGCGATGATCGACGCAGCCATCAGCAATACGGCGGCGCCGACGCCTTTGCCGGAGGTGACGAAGCCGTAGTGGCAGGCGTGGAGCGAGGAGGCGAGGCGCCATGTTGACATTCAAGCCCTCCACGGACAGGCCCATTGCCGTCAGGATTGGCCTGGCGGTCGCCGCACTGGTGTTCCTGATGCTGGTGGTATCGCTGGTGAACCTCTACGGCCTGCGCGGCATGGTAGGTGCGGTAGATTCTGCCAGCCATTCCGCGGAAATTCTGGCCTCGGTCAACGGCGCCACGGGGCGGGTGGAAAACTTCATCGCCACCCGCGACCAGGAAAGCCTGTCCCAGGCCGAAGGCATGGTGGCGACGGCTATCGCCGGCCTCACCGCCATTCCGGTGGCAGAAGCGCAATCGCTCAAGGGCAGTCTGGAGCGGCTCGCCGCGGCGATCGCTGCCTTGCGGGTGGCGACCCTGACCATGGATGGTGAAACGGAGAACATGACATCCCATTACAGCCGGATGCGAGAGGCGACGATCCTCGTCGAACAGGGCATCGCCGATGGGCTGAAGGGGGTTGATGCCCGCGCCGCTGAGCACGAGGCGCGGGTGAGCAACATCGAAAGTGCTCATCGCATTCTGGATATCCTGCGCAACGGCGAACGGATCATCATCGCCAATGTGGCCAAGATGCTGGTGACCGGTAATGGGGCGGCCGCCACCGCGGCGCGCAACGCCAGCGCGGCACTCGCGCCCGTGGTCGAGCAATTGCGCGAGTTGATGACGGCGCCGCAGGAGCGAGAGAACGTGGACCAGTTGGCGACGGCGGTCGCTGCGGTCAGCCTGGCGGTCGAGCACCTTGGCGAGGCGCCCAAGCTCCGGGGAGACGAGGCTTTGCGGCAGCTCGCCGCCGTCGGGGATGTGGTCGAGCGCCTCGAGGCAATGTTGGCTGAAGTGGAAGGGCAGGTTGTCCATGACGCAAGCGACATTCAGGCGGCAACCGGTTTGCTGCACAATGCCGCCGCGTTGTCCAAGCGTTTTGCCGAGCGTGTTGCCACCCTGGAGGCGCAGACCCTGTCGTTTCGCCTGTCACCGTCGGCCGAGGTCGCCGGCTCGGTCGGCGGCATCCTGGACGAACTCAGCCGTCTCTCTCGCGTTCTCCCTTCGTCCGTGGGGCTGCAAGCCAAGGCTACACCCCTGACTGTCACCGATCAGATTGCCGGCTACCGGGCGGCATTCGCCAGGTTCCATCAGGCGAGCAACGCCTTGATCGGCGCGCGCGACCAGGTTCGCAACGAGGCACGGAGCGCCGGTCTGTTGGTGGCGCGCTTCGCAGGCCAAGCGCGCGCCGACGCCTTGGTCCACAATGATCGCGGCATGCTTGCGACGATACTTGCGGGTAGCGTCGCGATCCTGCTGGCCGGCGCCATCGCCTGGAGCACGTCGCGATTCGTCGCCCAGCCCATCGTGGCCCTGGCCTCGGTCATGCGCCGGCTTGCGGCCGGCGACCTGAACGCCGAGATCGCCAGCGCCGGACGCGGCGACGAGATTGGAGTCATGACCCGCGCCGTACGGGTGTTCCAGGAGAATGCCCTGCGCATCCGGGTGCTGGAGGCCGAGGCCGAAGCCGAACGACAGCAAGTCCAGGCCTCTTTGGAGAGAATGGTCGCCGAGCGGACCGACGCGCTGCACCACCAGACCGAGGTGCTGGAGGCGCAGGCCATCGAACTCATTCAGGCGCGCAACCAGGCCGAGACGGCGAACCAGGCAAAGAGCGATTTCGTGGCCACGGTCAGCCACGAACTGCGCACCCCCCTGACCCTCATTCTCGCCCCCCTGGAGCAACTCTCGGCGGCGACCGCCCCGCCTGCGGACTGGCATGTGCAAGTCGATCGCGCCCAACGCAACGCGCTGCGCTTGATGAACCGGGTGAACGACATCCTCGATTTCTCCAAGGCCGAAGCGGGCAAGTTCGAGTTGTGTCCGATGCCAGTCGACTTGAACAATACGGTGGGTGTGCTGGCCGAGGATGCCGCCATGGTCGCCGAGGGCAAAGGCTGCACCTTGACCTGCAGCATCGATCCCGCGCTTGGCACGGTGTTCCTGGACCCCCGACACTTCGAAAAGATTCTCCTCAACCTGGTGAGCAATGCCATCAAGTTCACGCCCGCTGGCGGCACCGTGCACCTGGCAGTGACTGCGCTTGATGGCGAGCAATTTGAACTTGCAGTGCAAGACTCGGGGATTGGCATTGCGCCTGACAAACTGCCGTTGCTGTTCCAGCGTTTTTCCCAGATCGACAATTCCGCCACGCGCCACTACAGCGGCACAGGCATCGGTCTCGCCCTGGTCAAGGATCTGGTCGAACTGATGGGGGGCGAAGTCGGCGTCAACAGCGAGCCCGGACAGGGCTCGTGCTTCTTTGTTCGACTTCCGCTGGGGACTGAGCAAGACACTGTACCGACTGAAGCCAGCGATATGCATGAGCGATCGTCACCGAGCACAGCAAGCACAACCGAGCAGCGCCACCTGCGTTTCGACGATGGCCGCCATGTCAGTCGCAACGACCGGGCGTCGATGGACGACGCGGACGAGCAGCACTCGGAACACGCCTTGCGATCCAAAGTGCTGGTGGTAGACGACAGCCCGGAAATGCTTGGCTATCTGAGCGAGCTGTTGCGCGACGACTACAGCGTAGCCACCGCAACTGATGGGGAGCAGGCCTGGGCACTCCTGCAGCGTCGGCCCATTGATGTCGTCGTCTCGGATGTGATGATGCCGAAGCTCGACGGCTTTGGCCTGACCGCCAGAATCAAGGCCAGCGCCGGTTTCGCCCATTTGCCGGTGATCCTGGTGACCGCCCGCGGCGGCAGCGAGGCCTGCGTCTCCGGGCTGGAGAGTGGTGCCGATGACTATATCGCCAAACCCTTCTCGCCATTGGAGCTCAAGGCTCGCATACGCGCGGCGCTACGCATGAGCCAGGTGCAAACCGAACTGAATGCAAAGTCCCGTCAGGCGGGCATGGCCGAAATCGCCACGACTGTGTTGCACAACGTTGGCAACGTCCTCAACAGCGTGAACGTATCGGCAGAACTGGTCAGCAGCCAGATGCGCACCTCCAAGGCCCAGGGGCTGGGCAAGGTGGCGCAAATGATGAACGAACACGTCCATGACCTGAGCGATTTTCTCACCAAAGACCACAAGGGAAAGATGCTGCCTGATTACCTGCTCAAGCTGGCGAAAGTGGTGGCGCAAGAGCAACAGGGCATCATCGAAGAACTCGAACAACTCACCAAGGGCATTGACCACATCAAAACCATTGTCGCTGCCCAGCAGTCCTATGCCGTTGCTGTCAGTATTGTCGAGACAGTGCCGGTCGCAGAGTTGATCGACGATGCCTTGCGCATGAGTGCTGGATTACTGGCGCGCCAGGAAGTGACGGTGGTCAAGGACATTGCCGACTTGCCCCTGCTGCCCCTGGACCGGCACCGGATGCTGCTGATTCTGGTGAACCTGATCAACAATGCCAAGCAGGCGTTGGACGGCGTGATCGATCGCAGCCGATGCGTCACGTTCGGCGCGTCTCTCGCTGACGGGGCAGTATTGCGTATCACGGTGGCCGACAACGGTAATGGGATTGCGCCTGAGCACCTGGCGCGGATCTTTTCCCATGGTTTCACGACGCGCAAAGACGGTCACGGTTTCGGCCTGCACAGCTGTGCGCTGGCCGCGCAGGAAATGGGTGGCAGCTTGACCGTGCGCAGCGACGGGGCCGGACAGGGCGCAACCTTTATCCTCGATATTCCCCTTGATGCTCCGTTGAGTAAACGATGAACACTGGACCGCAGAGGCTAATGGTCGACGGACGATAGGCTGCGATGGGCGTTGGCCGTCTCGGCCGGCCTGACGCCCGCCCTTGGCCACAGCAGCGCGGCCAGGCCAATGGCATAGACAACCGCAAACAGCACGTAGGCGATCCGGGTGGAAAACAGCTGGGGCGTTTCTGTCGGCAACGGTGATACACCGAGCCCGAACAGAATAAGGAAAGTCATGAGCCCCCCGCCGAATACTTTGCCAGCGGTGTTGCCGATGGCGGCCTTGCCGGCAAACAGCAGGCTTACCAGCAGCAGGATCAGCGCCACCAGCCACAGGGTCGGCCGCAGTTCGAACAGCGTAAAGGCCAGGGAAGCCACCACCCCGCCCAGCAAGTTGACCATCACCAGGCCAAGGGCGGTGCGGCTGCTCATGCCTAGCGAAAACTGGCTAAGCAACGAGGCCACCGTGATGGGGACGACCATCGCCGTGGCCAGCCGCGGGTCGCTCAGGCACAGGGCAACCATAGCCAGCAGAATCGCCGCGCTGGCCATGGCCTGGTGAATCACCAGGGTCAGCTCGCGCGGCTGTGGGATTTGCTGGTCGGTATGTTCACCAGCAGGGTCGGGCAGCAGCGCATGGGCGCTCCAAGTCAGCAGCAACCCCAGGCTGACCGCCTTGACCAGCACTAGCACGATGGACTCGCCCAGATCGCGCTGCACGATATCGAGCATCGGTACCACAATGGCAATGACCAGCATCAGCGCCGGCCCCGCGCCGCCCCGTTGTTGGCCTTGCGCGGTAAAACAGGCGAAATAAAACAGCCACAGCACTGGCAGGAGCACCCACGGTCGATCACCGAGGATGCCGGTCATACACACCAGCAGTGCGCCGGTCAGCAGACTCACCAGCAACGTTATCAATCCCTGAGACAACGCTGGTGCGCGGCGGCTGGCCAAGAGGAACTGGATGGCGAACAAGGGCGCTAGAAAAGGCAGGATGTCGCCCAGGACCAGACCCGTGCACAAGCCCACGGTCGCTGCCAGGGCGACGCGCAATCCCTGGCGCTTGATCCGCAGCAGCTCCAGCGCAGCTTGCCCATCAATTGACATAATTCAGCCAGGCGCCCAGGCGTGTCATGAATGCCCCCAGCGCGTTAGTCACGCGGTTGTCATCGGTGTAGATCACCACGGTCACTTGCGAGCCGTAGCGGGGGCCGATCGGGTGCGGTTCCTCCACGAGCAGGCGCACCGGAAAGCGCTGCGGGTCGCGCACCCAACCACTCTCGTTGCGCACCGAGGGCAGGGCGGAGTTGCTGCTATCCTGTTGCGCGACACCCCAGCCGACGCTTTCAACGCGGCCCTTGAACACGCGGCCTGGCAATACATCGAACACCAGTTCCGCCGGGTCGTCAGCCTGCACATGCTCCAGGCTGTTTTCCTTGAAGGCGGCAGACACCCATACGGTGCCTCTGTCGATGAAGGTCAGTGCCGGTTGGCCAGCGCTGACGACCTGACCCACGGCGAGCTGGAGATGGGTGATCACGCCATCGGCGGGTGCAATGACTTCGGTACGCACCAGGTCGAGCCGGGCTTTTTCCAGTGCGGCCAGGGCTTGCTTGA
This sequence comes from Pseudomonas sp. Lb2C2, assembly GCF_052112205.1. Lineage (NCBI taxonomy): Bacteria > Pseudomonadati > Pseudomonadota > Gammaproteobacteria > Pseudomonadales > Pseudomonadaceae > Pseudomonas > Pseudomonas sp. Lb2C2. Next base: position 93,463 of record NZ_JAUTYW010000012.1, on the reverse strand, counting down.
ATTGCGGGTTGTCGTTGCCTTTGGGCCCTAATTGCTGACGCGCCCGCTCCAGGTCGGCTTGGGCTTTGCTCACGGCCGCCTCGGCGGAGCTCAGCGAGGCCTTGGCTTCATCCTGGCGCGCCGGGGCGAACACACCGCGCTCGACCAATTGGTTCACCCGCCGGGCTTGCTCGCGTATGTTGTCACGCTGCGCGCGCGCCGACACCAGCTGTGCCTGGGCGGCATCCACCGAGGCGGTGCTGGCACCCAACGCCTGGCCGGTTTCTTCCAGCCGCGCTTCAGCCTCGCTGACGACAAGCTTGTAGGGTTGCGGGTCGATACGAAACAGCACCTGGCCAGTCTTCACCCGGGCATTGTCGAGCACCGCAATTTCTGTCACACGACCACCCACCTCGGCAGCCATTTGCACGACATAGGCTTGCACCACGGCTTGCGACGTCGAGGGCGTGCGTCGTTCCATAAAAATGGAGAGGGTAAACAGCACGGCGATCAACACCGCCACACCTAGTGCAATGCGCCGCAGCGGATTGGCTGGCGCAGGCTTTTCAGGAGGCGGTTCAGTTTGGCGCTCAGGCTCGACGGAAACGGGAGAATTCTGTGTTTCGGGCATATCGGCACCTGTAAGTCATGGCGCTTCAAGAACAACTGACAGCGCGCCGGGGGGGAGGCGATCCGGGCGTTGACTCAGACCGGGTCGGAGGCAGTGACCCGTGCGGTTCGGATAAACAGCGCGCGCAACTTCTCCCAGAAATTGCCACCCAGTACAAAGAAGCTGCCAACCAACAGTGCATCGCCCAGCAGTTGCAATGCCCAGCTATTGGGGCGCAGACCGGGCGCGAGGGTGTCGACATAGGGTTCGAGAAAGGAGCACACCAACGGCAAGCAGAACATCACCAGGCCAATACGGTGGCGGGTGACGCTTACCTCCTGCTCAGCGCTGGGCACAAGGCCCGACACGTAGCTGAACACATGCTGCTTGAGCTCTTGGAAACCCGCCTTGCCCATCACGGCGATCACCAGCAGCAACAACACCTTGTTGATGATGAACAGGGCGCCGGTGATAGCGGCGATGGTGGAGCGGGGCACATCCGCTGCCGCTGCCAGTGGCACCAACAACCACAGCGTGAGCATTAGACAAAGAATGGCGATGCCTAACTTGAAACGCCATTTCGCGGACGTTGCCGGAGACTGTGCCGTGGTCATGCTGCCTTACCTTTCTTGAACATTGTTATTGGTTATGGCCTGGAGCGAAATTGAGCTTAGCAGCTGGATTGCCAACGCATTCAGTCGTGTCAGGTTTTCTGCGCATGCCCCCCGATGCCTGCTCGCTCTGAGTGGAGCCTCAAAGGGGGATGTGGGTTGTCGACAAGACCTGGCGCAAGCCCATGAACGAGCGAATCTGGCGAACCCCCGGCAGGTAAAGCAATTGCTCGGCGTGGAGCCGGTTGAAACTGTTGCTGTCCTTGGTGCGCAGCAACATGAAGTAGTCGAACTCCCCCGTCACCACATGGCACTCCATGCAGCCGGACACCTTTTGTGCGGCCGCCTCGAATGCGGCGAAGGATTCCGGTGTGGAGCGGTCCAGCACCACGCCGATCAAGACCACCATCCCCGCATCCAGCGCTTCATTGTCCAACAGGGCGACGATGTTCTTGATCAGGCCGACCTGCTTGAGCCGCTCGACGCGCCTGAGGCAGGCCGGGGCACTCAGTTTCACCTTCTCTGCAAGCGCCACGTTGGAGATGGAGGCATCCCGTTGCAGGGCCTTGAGAATCGCGCGGTCGGTTCGATCCAGTGGCTGTGGCACTGGGGCCGTAGTGCCCGGCTTCTTGTGAGTGTTTGTTGCTCTCATATTGAATTCCACGCATTAAAAGTATGTTCGACGTGCCTTCATGGAAATTATGTTTTTCCAAGTGATGGAAACTTGCAACACATATTTTTGGAATTCTTCTTAATATTGAACTCATCGAAGCCCCTCTGGAAAGAGCCTGGAATGCGGCCTTTTCCCTTTCGGTCTGGCGCTTGGATATCCCATATCAAGGAGCAGAGTCATGAACCTGAATCGTTTTGAACGTTATCCATTGACCTTCGGTCCTTCGCCCATCACGCCCTTGAAGCGCCTCAGTCAACATCTGGGCGGCAAGGTCGAGCTGTATGCCAAACGTGAAGACTGCAACAGTGGCCTGGCCTTTGGTGGGAACAAGACGCGCAAGCTCGAATACCTCATTCCCGAAGCGATCGAGCAAGGCTGCGATACGCTGGTCTCCATCGGCGGCATCCAGTCGAACCAGACCCGCCAGGTCGCTGCCGTCGCTGCCCACTTGGGCATGAAGTGCGTGTTGGTGCAGGAAAACTGGGTGAACTATTCCGACGCGGTGTATGACCGCGTCGGTAACATCGAGATGTCGCGGATCATGGGCGCTGACGTGCGGCTTGACGCCGCTGGCTTCGATATTGGCATTCGGCCAAGTTGGGAAAAGGCCATGAGCGATGTCGTGGAGCAGGGTGGCAAACCGTTTCCGATTCCGGCGGGTTGTTCCGAGCACCCCTATGGCGGCCTCGGTTTCGTCGGCTTTGCCGAAGAAGTGCGGCAGCAGGAAAAAGAACTGGGCTTCAAGTTTGACTACATCGTGGTCTGCTCGGTGACCGGCAGTACGCAGGCGGGCATGGTTGTCGGTTTCGCCGCTGACGGTCGTTCGAAGAATGTGATTGGTATCGATGCTTCGGCCAAGCCGGAACAGACCAAGGCACAGATCCTGCGCATCGCCCGACACACGGCTGAGCTGGTGGAGTTGGGGCGCGAGATTACCGAAGAGGACGTGGTGCTCGATACGCGTTTCGCGTACCCGGAATATGGCTTGCCCAACGAAGGCACATTGGAAGCAATCCGACTGTGCGGCAGCCTTGAAGGGGTACTGACAGATCCGGTGTACGAAGGTAAATCGATGCACGGCATGATTGAAATGGTCCGTCGTGGCGAATTCCCCGAAGGTTCCAAAGTGCTTTACGCACACTTGGGTGGGGCGCCGGCGCTGAACGCCTACAGCTTCCTGTTTCGTAACGGCTAAGCGTAGAACTGCTTTTGGAGTCATCTGTGGGAGCCCCTGTGGGAGCGAGCTTGCTCGCGATTGAGTTGGTTCAGTGCCTACAGAGGTAACTGACAAATCGCTATCGCGAGCAAGCTCGCTCCCACAGGGAATTGTGTCAGCCTTTAGGCTCAGGAATCACGCCGGGAGTACCACCATGCATGCGATATCGCAGTCTGCAATCTGGGTGAAAGAACCGCTGGCGGATACCGGGGTCGTCATCGTGACCAGCGCCGCGTTGCCCAAGTACCTGATTGACAAGTTGCATATGGAGATCGACGACTGGGACCAGGTTGCTTATCTGGTGGTCCAGCAATCCAGGGCGTTCATGCTCGACTGGTTGCAGTTTGGGTCCAACCCGATAGATACGGCGCCGGCGACCACTTGCCGGGCCAGCCAACTGCTGCGCGGCGTATCCAAAGGCTGCTTTTTACTGGATGTCGAAGTCAGCCCGATACCCCGTCTCACCTGGCTGGGATCAGTCTGCGGTCACCCACTGCGTGTCCTCAAACTGGAAGACGCAGCCTCCCATGCAGCGATCGATAAACAGGTGGAAGAGATTTTATCGGTGACCCGGACACTGGTGAAAAGCGGGTTGCAAGAGCGTTGTTTCATCTAGCGAAAGTCATCGCCACACACGCCTGAATTTATGACCCCAATGGAAAGGCCGCACTCATGAGCCGATCTGCCGACTGTCGTTCTAAAACCACGAAGTGGATGCGTGAACCTTCGAGCTGTACCCGCATCGTTGTCATAGTGTCCGCAATTGACAGTGATCATATTGACCTGATGCATCATGGGTTCAGCTGTTTTGACAATATCGCGCTGGTACAGGTCGAACCTTCGGATACAGGGGCTGACAGGTGCGTTGAAGTACACGTAGCGGGGTGTGATTACAGCTTTCTCGTTTGCGGTGAACTTGAAGAGTATCTGTTGAACAATCTTTCCATTGGCAATCCGTGCATCTACCAGATAGGGCAAGACAGCTGGGCCGAGCGCTCCGTCATTGACGCGGTAGAGCAAGTCAAAAAACTCGCCCGATTGAGCTATTCGCGCCACCTTGAAGCGTTGCCCGACATTTGCAGGAGATGCCCATGAACCTGTCCGATATTCATGCCCAATGGCCGGGCCAGACCACTGAAGATGCTCAAGAAGTTGCTGAATGGCGGGACGCCTTGCTGTCGGTTATCGCCCATAGCGGCACGGCACAGGCCAAACAGATTCTCGACATGCTGGTGGCTGTGGCAAGCGCCTCGGACATCGATTGGCGGCCCAGCCATGGCACGCCTTACATCAATACCATCAGTGTTGAGTGCCAGCCGGTGTTTCCAGGGGACCTGGCTATCGAAGAACGGCTGGCCTCGATCATGCGCTGGAATGCGTTGGCCATGGTTGCCAGGGCGAACTACGCCTATGGCGAATTGGGCGGCCATATCGCCAGTTATGCCAGCGCGGCGGATTTGTTCGAAGTGGGCTTCAACCATTTTTTCAAAGCGCGAACCGAAAGGAGCGGTGGCGATCTGGTGTTCTATCAGCCGCACTCGGCGCCAGGGGTCTATGCCCGGGCGTTCCTCGAGGGACGCCTGGAAGAAAAGGATCTGCTGCATTATCGGCAAGAAATCGGCGCGCGCGCCAAGGGTGCCCGAGGTCTGTCGAGTTACCCGCATCCCTGGTTGATGCCGGACTTCTGGCAGTTTCCAACAGGCTCCATGGGCATCGGTCCGATCAGCTCGATCTACCAGGCGCGCTTCATGCGCTACCTGGAGCATCGAGGCCTGCAAGACACCTCCGGGCGAACCGTCTGGGGCGTGTTTGGCGACGGGGAAATGGATGAGCCGGAAAGCATGTCGGCACTGACGCTGGCCGCGCGGGAAGGGTTGGATAATCTGGTCTGGGTGGTCAATTGCAACCTGCAACGGCTGGACGGGCCGGTGCGTGGCAATGGTCGCATCATCGACGAGCTGGAGGCGTTGTTTGGTGGTGCAGGCTGGAACGTCATCAAACTGGTTTGGGGCGCCGACTGGGACGGCTTGTTTGCGCGCGATGCGGATGGCGCGCTGGTCAAGGCGCTATCGAGCACCGTCGATGGCCAGTTCCAGACGTTCGCGGCAAAAGACGGGCGCTTTAACCGTGATCATTTCTTTGGCCAGAACGAGGCATTGGCGCAGTTGGCACAAGGCCTGACCGATGAACAGATCGACCGCCTGAAACGTGGCGGTCACGACATGGTGAAGATCTTCGCCGCCTATCAACGCGCGTTGCTCGAAGGCAAGAAACCCACCGTGATACTGGCGCAGACCAAGAAGGGCTTCGGCATGGGCGATGCCGGGCAGGGCAAGATGACCGTGCACCAGCAGAAGAAGCTCGACAGGGAGGCGCTGATCGCGTTCCGCAATCGCTTCAACCTGCCGTTGACCGATGAACAGGCCGCCTCGTTGAGCTTCTTCAAACCCGATGAAGACAGTGCTGAAATGCGCTATCTGCATGAGCGTCGCCGTGCATTGGGCGGCTACATGCCATCGCGTCCTTCGACTGCCGAATCATTGGCGGTGCCTGATGTCAGCAGCTATGGCGCGTTTGCCATTGCTGCCGAAGGCAAGGAAATGTCCACCACCATGGCGTTCGTCCGAATGCTCAGTGGTCTGCTGCGGGACAAACAACTGGGCCCACGCATCGTGCCGATCGTGGCGGATGAAGCGCGTACGTTCGGCATGGCCAGCCTGTTCAAGCAGATCGGTATTTATTCCAGCGTGGGGCAGCGATATGAGCCGGAAGACATCGGTTCGATCCTGAGCTATCGAGAAGCGCTGGACGGCCAGATTCTCGAAGAAGGCATCAGCGAGGCCGGGGCGATCAGTTCCTGGGTTGCAGCGGCGACCAGCTATTCGGTGCATGGCTTGCCGATGCTGCCGTTCTACATCTATTACTCGATGTTCGGCTTCCAGCGCATCGGCGACCTGATCTGGGCGGCGGCGGATCAACGGGCCCGCGGCTTTCTGCTTGGGGCCACCGCCGGCCGCACGACATTGGGTGGCGAAGGCCTGCAGCACCAGGACGGCAACAGTCATCTGATGGCGGCGATGGTCCCCAACTGCCGTGCCTACGATCCGGCATTTGCCGGCGAGTTCGCGGTGATCCTGGATCACGGCATGCGCCAGATGCTGGAGCGCCAGGTGGACGAGTTTTATTACGTCACCTTGATGAACGAGAACTACCCGCAGCCCAACCTTCCTGAAGGCGTTGAACAGGCGATTATCAAGGGTATGTATCGGTTCGCCCGGCATGAAGTCGAGGGTGCGCGTGGAAGTGTCCAGTTGTTGGGTTCCGGCGCCATCCTGCGCGAAGTGATTGCCGCCGCCGAGTTGCTGGCCAGCGATTGGGGCATCGACAGTCAGGTCTGGAGCGTTACCAGCTTTACCGAGTTGGCAAGTGATGCCCGTGAAGTGGAACGCTGGAACCGACTGCATCCTGGACAGCCTTCGCGCCGCAGTCATGTCCAGGGGGCGCTCAACGACTCGGCGCCGATCATTGCCTGTACTGACTATGTTCGCGCCTTGCCGCAGTTGATCGCCAGTTATCTCGATGCCCGCTACACCGTACTGGGCACCGACGGATTTGGCCGCAGCGATACCCGCGACCAGTTGCGCAGGTTCTTCGAAGTGGACCGCCACCAGATTGTCTTGAGTGCGCTGACTGCCCTGGTGCACATGGGGCGCCTCGATGCCAGTGTGTGTGCTGAGGCCATTGAGCGGTACGCCATTGATGTGGACGCGGTGGCCCCCTGGGACGCTTGATTTCAATAGGGGGGTGTATATCCGTTGCTGCGGTAACGGCCGCTTATGGTTCCGCTTTTACAGCGGGTCACTTTCGAAAAGCCCGGAAGCCGGCCCAGTCGAAAGTAACCAAAGCGCTTTTGCCCCACCACTTGGTGCCTCGCTTAGGCTCGGCATGCCTGAACGAAGGCATTGCTCCGTGGGCCGCCGCGAAGGGCCATCCATGGCCCAGCGCGGCTAACCCGGCATCCATGCCGGGTTGCCCACTGCGCAATACCTTCGTTCAGCCAGCGTGGTTAACGGGGCGCCGAGATCAACGTCCACTGCGAGGCGGCCTAGTAGCCGACCTGGTTCTTGATGGGACCGTGTTTCTCCTGTGGGGCTTGCTCGCGAAGGCGGTGTGTCAGTTTGCGGTGATGTTGGATGTGCTGGCCTCATCGCGAGCAAGCTCGCTCCCACAGGTGATTCTGGGTGTCCATGAGTCTTGTGTTCACCGCAGGCCCATTGTGGGAGCGAGCCTGCTCGCGATAGCGGTGGTTCAGTCACATGGATGTTGGGTTTGCTGGCCTCTTCGCGAGCAAGCTCCCACAGGTTTTGCGGTGCACATGGATTTTGTGTCTGCCAAAGATCCAATGTGGGAGCGAGCTTGCTCGCGATAGCGGTGGTTCAGTCACATGGATGTTGGGTTTGCTGGCCTCTTCGCGAGCAAGCTTGCTCCCACAGGTTTTGCGGTGTGCATGAGTTTTGTGTCTGCTGAAGATCCAGTGTGGGAGCGAGCCTGCTCGCGATAGCGGTGGTTCAGCCACATCCGTGCCGAAATGTACCCCGCTCTTGCTCTTGCTCTTGCTCTTGCTTTAGATCTTGATCTGGGTGCCCCGTTAAACCACGCTGGCCGAACGCAGGCATTGCGCAGTGGGCATCCCGGCATGGATGCCGGGATAGCCGCGCTGGGCCATGGATGGCCCTTCGCGGCGGGCCCACGGAGCAATGCCGGAGTGAGGGCATGCCGAGCCTAGGCGAGGCACCAAGTGGTGGGGCAAAAGCGTTTTGCTTACTTTTGCGCTCTTCAAAAGTGAGCCGCTGTAAGAGCGGAACCGCCAGCCGCCGTTACCAAAAAAACGGATATACACACCCCCCGTCCAGAAAAACGCGAATAGATTCCCCCCAAAAAAAGCCTCAACTACCCTAGCCAACAGCCAGAATAGTCGCCACCAACGCCAGAGCCCGAGGCACCAGCGTATCCAGTTCCAGGTACTCACGCTCGGTATGAACCTTGCCACCCACCGGCCCCAGCCCACACAGGGTTGGAATGCCCAGGCTGGCAGTGAATCCAGAGTCAGCACAACCACCGGTGAACTCGCCCTCCACACTGAAACCCAGCGCCAAGGCCTTTTGTTGGTAGATCCGCAGCAGCCGTTCGCTGTGACGGGCTTCCATCGGCAGGAAAGTAGTCGCTTCCTTGAGGATGGCGCGGGTGCCGATCAGCTCTTCTTCCGCGACGATGCCCAGGATCGCGGTAAAAATCTGATCCCAGTGCTCAAGTTCGATGAAGCGCACGTCCAGTCGGGCAGAGGCGCTAGGCGCGACGGTGTTGCTGGAGGTGCCACCGGCTATCAGGCCAACATTGGTCGTGATGCCTGCCGCGTAATCGGTCAAGGCATGGAGCTTGACGATCTTGCGTGCCAGGGCTTCGATGGCACTGGCGCCGTCGGCATGGTTGACCCCGGCATGCGCCGCGCGGCCGCTGACTTCGATGATCAGCGTGGCACCACCTTTGCGTGCGCTGACCACGTTGCCGCTGGCCCGGCCGGGTTCGGTATTGAGCACGGCACGCGCGCCACGGGCGGCTTTTTCGATATGGGTTCTGGCGCTGCCGGAGCCGATTTCTTCGTCTCCGGTGTACAGGACTTGCACCGGATAGGGCAACTCACCGGCGCGCTTGAGAGCCTTGAGCGCGAAGCAATTGAGCACCAGGCCGCCTTTCATGTCGGCGACGCCGGGGCCATAGGCGAGGTTGGCGTCGCGGCTGTAGCCGCGAGTCGAGGTGGTGCCTTTGGGGAACACCGTGTCGCGATGGCCCAGCAGCAGCACCGGCTTTCCAGAGGCGCCTGGTACTTCGGCGAGCATCACGTCGCCAAAATCATCGACCGGCATGCGCTTGAGCAGGATGCCGTCGGCTTCCAGTTCAGCCGCGAGCAGTGCGCCCACCGCGTCGACGCCCGCCTTGTCATAGCTGTTGGAGTCGGTGTCGACGATACGCTGCAGCAGCGCTTCCATGGCGTGGCGCTGGCCGGCAAGCCAGTCCAGCGCCTGTTGTGGCGAGTCGCTCATTGCGCCTGCTCCCGCAACTGATGTTCCTGAGTCAGGCGTGCCGCGTCGTTGCCCAGGTCCCAGAACAGACCAGCCATGATTTGCAGGCTTTCCTTGACCACCGGTGCCAGCAGGTGCTCGTTCGGCGCATGTTGCGAGCAGGCCGGGTACGAGTGCGGCACCCACAATGTTGGCAGGCCGAGCACGTCCGCAAACACGTCGTTGGGCAGCGAGCCCCCGAGGTTTGGCAGCAGCGCAGGTTTTTTGCCGGTGGTCTGTGTCAAGGAGCTGAGGGCCCAATTGACCCACGGGCTTTGCGGGTCCAGCCGAGTGGCATGCATCACATCGATGCGGCTTTGCTTGACCTCGACATTGCTGAAGCCATGGGCATCCAGGTGGGCACGAACAGCCGGGATAAAGGTCGTGTAGTCGCTGTTCACCACGAAGCGGATATGGCAGTGGGCATTGGCTTTACCAGGGATCGCATGCACGGGGGCATCCGGGTTTCCGGTCTTGAAGGCGATGACGTCGAGGGTGTTCCAGCCGAATACTTTTTCGCTCAGCGAGAGCTGCGGGTTACCCCAGTTGGCGTCGATGTCCGGATCGCCCGGTCCGCCACCCACGTCAATGTCGGCCAGTGCCTGGCGAACCGGCTCCGGCAGTGTCTCGGGCTGCAGGCCTGCCACCTTCACCCGGCCCTGTTCATCGATCATGCTTGCGATGGCATTGGCCAGAATGATGCCAGGGTTGGCCAGCAAGCCGCCCCAGTTGCCAGAGTGATGGGCGCCTTCGCGCAAATTGACCACCAGCTCGAAGTTGAACACCCCGCGTGAGCCGAGAAAAATCGTCGGTCGGGATGCCGCCAGGCGTGGGCCGTCCGAGGCGATGAAAACATCCGCCGCGAGCTCTTCGCTGTGGGCGGCACAGAACGCATTCAAGCCCGGCGAGCCTTCTTCTTCGCCCATTTCCAGCAGCAGTTTGACGTTAAAACCCAGCTTGCCGTCGCGAGCCTTGAGCGTTTGTTCCAGCGCGGTCAGGTTGATCAGGTGCTGGCCTTTGTTATCCGCCGTGCCGCGGCCGTACCAGCGATCGCCTTCGACGGTGACTTGCCACGGTGACAGGCCTTCACGCCATTGCGCTTCATAGCCGCGCACCACATCACCGTGGCCGTAGCTCAGTACGGTCGGCAGTTCTGGATGCTCAATGCGTGTGGCGATCATGAAGGGGCCGCGATCCGCCACCGGGTTGTCATAGATCTTGACGCTGAAGCCCATGGCCTTGACATGCGGGGTGATGAAGTCATTGAGGTAGCGATACAACTCGGGCTGGCTGTCCGTTGCCTGGCTTTCGGTGGGCAAGGCGACGCTACGTTCGAGCAGATTGAAAAAGGCGCCGTTGTCGAATTGCTCTGTGGTGTTGCTGATGGCCAATGAACGACTCATGAGTGGACAAGCTCCAGTGTTTGGGCAGGATTGTCGTGAAGGTGGCAACGCACGTTGCCCCCGATAATGGAATCATTGGCCGGGTAGGCCGTTTTGCACGGTGCGAAGCAGCTCGGGCAACGCGGGTGGAAAGCGCAACCGGACGGCGGTGACATCGGATTGGGAAAGGTGCCGTGCAGGCCGATATCGGGAATGCCCAGGTGCGGATCGGGGGTGAGCACCGAATCCAGCAAGGCGCGGGTATAAGGGTGGCCGGGTTCAGCAAACAACGATTCGCGCGTACGTTCTTCGACGATGCGCCCCAGGTACATCACCGCTACCCGGTCGGCGAGGTGTTCGATGACCGCGAGGTTGTGGCTGATCAGCAGATAGGTCAGGCCGAATTCGCGCTTGAGGTCTTGCAGCAGGTTGAGAATCTGCGCCTGCACCGACACATCCAGTGCTGAGGTGGGCTCGTCGCAGATCAACACATCGGGGCGCATGATCAGCGCCCGTGCGATCGCGACTCGCTGGCGTTGTCCGCCGGACAGCTGGCTCGGGTAGCTGTCGATCACCCGCTTGGGCAGGCCGACCACATCAAGCATCGCTTCGGTCTTCTTGCGCCGCTCGGCGGGGTTGCCGATGTCATGCACGATCAGCGGCAGGGTAATGATTTCGCGCAGGGTCTTGCGTGGGTTCAGCGAGGAATACGGGTCCTGGAATATCGGCTGAATGTGCCGGGACATTGCCTTGCGATCAGTCGCCGCCAGATGTTTGCCGTTGACCAGCACATCGCCGCTGGTAGGCGGCAGCAGACCGAGCAATAGCTTGGCCAGGGTACTTTTTCCGCAACCGGACTCACCTACCAGACCGAGGGTCTCGCCCCGCATCAGGCGCAGGGAAACGCCATCTACGGCCTTCAGGGTGGCGGCGGGTTTGAAAAACCCCTGGTTGATCCGAAACTCGCGACGGATGTCACACAGCTCCAAAGCGATGTCTTTTTTCATGACCGTGCACGCTCCTGAAGGCGAATCGGTGCCGGGGCCGGTGCGGCGAACAGGCAGCGCGCCATGTGTCCGTCCTGTTCGACTTCGGGGATGTTCTGCGCGCAGGTCGGTATCGCCTGAGCGCAACGATTGCGGAACGCACAACCTTGCTGTTCACCTACCAGGCTTGGCACCAGGCCTGGAATCGAACCCAGCGCCTCACCCGGTTTGGTCTGGCCAGGGATTGGAATGCTGGCCAGCAGACCACGGGTGTACGGATGCTGCGGGTTCTCGAACAGTTGCAGGGCAGGGGCGGTTTCGACGATTTCCCCGGCATACATCACCGCGACCCGATCGGCGATCCGTGCCACCAGCCCAAGGTCGTGAGTGATGAAGATCACCGCCAGGCCGAGTTCTTTCTGAATGTCGCGAATCAAGCGCAGGATCTGCGCTTGAATGGTCACGTCCAATGCGGTGGTGGGCTCATCGGCGATGATCAGGTCCGGTTCGCACATCAACGCCATGGCAATGATCACCCGCTGGCGCAAACCGCCAGACAGTTGATGCGGATACTGCCGCAAGCGCTCGGTGGCATTGCTGATGCCGACTTTCTCCAGCATCCGCCCGGCGCGAACCAGGGCATCCTTGCGCGACACCTTGCGATGCCGGGTGAGCACTTCGCTGAGTTGGTCGCCAATGCTGTAGGCCGGGTTCAGAGAGGTCATCGGTTCCTGGAAGATCATGGCCAGGCGATTGCCGCGCAGGTCGCACATGTGCCGTTCGCTCTGGCCGATCATGTCGATACCGTCCAGCGTCAGTCGGGACGCCGTGCGTTTGGCCTTGCGTGGCAACAGGTCCATCAGCGCCAGCGACGTCAAGGATTTACCGCAGCCGGATTCGCCGACGATGCACAGCATTTCTCCGCGCTCGACTTCAAAGTTCAGACCGCGCACTGCATGCAGCGTGTCATCCGGCGTCGGGCTGTTGCCCATGGGGATATCCACGCGCAGGTTTTCTACATGGAGTAGTGCCATGTTAGGTACCTTCTATCAGTTACGGCCGTCGGGCAGGATCAGATCGCGCAGGCCATCGCCGACCAGGTTGATGCCCAGCACCAGGATCATCAGGGCAACGCCGGGAATGGCGATGACCCACGGGGAAAAGAACATGTAGGGTTTGCCTTCGGCGATCATCAAGCCCCAGGACGGCGTTGGCGGCTGCACACCTACCCCGAGGAACGACAGTGCCGACTCCAGCAGGATCGCGTGGGCCATTTCCAGCGTTGCGACGACGATCAGCGCGCCGACCAGGTTGGGCAGGATTTCGCTGAGCAGAATGCGCAGGGTCGAGCAGCCCAGCGCCTGGGCCGAGGCCACATATTCAGCATCGCGAATCTGTTGCACCGAAGCCCTGACCACCACGGCGAAGCGATCCCAGAGCAGGCAGCCGAGCAGCACAATCACCACTTTCAGCGAGCCGCCCATCAGCGAGGCCGAGGCCAGTGCGACCATCACCACCGGCATCGCCAGCCGGGTGGTGATCAGGTAGCTGATGAACGCATCGACCTTGCCGCCGTAGTAACCCGCCAACAGCCCCATGACGGTGCCGATAAAGCCGGAAATAAGCGCCGCCGCAATGCCGATGAACAATGAAATACGTGCGCCGTAGAGCAGTCGTGACAGGTAGTCACGGCCCAGCTTGTCGGTTCCCAGCACGTATTCCCAGGTGCCGTTGGCCATCCATACCGGCGGCTTCATACGCAGCATCACGTCTTGTGCATAAGGGTCATAAGGTGCCAGCCACGGCGCGAAGAGTGCCCCCGTGAAGATGATCAGCAACAACACCGTGCCGATGGCGAAACCACGATGACGAAAGCTCTTGCCAAGGACTCGGCTCAGGCTGCTGGGGGGTGGCAGGTAGTCATTGATCGCGAGGGTAGTGGGGGTGCTCATGTAAGCCTCCTAGCGCACGCGAATGCGTGGGTCGAGCAGTGCGTTGAGCACATCGGCCAGCAAGGTGAGGATGATGTAGATCACTGCGATGAGCAGGACCACGGCCTGTACCACCGGAAAGTCATCACGGGCGATGGCGTCCCAGGCGAGTTGTCCGATACCTTGCAGGGAGAACACGGTTTCGATCACCACCGAACCGCCGAGCATGAAGCCAAACTCCACCGCCGCCAGGGCGACGACCGGAATCAAGGCGTTGCGCAGTGCATGCTTGAACAACACGCGGGCAGGGCGCAGGCCCTTGGCGCGGGCGGTGCGGATGTAATCGGAACTGAGCACATCGAGCATGCCGGCACGGGTCAGGCGCATGATTGCCGGAGTCGCGTAGTAGCCCAGGGCAATGGCCGGCATGACGAAGTGCAGCAGGGTCGAGTTGCCGGACACCGGCAGCCACTTGAGCGTCACCGCGAACACCACGATCAGCATCAGCGCAAACCAGAAACTTGGCATTGCCTGACCCAGTACGGCAATGCTCAAGGCCAGTCGGTCAACCCAGGTGTCGCGTTTGACCGCGGCCAGCACACCCAGTGGAATCGCCACCAGCAAGGCGATAGCCAGCGCCATGGCGCCTAACCCGAGGGTGATCGGCAAGCGGCTGGCGACGAGGTTGTAGACCGACTCCTGAAAGAAAAACGAGTTGCCCAGGTCCAGCCGCAACAAATCGCCCAGCCAGTTGAAGTACTGGGTCGGTAGCGGTTTGTTCAAACCGTACTGCACGCGGATCTGTTCGATCTGCTCGCTGGTGGCTTCCGGTCCGCCAATGGCCGTGGCCAGGTCGCCGGACAGGTGCAAAAGAGAAAAGCTGATCACCGACACGGTAATGGCAACGCAAATGGCGATGCCCAGACGGCGCAGAAGGAATCCAAGCATGGCAAGTTTCCTCATATCCAATGGATGACAGGTGTGAGGACGTGTCCGTGGTGCGGGTCAGTCCGCAGCCACGGGACCTCTCGATCAATCCGCTCGGTGGCGGATTACTTCCAGCTGGACAGAACGAAACGCGGTAGCTCATCCGGGTAGGGCGTGAACGCCAGGTCGGAGGTATAGGCGTAGTTCATCGAGTAATTGAACAGCGGCGCCCAATAGGCCTGCTCGCTGATGCGCTGCAACGCCTTTCGGTAGTTGTCCTTGCGCACTTGCGGGTCGAGGGCGTTGTCGGCGGTCTGCAACCAGCCCTGGACCTGCGGATCCTTGATGTTGTCGTCCGGGTTGCCTTTGAACCAGGTCCCAGCGGACGCCGATGTGTCGAGAATCGAGAACGAACCCCAGGCCTGGAACGATATCGGCACTTTGCCGCCACGTTGTTGGTCGCGCAGGGCGGCGTACTTCAAGTAGCGCAGCTTGGCATTGATACCCACGGCACGCAGGTTGCCGATGATCGCTTCGACGTAATCACGGTCGCGGTAAGCGAAGATTTCTGTCTCAAAGCCATTCGGATAACCGGCTTCAGCGAGCAGCGCCTTGGCCTTGGCTGGGTCATAGTTGTAGACCGTGGCTGCCGTGGTGTCGCAACCGAACTGCCCCGGATAGCAGGCGACTTGCAAGGGTTTGGCTTCGCCGCCCACCAGTTGTGAGGCCAGTGCATCGCGGTTGATGGCATGGTTGATGGCCTGACGCACCTTAAGGTTTTTCATCGGTGAGTTTTCAGTCGAGGTGCCACGAGCATCGAGGATCAGGAAACCGATGCGCATGGTTTCGCCGCTGGTCACGGTCAGGTTCGGCATGCTCTTGAGGTTGACTGCCTGGTCTGGTGCGACGCGCCAGGTCCAGTCAACACCGCCGGTCATCAGCTCGGCCAGACGGGTTTCCGCATCAGGGATCACTCGGAACTTGAGGTGGCCGATATGCGGTTGGCCTTGTGGGCTGTCCTTGAAGTAGTCCTTATTGAGCGCCATGGTCACGCCTTCGCCCGCCACTACTGACACAGCTTTATAGGGACCGGTGCCAATCGGTTTACGACTGAATTCAGCCAGGCCGACTTTCTCGAAATACGTTTTGGGGAACATCGGTACGGCGTTGGACAGGTATTCCAGTGCCGCGGGAAAAGCTTTTTTCAAATGCAGGCGGACGCTGTAGTCACCGGTTTTTTCAGCGCTTTTGATCCAGTCGACGTTTTGCACGGTAACGACTTTCGCTTCGGGCGACACCACGTAGTTGAGGGTGAACACCACGTCGTCGGCGGTGAAGGCGTCGCCGTTGTGAAATTTGACGCCTTTGCGCAGCTCAAAGTCGAGAGTGGTGTCGTCGACCTGTGTCCAGCGGGTGGCCAACATGGGTTTGTATTCGCCGCTGGTGGGGTCGCGGTAGATCAGGTTGTCCCAGATCAGCCGGCCGAGAATCACCCCTTCGCGTAGATCGTTGTGATAGGGGCTGATGTTTTCAGGCTCGCTGTCGGAAGCGTAAACCAGGGTGTCGTTGGCTTTACCGGCATGCGCCGGAAAACTGCTGATGAGGCCCATCAGCGCAAAACTGCAGGCGAAACCTTTGATGCCCATGCCGTCGTCTCCGTTGGCGAGAGTGGTTGAATCAAAGGGCAGCGAATCGCAAATGCGTAAAGGAGGAAGAGAAGGTCAGGTCATGTTTTTTTGGTCTGGACACGAATGTAGGGAAAGGCTATCAATGCCACAAGAATAATATTTCGATACTTGCGTTGCCGAAAAGGCAATCCATGGGGGCGCCGATGCAACTGTATGGTGTGCAGTCCACGGCACTGCGTTATTTTCTGGAAGTCGCGCGATGCGGATCGATCAGCGATGCCTCCGTGCGCTTGAATGTCGCCGCGTCAGCGGTGAGCCGACAGATTGCCAAGCTCGAGTTGGCCCTGGATGCCAGCCTGTTTGAGCGTCGCGCTCGAGGCATGGTGCTCAGCGAGGCGGGGGCGCGACTGGCGGCTTATGCGCGCAAGTCGCAGCTTGAGGCCGAGCAGGTGGTGCTGGAGATTACCGAGCTGCATGGCTTGCAGCGGGGCCATGTGCATGTTGCCTGCTCGGAAGGCTTTGCACTGGAATACATGCCCAGGAGCATCAGCGCGTTCCGGCGTGAGTACCAGGGTATTCATTTCACCTTGGAGGTCTGTGCGCCTGCCGAAGCGACCGAGAAGGTGCGTTCCGGCGAAGCCGATCTGGCGATGACCTTCAGCCTGACGCCGCAAAAGGAGATCAAGGTCGAACATGTCCTGAGCGGGGCGATTTTTGCCGTGGTCGCCAATTCCCATCCCTTGGCCGGGCGTGAAGCGGTCAGCCTCGCCGAGCTGCAGCCCTGGCCCATTGCGTTACCCAAGGCCGACACCACGATACGGCAGCTATTCGACATCTGTTGCGGTGTACAGGGGCTGCTGTTCGACCCGGTGTTGACCACTAACTACGTTGCCGCGCTCTACAGCTTCGTCCGCGAAGAAGGCGTTATCAGCCTGGCCAGCGAAATGACCTTGCAAAAGCAGGTGGCGGACGGGGTCCTGCAATGCGTGCCGATCCTTGACGAAGGCATGCAGGCACGACGCATCGAACTGCAAAGCATGGCTGGCCGCAATCTACCGGCAGCGGTGTGTGCCTTCAGGGATTTTCTGATTGCGGACCTGGCGAAAGCGAAGCGTCTCTGAAAAGAGGCGCTCTGTGAGGCTTCGGCGGGGCAGGCCTTGCTCCGAAATGCGCGTCGGGTGATGGCGGTCGGGGACTTCACGTTACTTTTTCACAATACCCATCCTGCGACCACTCATGAAGCACAGCAGGCCGCCCATCGCGGTCAGCGCGCTCAACGCATAGAACATCGTCGGTGCCGGGGTGTGCATCAGCAGGTATCCGCAGATCACCGGGCTCAGGGCGCCGCCGAGCGCTGCCAGGTTTTGAGCGCCGTAGTAGCTGCCGCGCAGCTCTTCCGGGGCCAGGGTATCGACGAAAAGGAACTCGGCCGGGTAAATGATCATTTCACCGAGGGTGAAAATGAACATCGCCACGCACCAGCTCACCATGTCGTCTGCCAGGCTGAAGCCGATCAGGCCAAGCACGAACAGGCTGGTGCCCGCGGCAATCCAGTAGCGCAGCTTCTCGCGATCGAGGAACCGGCCGATCTGGTATTGCAGCACAATTACGGTGATGGCGTTGCAGGCGAGCAGGGCGGCCATGATGTCCAGCGCGCGTTTGGAGTCGTGGGTCACCAGCAGGTATTGCGACAAATAGGCAGCAAGTGGCCTCGTTGGCGGAACAACTGCTCGCGACAAAACCCCCTAAGGAGGCCCTCCGAGAGTGGATGGACTGCCTCGTTGAATATGCAATGACAAAGTCGGGACTTGCGGCCGCGATACGGCAAGCAGCCTCTACTTACGAGTTCCCAGGGAAGTCGGGATACGCGCCAGTCCAGGCAGCGGCCGAGTTGCTTTTGAGGGCTAATGAAAAGGCCGGAACGATTCGTAGCGGGGTTACCCACGACGACTTTTTTCTAGCCACTGCCGGAATATGGCAAGTAGATTCCCAGAGCGAATGGCGCTCACGTCTTGCCAGATTGATGGACCTGGTGATGGATGGGTTATGCGCTGGCAGCCCCGAAAGCCTGAAGAAGAAACCGTCCAGCACTGAGTGATCGCAGGGGAGTAGAGCGGCTATCAAGATCGTCTTTCAAGCGAAAGCGCAAGATTACTGCCGCTGCATCACGACCGGTCATGCCGTATTCGAAGCTGCATGACCGGTGCGCTTTGCGGATTACTTTTGCGCCAGCAATGCCTTTCTTGCTGCCTTTTCGTTTTTCATGGCGGCGATTTCACGTTCGCAGGCCTCGACATCGAACGAGTTGTCCCACTTGGCAATGGCGATGGTGCCAATGCCGTTACCGATCAAGTTGGTCACCGCCCGTGCTTCGTTCAGGAACCGGTCAATGCCCAAGAGCAAAACCAGGCCAACCAGGGGGATGGAGTGAATGGTTGTCAGCGTGGCAGCCAGCGTTACGAATCCCGCACCCGCCACGCCAGCCGAGCCTTTTGAGGTCAGCAGGAATACGCCCAGCAGAATCATCTGATCCACAAATGTCAGCGGCGTATTGGTCGCCTGGGCGATAAAGATGGCGGCCATGGTGAGATAGATGCAGGTGCCGTCCGCATTGAAGGTGTACCCGGTTGGCAACACCATGCCCACGACGGATTTTTTGCAGCCAAGCTTTTCAAGCTTCACCATCATTCGCGGCAGCACGGCTTCGGTTGAGCAGGTGCCAAGGGTGATGAGAATTTCATCTTTGAAATAACGCAGAAACTGCATGAGCGGCATGCCCGACCATCGAGCAACCGCACCCAGCACGACGACGATGAAAATCAAGGTCGTGAGATAGAGCGCGACCAGCAACTGGCCGAGCGACAGCAAGGTACCAATCCCGTATTTGCCGATGGTGAACGCCATGCCGGCACCGGCACCAAGCGGCGCCAGGCGCATGACCATTGCAACGATCTTGAACAGGCCTTGCAGGAACAGATCAAGGGTGTTGATCAGCGGCTTGCTGGTTTCGCCCATTTGAACCAGGGCAACACCCATCAAGACCGAAAGCAGGATGACCTGGAGCATGACGCCATTGGAGAAGGCGCCGATGAAGGTTTGCGGGATGATATTGAGAAAGAACTCAATGGCGCCACCTTGCTCACTGGCAACTTGGCTGTATTTGCTGATGGCACCGCCATCCAGCGTGCTGGCGTTGATGTTCATACCGACGCCAGGCTTGATGATGTTGACCACGATAAGGCCGACGACCAGGGCGATGGTGGAAAGAATCTCGAAGTAGATCAGCGCTTTTACGCCAATCCGTCCGACCTCCTTGATACTGCCCATCTTGGCGATGCCGACAACGACCGTACCGAAAATAATCGGCGCCAACAGCATTTTGATCAGTTTGATGAAGCCATCGGCAAAGGGTTGGAGCTTGGCGCCGATATCAGGCACGAAGTAACCGATTGCTGCACCGAGCACGATGCCGATCAGCACTTGAACATACAGCTGGCTGTACCAGCGGGATTTGGAGATTTCCACGGGAGCACCTCATTTTATTTTTGTGATGGGCTGTGGCTTGGCGTCGAGAGGGGACACCGGGTGTTGCGGCCTCTTTGACAGAGACCGCAGATCGAGGGTGATCAGTCTTCGCCCAACTCACGCATTACGGCGTACAAAGCGGACTTGGCTTCGAAGCCGACACCTGGAATATCCGGCAGGCCGACGTAGCCATTTTCGACACGGATGCCGTCAGCGAAGCCGCCAAAAGGCTGGAACACGTCGGGGTACGATTCGTTACCGCCAAGATGCAGACCTGCTGCGATGTTCAGGGACATTTGGTGACCACCATGCGGAACTACGCGGCGGGAAGACCAACCCACTTCCTCCATCACCTTGAGGGTGCGCATGTACTCCACAAGCCCGTAGGACAGCGCGCAGTCGAACTGGAGGTAGTCGCGATCAGGGCGCATGCCGCCGTGGCGCAGCAGGTTGCGGGCGTCCTGGTGGGAGAACAGGTTTTCCCCGGTGGCCATGGGCAGTTCATAGTGATTGGCGAGCTCGGCCTGGAGTGCGTAATCCAGTGGATCGCCGACCTCTTCGTACCAGAAGAGGTTGTACTTCTTGATGGCTTGCGCGTAAGCAATACCGGTCTGCAGATCGAAACGACCGTTGGCATCGACGGCTAGCCGACGACCGTCGCCAACCACTTCAAGTACTGCTTCGATGCGACGGATATCTTCGTCCAGTGGCACCGCACCGATCTTCATCTTGACGACGTCGTAGCCACGATCCAGATAGCTCTGCATTTCCGCCTTGAGCTTGGTCTGGTCTTTGCCAGGGTAGTAGTAGCCGCCCGCCGCATAGACCCAGACCTTGTCATCGGCCACGCCGTTACGGTAACGGTCGGCCAGCAGGCGATACAGCGGTTTGCCTTCAATCTTGGCGACGGCATCCCATACGGCCATGTCGAGGGTGCCAACGGCAACCGAGCGCTCACCATGGCCGCCTGGCTTTTCGTTGGTCATCAAGGTTTTCCAGATGGCGAACGGATCCAGGTTGTTGTTGGCATGGTCGATGAGCGTGTCTGGATCAGCTTCCGTAATACGCGTCAGGAAACGATCACGCATCAGTGCGCCCTGGCCATAGCGGCCATTGGAATTGAAACCGTAGCCGATGACAGGCTTTCCGTCGCGAATCACATCTGTGATGACAGCGACAACCGAGCAGGTCATTTTCGAAAAATCGATGTAGGCGTTAGCGATTGGGGAGGCAATGGAAACTGTTTTTTCACGAATGTCTACGATGCGCATGACGGGGTCCTCTTGTTGTTTGTAGCCCCACGTTAGGCTTTGCGATGTCACCCGCCCAATGCTATTAATGCCGCACCCTATGCACAGGAGGCATGGCCCGTGGAACTCGTTTGGCTTGAGGATTTTTCAGCGCTTGCGGAGTACGGCAGCTTCGTTCGGGCAGCTGAGGCGCGGCACGTTACGCAGCCGGCATTCAGTCGCAGAGTGCGCTCGCTGGAGAGCTGGATGGGGGTGCAATTGTTCGTTCGAACGCCTCAGGGCGCGACGCTGACTGAAGCCGGGAGGCAAATTTTGCCAAGTGCCCAGGAGGCTGCCAGGCGCTTGTACAGAATGCGCAACGAGGCTCAAGAGGTTGCTGGGATGGCTGCCAGGTCGCTTCAATTTGCGGCAACGCATTCCCTGTCGTTTACATTTTTTCCCAGGTGGCTTCGAAGCTCGGAGAGCGGTGCCCCCATCGAGGCTGTGCAACTGCACTCCGATAGCATGGCTGTTTGTGAGCAGATGCTGATACATGGCCAGGTTCAGTTTCTGCTCTGCCATCGCCATCCCGATGTTCCACCTTTGCTCGCCCCAGATCAGTTCATCGGCAAAAAGGTGGGTGAAGACGTTCTTGTTCCTCTGGCGAGTGCTTCTGCCAACTTCGGCACCTCGCCTGCGGCATTGCCATACCTGGCTTACACCCATGAGTCTGGACTGGGGCGTATCGTCGCCCACAGGCTGCGAGGCAAAGAAGATTACCTGCACCTCAAGCCACTTTTCAGCAGCCACCTTGCTGCGGTGCTGATGTCCATGGCCCTGGAAAGCAAAGGCGTGGCCTGGCTGCCCAAGAGCCTCACGGAGCAGGAAATGCTGGATGGACGCTTAGTCAGAGCGCTCGACGAAAGCTGGGATATACCGCTGGAAATTCATCTGACCCGTCCAACAGCGCCACTCAGTCAATCTGCCGAAGCGTTCTGGGCCCGGGTGGGGCCGTGACCCGGCGCGTTTCAGGTGACGTGCTGCGTTGCCCAATAGTGATAGGGGTGACGTGTCTGTCGCATGACTGCCTGGTGACACGTCAACGCCCCCAGAAGGTCAAGGCAATGAGGTTGGGCTATACGGACTGACCTCGAACTCCTCCAGAGCATCCAGCAGCGCGTCGTTGAAGTATTGCTTCGAGGCGCGATCCCACAGGATATGAAAGGCCGGTGCCTCCACACTTCCCGTATGGATCACGATCACATTGATCCGCGCCGCCGATGTCTGCGCCACCGCCCCTGGCTTGAAGGCCGGGAAGCTGAGGTCGACCCCGCAGAGCTTGGCCATCACCTGGGCAATCGCACCTCCGCTGAGCACCAGGCAGGCGTGGCTGTCCTGGCGGGGCAGCAGGTAGTTGGCCTGGTGGTCGAGTTCCCAGCGCGCCTCTTCATCGGCAATCCGCTGACCCTGATCCTGGGGGCTGCCCAGCAACACATATTCGGTCTGTGACAGGCGCGCCACCCAGCTGCCGTCGGCCTGGGCGGTGGCGCGGTTGGGGGCGTCCGGCAGGGTGAAGCCGCGCGCGGTGAGGTACTCGGCACTGTGGCTGCCACGAAAACCGACCCGGGGCAGGTCGGTCTGGTCGACCAGATGGTACGGTTGCGTGATTGGTTCGTGGTCTTTCAGACTGGTCATGGCTTAACCCTCCTGGCGTTGGTTGGTGGGGTCGAAGAAGGGCAGTTGCACCACTTCGGCCTGGACGATGATGCCGCCTTCGACGCGAATCGGAATGTGCTGTCCCGGGGCACTCTGCTCGATACCGGCGTAGGCCAGGCCGATGATTCGGCCCAGCGTGGCGGAGTATTCGCAGGAGGTGACGTTGCCGCTGATGTCCGGGCCGTCGAGTACCAGGTGGCCTTCCAGCGGTTGTGCGCTGCCCTTGGGCAAGGAGAATCCCACCAGTTTGCGTTTCAGCGGCTGGGCTTCGAGGATGTCCACCGAGCGCCGGCCGACGAAGAACGGTTTGTTGCGGCTGACCGCCCAGCCCATGTCGATTTCCGCCGGATGGGTCATGCCGTCGGTGTCCTGACTGATGATCACGTGGCCTTTTTCCAGGCGCAGCAAACGTTGGGTTTCGACGCCGAAGGGGCGGATGTCATGGGCCTTGCCGGCCTCCATCAGCGCGTCCCAGAGCATGAGCCCGTGACGTGCCGGCACGTGGATTTCATAGCCCAGTTCGCCGACAAAACCCACGCGCAGCAAACGGGCCTTGATGCCCGCCACGGTGCCTTGTCGCACACCGAGATAAGGAAACGCTTCGGCGCTCAGATCCAGGTCGGTGCAGACCTGCTCCAGCACTTTGCGCGAATCGGGCCCGGCGACGTTGACCGCGCAAATAGCCGCGGTGACGTTGGCGACGTCCACGTCGAGGCGCCATTGCGCGTTCCACTTGAGCATTTGCTGATAGATCCGGTCGACACCACTGGTGGTGGCGGTGACGTAGAAGTGATTCTCGGCCAACCGCGCGCAGACACCGTCATCGATCACCACCCCGTGCTCGTTGGTCATCAGCGCATAGCGGGAGCGACCGACCGGCTGTTTGAGGAAGGCAAAGGTGTACATGCGGTTGAGCAACTCGGCGGCGTCCGGCCCGCGCACATCCAAACCACCGAGGGTCGAGACATCGATGATGCCGACCTTGTTGCGCACGTGCAGGGCTTCGGCCTGCATGCAGGCTTCGCGATCCTTAGCGTTGCCATAGTAGGCCGGGCGTTGCCAGATGCCCGCAGGCATCATCTTCGCCCCGGCCTGCAGGTGTCGGGCATGCATCGGCGTTTGCCGGTACGGATCGAACGCGCGCCCGGCGACATGCGCCAGTTTCTCGGCCACAAACGGCGGCCGTGCCGTGGTCACACCGGTTTCGCTGATGTTGCGTTGCGTGGCCCACGCCACCAACCGCGCGGTCGGCAGCGCCGAGTGACGACCCTGAGACGGTCCCATGCCGACGGTTGAGTAGCGCTTGACCAGTTGCACGTCGCGATAGCCGATCTTGGTTGCGTTGACGATGTCGGCCACTTGCAGGTCCTCGTCGAAGTCGACGAAGTCCTTGCCTTTGGGATGCGGGAAGATCGGCCAATTGAAGTTGACCCGGGCTTCACCGCTGAACGATGCGCGTTGCGTGCCGACTGTCAGGCCCAGCGCGAGGGCGGCTTCGGCACCGGCATTCACGCCATCGGCAATCACGTTATCCAGCTGATGACGACCGTTGACCGAACCGGCGATATTCAGATTCCGTGGCAGGCCGCTGAGCGTGAACTCGGCACGTTGATCGTCGTAGGCCAGTTTGCCGCCGGCCTGGCACAGCAGTTGATAGACCGGCATGTAACCGGCGGACATGCACAGTAAGTCGCACGCCAGATATTGTCCGCTCTCGGCGACCTGGCCTTGTGCGGTGATCTGGCGCACGTTGACGCCGTTGATATGGCGCATGCCTTTCTCGTGCAGGGCCTCATAGACGGTGCTGTTGCCCTGGTGGTAGATCTTGCGTTGCGCCAGTGCGCGCAGCAGGGCTTCGTCCGAAGGCCCTTGGCGCAGGTCAACCACGGCGACGACCTCTACGCCCTGGTCATGCAGATCCAGCGCGGCGAGGTAACCGTCATCGTTGCCCGTCAGCACCACGGCGCTATTACCCGGTTTGACCGCATACAGCTTCATCAGCCGTTGCGCGGCGCTGGTCAGCATCACGCCCGGCAGGTCGTTGTTGCGAAAGATCACCGGCTGATCGAAGGCGCCGCTGCACACCAGACACTGGCGAGCGCGGACCTTGTACAGGCGTTTACCCTGGATCACCGGCAGGTAGTTATCGGTGAACCAGGCGTTGCACGTGGCTTCGGTCAGGACCTGGATATTGGCGTGTTGCTCGACCGCCGCGAGCAGTTCGCGGCGCAGGTTTCCAGCCTTGTTGCCGTCGATATCGAAGCGGGCATAGGTGAGCGACCCGCCGAGAATCGGCTGTTGCTCGATGAGCAACACCTTGGCTCCGGCGTTGGCGGCGGCCAGGGCTGCGTGCAGCCCGGCGGGACCGGCACCGATGACGGCGACGTCGGTAAACAGGTAGGCCTTGTCGTAATACTCAGGCTGGAACTTCAGGTCGAGCACACCGAGGCCGGCCTTCTTGCGAATGATCGGTTCCCAGACTTTCCACATGCCCTTGGGCTTGTAGAACGAGCGGTAGTAGAAGCCCACTGGCATGAATTTGGAGAACTTGCCCAGGTAGGCGTCGCGGTCGTTATCCAGCGAGCCGTTGACGTTCTGCGCCGTCACCTGCAACCCCGCGGACAGTGCATAGGCATCGGCCAGCACATTGGGTTCCTGGGGCAGTTGCACCAGGCTATTGGCATCCTGGCCGGCCATGGTCAGCGGGCCGCGCGGGCGGTGGTATTTGAACGAGCGGGAGATCAGGAAACGCCCGTTGGACAACAGGGCGCTGGCGATGCTGTCGCCTTGCAAGCCTTGGTAGTGCTGCCCGTCGAAACTGAAATCCAGCGGCTGATCGCGGTTGATCAGCAGGCCCATGGGGGCGGGTAGGCGATTCATCCTGCGATCTCCTTGGGGGCGGCGTTGAATTCGACACGGGTGTTGAAGAGTTCCTTGGGATCGAAGGTCCGCAGGATCTCGTCGGTAACGGTGTGCCGCTCCGCGAGAAACCAGTAGCTGGAGGGGGTGTGCATCCACCATTCGCGCACCACGCCGGCGAGGTTGTCGGTGTTGAACACGTAGTCCGCCCATTCGCCGTCGCTGCACGTCACCGGGTCGGGCATGGGTTTGAATTCACCGCCATAGGTGAACTCGCTGATATTGCGTGGCCCGTTGAGCGGGCAAGTCATGATTTTCATCGTCCGCTCTCCGTCAGTGACTGGCCGCCGTAGCGCCCATCTCGTTGACTTGCTGGAAGGTTGAGAAACGTTCCAGGCCGAAGGGTTTGATCAGCTCCGGCACCTTGCCGCCGCTGGCGACCAACTCGGCCATGGTCTTGCCGCAGATCGGCGTGGCCTTGAACCCCCAGGTGCCCCAGCCCGCGTCGAGGTAGTAATGCTTCACCGGCGACAGGCCCATGATCGGACTGTAGTCCGGGGTCATGTCGGTGATCCCGGCCCATTGGCGCATCAGCTTGGCGTTGGCCAGGAACGGGAACATCTCGATGGCATGGGCCAGCAGGCTCTCCTTCAAATCGAGCGTGGAACGGGTATTGAACAGCGGATAGGGGTCGGAGCCGCCGCCAAACACCACCTCGCCACGACTCGTTTGCTGCACATAGCAGTGCAGGGCAGAGGAGCTCACCAGCGGGTCGAGGAACGGCTTGAACGGCTGGGTGACCATCGCCTGCAGCGGGAAGGTCTGGATCGGCGAGCGAATCCCAGCCTTGGCCATCAGCAACGAACTGTGCCCGGCAATCGCCTGCACCGCGCAACCGCACTTGATGGTGCCGCGATTGGTCTTGACGGCGGTGATGGCGCCGTTCTCGATGATCAGGTCCTGGACTTCGGTGAGCTGATGGATTTCCACGCCACGCTTGGCGGCCTGTTTGGCGTAGCCCCAGGCCACGGCGTCGTGGCGCGCGGTGGCGCCGTCGATGTGCCACAGGCCGGCGAGCACCGGCAAGTGGCCGGGATCGAGGTTGAGGCTGGGCACCAGTTCGCGGATCTGCTGGCGGTCGATCATCTCGGTGCGACCGCCGAAGTGCTTGTTGACCTCGGCGCGCTGGCGGAACGAGCGCACCGTGGCATCGGTGTGGGCCAGGGTCAGTTGGCCGCGCTCGGAGTACATGATGTTGAAATCGAATTCGTTGGACAGCGACTGGAACAGCCGCACCGACTCGGCATAAAAGCGCACGCCTTCGCTGGTCAGGTAGTTGGAGCGGATCACCGCCGTGTTGCGCGCGGTATTGCCGCCGCCCAGGTAGGACTTCTCCAACACCGCGACGTTGGTGATGCCGTGGTACTTGGCCAGGTAATAAGCGGTGGCCAGGCCGTGGCCGCCGGCACCGATGATCACCACGTCATAGCTCGGTTTGAGTTCCCGTGGTGGTGGTAGATCCACTTCCACCGGGTACTGCGAACTCAGCCCGTATTTCAATAGATTGAATGGCATAAGGCCTCCGATTGGCTGCGTAGGGCCCGGTGTTGTGCAAGGGCTGCGGTGACGGTGTTTTTCATCAGGAAGGCAATGGTCATCGGGCCGACTCCACCGGGTACCGGGGTGATCGCCGCGACGTGCGCCAGGGCGCTGTCGAAGTCGACGTCGCCCACCAGGCGGCTGCGGCCATCGTCGTCGATGCGGTTGATGCCGACGTCGATCACCACGGCGCCAGGCTTGAGCCAACTGGCGTCGATCAACCGCGGGCGACCCACGGCGGCGATGACGATGTCGGCCTGGCGGCACAGCGCCTGGGGATCCGGGCTGCGCGAATGCAGGACGGTCACTGAGCAGTCGGCCTTGAGCAACAAGGCGGCCATGGGTTTGCCAACGATGTTCGAGCGGCCGATCACCACCGCGTGCTTGCCACGCAGATCGCCACAGGTTTGTTCGAGCAAGTACAGACAACCACTGGGGGTGCAAGGCGCGAGTACCGTGCGACCCTGGCTGAGGCCGCCGACGTTCTGACTGTGGAAACCATCGACGTCCTTGTCCGGCGCGATAGCCTCCAGCGCGCGTAATTCATCGATATGAGCAGGCAGCGGCAGTTGCAGGAGAATGCCGTGGATCGAGCGATCGGCATTCAGTCGAGCGATCAGAATGAGTAACTGTTCAGTGCTGGTGTCTGCAGGCAGCCGATGTTCCAGCGAGCGGATACCCACCTCTTCGGCGCGCAGGATCTTGTTGCGCACATAGACCTGGCTGGCCGGGTCGCTGCCCACCAGGATCACCGCCAGAGCCGGTTCAATGGCCTGCTCGCGCAGGCGCTCCACGTCCTCGCGGACCTGTACCAGCACGCGGGCGGCAGTGGCTTTGCCGTCGATCAGTTTGTGCATGTTCACCGGAAGATCACCGTTCTGTCCTGGTTGAGGAAAACCCGGTGCTCCAGGTGGTACTTGACCGCCTTGGACAGGGCCACGGTTTCGGTGTCACGGCCGGTGGCGACCAGGTCGTCGGGCAGGTAGACGTGATCGACGCGCTGCACTTGCTGCTCAATGATCGGT
This sequence comes from Pseudomonas sp. Lb2C2, assembly GCF_052112205.1. Classification (NCBI taxonomy): domain Bacteria; kingdom Pseudomonadati; phylum Pseudomonadota; class Gammaproteobacteria; order Pseudomonadales; family Pseudomonadaceae; genus Pseudomonas; species Pseudomonas sp. Lb2C2. The sequence goes on along the minus strand of NZ_JAUTYW010000012.1, from coordinate 65,448 downwards.
CCTTCATCGAGGTCGCTGGTGACGTAGTGAGCGGTGGCGCCAATGAGCTTCACGCCACGCTGGTAGGCCTGGTGATACGGCTTGGCGCCTTTGAAGCCGGGCAAGAACGAATGGTGAATGTTGATCGCCCGGCCCGAGAGCTGCTTGCACAGGTCATCGGAGAGGATTTGCATGTAGCGCGCCAACACCACGAGCTCGGTGCCGGTGTCGTCGACGATCTTCATCAGTTCGGCTTCTTGCCGGGCCTTGGTGTCCTGGGTCACCGGCAGGTAGATGAAGCGAATGCCTTCGCGTTCGGCCATGGGCCGCAGGTCGAGGTGGTTGGAGACGATGGCGGTGATGGTCATGTCCATCTCGCCCTTGTGATAGCGGTAGAGCAGGTCGGTCAGGCAGTGGTCGAACTTGCTGACCATCAGCAACACGCGCATCGGCTCGCGGGTGTCGTGCAGTTCCCAGGTCATCTCGAACGCCTTGGCGACGTCGGCGAAACCGTCCTTGATCTGTTGAATGCTGCCCTGATGGCCGTCGTTGAAGCGGAACACCGCACGCATGAAAAAGCGGCCGCTGAAGTCGTCGTCGAATTGCGCCATCTCCCCGATGTAGCAACCGTTGTCCGCCAGATAGGTGGTGACGGCTGCGACGATGCCGGACACCGCGGGACAGGTGATCTTGATGATGAAATGGTTTTTTTCGTGTTGCATGACACGTCCTCGGGATGATGGCGGCAGTTCATCGCATAGCGAAAAATGTCTGAGGACAGCAGGCTCATTCCTTGAGCGCGTTTTCTTTTTAGGAATAAAATATTCCTGAGCTGGCTTTATAGGGGAGTGGAGGCGGGACGTCTAGGGGTTTGGGAAAGATTTTTAACTGAGGGGAATTTTTTGCGAGGGAAGGTGACTCGTTTCCGTCGATCGAGCGCGGTCAAAAATGTGGGAGCGGGCTTGCTCCCACAGGGGGGCGTTACTCTTTGTCGTTGCCGTAGTTCATGATCGACAAAAGGCGGATAGGCACCTGCACCAGTTGCTCGGGGCCGTGGGGGATTTCGCCTTCGAACGTCAGGCTGTCGCCCGCTTCCATGCGGTAAAGCTGATTGCCGTGGCGATAGATCAGTTCACCTTCCAGCAGGTGAAGGAATTCGGTGCCGGGGTGAGAGAAGGTCGGAAACTCCTCACTCGCGTCATCCATGCTGACCATATAGGCCTCGAAACTCTTCTTCGGCCCGCGAGTATGGTTGAGCAGGTGGTAGGTATGGCCTTTCTCGGTACCACGGCGCACCACTTCCATGCCCTGGTCAGCCTTGACCAATAGCGCACTGCCGTCTTGCTGGTCGTATTCGCTGAACAACTTGGACAGTGGCAGGCCGAGCACGTCGCACAGGCGGCTCAGGGTATCGAGGCTGGTGGACACCTGGGCGTTTTCGATCTTGCTCAACATGCCTTGGCTGATATCGGCAATCTTGGCCACGTCAGACAGTTTCAGATCCTGAGCCTGGCGCTGGCGCTTGATCTGCAATCCCAGGTATTGCTCAAGCTTGAGGCGCGGGGCGGTTTCGGTCGACATAGTCATCAATCCTGCACACTTTCCGTTCAGTAATATTAGTTTCGCACTGAGAAAGTGCAAATGGCGGCGTTCCGCTCGCGTCTGTCGAGCGATATTCCCACGGGGAAAAGAATTTTCCCATATATACAGCACAAAAACGCTTTCTGAGGAGCGTCGGCGCTTCACTCGCGAATCTGGCAAGGGCCTTGCATTCCTATTGGGAAACTAACTTTCTTTTTAGGAATAAAAAGTCAGTCCAGGCCCATCCACAATGTTTTGCCCTTTCGCGAGGAGTGACGAGCAATGTTGCCAGCAGAAACCCAGCGCATCATCGACAAGCACGCAATCAAGTACGTGCTTGCGCAGTTTGTGGATATACACGGGGCGGCCAAAACCAAATCGGTGCCTATCTGTGGGCTCAAGACCGTCGCCGAAGAGGGCGCGGGGTTTGCCGGATTCGCGATCAGCGGCATGGGCATGGAGCCCCACGGACCGGACTTCATGGCCCGTGGCGATCTGTCCACTCTGACCCCGGTGCCCTGGCAGCCGGGTTACGGGCGCGTAGTGTGCATCGGTCACGTCGACGGCAAGCCGCATCCGTACGACAGCCGTTATGTGTTGCAGCAACAAGTTCAGCGCCTGGCAGAAAAGGGTTGGACGCTCAACACTGGCCTGGAGCCCGAGTTCAACCTGATGCGTCGTGACGAGCAGGGCAGGCTGCAACTGGTGGACCCCAGCGACAACCTGGACAAGCCTTGCTACGACTACAAAGGCCTGTCGCGCTCCCGGGTTTTCCTTGAACGCTTGACCGAAGCCTTGCAGGCCGTGGATTTCGAGGTCTATCAAATCGACCACGAGGACGCCAACGGCCAGTTCGAAATTAACTACACCTACAGCGACGCCATGACCTCGGCGGATCGCTTCACGTTTTTTCGCATGGCCGCCGGCGAAATCGCCAATGACCTGGGCATGATCTGCTCGTTCATGCCCAAGCCGGACCCGAAACGCGCTGGCAACGGCATGCATTTTCACCTGTCGATCAGCAGCGCCGAAAACAAGAACCTGTTCCATGACGCCAGCGACCCCAGCGGCATGGGCCTGTCGAAACTGGCTTATCACTTTGCCGCCGGCTTGCTGGCCCATGGTCCGGCGCTGTGTGCCTTCGCCGCGCCGACGGTCAACTCCTACAAGCGTCTGGTGGTCGGCAATTCGTTGTCCGGCGCGACCTGGGCGCCGGCCTTTATCGCCTTCGGCGCCAACAACCGTTCGGCCATGGTGCGGGTGCCTTACGGCCGCCTGGAGTTCCGCCTGCCGGACGCTGGCTGCAATCCCTATCTGGTCAGCGCCGCGATCATCGCCGCCGGCCTCGATGGCATCGATCGCCAGTTGGAAATCGACCATGTCTGCAATGAAAACCTCTACAGCCTGAGCCTGGAACAGATCGCCGCGCGGGGCATCAAGACCCTGCCGCAATCGCTCAAGGAAGCCTGTGACGCCCTGGAGGCCGACCCGCTGTTCGCCGAGGTGCTGGGCCCGCAGATCGTGGGCGAGTTCATCAAGCTCAAGCGCATGGAATGGGTGGAGTACAGCCGCCACGTCTCCGACTGGGAGATCCAGCGCTACACCGAATTTTTCTGACCCTCAGTGTTTTGACAACCATTCGGGCACCCGGCACGGCGTCGAGTGTTCAGTGCCTTCGAAGGAGACTTTGTTATGTGTGGGATCGTAGGTCTTTACTTGAAAAACCCGCAGCTGGAGTCCCAGCTCGGCAAGCTGTTCGAACCCATGTTGCAGGCCATGACCGACCGTGGGCCGGACAGTGCCGGGTTTGCCATCTATGGCGATGAAGTGGCGGACGGCTGGGTCAAGCTGACCCTGCAGGCAACCACCGAAGGCTTCGATTGGAAAGCCCTGATGGGCGAACTGGAAGGGCGCCTCGGCTGTTCGCTGGACTGGTTCCAGAACGCCAGCGCTGCCGTGCTCAAAGTCAATGCCCAAGAGGCGCCGGTACGTCTGGCCCTCGCCGAACTGGCGCCGAGCGTGCGCATCATGAGCGCCGGCCAGAGCATCGAAATCCTCAAGGGCATGGGCTTGCCCCAGGAAATTTCCCAACGTTTCGGCCTGGCCGGCATGAAGGGCAGCCACATCATCGGCCACACCCGCATGGCCACTGAAAGCGCGGTGACCATGGAAGGCAGCCACCCGTTTTCTACCGGTGCCGACCTGTGCCTGGTGCACAACGGCTCGCTGTCCAACCACTTCCGCCTGCGGCAGGAACTCAAGCGCGAAGGCATCCACTTCGAGACCGACAACGACACCGAAGTGGCCGCCGGCTACCTGACCTGGCGCCTGCAGCAGGGCGACTCATTGAAAGAAGCGCTGGATCACTCGCTGGAGGATCTGGACGGTTTCTTCACCTTCGCCATCGGCACCCGCAACGGTTTTGCCGTAATCCGCGACCCGATTGCCTGCAAGCCGGCGATCCTCGCCGAGACCGACGATTACGTCGCCATGGCTTCCGAGTATCAGGCCCTGTCGAGCCTGCCGGGCATCGAGCACGCCAAGGTCTGGGAGCCGGCACCGGCCACTATGTACATCTGGGAACGCGAGTCAGCTTAAGGGGCGCACACATGAAAACCATCGATCTTTCCACTGCCACCGTGCGTGAACTCAATCAGGCGTTGCACGACCAGGTCAACAGCGTTGAAGAGCGCGAATGGGTGGTGACTCATTCGGACGGCAAGCACAACCTCGCGGTCGGGGTGAACGAAGTGCTGTCCATCGATATTCAGGGACACGCCGGCTACTACTGCGCGGGCATGAATCAAAAGGCCTCGATCACCGTTCACGGCAATGTCGGTGTCGGGTGCGCCGAGAACATGATGTCCGGCTACGTCCGCGTCAAAGGCAGCGCCTCCCAGGCGGCCGGTGCCACGGCCCATGGCGGGCTGTTGGTGATTGAAGGGGATGCCGGCGCGCGTTGCGGCATTTCCATGAAGGGCATCGACATTGTCGTGGGCGGCAGCATCGGCCACATGAGCTGCTTCATGGGGCAGGCCGGGCGTCTGGTGGTCTGCGGCGATGCTGGCGATGCGCTGGGTGATTCCTTGTACGAGACCCACATCTACGTGAAGGGCAATGTGGAGTCCCTGGGTTCCGATTGCGTCGAGAAAGAGATGCGCGCCGAGCACCTCCAAGAGCTCCAGGACCTGTTGGACCGTGCCGGTTTCGTGCACAAGGCGGCTGACTTCAAGCGCTACGGTTCGGCCCGTCAGTTGTACAACTTCAAAGTCGATAACGCGTCCGCGTACTGATCCGCGCGAGGAGAACAGATATGAGCGACCCCATCAGCCAAAAAACGGCTCCGGTACTGCGCGAGTCAGCCACTTTCGACCGCCTGACCATCCAGGAAATCCAGCGTGCCGCCGAGACCGGCATCTACGATATTCGCGGCGGCGGCACCAAGCGCAAACTGCCGCACTTCGATGATTTACTGCTGCTCGGTGCCAGCGTTTCGCGTTACCCGTTGGAAGGCTATCGGGAGAAATGCGGCACCGACGTGATCCTCGGCAACCGCTTTGCCAAGAAGCCGATCCACCTGAAGATTCCGGTGACCATCGCCGGTATGAGTTTCGGTGCGTTGTCGGCCAATGCCAAGGAAGCCCTGGGCCGTGGCGCGACCATCGCGGGCACCAGCACCACCACCGGTGACGGCGGCATGACCCCGGAGGAGCGCGGCCAGTCGCAGCATTTGGTCTATCAGTACTTGCCGTCGCGCTACGGCATGAACCCGGACGACTTGCGCAAGGCTGACGCGATTGAAATCGTCCTGGGGCAGGGTGCCAAACCCGGTGGCGGCGGTATGTTGCTGGGGATGAAAGTCACCGAGCGGGTGGCCGGCATGCGTACCTTGCCCATCGGCGTGGACCAGCGCAGCGCTTGCCGCCACCCGGACTGGACCGGCCCGGATGACCTGGCGATCAAGATTGCCGAGCTGCGCGAAATCACCGATTGGGAAAAACCGATCTACGTGAAAATCGGCGCCAGTCGGCCGTACTACGACGTCAAGTTGGCCGTGAAGGCCGGGGCGGATGTGATTGTGCTCGATGGCATGCAAGGCGGCACGGCGGCGACCCAGGAAGTGTTTATCGAACACGTGGGGATTCCGATTCTGTCGGCCATCCCGCAAGCGGTACAGGCTTTGCAGGAGATGGGCATGCATCGCAAGGTGCAACTGATCGTTTCCGGCGGGATTCGCAACGGTGCCGACGTCGCCAAGGCGATGGCGCTGGGGGCGGATGCGGTGGCCATCGGGACGGCAGCGCTGATTGCCTTGGGTGATAATCATCCACGCCTGGACGAGGAACTGAAGAAAATCGGCTCGGCCGCCGGTTTCTACGATGACTGGCAGAACGGTCGCGACCCGGCCGGGATCACCACCCAGGACCCGGAACTGTCCAAGCGACTGGATCCGGTGGAGGGTGGCCGCCGCTTGGCCAACTACCTGCGTGTGTTGGTACTGGAAGCCCAGACCATGGCCCGGGCTTGCGGCAAATCGCACCTGCACAACCTCGATCCCGAGGATCTGGTAGCGCTGACCGTGGAGTCGGCGGCCATGGCCCGGGTGCCGTTGGCGGGGACCAACTGGGTTCCGGGTTCCGGTTACTGACCAAAACCTGTGGGAGCGAGCTTGCTCGCGATGACGGCGGCACAGTCAAGACCGATGCAAGCTGACCCACCGTTATCGCGAGCAGGCTCGCTCCCACAAGTCCAGTTCATGGCATTTATATTCGAGAGGCCGAGAAGGCCCGTATCTCATTCTTTACTGCTCGCTGCCCGACACCCACCTTTCTTTGCAGGAGCTTTGAACATGGTCAATCGTCTTCTTGGCAAATCCCTTCTTGGCTTACTGGCTACCGGTGTGCTTGTGCCGCTGGCGCAGGCGGCCGAGACGCCGACTTTGAACACAGGCAGCACTGCCTGGATGGTCACTGCCGCGGTGTTGGTGTTGTTCATGTGCCTACCAGGTCTCGCCTTGTTCTACGGCGGACTGGTGCGCGCAAAAAACATGCTTTCGCTGTTCACCCAGTGCTTCGGCATCGCCGGCCTGGTCGGCGTGTTGTGGGTGATCTATGGCTACAGCATGGTGGTCGACAGCACCGGCATGGTCGAAGGGCAGGTGACCTTCAACAGCTTTGTCGGCGGCCTGAGCCGGGCCTTTCTGGCGGGCATGACCCCGGAGAGCCTGGTAGGAGATATTCCGGAGGGCGTGTTCGTGACCTTCCAGATGACCTTCGCGATCATCACCCCGGCGCTGATTGCCGGTGCATTCGCCGAACGCATGAAGTTTTCGGCGGCGCTGTGGTTCATGGCGTTGTGGTTCACCCTGGTGTATGCCCCGGTAGCGCATATGGTCTGGGGTGGTGCGGGCGCGTTGATGCATAACTGGGGGGTACTCGATTTCGCCGGAGGCACCGCCGTGCACATCAATGCCGGCGTCGCCGCTTTGGCTGCGTGCCTGATCCTCGGCAAGCGCAAGGGCTATCAGAACACGCCGATGCCAGCCCACAACCTGAGCCTGACCATGGCCGGTGCGGCGATGCTCTGGGTGGGGTGGTTCGGTTTCAACATCGGTTCCGGCGGTGGCCTCAATGGCACTTCTGGCATTGTCATGCTCAACACCCAGTTGGGGGCCTGCGCCGGCATTCTCGGCTGGATGTTCACCGAGTGGTTCAAGGTTGGCAAACCAAGCGCTCTGGGCCTCGCCAGTGGTGCCTTGGCCGGTCTGGTCGGCATCACCCCAGCGTGTGCCTATGTCGGCGTCGGTGGTGCGTTGGCCATCGGTTTGCTGTGCGGGGTGTTCTGCTACTTGAGCGTCACCGTGCTCAAGCGTCGCTTTGGTTATGATGACAGCCTCGATGTGTTCGGTTTGCACGGCATTGGCGGAATGATTGGCGCGGTGTTGACCGGGGTGTTCTGCGTGCCGTCGGTGGGAGGATTGGTCGAAGGTGTGACCATGGGTGCCCAGGTCGTGGCGCAAATCAAAGGCGTGTTGCTGACGACGGTCTACTGCTTTGTCATCAGTTGGCTCATTCTCAAGGTGATCAACGCGGTGATCGGCTTGCGCGCCAATGAGTCGGTGGAGGAGATGGGGCTGGACCTGGCTGAACATAACGAGCGTGCTTACAACCACTGATCGTTACAGTTGTTTTTGGCTTTATTTGAGAAGGCCCGATATTTATATGGTTTGGTGTGCATATCCGTTTTTGCGGTAACGGCTACTAATGGTTCCGCCCTGACGGCGGCTCACTTTTGAAAAGCGCAAAAGTAAGCAAAACGCTTTTGCCCCACCACTTGGTGCCTCGCCTAGGCTCGGCATGCCCGCACGCAGCCCTTGCTCCGTGGGCCGCCGCGAAGGGCCATCCATGGCCCAGCGCGGCTACCTCGGCATCCATGCCGAGGTGCCCACTGCGCAAGGCCTGCGTGCGGCCATCGTGGTTAACGGGGCGCCGAGATCAAAATCCAAAGCAAAGCAAGAGCCTATGTGGCTGAGCCACTGCTATCGCGAGCAGGCTCGCTCCCACAATGGGCCTGCGGTGAACACAAGACTCATGGACACCCAGAATCACCTGTGGGAGCGAGCTTGCTCGCGATGAGGCCGGCACATCCAACATCACCGCAAACTGCTGCACCGCCTTCGCGAGCAAGCCCGCTCCCACAGGGGAACACGGTCCGCCAAGAACCAGGTCGGCTATCAGGCCGCCTCGCGGTGGACGTTGATCTCGGGCGCCCCGTTAACCACGCTGGCTGAACGAAGGTATTGCGCAGTGGGCAACCCGGCATGGATGCCGGGTTAGCCGCGCTGGGCCATGGATGGCCCTTCGCGGCGGCCCACGGAGCAATGCCTTCGTTCAGGCACACCGAGCCTAAGCGAGGTGCCGAGTGGTGGGGCAAAAGCGTTTTGCTTACTTTTGCGCTTTTCAAAAGTGAGCCGCTGTAAAAGCGGAACCCTAAGTAGCCGTTACCGCAGCAACGGATATACACACCAATCCCACCCAAAAACACGCTAGGAACGGAAGATCAGAATCTCCGGGAACGGCTTAAGTGAACAGCACTACACCCTCGAGTGGGCTGGCAGATGTCTGCCCACGAGCCTGGGCCGCATGCTGCAACTGGCTGGCGATCAAGGTGTTCTTCAGCAGATAAGCAATGGTCATCGGCCCGACACCACCAGGTACCGGCGTGATCGCGCTGGCGACGGTGCGCGCGCTGGCATAGTCGACATCGCCTACCAGATGGCTGCCGGACTCGTCGGTAATACGATTGATCCCGACATCGATCACCACCGCTCCAGGCTTGAGCCAACTGGCATCGATCAGCCCCGGACGGCCTACCGCTGCAACGACGATATCGGCCAGTCGACACAACGCCGGGGCATCGACGCTGCGTGAATGCACCACGCTGACCGAGCAGTGAGCCTGCAACAGCAAGGTCGCCATGGGCTTGCCAACGATGTTCGAGCGCCCGACGACCACGGCGTGCAGGCCGCTCACATCACCGCAGGTTTCCTGCAGCAGACACATGCAGCCGCTGGGCGTGCAAGGTGTAAGGACTTCTATGCCTTGCACCAGGCCACCGACGTTTTCCCGATGGAAACCGTCCACATCCTTGATCGGGTCGATGGCATGGATGACGGCCGCCTCGTCGATATGCCCCGGCAACGGCAATTGCACCAGAATGCCGTTCACCGTGGCATCGGCGTTCAGTTGGGTAATCAGTTCCAGCACCTGGTGCTGGCTGGTGTTTTCTGCCAGACGGTACTCCAGTGAGCGGATGCCGACATCCTTGGCCCGCAGCAGTTTATTGCGTACATAAACCTCGCTGGCCGGGTCGTCACCCACCAACAGTACCGCCAGGGCGGGGTAAATGTGCTGCTGCGCGAGGCTCAGGACCTCTTCTCGCACCTCATTGAGAACCTGGGCGGAGATGGCCTTGCCGTCGATGTCGCGGGCAAGTGCGGGGGTGGTGCTGATCAAAAGAGTCACCGTTGTCTTGATGGATAGAGGGCCGAAATCATCACCGAGGTGTCGTTGCACCTCGATGATTCATCAGGGAAATGCAGGCAAGGGCGCTCAGACTACCAATTGATGGCTGCCGTACACCACAAGGACACCCGCGATCAGCGTGAGGTAAGGCAACCAGCCAGCACGTTTCTGACCCGTGTCGGCCTGAACGTAGAGATCGTTGAGCATGGCTTCGGGGAACAGCCCCTTGTCCTGCACATAGTGGCGGTAGCAGAACACCGGCAGGATCAACAGCGCCAGCAGCAGGCCGGTCATCAGGGTGCCCGCGCCCCAGATATCGGCGCCCAGCCCCATGCAGGCCAGGTTGACGAAACTCAGCACACCACCGGCTGCCAGGAGCACGGTAGGGGCTTTGTACGGGCGTATCCAGTCGGGACGATCCAGGCGGTGGATCCAGCCAGCGTTGAGGTTGAGGAAGTTGAAGATGATGTAGCTGACGTTGGACGCGGCGAGCACGAAGACATAGTCGGACATCAGCAACAGCAGCAGGTTGAAAGACAGGTCGGTCCACATCGCGGCGGTGGGTGCGCCGTGTTCATTGGTGCGGCCCAGGTACTTCGGCAGCCAGCCGTCCACCGACGCCTGGTACAAGGTGCGCGATGAGCCGGACATCGACGTCATGATCGCCAGCAAGGTGGCCAGGACCAGCATGATCAGCACGATGTTGGCGACCAGTTTGCCGCCACCGATACTGTCCGCCATCACCTGGCCGACGCCCATGCCGCTGTAGATCGCGGGCGACAACAGGCCGCTGTAGACCGCCGGCGAAACCACTGCACCGCTGGCGTCCAGCACGGCCGGTGTCACCAGTTGACCGAGCCCCAGGCTGCCTTGGAACGCCAGGGGCACCAGGGTGAATACCAGGATGCACAGCAGGCCCGCATAGAAAATCGCCTTGAACGTGTCGCGCTTGGGGTCCTTGAATTCCCGGGTGTAGCACACCGCTGTTTCGAAGCCGTAGGTGGACCACGCGGCCATGAACAGACCGCCGGCCATCAGCGACCAGCCGGACAGATCCCAGGGTCCATCGATCACTTGCCCGGCCGCATCATGGGCCAGGGGGTACAACGGCAGGAAATTGGCCTGGGCCGAATCACCGGTGAACAACGGCACCACACCCACCAGCAGCAAGGGGACCAGCGATGTCACGCCGAGCACCAGGGTCAGACGCGCCGAGCGCAGAATGCCGCCATGCTGCACGGCGAAAACCGTCAGCAGGATCAACAGGCCGATGGCGAATGTCGCATTGATTCGCAGCGACAGGCCACTCTTGATCCAGCCCAGATCGAGCAGGGTCAGTTGCCAGGTATTGATCAATGCATCGGCGGGAAACAGTGCGGTGAGGATATAACCGGCCGCCAGTCCCGAGCCGATAGACAAAACCGGCGACCAGGCCAGCCAGTTGCACCACACCGAAACCGGTGCGATCAGCTTGCTGTAACGCACCCAGGCGACCGCGCCATAGACCGAGGCACCGCCGGATTTATGTGGGAACAGTCCGGCGATTTCGGCGTAGGTGAAGGCCTGGATAAACCCGAACAGGATCGACACGATCCAGACGATCCACGCCGGTTTGCCCACCGTGGCGGCAATCGCGCCGATTGAAAACAGCACCAGCGCGGGCACGCCACTGGCGACCCAGAAAGCCCCGCGCCAATCGATCTTGCGGTGCAGGCTGCCCACTGAGCTGGCGGCCTGCGGTACGGTCTCGAACGTAGTCGCTTCCATCTTCGTATTCCCATGTCTGAGTAGCGGAGGAGTGGCGGCAGTCAAAGTCAGGGTGGCGCCCAGGTCCGTCTGGTCGATCAACTACGCACCCGGCTCTTTTCCGGGTCGTAGAAAATCGCTGCGGTGACCTCGGCGCTGATGCGCTTCTGCAGGCCATCGACTTTGCCGATCTCAAGCGTGGTGCCGACGTCGGCGCAGGCCACATCGACCCGGCACAGCGCGATGTTGCTGGCCAGCAGCGGCGAGCGGCAGGCACTGGTGATGACCCCGACCTGGGCCCGCCCGCGATACACCGGGTCACCGTGGTGGGCGGCTTCGTTGCCACTCAGTTGCAGGCCCACCAGCTTGTGGGCGGGGTGGGCGCTGCGCCGCAACAGCGCATCGCGGCCGATGAAGTCGTCGGTTTTGCTTTTCATCGGCACAGAAAAGCCGATACCCGCCTCGAAAGGATCGGTCTGGTCGCTGAACTCGTAGCCGGCGAAAATCAGCCCGGCTTCGATGCGCAGCATGTCCAGCGCTTCCAGGCCCAGCGGCACCAGGCCCAACGGCTGGCCCAGTTGCCAGATCCGGTCCCAGACCCGCTCGGCGTCTTCGGGCTGGCACCAGATTTCGTAGCCCAGTTCGCCGGTGTAGCCGGTGCGCGAGATCATCAGCGGGCAGCCGTCGTAACCGTCCAGGCGGCCCACCAGGAATCGGAACCAGCCCAGGGTTTCCAGGCTCGGTTGGGTCGCAGGGGTCCAGACCATCTGCTTGAGCAGTTCACGACTCATCGGGCCCTGGACGGCCAGGTTGTGAATCTGTTCGCTGGCGGATTTGACCCAGACCTTCATGCCGAGCTTTTGCGCCTGTTCGCGCAGCCAGACCCCGGCGTAATCCTCGCCGCAGATCCAGCGGAAATTGTCCGGGCCCAGGCGCAGCAGGGTGCCGTCGTCGAGCATGCCGCCGTGTTCGTGGCACATCGCCGAGTACACCACTTGACCCACCGCCAGGCGCCGCACATCCCGAGTCAGGCAGTACTGCAGCAAGGCTTCGGCGTCGGGGCCGATGATTTCGAATTTGCGCAGGGCGGTCAGGTCCATCACCGCGACGCGCTCACGGCAACCGAGGTATTCCTCGATGGCACCATAGCCGTCGTAGCGCAGCGGCAACCACCAATTGCGGTAATCGGTAAAGCTGCCGGTCAAGGCGCTGGTGCGTGAGTGGAACGCGGACTCACGGGTGAGGATCGGGTCGGCATCGGCCGTGGTTCGAGTGCTCATGGCGATGGAAAAACGCTCCTTTTCGCTGTAGATGCGGACCTGGATATCGGTCGGGTTCCAGCCGTTGGCCGGGTCGATGTCATCCGGGCATGAGGTGCTGCCACACAGCAGATCGGTCATGGCCCGCAGCAGCACGTAATCGCCGGGACGCGACCAGGGCTCGTCGAGCGTCATCTGCTGGTGGGCGTCGATCCCGGTGTTGAAGAACAAATTGATCGCCGGCCAACCGCTGCGCGCCTCGACCCCATGGCGCGCCAGGGCCCGGCTCAGGTTGTCGCTGCAGTTGTCGTGCCCGAAGTAGCCATGGCTCTCGTAGTAGCGCGCGGCGCAGGCCAGGGCGAAGGAATCGTGGCGGCCGACGGTGTCACGCACCACCTCCAGCATCGGTTGCATCTGCCGGTCGAAAAATTTCGAGAACAGTCCCGGTGCCGGGTAGGCGCTGCCGTTCAAGGTGCGGGTGACGGTCTGGTCCAGATCCAGCTCCAGGCCGCGATCCAGTGCCCGTCGATCGAGGGCGACGAAGTCCGAGCATTGGCGACCGGCGACGTCCAGCACCTGCACGTACTGCCCTTTGCCGACGGTGTAACTGTGGGCGGTGCCGGCGTGAATTGTGAATTCGTCGAGCAACTCGCCCAACGGTTCGGGTAGTGCCGGGAGCAGCAGCGCCGAGGGATTGGCCCGGGTCACCCACAACCGCAGTTCGCTGGGCCGGTACTGTCGATCGACGGACGTGGGGCCCGCGGGTGCAGCGACAATCACCAGCAGTTCATCGCTGGCGACAAAGTGGCGACTGAAGTCGGCAGGACTGTCCTCGTCCCAGAGCGAAGCCGCGCTGGGCAGTTGGTATGGCTCAACGCCGCGCCGGCTCAGCGCCTGGTTGATACGCCGAGCTTGCACGGTTGGCTCGGCGAGCCGTGCGCCGATGAACCCGCAGGCCGCCGAACCGCTCAATGCCCAGGCCGCCAGCGCGCTGCGACCGTTGGCGTCCACGGCCAGCAGTTCGCAGGGTTGCTGTCCTTCAAGGTTGATCACTTGCAGGCTGTCCCCGGGCTGCAAGGCCACCAGCGTCAGGCCGCCGGCCGCTACCCGATAGCGCTCCAGGGTCGGCGCCCGGGCAAACAGTCCGGGCTCCCGGGGATGAGAGACACGAGGTGCATGCATGATGAACCTCCCGGTCAGCCGACCGACGTGATGGACGTCGGCGGCTCGGCGAGGTACGCCGCCATCGAGTCGTCCAGCGCATGCAGCCAGGGGGTGTGGTGCGGCGGTGACTGGGTGCCGGTCATCAACGAGCGATAGGACTTGTCGCGATAACCCATGATGTTTTCCGCTTTGTCATGCTTCCAGCGCAGGAAGGTTTCATTGACGGCGGCGATATCGAAGTTCGGGTAGTCGGTGGCGTCCACCAGATGCTGGATGTAGGCGCCCTGGTATTCGAACATCTGCTGGTTGGTTTCCAGTGTCTGTTCCCGCTCGTGCCATTGCCGGCTGTCGGCGATCATGTCGGCCAGGCCGGGTAGTTGAATGCGCCCCAGGATCACATCGCGGGCGTACCAGGCTTGGGCGTCGAACATGTTGAAGGAGTACCACTGGTCCTGCATGCCGAGGTAGATCAGTTGCGGGTTGGACTCCCAGAAAATGCCTTTGTACAGGTTCATCGGCCATAACCGGTTATCGGTCTTGAGGCACAGTTCATCCGGCAGGAAGGGGAAGTGATGTTTGTAGCCGGTGCAGAGGATCACCGCATCGATGGACTTGTGGGTGCCGTCGATAAAGTACGCGCGGTTTTTTTCCAGGCGCTGCAACAGCGGCTTTTCCTCCCAATTGGCGGGCCAGTCATAGCCCATGGGCGCGGTGCGGTAGCAGCTGGTGATGCTGCGGGCGCCGTATTTGTAGCACTGGGAACCGATGTCTTCGGCAGAATAGCTGCTGCCGACGATGAGCAGGTCCTTGCCCTTGAACTCCAGCGCCTCGCGGAAATCATGGGCGTGCAGGATGCGCCCGCCGAACTGCTCGAATCCGGGGAAGTACGGCATCTTCGGCGTCGAAAAGTGCCCGCAGGCGTTGATCACATAGTCGAACTCTTCCGAGGTCTGGGTATCGCTGCCGTGGTCGTGGGCGACCACCGTGAAGCGGCGAGTCGCTTCGTCAAAGGTGACCTGGCGCACCACGTTGTTGAAACGGATGTAATCCCGTACCCCGGCTTTTTCGACGCGGCCCTTGATGTAGTCCCAGAGCACTTCCCGTGGCGGGTAAGAGCCGATCGGCCGGCCGAAATGTTCTTCGAAGGTGTAGTCGGCGAACTCCAGGCATTCCTTCGGGCCGTTCGACCACAGGTAACGGTACATGCTGCCGTGCACCGGCTCGCCGTTCTCGTCCAGACCGGTGCGCCAGGTGTAGTTCCACATGCCGCCCCAGTCCTGTTGCTTTTCAAAGCACACCAGTTCGGGAATGGCGGCGCCCTTGTCGCGGGCCGACTGGAAGGCGCGAAGTTGGGCCAGGCCGCACGGGCCGGCGCCGATGATTGCTACGCGTAGTGTCATGAGCGTGCCTCCTGAAGGGTTTCAGCGAAAGATCACTGTCTTGTCCTGGTTGATGAATACCCGGTGTTCCAGGTGGTATTTCAGGGCTTTTGAAAGGGCGACGGTTTCGGTGTCGCGGCCGATGGCGACCAGCGAATCGGGCAGGTGCGTGTGGTCGACGCGCTGGATTTCCTGCTCGATGATCGGCCCCTCGTCGAGGTCGCTGGTGACGTAATGGGCGGTGGCACCGATCAGCTTCACGCCGCGGTCATAGGCCTGGTGATAGGGTTTGGCGCCCTTGAACCCGGGCAGGAACGAGTGATGGATGTTGATCGCCCGTCCCGATAACTGCTGGCATAGGCCGTCGGACAGAATCTGCATGTAGCGCGCGAGCACCACCAGGTCGGTCTGGGTGTCTTCGACGATGCGCATCAGCTCGGCCTCCTGGCTGGCCTTGCTGTCCTTGGTGATGGGCAGGTAAATGAAGCGGATGCCCTCGCGCTCGGCCATGGCCCGCAGGTCCAGGTGGTTGGAGACCACGGCGGTGATGTGCATGTCCATCTCGCCCTTGCGGTGGCGATAGAGCAGGTCGGTAAGGCAATGGTCGAACTTGCTGACCATCAGCAGCACCCGAGTCGGTTGGCGCGAACTGAACAACTGCCACTGTATGTCGAAGCCGCCGGCCAGGTCGCCCAGCCCTTCGCGCAGGGTGCCTATATCACCGTCGACGCCGGTGTTGAAACGGAACACCGCGCGCATGAAAAACTGCCCGGTGAACTCGTCGTCAAACTGCGCCAATTCGCTGATGTAGCAATGCTGCCGGGCCAGGCAGGCGCTGATCGCGGCGATGATCCCGGATGCCGCCGGGCAGGTGATCTTGAGAATGTAATGTTCGCTGGAGGCGTCCATTGAAGGCTCCTGATTAAATAAAGGGGCGGCTCAGCCCTTGGCCGTGCGTTTGGTTTTTTCCGGGTCGTCGAAGGGCAGGGCATGGGTCACGGCGCCCGCTTCAAGGCTGCCGCGTACTTGCAGTGCAATACCGGGCACCGAGCAGGCGACGTTCAGGCGGGCGATGGCCATCGAGCGTTTGCTCAGGCGCGAGTACATGCCGCAGGTGATCACGCCGACTTGCTGGTTGCCCTGCCACAGGGTGTCGCCGGCCTCGGCCGGGCGTACGCCCTCGAGCAGCACACCGGTGATCTTGAAACGCTCCTGGCCGCGCAGGCGCAGGTGTTCTTCGGCGCCACGGAAGGCTTGTTTGCCGGGCGAGACGGTGAAATCCAGGCCCATTTCCCACAGGGTGTCGCCGGCCTTCTGGTCGGCGAAGGGGTACATCTGCGAGTTGTCATAGGGGAAAAACATCAGCGAGCTTTCCACCCGCAGCCAGTCCAGCGCGGTGAAGGCACACGGGATAATCCCCAGGCTGGCGCCCTGTTCGAGGATGCTGTCCCACAGGAATGGCGCGTCGGCCGCCTTGCAGAAAATCTCGTAGCCGCGCTCGCCGGTGTAGCCGGTGCGGGAGATCATTACCGGGCGTTCGAACAGGCGCGTTTGCAGGTGATGGAAGTACGGCAACTGGCGAATGCCGGGCACGTGTTCGGCGAGGAAGTCCACCGCCAGCGGCCCTTGCAGCGACAAGTCGTGCAGGTCGTCGTCGAACAACACCGCCACTTGCCGGCCCTGGGATGAGCGCACCAGCATTTCGTGACCGGCGCCGGCGCCGTGGACCACCATGAACGCGTTAGGCCCGGTGCGGTAGACGATGCAGTCATCGATGAACTTGCCGTCCTCGTCGAGCATCGAGGCGTACACCGATTTGCCGGGGTAGAGCTTGGCGATGTCACGGGTGGTAGCCCATTGCAGCAGGCTTTCGGCGTGGGGACCCACGTAATGGACTTTTTTCAGCCCCGACACGTCCATCAGGCCGGCGCGGGTGCGGATCGCTTCGTGGTGGTCGGCCAGCGCGCTGCTGTAGGTCCAGGCGGTGCCCATGCCGTTCCAGTCTTCAAGGTTCGAACCGAGGGCGCGGTGCCGCTCGGCCAATGCAGAAATACGCCATGAATGGGTCATGTGGAGATCCTTGTCGGGAAAAAAGGGTTAGGCGATTGGATCGAACTGGCTTAACCACTCGACCAGCGTGTGTCGGTAGCGGGTCATGCCCTTGTAGTCGGCGATGGGATCGGGCAGGTCGCGCAATACGCGGTGCAGGCGACAACCCCAGCCGGGTTGGGTGACCAGTTCGTCCAGGCTGATCAGGTAGGTGCGGATGCTGAACATCACCGCGTTGCTGCGCGGCAGACGGGCCATCACTTGCAGCTCGACGCGCAGATGCACCTGTTGGCCGACGTTTTCGCCGGTGATGCGGCCGCGGTCGGCGCCCCATTCATGGAACGTCTCGGGCGAGGAATCCAGGCGCGGCTTGATGGTCAGGGTCCAGTTCAGGCGCCGCACCGGCTGACCCACTTGCAGGTTGAGCAGATACTTCAGCGCACGGTTGAACACGCCCATCTGGTGGGCCATGGGCACCGGTGAATGCCACTGCTTGAAGCTCATGCCGGCGTCGAAGGCCAGGGACCAGTCAGCGGGACTGGTGACCAGGCCGGCGTCCATGTACAGATCGCCGTCACGTTGATCGAGCAGGGCGAAATCCCCCTGAACCTGTCGTCCGATGAACTCCAGCGGCGCGCAGGGCAGGCTGGTGGCATCACCGAAAATGAACGGCTGATCGATCTCCAGCAGGCGGTTGCGCCAATGCCAGCGGTCGCCGTCACGCGCCAGGCTGAACCACTGCGGGTAGTCGGCGGCCAGGTGTTCCATCAGCATCTGCAAGGCATCCCAGGCTGCCACTTGCATGTGCGGCATCACCAGGTAGCGGCGCGGGTCCTGGTCCAGCACCAGGGCGCGCTCGGCCATTTCCGAGCGGTAGTGCTCGTCGATGTCGAAGGCGTGCTCATAGATCGAGCCGGGGTCGCGGGAGGTGGCCGGTTCGATATTGACCGAGTACAGGTAGCTGTCCTCGACAAAGGGAAAGGGGAAACGGCGGATTGCCGCAGGGCTGTTGCGAAAGCTGAAGTCATCGCGATAGCTCAGCACGGGGTTCGCTTGCAGGGGCATGTCACTCACTCCTATAGGTCCAGCGAAATGCAGGGGCCGCTGCCGCGTGAGACGCAGGGCATCAGAAAGTCGGCCTGCTCGGCCGGGCTGAGGAAGCTGTCGCGGTGTTCGATGGCACCGCCGCCGTGGCGTGTGACGCACTGGCCGCAGACCCCGCCACGGCACAGGTTGGGCACTTGCAACCCGGCGTGTTCCAGGGCTTCGAGCAGGCTCTGCTCGGCCTCCACCCGCAGGCGCCGACCGCTGCGCAGCAGGTGCAGGTCGAAGGGCTGGCCGGGTTGCGCGCCTTTGAACGCTTCCGAATGCACGCGTTTGCGCGGCCAACCGAGGCGTGAGGCCTCACGCTCAACCGCGTCGAGCAGAGGCTGCGGGCCACAGGTGTAGACGTGGCTGCCCAGCGGTCGGGCGGCGAGGATCTGGCTCAGGTCGGGGCGACTGTCATAGGCATGCAGGCGCGCGCCGAGGCGCTGTTGCAGTTCGTCGAGGTAGGCGTCGCTCAGGCCCGGGCGGAACAGGTAATGCAGTTCGAAATCGGCCTGCTGCTGTTCCATCTCGGCGATATAGGCCATGAACGGCGTGATGCCGATGCCGGCGGCGATCAGGATATGCAGGCGTGCAGTGCCGTGGGGGGCGAACAGATTGGCCGGTGGCGAAATCTGCAAGGTGTCGCCGACCTGCACCTGGCGATGCAGGTACTGCGAGCCGCCACGAGAAGCGTCCTGCAAACGCACGGCGATGCGGTAGTGTTGGGTGTGTGCCGGGTCGCTGGTGAGCGAGTAGGCGTTGCGCACCTTGCCCTCGGCCAGTGGCAGATGCACCTGCACATGGCTGCCGGGCGAGAAGCCGGGCAGGGCGCCGTCGCAGGCCCTCAGGGTGAATTCGCGCACCACCGGCGTGAGCATTCTTGCCGCGCTGACCTGAACGTCGAGGATCGCGCTCATGGCTGGAATGCCGCATAGGGTTGGTCGGGGTTGTTGCACACACCGAGGTAAGCCCCCAGGCGCCGGGAAAAATGCGTGCGTACCTCCAGCCCGACGTGGCAACCGATGCAGTTCAGCGACGACTCCGGCCCGGCCGCCTGGGTCAGGCCACAGTGCGCGCAGTACACCTGGCGCAGGCCGGGCGTTGCGCAGGTCATGCTGATCTCGTCGTCTTCCAGGCCAGCGGCGCGAGCCTGGCCGTGAACACGCCAGACAAAAGCTTCATCGCCCAGCAGGTAGAGCCGACACCCCACGGTTGCGCTGGCCAAGGCCTGTTTCAGGTGCCGGGTGAAGTCGGCTTGTTCGCCGTTCAACAGCAGGGGATTGTCCAGTTCAGCGACAACCTCTGTGCAGACGGTTGCTGATTGCATTACCACGATGGGGCGGCTAAGGGTGGGCTTCATGTGGGCTCTCCAAAGTGCTTTTTTATTTCCTGTTGGGAGAGATACTTTCCTATGGGGAAAATCTTCTCAATCTGGAAAAAGGGCTATGCCTTTGGAGATAAGCCTTGCTACACGGCCGTCCGGGGCATGGAAGTTGCTGGTATTCGAGGAATGTGGAGCAACTGGACGGGGAGTTATCGAGAGTGCGAACACGACCGCAGTGGTGGCCGCTCTGGTTAGGGCCTGTGCACCCTGAACAGGCCCGCAGCGTGCGTAAGCTGTTGGCCGGCTTGCCCTTGAGCCAGGCGCACGCTGACGGTGCCTTATCGGGTTTTCTGGACCGTTTCGACGCACTGCTGCCGCCTGCCAGGTTGAACCTGATCCTCGGCGGCGAGGACCTCAGCCCGACGCGACGCGGTTTGATCGAGGGCTGCCAGGACGTGGCGACTTGTCCCTGGCGCGACGCAAGCGCGGCAGACACCCCCCAAAGCTGCGGCACGTGTCGGCAACGCGGCGTGCATCGCCTGGTGTGCGCCTTGCCCGAGGGCCAGAAGGGCGTGTTGCTGCTCGATAGCCCGAAACGGGCTGGTGCCAGTTGGCGCCAGTTACTGGAAGAGGTGGCGCAGGCGGTAGGCATGGCTGTGCGCTTGCGCAGCTACAACCGTGAGCAGCAGCGCAAACAGGCGACGTCCCGCCACGGTGCCTTGGCCCGTGAGCTGCACGACTCGGTGGCACAGCAACTCGGTTACCTGTCGTTCCAGGCCCATGGCCTGCAATCCCAGTTGGGCGAGCCGGAACAAGCCACTGCGGGTTTGCAGGACCTGTGCGCCGGCTTGAGCCAGTTGCAGCGCCAGGTGCGCGAGTTGATTACCAGTGCGCGTCTGACCATGGACGGGCGCTCATTGCGCCAGGCACTGGCCGACTCGGTCGCCGAGTTCTCGCGGCGCTGCATCATCGTGTTCGAGCTGGACAACCGCCTGGCTGACGACGCTTTGAGCCCGGGAACCGAGTTACAGATTTTGCAGATTATTCGCGAAGCACTGGCCAACGCGGTGCGCCATTCCCATGCGCGGCATGTCCGCATCGAGTTGCGGCAAAACCAGGACGGTGATGTTTCCATTTCGGTGGAGGATGACGGCATTGGGCTCAGTCCGGCGTCAGGGGAGGCCAATCATTTCGGTCTGGCGATTATCCGCGAGCGCGCCGCAAACATTGGCGCCCGACTGACAATTGAAGCGATCCGGCCGCACGGGGTCCGCGTACACCTTGGCCTTCGCTGCCACCAAGACCAGCCACAGGGGAGTTTCGATGGACTGCACGACCTTATTACTGATCGATGATCACCCGCTGTTTCGCAAAGGCCTGGCGCAGCTGTTCGGCGCCAGTGACGACTTCGAGGTGGTGGGGCAGGCGGCCAGCGGTCGCGAAGGCATCAACCTGGCCGTGAGCCTGGCGCCGCAGCAGGTCTTGCTCGATTTGCACATGCCCGGCTTGAGCGGTTTGCAGGTGCTCGATGAACTGCGTCAGTTGCGCCTCGACTGCCAAGTGGTGGTGCTCACCGCGTCGATGGATCGCGCCGAGCTGTTGACGGCCTTGCGCCTGGGGGCCAGTGGTTATGTGCTCAAGGAAACCGAGCCCGATGCGTTGTTGAGCTACATGCGCAATTGCCACAAGGGCGCGATCGTTCTGGATGCAACCCTGGTTGCCTTGCTGGCCGATCAGGACGAATCGGTGAGCCGGCCTGCGTACGATCCGGACCTGCCAGATACAGGCAACCTGACCGAGCGCGAGGGGCAGACCCTGGCCCTGATCGGTGCCGGCATGAGCAATAAACAGATCGGCCGGGAACTGGGAATCAGCGATGGTACGGTCAAGATCTATGTGAGGAATCTGTTGCAGAAGTTCAGCCTGCACTCACGTCTGGAGTTGGCGGCGTGGGTGCACAACGGCGCATCGGTAAGGCACGAGGAGCGTCATTAGATGAGGGAAAGCCCGGAAGCTTTTGCACAGACACCGAGCGTGCACCTGATGGATCGCTTTCCCGCCGCCCTGCTGGAATTGCGCGACAACGGCCAGATCGCTCACTTCAACCTGGCCTGGACCGAGTTGATGGGGCCGCCGGGCGCGGAGCGCAACCTCATCGATTATGTGCACCAGGAAGACCGCCCGCTGTGGCGCAAGGCCTTGCATGAGCTGCGTCGGCGCCCCGAGACCTCGTTCAATCAGCGCCTGCGTTTTGTACATCCTTCGGGTGACTTACGCTGGTTCGAGGTGAGCCTCAAGCGCGGTCCGCAGGGGTTCTATCTGGTCGTCGGGGACGTCACGGCACACAAACGCCGCGAAATTGCCTTGCAGGCCAGTCAGCGCAGCAGCATGAGCCTGCTCGATAGCATGCCCGGGCTGATCTATCGGGGCCGTAACAACCGCGACTGGACCATGGAGTTTGTCAGTGCCGGTTGCCTGCAACTGACCGGATATCCCGCGGAGCGGCTGGTGGACAATCATGAGTTCACTTACAACAGCCTGATCCTGGCGCAGGATGCCGACTACGTCTGGCGCGAGGTGCAATATGCGTTGTCGCGCAACGAGCCGTTCGAGCTCAATTACCGGATTCGTTGCGCCGATCAGTCGATCAAGCACGTCTGGGAAAAGGGCATCGGGATCTATGCCGATACGCGTGAAGTGTTGGGTATAGAGGGGGCGATTTTCGAGCGAACGGCAGGTCAGACCTCAGTTCGCTGAGTCGCCGCTGACCCCTGGCCGGGATCGCGGCGAAGTGTCGAGCGTGTCGCTACTTGTAATGTTGTTCAAACACCGCCAACTGCTCAGGCTTGATCAACTGAAAGGGCACCCAGACGTCCGATTCCACGGGTTCTCCCTTGATCATCTTGAGCGCTGCCTGTACCGCGCTGGTCGCCTGGGCCTTGGGGTCCTGGAACACCGAGGCGACCAGCATCCCACGCTTGATCGCCGCCAGGCCGTCAGGCAAGCCGTCGATGCCGACAATCGCGATCTCACCCTTGGCTTTGCCGGCCTGCTGCAAGGCCATGGCCGCACCGATGGCCATTTCGTCGTTGTTGGCGACGATGGCATCGAAACGGCTGCCCGCCAATAGCCAGTTGCTGGTCAGGTCCATCCCTTTGTTGCGTTGCCACTCGGCGCTTTGCTGCTCGACAATCTTGATCCCGGGATAATCCTTGAGCACCTGTTTGACGCCTTCGGTACGGTCGTGGGTGGCGTTTTGCGCCAGGTCGCCCATGATGATCGCGAGGTTGCCCTTGCCGCCGAGCTTTTCGGCCAGGTAGCGCATTTGCAGCTGTCCGGCCTCGATGTCATTGGACGCGACGGTGACGACGCCTTTGGGCAAGGTGCGCTCGTCCGGGTGACGGTTGACGTAGACCAGCGGCGTCTTCGCTTCGACCGCGGCGCGGGTGATATTGGCCGTGGCGGAGGTGTCCACCGGCAGGACAATGACCGCGTCCACTTGCTGGTTGATAAAGCCCTGGACCTGGTTGAGTTGGCGCACCACATCGCCTTGGGCGTCCTCGAACTGAATCTGCACGTTTTCCTTTTTCGCGGCCTCGTCCAGGCCGTTACGCACGTAGGTCATGAAGTTGTCGTCGACCCTGGCGATGCTGACGCCGATGCGATAGTCGGCGGCGGCCCATTGGCTGAAGAGCAATAGCAGGGTGGCGAAAAGCAGTGTGCAACGACGCATGATGGTTTTCCTTTTGTTGTTATGAGTTGTACGTCACCAAGAGATGAAAATCTGCCGCACGTTGTGAATTCGGCGCGTGCTTTATCCATCAAGCGTGAAGGCCTGCCTGAAACGCTCAAGCGCGACCTCGCTGTCACCGCTGGCCCAGCCTTCGAGGCCGACGACACCGCTGTATCCCATGCCGAACAAGGCCCTGGCAATGGCGGGATAATGGATTTCACCGGTGCCGGGCTCCATGCGCCCCGGAACGTCGGCGACCTGGATTTCGCCGATGGCGCTGCCGGCGCGCTGGATCAGTTCGATCAGGTTGCCTTCGCCGATCTGTGCGTGATAGAGGTCCAGGTTCATCTTCAGGTGCGGGCTGCCCACGGCCTCGATCAACGCCAGGGTGTCGTCAGCGCGGGCGAACGGCGTGCCCGGGTGGTCGACTTCGGTGTTGAGGTTTTCCAGCAGGAAAACCCGACCCGCGTCCTCGCCCAGGCGAGCGATTTTTTCCAGCGTCTTGCAGGCGCTCAACCACATGCGCCCGGTGGTCTGGGCCACGGGTTTGACCGGCAACCCCTGGTCACCCAGGCCGGTGCCATGCAGGTTCAGGCTAGGGCAGCCCAATTGAGCGGCGACGGCCAAGGATTCCTGGGCGCTGTCGAGCAGGTGCTGGATATCATCCGGATCGGTCAGGTTGCCCGAGATGTAGCCGGTCATGGAGGTGAAATCCGCGCCGGTTGCCACGAGAGCCTGGATGTCTTTGGTCGTCCAGTTCCATATCTCGACGCTGAAGCCTAGTGCGTGGATGCGTTTGACCCGCTCGGTAAAGGGCAGGTCGAGGAAGACCATCTCGGCGCTGATCGCCAGTTTGAACGGTGTGAAACTCATGACAGAGCTCCTTGCACACGCACCGCTTTGCCCTGTTGGAAGGACTCGATGCAGGCGCGAGCAATGGCCAGTGCCGCCCGCGCGTCTTCACCGCTGGCCAGAGGTTTTTCGCCGCTGCGCACGCAACTGACGAAGTGGTTGAGCTCGGCCACATAGGCATCACGCAGCAGGTCGGTGTCCATGCGCTGGGTGTCGGCCTGGACCCCACTGGCCAGGTACCGCAGCAAGTCAGAGTCGTTGACGTTGCCCATGGTCAGCATGCCAGCGCTGCCGAACACTTCGCCGCGGACATCGTAGCCATACACGGCCTGGAAATTGGCCTCGGCCGTGGCGATGGCGCCGTTATCGAAACGGATCGTGACCACCGCGGTGTCGAGAAACCCTTTGTCCTTGTAGGCCGGTGCGATCAGGGCATCGGCCATCACAAAAACCTCAACCGCCTCGGCGCCTGGATTCAGGTAGCGCAGGGTATCGAAGTCATGGATCAGTGTTTCGAGGAAGATCACCCATTGTGGCGAGGCGGCCGGGTTGTTCAGCGCTGGGTCGCGGGTCAGCGAGCGCAGCAGTTGTGGTGTACCGATGCGGCCGGCAACCACGTCCAGGTGAGCGGTGCGAAAACTTCTGGCAAAGCGACGGTTGAAGCCGACTTGTAGCGTCACCCGTGCGTCGGCAGCGGCGGCGATGGCGCGGTCGGCTTCGTCCAGGGTGATGGCCATCGGTTTTTCACAGAACACCCCTTTGCCGGCCCGGGCCGCACTGATCACCAGTTCGGCATGGCTGCGTGCCGGGGCGGCAATCAGCACGGCATCGATGTCCGGGTCATCCAGCAATTGCTGTGGGTCGGTATAGACCTTCTGCACGTCCAGTTCTGCCGCCAGGCGCGCGGCTTGGCCGGGAGTAGGGTCGGCGATGGCGGCGAGGCAGGCGCCGGGGATGTGCCGGGCGGCGGTCAGGCCGTGAAAACTGCCCATGCGGCCGGCGCCGATGAGGCCAAGGCGAATGATCTTGGATGTGCTCATGAACATGACTCCCTTTATTGTTTTTACGACTCGGCGGTAAGAATGTCCTCGTCTGTCCAGGCAGGAGCAAGTGCTGTGCCAATAATTAACCAGTTGATATTTAAGGTGTTTTATTCGTGTTTATTTGAATTGATGTTCATTTGAATGACATGTCTATACTGGCATGTCGAAAATATGAACATATGGCCGAATAATGAATGAGCAACCTGCAGCGTTGAGCGCCGAAGACCGCGATTACCTCACCACGCTTGGCCCTGCGTCGTTGAACGAAGGGCCAGGCACTGCACTGGATGAGGCCTGGCAAGCGTGCTTGCGGGGGGACACTGATCGACCTGCCGGGATCCGGCGGGTGATTTGGGCGTCCTGGTTGCGCAGTGTCAATGCCGGCCTCGATCCGGAGGATGGCGAGTACCGTTTTGTCGCGCCTGCCGACCTGACCGCGACACTGGCAGCCAACCGGGTGCTGATCGCCGCTGCGGCGCAAGTCATGCGCGGTTTGCTCGCCTATAACCCCAGGGGCCATATCAACCTGACCGATGCCGAAGGCACGACGTTGTATTTCTGTGGCCTGGACCTCACCCCCATAGGCAGTCGACTGCTGGAGTCGGTACAGGGCACCAATTGCACTGGGCTGGCGATCGTCGAAGACCGTTTGGTGTATGTGCTGGCCGAAGAGAACTTCGGGCTTGGCCTGCGCCAGCGCCGCATGCATTGCGCCGCCGCGCCAATCCGCGATGCCCAGGGCCGGACGCTGGGCATGTTGACCTTGACGGCAGAGCCGGGCTGGTTTCACTTCCATACGCTGGGCACTGTCCAGGCCGCGGCCGAGGCGGTCTCGAGGCAGATGGCGCTGCAAGCCTTGCTGGAAGAGCAGCAAACGGTCCTTGAGGTGCTCAACGAGGGCTTGGTGGTTTTGGATGAGCAGGGCTGTATCAAGGCGCTCAACCATTACGCCCGACAGTTGTTTCGCGTCGGCCATGACCTGCTCGGCAGTCCGTTCAAGAGCCTGGGCAAGAGCGAATTGACCGATGCGGTCCTGCTCGGGGGCGGGGAAGGTGTGCGCGACCTGGACTGCACCTTTGAACTGCACGACCGCAGCCATCTGGCCTGCCTGGTGTCGGTCTGCCCGCTGGAACAAGGCGGGCGGATTGTGTCGTTGCGCGAGAACCGACGCATCCGGGAAATTACCCGGCGGATCATTGGCACCCAGGCCAGCTACACCTTCGAAACCATCCTGGGCCGTTCACAGGCGATTGAGGATGCACTGCACCTGGCGCGGATTGCCAGTCGCAGTGATTCGACCACGCTGATCCTCGGTGAGAGCGGCACTGGCAAGGAGTTGTTCGCCCAGGCCATCCATAATGGCAGCGACCGATGTGGCGGACCTTTCGTGGCGGTTAATTGCGGCGCCATTCCCCGTGACCTGGTGCAGAGCGAACTGTTTGGACACGTCGAAGGCGCGTTCACCGGATCGGCGCGCGGTGGGTCGGCAGGCAAGTTCGAATTGGCCGATGGCGGGACGATCTTCCTCGACGAAATCGGTGACATGTCCTTCGATGCACAGGTCAGCCTGCTGCGTGTCCTGCAGGAAGGCGAGGTGACACGAGTGGGCGCGAAAAAATCGCTGCGGGTCAACGTGCGCATCATCGCCGCCACCCACCGCAACCTGAGCCAGGCAGTGGCCGAGGGTGCCTTTCGCGAGGACCTTTACTACCGGCTCAACGTGCTGAACCTGACGGTGCCGCCGCTGCGGATGCGCCGTGAAGATGTGCCGTTGCTGGCGCGGCATTTTCTTGCGCGATGTGCGCGGTCGCTACGCAAGTCGATGCAGGACCTTTCGCCAGCGGCCCTGGAGATGCTTGGCGCCTATCACTGGCCAGGCAATGTCCGTGAGCTGGAAAACGTCATTGAACGGGCGACCAACCTGGCGATGACCGAGCTGATCGAGCCGAGCGATCTTGCCCTGGAAATCAGGCAGCGAGGGCTCCCATCGACATGGGGAAGTGCCCCTGAGCCGCGGATGGCGCCGGATCTTGGTACCCATGAGATGAATGCCATCATCGCTGCCCTCAAGGACACGCGCGGAAACATCCGCCTGGCTGCTCAGCGGCTGAATGTGTCGCGGGGTGGGTTGTACAACAAAATGAGCCGGTTTGGACTCAAGGTTGAGGCGTTTCGTTCTTAGCGGGATGCTGTCGTAGATGCTCTGAAAATTGCCACGATCCCTCGCGGGCTGCTGGTATAGAGCGTGCTCGATAACGCGTATCTGCCGTGATGGGGAAGCGTTAACGCGCAGTCCTGACGATGACGGACAGAAAGAGGAATGTAAAATTTTTACGGTTTTTTTACGGTAGGTGTTTTGGCCCACAACGATACTGGCCGCGATTTTAAGATCGTCCAAGTGCCTTGCATTTCCAATGGCCCTGGCAAATCGTATTGCTCAAGGATGGCATACACTTCCCCCCGTAATTTGAGAGACGCAACCCTTGAGCGAAGCAGCGATTCCCGCCCTTGAAGACTCCCATACCAAAGCATCAGGAGTGGGCTTGCTCGTCGCCGCAGTGGGTGTGGTTTATGGGGACATTGGCACCAGCCCGCTTTACACACTCAAGGAAGTGTTCGCCGGTCACTACGGCGTCCAGGCCAACCAGGACGGTGTACTGGGTATTCTGTCGTTGATCTTCTGGTCACTGATCTGGGTCGTCTCGATCAAGTACGTGCTGTTCATCCTTCGCGCCAACAACCAGGGCGAGGGGGGCATCATGGCCTTGACCGCATTGGCACGTCGGGCTGCGGCGCCGTTTCCCAAAATGAGCAGGGTCTTGGTATTGCTCGGGCTGTTCGGCGCGGCACTGTTTTACGGGGACAGCATGATCACCCCGGCCATCTCGGTGCTCTCGGCGGTCGAAGGGCTGCAGCTTGCGTTCGATGGAATCGAGCAGTGGGTCGTTCCGCTGTCCGTGGTCATCCTGGTAGCGCTGTTCCTGATCCAAAAACATGGCACAGCGCGTATCGGCATCCTGTTCGGCCCGGTCATGGTGCTGTGGTTCATGGTGCTGGGTGCGCTCGGCATTTACGGCATCCTGCAACGTCCGGAAGTTCTGCAGGCGCTCAATCCTGCGTGGGCAGTGCAATTTTTTGTGGTGCATCCGGGGATTGGCGTGGCCATTCTGGGCGCCGTGGTGTTGGCATTGACCGGTGCTGAAGCACTGTACGCCGACATGGGCCACTTTGGCCGCAAGCCCATTGCTCGCGCCTGGTTCATTCTCGTGTTGCCCGGCTTGGTGCTCAATTACTTTGGCCAAGGCGCCCTGATCCTGGGAAACCCGGAGACCGTGCGCAACCCGTTCTATTTACTGGCGCCTGAATGGGCACTGTTACCGATGGTCGCGCTCTCCACACTGGCCACCATCATCGCCTCTCAAGCCGTGATCTCCGGTGCTTTTTCCCTAACTCGCCAGGCCATCCAGTTGGGTTATGTCCCTCGCATGTTTATCCAACATACCTCCAGCCAGGAACAGGGACAGATCTATATCGGTACGGTTAACTGGGCGTTGATGGTGGGTGTCGTGCTGTTGGTGATTGGTTTCGAGTCGTCCAGTGCGTTGGCCGCAGCTTATGGCGTCGCTGTGACGGGGACCATGTTGATCACGACAGTCTTGTCCTCGGCAGTCGTCCTGCTCCTTTGGAAAACGCCGCGCTGGCTGGCCATCCCAACGCTGCTCGGATTCCTGCTGGTAGACGGTCTGTATTTCGCGGCCAATGCACCCAAGATTTTTCAGGGTGGGGCGTTCCCGGTGATTGCCGGCATCAGCCTGTTCATTTTGATGACGACCTGGAAGCGGGGCAGAAAGATTATTGTTGAGCGGCTGGATGAAACCGCACTTCCTCTACCGCTATTCATCGGCAGCATCCGTACGCAGCCTCCCCATCGGGTGCAAGGTACGGCAGTGTTTCTTACGGCCAGGACAGATGCTGTTCCTCATGCACTGCTGCACAACCTGCTGCATAACCAGGTTTTGCATGAGCAAGTGGTATTGCTCACAGTGGTGTCCGAAGACAGCCCTCGTGTGAGTGCTGACCGACGGTTTGAGATTGAAGCCTATGGAGAAGGGTTCTTCCGAGTCAGTCTGCACTTTGGTTTTATCGAGGAGCCCGATGTCCCCTTGGCCTTGAGTCTCTGTCACTTGGCTGAACTGGACTTCAGTCCGATGCGCACCACCTATTTCCTCAGCCGGGAGACGGTGATCCCGACCAAGCGCATCGGAATGGCCCGTTGGCGAGAAACGCTGTTTGCATTTTTGCTGAAGAACGCCAATAGCAACCTGAAGTACTTCAAGTTGCCGTTGAACCGGGTGATAGAGCTGGGCACACAGGTCGAGATGTAAAAGAGTCATCGAGTATCCAGAGGGGCTCGTTCAATGCGGGCCATTCATGCTGGATGAACCACGCGTCAGACGCTTGAGCGCGATAACCATCAGGCCCCCGGCCACTACCATTCCTGTGAGAAAAAGCGGATAGGCAACCCACCAGGGAACGGCTGAGGTCATCATGCTGAACTCGGACATGCCACCAATACTGGCGATCAGGTTGAGAGGCAGGAAAACCACATTGATCAGCGTCAGTTTGCGTAACAGGTTGTTCATGGTGTTGTTCATCAAATTGCCGCGTGCGTCGATCAAGCCGGCAAACACCCTGGAGTAGATTTCCGCCTGTTTGTTGCACTGGGTGTTTTCGATGATCAAATCGTCGATAAGCGCAATCGCCTCGACGCTGAAGTGCTCTTTTTCCGCATGGTTGCGCAGCCGAGTCAGGACCGCACCATTGCTGTGAATCGCATTGATGTAGTAGATCAGGCTTTCGCTGAGGTTAAACATCTGGACCAGATGTCGATTCTCCATCGAGGCGTTGAATTTCTGCTGCAGCTCGCGAGCCACCATCTTGATCACCTTGAGGTGGCCCAGGTAGTGGTGGAGGTTGTTGAACAGTATGTCCAGCAGCACATCTTGCGTTGTGTGCAAGGGGTGCCGCTGCCCTAATCCACTCAACTGGGAGTCGTCAGTCGCGATTATCAGCAAGCGTGTTTTAGAGAAGAGCAAGCCGAACGATGAGACCTCAAAGGCCAGGCTATCTCCGCCCGAGTAACTTTCCGGACGCTTCCAGATCAAGAACAGGTTATCCGGATGGAATTCGATACGTGAGACTTCGTCCGGATCCAGCGCCGAAGCCAGCGCGTGATCGTCCAGTTTGAACTCGCTGCGCAACAGATCTCGCTCTGCCGCATCGGGATTACTGAACAACATCACATCAGCATTGAGCTGTTCAACCGGTACCAGCGCCCCATTGGCGAGCAGAAAACTCTTGATCACGTCTGACCTATGGCGTTGTTGGCGGAGGAAGTCAGTGTCTTGCAGGTCGTGTAGCGGATCAAGTATTCACCAGGCCTGACCGCGACGTTTCAGCTCAAGGCGGCGAATGAACTCTTCCAGAACCAAGGAGTACAGGTCGTCCTGCAAGTAAGCGTCTTCGATGCCCGCGTCCATGTTCGGGTTGTCGTTAACCTCGATTACTACCACCTTATCCCCCGACTGTTTCAGGTCGACCCCGTACAAACCGTCGCCAATGAGATTTGCGGTCTTCACCGCCAGCTCCACCACCGCCCGCGGTGCTTCGTGAACCGCCAAGGTGCGGCATTCCCCATTAATGTCCTGGCCCTTGGCCTTGTGGTTGTAGATTTGCCAGTGACCTTTGGACATGAAGTACTGGCAGGCGAAAATCGGTTTTCGGTTGAGCACACCGATGCGCCAGTCGTACTCGGTGTAGAAGAACTCCTGAGCCAGTAGCAATACCGAGTGCTCGAAGAGCTCAGCGGTGGCATCCAGCAGCGCCTGCTGGCTTTCGACCTTGATTACGCCACGGGAAAAACAACCATCGGGAATTTTCAGCACTAATGGAAAACCCAGGCGTTCACCGACTCGCTCGAAGTCTTCCGGTCGTTCCTTGTAGAGAATCTCGGTTGCCGGCATACCCAATTGATGGCTTTTGAGCAGATCAGTCAGGTACACCTTGTTGGTACAGCGCAGGATTGAAGTGGGATCGTCCATCACCACCAGGCCTTCGCTTTCCGCCTTCTTGGCGAAGCGATAGGTGTGGTTATCCACGCTGGTGGTTTCGCGAATCAGCAGGGCGTCATACTCGGCTATTCGTGAGTAGTCTTTCTTTTCGATCAGATCGACATCAATGCCCAGACCTTTGCCCACCCTGATAAAACTTTCCAGTGCCTTGGCATTGGAAGGCGGCAGCGACTCTTGCGGGTCATGCAATATGGCCAGGTCGTAACGGGCCACGCGGGGTGACCGCGGTACTCGCCAGATCTTGCGGCTGAAACTGTCCAGCGAGCTGGCAAATTGATCCTCCTGGTCTTCGCGTAGCTTTTGCAAGACGCCAGGCTTTATCCCCTCAATGTGCCAACTATTGCTTTTACGGAACTCCACCAGGAGGATCGGACATGGGAATATTTCGAAAATTTGCCGGGCCAGTTCTTGCAAAGGCTCAAGGTTGGTTTTGCCAAAGTAAAGAGTGAGCGTGAATCCTTCGGTATTACTATAAAGGTGGTTGTTCAGTGCTTTGTCCAGCGCCTTGTCCAAGTCATCCAGCGCCAGGCTGTACAGTGACTTTCGGGTCAACTCGCTGATGGTCCGCACAGACGGAATAACTTTATGGCCGCGTGCTTCTGCCAGCAATGAACAGTAATACCCATGTCCTAGGTACTTGTAGCTCCGACACAGATTAATAACCTGAACACGCTTGCCGGCCTCGCTTTCAAGGGGTTGCTCGAGATATTCCTGGGCACTCATCACATCGTCTGATGGAATATAAGACGCCCAGTCTTCTTTTCGCTCAACAATAATAACGACTTGGCTTTGCCGCCTGGGCGCACTCGATAAATAAGTTAGGTTCGATATTGCTGTTAGTCGATTTTGCTCTGATACTTCACGCCAATCACCCTGTGCTGCTGACATATGAAAAGGTCCGTTGGAGAACAAGTCCTTATCTATTAAGCACGATACTTTTTAAAAGTCTCGTTTCGTTACGCAACTTTTACGGTGGCTATATGAGTCTGGTATTTCGCAAGGCGACACATGATGACCTGAAGTCTCTGCTGGAACTGGAAAACCAGTGCTTTACTCATGACCGGCTCACGCCGCGCAGTTTCCAGTGGATGATCGGCCGAGCCCATGCCAGCCTGATCGTCGCGCAGGCCGAGAGCCAATTGATGGGCTACTGCCTGGTCTTGTTCCACCGCGGCACCTCGCTGGCGCGTCTGTACTCCATCGCCATCGCCACCCATAGTCGTGGCCTGGGCTTGGGGAAACAGCTACTGGATCAGGCGGAAGAGTGCGCACGCGCGAACGACTGCGCCTACCTGCGACTGGAAGTCCGACCGGATAATTCGGTTGCCATCAGTCTTTATGAGCGCAATGGGTACCGGCGCTTCGCCGTGGTAAATGACTACTACGAAGACCATTTGCATGCGCTGCGCTTGGAAAAACGTGTTGTGCAGCCTCGGGAAAACCGTGAGCTCCAGGTACCTTACTACCAACAGACCACCGAGTTTACCTGCGGCCCGGCTTGCCTCTTGATGGCCATGAAAGCATTGCAACCCGATCGTTTAATCGGGCGTCGGGACGAACTGCAAATCTGGCGTGAAGCCACCACCGTGTTCATGACTTCAGGGCACGGCGGTTGCAGTCCCCAAGGGTTGGCACTCGCGGCCTGGCGCCGGGGGTTTCGAGTACGCTTGCAAGTGAGTATCGCAGGTCCGCTATTTCTCGACGGCGTGCGCGACGAACATAAAAAAGAAGTAATGCGCTTGGTACACGAAGCGTTCTGCAGCGAACTCGCGCAGAGTGATGTGGAGCAGGTGAGCAGCAACCAACTGGACCTGGCTCTCGCACTGAAGGAGGGCGGTCAACCCCTGGTGTTGATCAGCAGCTACCGACTGACGCGCTCAAAAGCCCCTCACTGGGTCATTGTCACTGATTACGATGAGGACTTCGTCTACCTGCATGATCCAGACATTGATCATAGTCAGCACCGTCAGGCACTTGACTGCCAGCATCTTCCCGTCAGCCACAAGGCGTTCGACAAAATGTGTGTTTTCGGCGGCAATAAGCTACGCGCTTCTGTGACGATTTACGCTCGAGAGCAGTCGAGCAGGGAAGTTTCAAATGTCTGCGCCGACGAAGGTTTGGGTTAGTGGAGGCTGGAACATCGTGGCTTTGAAGATTTTTTACGTTCGCCAATCCATTCTCAAGGTATGAAGCGATACTCGATCCCCGTTTTGGTCAGGGTGTTGCGGTCGGGGAGGGTCTACTTCGACTTTTTACGCAAGCTTCCAGTCGTAGATCTTCATCGACTGCCAAACACGTCTTGTGTGGACTGCTCAACGACATCAGAGAAGAACATTCAGTGGGTATTGTTTTGACTCCAATCGAGGAATCGAAAACCTAGTAGCGGGATGGACGCAAAAGCCAAGGCCGCAAATGCGGCCTCGTTCATATCTACCTCGGACAAGAGGCCGCATTCGCGGCCTCTTGTCCTATGGCATTACTCGTGCGAGTGCCCATGATCCGAGCTTTCGGATTCAGCAGGCTTCTCGGTGCCACCGCAGGCGGTCATCAGACCGATAAAGCAGATCAGAAGCACGGAGCGGAGCAGTGTGGTTGAGGCGTTCATTGAGTTTTCCGTAGGAATCTAAAAGTGTGTTTCGACTGGAGTCAGCGCTTCACACTCAGGTAGTCGCCCGTCGTTTTCAGCGAAATGGTCACGTCGTTATTCGTGCGATTACGCCAGAACCAGCCATGAGTGCCGTCAAACAGAGCGGTGAATTCGCCCTTGTCGCCTTTGACCTGCTTGGCTTTGGAGTAGCTATGGAAATAGCCCTTTTCGCCGTTGTAGGGTTCGCCATGGGTGTCATGGTTAACCGGCCCACCAGAGGCCGCCCATTCATAGCTGACGGTGGTGTTCTTGAGCATTTCCAGCTTGATTTCTCTCCCTTCACCCGGTTTTAGCGTGACGGTCATTTCATCTGTCTTCAGGGCTGGGGCCGGTTGAGCGGCGGGTGGAGGCGCAGGTTGAGCCGTAGGGGTTACAACTGCAATTTGCGCAGCCGGAGCAGCTGTCTCTTGCGCCGGCTGCGGCGCTGCATCCGCCAACGCCTCCTGGGCGAGCGTGATCTTCATTTCGCCCATCTGCGTCAGACCCAGTGCTCGGCCCACGCCCGTCGGGTCAACGGCGTATTCCGCAGGCATGACTACGGTGATCAGCAGGCCGATAGCGGTCAGCAAGGCGATGACAGTCGAGCGTACCAATCGACGAGTGCTGGGTAGTTCATTAACAGTGGGAAGTGGCGTATTGAACATGGTCACAATTCCTTAGGCAGAGACGAACAGGCCGGTGATCTGGTAACCCATCAGGAGGAAACCGGCACTCATCATGGCGACGTTGGCGGTGTAGGCATGGCGCCAGAAACTGCCGGTGCGCCGCCAATACCCCATCAGAATGAGAATGGCGCTGAGGGCCAGCAACTGGCCGATTTCGACGCCGACGTTGAAGGCGATCAGGTTGGGGATCAGGCCGTCGGGCGAGATCTCGTACTCCTGGATCTTCGTCGCCAGGCCAAAGCCATGAAGCAGACCGAAGATCAGCGTCGCCACCTTGGTATTGGGCTGGAAACCGAACCAGCGTTGGAATGCGCCCAGGTTATCGAGCGCCTTGTACACCACCGAGAAACCGATGATGGCGTCGATGATATAGGCGCTGATACTGATCTCGGTCAGCACGCCGAGCAGCAGCGTGACCGAGTGCCCGACGGCGAACAGCGTGACGTAGAGCCCTACGTCCTTCAGGCGGTACAGGAAGAAAATCACCCCGAACAGAAACAGCAGATGGTCGTAGCCCGTCATCATGTGCTTGGCGCCCATGTAGATGAAGGGCAGCAACATGACGCCGGAGCTTTCCTGGATGAAGCCTTTATCGCCTTCGGCGACGGCGTGGGCGAGGGCTTCGGGCATTCCGAGAAGAAATGACGCGAGCAATAGAAACAGCAGCAGTAGTGGGCGGTAGGAAGGCGCAGTGAAAGCGCCTGCGCCACTCATTGAGTGCAAATGCATGGATAAAATCCTTCGTTGCAGTGATCAAGGGCCGCAGCGCGGCCGTGTCAGGAGGCAAGGCAAGGACGAGGTGGACGCTCGATCAGAAAAATGGGCGGACGAGGAACGGCGTAACCCAAGGCCTCGGCTTGTGGCGAGAGCTGTAGTTGAGCCGCCAGGATCAGCGTAGCGGCAAGTTGCGGCGTCTCGTGCTGATGATCGGGCGTCAGGGGGGAGTGATAGTGATCCGAGCAGTTTGAACACGACACGTCGGCCTGCTCATCATGGGAATGATGATGAGCGTCTTGCGCGACATCCCAGGCGGGCTGTTGCGACATCATGGACAGCGTACGGGTATGCCCGGCCCAGGCCATGAACATGGCAAAAGCCAGCGCGAATACCACTGCCGTTGTCAGTGTTCTGCTGAACATAGTGATCGTGTTTCGACTCATTATTCTGGGGGGTAATACGTTTGCCATATCCCCTATGGGGGGATAGGATTGCCAGCGTAATTCATTGAAGTCAGAGACTCAAGTCATGAGTGACGAGCACGAACACAGCCATCCCCATACCCACCAAAGCCATGAAGCGATCATCAAGCGCCTCAAGCGGGCGGACGGTCACCTGCGTAGCATCATCCTCATGATTGAAGAAGGTCGTGAGTGCGTGGATATCGCCCAGCAGCTGCATGCAGTGGAAAAAGCGGTGTGCCAGGCCAAGCGGACCTTGATTCAGGATCACATCGATCACTGTCTGGAAGACACCGTTTCGGCACTGAACAAGGGTGAGCGCGCGCCGCTGGAAGCCTTCAAGCAAATCACCAAGTACCTCTAGGCCCCCCATGCCCAATTTTGCCGAATTGCTGCAACAGGGTGGCGCTAACGCCTGGCTGTATTTTCCCAGCGCGATCTTGCTGGGCGCCTTGCATGGCCTGGAGCCCGGCCATTCGAAAACCATGATGGCGGCGTTTATCGTGGCTATTCGGGGCTCGGTGAAACAGGCGGTTTTGCTGGGTTTGGCGGCGACGCTGTCCCACACGGCCGTGGTGTGGTTGGTCGCCATCGGTGGCATGTACCTGGGCCAGGGGCTGGATGCCGAAACCACGGAACCTTACTTCCAGCTCGCATCGGCTGCGCTGATCATCGTCATTGCGCTCTGGATGTTGTGGCGTACCTGGCGTGGCGAACAGATGTTCAAGTTCGAGCAGGCTGATGAGCATCATCACGGCGAACATGACCATGGACCTCATGATGAAACCCATCGTATCGATACCGGCCATGGGCGCGTCGAGCTTTCGATCTTCGAGCAAGGCATGCCACCCCACTGGCGCCTGAAAACGTTGACTGGCCATGCCTGGTCCGCCGAGGACGTTCGTCTGACGACCACTCGCGCCGATGGAAGCGTTCAGACGTTCTCATTTGCCGAGCGCGATGGATTCCTGGAGTCGACGGTCGATATTCCCGAGCCCCATGAGTTCAGCGCTCGCTTGAGCCTGGGGCATGCGGGGCATTCCCACGACTACGACCTTGAGTATCAAGAGCATGATCATGGGCATGAGCATTCCGAACTGGAGGGCCTGGAACTATCGTTGGAGGGTTACCAGGACGCTCACGAGCGGGCGCATGCCAACGATATCCGCAAGCGCTTTACCAATCGCAAAGTGACCACGGGCCAGATCATCGTGTTCGGCCTGACGGGTGGGCTGATTCCTTGTCCCGCCGCGATTACCGTGCTGCTGCTCTGTCTTCAGGTCAAGGAGGTTGCGCTGGGGGGCATGCTTGTCTTGTGCTTCAGCATTGGCTTGGCGATCACCCTGGTTACCGTGGGAGCGGCCGCGGCCATTGGCGCGCGGCAGGCCTCCAATCGCTGGCCATGGCTGGGCACCGTTGCGCGGCGGGCTCCTTATTTGTCCAGTGTGTTGATCATTGGTGTCGGTCTGTACGTGGGCTTTCACGGCTGGATCGGTTTGAACGCATAAGGCTTATGACTGAGACTCACCCAGTTCTGAATCCCTCGTTGAAAGGTCGCAGCGCCAGCCTCGATCTGATCAAATGGTTGGCGATGCTGACAATGGTCATCGATCATTTGCGGTTGGTGTGGCCGGAGCTGAGCATGCCGTTCATTCCAGGGCGGCTCTCTTTTCCGCTGTTTTGTGTCGCCATAGCGGCCAACGTCGCGCGGTCCAGACGTGGTGAATGGCTGACTTACAAGAACGGACGCTATCTCGTCTTGATGATGTTGTTCGCGGCCATTTCGCAGGTGCCTTATCGCATGATCAGCACTTCGGGCTCGTACAACGTGCTGCTGACCCTGGCGTTGGGGTTGGTTGTGGCCTGGGGTTGCCACCATCGGACATTCTCGAGTGGCGCCATGGCGCTGTTCGCTGGCGCCATCGCCAGTGCGCTGGATGATCCGCTGATGTTTGGTTTCTACGGAGTCCTTGTCCCGGCCTCGGTCTTGTTG
This sequence comes from Pseudomonas sp. Lb2C2, assembly GCF_052112205.1. NCBI lineage: Bacteria > Pseudomonadati > Pseudomonadota > Gammaproteobacteria > Pseudomonadales > Pseudomonadaceae > Pseudomonas > Pseudomonas sp. Lb2C2. The sequence continues at coordinate 27,612 of NZ_JAUTYW010000012.1, read as the reverse complement.
GTGATCAACAAGCCTGCTGTGCTGTGGCTGTTGCCAGCGAGTCTGTGTGTGTTGATCAATACCCGCAGCAGCATTGTCAGCCGGGCGCTGGATTTTGAACTCTATTCGTTATTGGTTCTGGGCACGGCTTTTGCGGCTCCGCTGATCGGGCTCTGGCTGCTTCGCCAGAGGTTAAGCTTCAACGTCTGGCCGGTGGGGCAATGGGGGTACTGGTTTTACCCAGGCCACCTTGCCGCCCTGCAAGCTGTGCGTTTGCTGGTTTGACGGCGCCCGGCCAGTTTCTGAAGATCGTTGAACTCATGATCAGTTATTTGGCCACCGGCGATGCTGATCATCAATCACGTACGGGTGTTCGTGCTCAATACCCTCACCGCCCAAGTGGGAGTGATCCTGCGCAAGGTTTTCGTGAGTGTGTTTGATCGAGTCCTGATCATGGACAGGACGCCAGATCACCACGCTGACTAACAATGCGCCACCGGCCACCAGGGCGAGCCCGAAAAATGCTGCCGTCAAGCTGATGTCGGCGCCCAGCCATCCTGCCAATGGATAGGTCACCAACCAACAGGCGTGGGATAACGCGAACTGGGCAGCAAAGAGCGCAGGGCGGTCTTCAGTGTGTGCCGAGCGACGCAGCAGCCGGCCACTCGGGGTCTGTGCCAGCGAATAGCCCACGCCCAGCAACATCCAAAGCGGCAGCAGGAAATTGTAGGTGGTCAGGTTGATGCCCATGGCCAGACCGATAACCAGTATCCCTGCGCCGAACAGCATGGCTGTTCGGTCCTTGATATCTTTCAACAACCGAGGCAACACCAAGGCAGCGATCATAGAGCCGCCACCGAATGCGGCCAGCGCAAGTGCCGTGGAAGTTTGAGGCAACGCGAAACGCGATTGGACCAGCACCACCGTATTGACGATGACCATGGCGCTGGCGGCCGCTACAGCCAGGTTCAACGCCAACAGTCCGCGCAAGCGAGGCGTCGCCAGGAAGATGCGCATGCCGCGGGTGGTTCGTTCGTAGATGCTGCGTTTGGGGGTTGGCTTCGCTTTCGGTAGTAATACTGTCGCGACCAGGGCCGCCGAAGCCAGGAAACCAATGACGGTGCCGGCGAACAGACTATGGAAGCTGATCACGGTCAGCAATGCAGCAGCGAGCATAGGGCTGGCGACGCTTTCGAGGTCATAGGCCAGTCGCGACAAAGACAGGGCGCGGGTGTATTCGTCCTCATCGGGCAGGATGTCCGGAATGGTTGCTTGAAAGGTTGGGGTGAACGCGGCCGAGGCCGATTGCAGGATGAAAATCAGCACATAGACCTGCCAGATCTCCGTCACAAACGGCAGGGCAAGCGCGACCAAAGCACGTACCAAGTCCAGCGAGACCAGCATTGCCTTGCGTGGCAGGCGTTCTGCAAAAGCCGCGGCAATCGGTGCAACGCCGATATAGGCTGTCATCTTGATCGCCAACGCTGTGCCGAGGACTGCACCCGCTTGGGCTCCCGCAAGGTCGAAGGCCAGCAGCCCCAATGCAACGGTGGCAAGCCCCGTACCTACCAACGCAATGACTTGAGCCAGGAACAGATGCCGGTAGGTGCGGTTGGCGAGTATTTTCAGCATGGGGCATCTCGCAGGGGAGGGCGTGTGATCACTTGATTGTCGAGTTGCGCTTGAGAAAAGTGTTCGTTCTCAAGGAACGCAATATCCTCCTAGGGGGGATATAAGGCCATCCTAAACCAGGGGCCCTGGTAGCTCAAGAAATAGCCACACGAACCTTTCGTCGAACACTCGACAGAGGAATGAAGTAGCTGCATTTCTGTCACTGCCTTCGCCCATAGTGGTGGCACTGATGCAAAAGGTTGTCACCGCAACCACAAGACCAACGATTACCACTGCCACTAAAGATAAAAAGCCCAGCGTCAGGCTGGGTGTCGGTACGAACTGGCCTCCTCACATGTGCGGAGGCCAGTTATGCGATTCGCCCAGAAAATCCTTAGGCGGGTGGTCTGGCAGGTCCAGTGCCTGCCAGAGATAGTCAGTCTCCCGTGCTCTAGCGCAACAGATGCACGGCCAAGCCGACAAGTGCACAGGCCATCAAAACCCAGGACGGCAGCCCCCGAAGCCTTTAGGGTGCGCCAAGCGCGCATGCGCTCCGTCGCGTTTGCGGTTGGCAGTGACCAGGTGAGCTGGGCATCAGGTGTTTGTCTAGGCGCCCCAACTGTCTTAAACCCGGGAAATGAAGCGAATTGAGAATCTTCAGTGTAGGAAAATCCCTACACGTCCCTCTGTATTCCCTAGTCCTAAATAAGATTGCTCCGATTATTTGTTTGATGGCACCTAGCTATTATTCAAGGGCTGGGGTGGCATCCTGGTGCGTATCCAAGACAACCGCGCCTCGGGCAAATCAGGGAGCGGTTGCGGACAGAGGAGGATCTGTGTCGTGTTGAGGCATATCGGTGTAACCGATCTTTGCGTAGGAATGTATGTCCAGGAGCTCTCCGGTTCCTGTGTAGATCGTCCATTTTGGAACAAAAGCTTCCTGATTCAGAATGAGGAGGTGCTGGAGAAAGTCCTTGCCTCGGACATTGTTGGTGCGTGGATCGACCTGTCCAAGGGGGCGGACGTACAAGCCTCTGCGCCTGATGAAACCACTCTGCAGGCTCCGCAGCCCCCTTGCTTGTCGACCCGATCGTGCACCGAAGTACCCAGACCGCGTCCGAGGGTGGCAATGAGCGAAGAGTTGTTGAGGGCGGTCAAGCTTTGCTCAAGTTCCAAGGCGGCGGTCATGGAGATGTTCAGCGACTTGCGCATGGGACGGATCGTTCAACTGGATCGAGTCACGGACATGGTTGGTGAAATCTCCGACTCGCTGTTACGTCATCCTGATGCACTGCTCAGTCTGGTGCGTCTCAAGACTGCCGATGAATATACCTACATGCATTCCGTAGCCGTCTGTGGGTTGATGATTGGTTTGGCACGTCAGCTGGATCTACCGCCGCTGCTGGTACAAGAGGCCGGGCTGGCGGGCCTGCTGCATGACGTGGGCAAGATGGTGATACCCACGGCCATCCTGGCGAAACCATTGCCCTTGAATGACACCGAACACATGACGATGCGCACACACCCTGAGGCGGGTGCCAGGATGCTGGCGGACAGCAGGCATTTCACTTCCAGGGTGCAGGACGTTTGCCTGCATCACCATGAGAAGGTCGACGGCAGTGGCTATCCCCATAAGTTATGTGGCACCCAGATCAGCCTATTCGCGCGCATGGCCGCTGTCTGTGATGTGTATGACGCCGTGACGTCTGACCGTCCTTATCGGGATCGCTGGGGCCCCGCTGAGTCGATTCGTAAAATGGCGGGATGGAACGGGCATTTCGATCAGAAAGTGTTTCACGCCTTCGTCAAATGCATTGGTATCTATCCGGTTGGTGCTTTGGTACGCCTTCAAAGTGGCAGGTTGGCGGTGGTAATGGAGCAACACGCCGATTATTTGCTCACGCCCAGGGTGAAGGTTTTCTACTCGGCATCGAGTCGTATGCCGCTGCCTCCCGAATCTATTGATCTGGCCTGTGGGCAGGACAGCATCGTCAGCATTGAGTCGGAGAAGACCTGGGGCTTCAAGAGCCTTGAAGCGCTCTGGGTGGGCACGGGGCAGGGCAGTGAGTCGCGATTCGGATGACGCCTGCGAGTCCGAGTTTTTTACCAGCGCCTGTCGCTGGTTTTTTTTGCTGTCGTTTTGGGGGACTGTCACCGTCGGGTAGGAATTCTCCTACCGCACCAACCGCAATCCTTAGTTGTAAATCAGGATGCTCCGATAGTTTCGCGGCCATCACTTGGCCATTATCTCTCCAGGCCAACAAAACCAGGCATCCCAATCGTGGATGTCTTGCGCGGGGTCCCGTCGGATCCGCACTGAACTGGAGAGATGAAGGTGAAAGGACAGGCAATTTCCTCCCCCCTGATCTTGATGCTGCCCGCGGGACTGACGGGAGTTTTCGGTTGTGTCGCAATTCTGGTCAGCACGGACTTCAGTCTGCGCAGTGCAGCCAGTTGCGCGCTGGTCTTGCTTGGCGCGTTGCTGATGGGTGTGTGGACGCTGCGTTTATTGGGCACCCGGCAGCCCGCACTGCAAGGCGACGATCAGCCACTTCACGTTCCGCTGACCGCTTCGCCGGATGAAGGATTGGGCGAGGTATGCGTGCAGGTACTGCCGATCTGGAGCCAGCAGATCGATGCAGCGCGCATCCTCAGCGAGGAGTCGATCCTCAAGCTGAGTAACCGCTTCGCGACGCTGTCGGGAGATATCAGTGCTTCTGCTTCCCAAGGGGCGAGCCAGAGCTCGGGTACACGGTTGCTGGAAATTCTTGAGGTCGGCCAGCGGGACCTGGATTCGATCATGGTTGCCCTTCGCGATGCGCTGTTGCGCAAGGAGTCGCAACTCAAGGAGGTATTGCTCCTTTCCGACTTCACCTCTCAATTGCAGGAGATGGCCAAGTTCGTCGGTGATATTGCCCAGCAGACTAATCTGTTGGCACTCAACGCCGCGATTGAAGCGGCGCGGGCAGGGGATGCCGGACGCGGCTTCGCGGTAGTGGCGGATGAAGTGCGCAAGCTGTCCAGTTTATCCGGGGAGACGGGGCAGAAAATCAGCGAAACGGTCAATGCCGTCAACGCTGCCATCTCTCGCGCCGTCGAGTTGTCTCAGCACCAGGCGCAGCAGGACTCACAAACCCTGGCTCATTCAGAGCAACTGGTGTCCCAGGTGATCGAGCACTTCCGGCACAACGCCCAGGCCATTGTCGATACCAGCAGCAGTCTTCAGCAGCAGAGCGAAAACGTTGCCACCGAGATATCGGGGGTACTGGTCGCCCTGCAGTTCCAGGATCGAGTCGGCCAGATGCTTTCCCTGGTCAACAACGACCTTGGCAAGCTGCATGGGCACATCGTCGAACGCCAGCAATTCGCGCTCGCTGGCGGCACACCGGCCCCGATCATCGCGGATGCCTGGCTTGAGCAATTGGCAAGCACCTACACCATGCCTGAACAGCATGCGATCCATCACGGTAAGCCTGTGGTGAGCAGCACTTCATCCGAGATCACTTTTTTCTAGGGAGTTTCCCCATGAGCAAAACCATCCTGATTGTCGATGACTCTGCCTCCATTCGCCAAGTGGTGAGCATCACTTTGAAGGGCGCCGGATACGAGGTCATCGAAGGTGTTGACGGTCGTGACGCCCTGACCAAGCTCGACGGACGCAAGATCCACTTGATTGTAAGTGACGTGAACATGCCGAACATGGACGGCCTCAGCTTCATCAAGGCCGCTAAACAACTGCCGGCCTACAAGTTCACGCCCGTGATCATGCTGACCACCGAAACCGGAGAGGCCATGAAGCAACAGGGCCAGGCCGTCGGTGCCAAGGCCTGGATGGTCAAACCCTTCCAGCCGGCGCAGATGCTGGGCGCCGTCTCCAAACTGATCATGCCGTAGTGCCGCCCAGAGTCCCTGGAAAGGAGGTTGTCATGACAAACACCACGGCTTGTCTGCGTCGGATTCTGGTTCTCGAAGGGCCGCTGACCATTTACACCGCCGCTGAACGCAAAGACCTGTTGCTGGAGCTGTTTCCGTTGGCTCAGGAAGTCGAAATGGATCTGGGTGGCGTGGACGAAATGGATACTGCCGGGCTCCAGCTGTTGGTGTTGATCAAGCAGGAGTCGCTGCGCCATGGCTCCAACCTGCTGCTGAGCAACCCCAGTACGGCGGTGCTTGATGCACTGGACATGAGTGGGTTGCACAGCCTTTTCGACCAGTCGGCTCCGGCCGTTCAGCAGAGAGGTTGAAGCCATGAGTTCGCCCATGAATCTGGACGACGTGCTACGAACGTTCATCGCCGAAAGCCAGGAGCTTTTGCTCCTGATGGAAGAGGCGTTGCTGCAGATCGAACAGGCGCCGGATGATGTCGACACAATCAACGCCTTGTTTCGCGTCGCCCATACCATCAAAGGTTCTGCCGGCCTGTTTGGCTTCACGCCGATCGTTGCTTTTACCCATGTGGCAGAAAGCGTGCTGGATCGGGTCCGTGGACATGAGCTGCGGGTGGACGAATCGCTGAGTGCCTTGTTCCTGGAAGTACGGGACCACTTGTGCACGCTGATTGAATTGCTTGCCAGCCACGGTGACCTGCAAGGCATGACCGCAGAGCATGAGCGGCAGGGCGCGGCGTTGGTCGAGCGTCTTAACGGCTACCTCGAGCACCGTCACGAATCGGCGCCGTCCCTGGCGACGATCGAGCCGCTGCAATCGACTTGTACCGCGCGCTGGCACTTGTCCCTGCGCCTGTGTCCCGATGTCCTGCGCAACGGCATGGACCCGCTGTCTCTGCTGCGTTACCTCAACAGTTTCGGTCAGATCAGCGCGGTCGTGTGCATCACCGAGGGCATGCCGGATATTTCGACGATGGATCCGGAAACCTGTTACCTGGGGTTTGAGCTGGGGTTTGTCAGTGATGCCGACCAGGCCACCATTGAAGGTGCATTCGACTTCGTTCGTGAGGGCAGCCAGATCTGCGTGTTGCCGTGCAACGGCGACCTGGCAGCCTTCCGGGCGTTGATCGGCCGTCTCGATGCTGAGCCCGATGTCATGGTCGAAGCCTTTATCGCCTGTGGTTCCGTGTCCCGTGAAGATTGGCTGGCGAGCCCGTCTTCAGATGAATCGACGACTGTCGCGGTGCCCGCCGTGGCGCCAGACCAGGCGGCTCGCGATGACGTCACCAAGAACCGGGGAGCAAAAGAAGCTCGTTCGGCCGAAGGTAATCTGATTCGTGTCGACGCCGGAAAACTGGATCAATTGATCAACCTGGTGGGCGAACTGATCATCGCTGGCGCTGGCGCCAATCTAGGGGCGATCCAAAGCGGCATCGGCGAGCTGATTGAAGCGACAAGCTCGCTCTCGCGTCTTGTCGAGGAGGTGCGCGACTGCGCCCTGACCCTGCGAATGGTGCAGATCGGCGGCACATTCAACCGCTTCCAGCGGGTGGTGCGCGATGTCTCCAAGGAACTGGGCAAGGACATCGTCTTGCAGGTGCTCGGCGCCGAGACCGAGCTGGACAAGACGGTGGTTGAACGCATCGGCGATCCCCTGACCCACCTGGTGCGCAACGCCATGGACCACGGCATAGAACCCTCCCAGCTGCGCCGCGAGCGCGGCAAGCCTGAGCAGGGCACGGTTCGCCTCAACGCTTATCACGAGGCCAACAGCATCGTCATTGAAGTCAGTGACGACGGTGGTGGCCTGAACAAGCAACGCATCCTTGCCAAGGCGATTGAGCGCGGCCTGGTTGCGGAAGGGCAACAGCTGGCCGACGGCGACATTCTCAATCTGATTTTCGAGCCAGGCTTCTCCACTGCCGATCAGGTCAGCAACCTGTCCGGGCGCGGGGTGGGAATGGACGTCGTCAAACGGAACATCGTCGCCCTGCGAGGCTCGGTCAACCTGGAAAGCGAGGAAGGGGTGGGCACCACGGTGCGTATCCGCCTGCCGCTGACCCTGGCCATCATCGATGGCTTCCTGATCGGGGTAGGCAATGCCTCTTATGTCGTGCCTCTGGACCTGGTTGAGGAGTGCATCGAGCTGTCGACAGACGACTGCAGCGATCAGGACTTCCTGGACCTGCGGGGCTCGGTACTGCCAGTCCTGCGCCTGCGCGAGATGTTCGCCATCGATGAGCCTAACCATGGCCGTGAAAACATCGTGGTCGTGCATTACGCAGGGATGCGGGTGGGCCTGGTCGTCGATCAATTGCTCGGTGAGTTCCAGACAGTGATCAAGCCGTTGGGCAAGATTTTCGGTACAGCTCATGGACTGGGCGGCTTCACCATCCTGGGGAACGGAGCAGTAGCGTTGATCCTGGATATTCCCAAACTACTCGGGCAAGTCGCCAGCCGGCAGAAACACGGTATGACCCTCAGCCCTGAATTGACTCAATAGTTCTCCCTGGAGTACAGCATCATGACCGTCAAAAAAAATATCTCGCTGCTGGTCGCATCAGCCCTGTTGGGCATCCTGATCCTGGTCAGTCTCAGTCTTTATCTGATGGGCGGGGTCAGGAGCACTGCCAGCTATGCGCAAGTCAACACAGTGCCCAGCCTGCAGTTGCTGGATCACGTGGCCCTGTCCCTGGCGGATAGCCACAGCCGGCAATGGCAGAGTCTGTCCGGTCCTGCCGGTAGTCCCCAGCAAAGCGACAAGGAAACGGTGATCCAGACGCTGGATCGCTACCAGAAGGAGTTCGTCTCCGACGATCATGATGCGACGCTGCTCAGCGCCTTGCGCAGCACGGTCAATGAATACAACCGGGGCATGGAACGTTTCGATAACGCCTTCAAGAATGCCGCCCCTGAAGCCCGTAGTTTGCTGCTCGACCTGGAGGTGACGCGCGAAAAGGTCACTTCCGCCTTGAGCGATATCCGTCAGTACAACCTGGACCTGGGGCGTAAAAATGCGGCGATCGCGGCATCGACCGAACAGACGGCGATCTACAGCATCGCCTTGGTCGGCGGCGCCACCTTGCTGGTCATCTGCTTGATCGGTTTCTTCCTGGTACGCCGGCTGCTCCACACATTGGGTGGCGAGCCCGATGATCTTCGGCTGCTGGCCGAGCGGTTGGTGGCCGGGCAACTGGATGTGCAGGGCAGCAACAATGGCCCTGAACGTACCGGGCTGATGGGCTCCATGGACCGGCTGGGCGGGACCTTGAATCAACTGATCGGCGAAATGAATCACATGTCCGCAGAGCATGACAAAGGCGACATCGATGTGCAGATCGATGCCGCACGTTTTGCTGGCAGCTATGGGCTGATGGCCCAAGGCATCAACGATATGGTCAGTGGCCACATCAGCGTCAAGAAGCAAGCCATGGCCTGCATCAAGTCGATCAGCGAAGGCGATCTGCAGGCGTCCCTGCAAGCGTTCCCCGGCAAGAAAGCCTTTATTAACGTCACCATCGAGCATCTTCGCAGCACCATCACGGCGTTGATCGAAGAGATGCGTCACATGTCGGACGAGCACGAGAAAGGCGACATTGATGTGCAGATCGACGTACAGAGATTCCAAGGCTCGTACCGTCAGATTGCCCAGGGCATCAACGACATGGTCAATGGCCACATCAGCGTGAAAAAACAGGCCATGGCTTGCATACGCTCTTTCGGCGAAGGTGACCTGTCGGCACCCCTGGCCCGTTTTCCCGGCAAAAAAGCGTTTATCAACGACAACATCGAACAGCTGCGCAGCAACGTCCAGGCGCTGATCGAAGACACCCAGATGCTGAGCGAGAATGCCATGATCGGCAAGCTCGATACTCGTGCAGACAGCACTCGCCATCAAGGTGACTTCCGCCGCATCGTGGCGGGAATCAACAGCACCCTGGACTCTATCGTTGCCCCTCTCAACGAGGCGATGGCGGTCATGGTGGCCCTGTCCAGTGGTGACCTGACCCGCACCGTCAAAGGTGATTACCAGGGCAGCCTGCAAGACCTGAAGAATGCGGTCAACGAAACGGTGAGCAAGCTTTCGCAGATCATTGGCGAGGTGCGCAGTTCCGCCGATTCGCTGTCCAGCGCCTCGGAAGAGATTTCCGCCACGGCCCAAAGTATCAGCCAGTCGGCTTCGGTACAGGCGGCGTCGGTTGAAGAAACGTCAGCGTCGATGGAACAGATGTCGGCGTCGATTTCCCAGAACACTGAGAACGCCAAAGTGACCGACGGCATGGCCGGCAAGGCGAGCAAGGAAGCGAGTGAAGGTGGACAGGCCGTCAAGGACACCGTCTCGGCCATGAAAACCATCGCCGAGAAGATTGGGATCGTCGATTCGATTGCCTACCAGACGAATCTGCTGGCGCTCAACGCGGCCATCGAAGCGGCCCGTGCCGGTGAGCACGGCAAAGGTTTCGCAGTCGTCGCTGCTGAGGTGCGCAAGCTCGCCGAACGCAGCCAGGTCGCGGCGCAGGAGATCGGCCAAGTGGCCAAGAACAGTGTTGCCCTGGCTGAGCGGGCCGGCAACCTGCTTGATGAAATCGTGCCCTCGATTACCAAGACCTCTGATTTGGTTCAGGAGATTGCCGCTGCATCTGAAGAGCAGTCCATCGGCTCGGAGCAGATCAATACCGCCATGTCGCAGATGAGCCAGATCACTCAGCAAAACGCCTCGGCGTCCGAAGAGCTGGCTGCTACCGCCGAGGAAATGAGTAGCCAGGCCGAGCAGTTGCAGGAGTTGATGGGCTTTTTCACCCTGCATGGTCGGGTTGCGGTTTCTTCCGTACCACGGGCCGCTTCTTCCAGTCTGGGCGGCATGCAAAGCAGTGAGCATGCCCAGGAAGGCGGTTTCATTCGCTTCGGGAGTTGAGCCATGGAACCTGCAGTCTTGAGCCATTTCGAGCATGCACCGCAGAGTCCGTGTGACAGCGAATTCCTGCAGTTCCTGACGTTCGTATCCGCCAGGGAGCTCTATGCGATCGATACCTTGTGCGTGCGAGAAATCATCGAGTACGGCCAGGTTACAAGCGTACCGATGATGCCGGATTTTATCCGAGGGGTGATCAATCTGCGCGGTTCGGTGGTGCCGGTGATCGATCTGCAGGCGCGCTTTAGCAAGGGCGCCACGCAGCAAGGCAGCAGGACCTGCATCGTTATCCTGGAACTGCTTCAGGAAGGCGAGCCGCAAGTGCTGGGTATCGTAGTCGACTCGGTGAGCGAGGTGATCGAAATCGAGTTGGCCGATATCAAGGCCGCTCCGGCGATCGGAAACCGGATCCGTGAAGACTTCATTCGAGGGATGGTCAAGGTGCGAGGTTCGTTCCTGACTGTGCTTCAGATCGACCAGGTGCTGTGTGTCAGTGAGATCGCCAGCCAGTTGCACTGAGTTGTAGCGCTCAGGCATGCCTACGTTGTCTTGAGATGGATGCTGCCGTCTACGGTGGATCCCGAGGAATGAACCATGTCCATATCTGCCTCGCGCTTGCCGGCCCCAGGGACGGCAGCGCCACAGTACCTGACCTTCAGCGTGGGCCAGGAGATGTTCGCGATAGGCACCCTGTGTGTACGGGAAATTGTCGAGTACGGTCCGATTACGCCGTTGCCGATGGCGCCGCCGAAGGTTCGCGGCATCACCAATCTGCGCGGAGCGGCCATTCCTGTGCTGGACCTCGGGCTTTGTTTTGGGGGCGCCCAGACCCTGGAAAACCCACACACCTGCATCGTCATGCTGGAGGTCTACGGCAGCGGCGGCGCAGGCCTGGTGGGTATCATCGTGGACGCAGTCAGCGAAGTGCTGGAGATACCGGCCGAGCAGATCGAGCCGGCCCCGGCACTCCAAGGGCGCCTTAGCCCTGCATTTGTGGTGGGGGTCGGTAAGCTCAGTGATCGTTTCGTCTTGTTGCTGGACATCGAGCACATGCTCAGTAGCGAGGACTGGTCGGCGCTGCTCCCTTCGAACGTCAACGCTGATGGGCCGAGACCATGAATGTCGTGCTCTCCGACAACGAGTTCCAGCAGTTTCGGGCAATGATTCACGAAATTGCCGGGATCAGCTTATCCGTTGCCAAGAAACAGCTGGTCAGTGGCCGCCTGGCCAAGCGCTTGCAGTTTTTCAACTTGACCACCTACGGCAGCTATTATCGCTTGTTGATGAAGGACCGGAGCGAGTTGCAAATGGCGGTGGACTTGCTGACCACCAACGAAACCTACTTTTTCCGCGAACCCAAGCATTTTGAGTTTCTGCGCCATGTGATTCTCCCCGAGCTGCGTGGCAATGGCCCGGTGCGCATCTGGAGTGGGGCCTGTTCCACGGGAGAAGAACCCTACACCCTGGCCATGGTGCTGGCCGACAGCCTGGGCACCCGGCCATGGGAGATCCTCGCTTCCGATATCAGCAGCCGGGTGCTGGAAAAAGCCCAGGGCGGACGCTACCCGCTGGACGGTATCCGCGGCATTCCCGAGGCGCTGCTGAACAGGTACTGCCTGAGGGGCGTGGGCAGCAACAACGGCGTTTTCATGGTTGATCGCGCGTTGGCGTCACGTATCACGTTCACTTCGATCAACTTGAACAATGCACTGCCTTCGGTGGGGCAGTTCGACGTGATCTTCCTGCGCAATGTGATGATCTATTTCGATAACCAGACCAAGTCTGAGGTGGTGAGACGCTTGAGCAAACATCTGCGGCCAGGCGGCTACTTCATCGTGAGTCATTCAGAAAGCCTGAATGGCATCAGCGATGAATTGCAGTTGGTCAAGCCGTCTATCTACCGCAAACCGGACGCTTGAGATGGCTCGGGTGATCGAATATTTCCTGCAACCCGGAGACGTGGTGTTTGGAGGGCGCCAAATGCGCTTGTGTACCGTCCTGGGGTCCTGTGTCGCACTGGTGTTTTGGCATCCGCAACGCTTGTTGGGTGGCATGTGTCATTACATGCTGCCGCGGCAACGGTCGCAAGGCGCGGGCAACCTGAACGGTCGTTACGCAGCGGATGCGTTGGCGCTGCTGTTGGAGTGCATTCATCGCGCGGGGGCTCGGCCCGAACAGTTTGAGGTGAGCCTTTTTGGCGGGGCTGACATGTTTCCCGGGATCAAACGGTGCAACGGTATCGGGATTGGCCAACAGAACGTCAATGCCGCCAGAAGCCTGATCCAGGCCCATGGGTTGCAATGCCAGGTTTATCACGTAGGTGGCCGGGGGCATCGCCACCTGGTGTTCGATGTGGGCACCGGACGCCTTCAACTCAATCATGCCGATTTCGTGCGCAAAGTGTTCGAATCGCCCAAGAGTAATGCCAGATGACGGATATCAAGGTGTTGATCGTTGATGATTCGGCGGTGGTGCGCCAGGTGCTAAGTGCGGCCCTGAACCAGGCCAGCGGTATCCAGGTTATCGACGTTGCCGTCGACCCGGTGTATGCCATGGAGAAGATGAGCAGGCAATGGCCTGACGTCATCGTACTGGACGTCGAGATGCCACGGATGGACGGCATTACCTTCCTGAAAAAACTGATGGCGCAAAAGCCTACGCCGGTGGTGATCTGTTCGACGCTGACCGAGAAGGGCGCCAAGACCACCTTGCAGGCACTGGCGGCTGGTGCCGTCAGCATCGTCACCAAGCCGCAGTCCAACCTTCGACAGTTCCTGACTGAAAGCGCGGACGATCTGATCCAGGCCGTCAGGGCCGCAGCAAAGGCCAACATGCGGCGCGTAGCGGGTGCCCAGGTGCCTGTTGACGTGCCGCCCCGGCTCAATGCCGACTCGATATTGCCCCCTTCGTTGGTGGCCATGGCCCGCACGACTGAAAGCATCGTTGCCATTGGCACTTCCACCGGCGGCACGCAGGCTCTGGAACAGGTACTCCAAGGGTTGCCGCGGGTATGTCCGGGTATTGTCGTGGTGCAGCACATGCCAGAGAAATTTACCGCCGCATTCGCCGAGCGCCTCAATCACGTTTGCGAGATCGAGGTCCGGGAGGCCGTACAGGGCGATCGAATCATCCCCGGGCGTGCGCTGATCGCACCGGGTGGCAGCCATATGCTGGTCAAGCGCAGCGGTGCCCAGTATCAGGTGGATATCGTGCAGGGGCCTGCGGTCAGTCGGCATCGCCCCTCGGTGGATGTCCTGTTCCGTTCGGTCGCTCGTAGCGCCGGCAGCAATGCCCTTGGAATCATCATGACGGGCATGGGAGATGATGGTGCTCGTGGCCTCAAGGAAATGCGCGATGCCGGCGCCAGGACCCTGGGGCAGGATGAAGACTCTTGTGTGGTGTATGGAATGCCACGCGAGGCCTTCAAGCTGGGAGCGGTCGAGCGCGAGTTGCCACTGGAGCAGATTGCTTCGGCCATCCTTGGCGTTCGCGGACATCAGCCCTGAGATCGTGCCGTCGTTTCAGACCAGCCCTTCATTCAAGGCGTAGCGCACCAGGTCTGTGCTGGTGGCAAAGCACATCTTCTCCATCAGCCGAGTCTTGTGGGTGCTGACGGTTTTATTGCTGATCACCAGTTGTTCGGCGATTTGGTTGACGCTCAGCCCTTGAGCCAGCATGCGCAGGATCTGGAATTCACGTGAGGTCAGGCTCTGCGCAGCGTTTTCGGGCGTTACACCGCTGCTCTGGAGTGCGATCTGCTCGGCCAGTTGTGGGTCCAGGTAGCGCGCCCCGGTGCTCACCTTGCGGATCGCTGCCAGCAGCGCTTCCGGGTCGCGGTCCTTGGTCATGTAGCCTGAGGCGCCGGCGCGCAGCGCACGTTGGGCAATGTGGGCTTCATTGTGCATGCTCAAGATGAGCATCGGCAGCTTGGGGTAATGGGCGTGGATACGGCCAATCAAATCTTCGCCACTTGAACCGGGCATGGTCATGTCGAGCAGTAGCACGTCGACGTCTGTGTGGCGCAGCAACTCCAGGACCTGGGCACCATTTTCCGCTTCCGCCACCACGGAAAAATCCTTGACCAGCGCGAACAGCTGCTTGAGGCCTTCGCGCATGATCGTGTGATCGTCGGCCACCATTAAACGGATCATGAGTCGTGACTCCTTGAAACAGGTACGCGCAGTTGAACGGTAGTACCGCTGCCGATGCTGCTGGATATGGTGGTGGTCCCTCCCAAAGTCAGGCCCCGTTCGCGCATGCCCAGCAAGCCGAGGGTCCTGGACGATTGTTCACGTTGCTCAAAGCCTTTGCCGTTGTCGGTGATTTCCAGCGACCAGCCATTGTCGCCTTGCTCAAACGTGATGTTGACCCGGGTGGCTTCGGCGTGCCGGGCAATGTTGGTCAGCGACTCCTGGGCGATTCGAAATGCAGCGGTTGCGCTGGCATCGTCCAGGCGGATTTTCGGCGGATGAATCTGCAGGTTGCAGTCGATGCCCCATTGCTGCTTGAACGTGTCGGTCAACCATTCCAGTGACGCGGCGATACCCATGTTGAGAATGGAAGGGCGCAGGCTGGTGGAAATATTCCTGACCACTTGCACCGTTTGGTCGATCAGTTGCAGCAGGCGTGCGACTTGTTCACCGAGCTGGGGCAGTTGCTCGCCGTACTGGAAGCGCAGCAGCGAAGTGCCCATGCGTATTGCGGTCAGATGTTGCCCGAGTTCATCGTGGATCTCCTGGGCGATCAGTTTGCGTTCCTCTTCCCGCGCACTTTCCCGACTGGACATCAATTGGCGCAGTTGCTTGTTGAGCGATGCCAGGCGCAGTTCGGCCAGGCGCAGCTGTGATATATCGCGAACGACAGCCAGCACGGTGGCAATTTTCCCCTGGATGTCTTGCTCCGGCACGAGACTGATGTGATAGACGCGTTGCAGTCGATGCTGCTCGGTGAGCACATACTCATGCTCCAGGGGCTGGCCCTTTTCCACGGCTTCGATGACGGCTGCACGGAATAGTTGGCTCTGCAGGTTTTTCGGCAGGATCTCGAGCAGGTCCTTGTGCAGCAAGTCGATCTGCGGACGATCCAACCAGATTTCCAATGCCGGATTGATGAACAACAGTTCTCCCGTGCGACTCAGTCGTGCAATGCCATCAGGCGAGTTTTCAACCAATGTGCCGATTTCCTGCTGCCGGGCCAGTTCGTTGCGCTGGGCCTCTCGGATATCGGTAATGTTGCGAGCAATGCAGACCAGGCGATGCAAGCGCCCATTTGAATCGGCTACGGGCACCAGGTTGAAGTGGACAACGATTGAGTGTTGACCGCAAGGCAGATGCGCATCCAGCTCGATGGGAGCACCCACGGCGATGCAGTGCAGGCAGATAGCCTCGACAATACTTGCGGCTTCTTTTTCCAGGCATTGGCCCAACGGTTGGCCGATCATGTCCGAATGACTCTTGGCGAGCATCTCGCACAGCTTTGGATTGGCCTCCAGGCAACTGAGTTGCTGGTCGGCATCCACAGCGAGCAGGCAAAGCATGTCTTGTGAATGATCGAAGACTTCGCGGTAGCGACGTTCGCTTTGGGCCAGGTGGCTGTGGGCTGAGCAGCGTTCCCAGGCGATGGCGCCGATATGACTGGCCATTTGTGCATGCTTGCGGTCCTGCTCGCTCAGCTGGGTTTCACCGCCGACGAACAACAGGATGACGCCCAGCGTGACGCCGGTCTTATTGATCACCGGTTCTACCCAGCAACCCCGGTAGCCTGCCTGCAAGGCGGGCTGGCTGAAAGCAAGGTCAGAGGCATCGTGCCTTAAATCACGTATGGAGCGAGGGTGCTCGAACAGCCCGGGATGTCGATCAAGGTCTTCGGCCAGGCAGGTTTCAATCAAGGATGTGTCCGTCGGGGGGGCGCGAAGGGAATCGTCGCCGGGCACGGCCTTGAAAGCCATGGCGTTGCGAAACTCGGGTGTCAGGATTTCCAGGTAGGCGCTGAGCAGCGGCAGCACCTCAAGCAGCGTGTCGTTAGTGACCATCTTCTGGAAAATGGCAGAGCGCGCATTTTCGGCGCGCTCCTGGCGGCGCAACGCACTGATATCCTGGGCCGTGACAAGCGCTCCGCAAAGCTCGCCTGTTTCGTCATGCTCCGGCGTCAGGTTGCACAGGAAATCCACGGAGCGACCTGAATACGGGTCCTTGCTTTCCAACAGGAACGTGCTTGCTGCGCCGGTAGATAACGTGAGTTTTACTTGCGTGCGAAAGTACTCGTCGAGCTGATCGGGTGTCGAGGTGCGTTCAGTGATGTGAGTGTTGGGAAAGCCACGAGCGCGTTCAAGCTCGGGGTTGGCATAGATTTGTTGTCCCAGCCGGTTGTAGCGAAGGATGATGTTTTGTGAGTTTTTGGCCAGTGACAGGTACTTTTTTTCGTTATTGAACAAGGCCTGGCGCAGGGCAAGATGTTCACTGATGTCTTCAAGCTGCGACACAAAGTAAAGCGCCTTTGCATCGGGGGTACGGGCGATACCTACCGTTAATCGTGCCCACAGTGTGCTGCCGTCTTTACGAATGTAGCGTTTTTCCAGTGTCAGGCTGGTGCGCTGCCCCTGGATGAGCCTGTTTAATTCGTCCTTGCTGACATCGGTATCGTCCGGATGAGTCAGCCGCTGGAAAGACGTCGCGCGAAGTTCTTCTTCGGTGTAGCCAAACATCTGGCACAACATTCGATTGGCAGCGATCCATTCCCCGCTCATTCGCAGCAAGGCCAGACCCGTACCAGCGGAGTCGAACGCCAAGCGATAATCCTGCTCGGCAAGGTGGATGTGTTCGGCGCGGTGGATTTTTACCAGGTACGTGGATTGTTGCGCTTTGTAGTCGAGCTTCACACTCAGCGTGTCGCCACCGGCCGACATGCCCTGGAAATGCCAGCTACCCTTGAGTCGAGCATTGGTGATGTGCTGTTCAAAAGTCTGCGGCTTGAGAGAAAACAGGGAGGGTAAGGGAACCAGGGAAGCGGCGGTCTCGCTTAACCCCAGCAATCCGCTGGCGCAGTCATCCATGATGAGCAGCGCCCCCTGGGCATCCAGCAACAAGACACCCACGTCGTCCGCATCCTGCGTGTCCGGTGTTGCTACCGCAATGGCTGAATCCATTCGCCCATCCTCTGGCAACTCGTTCTTGAGCATAGCTTAAGTCTTGAGAGCTAAATCGAGTGTTCGACTATGGTCATAGGGCTGCTCACGGGTTTTGATCAATGCTTGGTATACCTGCAGGGTTTTGCCCACGGACGAACGGAAGGGGGTTACCTTGGACAGATATCAAGGATGAGACCACAATGATGTCGCTGTGATATCAATTGTGTGGCCGGCGCAACGAGCGTATCTATGCAAGCAGCTTCAAAGAAGAGGGTCAGTTTACGCAGATGGATCTGGCGGGCGTTTGCCAGTACCAGCCTGTTGCCGCTCGTCTTGGTGGAAGGCGTGCTGATTACCACTTATTTCATCACGAACCAGTCCATTCGAAACTCCCAGA
Organism: Pseudomonas sp. Lb2C2; assembly: GCF_052112205.1. NCBI lineage: Bacteria > Pseudomonadati > Pseudomonadota > Gammaproteobacteria > Pseudomonadales > Pseudomonadaceae > Pseudomonas > Pseudomonas sp. Lb2C2. Next base: position 9,700 of record NZ_JAUTYW010000012.1, on the reverse strand, counting down.
TCGAGCACCTGCATCAAAGTGCAACCCGCGACATTCAGGTATCGGTTCAGCAGAATGCGCTGTTGGTGCAAGGACAATTGGAGCAGGTTCACAAAGCGATCAGTCTTTATGCCAAGTCCACTGAGCATGAACTCACCGAAAACCAGCCTCCCGTGGCGGCATCGCTTTCAGTAAGTGCCGATGGTGTCCGTTACAGCGCAGCAAACGACGGGGCGTCCGCCTCGTATTATTCGAATGTCACCCCGCTGAAAAAGCAGGACCTCTACAAGATATCGCTGCTGGCGAATCAGGACTTCATGATGAAGCAGTTGAAGGACGGGGATCCTCTGATTGCCAGCATCTATTTCAATACGTGGGACAGCTATAACCGGATTTATCCCTGGTTTAATACGCTCGAGCAGTACCCACATGATATGGACATCCCCCAATACAACTTCTACTACTTGGCCGATGCAAAACATAACCCTGATAAAAAAGTAGTCTGGACCGATGTCTACCTGGATCCCGCCGGCCAGGGGTGGATGATGTCTGCCATTGCGCCGGTCTACAGCGGCGACTTCCTGGAGGGCGTAGCCGGGATCGACGTAACGGTCGATGGCATCTTGAAGCAAATAGAACAGTTGAAGATGCCTTGGGGTGGCTACCTGATGCTGGTCAACAATAAGCTCGATATCATGGCCGTGCCCAAGGCGGGGCAACGTGATTTTTCCCTGCGAGCCGCTGAGAACCAGCCCGCTGGAGAGCCGGTTGATCACGAGCGCTTGCAATCGCCGGATTTGAACCTCATTCGTTATCCGGACCTCGCCAGTCTCAATAAGAACTTGCCGGGTCATCCAGAGGGCATCGTTGCGCTGACGTTGAATGGACGGCCTCACCTGGTCGCCTGGAGTGAGATCCCCACCACCGGCTGGCTCTTGTTGGCGGTAGTGGACGAAGCGGCGGCGATGCAGGAAACCAATCTGCTTGCCAGTCATTACCGCGAAGTGGGGTACCTGTTGGTCGCGGGGCTGGTTGTGTTCTATGCCTTGTTCTTTGCCTTCATGTGGTGGCGTACACGTGACCTCAGTCGCCAGTTGAGCACGCCGGTGCAAGGGGTTTCACGCATGATGCGAGAGATCGGCCGGGGTAACTGGCAACCAGCGGCAAGTCCTTCCGATATCACCGAACTTTGGTCAATGTCTGACCAGGCACTGGGGATGGGCAGGCAGTTGGCCCAGGCCGAATTCATTCGCAGCTCCACACAGCAGCGTCTGGAGTTGGTCATGGAGAGTTTTGCCGAAGGGCTCTGGGAGTACTACCCGAAACGGCAGCGTTTTATTCTCAAGGGTGCCCTGTGCCAGCGCTTTGGCTTTGCCGCCAATGAAGTGCCGATGGCGAGATTGCTGGAGAGCATTCCCGTTGAAGATCGGCAAACCTTCACCCAGTTTCTGGAGGAGGCCAGGGGCAGTGCAAGCGTGGCGCCGGAAGTGGAGTTCCGGATCAGGGACGTGCATGGAAAGCTGATCTGGATCCTTTGCCGGGGCCGTACGCTGGAACCCTCGCGGCTGGATGATTCCAGTGTCGTGGTCGTGGCGTGTGTCGACATCACGACACTCAAGCAGACCCAGTTGGACCTGCGGGAGAAAACCCTGGAGGCAGAGGCCGCCAGTACTGCCAAGTCCAAATTCATCTCCAGCATGAGCCATGAGCTGCGTACGCCATTAAATGCGATCTACGGGTTTGCCCAGTTGGGGCTCATGCAGTCGCCTGCCCCGGCATTGGAAGAGACAGCCAACCTGCAGGAAATCATCAAGGCCAGTGAACACCTCATGCAGTTGGTTGACGATCTGCTGGATCTCTCCAGCTTGCAGGCCGAGAAGCCACTGCTGGATCTCAAGCCCGTACACGTGGCAAGCCTGTTATCCAACTGCGCTGACATGGTCCAGCAGCAAGTCTCGGCGCATAGCCAGACCTTGTACATCAATGCTCCCCTGGATACATGGCACGTCTGGGCGGATATGCGTCGCCTCAAGCAAGTCCTGATCAATCTGTTATCCAATGCAATCAAGTACAACCGGCCCGGTGGAAGCGTCACTCTGGGGGCCTTGGTTGTCGAGGACGGAGCCAGGCTGCGTCTTTATGTGACGGATACCGGCATGGGTATTTCCCCGGCTTTGCAGGGCGAGCTTTTCAGGCCCTTCCAGCGTTTGGGTAAAGAGAACTCGTCCATCCAGGGGACTGGCATTGGCTTGGTGTTGTGCCGAGACCTGGCGCTCCTGATGCACGGCACCATGGGCTTTGAAAGCCACGTCGAAGTCGGGACGACTTTCTGGATCGACCTGTGCTCGGCGGCGTTTCCTGCGCCGGGGAACGAGTCCAAAGTGTCGACGATAGCCTTGCCACGCGTGCTGTTGGTGAGTAACGACCCCAAGGATGGTGAGGTGGTTCGAGAAGCGTTAATCGGCGATTTCGAGTTGGAACGGGTCGATACCTTGCCCGAAGCCGGTCTCGTGCTTGATGCCACGGCGATCAGCGTATTGATCGTCGCCACTGCCGACCCAGTGCCCGTGCTGAACACTTTTTTCAGCGGCTTGCGCACGCGTATCGCAAAGACTGCCATGTCGATCGTCGTGGTCCGTGCGGCCGTCGATCACGCTTCGGTTGACCAGCTTGAATGCCAGGCCATCGTCTCTTCTCCGTTGGAGAGGCAGAGTATTCGTAGTCTGGTATTGACGCTCACCACGGGGAGGGCGGATGTATGTTTGCCAAAGTAAATGCGCAAAGCAGGATCGTCATTATCGATGACGTGGCCACCAATCTCCGGCTTCTGGATTCATGCTTGCGAGCCGTGGGCCTGCAGAACATCACGACATTCAGCGACTCTGCCGAAGGACTGGACTGGCTGCTTTCGAACGCCTGGGACCTGCTGTTGTTGGACCTGGACATGCCCGCACCCGACGGCTTTGAGATCCTTGATCGCCTCAATACACGTGACCGCACGGAGTCACCGGTCATCATCGTGACGGCCTTGAGTGATCAGCAGAACAGGCGCAAAGGACTGGAAAGGGGCGCCAACGACTTCATCTCCAAACCCATTGATCTGCCTGAAGTGCTGCTCAGGGTGCGTAATTGCCTGGAGCTGGCGCAGGCGGCCAAACTCCTGCGCGACGTCAATGTTGAGCTCGAGCGCAAAGTGGAGCTGCGCACGGCCCAGTTGGCTTCCAGCTACAAGGCGATCAGCAGCAGCTTGAGTCGAGCAGCCAGCTATCGCGATGACGATACGGGGCAGCATATTGTCCGTATTGGCGAGTCCGCGGCTTTGTTGGCCAAGGCAATCGGCATGCCCGCTCAATGGTGTGACCTCATGAGGATGGCTGCACCGATGCACGATGTTGGAAAAATTGGCATTGTAGATGCCATTCTGCAAAAGCCTGGAGCGTTGACGCCGCAGGAGCGGGCGATCATGCAGGAGCATGCCCGCATTGGTTATGAAATCCTGCATGACCCAGAGGGCTCTCCGTTGACGGACCTGGCAGCTGAAGTTGCCCTGTCGCATCACGAACGTTGGGATGGCACCGGCTATCCCAAGGGATTGCAAGGCAAGGAGATCCCGTTATCGGCAAGGATTGTGGCGATATGTGATGTGTATGACGCCATAAGGATGCCTCGAGCCTATAAGCAGGCTTGGGATGTCGAGCGTTCCAGGCGTTTCATCATCGAGCAAGCCGGTACCCAGTTTGATCCTTTCCTGGTGGATGTCTTTTGTAATCTCTTTGACGAAGTAGATCGCTTGCGCCTGCCTGATGCGCGGGAGGGCTGATGTTCCGCGTGCTGCCTGGCCAAGGAGCGCGGTCAGAAAGCGGTTTTCTTGAAGCGGCGAGCGGGCACGCCCCGATAGAATGACAAAATGGCGAGCCCCTGCACGATGACCGCTCCTGCCACGACGGCGACGATGGCGTGATTCGAATCGCTGAAGAGGGAGCGCACCAGGCCGAAAAAGGCCGGGGCGAAGGCGTAGGTGGCCTGGCTGATCGCGATCATCAGGGCGATCACCCTGGCGGTTTGTTCTCGGCTGAACTCGGTCTGGGCTATCAGTGGCGGCAAGGAGGTGGCATTGCCAATGCCCGAACCGATCAATACCACGGCTATCCAGGCCACTGTCGGGTGAAGGTCCAGGCCCAGAAGCATCAGCGTGCCCAGCATCTGGACGGCATAACCGAGGCAGGCCAGCTGTCGGCGGTTCATGCCTTGGATCATCAAGCGTGCGGCGACGTATCGCCCGCCCATCGCACTGGCAGTGGCCAGACCCATGGCGAAGGAGGCGTCATGCGCCCCCATGCGACCCACCAGGATCGAGTACAGGTGCGCGATCAAGCCGATCTGGGCGAACAGCCCCAAGGACATGCCGGCTGCCAGGGTGCGGAAACTTGCCGACCTGAGGGTCTGCTTTGCGGTCCACGGCGTGGCGCTGGCGCTGACCGGCACGGGGTCCGACTGGTCTGCATGGTCGGGATGTTGTCCCAGGCTTTGTGGGCTTTTGTTGAAGACCAGGAAAGCGAAGACGCCTATGAGCAACACGGCGACGATGCTGATCACCAGCGCCGCCGTGGTAAAGCCGAAACGCTCGATCAGCAACACCCACAGCGGCGCAAAGATCACGCCACCCAGACTGGCGCCGTTGTAGGCCTTGCCCAGGGCCTTGGGTCTTTCCTTGACGTACCACGGCGCGATCAGGGTATTAACGGCTGCGGCACCTAATGTCACCCAACCGATACCCGAGCAGACGGCGCCGGCATACAGCACCCCTAGCTGGTTGGCTTGAGCCCAGATGTTCACGCCGATGCCCAGGACGATGCTGCCCAGCAGGGTGATGGTGGGTATCCCGAAGCGTGCGTAAAGGCGTGGCAGGTTAGCGATGACAATCGTGCCGCTGAGAAAGTGCAAGGTTACGGCAGCCGAGACCTGGGCGATCGGCCAACCCGTGCGCTCCATGACCGCTTGCATATAAATCGGCGGGCCATAGAACCCGATCCCCCAGCCGATAATCGCCAGGATGAACGTGCAGGCCAGTACGGTTTTTCCAAAAAAGCGGGTGCGTGTCATCGCCATCTCCTCCATGTTTGGCTCATAGACTATGGGATCGACAGGTTCCTCACTTCGAGGTGCATCGAACTATGGATGTCGTGCGAGGACCGGGGCTGGAGGGATGTTACAAACTTACTATTCCCCTTTCGGGTTGATGACGGCAGAAGCGACTATCCTTGCGGACACTGCATCCGAACACTGTATCCATAAAAAAGAGACGCCATGACACATTATGATCGCGCCATCGGCTCCCGACCCGGTATCACATGTGGTGATCGAACCTGTAAGGCCAGGTCCCGGTTGCTCAAGATGATTTCAATGACGGCTTTCTGTCTCTTCACGGCAACGCCCGGATACGGCCAGGATCTGCCGGCAGCGACGGACGCCACGGTTACGGTGAATCAAGCACAGGAAATGGTTGCCAAGGCCACCCTCGGCGCCGTTCCCTGGAGTGGCCCTGAATCCGGCCCGCGCGCCCAGCGTGGCAAGAGTATCGCCATTGTTGCAGAAGATATGCGCAACGGAGGTATTGTCGGTGTCGCCCAGGGCGCTCGCGAGGCCGCCAAGGCGATGGGCTGGACGCTGAGGGTATTCGATGGCGCCGGTTCCCCTGATGGGCGTGCAAAGGCCTTTGCCGATGCCCTGGCGGCGAACCCCGATGGCCTCATTCTGTGCGGTGCCGATGCCCTTGAAAACAAGGCGGCGCTGGCCGTCTTCGCCGACAAGGGCGTGCCAGTGGTGGGCTGGCACGCCGGGGAGCGGCCCGGGCCGATTGATGGGACGCCGATGGCCATGAACGTCACGACCGACCCGCTCGAAGTGGCTCGCATCACGGCCATGGCGGCAGTGGCGCAGTCGAACGGAAAGGCCGGGGTTGTCATCCTGACCGACTCCAGATACAGCATCGCCATGGCGAAAGCCAAGGCCATGGAAAACGTGATTCGGGCCTGTCGGGAGTGCTCGTTGCTGGAGGTGCGTGATGTCGCGATCTCCGAAAGCCGCGAGAAAATGCCGGCGATCACCACGGAACTGCTCCAGCGCCATGGCAAGCGCTGGACCCATACGCTGGCCATCAACGATATCTATTTCGACTACGCGGTGGCCACCTTGGCCAGCGCCGCGATACCCCGCGACGGCATCAGTCTGATGTCGGCCGGTGACGGGAGTGCTTCGGCGTTCTTGCGCATACAGGAAAAAAACTACCAGACCGTCACCGTGGCCGAACCGCTCAATGTGCATGGCTGGCAGGTGATCGATGAATTGAACCGACTGATGGCAGGTCAGCCGGTGAGCGGTTTCGTGGCACCGGTTCACTTGGTCAATGCCGACAATATCACCTTGGACGGCGGGACGAAGCTCCTGTACGACCCCAGCAACGGTTATCGAGACATCTATCGATTCCAGTGGAATCCCTGAGCGCTGGACGTGGCTTCACGGCCAGGGAGCCTGGGTCTCCCAGGCCGCCAACGGCGTATCGAAAAATAATGGCGTCGACCTGTCGATTTCGACCATTGCCATTCGATTAGTCCGTAGAGCCGCCACACGGACGGCTTGATCCATCCATTCTCAGGAGAAAAAAGCATGCGATTTATGGTGATCGTCAAGGCCAGCCTAGAGTCGGAAGCCGGAGAAATGCCCAGCGAAGAACTGCTGGCCGCTATGGGCGCCTACAACGAAGAACTGGTCAAGGCCGGGGTGATGCTCGCCGGTGAAGGCCTGCATCCCAGTGCCGAGGGCGTGCGCGTGCAGTTTTCCGGCAAGAACCGGACTGTCATCGACGGGCCCTTTGCTGAAACCAAGGAGCTGATCGCCGGTTTCTGGATCTTCAAGGTCCAGTCATTGCAGGAGGCCATCGACTGGGTCAAGCGCTGCCCGAACCCGATGGTCAGCGACAGTGAAATCGAGATCCGCCAGATATTCGAGGTCGAGGAGTTCGGCGAGTCCTTTACCCCCGAATTGCGCGAGCAGGAAGAACGCTTGCGGGCGCAGATGTCCGGCCAATCGTGAAGCCGGTTACAGGAGATCCCACCATGAGAATCATTCCTTACCTGACCTTCAACGGTAACTGCAAGCAAGCCTTCGCTTTGTATGAGGAGGTACTGGGCGGTGAGCTGTTTTCCATGTCTTTTGCCGAGGCCCCCGAGGAAACCGGGATGCCCAAGGATCCCAATCTGGTCATGCACACTTGCCTGACCGTCGGCGCTTTCAGCCTGATGGCTTCCGATTGCCCGCCAGGCCAGCCATATAGCAAACCACAAGGCGTTTCGGTATCCCTCAATGTCGACAGCGTGGAGGAGGCCGAGCGGCTGTTCAATGGCTTGAGTGCGGGTGGCAGTGTGTATATGCCCCTGGAGAAAACCTTTTGGGCGGAACGCTTTGCCATGTTCGAAGACCGTTTCGGGATTGCCTGGATGGTCAATTACGAGGGGGGGAAATAAGTCGGGCGCAGCCCATGGGTGGACGACTCGGGTGAACCTTGCGCCAATACTGCGTTCACTTATTGAGGTGCCGTTTTAAGTGGTCCTGTGGGAGCGAGCTTGCTTGCTCCCACAGGGGGCCAGTCTGAATCTGACGGCTGCCCTCCAGTGCCGACAAGGACTTCGCATGCATCCAACCTCGTCCACATTCCCCTTGACCACCACCGTCGAACGCGAGCTCAGTCCGCGTGCGGTCAGTACGGGAATCGTCCTCGGTATTCTGCTGACACCTTCCAATGTCTACGCCGGGTTGAAGATCGGTTGGTCGTTCAATATGTCGATCATTGCCCTGCTGATCGGTTATGGCATCTGGCAAGGCCTGGCCAGTCGATCGGTGGGTCGACTGCCCTGGACCCTGCACGAAAGCAACATCAACCAGACCGTCGCCTCTGCCGCTGCGTCGATCATTTCCGGTGGGCTGGTCGCGCCCATCCCGGCCTACACCCTGCTGACCGGCCAGCAGTTGGACGCCATTCCCATGGTGGCCTGGGTCTTTTCGGTGAGTTTCCTGGGGATTTGGATTGCCTGGTACCTGCGGCCCTCATTGCTCAATGACAAGGCGCTGAAATTTCCCGAGGGCATGGCGACCCTGGAAACCCTGCTGCATATCTATAACCACGGCCACGAAGCCGCGACGCGCTTGAAGGTGTTGCTCAGCGCCGCGTTGCTGTCCGGGCTGGTCAAGGCGGTCGACACCTTCATGTGGACCATCCCGCGCTGGTCTCCGAGCGCCCAACTGGAGCGCCTGACGTTTACCGCTGACCCTTCGCTGTTGTTAGTGGGGTTCGGCGGAATCATCGGTATACGCGTGGGCCTGACTTTGCTGCTCGGAGCCTTGCTGGCGTGGGGCGGGCTGGCGCCGTGGCTGTTGGAGCAAGGCTTGGTGCAGTTGCCGCACGGCAGCAGCGGCCCGCAGTTCGCGGCGCTGGTGGAGTGGTTGCTCTGGCCGGGGGTGAGCCTGATGGTTTGCTCGACCCTGGCCTCGTTGGTGATTCGCTTGTGGGCACTGCACCGGTCCACCCTGGCGGGCGGCGGGGCGATCTGGACGATACCCAAGCCTGGGCCTGCCACCGGTTTTGTACTGTCGATCATCCTGGTGGTGAGCCTGCAGGTGCTGTTGTTCGGCATCAATCCATGGATGGCCTTGCTGACCATTCCCTTGGCGATCTGCCTGGCGGCGGTGGCCGCCCGAGTGGTCGGCGCCACGGGCATTCCGCCGATCGGGGCCATCGGCCAATTGTCCCAGTTGAGCTTCGGCATCGTTGCCCCGGGGCAGGTGCCGATCAACCTGATGAGCGCCAATACTGCCGGTGGTTCGGCAGGGCAGTGCACCGACTTGATGAACGACTTCAAGGTAGGTCGGGCGATCGGCGCTACGCCGCGCAAGCAGCTGATCGCCCAGACCCTGGGGATTTTCGTCGGTAGCATCGTCGGGGTGTTGGCTTACCTGGCCCTGATCCCGGACCCGCAAACCATGCTGCTCACTGAAGAGTGGCCGGCCCCGGCAGTCGCCACCTGGAAGGCCGTGGCGCAAACCCTGACCCTGGGCCTGGATTCATTGTCAGCGAGCATTCGCTGGGCGATTTTCATCGGTGGCCTGGTCGGCTTGTTGTTGGGGATCCTCGACAGCCTGCTGCCGGGGCATCGGGCCCGGTACCTGCCAAGCACGGCGGCCTTGGGACTGGCTTTCGTCTTGCCAGCCTCGGTGTCCCTGATGATGGCCCTCGGTGCGCTGTTGACATGGCTGGTGAGTTGTCGTTGGTCGAGCCTTACGGAACGCTTTGCCATTACCGCTGCGGCGGGGTTGATTGCCGGGGAGAGCATTACCGGGGTGGGGGCGTCGTTGTGGCAGATGCTTGGGGATGGGTGAGATGGAGTAACTATCGACGGTTGGTCTGGTCAATGCGATGGTCGCGCTTCAGAGTGGTGTGTATATCCGTTTCTGCGGTAACGGCCACTTAGGGTTCCGCCCTGACGGCGGCTCACTTTTGAAAAGCGCAAAAGTAAGCAAAACGCTTCTGCCCCACCACTTGGCACCTCGCCTAGGCTCGGTGTGCCCTCACTCCGGCATTGCTCCGTGGGCCGCCGCGAAGGGCCATCCATGGCCCAGCGCGGCTATCCCGGCATCCATGCCGGGATGCCCACTGCGCAATGCCTGC
>NZ_JAUTYW010000011.1:0-241629 GCF_052112205.1 Pseudomonas sp. Lb2C2 | reverse complement strand
ATGGATGGCCCTTCGCGGCGGGCCCACGGAGCAATGCCGGAGTGAGGGCACACCGAGCCTAGGCGAGGTGCCGAGTGGTGGGGCATGAGCGTTTTGCTTACTTTTGCGCTTCTCAAAAGTGAGCCGCTGTAAGAGCGGAACCGTCAGCAGCCATTACCGAAGAAACGGATATACATACCAAAGTAGGCTTTCCAAGGTACAAAAAAACGGCGCTTCTCATCTCTGAAAAAGCGCCGTTTCCAAGTGAACAGCAAACCGAGTTGACCAGCAGACTCAAGCGCTATGGTAAGTCGGCAGCGCAAACCGATGCTGGCTCTGCAACAAGGTGATCTGTGGCAACTCGCTAGCCTGTTCAGCCAGGTCACGACGGATCGCACTGATCGCCCAGGACAACTGATCCCCCGCATGCAATTGAGCATAGGAAATCGTGCGTTTGAACAGCTTGCCGTCACTATTACGCAAGGTCAGCAGAATGCCGCCATCCGGGCGGGGCTGGGTGGTCACTTCGTAGTTGGAAAACAGGGACGCAAACTTTTCTTGAATCATGTTCATAGTTGACTGCTCCATGGTGTGGCAAACCGTGGAGAGGTGGTTGCACTGTCTGTGCCAGCATTTGGCTTTCTATAAAATCCTTTAAAAACAGTTGGTTATATTTTTGTTGTATTTTCGCTTTCGTGCATCTTGCATGAATAGCCATCGTGCATCCTGCATTTTGCGTGGTCGGGCAATGATTTTTGGAACCAAATCGCTTCCCGGCGCTCATGCTTCGCCTGCCTCGGGCAGCGGATACAAAACATTGCAAAAACCGCGTGTACAGCGCCGCAATTGCCAGCGTACTTTCGAGCCAAATCACCTGCTGCCCGATAACAAGAACCGAGACCCACGAGGTCGAACGGGGAAGATCACCATGAGTCGTACACCCAGCGACGCGATTACCTGGGCCATGATGCTGCGCAAGCTGCCAGCCATTGCCAAAGCCGTCCCCCGAATCGTCAAAGGCATGAAGCTGGCCAACGTCCAGGACCCGACCCAGCCTTGTGGCCTGGGCTGGTGTTTCGAGCAGGCTACGCAACGCAATCCCCAGGGCCCGGCACTGCTGTGCGGCGCTACGGTGTTGAGTTATGCACAGGTCAACGCGCAGGCCAATCGCATTGCCCATTACCTGCTGGCCCAGGGCATCGGCAAGGGCGATTGCGTGGCGATATTCATCGAGAACCGGCCACAGCTGTTGATCAGCGTGCTGGCGATGGCCAAGGTTGGCGCGGTCAGTGCCATGCTCAACACTTCGCAAACCGGCGACGCGCTGGTGCACAGCCTGGCCCTGGTCAACCCGGTCGCGGTGGTGGTGGGGGATGAACGGGTCGCGGCCTTCAACGACATACGAGAGCGAACCACTCTATCGAGCAGCAGGACCTGGTGGCTGGCGGATCAGGACAGCGCCGATATCCCGTCCGATGCCCCGTCCGGTTTCATCGACCTGATGGCTGGCAGCGAGGATTACCCAAGCGATAACCCGGCGAGCAGCCGGCAGGTTTTCTGCAACGACCCGTGTTTTTATCTCTACACCTCGGGCACCACCGGGCTGCCCAAGGCCGGGGTGTTTCGCCATGGTCGCTGGATGCGCACGTCCACCAGCTTCGGCCTGATCGCCTTGGACATGCAGCCCGACGATGTCGTGTATTGCACGTTGCCGCTGTACCACGCCACGGGCTTGTGCGTGTGCTGGGGCGCGGCGATCTGTGGTGCATCGGGCTTCGCGATTCGGCGCAAGTTCAGCGCCAGCCAGTTCTGGAGCGACGTACGCCGCTACCGGGCGACCACGCTGGGGTATGTCGGTGAGTTGTGCCGCTACCTGATCGACCAGCCTGTCGCTGCCGATGACCGCCACCACGGTGTGAAGAAAATGATCGGCAACGGTCTGCGGCCCGGGGCATGGTCGACCTTCAAGACCCGGTTTGGCATCGACCACATCTGTGAGCTGTATGCGGCCAGCGACGGCAATATCGGTTTCACCAACATCCTGAATTTCGACAACACCGTCGGGTTTTCCCTGATGGGCTGGGAATTGGTGCAGTACGACCATGCCAGCGGCCTGCCGTTGCGCAACCTGCAAGGTCGCATGCAAAAAGTGCCCAGGGGCCAACCGGGCCTGTTGCTGGCGCGGATCGACGAGAAGGCGCCACTGGATGGCTACACCGATCAGGCCTTGACCGAAAAAACCATCTGCCGGGATGTCTTTGCGCCTGGCGATCGTTACTTCAATACCGGAGACCTGTTGCGCAACATTGGCTTCGGGCATGGGCAGTTCGTTGATCGACTCGGCGATACCTATCGCTGGAAAGGCGAAAACGTCTCCACCACGGAAGTCGAAAATGTGCTGCTGCAACATCCGCAGGTGGCCGAGGCAGTGGCTTATGGCGTGGAGATCAATGGCACCAATGGCCGTGCCGGCATGGCGGCAATCACCCCGTCCGAATCCCTGGCGACTCTGGATTTCAGCGAGTTGCTGCAATTCTTGCAGTGCAAGTTGCCCGCCTATGCCGTGCCGCTGTTCCTGCGCATCAAGGTGAAAATGGACACCACCGGCACCTTCAAGTACCAGAAGACCCGTCTTAAGGCCGAAGCGTTCGACCCATGCGTCACCGGGGATGAGCCGATCTTCGCCTGGCTGCCGGGCACCGATACTTACGTGCGGGTGGACCGGCAACTGGCGACCCGGATCCAGGACGGGCAATTGCGTTATTGATTCTGGCTATGACGGGCACAGTGAAAAAAGGGATGACAGCGCCCGGGTCCCTCGGGAAACTAGCCGCTTTGCGAAGACCCGAGTGGAGTTTCCCATGTCCGATACAAGCCGCCAGATGACCCCGGAAGAGGCTGCGGAGTTTGCCGAGCAGGTGTTCAACGTCGCACGCCAGGGCGATGCGGCCATGATGGCCGCGTTGCTGAGCAAGGGCCTGCCGCCCAACCTGCGTAACCACAAGGGCGACACCTTGTTGATGCTGGCCGCTTACCACGGGCATGTGGAAACGGTGAAAGTGCTGCTGGAGCACAAGGCCGATCCGGAAATCCGTAACGACAACGGCCAGAGCCCGATTGCTGGTGCGGCGTTCAAGGGCGACCTGGCAGTGGTTTCGGCGTTGGTGGATGGCGGCGCGCAAGTGGAAGGCGCCTCTTTCGATGGCCGTACCGCGCTGATGATGGCAGCGATGTTCAACCGTGTGGAAATCGTCGACTACCTGATCGGCAAAGGCGCCGACCCGAAAGCCAAGGATGCCAACGGCGTCTCGGCTCTCGATGCCGCCAAGACCATGGGCGCGGTGGACACCACGGCGCAGTTGGAAAAGTTGTTGGGCTGAAAGGCTGTGGGAGCAAAGCTTGCTCGCGATACAGGCACCTCGGTTCCAGAGAGACCGCGTTGTTTTCATCGCGGGCAAGCCTTGCTCCCACAAAATGCTCGTTCACCACAGGTCCTTCTCCAATCCTAATCTGCATGCGAATGCGCTATCCTGCCCGCCCTCAAAACACCCTTCGCCACAGGATTCACCCCATGAAAGCCGCCCTCATCGAACTCATCGGTAAAATCAGCTCCGGCTGCCTCGGCGAGGCGGACATCGCGAAAATCGCTGACGAAGCGGCCCAGGCCTACGCCGATCCGACGGTTTTCCTGGCGGCCAACCCCGATATCAACTACGACGACACGTTCCCGATCCCATTGGGTGAGTGGGTAGTGGTGGGCAGTCTGCCGGACACCGTGCTGTTCCAGGCCGACACCTACGTGGACCTGTTCGAGCAGATCGTTGCCTCGTTCGGCCCCGGCGTGGCGTTCAACCTCAAGCCCAAGCAACTGGCGAAAACCGAAGCCCTGACCGCGCTCAACCGCATCCAGATCCAGATGAGCAGCCTGAACAAGGAAAACGGCGGCTACGTGCTGATGAATTTCAGCCAATTGCTCGACGATGAATTGCAAATGGTGCTGGTGTACGGCAACGACGTGCCGCGGGTGCTGGAACTGTGTGCCGAAGTCGGCATCGCCGCCGCGCCCTCCCTGGAAGCTCTCAAGGTCGCGGTCCACGTCTGAAGCAATAAAACGGAACCCTTGCCTGGCGCCCGCTATCCTAAGGGTGCACATCACCATTTGGGAGCGACACCATGGGTTCCACTTTCAACGGCCTGGTCGGCCTGATCATCCTGGCGCTCGATATCTGGGCGATCATCAATGTACTCAAGAGTGGCGCGCAAACCGGGATGAAAATCCTCTGGGTGCTGCTGATCCTGCTGTTGCCGGTACTGGGCCTGATCATCTGGGCGATTGCCGGGCCGCGTGGCAACGTGCGGATTTGACACGCTCCACCAAAAAGCCCGGTCGCTGAAGGCGACCGGGCTTTTTTATGCGTGGGGTGTTCAGGCCGTGGCCAGGGACGGCTTGCGCGAGGTGCTCAAGAAGCGCAGCAAGGCCAACAGCGGGAAGGCGCTGCCGACGATCACCACCCACAACCAGCCGCCGTGTTCGTACACCGCACTGGCAATCGATGAGCCGAAGGCGCCGCCGACGAAGATGCTGGTCATGTACAGCGCATTCAGCCGGCTGCGACTCTTGGCATCGAGGGCATAGATGGTGCGCTGGCCCAGGACCATGTTCATCTGCACACAGAAATCCAGGACCACGCCGGTCACTGCCAGGCCGATCACGCTGTACAGCGGATGGATGAACGCCGGCAGGAAACTCAGGCTGGCGAACAACATCGCCAGCAGCGAGGCGTTGCGGGTATGGCCGGCATCCGCCAGGCGACCGGCGATGGGCGCAGCGATGGCGCCAATGGCACCGACCAGGGCGAACAAGGCGATTTCAGTCTGGGACAGGCCATGGGTGCGTGACAGTTCCAGTGGCACGGCGGTCCAGAACAGGCTGAACGTGGCGAACATGCAAGCCTGGTAGAACGCCCGTTGCCGCAGCAGCGGTTGTTGGCGCAGCAGGGTGCCGAGCGAGCCCAGCAGTTGGCCGTAAGAGGCACTGTGGTCGGGCTGGCGCTTGGGCACGGTCAGCGCCAGGACGATGCTGATGGCGGCCATCAATGCGGCGGCGATCATGAACATCGCCCGCCAGCCGAAGTGGTCAGCCACCAGGCTCGAAACCGGCCGCGCCAGCAGGATTCCCAGCAGCAGGCCGCCCATGATCCCACCCACGACCCGACCCCGGGTTTCCTCCGGCGCCAGGTGTGCGGCCAGTGGAATCAGCACTTGCACCGACACCGAGCTGAACCCCACCAACAGCGAAACCAGCAGGAATACGTTCGGTTGATCGGTGAACGCAGCGCCTAGCAAACTGGCGATTGCCACCACGGTGGTGATGATCATCAGCCGACGGTTTTCCAGCAAGTCCCCCAGTGGCACCAGGAAAAACAGGCCCAAGGCATAACCGATCTGGGTCAGCGAGACGATCAGGCTGGCCATGGTGCTACTCAGGCCGACGTCGGGTGCGATCAGTTCGATGATGGGTTGGGCGTAGTAGATGTTGGCGACGATGGCGCCGCAGCAGAAGGCGAAGAGCAGGACCATGCCGCGGGTCAAGGTGCTGCCGGGCGTGGGGGAATGAGCACTCATGGCAATCTCGTCGATCAATTGAAAGGATGGCGTGAGGCTAAAGACTTGCAGGGTTCTGGAACAGGGCTTGTGGCTGATATCAGTCATGCCCGCAATTGATGGTGACAATCAGATTCCTGTGGGAGCGAGCTTGCTCGCGATAGCGGCTGTATTTCCAACATCGTTGATGCAGACAGACCGTTATCGCGAGCAAGCTCGCTCCCACAAGGTTGCTCGGCACACTTGATCGTTATTGCCCGCTGTAGATCTGGTCGAAAACCCCACCGTCATTGAAGTGGGTCTTCTGCACCGTGCGCCAGTCGCCGAAGGTTTTTTCCACGGACAGGAAGTCGACTTTCGGGAAGCGGTCGGTGTATTTGGCCAGTACCGCCGGGTCCCGTGGGCGCAGGTAGTTGGCGGCGGCGATTTCCTGGCCTTCGGGCGACCACAGGTACTTGAGGTAGGCCTCGGCGGCTTCGCGGGAGCCTTTTTTCTCGACAACCTTGTCGACCACGCTGACCGGTGGCTCGGCTTCGGCGGAAACGCTCGGGTAGATCACCTCGAACTGGTCGCGGCCGAATTCGCGGGCGATCATCTCCGCTTCGTTTTCAAAGGTCACCAGCACATCGCCGATCTGGTTGGTCATGAAGGTGGTTGTCGCGGCGCGACCGCCGGTGTCCAGTACCGGTGCCTGCTTGAACAGTTTGCCGACGAAGGCCTTGGCCTTGTTCTCGTCACCGCCATTTTTCAGCACGTAACCCCAAGCCGAGAGGTAGGTGTAGCGACCGTTGCCGGAGGTTTTCGGGTTGGGCACGATCACCTGCACACCGTCCTTGAGCAGGTCGGGCCAGTCTTTCAAGGCTTTCGGGTTGCCTTTGCGCACGATGAACACCGTGGCCGAGGTGAACGGCGCGCTGTTGTTCGGCAGGCGGCTGACCCAGTTCTCGGGCACCAGTTTGCCGTTGTCCGCCAGGGCGTTGATGTCGGTGGCCATGTTCATGGTGATGACATCCGCCGGCAGCCCGTCGATCACCGAACGCGCCTGCTTGCTGGAGCCGCCGAACGACATCTGCACGGTGATGTTTTCGTTGTGCTCGGCCTGCCAGTGTTTCTGGAAGGCGGTGTTGTAGTCCTTGTAGAAATCGCGCATCACGTCGTAGGAAACGTTGAGCAGGGTCGGGGCGGCGTGGGCCAGGCTGCCAAAGGTCAGGCCAGCGGCGAGAAGGGAGGCGCCAAAGAAGTTCTTCACTGCGAATTCCTTTTTATCAACGGGGGTTCCGGGCAATTAGCCAGCAACACTAGCGGCAAGCCTATAGACCTTCAAGCATCAAAAAGTGCTGTGCTTATTCCAGTTTCTTAAACAGCGCATTGCCACAACGGGAGCAGAAAGCGGCACCGTGTTCGTGGTTGTTTTTGCTGCACACCGGGCAATCGTGCTGGAGCTGGTCGCCGCGCATGGCCGTGGCCAGTTCCGCCGTGAAAATACCCGTTGGCACGGCGATGATCGAGTAACCGGTGATCATCACCAAAGATGACACCACCTGGCCCAGTGGCGTCTTGGGCACGATGTCGCCGAAGCCCACGGTGGTGAGTGTCACGATAGCCCAATAGATGCCTTTGGGGATGCTGGTAAAGCCATTCCCAGGGCCTTCGATGACGTACATCAGCGTGCCGAATACCGTTACCAGGGTTGAGACGCTGACCAGGAACACGATGATTTTCTGCTTGCTCCCCCGCAGCGCCGCCATCAGGTAGTTGGCCTGCTTGAGGTAAGGGCTGAGCTTGAGCACACGGAAAATCCGCAGCATGCGGATGATCCGAATGATCAACAGGTATTGGGCATCGCTGTAGTACAGCGCCAGGATCCCCGGCACGATCGCCAGCAGGTCCACCAGCCCGTAGAAACTGAAGGCATAGCGCAGCGGCTTGGGCGAGCAGTACAGGCGCAGGCCGTACTCGACGATGAAGATGAAGGTGAAGCCCCACTCGATAGCGGCCAGCAGGGCCGCGTAGTTTTTATGCACGCTGTCGATGCTGTCGAGCATCACGATCACCAGGCTGGCGAGGATGATCAACAGCAAGGTGCTATCGAAGCGCCGGCCGGCGACGGTGTCGGTCTGGAAAATGATCACGTAGAGGCGTTCGCGCCAATTGCTGCTGCTTTGCATAATCTTCGCCTGAGCCGGAATCAGCGAAGCCTAGGGCGATTGCCCTGCAGAGCGCAAGGCGCGCTGTCGAGGCTGGCCTGGCGCCACACCCGGCCGCTGGCCTGGATCAGCCAGCAGGCTAGGATGAACGGTGCCGTCAGTGGGGGAAGGCCGAGGGTGATAAAACCTGGGGTAAGCATGACCGCCAGGAGAATGCCCGCCAGCGGCAGCCAGGGGTGTCGGCGTTGTTGGCTGAGGGCCAGGGCCACCAACACCGGGTTGTAACCGCCAAGGCCGCAAAGGGCGGTTGCGTTTTCATGTTGCGACAAGGCGAAGGTCAGGCCGGCGGCGGAACCGAACAATGCCCAACCGGCAGCGCGACGGTTGGCCAGTAGCAGGCCTGCCGCGATCAGCGCGCCGGCCGTCGGGTGGCCGAGAAACATGACCTGGCCCAGCCCGCTCAGGAGCGCCGCCAGCAGGTTGGGTAGGGTCATTTCCATTGAGGTAGCCGGAAGCGGCGGCAGGGTGAAACTCATCAGCAGCCAAGCCAACCCGACAAAAGGTGCGGTGTAGGCGGGCAGGCACCGAGGGCCACGGGTGCGCTTGAGCCATTGTTGGGTCAGCATTGCGCTGAGACCGCCTGCGGCGATGATCAGCGGCGGCAACAGGACGGACCAGGGCAACGCAAGGCTCAGCAACAAGCCCAGCAGGATGCCGTTGTAGCTGAACAGCCCGGCTTGCCGGTCGGCCTTGGCGTAACCGCGTCGCTGGGCCGTGAGCAACCCGGCCACCCCACCGAGCAACGCGCCGCCAAACAGGGCGGGCGCAGTGAGCAGAATCGCCAGCAGGCACAGCAGGCCGCACAGCGGATGGCGCTGGAGAAAGACTTGGCTGAAGCCGTTGAGCAGGGCGGTGGCCCAGTCGGGGCAGTGGGTGTTGGGCATGGTTGATATATCTGATGGACCGAGTCGACTTCATCGCGAGCAAGCTCGCTCCCACACTGGACTTGCGGCATTCACAAAACCCTGTGGGAGCGAGCTTGCTCCGGGCGGCGATCCGACGATAAGGCCAGTACAGGCGCTAAATCAGCGTCTCAATGCGCAGCGAATTGGTCGACCCCGGTTGCCCGAACGGCACGCCCGCCGTGATCAGCAAGGTATCGCCGCGCTGGGCCATGCCTTGGGCCTGGGCGATTTCCAGGGCGGTGGAACAGACTTCATCCACTTGCTTCAACCGATCGTTGACCACCGAATGCACGCCCCAGGCCACCGTCAGGCGGCGAGCGGCCTGCAGGTTCGGTGTGAGGTTGAGGATCGGCACCGTCGGCCGTTCCCGCGCCGCCCGCAGGCTGGAACTGCCCGATTCGCTGTAGTTCACCAACACCGCCACTGGCAGCACGTTGCTGATGCGACGGATCGCGCAACTGATCGCATCCGACACCGTGGCCTCGGCTTTTGGCCGGCTGACATCCAGTTGCGCCTGGTAGTCGGGGCCGTTTTCCACCTGGCGGATGACCTTGCTCATCATCTGCACGGCTTCGAGGGGGTAGTCGCCTGAAGCGGTTTCCGCCGACAGCATCACCGCGTCGGCCCCCTCGGCTACGGCGTTGGCCACGTCGGTGACTTCGGCGCGGGTGGGCGCCGGGGAGAAGCGCATCGACTCGAGCATCTGGGTCGCCACCACCACCGGTTTGCCGAGGGCGCGGCAGGTACCGATGATGTTCTTCTGAATCTGCGGCACGCTCTCGGCCGGGACTTCGACACCCAGGTCACCGCGAGCAACCATGATCGCGTCACTCAATTCGGCGATTTCCCGTAGTTGGGCCACCGCCGATGGTTTCTCTATTTTCGCCATCAGGAACGCCTTGTCGCCGATCAGCGCCCGGGCCTCGCGGATGTCTTCGGGCCGCTGCACAAACGACAACGCCACCCAGTCCACGCCCAGCTCCAGGCCGAAACTCAAGTCGCGCCGGTCCTTGGTGGTCAACGGGCTCAAGTCGAGCACGGCCTGGGGGACGTTCACGCCTTTGCGGTCCGACAGCTCACCGCCGTTGAGCACCTCGGTGTCGATGGCGTCGCTGTGCCTGGCGGTCACGCGCAGGCGCAACTTGCCGTCGTCCAGCAGCAGGTCCATGCCGGGCTCCAGGGCCGCGATGATCTCCGGATGGGGCAGGTTGACCCGGCGTTGATCGCCGGGCGTCGGGTCCAGGTCCAGACGCAGGGCCTGACCGCGTTGCAGCAAGACCTTGCCGTCGGCGAATCGGCCGACCCGCAGCTTTGGGCCTTGCAGGTCCATCAGGATGCCCAGCGGGTAATTGAGCTGCTGCTCGACCTCGCGAATCCATTGGTAGCGCTGGGCGTGGTCGGCATGCTCGCCGTGGCTGAAGTTCAGGCGGAAGATGTTCACGCCGGCTTGTACCAGCGCGCGGATGTCATCGATGCCGCGGGTGGCGGGGCCGAGGGTCGCGAGGATCTTGACCTTTTTATCAGGCGTCATGTTTGGGGTTCTCGAGGATCAGGATGGCGCGAAAGTCGTTGACATTGGTGCGGGTCGGTTCGGTGACGATCAGCGCATCCAGGGCAGCGAAGTAGCCGTAGCCATTGTTGTTGTCCAACTCGTCGCTGGCACACAGGCCCAGCGCTGCGGCGCGGCGATAGCTGTCCGGGGTCATGACGGCGCCGGCGTTGTCTTCGGAACCGTCGATGCCGTCGGTGTCGCCGGCCAGCGCGTAGATGCCGGGATGACCCTTGAGGCTGTCGGTCAGGCTCAGCAGGAATTCTGCATTGCGCCCGCCACGGCCGTCGCCGCGCACGGTGACGGTGGTTTCGCCGCCGGAGAGGATCACGCATGGCGCCGCCAGTGGCTGGCCGTGCAGGGCGATTTGCCGGGCGATGCCGGCGTGGACTTTCGCCACCTCCCGGGATTCGCCTTCCAGGTCGCCGAGGATCAACGGGCTGAAACCGGCCTGGCGCGCCTTCACTGCCGAGGCCTCCAATGACTGCTGGGGGCGGGCGATCAATTGGAAGTGGTTGCGGGCCAGGCTTGGGTCGCCGGGCTTGACGGTTTCCGATGCTGGACTTTGCAACCAGTTGCGCACCGAGGCCGGCACCTCGATCTGGTAGCGCTGGAGAATCGCCAGGGCTTCGGCCGACGTGCTGGGGTCGGCCACGGTAGGGCCGGAGGCAATGACGGTGGCAAGATCGCCGGGCACATCGGAAATCGCGTAGGTGTACACCGTCGCCGGCCAGCAGGCCTTGCCCAGGCGCCCGCCCTTGATCGCCGAGAGGTGCTTGCGCACGCAATTCATCTCGCCGATGGTCGCGCCGGATTTGAGCAGGGCTTTGTTGATCGATTGCTTGTCGGCCAGGGTGATGCCTTCGGCGGGCAAGGCCAGCAGGGCAGAACCGCCGCCGGACAGCAGGAAGATCACCCGGTCGTTTTCGCTGAGGTTGCTGACCATGCCCAGTACCCGCTGGGCCACGGCCAGGCCGGCGGCGTCAGGCACCGGGTGGGCGGCTTCCACTACTTCGATTTTCTGGCAGGGCGCGCCATGGCCGTAGCGGGTCACCACCAGGCCAGACACTTCGCCCTGCCAGCAGCGCTCGACCACTTGCGCCATGGCCGCCGCGGCCTTGCCGGCACCGATGACGATCACTCGGCCGCTGCGATCACTGGGCAGGTAGCGTTCAAGGACGTGTTGCGGATGGGCCGCGTCGATGGCTGTGGCAAACAGCTCGCGCAGCAGTTGTTGCGGATCGACCGACATGGCGGGCTCCCGGTTTTTATTATTAGTGTTGATGCAGACCCTGTGGGAGCGAGCAAGCTCGCTCCCACAGGGTTTTTTTGGTGTGTCAGTTATCGCGGATGGAGAAATTGGCCATGTGCTCCAACCCCTTGATCAACGCCGAGTGATCCCAGTGGCTGCCACCAATGGCCGCGCAGGTGCTGAACACTTGTTGGGCGTTGGCGGTGTTGGGCAGGTTGATGTTCAGTTCCCTGGCGCCTTGCAGGGCCAGGTTCAGGTCCTTCTGGTGCAGGCTGATGCGGAAGCCCGGGTCAAAGGTGCCCTTGATCATGCGTTCGCCGTGCACTTCGAGGATCTTCGACGAAGCGAAACCGCCCATCAGCGCTTCCCGGACCTTGGCCGGGTCGGCACCGTTTTTCGAGGCGAACAACAAAGCCTCGGCCACCGCCTGGATGTTCAGGGCGACGATGATCTGGTTCGCCACTTTGGCGGTCTGGCCGTCGCCGTTGCCGCCCACCAGGGTGATGTTCTTGCCCATCGCCTGGAACAGCGGCAGGGCCCGCTCGAAGGCGGCGCTGTCGCCACCGACCATGATGCTCAGCGTCGCGGCCTTGGCGCCGACTTCTCCGCCGGACACCGGTGCATCGAGGTACTGCGCAGCTCTTTCATTGATCTTCGCCGCGAACGCCTTGGTGGCGGTGGGGGAGATCGAACTCATGTCGATCACCACCTTGCCCGCGCCCACGCCCGCCGCCACGCCGTCGGCGCGGAACAGCACGTCGTCGACCTGCGGGGTGTCCGGGACCATGACGATGATGAACTCGGCTTCCTGGGCCACTTCCTTCGGGTTGGCCAACGCCACCGCGCCACCGGCCAGCAAATCGGCCGGGGCCGGGTCATGGTGTTGGGACAGGAACAGGCTGTGACCGGCCTTTTGCAGGTTCAGTGCCATGGGGTGGCCCATGATGCCGGTGCCGATGAATCCGATTTTAGCCATGGGGAAATCCTCTTGTTTTTATCGTTGCTTCAGGCAAATGGGGGAATGCTTTCCTGTGGGAGCGAGCTTGCTCGCGATAGCGGTGGGTCAGTGCCGGTGATGTTGGCTGTACCGACGTCATCGCGAGCAAGCTCGCTCCCACAGGGGAAAGAGTTGGGTCAGATCGCGTTATGGGTTTTCAGCCACTCCAGACCCGCTTCGGTGGTGGTCAGCGGCTTGTATTCGCAGCCGACCCAACCCGTGTAGCCAATGCGGTCAAGGTGTTCGAACAGGAAGCGATAGTTGATCTCGCCCGTTCCCGGCTCGTTGCGGCCCGGGTTGTCCGCCAGTTGCACGTGGTTGATCTCGCCCAGGTGCGCCGACAGGGTCCGGGCCAGGTCACCTTCCATGATCTGCATGTGGTAGATGTCGTACTGCAGGAACAGGTTGGCGCTGCCCACCTGCTCGCGGATCGACAGGGCCTGGGCGGTGTTGTTCAGGTAGAAGCCGGGAATGTCGCGGGTGTTGATGGCTTCCATCACCAGCTTGATGCCGTTGGCTTGCAGCTTCTCGGCGGCGTATTTCAGGTTGGCGACGAAGGTTTTCTCCACCAGGGTTTCACTGCAGTTCTGCGGGCGAATCCCGGCCAGGCAGTTGACCTGGGTGTTGCCCAGTACTTGGGCGTAGGCGATTGCCAGGTCGACACCGGCGCGGAATTCCTCGACCCGGTCCGGCAGGCAGGCAATGCCGCGCTCGCCCTTGGCCCAGTCACCGGCCGGCAGGTTGAACAGCACCTGGGTCAGGCCGTTGGCGTCGAGTAGAGCCTTGAGTTCGGCGGAGCTGTAGTCATAAGGAAACAGGTATTCGACACCACTGAAACCGGCCTTGGCGGCGGCTTCGAAACGGGCGAGAAAATCCTGCTCGGTGAACAGCATGGACAGGTTGGCGGCGAAACGCGGCATGGTGGTCTCCTTAAATAATGTAAACGCACCCCTGTGGGAGCGAGCTTGCTCGCGATGAAGGCAGTACAGCCAACATCACCAGCACTGACCCACCGCTATCGCGAGCAAGCTCGCTCCCACAGGAGGGCGTCAGCAGTCAGTCGAGTAGCGAAATGGCAGTCGGTGCATCGTTGCCCACAAGCGCCAGATCTTCAAATTCATTGACGGCGTTGATCTCGGTGCCCATGGAAATGTTGGTCACCCGTTCCAGGATGATCTCGACGATCACCGGCACCTTGAACTCCTCGATCATCGCCTGGGCCTGGCGCAGGGCTGGCTGGATACCGGACGGTTCGAACACCCGCAGGGCTTTGCATCCCAGGCCTTCGGCCACGGCAACGTGATCCACGCCATAACCGTTGAGTTCCGGGGCGTTGAGGTTGTCGAAGGACAGCTGCACGCAATAGTCCATGTCGAACCCGCGCTGGGCCTGGCGAATCAAGCCCAGGTAGGAGTTGTTCACCACGACATGGATGTAGGGCAGTTTGAACTGCGCACCTACCGCCAGCTCTTCGATCATGAACTGGAAGTCATAGTCGCCCGACAGTGCCACGACCTTGCGGCTCGGATCGGCCTTGACCACCCCCAGCGCGGCCGGAATGGTCCAGCCCAAGGGGCCGGCCTGGCCGCAGTTGATCCAGTGGCGCGGCTTGTAGACATGGAGGAACTGCGCCCCGGCGATCTGTGACAGGCCAATGGTGCTGACATAGCAGGTGTCCTTGCCGAACACCTGGTTCATTTCTTCGTACACCCGTTGTGGCTTGACCGGCACATTGTCGAAGTGCGTCTTGCGTTGCAGGCTGGCCTTGCGCTGCTGGCAGTCTTGCAACCAGGCGTCGCGGTTTTTCAGCTTGCCGGCGGCTTGCCATTCACGGGCCACTTCGATGAACACCGTCAGGGCCGAGCCAGCGTCGGAAACGATACCCAGGTCGGGGGTGAAGACGCGGCCGATCTGGGTCGGCTCGATGTCCACGTGAATGAACGTGCGGCCTTCGGTATAGACGTCCACCGAACCGGTATGACGGTTGGCCCAGCGGTTGCCGACGCCCAGCACCACGTCCGACTTGAGCAAGGTGGCGTTGCCGTAGCGATGGGAGGTTTGCAGGCCGACCATGCCGACCATCAGTGGGTGATCGTCGGGGATGGTGCCCCAGCCCATCAAGGTAGGGATAACGGGAATGCCGGTCAGCTCGGCGAACTCCACCAGCAGTTCGCTGGCATCGGCGTTGATGATGCCGCCACCGGCCACCAGCAATGGACGCTCAGCCTGATTGAGCATCGCCAGGGCTTTCTCGATCTGCACGCGGTTGGCCGCGGGTTTGGCTAATGGCAATGGCTGGTAGGCGTCGATGTCGAATTCGATCTCGGCCATCTGCACGTCGAACGGCAGGTCGATCAGCACCGGGCCCGGACGACCGGAGCGCATCTCAAAGAACGCCTTTTGGAAGGCATACGGCACCTGGCCCGGCTCCAGCACGGTGGTTGCCCACTTGGTCACCGGTTTGACGATGCTGGTGATATCCACAGCCTGGAAGTCTTCCTTGTGCAGACGGGCGCGGGGGGCTTGCCCGGTGATGCACAGGATCGGGATCGAATCGGCCGAGGCGCTGTAGAGCCCGGTCACCATGTCGGTGCCGGCCGGCCCCGAGGTGCCGATGCACACGCCGATATTGCCGGCCTTGGTCCGGGTGTAGCCCTCGGCCATGTGCGAGGCGCCTTCAACGTGGCGAGCAAGGACGTGATCGATGCCACCCACCTTCTGCAGGGCGGAGTACAGCGGGTTGATCGCGGCACCCGGAATACCGAAGGCGGTGTCCACGCCCTCACGGCGCATAACCAGGACGGCGGCTTCGATTGCTCTCATTTTGCTCATTATTTTGTGCCTCTTACGTTTTGTAATTGTATACAAGTGGCTTTGCGCAGAGTGTATTCACGGCAAACCGCGCAGGTCAATCCATTTCCTCAAGCATTTGTTTCATTCGTCGGACGGCCAGGTTTTGCTGAGGCCTTTCATCGATCAAGGTGCTTTGTGAAAATTATTGTATACAAAAATATGAATTGTTGTGTTCTATTTGTTGTGTTCGGTTTTGCTGAAAGTGAAGCTGCAAGGCTCTCCCATAACAAAAGAAGGACAGCACCCATGAGCGTTCTAACCTTGAAAATCGCCGTCAACCTGGCCGGGCAAGCCCTTGCCGCCGGTCGTGAAATCAGCGCTGCGCCCTTGACCGTCGCGGTCCTGGACAGCGGCGGGCACTTGGTCGCCTTGCAGCGCGAAGACGGCGCCAGCCTGCTTCGCCCGCAGATCGCCATCGGCAAGGCTTGGGGCGCCATCGCCCTGGGCAAAGGCTCGCGCTTGGTGGCCCAGGACGCCCAGCAACGCCCGGCGTTTTTTGCGGCATTGAACGGGCTGGGGCAGGGCAACGTCGTACCGGCACCGGGAGGGGTATTGATCAGGGATCAGGACGGGAAGGTGCTGGGGGCGATTGGTGTCAGTGGTGATGTTTCGGATGTGGATGAACAGGTGGCGGTCAGGGCGGTGGAGGCGGTGCAGTTGCGGGCGGATGTAGGGGCTTGATTTGTACTGACTGAACCTTTGCTATCGCGAGCAGGCTCGCTCCCACAAGAGGGCGGCGATGGGCGTACATTCTGCAAACACTGCAAATCCACACTGTGGGAGCGAGCCTGCTCGCGATAGCAATCTAGCAGACACATCCAGCTAAAAGTCTGCCTCCCATCCAGGCATTCACGGGTCTAGCCTTCTTTATGACTCAATCATCAAAGGGGCAAGGAATGCCTGGTTCACCTGCTTCACATAGACTGCGCCTCGGCCGCCATGCCGAATCCAGCCGGATCTATTTACTGTCCACCAACACGTTTGGCCGCGCACCAGTTTTTAAGGACGTTGTCCTGGGTAGACTGGTCGTTGAGCAATTTCGAAAAGCTCAGGAACAAGGCCGGGCCGCCTCATTGGCCTGGGTTGTTATGCCGGATCATTTCCATTGGTTGATCGAGTTGCGCAGGGGATCTCTGAGTGAGTTGATGCAAAGGACCAAATCATTGAGTACCAAGGCTGTAAATCTGCGCCTGGACAATAAAGTTAGCCTTTGGCAGCAAGGATTTCATGACCGAGCACTGCGGCGAGAAGAAGATTTGAAAGTAATGGCGCGCTATGTTGTCGCTAACCCTCTGCGGGCAGGTCTGGTGACGCAACTTGGCGACTATCCGTTGTGGGATGCCATTTGGGTTTGACTTGAAATCCAGTTGCCGCTTTCGCGAGCAGGCTCGCTCCCACAAGGGATTCAGGTTGCTCGCAGAATCTGTATTCACCGCAAAACCCTGTGGGAGCGAGCTTGCTCGCGATGAAGGCTACTCAGTCTTCAGTCGGGCTCACACCCCTTCAACACCAACCGAATAATCGTCTGCGCCGCCGCTTCGTAATCCGCCTCATCAAGCTTGGCCTTGCCGGTCACGGCGCTGATCTGCCAGTCGAAGTCGGCGTAGGTCTGGGTGGCGGCCCAGATGCTGAACATCAGGTGGTTGGGGTCGATGGGGGCGATCTGGCCGCGGTCGATCCAGGTCTGGATGCAGTCGATGTTGTGCCGGGCCTGGGCGTTGAGTTGTTCCACCAGGTCGGGGCTCAGGTGGGGGGCGCCGTGCATGATTTCGCTGGCGAAGACTTTCGAGGCGAAGGGCAGGTCGCGGGAGATGCGGATCTTGGAGCGGATGTAGTGGCTTAGCACCTCACCGGGCACGCCGTCGGCATTGAACGGTGTCGAAGCCTGGAGAATCGGCTCGATGATGCTTTCCAGGACCTCGCGGTAGAGGTTTTCCTTGGATTTGAAGTAGTAGTAGACGTTGGGTTTGGGCAGGCCTGCCTTGGCCGCGATGTCGCTGGTCTTGGTCGCGGCGAAGCCCTTGTCGGCAAATTCTTCGCTGGCGGCACGCAGGATCAATTCTTTGTTGCGCTCGCGGATAGTGCTCATAAACCCAGGGGTTCCTTGCCTGTTCTGGCGGTGGCGCATGGTAGCACCGGCCTCGCGCGGCGCTCAAGAATGCCCCAAGGCACCACGGCTCGCGGTATGCTTCGCGGCATTATTATTCAAGGAGCCCCTCCATGGCCGGAAGCAGTTTGCTGGTACTGATCGACGATATCGCCACCGTGCTCGACGATGTTGCGCTGATGACCAAAATGGCCGCCAAGAAAACCGCCGGCGTGCTCGGCGATGACTTGGCGCTCAATGCCCAGCAGGTGTCAGGTGTGCGCGCCGAGCGGGAACTTCCGGTGGTGTGGGCGGTGGCCAAGGGGTCGTTCATCAACAAGTTGATCCTGGTGCCGTCGGCGCTGGCGATCAGCGCCTTCGTCCCTTGGTTGGTGACACCTTTGTTGATGGTGGGCGGCGCCTACTTGTGTTTCGAAGGGTTCGAAAAACTGGCCCACAAGTTCCTTCACAGCAAGGCCGAAGATCAGGCCGAACATGCGCAACTGGTCGAGGCTGTGGCCGATCCGGCGGTCGATCTGGTAGCCTTTGAAAAGGACAAGATCAAGGGTGCGATACGCACCGATTTCATTCTGTCGGCGGAAATCATCGCCATCACCCTCGGCACCGTTGCCGACGCACCACTCACCCAGCAAGTGATCGTCCTGTCGGGCATCGCCATCGTCATGACCATTGGCGTCTATGGCCTGGTGGCCGGCATCGTCAAGCTCGATGACCTGGGACTCTGGTTGACACAGAAGCCAGGCCAGGCCGCCAAAAGCATCGGTGGCGCCATCCTGCGCGCGGCACCCTACATGATGAAAAGCCTGTCGGTGATCGGCACCGCAGCGATGTTCCTGGTGGGCGGTGGCATCCTCACCCACGGCGTGCCGGTGGTGCATCACTGGATCGAAAGCGTGACGGCCAGTGCTGGTGGCGCCGGGTTTATCGTGCCGATGTTGCTCAATGCGGTGGCGGGGATTGTCGCGGGGGCGGTGGTGTTGGTCGGGGTGATGGCTGTTAGTAAGGTCTGGAAGACGCTCAAAGGCTGAATCTGGCAACACATAACCCCTGTGGGAGCGAGCTTGCTCGCGATGAGGACCTGTCATCCAACATTAATGTTGCCTGACAGACTGCTATCGCGAGCAAGCTCGCTCCCACAGTGGGTTTTAGGGTGGCCAAAAGTTATTCGGCAATCTGCAACTTGCGCGACTCGGTGTACACGTAGCGCACCTTCTCATACTCGAACGGCGTGTTCAGTTGCCCATAGCGGAAGCTGGTCTGGTAGCGCTTATCCACGCCGCGCAGGAGCAGCAACTCCGGGTGGTTGGAGCTGACTTCGGAGACGTTCAGGAAGTTGATCGCCGATTCGGCTGTGTAGTCCACCAGCAAGCCGGAAGTATCGCGCAGGTTCGAAGGGCCGAAGATCGGCAGCACGAAATACGCACCGCCAGGCACGCCGTAGAAGCCCAGGGTCTGGCCGAAATCTTCGCTCTGGCGCGGCAGGCCCATGGCGGTGGCTGGGTCCCACAGGCCGGCGATGCCGACGGTGGTGTTGAGCAGCAGTCGCGCCGTGGTTTCCATCGAACGCTTGCCCTTGAATTGCAGCAGGCTGTTCATCAGGTTCGGCACGTCCCCCAGGTTGTTGAAGAAGTTGCTGACCCCGGTGCGCACGAAGCCGGGGGTAATGTAGCGATAGCCATCGACGACGGGCAGGAACACCCACTGGTCGAAGCGGTAGTTGAAGTGATAGACCCGGCGGTTCCATGACTCCAGCGGGTCATAGACGTTCAACGCATTGAGGGTCGAACGCTCGAACTCGCGCTGGTCCAGCCCCGGGTTGAACTTCAGCTTGGTCAACGGCTCCTTGAAGCCGTCCGAATCCACCACCACTGGCGCATTGGCCTTGCTGTTGTCGGCGTGGACCATGCCCGCGCTCATTAACGCGGCGATAAGCAGCAGATATTTAGCCACGGAAGAACTCCAGCATGGCGTCGCTGTTGACGCGGTAGTTAAGGTTGCCGCAGTGGCCGCCCAGTGGATAAACCGTCAGGCGATCGCCAAAGGTCTTGCGCAGGAAACCCAGGTCGCCCGGGCCGAGAATGACGTCGTCGGCGTTGTGCATGACGGCAATCTTCGGGCTGTCGTGCAGGTAATCCTTCAACGCGTACAGGCTGACCTGGTCGACCAGTTGCAGCAGGCTGCCGCCGTCGGTGCGCGCGCGCCACATCGGGATCACCTGCTCGGTGAGGTAACAGTCGAAATCGCATTGCAACGCACGCTTGAGAAATGGCGTCAGGCTGGTGCTTTCGGTAATCGGGAACTTGGGCGGGATGATCAGGCCGCGCCGGTTGATCAGGTCCGAGGTGAACGCGATGTCGGCCGCCGAGAAACGGAACGAGGTGCCGATCAACATGGCCATCTGCTCATTGCTCAGGTGTTGCTTGGACTGCTGGAAGTCATAGAGCAGCGCATCGTTGAGGTCGATGTAGCCTTTTTGCTGGAAGTAGCGGGTCAGCTTGTTCAGCACCAGTTCATAGAAGGTCGTGGTGTTGTTGATGCCCTTGACCTCGGTCTGGACCAGTTTGTCCAGGTTGGTGATCGAGGTGTAGAGGTTCACCGGTGGGTTCAGCAGCAGCACCTTCTTGAAATTGAAGCTGCGCCGGGTTTCGTCCAGGTGTGCGACGAAGGCCGCGTCCAGGGCACCTAGGCTATAACCGGTCAGGTAATACTCGGTCACCGGCAGCTTGGGGTTCTGCGCACGCACGGCCTGCATCACCCGGTACATGTCTTCGGCGTCTTCCTTGGAAATGCCTGGCGTGGCGAAGCGTGACGCGGCGCTCATGAAGTCGAAGCTGGTGGGCGATGACAACTGCACCACGTGGTAGCCGGCCTTGTAGTAGAGGCGTTTGAGGTATTCATTGATGCTACTGTCGAAGCGCGCACCGGTGCCGGCGATGAGGAAGATCAGCGGCGCGGGTTTGTCCTGGGTGGCCATGCGGTAGGTGAGGCTTTTCACTGGCCAGAAGTTGTCCGGCAGGATGAACTCGCGTTCCGGGCGCAGGGTCAGGCTGTGGTCCGCCTGGTTGATGTCTTCGATCAGCGGCAACTCCGGACGCAGGTCCGGCGGCGTGGTGGCAATGGTCGCCTCGAACGGGTTGGTCAAGGGGTAGCCATAGCTGGCGGCGTCAATATCTGCCGCCAGCGCGGACGCACTCAGGATAAGGCCGCCGAGAAGGGCAGCGAAGCGCAAGGAACGGAGCATGACTGGATCCCTTAGAGGAAGGTGCCGAATGAGGTTCGCAGGCTATGACCACCGAAGCAGAGCCAAGTGCCATGACGGGCACAAAACAGGCGCGGACGGGGTGCGATAGTAGCGGGACGATACACGGTCGTGCGCGGCGGCGGCTAGTTATCTGGCGTTTGCCGGATTTGACGGCTAAATCTCATGTGTGGCGGTGCTACAAATGCCCGGAACTGAGAGCTGGCGTTCTGATGTCGTTTCTCGTTGCCTCGACGTCGCAGACAGAGCAGGTTCCGGATCGGCGCAGGTTGATGATCAGCGAGTCAGTACTCCACTGGCGTTCAGACCGGTTTGAGGGCGAGCGTGATGGGGGCGCTGAGCATCATAACTATACGTTGACGCCGCCCGGCATCCGTCGGGCGCAGCACTTTCGGGGAAGTAACGATGAAGATGCGACGACTCTTGGGCGCAGGTGCCGCACTGGTACTGGCCATCAGTTCCACCTTGGCCAGCGCCGAAACCAAAACCCTGAGCATCGGTTACGTTGACGGCTGGTCCGACAGCGTCGCGACCACCCACGTGGCCGCCGAAGTGATCAAGCAGAAACTCGGTTATGACGTGAAGCTGCAAGCGGTCGCGACCGGGATCATGTGGCAAGGCGTGGCCACCGGTAAACTCGACGCGATGCTCTCGGCCTGGCTGCCAGTGACTCACGGCGACTATTGGACCAAGAACAAGGACCAGGTGGTCGATTACGGCCCCAACTTCAAGGACGCGAAAATCGGCCTGATCGTGCCGGAATACGTCAAGGCCAAGTCGCTCGAAGATCTCAAGACCGACGACTCTTTCAAGAAGCGCATCGTCGGCATCGACGCCGGTTCAGGCGTGATGCTCAAGACCGAACAGGCCATCAAGGATTACGACCTGACCGGTTATCAACTCAAGGCCAGTTCCGGCGCCGGCATGATTGCCGAGCTGACCCGTGCCGAGAAGAAAAACGAATCCATCGCCGTTACCGGTTGGGTGCCGCACTGGATGTTCGCCAAGTGGAAACTGCGCTTCCTGGAAGACCCGAAAGGCGTCTACGGCGCGGCTGAGACTGTAAATAGCATCGGTAGCAAGGGCCTGGAGGCCAAGGCGCCGGAAGTGGTCGAGTTCCTGAAGAAGTTCCAGTGGGCTTCGAAAGACGAGATCGGCGAAGTCATGCTGGCGATTCAGGAAGGCGCCAAGCCGGATGCCGCTGCCAAGGACTGGGTCGCCAAGCACCCGGATCGCGTGAAGGAGTGGACCGGCAAGTAATCGGCCTGGTTTAGCTGTTCCGAAAAGCCGCATGACTTGTGTCATGCGGCTTTTTTTTGTGCCCGAAATTCCTGAATCCCACAATGCCCCCTGTGGGAGCGAGCTTGCTCGCGATGACGGTGCAACATTCAACAGAGATGCAAGCAGACACGCCGCTATCGCGAGCAAGCTCGCTCCCACAGGAAACCATTGCGAAAATGTGCGGGAAATGGGCAGCACCGTCATGTCGTTCTAATACTAAGGTCGTCTGGAACCTGGCCTTGAGCCGCATAGAGTAGGGTCGTTCCAATTAAATCTGTGCTGCGAGGATAAAAACAATGAACGACAGCATTTACCTCTCTATTCAAAACAGCCCCCGCTTCAAGGAGCTGGTGAGAAAAAGGGAAAAGTTCGCCTGGATTCTCTCGGCGATCATGCTTGGGCTGTATTCCGGCTTCATTCTTCTGATCGCCTACGGGCCACACATTCTCGGGGCCAAGATCTCGCCTGAGTCCACTATCACCTGGGGCATTCCCATCGGTGTCGGCCTGATTCTCTCGGCCTTCATCCTGACTGGTATCTACGTACGGCGCGCCAACGGCGAGTTCGACGACTTGAACAATGCGATTCTCAAGGAGGCTCAGCAATGATCCGGCGTCTACTGGCTCTATTGAGCATCGCAGCGTTCGCCCCGGGCGCCTGGGCGGCTGAAGCCCTGACCGGCGCCGTGCAGAAACAACCCCTCAACGTCGCGGCTATCCTGATGTTCGTGGCCTTCGTCGGCGCGACTTTGTATATCACCTACTGGGCGTCCAAGAAAAACAACTCGGCGGCCGACTACTATGCGGCCGGCGGCAAGATCACCGGCTTCCAGAACGGCCTGGCAATCGCGGGCGACTACATGTCGGCGGCGTCCTTCCTGGGGATTTCCGCGCTGGTGTTCACCTCGGGCTACGATGGCTTGATCTACTCCATCGGCTTCCTGGTGGGCTGGCCGATCATCCTGTTCCTGATCGCCGAGCGCCTGCGTAACCTGGGTAAATATACCTTTGCCGATGTGGCGTCCTACCGCCTGGGGCAAACCCAGATCCGCACCCTGTCTGCCAGCGGCTCGCTGGTGGTGGTGGCGTTCTACCTGATCGCGCAAATGGTCGGTGCCGGCAAGCTGATCCAGCTGCTGTTCGGCCTGGACTACCACGTTGCGGTGATCCTGGTCGGTATCCTGATGTGCCTCTACGTGTTGTTCGGCGGCATGCTGGCCACCACCTGGGTACAGATCATCAAAGCGGTGCTGTTGCTCTCGGGTGCTTCGTTCATGGCCCTGATGGTCATGAAGCACGTCAACTTCGACTTCAACATGCTGTTTGCCGAGGCGGTCAAGGTTCACCCTAAAGGTGAGGCGATCATGAGCCCTGGCGGCCTGGTGAAGGATCCGATTTCGGCCTTCTCCCTGGGGCTGGCACTGATGTTCGGTACCGCAGGCCTGCCGCATATCCTGATGCGCTTCTTCACCGTGAGCGACGCCAAGGAAGCGCGCAAGAGCGTGCTGTATGCCACTGGCTTCATCGGTTACTTCTACATCCTGACCTTCATCATCGGCTTCGGCGCGATCCTGCTGGTCAGCACCAACCCGGCCTTCAAGGACGCGGCAGGTGCCTTGCTCGGCGGCAACAACATGGCGGCGGTACACCTTGCCAACGCTGTGGGCGGCAGTATCTTCCTGGGCTTCATCTCGGCGGTAGCCTTCGCCACCATCCTGGCGGTCGTCGCGGGCCTGACCCTGGCCGGTGCCTCGGCGGTGTCCCATGACCTGTATGCCAGTGTGATCAAGAAAGGCAAGGCCAACGAGAAGGACGAGATTCGCGTCTCGAAAATCACCACCATCGCCCTGGCGGTGCTGGCGATCGGCCTGGGCATCCTGTTCGAGAAGCAGAACATCGCGTTCATGGTGGGCCTGGCGTTCTCCATCGCGGCGAGCTGCAACTTCCCGGTACTGCTGCTTTCGATGTACTGGAAGAAGCTGACCACCCGTGGCGCCATGATTGGCGGCTGGCTGGGCCTGGTCAGTGCCGTGGGCCTGATGGTGCTCGGTCCGACCATATGGGTGCAGATCATGGGTCACGAGAAGGCGATCTTCCCGTATGAATACCCTGCGCTGTTCTCGATGGCCATTGCCTTTGTCGGCATCTGGTTCTTCTCCATCACCGACAAGTCGGCTGAAGGTGCAAACGAGCGGGCGCTGTTCTTCCCGCAGTTCGTGCGTTCGCAGACTGGCCTGGGGGCGAGTGGGGCGGTTAGCCATTGATGTAGAGATAAGTGCTTGAAGAAATACCCCGGTCGAGAGGCTGGGGTATTTTTTTTGTGTGTGATAGCTGTGGTTTGAGTGATGACGTCTTCGTGAGCAAGCTCGCTCCCACAGGTAATGCTGTTCACTTAAGGCTGTGGATCTTCAGTTTCGACCCATTGGGGTAAGGGTGTATATCCGTTGCTGCGGTAACGGCGGCTTAGGGTTCCGCCCTGACGGCGGCTCACTTTTGAGAAGCGCAAAAGTAAGCAAAACGCTCTTGCCCCACCACTCGGCACCTCGCCTAGGCTCGGTGTGCCCTCACTCCGGCATTGCTCCGTGGGCCCGCCGCGAAGGGCCATCCATGGCCCAGCGCGGCTATCCCGGCATCCATGCCGGGATACCCACTCCACAATGCCTGCGTTCGGCCATCGTGGTTAACGGGGCGCCGAGATCAACGTCCACCGCGAGGCGGCCTGATAGCCGACCTGGTTCTTGGTGAGACCGCGTTTCTCCTGTGGGAGCAAAGCTTGCTCGCGATGGCGGTGGTTCAGTCACATGGATGTTGAGCTTACTGGCCTCATCGCGAGCAAGCTTTGCTCCCACAGGTCCTGCTCAAACAGATCTGATGGGTGTACGACCGGACGAGCCAGGTCGGCTACTAGGCCGCCTCGCGGTGGACGTTGATTTCGACGCCCCATTAACCACGCTGGCCGAACGCAGGCATTGCGCAGTGGGTATCCCGGCATGGATGCCGGGATAGCCGCGCTGGGCCATGGATGGCCCTTCGCGGCGGGCCCACGGAGCAATGCCGGAGTGAGGGCATGCCGAGCCTAAGCGAGGCACCAAGTGGTGGGGCATGAGCGTTTTGCTTACTTTTGCGCTTCTCAAAAGTGAGCCGCCGTCAGGGCGGAACCCTAAGTGGCCGTTACCGCAGCAACGGATATGTACCCAGGGGATTTGCGCCGTACACAGGGCTCAATGTGGGCTTGCTCGCGAAGGCGTCAGCCCTGCTGGTGAATAAATAGGAGGCCTAAACAAAACAGCCCCTGCTCTTATATATAAGAAGCAGGGGCTGTTTCAGTGCAGCGTGGGACCTATGGCAAGGCAGGCCTTACTTGCGATCTTCCAGCTGGGTGATGTCACGCGACTCGTAGCCGGTGTACAGCTGGCGCGGGCGGCCGATCTTGTACGGGCTGGAGAGCATTTCCTTCCAGTGGGAGATCCAGCCCACGGTCCGCGCCAGGGCGAAGATCACGGTGAACATGCTGGTTGGAATGCCGATCGCCTTGAGGATGATCCCCGAGTAGAAGTCGACGTTCGGGTACAGCGAGCGCTCGATGAAGTATGGGTCGGTCAGGGCGATTTCTTCCAGGCGCATGGCCAGTTCGAGTTGCGGATCGTTTGTGATCCCCAGTTCCTTGAGCACTTCGTCGCAGGTTTGCTTCATGACGGTGGCGCGCGGGTCGCGGTTCTTGTAGACCCGGTGACCGAAGCCCATCAGCTTGAACGGATCGTTCTTGTCCTTGGCCTTGGCGATGAACTTGTCGATGTTGGAGACATCGCCGATTTCATCGAGCATGGTCAGTACCGCTTCGTTGGCGCCGCCGTGGGCAGGGCCCCAGAGCGCGGCGATACCGGCGGCGATACAGGCGAACGGGTTGGCACCCGACGAGCCGGCCAGGCGCACGGTGGACGTGGAGGCGTTCTGCTCGTGGTCGGCGTGGAGGATGAAGATCCGGTCCATGGCCTTGGCGAGCACCGGGCTGATCGGTTTGATCTCGCACGGGGTGTTGAACATCATATGCAGGAAGTTCTCTGCATAGGTCAGGTCGTTGCGCGGGTACATCATGGGCTGGCCCATGGAGTACTTGTAGACCATGGCTGCCAGGGTCGGCATCTTCGCCACCAGGCGAATCGCGGAGATTTCGCGATGCTGGGGGTTATTGATGTCCAGGGAGTCGTGGTAGAAGGCCGAGAGGGCGCCGACAACGCCGCACATGACGGCCATCGGGTGGGCATCGCGACGGAAGCCGTTGAAGAAGGTCTTCAGCTGCTCGTGAACCATGGTGTGGTTCTTCACGGTGCTGACGAACTGGGCCTTTTGCTCTGCGGTTGGCAGCTCGCCATTGAGCAGCAGGTAGCAGGTTTCCAGGTAGTCCGATTTTTCAGCCAGTTGCTCGATCGGGTAGCCGCGGTGCAGCAGGATGCCGTTGTCGCCGTCGATGTAGGTGATCTTCGACTCGCACGAGGCGGTCGACATGAAACCTGGGTCAAAGGTGAAACGGCCCGTGGCCGTCAGGCCCCGTACGTCGATTACATCGGGACCAACGGTGCCGGTTAAAATGGGCAGCTCGACGGGGGCTGCGCCCTCGATGATCAACTGCGCTTTTTTGTCAGCCATGTGGCCTCCTATTAATGCTTGGAATCATCAGACAGACCCCCCACGCAGGGCCCGCACCACTATAGTGAGATAAATCCGAATGTCAATTTGCCTAAAGTCTTGCTCCAGAAGGCTTTAACCGGACTTTTTCCGCGAAATTACCTGCCGTTTACGCCTTTTGCGCCGTATGTGCAATGCGCTATTAGGGGAAGGTGAACGCGTTGTCATTAGTAGCCTAACTGTCTATACTCGGCCACCGACCGCCAGGGGCTTTTGGGCCTGCTTTCTTGGGGGTCGTCACTCCCTGGGTGGTGAGTACCTGACCAGTGCGCGCCCCAACAACTTTGCCCTGATTGTTAGGGGCTCTTCAGTGTGAAAAAAAAGCCGTGAAAAGCCAACGACCTGTAAACCTAGACCTAAGGACCATCAAACTCCCAGTCACTGCTTACACGTCCATTCTTCACCGTATTTCCGGTGTCATCCTCTTCGTCAGCCTGGCCATCATGCTTTATGCATTGGACAAGTCGCTCGATTCGGAAGAAGGCTTCGGTCAGGTGAAAGCGTGTCTGACCAGTCCGCTAGCCAAGCTAGTGATTTGGGGCATCCTGTCCGCCTTGCTGTATCACTTGGTTGCCGGTGTGCGCCATTTGATCATGGACATGGGCATCGGTGAGACGCTGGAAGGCGGCAAGCTGGGCTCGAAAATCATTATCGCCGTGTCTGCGGTGCTGATCGTTCTGGCAGGAGTCTGGATATGGTAACCAACGTCACGAACCTTTCGCGTTCGGGCCTCTACGACTGGATGGCCCAGCGTGTGTCTGCGGTCGTTCTCGCGGCTTACTTCATTTTCCTGATCGGATATGTCGTGGCAAACCCTGGCATTGGCTACGCCCAATGGCATGAACTGTTCGCAAACAACTGGATGCGCATCTTCAGTCTGCTGGCCCTTGTCGCACTGGGCGCTCACGCCTGGGTCGGTATGTGGACCATCGCGACCGACTACCTGACGCCAATGGCGTTCGGCAAGTCGGCGACTGCCGTACGTTTCCTCTTCCAGGCAGTATGCGGCGTTGCGATGTTCGCTTACTTCGTCTGGGGTGTGCAGATTCTCTGGGGTATCTGATCCATGGCTAACATTCCAACGATTTCTTTCGACGCCATCATCATTGGTGGTGGCGGTGCCGGCATGCGCGCGGCGCTGCAACTGGCACAGGGCGGTCACAAGACTGCCGTGATCACCAAGGTCTTCCCGACCCGTTCGCACACTGTTTCCGCCCAGGGCGGCATCACCTGTGCCATCGCTTCGGCCGACCCGAACGATGACTGGCGCTGGCACATGTACGATACCGTCAAGGGTTCCGACTATATCGGTGACCAGGATGCTATCGAATACATGTGTCAGGAAGGCCCGGCTGCCGTTTACGAACTGGACCACATGGGCATGCCTTTCTCGCGTACCGAGCAAGGTCGTATCTACCAGCGTCCGTTCGGTGGCCAGTCCAAGGACTACGGCAAGGGCGGTCAGGCTGCACGTACTTGCGCAGCGTCCGACCGTACCGGTCACGCACTGCTGCACACCCTTTACCAGGGCAACCTGAAAGCCGGTACCGTGTTCCTGAACGAGTACTACGCTGTCGATCTGGTGAAGAACCAGGATGGCGCTTTTGTCGGCGTGATCGCGATCTGCATCGAAACCGGCGAAACCACCTACATCCGCGCCAAGGCCACCGTACTGGCGACCGGCGGTGCAGGTCGTATCTATGCCTCCACCACCAATGCCCTGATCAACACCGGTGACGGCGTTGGCATGGCCCTGCGTGCAGGCGTACCGGTGCAAGACATCGAAATGTGGCAGTTCCACCCAACCGGCATCGCCGGCGCCGGTGTACTGGTCACCGAAGGTTGCCGCGGTGAAGGCGGTTACCTGATCAACAAGCACGGCGAGCGTTTCATGGAGCGTTATGCTCCGAACGCCAAGGACCTTGCCGGTCGTGACGTGGTTGCCCGTTCGATGGTTAAAGAGATCATCGCCGGCAACGGCTGTGGCCCGAATGGCGACCACGTGATGCTCAAGCTCGACCACCTGGGCGAGGAAGTGCTGCACAGCCGCCTGCCAGGTATCTGCGAACTGTCCAAGACCTTCGCTCACGTCGACCCGGTCGTTGCGCCGGTTCCAGTGGTTCCAACCTGCCACTATATGATGGGCGGCGTTGCCACCAACATTCATGGCCAGGCAATCACTCAGAACGCCGAAGGCGTGGACGAAATCATCCCTGGCCTGTTCGCAGTGGGTGAAGTGGCGTGCGTATCGGTCCACGGTGCAAACCGCCTGGGCGGCAACTCGTTGCTCGACCTGGTGGTCTTCGGTCGCGCTGCTGGCCTGCACCTGGAAAAAGCCCTGTCCGACGGTATCGAATACGACGATGCCACCGACGCCAACATCGAAGCCGCCCTGGCGCGTCTGTCCGCTCTGAACGAGCGTACCGAAGGCGAAGACGTGGCGACCCTGCGTCGCGAATTGCAAAACTGCATGCAGAACTACTTCGGTGTATTCCGTACCGGCGAATACATGCAGAAGGGTATTGCCCAGCTGGCGCAATTGCGTGAACGAATCGCCAACGTGAAGATCAACGATAAGTCGCAGGCGTTCAACACTGCCCGTATCGAAGCGCTGGAATTGCAGAACCTGCTGGAAGTGGCTGAAGCTACCGCCATTGCTGCCGAAGTACGTAAAGAGTCCCGCGGCGCTCACGCCCGTGAAGACTTCGAAGATCGTGACGACGAAAACTGGCTGTGCCACACCCTTTACTTCCCGGGTGACAAGCGCGTGACCAAGCGTGCTGTGAACTTCTCGCCGAAGACTGTTCCGACTTTTGAACCTAAGATTCGGACTTATTAAGGGTGGCCGCCATGTTGCAAGTCAGTGTTTATCGCTACAACCCTGATCAGGACGCTGCGCCGTTCATGCAGGAATTCCAGGTCGATACCGGTGGTAAAGACCTGATGGTGCTGGACGTGCTGGCCCTGATCAAAGAGCAGGACGAGGGTTTCTCCTATCGTCGCTCTTGCCGCGAGGGCGTTTGCGGCTCCGACGGCATGAACATCAACGGCAAGAACGGCCTGGCCTGCATCACGCCGCTGTCTGCGGTGGTCAAGGGCAACAAGCTGATCGTTCGTCCGTTGCCAGGTTTGCCGGTTATCCGTGACCTGGTCGTCGATATGAGCATCTTCTACAAGCAATACGAGAAGGTGAAGCCATACCTGCAGAACGACACGCCGGCTCCGGCCATCGAGCGTCTGCAGTCTCCAGAAGAGCGTGAAAAGCTCGACGGTCTGTACGAGTGCATCCTGTGCGCTTGCTGCTCGACCTCGTGCCCATCGTTCTGGTGGAACCCGGACAAGTTCCTGGGCCCGGCCGCCCTGCTGCAAGCTTACCGCTTCCTGGCAGACAGCCGTGACACCAAGACGTCCGAGCGTCTGGCTGCACTGGATGACCCGTTCAGCGTATTCCGCTGCCGCGGGATCATGAACTGCGTCAACGTCTGCCCGAAAGGCCTGAACCCGACTAAGGCCATCGGTCACGTACGTAACATGCTGCTGCAGAGCGGCGTGTGATTCAGCTGCTGTACCCGTAGGACCGCTTTACCCGTAGAAGGCCAGGCGCGGGCTTCAACCCGCGCTCAGGCTATAACCAGAACAGCCGCTTACAAAGCGGCGGTTCTTATTTTGAAGAAATGAGACAAGCAGGGGCATCCGGGCTGGTACCCGGACTATCAGCGTGATCCTAAGTGGCTTGTTTTAGTCGCTGCACTCGGACTTCTGCAAGTTTGCTCGGTGTTTTCGCCGGTGGTGTTCCCCTAATCGAGGGTGACCAAGCATGCAAGAAAGCGTGATGCAGCGCATGTGGAACAGTGCCCACCTCTCCGGTGGTAACGCTGCCTATGTGGAAGAGCTCTACGAGCTCTACCTGCACGACCCTAACGCTGTGCCAGAAGAATGGCGCACCTACTTTCAGAAGTTGCCGGCTGACGGTAACTCTGCCACTGATGTTTCGCACTCGACGATTCGCGATCATTTCGTGTTGCTGGCAAAGAACCAGCGCCGCGCTCAACCGGTATCTGCCGGCAGCGTGAGCAGTGAACACGAGAAGAAGCAAGTTGAAGTGCTGCGACTGATCCAGGCCTACCGGATGCGAGGCCACCAAGCAGCCCAGCTCGACCCGCTGGGGCTGTGGCAGCGTCCTGCACCTGCAGACCTGTCGATCACTCATTACGGCTTGACCAATGCCGATCTTGATACGACCTTCCGTGCCGGCGACCTGTTCATCGGCAAAGAGGAAGCGAGCCTACGCGAAATTCACGAAGCGTTGCAGCAGACATATTGCCGCACCATCGGCGCTGAATTCACGCACATCACCGATTCCGAGCAGCGCCAGTGGTTCCAGCAGCGTCTGGAAAGCGTTCGTGGCCGTCCGACGTACTCCGCCGATATCAAGAGCCACTTGCTCGAGCGCGTTACCGCCGGTGAAGGCCTGGAGAAGTACCTGGGTACCAAATACCCGGGCACCAAGCGTTTTGGCCTGGAAGGTGGTGAAAGCCTGATTCCGA
Source organism: Pseudomonas sp. Lb2C2 (assembly GCF_052112205.1). Lineage (NCBI taxonomy): Bacteria > Pseudomonadati > Pseudomonadota > Gammaproteobacteria > Pseudomonadales > Pseudomonadaceae > Pseudomonas > Pseudomonas sp. Lb2C2. The sequence continues at coordinate 210,404 of NZ_JAUTYW010000011.1, read as the reverse complement.
TGCTGGACGAACTGATCCAGCGTTCGGGTTCCTACGGCACCAAGGAAATCGTCATCGGCATGGCCCACCGTGGTCGTCTGAACGTACTGGTCAACACCTTCGGCAAGAACCCGCGCGAATTGTTCGACGAGTTCGAAGGCAAGAAGAAGGTCGAGCTGGGTTCCGGTGACGTGAAATACCACCAGGGCTTCTCGTCCAACGTGATGACCACAGGTGGCGAAGTGCACCTGGCCATGGCCTTCAACCCGTCCCACCTGGAAATCGTTTCCCCGGTGGTCGAGGGTTCGGTCCGTGCCCGCCAGGATCGCCGCAACGACCCGACCGGTGAAAAGGTCCTGCCGATCTCCATCCACGGTGACGCGGCATTCGCCGGTCAAGGCGTGGTCATGGAAACCTTCCAGATGTCGCAGACCCGCGGTTTCAAGACCGGCGGTACCGTGCACATCGTGATCAACAACCAGGTCGGTTTCACCATCAGCAACCCGGAAGACTCGCGCTCCACCGAGTACGCAACCGACGTCGCGAAGATGATCCAGGCGCCGATTCTCCATGTGAATGGCGATGACCCGGAAGCCGTGCTGTTCGTGACCCAGTTGGCCATCGACTACCGCATGCAGTACAAGCGCGACGTGGTGATCGACCTGGTCTGCTACCGTCGTCGCGGCCACAACGAGGCCGACGAGCCAAGCGGCACCCAGCCGCTGATGTACCAGCAGATCGCCAAGCAGCGCACTACTCGTGAGCTGTATGCCGAGCGCCTGACCCAGGGCGGTGTGCTGGATGCAGCGCGCGTCCAGGAAAAAGTCGATGAATATCGCAATGCCCTGGATAACGGCCTGCACGTTGTAAAAAGCCTGGTCAAAGAGCCGAACAAAGAGCTGTTCGTGGACTGGCGTCCATACCTGGGCCACGCCTGGACCGCGCGTCACGACACCCGTTTCGACCTCAAGACCCTGCAGGAACTGTCCGCCAAGCTGCTGGAAATCCCGGAAGGCTTCGTGGTTCAGCGCCAGGTCGCGAAAATCTACGAAGACCGGCAGAAGATGCAAGCCGGCGGCCTGCCGATCAACTGGGGTTACGCCGAAACCATGGCGTACGCGACCCTGGCGTTCGAAGGTCACCCGATTCGCATCACCGGCCAGGACGTAGGCCGCGGTACTTTCTCGCACCGCCACGCGGCGCTGCACAACCAGAAAGACGCCAGCACCCACATCCCGCTGCAGCACCTGTACAAAGGCCAGCCACGTTTCGACCTGTACGATTCGCTGCTGTCCGAAGAAGCCGTCCTGGCGTTCGAATATGGCTACTCCACCACCGAGCCAAATGCGCTGGTGATCTGGGAAGCCCAGTTCGGCGACTTCGCCAACGGTGCCCAGGTGGTTGTCGACCAGTTCATCACCAGCGGCGAGCACAAGTGGGGCCGTCTCTGCGGTCTGACCATGCTGTTGCCACACGGTTATGAAGGGCAGGGGCCGGAGCACTCTTCGGCACGTCTGGAGCGTTACCTGCAGCTGTGCGCCGAGCACAACGTCCAGGTCTGCGTACCGACGACTCCGGCGCAGATCTACCACCTGCTGCGTCGTCAAGTCATCCGTCCGCTGCGCAAGCCGCTGATCGTGCTGACACCGAAGTCGCTGCTGCGTCACAAACTGGCGATCTCCACGCTCGAGGATCTGGCCGAAGGCTCGTTCCAGACCGTTATTTCGGAAATCGACACCCTGGATGCGGCGAAGGTCACTCGCCTGGTCCTGTGCAGCGGCAAGGTCTACTACGACCTGCTGGAAAAACGTCGTGCCGAAGGCCGCGAAGACATCGCCATCGTGCGTATCGAGCAGCTTTACCCGTTCCCGGAAGAAGACCTGATGGAGGCCATCGCGCCTTACACCAACCTCACCCATGTGGTGTGGTGTCAGGAAGAACCGATGAACCAAGGCGCGTGGTACAGCAGCCAGCATCACCTGCGTCGCAGCATCGGCAACCATAACAAGGCCCTGGGCCTGGAATATGCCGGCCGTGATGCTTCTGCTGCACCTGCGTGTGGTTATGCGTCGATGCACGCCGAGCAGCAGGAAAAACTGCTGCAAGATGCCTTCACTGTTTAACGCCTTCGCGCTGACTGAAACCGAATTTTAAGGACCCACAGATAATGGCTATCGAAATCAAAGCCCCGTCATTCCCGGAATCGGTTGCCGATGGCACCGTTGCCACCTGGCACAAGAAACCAGGCGAGGCCGTCAAGCGTGACGACCTGATCGTCGACATCGAGACCGACAAGGTCGTGCTGGAAGTATTGGCCGAAGCTGACGGCGTGCTGGGCGCAATCGTTGCCGGGGAGGGCGCTACCGTTCTGTCGAACCAGGTCCTGGGCTCGATCGAAGAGGGCGGTGCTGCTGCCGCTGCTCCGGCCGCTGCTGCACCGGCTGCCGCTCAGGCTGCTGCTCCAGCCGCTGGTGGCGAAGACGATCCTGTCGCTGCCCCTGCTGCTCGCAAGCTGGCTGAAGAGAATGGCATCAACATCGCTTCCGTTGCCGGCACTGGCAAAGGCGGTCGTGTGACCAAGGAAGACGTGGTTGCCGCCGTTGCCGCCAAGAAAGCCGCGCCAGCCGCCGCGCCAGCCAAGCCTGCCGCACCTGCCGCTGCCGCTCCGGTGTTCGCTGCCGGTGACCGCGTTGAAAAACGCGTTCCGATGACCCGCGTTCGCGCTACCGTGGCCAAGCGTCTGGTAGAAGCCCAGTCGAACATGGCGATGCTGACCACTTTCAACGAAGTCGACATGACCGAAGTCATGGCCCTGCGTTCGAAGTACAAGGATCTGTTCGAGAAGTCCCACAATGGCGTACGCCTGGGCTTCATGTCGTTCTTCGTCAAGGCTGCCACCGAAGCGCTGAAACGCTTCCCGGCCGTCAACGCGTCGATCGACGGTTCCGACATCGTCTACCACGGCTACGCCGATATCGGTGTTGCTGTTTCCAGCGACCGTGGCCTGGTGGTTCCGGTACTGCGTAACGCCGAACTGATGAGCCTGGCCGAAATCGAAGGCGGCATCGCCACCTTCGGCAAGAAGGCCCGTGACGGCAAGCTGTCCATCGAAGAGATGACCGGCGGTACGTTCACCATCACCAACGGTGGTACATTCGGCTCGATGATGTCGACCCCGATCGTCAACCCGCCACAAGCGGCTATCCTGGGCATGCACAACATTCTGCAGCGTCCTATGGCGATCAATGGTCAGGTCGTGATTCGTCCGATGATGTACCTGGCACTGTCCTACGATCACCGCCTGATCGACGGCAAAGAAGCCGTGACGTTCCTGGTCACCATCAAGAACCTGCTTGAAGATCCGGCTCGTCTGCTGCTGGATATCTGATTTTCGCCGCGAGGGCCGGTCTGTTGTGACCGGCCTCTTGCTGAAACAACCGGTTTCGTCCCTCGACGGTCATCACAAGTGATCGTCCGGTTTGATTCGAAAAGGAATGACTCATGACTCAGAAATTCGACGTGGTAGTGATTGGTGCGGGCCCTGGCGGCTACGTAGCGGCCATCAAGGCTGCGCAACTGGGCCTTACCACTGCCTGCATCGAGAAATACACCGACAAGGAGGGCAAGCTGGCCCTCGGCGGTACTTGCCTGAACGTCGGTTGCATTCCTTCCAAGGCGCTGCTGGACAGCTCCTGGAAGTTCCACGAAGCGCAGGATGGCTTCAAGATCCATGGTATCAACCACGCTGGCGTGACCATGGACGTGCCGGCGATGGTCGGTCGCAAGGCCAACATCGTCAAAGGCCTGACCTCCGGCGTTGCTACCCTGTTCAAGGCCAACGGCGTGACCTCGATCCAGGGTCACGGCAAGCTGCTGATGGGCAAGAAAGTCGAAGTGACCAAGCCAGACGGTTCGGTTGAAGTGATCGAAGCCGAAAACGTCATCCTGGCACCAGGCTCGCGTCCGATCGACATTCCACCGGCTCCGGTCGACCAGAACGTGATCGTCGATTCCACCGGCGCCCTGGAGTTCCAGAGCGTACCAAAACGCCTGGGCGTGATCGGCGCCGGCGTGATCGGCCTCGAGCTGGGTTCGGTATGGTCGCGCCTGGGCGCGCAAGTGACCGTACTGGAAGCCCTCGACACCTTCCTGATGGCCGCTGACACTGCGGTTTCCAAGGAAGCGCTGAAAACCCTGACCAAACAGGGCCTGGACATCAAGCTGGGCGCTCGCGTCACCGGTTCGAAGGTCAACGGCGAAGAAGTCGTGGTCACCTACACCGACACCAACGGCGAACAGACCATCACCTTCGACAAGCTGATCGTCGCGGTCGGCCGTCGTCCTGTGACCACCGACCTGTTGGCTGCCGACAGCGGCGTGGAAATCGATGAGCGCGGCTTCATCCAGGTTGATGATCAATGCGCTACCACCGTACCGGGCGTCTTCGCCATCGGTGACGTGGTTCGCGGCATGATGCTGGCACACAAGGCATCCGAAGAAGGCATCATGGTCGTCGAGCGCATCAAGGGCCACAAAGCCCAGATGAACTATGACCTGATCCCATCGGTTATCTACACCCACCCGGAAATCGCATGGGTTGGCAAGACCGAGCAGGCCTTGAAAGCCGAAGGCGTTGAAGTTAACGTCGGCACCTTCCCGTTTGCAGCCAGTGGCCGTGCCATGGCAGCCAACGATACCGGTGGTTTCGTGAAAGTCATCGCCGATGCCAAGACGGATCGCGTATTGGGCGTTCACGTCATTGGCCCAAGCGCTGCCGAGCTGGTACAGCAAGGCGCGATCGGCATGGAATTCGGCACCAGCGCTGAAGATCTGGGCATGATGGTCTTCTCCCATCCGACCCTGTCCGAAGCCTTGCACGAAGCGGCCCTGGCCGTAAATGGCGGCGCCATCCACGTGGCCAACCGCAAGAAGCGTTGATAGACAATAAGAAACCACGGCGGTATGGCCCGTCGTGAGCCTTGCGAGCAAGACTCACCGCGGAATATCCGCTGGACGCAGCCTTGCGTAGCCGAACCGGTTAACTGGAACGCTACGCAAGCAGCAGTCACAGGTGGTGCGGCACCAGAACGGTGCAGCACCGAATGCGCAGTACCTAACGAAGACGGTAATAAGCATGAATCTTCACGAGTATCAGGGTAAGCAGCTGTTCGCTGAGTACGGCCTGCCAGTATCCACCGGTTACGCGGTAGACACCCCGGAAGCGGCAGCAGAAGCTTGCGACAAAATCGGCGGCAGCGAATGGGTTGTCAAAGCCCAGGTTCACGCCGGTGGTCGCGGTAAAGCGGGCGGCGTCAAGCTGGTTCGCAGCAAAGAAGACGCCAAAGCCTTCGCACAGCAGTGGCTGGGCAAGCGTCTGGTGACTTACCAGACTGACGCCAACGGTCAGCCAGTCACCAAGATCCTGGTTGAATCGTGCACTGATATCGCTAAAGAGCTGTACCTGGGCGCTGTCGTTGACCGTTCGAGCCGCCGCATCGTGTTCATGGCTTCCACCGAAGGTGGCGTGGACATCGAGAAAATCGCTCACGATACCCCTGAGAAAATCCTCAAGGCCACCATCGATCCACTGGTTGGCGCACAGCCATTCCAGGGTCGCGAGCTGGCATTCCAGCTGGGCCTGGAAGGCAAGCAGGTCACTCAATTCGCCAAGATCTTCGTAGGTCTGGCCAAGCTGTTCCAGGACCACGACCTGGCACTGCTGGAAGTGAACCCGCTGGTGATCAAGGCCGACGGCGACCTGCACTGCCTCGATGCCAAGATCAACATCGACGCCAACGCCATGTACCGTCAGCCTAAGCTGAAGACTTTCCACGATCCGTCGCAAGACGATCCGCGCGAAGCGCACGCTGCCAAGTTCGAACTGAACTACGTAGCCCTGGAAGGTAACATCGGCTGCATGGTCAACGGTGCTGGCCTGGCCATGGGTACCATGGACATCGTCAACCTGCATGGCGGCAAGCCAGCCAACTTCCTCGACGTGGGCGGTGGTGCTACCAAGGAACGCGTAACCGAAGCGTTCAAGATCATCCTGTCCGACACCAACGTCGCTGCAGTACTGGTCAACATCTTCGGCGGCATCGTTCGCTGCGACATGATTGCCGAAGGCATCATCGGCGCCGTGAAAGAAGTTGGCGTGAAAATCCCGGTTGTTGTTCGCCTTGAAGGCAACAACGCTGAGCTGGGCGCTAAAGTACTGGCAGAAAGCGGTTTGAACATCATCGCTGCTACCAGCCTGACCGACGCTGCTCAACAAGTTGTCAAAGCTGCGGAGGGCAAATAATGAGCGTCCTGATCAATAAAGACACCAAGGTTATCTGCCAGGGTATTACCGGTTCGCAAGGTAGTTTCCACACCCAGCAAGCCCTGGAATACGGCACCAAGATGGTTGGCGGCGTAACGCCAGGCAAAGGCGGCACCGAGCACCTGGGCCTGCCAGTGTTCAACACCGTGAAAGACGCTGTAGCCGCCACTGGCGCCACCGCCAGCGTGATCTACGTTCCAGCTCCTTTCTGCAAGGACTCCATCCTTGAAGCAGCGTTCGGCGGCATCAAGCTGATCGTCTGCATCACCGAAGGCATCCCGACCATCGACATGCTGGAAGCCAAGGTCAAGTGCGACGAGCTGGGTATCACCCTGATCGGCCCTAACTGCCCAGGCGTGATCACCCCAGGCGAATGCAAGATCGGCATCATGCCAGGTCACATTCACTTGCCAGGCAAGGTCGGTATCGTTTCCCGTTCCGGCACCCTGACCTACGAAGCTGTGAAGCAGACCACTGACGCCGGTTTCGGTCAGTCGACTTGCGTCGGCATCGGCGGTGACCCGATCCCAGGCTCGAACTTCATCGACATCCTGAAGCTGTTCCAGGAAGACCCGAAGACCGAAGCGATCGTCATGATCGGTGAGATCGGCGGTTCGGCTGAAGAAGAAGCGGCTGCCTACATCAAGGCCAACGTGACCAAGCCGGTTGTTTCCTACATCGCTGGTGTGACTGCTCCTCCGGGCAAGCGCATGGGCCATGCTGGCGCAATCATCTCTGGCGGCAAAGGCACTGCAGACGAGAAATTCGCTGCTCTGCAAGACGCAGGCGTGAAAACCGTGCGTTCGCTGGCAGACATCGGCAAGGCCCTGGCCGAGCTGACTGGCTGGGAAATGAAGAAGTAAGCTTCGGCTGACCTTTTCGCTCCAGCAACAAAGGCCACCTTCGGGTGGCCTTTGTCGTTTCTGGCCGACTGTACAGCCGCTCTACTTGGGGAATGTAGGGAGGCTCTTGTGGCGAGGGAGCTTGCTCCCGCTCGGCTGCGCAGCAGTCGTAAACCAGGCCGCGCCGTTTTACCTGGATAGATCCGGTTTGCCTGCATTGGGGCCGCTGCGCAGCCCAGCGGGAGCAAGCTCCCTCGCCACAAGGGCATGAGTGAATTTCATTGTGGGAGCGAGCTTGCTCGCGATGACGGAATTACAGTCGCCAACCATTTACATGCAAAAACGCGACACGCGGACGTCGCACATCGGATAGTTTGCCCCTTTACAGTGCGTTTCATCGCCAAATTCGTTAGGCTAGCAGCCATTTTTGCGACCGCTGCCCACAAGGAAGCGCCGCGCTAAACGGGTCGGTCCCATACGGATCGGCAGCATTTCCCTCACCCATAAGGGAAATCCCTCTCTAAATTCCGATTCAGTAGTGTGGTTTCCTTAATGAAAGTGTTGAAAGGCCAGGATGTCCTGGCGCTTGGTTTCATGACATTTGCCCTGTTCGTCGGGGCCGGCAACATCATCTTCCCGCCTATCGTCGGTTTGCAGTCCGGGCCTCATGTCTGGATGGCGGCGCTGGGCTTTTTGATCACGGCGGTCGGGCTGCCGGTCATCACGGTCGTTGCACTGGCCAAGGTGGGCGGTGCGATGGACGCCTTGAGCAGCCCCATCGGCAAGGTCGCCGGCGGCTTGCTGGCGGCGGTGTGCTACCTGGCCGTCGGCCCGTTGTTCGCCACGCCGCGTACCGCCACCGTTTCGTTCGAAGTCGGCTTGGCGCCGTTGACCGGTGAAAGCCCGCTGGCGCTGTTCCTCTACAGTGCCGCGTATTTCCTGCTGGTGTTTTTCATCTCGCTCTACCCGGGCCGCCTGCTGGACACCGTCGGACGCTTCCTGGCGCCACTGAAGATCATCGCCCTGGCCGTGCTCGGCATCGCGGCGTTTGCCTTGCCCGCGGGTGATATCGGCGTGGCCACTCCCGAGTACATCGCGGCACCGTTCTCCCAAGGGTTCATCAATGGCTACCTGACCATGGATACCCTGGGCGCCTTGGTGTTCGGCATTGTCATCGTCAACGCGATCCGTTCCCGGGGCGTCGAGTCGCCGGCCTTGATCACCCGCTATGCGATCATCGCCGGGCTGATTGCCGGGGTGGGCCTGGCGCTGGTCTACGTCAGCCTGTTCCGCCTGGGTTCGGGCAGCCATGAAGTGGCCATGGGCGCGACCAACGGCGCGGCTGTGCTGCATGCCTACGTGCAACACACCTTCGGCAGCCTGGGCAGCGGTTTCCTGGCGGTGCTGATCTCCCTGGCGTGCCTGGTGACTGCTGTCGGCCTGACCTGCGCCTGCGCCGAGTACTTCAGCCGCGTACTGCCGCTGTCCTACAAGACCCTGGTCGTGATCCTGGCGGCCTTTTCGCTGCTGGTGTCCAACCTGGGCCTGACCAAGCTGATCGCCTTTTCGATTCCGGTCCTCACCGCGATCTACCCACCGTGCATCGCCCTGGTGGCCCTGAGCTTCTGCAAGGACTTCTGGCACGAGCAGGGGCGCATCGTTGGCCCGGTGATGCTGGTGTCATTCCTGTTTGGCCTGATCGATGCGCTCAAGGGCGCCGGCCTGGCGGACTGGATGCCGACGCAACTGGCCCATCTGCCGCTGAGCGAGCAAGGCCTGGCCTGGCTGGTGCCTTCGGTGATGACCCTGGCGGTCGCGGTGGTGTGCGATCGCCTGCTGGGCAAACGCAGCGAAGCGTTGGCTTAAGCGGCCTACAGGCAGATCCATCGGCAAGAACTGAAATGCCCCGTATCAATCGATACGGGGCATTTTTTTTGAGTGCAGTGTCTTTTTCCATGGACTAACGTCGAAGCAGTGTCTTGAAAAACCTGCACAGAACCCTGTGGGAGCGAGCTTGCTCGCGATAGCGGTCTATCAGCCACCTCATCGCTGACTGATCCGACGCCATCGCGAGCAAGCTCGCTCCCACAGGTCGGCATTTCAAGGCAAGTCTGGCTTTAGACGTCATGTTTTTAGACACACAGGAAATCGAATGTCATTCATCCAAGCCAACCTGATCCACCTGCTTGCCGCCGCCTGGTTCATCATCTGCTGGGCGGGCTACACCCGTTATGCCACCTGGAAGGCGCGCGACACGGCCTGCCTGGCCAGTGTGATGCACCTGTACCGCGAAGACTGGATGCGCCGCATGTTGCTGCGTGAGAACCGTATCGCCGATGCCAGCGTGATCGGCAACCTGGAGCGCAACGCATCATTTTTCGCCTCCAGCACACTGATCATCCTGGCCGGTATCCTGACAGTACTCGGGGCGTCCGATCGGGCGGTGTCGTTGCTGGCGGACATCCCCATGGTGCAGCAGGCTTCCCAGGGCATGGCGGAGGTCAAGTTGCTGTGCCTGGCACTGGTGTTCGTGTATGCGTTCTTCACGTTCAGTTGGTGCATGCGCCAGTACAACTTCGCGGCAGTCCTGATTGGCTCGGCACCGATGATCGGCGAGCGCCATGTGTCGGAGCAAGAGCGCAAGGCCTTTGCATTAAGGGCGGCGCGAGTGATCTCCATGGCCGCTAACCAGTTCAACTTCGGCCTGCGTGCCTATTACTTCGGCATGACCATGTTGGCGTGGTTCGTCAGCCCCTGGTTATTCATGTTGATGAGTGCTGGCGTGGTGTTTGTGTTGTACCAGCGCGAGTTTCACTCCGATGTGCTGGACGTGATGGTCTATACCCCCACGGAAGCGCCAGTGCCCGAGGTGGGCAAGGAAGCGGCCTGACAGCCGACGCCGCCAAATCGCAGGCAAAAGAAAACCCGCACCAGGCGGGTTTTCTTTTGCCGCTAAAACCGTATCAGTTGGTTTTAGGCGCTTCGGGAGCAGGGGCATTTTCCTGCTGAGCGGCGCTGTTCGATTCAGACTGAGCTTTGGCGGCTTCGGCGTTTTCTTTCGCCGCGTCGTTCACTTTATCCTGTGCTTTGTTCATGTCTTGCTGAGCTTGCTCAGCGTGTTGTTGGGCATCTTGAGCTTTGTCCTCGGATTTTTTATCGCAGGCAGCGAGGCCGAGGGAAGCGGCCAACATCAAGGCAATAGCAAAAGTCTTACGCATGGGGTGTTTCTCCTTATGGAAATAACTACTGGCCTTTTGAACGCCACCCCTCGGATTAAGTTCCTGTTGCATAACAGATATATAACTTTGCACTGCAACGGAACTTTGTGGATCGCGCCTGTCGCCAGGTCTCGTCACTCACTGGAGCGTTAATCAAATGGCCGAAGACCCCGTTTTTGAGCGTGCGACACGCTTTTTATCCGCACTCAGGCATTGCCAGGTGCTGGGCTTGAAGCTGCACAGCGCCAGTCGTGACGGGCTGACGGTCATCCTGCCGTTCAGCCCGCAAATTGTCGGCAATCCCCTGACGGGCATCATCCACGGCGGGGCATTGACCTCATTGATGGACACTGCGTGCGGCATGTCGACCCTATGTGTGCTGCCGCAATTCGAAGTCTGTCCCACCCTCGACCTGCGCATCGACTACATGCACGCCGCCGAGCCCCACAAAGATGTCTACGGCTTCGCGCAATGCTATCGGGTGACCCCGGACGTGATCTTCAGCCGGGGTTTCGCCTATCAGGACGATCCCGAGCAACCCATCGCCCATGTGGTGGGCACCTTCATGCGCCTGGGCCAGCATGCCAGGGGCATGGGGAAGGCCAGCCCAATGACCGCCGTGGGCCAGCCATGACCGATACCACCCAGGAACAACTGCGCCGCGCCTGCGAGCAGGGCGACTACGCGCTGCTGCTCGCCTCGATTCCCTATGCCCAACTCATCGGTGTCGAATGCACGCGCCAGGGCGACGACTTGTTGTTTCGCCTGCCGGCCAACAAAGACAACATTGGTAACCCTTTACTGCCGGCCATCCACGGTGGGGTCATCGCCGGGTTCATGGAACTGGCCGCTGCCGTGCATTTGTTGATCGCCACCGGCACGCCGGGCATACCGAAAATCATCGACTTTTCCCTGGATTACCTGCGCACCGGACAGTTTCGCGACACCTACGCCAAATGCCAGGTCTGGCGCCAGGGCCGGCGGGTCGCCAACGTCGCGATCACCGCCTGGCAAGACGTCGAGGCCGAACCCATCGCCACTGCCCGGGCACATTTCAAGATCCAGGAGCCTTCAAAACCGGATCGCCCTTGAAATCATCAGCGTTGCCCCCACCTTGAGGACATCCCGCCGCCAATCTCAGCGAGGCGGACACCACCATCCACTTGGAGTTTGATGACCATGAGCGTGGAAACTCAAAAGGAAACCCTGGGCTTCCAGACCGAGGTGAAGCAACTGCTGCACCTGATGATTCACTCGCTGTATTCCAATAAGGAAATTTTCCTTCGCGAGTTGATTTCGAACGCCTCTGACGCTGTCGACAAATTACGTTTCGAAGCCCTTTCCAAGCCCCAATTGCTGGAAGGCGGCGCTGAGCTGAAAATCCGTGTGAGCTTCGACAAGGACGCCAGAACCGTCACCCTCGAAGACAACGGCATCGGCATGAGCCGCGAAGAGGTGATCACGCACCTGGGCACCATCGCCAAGTCCGGCACCGCCGACTTCATGAAGAACCTGTCGGGCGATCAGAAGAAGGATTCCCACCTGATCGGTCAGTTCGGCGTCGGTTTCTATTCCGCGTTCATCGTTGCCGACCAGGTCGAAGTGTTCAGCCGCCGTGCCGGCGTCGCTGCGAGCGAAGGCGTGCACTGGTCGTCCAAGGGCGAGGGCGAGTTTGAAGTCGCCACCCTCGACAAGGCTGATCGTGGTACCCGCATCGTGCTGCACCTCAAGTCCGGCGAAGACGAGTTCGCCGATGGCTGGCGCCTGCGCAACATCATCAAGAAGTACTCCGACCATATCGCGCTGCCGATCGAGTTGCCGAAGGAAGTCACCGCTGCCGAAGGCGAAGAAAAGCCTGAAGTGGAATGGGAAACCGTCAACCGCGCCAGTGCCTTGTGGACCCGTCCGCGCACCGAGGTGAAAGACGAGGAATACCAGGAGTTCTACAAGCACATCGCCCACGACTACGAGAACCCACTGAGCTGGAGCCATAACAAGGTCGAAGGCAAGCTGGAATACAGCTCGCTGCTGTACGTGCCGGCCCGTGCACCGTTCGATTTGTACCAGCGCGAAGCGCCACGCGGCCTGAAACTGTACGTGCAGCGCGTGTTCGTGATGGACCAGGCCGAATCGTTCCTGCCGTTGTACCTGCGCTTCATCAAGGGTGTGGTGGATTCCAACGATTTGTCGTTGAACGTTTCGCGGGAAATCCTGCAGAAAGACCCGATCATCGATTCCATGAAGTCTGCACTGACCAAGCGCGTGCTGGACATGCTGGAAAAACTGGCGAAGAACGAGCCCGAGCAGTACAAGGGCTTCTGGAAAAACTTCGGCCAGGTCATGAAAGAGGGCCCGGCCGAGGACTTCGCCAACAAAGAGAAAATCGCCGGCCTGCTGCGCTTTGCGTCGACCCAGGGTGACGATGGCGAGCAGATCGTTGGCCTGGCCGATTACCTGGCCCGCGCCAAGGAAGGCCAGGACAAGATCTACTACCTGACCGGTGAAACTTATGCACAGGTCAAGAACAGCCCGCACCTGGAAGTCTTCCGCAAGAAAGGCATCGAAGTGCTGCTGCTGACCGACCGCATCGACGAGTGGCTGATGAGCTACCTCAGCGAATTCGACGGCAAGAGCTTTGTCGACGTGGCGCGTGGTGACCTGGACCTTGGCAACCTGGATTCGGAAGAAGACAAGAAGGCCGCCGAAGAAGTCGCCAAGAGCAAGGAAGGCTTGGTCGAGCGGATCAAGACCGCCCTGGGCGACGCAGTCAGCGAAGTGCGTGTCTCGCACCGCCTGACCGATTCCCCGGCGATCCTGGCCATCGGTGAGCAGGACCTGGGCCTGCAAATGCGCCAGATCCTCGAAGCCAGCGGCCAGAAAGTCCCGGACTCCAAGCCGATCTTCGAATTCAACCCGGCCCACCCGTTGGTGGAAAAACTCGACAACGAGCAGAGCGAAGAGCGTTTCGGCGATCTGTCGCACATCCTGTTCGACCAAGCGGCCCTGGCAGCTGGCGACAGCCTGAAGGACCCGGCGGCGTATGTGCGTCGCCTGAACAAGCTGCTGGTTGAACTGTCAGCTTAAGCAAGTGCAGGAAAAACCCGCTTCGGCGGGTTTTTTCATTTCCGGTGTTCCGTTCAAGAGGAGTCAGTCATGAGTCAGGTTACGGTTCGTTCGCTGGTCTATCAGATCGAAGGGCAAAGTTATGAAGGCCGCCTGGCCTTCGACGTCAATCAGCAGGGCCCGCGCCCGGGCTTGCTGATGGCACCGAACTGGATGGGCGTAGGGGCGGGGGCCGAGGAGATCGCCAAGTCGGTGGCGGCCAACGGTTATGTGGTGTTGATCGCCGACCTGTACGGGCAGACGGTCCGCCCGAGCAATGCCGATGAGGCGGGGGCGGCGATGATGCCCCTCAAGAACGACCGGGCCTTGTTGCGCAAGCGCATGCAGGCGGCGTTCGAGCAACTGCAGAGCCAGGGCGAAGCGCAGGTCGACGCTTCCAGGCTGGCCACGTTCGGCTTTTGCTTTGGGGGCTGCTGCGCCCTGGAACTGGCCCGTAGCGGCGCACCGCTGAAGGCGGCGATTTCCTTCCACGGCACCCTGGATACGCCAAACCCGGCCGATGCGCAGAACATCAAGGGCGCGGTGTTGGTCATGCATGGCGCCTCCGACCCGCTGGTGCCGAAAGAGCAGCTACCGGCCTTCGAAGCTGAAATGAACGCCGCCGGGGTGGATTGGCAACTGCTGAGCTACGGCGGTGCGGTGCATTCGTTCACCGACCCGCAGGCCAATGTGCCGGGCAAGATGATGTACGACGCCAAGGTTGCCGGGCGGGCGTTCCGGTCGATGCATAACTTGTTGGATGAAGTGTTCAGGGGCTGAGATTGGGGCGTTTGATACAAAGCCATCGCGAGCAAGCTCGCTCCCACATTTGACCGGGGGGTTCGCAGCACTTGCGAACGACACCGATCCAGTGTGGGAGCGAGCTTGCTCGCGATGACTGCCTGACAGGCAACCTTGAATCTAGGGCAACTCGATCCGCTCGCTTTCCCCCGGCACCGTCGGCCAATCCCCTGCCGCCCAGCGCCGGCGGGCTTCATCGAGCCGGGCCGGGTCGCTGGAGACGAAGTTCCAGTTGATCCGTCGCGGCCCGTCCAGGGGCGCACCGCCGAACAGCACGGCATGGCAGTCGCTGTCGGCAAACAGCGTCATTTCTTCCGCTGTCGGCAATATCACCAAGGAGTGAGCCTGCACCGGCTCGCCGTCCAGCAACGCCTCACCGCTCAATACGTACAGGGCCCGCTCCGCATGCTCGGTGGGAATCAGCAAGGTCGTTGCAGTTTGCAGGTTCAATTCGGCATACAGCGTCGGCGACAGTACCGGCACCGGCGATTCCAGGCAAAAGCCTGACCCGGCGATCATGCGGATGCTGACCCCCAGGTTCTCGCTGACGGGCAGGCTATGTGCCGGGTGATGACTGTAGTGGCCGGGACCCTGTTCGTGGGACTGGGGTGAGGCCAGCCAGACTTGCAACCCGTGCATGACAAAAGCGTTGCCCAGCAATGACTCAGGGGTGCGTTCGACATGGGCGATGGCGCTGCCAGCGGTCATCCAACTGACATCCCCGGCGTCCACCACCTGGTCGGAACCCAGGCTGTCCTTGTGTTGGAGTTTGCCTTCGAACAGGTAGGTGAGTGTGGACAGGCCGATGTGCGGATGCTGGCGGATGTTCATGCCTTTGCCGGCCGGGTAGGTGGTTTGCAGCATGTGATCGAAAAACACGAAAGGCCCGACGCTGCGGCATTTGGCGGACGGCAGCGGGCGAAGAATCGGCTGGCCTTCGACATCTTCGGCGCGGGGGCGAATGGTCAGGGGAGTGGTCATGTTGTCTTCCAGGTTGAACAACGGTTGCACGAAGCATAACCCGCCGCCGGCAGGCGCGGCAGATGCGCCTTGAACCCGAGCGGGACGGTTGGGGTCTACGGTGTTCATGGCTATTGGAGACTGCCCGTGCCCTTGACCCGTTTGATCTTCGCCTGGCTGCTGGTCGTTTCGAGTAGCGGCGCCGTTGCCCGCGAATATGCCTACAGCGATGCACACCTGCATTACGTCGATTTCTTTCAGGAAAGCGCTGGCATGCCCGAGTTGCTCCAGGCGATGACGGACAATCGCATTGAGCATGTGATGATTTCCGGTGTGCCGGTGGCCAAGAAATGGCATGAGGACGAGCCCAAGCGTCCGCGCTATTACGCCGGTGACGACGCGGATGCCTATTGGTACAGCGCCACCGACGTGATTGTCGCGGCAGCGGTGAGCAAACTGACCGCCGAACAACGTCGGCACTTCCATCCATTCCTGTCGGGCTTCAACCCCAACGACAAGAACTCCGCCGCCCACATCCAGCGCATGCTCGATCTCTACCCGGGGTTGTGGCAAGGCATCGGCGAGGTCTTCACCCGCCATGACGACCTGACGGCGCTGACCGCGGGCGACACCCCACGGGCCAACAACGAAGCCATGACGCGGATCTATCACCTGGCGGCCGAGAACGATCTGCCGGTGATGCTGCATTCCAACATCACTTCCAAGCGTGAGAAAAATCCGCTGTACCTGGCAGAAATCGAGGAGCCGTTGCGCAATCACCCGCACACGCGCTTCATCTGGGCCCACGCCGGTACCAGCATGGAAATCCATCGCCACCAGACCAACTTGGATTTTCTGTTGCCGACTCTGACCCGCATGCTCGAGGCTTACCCCAATCTGTACATAGACCTGTCCTGGAGCGTGCTCACGCCGTACTTGCTGGACGAGGCGGGCAAGCCCCGGGATGAGTGGGTAAAGCTGGTGGAGCGCTTTCCTGAGCGCTTCATGGTGGGGTCGGATGTCGTCGGGCGGTTCGACAAGTTGGGCCAGGAGCTGCGCAGTTTCGATCCGTTTCTCGATGCCTTGCCGCAAGACGTGGCGCGGAAGGTGGCGCGGGATAACTTTCTGGCGGTGTTGTGTGGGAGCAAGGCTTGCCCGCGATGAAGACGGCGCCGGCTTCCGGGGAAACGAGGTGCCTGCATCGCGAGCAAGCTTTGCTCCCACAGACCAACATTGCTTTGTCATCAGCCTGTCACTCCCGCGTCATACCCTCGCGCTCATCTCAATCAAGGAGCGCACTATGCACCTCACCCGTTCAAGCGCACTGATCGCGCTGTTGTTGACCTGCGGCCTGGCACAGGCCGAAGTCCGTGTCGAAGGCCCGGTGGAATACGGCGTCTTCGAAGGGCCGCAAGCCGAGCTGCAATCGGGAGAGCGGGTCCTGCGGCGCAGCAACGAGCAGATCCGCCAGACCGAGAGCGTGCCGGCGAAGCTGGGCACCAAGTTCGGCATGCGCTATCAGTTGGCTGGCAAGGTCGCGGACGACCAGCCGTTGACCCTGTTGTACTTCACCCCCGGCATCCGCACCCCCGATGGTGTGCGCCACGATAAGTTCGAGGTCATCCAGAAGCTGGTGCCCGGCGCGCCTCAGGATGTCATGGCCTACGAATTCACCGAAAGCCACGAAGTGGTGCCGGGGGAGTGGCGGTTCATGGTGTTCCAGGGCGATCGGCTGCTGACGCAGCAGCGGTTTGTCGTGCGTTGATTGAGGGAGCACTGTGGGAGCAAGCTCGCTCCCACAATGAACTTGGGCATATTTGCCAGGCAAAAAAAACGCCCCGAACCAGTCGGGGCGTTTTTGTGTGTGGCGTAGCGGCGGGGCTTACTTGCCCTGCCAGCGCTGCATGACCAGGGTGGCGTTGGTGCCGCCGAAGCCGAAGCTGTTGCTCATCACGGTATTGATGGTGGCGTTTTCGCGAGTCTTGGTCAGGATTGGCAGGTCGGCCACTTCCGGATCCAGTTCGTCGATGTTGGCGGAACCGGCCATGAAATTGCCTTCCATCATCAGCATGCAGTAGATCGCTTCGTGAACGCCGGCGGCGCCCAGGGAGTGACCTGACAGGCTCTTGGTGGAGCTGATGGCCGGGGCCTTGTCGCCGAACACTTCGCGCACACCTTTCATTTCCGCGACGTCGCCGACCGGAGTCGAGGTGCCGTGGGTGTTCAGGTAGTCGATCGGTGCATCAACGGTGGACATGGCCATCTGCATGCAACGCACGGCGCCTTCACCGCTTGGTGCGACCATGTCGTAGCCGTCGGAAGTGGCGCCGTAGCCGACGATTTCCGCGTAGATCTTGGCACCACGGGCCAGGGCGTGTTCCAGCTCCTCGACCACCACCATGCCGCCGCCGCCAGCGATGACGAAGCCGTCACGGTCTGCATCGTAGGCGCGGGAAGCCTTGTCCGGGGTGTCGTTGCGCTTGCTGGACAGGGCGCCCATCGCGTCGAACAGGAACGACTGGCTCCAATGTTCTTCTTCGCCGCCACCGGCGAACACGATGTCTTGTTTGCCCATCTGGATCTGCTCGACCGCATTACCAATGCAGTGGGCACTGGTGGCGCAAGCGGAGGAGATCGAGTAGTTCAAACCCTTGATCTTGAACGGCGTGGCCAGGCAGGCGGAAACGGTGCTGCCCATGGTCCGCGTGACGCGGTACGGGCCAACGCGCTTGACGCCTTTTTCGCGCAGGATGTCCAACGCTTCCATCTGGTTCAAGGTGGAGGCGCCACCGGAGCCGGCGATCAGGCCGGTGCGCGGGTTGGAAACCTGCTCTTCGGTCAGGCCGGAGTCAGCGATGGCGTCCTTCATGGCCAGGTAGGCGTAAGCCGCCGCGTGGCCGACGAAACGGTAGATCTTGCGATCGATCAGCTC
Source organism: Pseudomonas sp. Lb2C2 (assembly GCF_052112205.1). Lineage (NCBI taxonomy): Bacteria > Pseudomonadati > Pseudomonadota > Gammaproteobacteria > Pseudomonadales > Pseudomonadaceae > Pseudomonas > Pseudomonas sp. Lb2C2. Next base: position 192,248 of record NZ_JAUTYW010000011.1, on the reverse strand, counting down.
TTCGAGGGGAAGGTCAATGGAGCCGGAAACCTGGCTACGCAGACCCATTTCGGCATATTCCGGATTGAACCGGATGCCAGGGCGACTTGCACGCAGGTTAGCGGAGACGGTCTCTTTGTCATTGCCCAGGCACGAAACGATGCCCAGACCAGTGATAACGACGCGGCGCATGCGGATAACCCTTAGAAGTTGTCAGTGGAGGTGAAAACGCCAACCCGGAGGCCTTCGGCGGTGTAGATCTCGCGACCATCCACGGCGACCGAACCATCGGCAATGGCCATGTTCAGCTTGCCCTTGAGGACACGCTTGATATGAATGTTATAGGTGATTTTCTTGGCGGTCGGCAGGACCTGACCAAAGAACTTCACTTCGCCCGAGCCCAGGGCGCGACCGCGACCCGGCAGGCCTTGCCAGCCGAGGAAGAAACCGACCAGTTGCCACATGGCGTCCAGGCCCAGGCAGCCCGGCATGACCGGATCACCTTCGAAGTGGCAGGCGAAGAACCACAGGTCCGGAGTGATATCCAGCTCGGCGACCAATTCACCTTTGCCGTACTTGCCACCCTCTTCGCTGATATGGGTGATGCGATCCACCATCAGCATGTTCGGGGCGGGCAGTTGCGCGTTACCTGGGCCGAACAGCTCACCGCGACTGCAGCGCAGCAGATCTTCCCGGGTAAAGGCGTTTTGTTTGGTCATGCGAGCTCCTCAATAGTCCCATGCGGCAGGGTGGGGCAAATCTTCCCGGCCGACCGAAGCGTTCATGCCTCGAATCGACAGCCTACTCATAGACTATTGCGTTGTAGTGAAAGTCACAGCACACGGGAAATGAATGTACACCTGTGCACTGAAATTTTTATTCAAGCCCCAATCGAGGCTTGTTCGGGTGCCTAAGACTGCCGCACTTTCGCCTTTCACGCCAGTCACAGATGGTCCAGTGACCTGTTCTAGTTCACCCAGCGCTGCAGAGTCTGCTGCAGATCGACCCTTTTGAACGGCTTGGCCAGGTAATCGTTCATGCCCGCCGCGAGGCAGGCTTCGCGGTCGCCCTGCAACGCGTTGGCCGTCAGGGCGATGATCGGCACCTCGCCGCAGCCGGGCAACTGGCGAATCTGCCGGGTGGCTTCGTAGCCATCGATAATGGGCAAACGGCAATCCATGAGGATCGCCTCGAAAATCAGGCTTTCGGCGCTGCGTACGGCCTGGGCGCCATCGGTGGCGACGCTGACGGTGAAGCCCAGGCTGCGCAGCATGGCTTCGACCACCGTCTGGTTGACCGGATTGTCTTCCACCAGCAATACGTTGCGGCCTCCGCCATCGCCGCTGCCGCTGCCGCTGCCGATAGACAGGCGCGGCGCCAGGGTCGCTGGCGTCTGGCGCGACAGGGCCAGCGGGATCTCGAGGGTGAACACAGAACCCTGGCCTTCTTCGCTCTGGGCCCGCAGTGTTCCGCCCATGCGCTCGGCCAGGGTGCGGGCGATCGGCAGGCCCAGGCCGGTGCCGCCGTAGCGCCGGGAGATCGAATTGTCGGCTTGCTGGAAGGCGTCGAACATGCGCTCCAGGCTCTCGGCCGGGATTCCGATGCCACTGTCGCGCACCGTGCAGGTGAACCACAGCAGTTCGTGGTCCAGGGCTTGCCATTGGCATTGCACGGTGACACGGCCTTGCTCGGTGAACTTCAGTGCGTTGCCGATCAGGTTCACCAGGATTTGCCGTATCCGCGTCGGATCGCCCTGGACCTGCAAGGCCTGCATGTCGTCCGGGACCAGCAGGTCCAGGCCCAGCTTGCGCTGCGCGGCGCTGTGCTGGAAGGACTGCGCGCAACTGCCCACCAGCTCGGCCAGGTTGAACGGGATGTGCTCCAGTTCCAGGGCCGAACGTTCGATGCGCGAGAAGTCGAGGATGTCGTTGATTACCTTCAGCAGGTGTTCGGTGGATTCCGACGCCAGCGCCGTGTACTCGTGCTGCTCGTCGGTCATGCGGGTGGTTTCCAGCAACTGCAGCATGCCCAGCACGCCGTTCATGGGCGTACGCAGTTCGTGGCTCATCATCGCCAGGAACTCGGACTTGGCGCTGTTGGCTTTTTCCGCTTCTTCGCGGGTCTTGATCAACTGCGCCATGGCCTGGTGCTGTTCGCGGCTGGCTTGTTCCAAGCCGCCGGCCAGGTTGTTGATATGCCGCGACAAGGCCCCCAGTTCGGCATCATCGACGATGGGCAGCGGGGTGCTGTAGTCGCCTTGCTGGATGGCCTTGACCGCGTTGCCGATGTCGCGGATCGGCCGGGACAGGTTGGTCGCCAGCCGGCGCGCCACCAGGAAGGTGAACAGCAGGGCGAACAGCGCCAGGATCGCGGCCTTGAACAGGATCTCCTGCTGCCGCTGACTGAAGGCGTCACTGGACATGCCGACGATCACGCGGCCCAGGTAATCTTCGCCGGATGCCTCGATGGAGGTGGTGTTGCCTTGCAGGAAGTCATTGTTCAGGGCAATGCGCTGCAGGCGCACCGGGGCCTGGAAGACTTCGATCTGCTGGGCACGGCTGCGGGTTTGCTCGGGTTGTTCGACGTACACCAGGACCTTGTCGGTGCTGTCCTGGACCTCCAGGAAGCGCACGTGCGGGGTGGCCAGGGTGGCGGTGAGCAGGCTTTCCAGCACTTCGTTGTTGCCGGAAATCACCCCGTACTCCGTGGCAGGCGCCAGTTGGTTGGCGATCAGTTGCCCGGTGTGATTGAGTTCCTGGCGCAGGTCCTGGATCCGTACGAAGGTAAAGAAGCTGATCAGCAGCACGGTCAGCAGCAACGCCGGGCCGAGGGCAATGAGCTGGGTACGGGTGTTGATGTCCCAACGGCGACGCAAGGTCATGGGCGGTGTTCTCCTTCGGCCAGCGTTGCCGCGACGGATTCGGCGTCAATCGGTTCGATCCCCAGTGAGCGGGAGACCTGCCGGTTGCCCAGGACCTTGAAACGGTCCGGATACAGCGTGCGCGGCCAGGTCGTGGCGGGGCGGTCCAGCAGCTCGTCGAGAATCGCCAGCCAGTCTTGTTGGTCGCTATAGGTGCTGGCCAGGCTGCCGGCCTTGACGAATGCGGCGCTGGGCCCGATCAGGGCGCGTTGCCGGGCGTAGCTGCTGAGCAACAGGTTCTTCACGGTCTTGGGGTTGTACAAGTCGGGGTCATCGAGACCCAGCAGCACGTCGCTCTGGCCCAGCAGGTTTTGCAGGGGACGGCTGTCGTTGGTGTCGTCCCAGCGTTCGCTGACGATGGCCAGGCCCAGCGGTGCCGCGGCCTGTTGAATGTCCTTGAGCAGGAATTCACTGTGGGTGTCGTAAAGCACGCCGACCCGTCGCACTTGCGGCAGGATGGTGCGGATCAGCCGCAATTGCCGCGCCATCGGCGGATCGCTCCACAGCAGGCTCAGGTGCGCAGGCGTTGCTTCGCCCAGGCGCTCGCGGGCTTGCTGGCGGCTGATGCGCAGCACCAGGGTGGCCGGCCCCCGGGCGTCTTGCAGGCGCCAGTCGAGGCTGGGCAGGTCAAGCAGGACCAGGCGGACATTGCCTGGCAACTTGTCCGGCGCCGGCAGGTTGGCCAGCGGGGTAAACCGCACGCTGTCTTCGGGGCGCAGGGTTTTCAGGGCCTGGGTGAAAGATTGCACGCCGGGGCTGTCCTCGGCACCGGTCAAAAGGACCTCGGCGGCCCGGGCCTCGATGGTCGCCAGCCAACCGGCAAACACCAGGCATAAGGCTAGCGTCAGGCGGCCATGAAATGGCGTCTTGCGGGGTGGGCGTCGGGACATCTAGAAAGACAACTCCGCGCTGAAGTACACAACATGGCGGGAGTCGTAGCGGTTGTCGATAAAGGTGGTGGGCTGGTTGTCCAGGCGCTGTTGCAGGACCCCCGCCAGTTCCAGGCTGGCCTTGCCCAGGGGAATGCGCCGGGCGAGACGGGTGTCGACCCGTTCGTAGCGATAGCCATTGAGGGCATCGGCGGCGTAATAGAACAACGCACTGTTCCAGCCTTGGCCCCAGTCCCTTAGCCAGCCGGCCGAACCGCTGTTGCGCGCGGTCAGTTGTTCGTCGAGGGGGTTGCTGGCCTGGGCGTCGACATAGGCATAGGTCAGGCGCAGGCGGTCGGCGCTGGTCACACGCCAGTCGAACTGGGTTTCGGCCCCGGAGAATTGCGATTCGTTGCTGTTGCTGGCGATGTACTGATTGTTGCGCAACGGTTCGCTGATCATGCCGGTGATTTCGTCATGGAACAGTTTCACGTCGACCGCCAGCCCCAGGTCCACGAAATAACCGTTGTAGCCCAGTTCCCGGGAGCGCATGTGCTCTTGTTCCAGATTGCCCGGGCCGCGTGTCCGGACGAAGTAACGGGCACTGCTCTGGCCGAAGGCGGCGGGTTGCAGGTTGGTGACCTGATAGCTCCAGTTGACGTTGTTCTCGAACATGTCCGGGGAACGCACGGCTTCGGAGTACACCGCCCGCAGGCCGTGGCGCGGGGTGATCAGGTAGTTGACTGCGACCCGCGGGGTGAGCGAACTGCCGGTCAGGCGGGTGTCTTCGAACATCGCGCCGCCCTGCAACAACCAATGTTCGGTGGCCCGCCATTCGAGCTGGCCGAACAGGCGCCAGGTGGTGTCGTCCAGGGTGCCGTTGAAGTATGTCTGCGAGTCAGCCCGGTCATAACGATAGTTGGCGCCGGTGACCAGTCGCAGGCTGTCGGACAGGCTCAGGGTGTCCTGGATCTCCAGGTCGTAGCGCGATTCCCGGGCGCTCTGGTCGATGTCGCCGCACAGGGTTTGCGAGGCGCCGTTGCGCCACTGGTCGAGCACCTGATTGGCCAGCGCCTGTTCCTGTGGCGTGCCGGCTGGCGCGCCGCTGCTGACGTAGCTGGGGATATTGCGTGCCAGCTTCTCGGCATAGTTGGGGTTGAGCTGCCACAGGTCGGTCAATTGCGGGCTGAAGGACACTTCGGCGTCGCAGGCGCGCCAGGTCTGCTGGCGATCCCAGTGCTGGATCGAGCCCTGTACATAAAGACTGTGGTTGGGGTCCAGGTCCAGGTTCCAGCGCAGCGAACCGGCGTAGTCCTTGGCGATGACGTCAGAGTTGTCGCCGGCGGCGGTAATCCCGGCGAACACCGGGTGGTAGGTGTAGGGCCGCTGATTGGTCCCGTCCTTGGCATTCAATTGCCAGTCGATGCTCTGCTGCTCGTTCAACGTCTGGCTGACGGACAGGTTGAAGCGGTTAAGGCGGCGGCTGTCGCGGTAATCGGCGCCGTTGCGGTCGCTGTCAAAGCCATCGTCTTCCTGGCCGGACAACGACAACCGCAGGTCGCCGCCTTCCCAGCCGCTGCCCTGGCTGGCGTACCAGTCGCTGATGCCGCGCTGGCCACGGGTGATTTTCAGCCGGGTGCCGTGACTGTCGGCCGGGGCACGGGTGATGATGTTGACCACCGCCATCAGCGCATTGGCGCCGTAGCTGACGGTGTTGGGGCCGCGAAAGACTTCGATCCGCTCGATGTCTTCCATGGCCACCGGAATATCGCTCCAGTCCACCGTGGCCAGGCCGGCGCGGTACACCGAGCGGCCGTCGATCAGCACTTGCATGCGGCGGGCTTCGCTGGCGTTGGTGCCGTGGTAGTTCACAGCGGCCTGGTTGCCGCTGATGTTGCCGACCATCATGCCCGGCACCAGGCGCAGCAGTTCGCTGATATCGCGGGCGCCGCTGGCCTTGATCAACTCGCTGTCGAGCACGGTCATGCTGCCTGGCACTGCCGCTGGCGATTGCTTGAGGCGCGTGGCCGTCAGCACCTGGGGCATGGACTGGCTGTCCACGAACAGATCGTCGCCCAGCAATGGCGGACTGATGATCAGTGCCAATAGCAGGGACGAGCCTGGACGGGAAGGGCCAATGGACACGGCACAGCCTTTGAGAAGGGGTGGATGGCGGGCATGTTAACCGAGCTGAACGACTTTTCCATTTGCGTTGACAGCATTTTCCTAGGAATTGATGGTCAGCTTCCTACAACTGGTGGTAATTGTTGCCGGGGCTGGTCGCGCTCTGGCCGCTCCGTATAATGCCCCGCATTGCCACTTGGTATGGAAGAACGGATTGCATATGACTGAACAGCGCCCGATTGCGGTCCTGGGGGGCGGGAGTTTCGGTACCGCCGTGGCTAACCTGCTGGCCGAGAATGGTCACCCGGTGCGCCAGTGGATGCGTGACCCGGAGCAGGCCGAGGCCATCCGGGTCAACCGCGAGAACCCGCGTTACCTCAAGGGCATCAAGATCCGCCCGGAAGTGGAACCGGTGACTGACTTGCAGGCAACCCTGGAGGGCAGCGACCTGTTCTTCGTCGCCTTGCCGTCCAGCGCCTTGCGTTCGGTGCTGGCACCCTACGCCGAGCGCTTGAGCGGCAAGCTGTTGGTGAGCCTGACCAAGGGCATCGAAGCCCAGACCTTCAAGCTGATGAGCGAGATTCTCGAAGAAATCGCGCCCAAGGCTCGGATCGGGGTGATTTCGGGGCCGAACCTGGCGCGGGAAATCGCCGAGCACGCGCTGACTGCCACCGTGGTCGCCAGTGAAGATGAGGAACTGTGCCAACGGGTCCAGGCGGCGCTGCATGGCCGCACCTTTCGGGTCTACGCCAGTGCCGACCGCTTCGGTGTGGAGCTGGGCGGGGCGCTGAAGAACGTCTATGCCATCATCGCCGGCATGGCGGTGGCGCTGGGCATGGGCGAGAACACCAAGAGTATGTTGATCACTCGCGCGCTGGCGGAAATGACCCGCTTTGCCGTCAGCCAGGGCGCCAATCCGATGACCTTCCTGGGGTTGGCCGGCGTGGGTGACCTGATCGTCACCTGTTCCTCACCCAAGAGCCGCAACTATCAGGTCGGTTTTTCCCTCGGCCAAGGCTTGAGCCTTGACGAGGCCGTGTCGCGCCTGGGTGAAGTGGCCGAAGGGGTCAATACCCTCAAGGTGCTCAAGGCCAAGTCCCAGGAGGCCGGGGTGTACATGCCGCTGGTCGCCGGGCTGCATGCGATTTTGTTCGAAGGGCGCACGCTTGAGCAGGTGATCGAGTTGTTGATGCGTGGCGAACCGAAGACCGACGTCGATTTCATTTCCACCAGCGGTTTCAACTGAACCGCTATTGACCGCAAGCAGGAGCGAGCCATGAACGATCCGCAAGGGCAACCCCAATACGAATCCATCCTGCTGCGTGTGCTGTGGATGGTGATTTATCTGCTGGTCTGGCAGGTGGCGCAATTCATCCTCGGCGCCGTGGTGCTGGTGCAATTGATCTATCGGCTGATCTACGGCGCCCCCAGTGCCAGCCTGATGAATTTCGGCGACAGCCTGAGCCAGTTCCTGGCCCAGATCGGCCGTTTCGGCACTTTCCATAGTGACCAGAAACCCTGGCCGTTCGCCGATTGGCCAACCCCGCGCACGCCGGAAGGTGAAGCGCCTCACGCCGTGGCACCGGCCCCGCATCCTGTCCGGGACGAGGAGCCGAAGCTATGAAATTGTGGGTGTTGCGTCATGGTGAGGCCGAGCCGTACGGTGCCCGTCCCGATCCGGAGCGGGCCTTGACGGCTCACGGTCGCGAAGAAGTGTTGCGCAGTGCCGCGCAGTTGATCGGCCAGCCCCTGACCGCCATTTACGTCAGCCCCTACCTGCGGGCCCAGCAGACCGCGCAACTGGTGCGCGAAGCGCTGGGTTTCGAGCCGGAGTTGAGAACGGTCGACTGGCTCACGCCAGAAACCCGGCCGCAAAAAGTCCTGGAACGCCTCGAGGATCAGGACAACGTGCTGCTGGTCAGCCATAACCCGTTGGTGGGCAGCCTGCTGGGCTTTCTGCAGCACGGTCATCTGCAACACCCCGAGCAAGTGCAAACCGCCGGCCTGGCGGAGCTGGAAGGCGACATGCCGCTGGCCGGGGCGCTGAAGCTCAAAGGGATCAGGCATCCCTGAACCGGTCGGTTGCAGGACTGGACAAAACAATAATCACACAGGAAGGGCAACGATGAGTCTGTGGCGCACCACCCCCAACATCGAGCAACTGAACGCCGCCGGTAGAAACACCATCAGCGAAGTGCTGGACATTCGTTTCGAGTCTTTCGACGACGAATCCCTGACCGCCAGCATGGTGGTCGATCATCGCACCCACCAGCCGTTCGGCCTGCTGCATGGCGGTGCTTCGGTGGTGCTGGCCGAAACGGTCGGGTCCATGGCCGCCTATCTCTGTGTCGATGCCAGCAAGTTCTATTGCGTGGGTCTGGAGATCAACGCCAACCACCTGCGCGGCGTGCGCAGCGGACGGGTAACCGCGACCGCGCGGATGGTTCACCTGGGCCGTACCACCCAGGTCTGGGACATCCGCCTGGTCAATGATGAGGGCAAGGTCAACTGCGTGTCGCGCCTGACCATGGCCGTGGTGCCGCTGGGCGAGCAACCGCCGGCGCGTTGAGACATGAATACATGTTTGTGACTGATGGACAGCTCTTGTGGCGAGGGAGCTTGCTCCCGCTGGCCTGCGAAGCAGGCCCAAAACCAGGCGACGCGGTGTGCCAGGCTAACCGCGTCGATGGGTTTAGGGGGCCGCTTCGCAGCCCAGCGGGAGCAAGCTCCCTCGCCACAGGTTTTCATCGCTCATACAACCCCATAGCCCAAGCCCGACTGTCATCATTCCTGTCAGTTACGGTCATTGCCGTGCCGTCGGGTTCTGCGGACAATCTGCCCCAGTTCCCCCAATGGATCGGCTGTCATGTCGCAACAGATTTTCTTCGCCCACGCCAACGGTTTTCCCTCGGCCACCTACGGCAAGTTGTTCGCCGCGCTGGCGCCGCAGTACCAGGTCGCGCACCTGGAGTTGCACGGCCATGACCCGCGTTTCCCGGTGGACGATAACTGGCACAACCTGGTGGACGAACTGATCCATCACCTGGAACAGCAACCGGCGCCAGTGTGGGGCGTCGGTCACTCCCTGGGCGGCGTGCTGCACCTGCACGCGGCGTTGCGCTGCCCGGAGCTGTATCGTGGCGTGGTCATGCTCGATTCGCCGGTGCTGACCCGTACCGACCAGTGGGTGATCCTGGCCGCCAAACGCCTGGGGTTCATCGACCGCCTGACGCCGGCGGGTCGGACCCTGGGGCGGCGTGAAGAGTTCGCTGACCTGGAATCGGCCCGGCAGTATTTTGCTGGCAAGACCCTGTTCCGCGGTTTTGACCCGGAATGCTTCGACGCCTACCTGCAACACGGCCTGCAACAAGTCGGCGACCGACTGCGGCTGCGCTTCGATCCGGCCACTGAAATCAGCATCTACCGTGGCGTGCCGCACACCAGCCCCGGCCGGCCCCGTAAGCTCAAGGTGCCGCTGGCCGTGGTGCGCGGCCGGCAGAGTCGCGTGGTGATGCGGCATCACACCCGTTCGGTGGGGCGCATGCTCCATGGCGAATCCCTGAGCATGCCCGGCGGCCATATGTTCCCCCTCGAACGTCCACAGGACACCGCCAACCTGCTCAAGGACCTGTTCCAGCGTTGGGAAGGGCGCAGCGCATGAGTGTGGTCGAGGAGGTCCGCCTGAGCCTGCCTCACATCGAACTGGCGGCCCACCTGTTCGGCCCGGAAGACGGGCGGCCGGTGATTGCCCTGCACGGTTGGCTGGACAACGCCAACAGCTTCGCCCGCCTGGCGCCCAGGCTCGAGGGCCTGCGGGTGATTGCCCTGGACATGGCCGGCCACGGTCACTCCGGGCATCGGCCGCCCGGTGCCGGTTATGCCCTCTGGGACTACGCCCACGATGTGCTGCAAGTCGCCGAACAACTGGGCTTGAAGCGTTTCGCCCTGTTGGGGCATTCCATGGGCGCCATTGTGTCGCTGGTGCTGGCCGGCTCTCTGCCGGAGCGGGTGACGCACCTGGGTTTGATCGACGGGGTGATTCCTCCTACAGCCAAAGGCGATAACGCGGCCGAACGCATGGGCATGGCCCTGCAAGCCCAGTTGGATCTGCAGCAAAAACGCAAGCCGGTCTACAAAACCCTCGAGCGGGCCATCGAAGCGCGGATGAAAGGGCTGGTGGCGGTCAGTCGCGAGGCCGCCGAATTGCTGGCCCAGCGCGGCCTGATGCCGGTGCCCGGGGGCTATACCTGGCGCACCGACAACCGCCTGACCCTGCCATCGCCTTTGCGCCTGACCGATGAACAGGCCATGGCGTTCGTGGCGCGGGTCGCTTGTCCGGCGCATCTGGTGGTGGCAGCCGACGGCATGCTGGCTCAGCACCCGGAATTGCTGGAGCGTCTACCCTTCAATCATGAGCAGTTGCCCGGCGGTCATCATCTACACCTGAACGACGAGGTCGGCGCCGCGCTTGTAGCAGACTGTTTCAATCGGTTCTTCACCGCTCCTTGACTTGTGTCGGGCAACTGTCGAGGCTGGGCGGGTTGAAAGGGAGACAACCATGACAGACCTCTGTTTGCCAGCCTCGCGGTGCATCGACGGCGCCCGTTGCGTCCAAGCTTCCAAGGCCAAGCCGATCCGATGAAATTATCCGTTCACTCACTCGTCCTGCTGGTGCTGGCCTGCTTCAGCCCGGTGTCGTTCGCCGTCGATGTACCGGGCAGTCGCGATCTGGAGCGTGTGCCGCGCATGCCCGACGCGCAGATTGTCGATTACCGGCAAACCAGCGACCTGGAACGCGTCTACCCCATGGGCTCGATCCGCAAGATCAGCGGCCAACTGCGCTTCGACGGCCAGGTCGATGCCCGTGGGAATGTCACGTCGGTCACCTACGAACTGCCGCCGGAACATTCCGCCACCCAGGCCTTCACCGCGGCGCGCGAAGCGCTGCAGAAACAAGGTGCCGAGCTGTTGTTCTGGTGCCAGGCCCGCGATTGCGGCGAAAGCAGCCTGTGGGCCAACGAGGTCTTCGGCAATGCCAAGCTCTATGGCGCCGACAACGGCCAGGCCTTCCTGTTGCTGCGCCTGGCGCCACCGGCGGACAACACACTGATTGCGCTGTATGCCATCACCCGCGGCAATCGCAAGGCCTACCTGCATGTCGAGCAGTTCGAGGCGAACGCCCCGCTGGGGGACTTGCTGCCGACATCGGCCACGCTGTTGCGCCAGCTCAAGGACACCGGGGTCCTGGATTTTCCGCGTCTTGCCGGCGAGCCAGACGACAGCTGGTTGCGTCTATTGTCCCGGGCGCTGAACCTGGACACGGGCCTGCGGGTCAGTATCGCCGGGCCCCGGGCCGAGGACTGGCTTGAGGCGCTGGCGGGCCAGGGCGTCCGGGCGGCGCGCATGGAGGCCGCCAGCGGCGAGGCGCCGGGATTGCACCTGGAGCTGCTGCGCTAAGCTGTCTCGGGGCAGCGGGTTCACACCGTTGCCCCGGTCCTGTTCATTTTTTCGAGACCCTACATGCTCAATAACGATCGGCTGTTGGTGCAGATCCTGCTCCTGGTGTTGTTCGGCGCAAGCCTCTGGGTCATGGCGCCGTTCTGGTCGGCGCTGTTCTGGGGGGCAGTGCTGGCTTTCGCCAGTTGGCCGCTGATGCGCCTGCTGACCCGCTGGGTCAATGGCCGCGAATCCCTGGCGGCGGCATTGCTGACGATGGGCTGGATGCTGCTGGTGGCGGTGCCGCTGGTGTGGCTGGGGTTCAACCTGGCCGACCATGTACGCGATGCCACGGCGTTCATCAAGGATGTGCAGGTCGACGGCTTGCCGCAAGCCCCCGACTGGCTGGCCGGCGTGCCGCTGGTGGGCGGACGGCTGGTCGGCATCTGGAACAGCATCGACCAGCAGGGTGCGGCAATGATGGTGTCCATCAGGCCGTACCTGGGGCAAGTCGGCAACTGGCTGTTGGCGCGCAGTGCGCAGATTGGTGGTGGCATACTCGAGCTGACCCTGAGCATCGTGTTCGTGTTCTTTTTCTATCGCGACGGCCCGCGCCTGGCGGTGTTCGTCCACGGGTTGCTGGAGCGTCTGATCGGCGACCGTGCCGGTTACTACATCGAACTGGTGGCCGGTACCGTGCAACGAGTGGTCAACGGCGTGATTGGCACCGCGGCGGCCCAGGCCGTGCTGGCGCTGATCGGTTTCCTGATCGCCGGGGTGCCGGGAGCGCTGGTGCTGGGCATCGTCACATTCCTGCTCAGCCTGATTCCCATGGGGCCACCGTTGGTGTGGATCCCGGCCACGGCGTGGCTGGTGTGGAAGGGTGAGTACGGGATGGCGGTGTTTCTTGGCATCTGGGGCACGTTCATCATCAGCGGCGTGGACAACGTGCTCAAGCCCTACCTGATCAGCCGTGGCGGAAACCTGCCCTTGGTCATCGTGCTGCTGGGGGTGTTCGGCGGGTTGATCGCCTTCGGTTTCATCGGCCTGTTCATCGGCCCGACCCTGCTGGCGGTGGCGTACAGCCTGTTGACGGACTGGAGCAAAAGCCAGGCGCGGTAACCCCGGCAAGCCCAAGGCCTTGTGGCGAGGGAGCTTGCTCCCGCTGGGGTGCGCAGCGACCCCAAACCAATCACTTCGATCTACCTGACACACCGCGTTGTCTGGCTTTAAGGGCTGCTGCGCAACCCAGCGGGAGCAAGCTCCCTCGCCACAGGGTTATCGTCGATCAATCAACCGCGAACCTGGCTCCCGAAGGGCCAGGTGTACGGATGAATCAGGTCGCCACGTTCAGGTGTTTCCCCACGGTGGCGACGTTATCCAGCGAGTATTGTCGGCTGAGGTTGGCGATCATTCTGTTCAACGCCTCGCTGACATTGGCCTGCTCGGTGGAGCTGTCGCTGCGGCGACCGGCCTGCAAGGCGCTGTTGAACTCGTCGCTGTCGACCCCGCCACTGCTGTCGCTGTCGAGTGCTTCCATCAGCATCGCGCTGGTGTCGGTGCTCGTGGACGTACCGTTGCTGGCCTGCAAGGCGCTGCTCAGTTCGCTGGCGGTGACGGTGGCGTCGCCATCGGCATCGAGCTGGCTGAACAGCTCTTCACTGGAGGCCTGTTGCGGCGGTGGCGGTGGTGCGAGGCTGGCGGCGAGTTCGTCAAGGCTGACGGTGCCGTCTTCATTCTTGTCCAACGCCGAGAACACTTGCTGGCTGTCGGCATCGCTGCCGGTGCTGGCCAGGCCGTTGCTCAACTCATCGCTGCTGACCACGCCGTCACCGTCGGCGTCCAGGGCGCTGAGCAGCGCATCGGCCAGTTCGGTATTCGGCGCCTGGTCCTGTGGCGGCGGGGGCGGCGGTGCCATCGCGGCCATTTCCTCGCTGCTCAGGTCACCACTGTCGTCACTGTCCAGGTCGCTAAAGTTGTCGCTCAGGCTGACCAGGATGCCATCGTCGCTTTTTTGCGACAGGGCGCTGCTCAACTCTTCCTGATTGACCGAACCGTCGCCGTCGCTGTCGAGCTTGCTCAGCAGGTCCTTTTGAAACTGCTGGCTGCGGGCGCTGCTGGTTGCGGTACTGCTGGTGCTGGTATAGGTCGAGTAACTGCTGACGCTACCAATCATGGGCGCTCTCCTTGGGCTGGGATAGCCGGTGGGTGCACCGGCTTATGCAGCCTCGGCGGGGCAGTTGTCGTGGGTGTGTGGAGTTTGTACCGAGAGAAATACACAGCGTTCGCTCCCACAGGGGAGATAAGAGGGCTTAGAGACGAGGCAGGCTGATCACCGCCGTCAACCCACCCCCCGGTGTCTCTTCCAGGGTTAATTGCCCGCCCAGGCGTTCGCTGGCTTCCCGGGCGATGGTCATGCCCAGGCCGACGCCGCCGGAGTTGCGGTTGCGCGAGCCTTCAAGGCGAAAGAACGGCTCGAACACCGCCTCGCGTTTGTCCGCTGCAATACCGGGACCGTGGTCGATGACTCGAATCAGCACCTGCTTATGTTGGTCCTCCAGGCTAATCAAGGCATGGCCGGCGTAGCGCAGGGCATTGTCGATGAGGTTGTTGAGGCACGAACGCAGCGCCATCGGTTGCACCTGCAGCGGCGCGCAGGTACCGCTGACCTGCACATCGGCGCCCTGGTCCTGGGCGTTTTCGCTCAACGATTCCACCAAGGCCTGCACATCCATCCATTGCAGCGCTTCACTGGTGCGCTGTTCGTGCAAGTAGGTGAGGGTGGCATCGAGCATGTCGATCATGTCGTCCAGGTCCTGGCGCATCTGGCCTTGCAGCTTGATGTCATCAATCTGCTCCAGGCGCAACTTGAGCCGCGAAAGCGGCGTGCGCAGGTCATGGGACACCGCGCCGAGCATGCGCGAACGCTGCTGTACCTGCTCGCGGATCCGCTTCTGCATCAGGTTGAACGTATGGGCCGCCTGCCGCGCTTCACGGGGGCCGTTTTCATCCAGCGGCGGGCTGTCGAGGTTTTCGCTCAGGCGCTCGGCCGCATCGCTCAAGCGCTGGATGGGTCGGGTCAGGAGCTTGGCGCCGTACCAGGCTGCAATAATCAGGAACACGAACTGAAAGGTCAGTGGCACCACTGGGCCACCGAACCAGGGCCGTGGAGGGCGGTTAGGGGGCGGGCCGAAGCGCGGGGGGCCTTCGGCTTGCCGGGAAAACTCCGGCGGAGGCCCGGAAGGTGGTCTGTCGTATTGAGAAAACCAGGCAAACGCCAACAGATGCGCCAGGACAATCGCCAGCAGCAGCACACCGAACAGGCGGCCGAACAGGGAGTCGAGGCGCAGTTGCATCAACCGATGTCCCGCGCGTCGAACAAGTAGCCCTCACCGCGCACGGTCTTGATCAGTTGCGGGGCCTTGGGGTCGTCGCCCAGCTTCTGGCGCAGGCGCGATACAAGCAGATCGATGCTGCGGTCGAACGCCTCGATGGAGCGCCCGCGAGCCGCGTCCAGCAGTTGTTCACGGCTGAGCACCCGGCGCGGCCGTTCGATGAAGACCCACAGCAGGCGGAACTCGGCATTGGACAGCGGCACCACCAGCCCGTCGGCCGAGATCAGTTGGCGCAGCACGCTGTTGAGCCGCCAGTTGTCGAAACGGATATTGGCCCGATGCTCGGTGCGGTCGTCGCGCACCCTGCGCAGGATGGTCTGGATACGCGCCACCAATTCCCTGGGTTCGAACGGCTTGGCCATGTAGTCATCGGCGCCCAGCTCCAGGCCGATGATGCGGTCGGTGGGTTCGCAGCGGGCGGTGAGCATCAGGATCGGGATGTCCGATTCGGCGCGCAGCCAGCGGCACAGTTGCAAGCCATCTTCACCCGGCAGCATCAGGTCGAGCACGACCACGTCGAAGTGCTCGGCCTGCATCGCCAGGCGCATGGCAGCGCCGTCGGTCACGCCGCTGGCGCGTATGCTGAAGCGGGCCAGGTAATCGATCAGCAGCTCGCGGATCGGCACGTCGTCATCGACGATCAGCGCGCGGGTGCTCCAGCGCTTGTCATCGTCGGGCACTTTTTGATCGTCAGAATTTGCAACAGGGGTGTTCTGCATGGATGCATCATCTGCCAGGTAGGCTGCCAACCGCAAAGAAGGCGGCGAGGTTGAGCCCTCAGCATAGGCTTCGTGCCGCGAGGCGTGAAGCGCTGAAAGGACGGGTTGCGGCGGCGGACGGTAGCGTGTCGACGTGTTGTACGCATGTCATGAGTGTATCTGCTTCGACACAAAGTCCGGTATCGTCCATGCTGCCGGGGGACGATGAGATTTACCGATCATCGGGTCCCGCACGGGCGCTCGTTCCGCTACAATGCGCGCCGATTTCGACTTGCCTGAGAGCCCGCTCATGTCCGCCTGCCAGACGCCCATTATCGTCGCCCTGGATTTCCCCACCCGTGACGCCGCCCTGAAGCTGGCCGACCAGTTGGACCCCAAGCTTTGCCGGGTCAAAGTCGGCAAGGAACTGTTCACCAGTTGCGCTTCGGAAATTGTCGGGACCCTGCGTGACAAGGGTTTCGAAGTGTTCCTGGACCTGAAGTTCCACGATATCCCCAACACCACCGCCATGGCCGTCAAGGCTGCCGCGGAGATGGGCGTGTGGATGGTCAACGTGCATTGCTCCGGTGGCCTGCGCATGATGGCGGCCTGCCGTGAAGTGCTGGATCAGCGCAGCGGCCCGAAACCGTTGCTGATCGGCGTGACCGTGCTGACCAGCATGGAACGCGAGGACCTGGCCGGGATCGGCCTGGACGTCGAGCCCCAGGAGCAGGTGCTGCGGTTGGCGGCGCTGGCGCAGAAGGCCGGCCTGGACGGTCTGGTCTGTTCGGCCCTGGAGGCCAGCGCCCTGAAGGCGGCTCACCCGTCGCTGCAATTGGTGACCCCGGGGATTCGTCCGGCGGGCAGCGCCCAGGACGACCAGCGTCGCATCCTGACCCCGCGCCAGGCGCTGGACGCCGGTTCCGATTACCTGGTGATCGGTCGCCCGATCAGCCAGGCGGCCGATCCGGCCAAGGCGCTGGCGGCGGTCGTGGCCGAACTGGCCTGACACCGAAGATCCCTAATGTGGGAGCGAGCTTGCTCGCGATAGCGGTGTGTCAGTCAATATCAATGTTGACTGACACGGCCCCATCGCGAGCAAGCTCGCTCCCACAGTTGTTTTGAGTCAGACCTTCAATACCAGCTTCCCGAAGTTCTCCCCACTGAACAATTTGGTCAGCGTCTCGGGGAATGTCTCCAGCCCTTCGACAATGTCTTCCTTGCTCTTGAGCTGCCCCTTGGCCATCCAGCCGGCCATTTCCTGCCCAGCGGCGGCGAACTGCGCGGCGTAGTCCATGACCACGAAGCCTTCCATGCGCGCCCGATTGACCAGCAGCGACAGGTAGTTGGCGGGGCCCTTTACCGCTTCTTTATTGTTGTACTGGCTGATGGCGCCGCAAATCACCACGCGGGCCTTGAGGTTCAAGCGGCTGAGCACGGCATCGAGGATGTCGCCCCCGACGTTGTCGAAATACACATCGACGCCCTTGGGGCATTCGCGCTTGAGGCCGGCGTGGACGTCTTCGTTCTTGTAGTCGATGGCGCCGTCGAAGCCCAGTTCATCGATCAGGAACTTGCATTTGTCGGCCCCGCCGGCAATGCCCACCACGCGACAGCCTTTGATCTTGGCGATCTGCCCGGCGATGCTGCCCACTGCACCGGCGGCACCTGAGAGCACCACCGTCTCGCCAGCCTTGGGTGCGCCGACGTCCAGCAGGGCGAAATAGGCCGTCATGCCCGTCATGCCCAGTGCGGACAAGTAACGGGGCAACGGCGCCAGTTTCGGGTCGACCTTGTAGAAACCTCTTGGCTCGCCGAGGAAATAATCCTGCACGCCCAATGCACCGTTGACGTAGTCCCCGACCGCGAACCCCGGGTTGTTCGAGGCAATCACTTGGCCGACACCCAATGCCCGCATCACTTCGCCGATGCCGACGGGTGGGATATAGGACTTGCCCTCGTTCATCCAGCCGCGCATGGCCGGGTCCAGGGACAGGTATTCGTTCTTCACCAGGATCTGGCCGGCTGCTGGCTCGCCCACCGGTACTTGCTGATAGGTGAAAGTTTCGCGGGTCGCCGCGCCTACCGGGCGTTTGGCGAGCAGGAACTGGCGATTGGTCTGGGCAGTCATGACGGGCACTCAAGATGAATGAAGTCTTGTTGATAGACCTTCGAAGCGCTTGCCGCAAGGTTTGCTGACATAGCGAATGCAGTTCGATCCAACACAGTGATAGTTCGCCCAGTGGCTTTATCACTGGCGCCCATGAATGCTCAAACGGCAATTGGATAGTGCTGCCGCGTCCTCGGGACCTGTGACTAGACTGGCGGCATCTCCCGCATTCTTCGAGGAACTGACAATGAGCATGACGTTTTCCGGACAGGTCGCCGTGGTAACCGGTGCCGCCGCAGGCATCGGCCGGGCCACTGCCCAGGCGTTCGCGGCAGAGGGCCTGAAAGTGGTGGTGGCCGACCTGGACGTGGCGGGCGGCGAGGGCACGGTGCAGTCGATTCGTGATTCGGGCGGCGAAGCGGTGTTCGTGCGCTGCAACGTGACGTTGGAAAGCGATGTGCAGCACCTGATGGACGAAGTGATCAAGACCTACGGGCGTCTTGACTACGCCTTCAACAACGCCGGGATCGAGATCGAGAAGGGCAAGTTGGCCGACGGTACCCTCGATGAGTTCGACGCGATCATGGGGGTCAATGTGAAGGGCGTCTGGTTGTGCATGAAGTACCAGTTGCCATTGCTACTGGCCCAGGGCGGCGGCGCGATCGTCAACACGGCCTCGGTGGCTGGCCTGGGCGCCGCGCCGAAGATGAGCATCTATGCGGCGTCCAAGCATGCTGTGATCGGCCTGACCAAATCGGCCGCCATCGAATACGCCAAGAAGAAAATCCGCGTGAACGCGGTCTGTCCAGCGGTGATCGACACTGACATGTTCCGTCGTGCCTATGAGGCGGACCCGAAAAAAGGCGAGTTCGCCAATGCCATGCACCCGGTGGGGCGTATCGGCAAAGTCGAGGAAATCGCCAGCGCTGTGCTGTATTTGTGCAGCGATGGCGCGGCCTTCACCACGGGCCATTCCCTGGCGGTGGACGGCGGCGTCACAGCGTTCTGAGGACACGCCCCTCAGCTTGTAGGACGAAGCCCGCACTGGTTGCGGGCTTTTTCGTGTGGGGCCGAAAAAGCCTCGGAACGGCCCCTCATTGTGTTTCAAAGGGTGAGAATCGGCGGTTTTGGCGGCGTTGGCGTACATCGTCTCCTAGCGGCCTGTGCTTAACTGTTTCCGGAAATAAAACAAACGCTTAGGAGTTTGGTTACTCATGGAGTTGAGAATCGACCGACAGGCCCTGGTGCCTGTCGTGCAGCAAATCGTCGACGCGCTGACCGGCTGGATCCGACAGGATGCGGTGCAACCGGGGACTCGGCTTCCGTCCGTCCGCCAACTGGCGCGGGAGAACCTGCTCAGCCAGTCCAGCGTCAATGAAGCGTGTGAACGCCTGGTCGCTCAAGGCCTGTTGGCGTCCCGCCATGGTTCCAGCTTTTTTGTCGCACCACCCCCTCCACCCGAGCCCGAGCCCACCGATCAGAATCGACAGCAGGACGCGCTCGCTGAAGGGGGCGACAGCCCGCAATGGGAACTGAAGCTGGGGTGTGGCGGGCTGCCCGAGAGCTGGCGTGAAAGCGATGACCTGGGCTATGCGATCCGTCAGGTCACCCGCACCGACATGGCGGGATTGTTCAACTACAGCACGCCGTTGGGGCTGCCCGCCCTGCGTGAGCAACTGTCCAGGCGCCTGAAGCAATTCAATATCGAGGCCGGTAAAGACCTGATCCTGACCACCACCGGGGCGACCCATGGGCTGGACCTGATCGTACGGACCCTGTTGCCGCCGGGTTCCTGCGTGGTGGTGGAGAGTCCCGGTTATTCAAGCCTGTTCGACCTGCTCAGGTTGCACAACATCGACATGATCGAACTGCCCAGGACCCCGCGCGGCCCGGACGTCGACGCGCTGCAAGACCTGCTGGCGAGGCACCGGCCCACTGCGCTGTTCGTCAACAGCGCCTGCCATAACCCGACCGGTAGCAGCCTGGCTCCGGCCGTCGCTCAACGGCTGCTGCAATTGACGAAGGAACATGCCGTGCTGGTGATCGAAGACGATGCCTATGGCGATTTCCAGAGCTCGGCACGGACCCGGCTGGCGGCGCTGGATGCCGACGTGGTCTACGTGGGCAGTTTCTCGAAAACCCTGAGCAGTTCGTTGCGCGTCGGTTTCGTGGTGGCCGGGCCGTCCATCATTGCGCGCCTGAGTGAGGTCAAGGGTATTACCAGCATGGGTGGCTCGCGGTTCTGTGAGTCGGTCCTTGCCTGCCTCCTGGCCAATGGCGCCTATCGCAAGCTGGTACAGCGCCAACGGCAGCGTCTGGGCGCCGATATGGCGGCGCTGTTGCAGGTACTGGAGGACGCCGACTGGGAGGTCTTTGGCAAACCGGCCGGGGGGCTTTTCATCTGGGCAAGACCGCCATTGTGTGACTACGCTGGAGTGCAGCGTCTGGCCAGGCGGTTCGGCGTGCTGTTGTCTTCGCGTACCGCGTTCAGCCCTTCGGGCGCCGACAGCGACTGGCTACGGATCAATGTGGCCTATGCCCGTGACCCCAGGGCGCTGGCGTTCTTCCGGGCCGCGGCTCTGGATCGACCTCGAGTGTCCTGAAAACGACGCGGCTGTAGCTTTTTGCCATTATTCCGACGCCAGCATCTTGTGTTGCAGGGCGTCTCGTTGCGAATCTGCAATCAACACACACTGGCAGAGGACTGAGCGCAATGATTTCGGCCGTGCAAGGACGTTTTGCCAACCTGGGTATGGCAAAGAAACTGGGTATCGGATTTGTCCTGGTGCTGCTGCTGACCGCCGTGGTCGCTGCCATCGGTGTCTGGTCCCTGCAGACCATCAGCTATCGCTTCGATGGCCTGAAACAGATGTCGGCCCTCAACAGCGGGTTGCTCAAGGTCCGGCTGCTGGAGCAGGAGTACGCCTCGCGCTCCGATCCCAAGACGGCCGATGCCCTGCGCCAGGGTGTCGACGCTCTGGTGGCGCAGGCGAACGAACTCAAGGTGCAGTCGGCTGCCAACGTGCCGGTGATGAACGATGTGGAGCAGGCGTTGGCCGCGTACCGCAAGGCGTTCGACGAATTTGTCGGGTTGAGCCAGAGCAAGGACCTGGCGCTGGAAATGGCCAGTTGGTCGGTTTCCAGCGTTGCCAATAACCTGGACGTGTTGCAGGCCGGGCTGGCGGATGACGGCGCCTATACCTTGAAAGACACCGAAGGCAAGGAGGGGGCCGAGTTCATCGAGCAGGCCAACCAGGTCAGCGAAGTATCGCGGTTGATGTTGCAGGCGATGAACGAAGCCCGGGTCCGCCTGGACCAGAGCCGCAAAGGCAATGTTGAAGGTGCCGGAGAAGGCAACATCGAACAGGCCGAGCAGGCGATGAAACAGGCCGACGTGCTCAAGACCACCGTCAAGGACCCGGGTTACCAGACCGTGCTGAATGAGGTGGCCGGGCATATTGCCGGGTTCAATGAACAACTGGCCGAATACACCGGCCTGTTGGCGAAGGAAAAAGTCGTCTACCAGCAACTGCACGAGCGGGCCGATCAAGTGGTGGCGCGGGTTGACCAGGCCTTCAGTGCCGAAGACCATGCCATGCAGACCGAACTGAAGAAGAATTCGCTGCTGATCATTGGGTCGTCGGCCTTGGCGTTGTTGGTGGGATTGATCGCGGCATGGGTCATAACCCGGTTGATCGTGACGCCGCTGCGCAGTGTCATTCGCGTGGCCCAGCAGATTGCGTCGGGTGACTTGAGCGCCACGGTCGAAGTGACGCGCCGGGACGAAATTGGTCAGTTGATGCAGGCGATGCAACAGATGGGCGCGGGGCTGAGCAGTATCGTCAGCGGCCTACAGGCCGGTATCGAGCAATTGGCCAATTCGGCCCAATCGCTGTCGGCCGTGACTGAACAGACCAACCTGGAAGTCAGCAGCCAGAAAGAAGAAACCGAGCAAGTCGCCACGGCGATGAACCAGATGACGGCCACCGTGCATGATGTGGCACGCAACGCCGAAGAAGCCGCACAAGCGGCCCAGACTGCCGACGACAAGGTCGAAAGTGGCCAGCAGGTGGTGCGTCAGAGTATGGTGCGCATCGAACAACTGGCCGATTCGGCCACGTCGGCCAGTTCCAGCATCGAAAGCCTCAGCGCCGAGATCCAGAACATCGGCACGGTGCTGAGTGTGATCAAGAGCGTGGCCGAGCAAACCAACCTGTTGGCGCTCAATGCCGCTATCGAAGCAGCCCGGGCCGGTGAGCAGGGCAGGGGCTTTGCGGTTGTGGCCGACGAGGTGCGGGCCCTGGCCAAGCGTACGCAACAGTCCACCGAGGAAATCGAGCGACTGGTGAGCGCCTTGCGTTCAGCGGCCCAGGCTTCCGTGCAGCAAATCCAGAGCAGCGGCGAGTTGGTGAAGATGGCGGTCAGCGATGCACTGCAGACCGAAAGCGCCTTGGGCAGTATTGCGGCGGCGGTATCGCTGATCCAGCAGATGAACCAACAGATCGCGGCGGCGGCCGAGCAGCAGAGCTCGGTGGCCGAGGAGATCAATCGCAGTGTCACCAGCATTCGCGCCAGCGCCGATCAATCGTCCCTGGCGATGCGCGGCAATGCCGCTTCCAGCATTGAGCTGGCGCAGTTGGGGGTTGAGCTGAAAGGGATGGTGGGGCATTTCAAGTTGTGACAAAGACGACGCAAACCCTTGTGGCGAGGGGATAAATCCCCTCGCCACAAATGATTTGCATCCGACAAAGAATCCTCAGTCGTAAACCTTCTTCTTCTTCCACTCGTCGTTTACTTCCGCGTCCTTCAGCCCTTCGGTCAACTGGTTGACCTCGCCTTCGACCGGCTGGGTGCTGGCCAGTACCTGGGCATTGGCACGGGCCAGGAGTTTTTCCAGGTAGGCCAGTTGTTCGGCGTAGACCTGGGGTTCCTGTTGCTTGCGCAGGTACTGCACGCCGCGCTCGAAGGCCAGGCGGGCTTGCCCGGGTTGTTCTTGCTGCAGCGCATGCTGGCCGAGGTTGTTGAAGAACTCGATGTGCAGCAGCACCAGGATGTGTCGCACTTCGCGAATCCAGCGCTTGGCTTCGTTAGGCGGCAGGAAACCGTCCTGGGCGGCGCGGGTGATCTGGCCGTGCAAGGCCTCGAGCAGAAACCGTACGTCCTTGGCCTTGGCTTCGGTCTGGATCGGTGCCGGTGGATTGTTCACCGGGATCGATTCACCCTGGGCGGCCAGTGCGCTCAACTCGTCCAGGCGTGCCTTGACCGCGGAATTGGTTTTATCCAGGTTCAGCAAGCGCTGGCAGACGTTCATCTCCAGGCGCGTCATCAACAACTTCAGGGCAGGGGTCATCAACTGCCCGGGGAAGGTTTCGGTGAGCTCGCCACAGCGACGCATGCGGTCGTTGAGTTCTACCTTGGTGCGGGCCTTTTCCAGCTTGTTGTTTTCCACCACGTGGTTCATGTAGCCAATGGCGATCAACAGGGCGATCCCGGCTACGACGAGCAGGGTGATCATGAGTGGTGTCACCGGTAAGACCTCTTTATTGTGGTACGCATGTCATGAGTGTAGTGGCTTGGCTTTTAAGCGCATAGGCCCGAGCGACGCGATTAGACGGGCGTCGTGCTGTTTATAGGAAGCATAACCGGGTGGGTGCACATTGCCATCATTTGCCGGGCGCGACTATAGCGTCTCGGCGGGTGACAGAATATAGGCGTCAGAGACCGGGCGGGCAAAATGCCAGGATCGCTCCCAAACCGGGCGAAGTCATTGATTTAAATAAATTTATATCTGGGGGTTGACGACCCTTCAATCCATCCATAGAATGCGCGCCACTTACAGCGTAAAGCACTCAGCCAAACGCTATAAGCAGTGAATGTTGTACGTGTGTCCCCTTCGTCTAGTGGCCTAGGACACCGCCCTTTCACGGCGGTAACAGGGGTTCGAGTCCCCTAGGGGACGCCAATGCGGGAATAGCTCAGTTGGTAGAGCACGACCTTGCCAAGGTCGGGGTCGCGAGTTCGAGTCTCGTTTCCCGCTCCAATTTTAAACAGCGTTGCTTTCGGGCAGGGCTGAGTGAAACCAGAACCCACTCTTCGGAGGCGGATCTGGGCACTGGAACACACACCATGTGTTCCGGGCAGCGTGTCCCCTTCGTCTAGTGGCCTAGGACACCGCCCTTTCACGGCGGTAACAGGGGTTCGAGTCCCCTAGGGGACGCCATTTGCGGGAATAGCTCAGTTGGTAGAGCACGACCTTGCCAAGGTCGGGGTCGCGAGTTCGAGTCTCGTTTCCCGCTCCAAATTCAAAAAAACGCCGCTCATTCGAGCGGCGTTTTTTTATGCGCGTAAAAAAACCATTTCAACGCTCAAGGTTATGTATCCGGCGCTTAGGGGGCTTTAACCAGCGATTTGCGTTGTCTGAGGGGGATGGCGGCGATTTTCCTTAATATTGAAGGGGGAGTGAGGCTACTTCCTGCAAAACTTAAGGAAAAACGCTTAGGAAGATTAATAGTTCATTCCTAAAGAAATGCACTTCTCCTAACCTTCCAGTACCCCTTCTGGAGATGCATTTATGCTGATTTTCGTTAAATCGATGGTCATTGGGCTGTGCATTGCAGCCCCTGTAGGACCCATTGGGTTGCTGTGCATACAGCGAAGTCTGATGCTTGGGTGGAGAGCCGGTTTCGCGACGGGATTGGGCGCGGCCACAGCCGATTCGATCTATGGATTCATCGGTGCCCTGGGTGTCACGGCCATCATTGCGACGCTCATCAGCTTTAAACCCTGGTTGTGTATTTTTGGTGGGTTGTTCCTCGCCTACATTGGTTATCAGACAATACGATCGAAGGGTGGCGCGACGGCCATGGCGGGTGAGCGGGCCAATATGTTCAAAGCCTACTCCACGACGCTGTTCCTGACCCTGTCGAACCCCATGACCATCTTGTCGTTTATCGCGATATTTGCTGCGTTGAGTGATGGCATGGCCGGTGACCAAGGCGGCCAGCACGCCTTGCTGCCTATGGTGACCGGTATCTTCCTGGGCTCGGCTGCCTGGTGGCTGGGGTTGAGTGGGTTCTCCTCCATTTTCAAGGCGCGGATTGCCGAATCAAAGCTAAGGCTGATCAACTACTTTTCAGGGGCAACCATCACCATCCTGGGGGCCTACCAGGTCGCCACTGGCGTCATGCTGGCCGCGGCTACCTGATCGGGAACTCATACAGGGCTTATCCTTCGCTGAGCGATGTATAAGCCTTGGTGTACGCAGGACGTTTACTGCAGCCTGAACTCGACGTATGCCCTGAAACGGCCTATCGCTTGGGTGATTTGCGAGGTGGTTGCATTGCTGAACGACAGCCTGACCTGGGTGGCCGCCTCATTCATCAGCGAAAACAAGCTGGTGGGAAATACAATCACCTTGAACAGCCTGGCGCATTCGCGCATCTCAGAATATCCAAAGACGAAAGGCAGCTGCATATTGATGAAGAAGCCGCCTGCCGGATGATTCCAGCTGACCGCTCTTTGAGCGCCGACCTTGAGTGGAAATTCGCGCTCAAGGCATTCAAGCATGTGATTTCTTTTCTTTGTATAAGACAACACCCTGGGTTGGTTCAGCCCTTTCAACGAGTAGTTGTGCTCGATTAGCAAGCCTGCGACAACCGCTTGGCACACCGCCGGGGTATTCACCGTGATCAGGCTTTTGGCCTTGCACAATCGGCCGCTGAAGGACATGACCCCAGTGCCCTCAGGGGCGACCACATAGCCCATGCGCAAGCCCGGGAAAATCGATTTGGCAAAGGAGCCCAGCAAGAACACCCGACGGCTGTCGACGGACTTCATGGACGCAATGGCAGCGCCTTCGTACCTGAAGTAACGGTAGGCCGTGTCTTCGAGGATGAAAAAGTTCTTTTCATTGGCCAAGGAGAGCATGGCTCTCCTGTCGTCATGGGAAAGGCTGTCGGCGGTAGGATTGCTGAAATCTGGAATCGCATAGAGTGCCTTGATTCTTTCACCTCTGGATTCCAGCGCTTCAATGAGCCTGCGCAGGGCGATCGGATCAAGAAAGACCGTCATGGGCACAGGGACTATTTTTATACCCAGCAGTTTTGCGATCCCCGTGATCCCGGAAAACACTGGGTCAGGTACCAATAAAACCCCACTGCCTTCAAAAATCGACAGGAGCGTCAAGGTGCAGGCTTCTTGAAAACCCATGCACACCACAATGCTTTCAGGGTTGGAAACGTTGATTGCTTCATCCACCTGCAAATAGGTGGCGATTATTTCATTGATGATTCCAGAGGTTTTTCCGTATTGGCAAAGCAGCGTCGCAAGTGACTGGTCGGTGCCGGCAACGTGATTTTTGTAGTGGGCCAGGCCCCTGTCGATGAGCGAAGGGTCGCACTGTTTATCATCGGGGCGACCGGAGGCCAGTGAAATGGCCTCCGGGTTTTCTTGGGCAATCGAGTTCAGTAGGTGGATGACGTTCAGGATGGGGTCGTCGAATATCGTGTTTTCGAATGCGCTGGACACTTTCGCTTCTCCATAAAAAAGCAACGAGCCATTGAAGGCCCGTTGCTCTGATCAACGCCCGCTACGCAGGATCGAGTGAGCTTTCTTGATCGACCTTGCTCTCCATGGCTTCGAATGCCTGCAGCAGGTCTTCCTTGAGGTCTTCCAGGTCTTCCAGGCCAAAGCACAATCGAACCAAGCCTTTCTCGATGCCCATGTCCGCTTTTTCCTGATCCGTCATCGAGGCATGGCTGCCACTGAAGGGTTGGGCAACCATAGAGGTCACGCAGGCCATCCCGGTGCCTGTGCCAAACCACTTGAGCGCGCTGGTGAACGTTTTGTAAAAGGGCACCAGATCCGGCCGAATATCAACAAACACAATGCCGCCATAACCGGTCAGCTGTTTGCCATCCACGCGTGGGTAATAGACATGCTCAATAAACGGCAGCTCGCGCAGATAGTTGAGCATGCTGGATGTCGTCTGGCTGTGTTTCTCCATGCGCAGGTTGAATGTCTGCATGCTTCTGCGAAGCAGCCATGCGCTATTGGGGGTTAATATCGTGCCCGAATAAAAGCGGCCTTCAAGGAGACGGTTATAAATCTTCTCGTTGTTGACCAGAACCAGGCCGCCCATGACATCGCTATGCCCAGAGAAGTATTTGGTTGCGCTGTATAGGGAAATGTCGGCGCCAAAATTCAACGGCTTCTGGAATATCGGCGTGGCCCAGGTATTGTCAACGACCACCAGCGCCTGCGGGTTGATTTGCTTGACGGCCCTGCTGACCGCATGAATATCAATGTCTTTGAGGAACGGATTGGTCGGTGTTTCGAAAATGACCATGTCGACGTTCGCCGGCAATGCCTTCAACCCGTCTGCCGTGGTCAGATCCAGAATCGTCAGGTCTGCGCCAATGCGTGCCGCATACCGCTGGAACAGTTTATAAGAGCAGCCATAGATGTATTTGTTGATGACCAGCGAGGCACCCGGTTTCAACAGTTCCAACACCATGTAGATGGCGCTCATCCCGGTGCTGTAGGCCAGGGCATATTCGCTGCCCTCCAGGGAGGCGACGACCTGCTCCAATTCAGTCACATTGGGATTGGCCTTCCTTGAGTAGAAGAAGGCTGAGTCAGCGCTGAAAGCACTGCACTGATAAATGGGCGTTACCGAAGGGCGAGCGTCCCGGTCATCGACCTTGATATGAAGTATTTCAGTAGACACTTTCATGCTTGGCTGACCAGTTTGATGACCTGTTCATACATGTTCTGCTTGCCCTCATAACCAATGGTCGGGGTGATGTCATTTTGCGAAATACCAATCTCTTCAATCGACTCCGTCGGGAAGTGAGCCCTGTCGAATACTTCATGAAGGTTCGAGTTCACGCCGTTGGGAAGCCAGACCTCAGGACCGGTTTCATCGATGCGTGCCTTGGCAATAATGAATCGATAGCTTTCATGCGGCCGCAGCGTCAGTGATTTCCAATCGCTGTTGTGCCCGTCCGTATAATTGCGCCGCAGGTAGACGGTCTGTTCGAAATCTTCGGTATTCAGCACTTGGGCATGCAGCGATACGATATCCCCATGCCACTCGAACTTGCGTTTCTCGTAAGCGCTCAGCGCGTCCTCTCGCAGCTCGACAGGGGCGTTCGCCTGATGCTCGCCGAGTAATTTGAAATGCGCGTCGTGCCCGCATTGAGAGCAGCACCCTTTGCTGTCCAGCCCGATGATTTCAGCGTTCAAGCCATAGCGGGTGACGAGCAGGGCGTTACAGTTGTTGCAGCTGGTATTGGTTCCCTCGATGTCATTCACGTTGCCCAGGTAGACATGCTCAACGCCCATGCTCCGAGCAACGTCCCGAGCCTTCAGCAGACGGTCCACAGGGGTGCGGATGCTGTTGCTCATTTTGTAATCGGGGTGGAACCTGACGAAGTGCAGCGGTACATTCGGGCCCAGTTCATCCAGGACCCATTGGCTGATCTTCCTGGCGGTTTCCTCGTCGTCGCTGATGTCGGTCACCATCAAGGTGCTGACCTCGACATATTTGCCAGCGTCATAGACTTTCTTTATGCCGGCGAGGACTGGCTCTACCCAGCCTGTCGTGACCTTGCGGTAGTATTCCGGGGAAATGGATTTCAGCGAAATCGAGAAAATATCGATGACTGGCAATAATTCATCAATGGCTTCTTCACTGATGAAGAACGCCGATTTATACAGGTTGATCAGGCCCGCTTCCTTGGCCAACTTTGCCGTGTCGAGAATGAATTCATGCCAGACAACCGGATCGTTATACGTCCAGGAAATGACGCGTATTCCGTGCTTGAGTGCGGTCTCCACAACCTGCTCAGGGGTGTAGTAGTAAACGTCTTTGTCGGTGACGTACTTGGCTTGCGAGGTTTTCCAGTTGTGACAATAACCGCAGTTGAGCATGCAGCCGATATTGCCTAGGGACAGGATCCGCTCTCCAGGGGCAAAGTGGAAAACGGCTTCGGTTTCTATCGTTTCTTCTGTGCTGTGAACGCCTTTGCCATAGTTCAATGTAACGAGTCTGCCGCCTCGGTTTCCGCGCACTTTGCAAAAACCTACCTTGCCTTCCTGTATGACACAGTTTCGTGGGGAAAGATGACACTTGACGACGCCCCCGGGGAGTATTTCTTCCAGTTTTGCCGGGCTGCTTTCCAAGGTCCAGTTCTTGTTTTTTGTAGTGTCCATATCTCACTCCTCATCACGGAAGTTGCTTTCGATAGCATCGGTTTAAAAAGTCGAGGCGAAGCAATCCTGCCGCCCTATAGGGCAGTCATGTTTTTTATCAGTAAGCGGATGAAGCGCTCATCAATCCATAGTTTTTAAGTGCAAAGCGCTTGGTATTCATGTTCATGAACGGTTGAATAAGTGGACCGATCACTAACAGGAATGCAATCGTTCCTATACCGAAGGGCCCGCCTAAGAGCCAGCCGCTCGAAAAGATGCCGATTTCAATGATCATTTTGGCTTTGGTGAATGACCAGTTCCATCTGGATACCATGGTCAGTACCACCAAGTCCATGATCCTGATACCAATACCGCTCATGATGATCAATGCGGATGAATAGGCACACAGCAATAGCCCCGCCGCCAATAATGAGTAGTCATTCATTCGGGCAATCAAATATTCTCCGAGCCCCAGCCAGGACCAGAGATCGATCAACAGCCCAGTCAGCGTGGTTGTAATAAAGGGGCTTATCGGGGGATATTTCTTGTTCCAGAGCATCCACCAAGTCAGGAAGAACAGCGACACGATAGCCGAACAAACACCCATGCCCAGCATAAGTATTTTATCGATCGAGATAATCAAGACGTCTAGAGGGTCAGTGCCCAGTTGACTGATGATGAAGCACTTGGCGCCCAGCGAAAAAAAACTGACGCCCATCAGGTACATCACGATCTGATCTTTCTTGAAATGCTGGAGACTTAGGACTTGCGTGCCAATGTGCTGAATGAGCGGGTGAGTCTTTTTTTCACACTTTATCTTTTCATCTTCCATGCGAACACCATCCCTGGAGAGAATATTTTATTATGAGTGCGTCACGCTAAAGAGCAGGGCTATTGATTGCCCTCAGGTTTTCAGGCTGGAAATAGACTAGCGTCCTGCTTTATTTTGGTGCATGCTTTTTTTAATGAAAAACGCGGGCTTTTCATTAAAATTTATACTTTTAACCGGGGAAAACGCACATGGATCGTATAGACGTCAAAATCCTGGGTAAGGTACAGGACTGTGGTCGCATTTCCATCACAGAGCTTTCCAAGCACGCGGGGCTTTCTATTCCTGCCACCAATGACAGGTTGCGCAAACTTGAAGACTCAGGGGTCATCAAGGGCTATTGCGCTCAGTTAGATCCCACCAAACTGGGGTACGGCATATCGGCTGTCGTCGGCATCACCACCCTCAAGCCGGCGAAATCCAAACTGATCGCGACGCTCACCGACATACCCGAAGTCGTTGAGTGCCTGCACATCACGGGAAACGACTCCTACCTGATCCGGATCTACGCCAGATCCATGGCTGAGATCGAAGACATTATTGCGAAAATCAATGCGTATGGAGAGACGCGTACCAGCATCGTCCTGTCCATTCCTATCGAGAGAAGAAAGCTCGCCCCGTGAGCCAGGGTGTCTGTCCGGCAGGGTCGGGGAGTGGTCGATCGACGAGGTCACTCCCCGGCCATGGGGCCGGTCTAATTCCGGCATGGGTGGGGAGGCTTGTATGGCCAGCGAGACATCCATACGAGTAATAGCATCATGGCGGCGGGGCAGAGAGTGACCGCCAGTAAACCGATGTGCAGATCCGAATGTGCTGAAATAACCCCTACTAGCCATGGAATCAGGCTGCACCCGGCATTACCGGAGGCGGTCAGTACAGAAAACATCGTTGCGCCACCTTGGGGGTACGCGTCAGCAGTAATGGCAAGCATCGTTGGCCATAGGCAACTGCCTGAGAACCCTGCGGCGATGGCTGCGGTTAACGCCATTGCAGGGCTCGGTGCAAAGCTGATCACGAAAAACAGGACGACAGTAACGGCACAGCATCCCAGCATCAATGAAATGGCGGGTATCCGTTCTTGCAGCAGGGCAGCGGCAATGCGCCCGAGTGCCATACCAACGGAGAAGCCGGCGAGGGCAAAGCCCCCCACTTCTTTTGAATAACCCAATCCTTGTTCAGCGAAGGCGGGTAGCCATTGGGACAGTCCCACTTCTGTTGCCCCACCTAGAAAGATAGCAACCATGCAGGCGATGAAATAAGGCTGCTTGATAAGCGCGGGCATGGATTCACGCTGCACGTGTTCCTGTATCAAGGGCGGTAAGGTTAATCGTATAAACAATAGAAAGGTTGCCAGCGGCGCAAGGATCAAACCCAGGGCAACCAGGCGCCAGGAAATGTCCCATTTCAACGCGATGCTTGCGATCAGCACAGCACTTACAGCCCCGATGCAGAAATACGAATGCAGCCAGTTCATGGCGGCGCTTCGGCGTTCGGGTTGCAGGGCTGCGACAATGGGGCTGAGGATCATATCCAGCACGCCTGCACCAAACCCCATTACGGCAACAGCAGACAGCAGACAGGTGTAGGACGGTGAGAAAGCCACAAGGCCCAAGCCTGATAGAGTGATCATCAGCCCAAGGAGGATAATCAGTTTGGCGTTGCCTCTGTCTGCCAATGGCCCGGTGATCAAAATTGCCATTATAAAACTGAGAAACATCACGGCGGGAATTCGCCCCAGTTGCTCCGTTGTCAGCCCTGACGAGGGGCCAAAGGCATCACTGAACGTTGTCAGGTAGACCGGCAGAAAGTTGAGTGCCATGGCCAAACACATCATGGCTGCATAACAAGCGTAAAGCGCGCGGCGATTAGGGTTGGGCGGAGACAGCATGATGTAGAAACTCTTGAGATTAGAAGCGAGGGGCGCCGTGCTCTTTCCAGCAGCATTCTGTCCATTCAATCTGTGAGAAGTGCGCGGCAAAAGAAGAGTCGCCCGGGCTGCTGGCAAAAAATCCGAATTGAACAAGTTCTTCTGCATGAAACATGTGAAACATGCGCATCATGCTGAAATTCGTCCCGTCAATCGAGTTTTCAAGGAGAAAGTCGCTGCCTCTTCGGCTCAGTCGGTAATACATGGTCTGTGTGGTGCGATCGAAATTAACCATGGACCAGTCCGAATACCCATTATTTGTCACGACAGAAAATAGTTGCTGAAAGCCGTTGCTCTGATACTCGATGCCGCTTTTCATCCAATTATTTTTATCCTGGTAAATAAACAGGCCGCATTGGTCGAAGTAGGTGCATGAGGCAAAAGCCACTTTGGCTTTCAATGTCCAATATTGTTCCTTGCTTGCAACGACAATGGCGGGTGCGTTGTCATACTCCAGGCCGTAATAAGTGCCTTGCCAGAAATCGGTGTCGGGGGTGGTGTGAATAATTATTTCACGGTCACTGATGGAGGAGTGCCCTGGCGCATTAATCCAGGTCCAGTCTGACGTATTCAGTGTTTTCATCTTCTTATTGCTCGGAAAACCAATGGGTTATTTCACCGTGGTGGTGAGCACGAAAATTCGCTGCGCTCAGGTCCTGCTGTCCCGAATTGGGGTTAAGCAAGCCAATACAGAACATCGTTGCGGCTTTTGCCGCAGCCACACCATGGGCGGAGTCTTCAATCACTACACAGGACGAGGGCGCGATGCCCAAGCGCTTAGCGGCCATGAGAAAAATAGCGGGGTCGGGCTTGCTATGTTCGATATCATCGCCACAAACAATCTCAGTAAAGAAAATGTGTAAGCCCGCTTTGCGCAAAACGATTTCAACCAGTTCTCGTGGCGAAGAAGAGGCCACTGCGCAGGGTATTCCTGCTTTATTTAATGTGCCGAGAAGTTGCGTCACGCCTGGCATGGGGGGCAGGGGCTCTGAATTCAGTGCGTCCACCAGCTGCTGGTGATGCTCCGCCATAAGACAATCCAGAGACTGTGCCAGCCCATATTCAGTCTTGATGGCGTTCCACATATGACGCTGGGTGGTTCCTACAAAACGCGACAGTTCTGTTTCATTGAGCATCACGCCGTAGCGCGCATAAGAGTGCCTTTCCTGTTTCATATAGACCGGCTCACTGTCGACCAGAACGCCGTCCATATCAAAGATGAACCCTTGAATGGCAGTCATCAGTGCGTACGCTGCTGTTTGGGGTCGCGCTTGAAATGCAGGAAGTTATAGTGCGAACGTGCTTCGAACTCATGCAGTTTGAATGATTTAGTCATTTCAATATCTTGGAAGCCTTCACCATCTATTAGCGTAGTGGTGTCTGATCCACCAATAATGATGGGTAGCTGCATGAGCATGATTTCGTCGACTAAGTCGAGATTGAATACCTGCCAATTCAGTTGGCCGCCACCCTCGACCATGATGTGGTTTATTCCGCGGGCTTCCAGCATCGGGAAAAGCTGTTTGAAGTCGACTCGTGCGCTGCCTGCAAAAAGTACCTCTTTACCATGGGCGCGGATTTGCTCGATCATCTCGTGGTCACGAGCCAGCTCTGTGGTCGCGATGATCGTTCGCTCGGGAGAACTTAGAATTTTTGCGGACGCTGGAAAGTTCAGTGATGTTGTCGGAATGATACGAACAGGGTTGCGACCGCTCCCGTAGCGATTGGTCAATTGGGGATCGTCGGTGATGATCGTGTTACGGCCGACCATAATGGCATCCACTTCGCCACGGAATTTGTGGATGAAGCGCATGTCTTCATCGTCGAAGTGCTGAAAAAGCGGTTTGCTGGAGGCTTCATTGCCGAGCGTCAGTTTGCCGTCAATGGAGACTTGACTGAATACAGTAACTTTCATAGAGGATTCACTTGGAATATGTGTGAGATTTAGCGTGACAGGTGTTTGGGGTTGGGGGTGAAAACGCTTTTTACCGTGGGTGCGGAAGGATCATTCAACAAGCTATCGAATGCTGTTGAATACGCCTCAAGTGGATAACGATGGGTGACTAGCTTTCCAAGTTCAGGAAGCCTATGAGCCAGACGCAGCGCTTGGGGAAAATGTTGATTGTATTCGCCCGCTGCAACGATGCTGATGGCATTGACCAGAAAGTGTTTTACCGGAAGCGGATATTCATAATTTCCGTTAAATCCGAACAGGACAATCCGACCACCCCGGTCGACCCTGCTGGCGGCTGTCTCGAGCTGATTGCCAACGGTATCGATGACCACATCAAACTTTTCGTGACCTTGCCCAGGGCACTCAAGTTCCTCAGGGCGCACTATGTCCAAACCCAGGGATTGTCCGAATTCAATTCGAAAGGTATTCAAATCGGTCGCACATGTATGGATACCCATGGCACGCAAAAGTATTTGCGCGACCAGGCTCATCGGGCCCGAGCCGAGAAGCAATACGCGTTCCCCCGCCTTGATGGACGCTTGCTCGATGTTGTTCAAAATACACGCTACGGGTTCGATCAGGACGGCTGTCTCCCAGCTCATATCGTCCGGGATGTCATGCACAAAACGCTCGTGTGTGACGAAACGCTCTGCAAATGTGCCGTGCTTGTTGACACCGGCAATGTTCAAGCCCGCATTTGAACCGCCGCTACAGAGATGGGTTTTAGCTGAGTTGCAGTGTTCACAGTTACCACAATATTCGTTGGGGTCTACAACCACACGCATGCCTTTACGCAGGCGTGTAACACCTGCCCCGACATTGACAACGACGCCAACGGCTTCGTGACCACGCACGATGCCCATCTGTCCTTCTTCACGCCCGGACAACACCGCCAAATCTGTTCCGCAAATACCGGACAGTACAATGTCTATTTCTACACCGTCGGCGGGTAGGATTTTGAATTCGTCGAGACTCACCAAGCTCAACTTTTGCGCGCTCACTAAACTGATTGCCTTCATATACCCATCAGCGCTCTATTTGATTGTTGGATGAGGCTTGGAAACTAGAGAACTCGCTCCGCTGTATCTGGAGCGGTCTACGGACGAAGCCCGTTAGTCCATTTGGAAACGGCCGGCATTATGCAAGGCTGATAGAGTTTATTTCAGTCTAAAAAGAATTACCGATAGCGACATGATGATTCATGTTGTTTCAGCTTGGCAGTCCATGTGCCGTAAATATTGGAAGTGGATTGTTTTTTTCTAATCTGACGGGGTGCGGATTTTATTATTTGGATACAGGTTGCAGGGGGCAACGAGAGCAAAGAGCGTGAGGAGCGCTTTCATCCTTCCAGGCTGTGCACCAGGTTTTCAATTGCTTCCAGAGCTGCCTCATCCGCAGGCGCCGGTGCAGGACTGGCGCTGCGCATCTGGTACGCGAGACGGTATTCACTGGGGGTGCAACTGGCGTATTGCTTGAAGGCGCGGGCGAAGTAGGACGGGTCCTTGAAGCCAGCCTCATAACCGATGCTGGTGATGGGCATCTGGCTGTTGTCGAGCAGTTCCTTGGCAAAGCTCATGCGTTTGTTCAGCACGTAGTCGGTGAAGCCGAGCCCATTGGCTTCCTTGA
Source organism: Pseudomonas sp. Lb2C2 (assembly GCF_052112205.1). Taxonomy (NCBI): domain Bacteria; kingdom Pseudomonadati; phylum Pseudomonadota; class Gammaproteobacteria; order Pseudomonadales; family Pseudomonadaceae; genus Pseudomonas; species Pseudomonas sp. Lb2C2. Next base: position 157,188 of record NZ_JAUTYW010000011.1, on the reverse strand, counting down.
ACACCCGGCTGAAGCGAAATGTCGTCATGCCGCAACGCTTGGCCAGATCGCGCTGATCGATGCTTTCGCGAAAATGCTGGTCGATGTACAGCATGATGTGGCTGAGGGCCTGGTGCTTCTGGTGCCCGGAGGTCAGGCGAATGCTGTCCGGCAGGGTCGGGGAGTGGTCGATCTGCGAGGTCTTTCCCCGGCCATGGGTATTGCGGCGCAGCTCGCACAGTTGCACCACGGCTGTCAGGTAGCGCTTTCTCTCGGCGGCAGTCAGGGGCAGCACCATGTATTCCCAGACGCTGGAGCGCATGGCCCACACCGCCAGTTCTTCGGAGTGCTGCACGGTGAACATGGTGATGGGGATGGTCGGAACGGTTCGCTTGATCTCCAGCAGGCGCCGCAAGCCTGGCGTGTCCGGGCGATCGAAGTGGATGCAGATCATGTCGACCTGTTCCCCGCTGGGCAGCATGGCGTTTTTTGCCAGCGTGCAGTCGCACGTGTCCTGAAACTGGGAGGCGAGTTCCTTGGTGGACCGATCATGGGTCAGATCGAACCATAACAGCTTTGGCTTTCCAGTCGGATTGAACGTCATAGGACGACTACTCACAGGTTCTTTCTGCCCTTTAGCTAGCAGTATTGTCACTGTGCCATCACTTCGCCGAATAATTTTTTATAAAAATTCGATCTTTTAGCGCCACCCCCCGTCACGGGATGCTGGCGAGCGCCCGTTTGCGCTGCGGCACGGATGGATTTCCCGACCCCTGGCGCCTTTTCCATCCCCGCAAAAAAATCCTAGCGATGTGCAAAATCCTCCTAACGGCTATGACCACCTGCTGACTAGGGTTGCATCAGGCAGTTCGCAATGCACTGCCCCTTGAGAAAACAATCCCGATGAGGTGTGCGAAATGACTCTTCAAACAATCAAAGCTTCGGTACTGAAGTTCGCCAAAGATGAAGACGGCCTGACCATTGTGGAATACGCCGTGGCCGGTGGATTGATCACCGTATTGGTGGCGGCAGCCTTCGTTCTTCTGGGCGGTGCCGTGAATACCAAAATCCGTGCACTGTGCCAGGCGGTCAACGGCAACGTTGCCTGCTGACAGCGGTAACTTGCAGTGAAGGGGACACGGTCACTCTCAAGGAATAACCGCTTGCGACTCTTTTGCAGTGAGTACAACGAATAAATCAAATGGACTTCGCGCTGTCCCCTCCCACCAGGTTTTTAGCAGTACTTCTTATCAGCGTGAGGTTCATGAAATGACTTTCCAGACAATAAAAACTTCGATCAGCAAGTTCGCCAAAGATGAAGACGGCCTGACCATTGTTGAATACGCGGTGGCGGGTGGCTTGATCACGGTGCTGGTAGCCGCCGCATTTGTCCTTCTGGGCGGTGTCGTGGATACCAAGATCCGGGCGCTGTGCCAAGCCGCCAATGGCAACGTCGCCTGCTAACAATAACCACACTAGGGAGACGCATCATGTCCATGGAATTGCTGGTGTCGACGGTACTGCTGGTAGGACTGCTGGGTGTGGCGGTGGTGAGCGATCTGCGTCGCCACCGCATCCCCAACACGCTGGTCCTGTTGGGCCTTGCCCTGGGGTTGGCCGGCCAGGTTTATACCGGTGGGTTCGGCGGCCTGGGCGACAGCCTGTTGGGCATGCTGATCTGTTTCGGGTTGTTCCTGCCCATGTATGCGGTCGGTGGCATGGCCGCCGGTGACGTCAAGCTGATGACCATGGTCGGCAGCTTCCTGCCTTTTCATTACGCACTGTGGGCGGCGCTGTTCAGCCTGATCGCCGGCGGTGTGTGCGGTTTCCTGATCGTCCTGGCCCGTGGCCAACTGCTCCAGACCCTGGGGCGCTACTGGCTGATTGTGCGAGCCCAGTCCTATCTGGCGCCGACTTCCGATGAAGTGGCCGGCAAACCCTTTCCTTATTCGATTGCGATCCTGATCGGCACTTTGAACAGCGTCTACTGGCAACTTGTTGCCGGCGGCTGGGGAGTCTAGTCATGCACGTCATCAACGATAGCGATGCCTACCCCAGCGAACGGGAAGCGGTACAACGCCTGGCGCCACAGCCCTGCACCATTCGCGACACCGGCCTGAGCGACAGTTTCCTCGGTGAGCTGGTGTGCAAGCATCTGCACGACGCCGGTGTGCTGGACATGACGCGGCTGGTAGAGCGCCTGGCCCTGACCGGCGCGGTGCTGGAAGAAGTCCTGGCGTTCCTGCGCAAGGACGGTCGCGTCGAAGTGCTGGGCCAGTTGGGGCAAGCGGGCGGGCAGACGCTGCGTTATGGCCTGACCGAGCGCGGCCGCAGTTCGGCGCGTGACGCCCTGGCCCGCAGCGGCTACATCGGCGCAGCGCCATTCCCGGTGAGCACCTATCGCTCGCTGATCAAGATCCAGACCATTCACCATGGTCGCATCACCGCCAAGGACATGCACCAGGCCCTGGCCGGCCTGGTACTGAGCCAAGGCATGCTCGACCAGTTGGGCGTCGCCCTGAATTCCGGGCGGGCAATCATGATCTACGGCCCGGCGGGCACGGGAAAAACCTACGTCAGCAGCCGATTGATCCGGCTGTTCGCCGAGGCCATCTGGGTGCCCCATGCCATCGTCATCAACGAGTCGGTGATCGAGATCTACGACCCGCAGGTGCACCAGCGCCTGGATGACAACGGCCAATCGAACAACCTGATGCTCAACGAAGGCATCGACCGCCGGCTGCTGTGCTGCAAACGCCCGATCGTCATCACCGGCGGCGAGCTGAACATGGAACAGCTGGACGTGCGCTACGACCCTTTCACCCGGCAATACCAGGCGGCGTTGCAGCTCAAGGCCAGCAACGGCCTGTTCATCATTGATGACATGGGCCGCCAGCGCATGGCTCCAGCCGAGTTGCTCAATCGCTGGATCGTGCCCATGGAGGAAAAGCGCGACTTCATCAACCTGGGCGGCGGCCGGCATTGCGAGCTGCCGTTCGACCTGGTGCTGGTGTTTTCCACCAACCTCAATCCCCTTGAATTGGCCGACGAGGCCTTCCTGCGGCGCATTGGCTACAAAGTGCAGTTCGGCTACCTCAAGCCTGAGGAATACGAACAAATCTGGCGCCAGGAGTGCGAACGCCTGGGCATCCCGTATGACCCGCTGCTGGTGCGCTATGTGTTGCAGCGGCTGTATGCAGGCGAAGGCATGCCGCTGGTGCCTTGCCATCCCCGTGACCTGTTGAACATGGCGCTCGACCGCCAGCGTTACCTGGGCGGTTCCGGGCCCCTGTCGCCGCAAGAGCTGGAATGGGCCTGGCACAACTACTTCGTTCAGCTCGACTTCCTTTGAACTGGAGATACCGACATGAGCTCTCGTACGCTTCCGCTGATAGGCGTTTCCCTGGTAATGGGCCTTGGTGCCGCATGGATGGCCGACTCCTGGTTGAGCGCGCGACTCAACGCGACCCCCGATGACCACTTGCGAAGCGTGGTGGTCGCCACGGTGGAAATCCCCTTCGGGCAAATGGTCGAGGCCCAGCAGGTCACCACCGTGCGTATGCCCATGGACACGATCCCGGACGACGCCTTCGATGCCAGCGAACAGGCCGTGGGCAAGATCGCCACCTTCGACATCTTGCGTGGCGACATCGTGCGGGGCGCGCGGCTGAGCGAGCACTTGGGTGGCAGCACCCTGGCTTCGCTGATTGCGCCGGACAAACGCGCCATATCGGTACGCGTGGATGATGTGGTCGGCGTGGGCGGCTTCCTCTTGCCGGGCAACCGGGTCGATGTCTTGGCCACCAAGACCACCAGCGCCGGCAGCAACAGTGCGACGTCCCGGACCATCCTGGAAAACCTGCGGGTGCTGGCGGTGGATCAGACGGCGGGCACCGACAAGACCCAGCCGGTGGTGGTGCGGGCGGTGACGCTGGAAATGTCGGCCACCGAAGCGGAAGCGCTGGTCACTGCACAGACCGAGGGCAAGCTGCAATTGGCCTTGCGCAACCCGTTGAACCTGGAGAAGAAGGCCGTGGCCGTTGCACCGCCAGCCCCGGCGCCAGTCATGGCGATGGCCGCTCCACAGCCAAAACCTGTGGTACAGCGCAGTGCCAAACCGCAAGGCGGGGCGATCACGCTGATCCGCGGAACTGAAAGCAGTGTGATCAATGTCCGCTGAGTAAAACCCTCCATGCCAGGCCCTTGCGGGCCGCGGCGATACCGATCCTCAAACGTTGTAAATGAGGGCTCGATGATGAATGCCAATATCCGGCGCCAGGGAGGGGCGGTGAGTGTACTGATGGTGATTGCCCTGGTGGCGATCTCCATGATGGCGGCGTTGGCCCTCGATGGCGGGCACATGCTGCTGAACAAGACGCGCCTGCAAAATGCGGTGGATGCCGCCGCCTTGGGCGGTGCCAAGACCCTGAGCCAGGTGAGTGGCGGCATCAACATGGCCAGCACTACCCGCGCGGCAGCCCTGGACACGCTCAACAGAAATGCCAATGCCTTGGGCAACACCGAGCTGGCCACTGCGGTCGCCGGCAACCCGGGTGCGTTTGCCGTGGTGGAGCTGTCCAGCAGCGTCTACGGTCCGTTCTCCTACCCCGGGCCTGCCGATGCCAAGTACGTACGGGTGTCGGTGGCCAGTTATCAACTGAACGGGTTTTTCTGGAGCTTCGTGCAAACGATGGGCAGCGCCGGCTTGGGCAACAAGCGCGTGGCGGCGATTGCCACCGCAGGTCCCAGCCCCACCTCTCCTTGTGACTTGGCGCCGTTGATGGTCTGTGGCGATCCCACTCAATACAACCCGGCTGCCGGCAACTTCTGGGGGTATCAATTTGGCGACCTGGAAGTCTTGAAGACGGCGGCGGGAAACACCTCGCCCATCGGCCCGGGCAACTTCCAATTGCTGGATTTCGGCTCAGGTGGCAGTGCAGTCCGCGAGGATCTGGCCGGCGGTGGCTCGGTCTGCCGCAGTGTTGGCGACAACGTACAGACCGCGCCAGGTAATAAAGCGGGTCCAACTTCCCAAGGTTTGAATACGCGCTTCGGTATCTACAACGGCCCGGTCAGTTCTTCGGACTACCCACCGGACCTGGTCACGTCCTCAGGCACCCCGGCGATCACCTACAACGATTCGCTCTCCCAGGCGCAATACAAAGGCCAGTCCATCACCTCGAGCAACGGCGATCTCTCGGCAGGCGGCGAGGCGATACAGGACTACAACGACTGGCGGGCCCAGGTCGCCGCCTGTGTGGCGGGGGGCGCCAGCGGTTGTGAAAGCAACGGGGTTTTCGAGCGCCGGATGCTGAAGATCGTGATTGGCGATTGCGCCGGGAAACTGAGCGGCTCGACGTCGATTCCGGTCCTGGGGTTCGGCTGCTATTTCGTCCTGCAACCGGTGAACGGCGGTGGTTCGGAGTCGATCATCTTTGGCCAGTTCGTCCAGGAGTGTGAGGGCGACAACGTACCTGGCCCGACGCCGTCCACCGATTCCGGCCCACAGATCATCCAGCTCTACAAAACCTATCTCAACGGCAGCGGCACTCCGAGCACTGACTCGTAGGAGGCGTCATGGGACTTTCTCATTTCAAGCCAGCGCAAGCCCAGCAAGGCGTGGCGCTGGTGGAATTCACCCTGGTGCTGCCATTGCTGCTGTTGTTGCTGCTGGCCTTCGGCGAGTTCGGTCGCATGCTTTACCAGTACAACGTGCTGTTGCAGGCCAGTCGCGATGCCGACCGCTTCCTCGCCAGCCAGGCGTGGAACACCACCCTGGGCGGCATTACGTTGAACAACACGCTGCTGACCCAGACAAAAAACGTTGCCGTGTATGGCGTGCCCAGTGCTACCGGCACGGCCGTGGTGTCAGGGTTGACCACGGCTAACGTGCAGGTCGCCGCCGAGGGCATCGATCATGTGCGCGTCACTATTACCTACACCTTCTGCCCGGTGATTGGTGCGGGTAGCTGCACGGGGTCGATTCCAGGATTTTTCGGCAATGCCATTCCCTTGGGCATCCAGTTGGTCGCAACCACCGTCATGAGGGCGCTGTGATGAATAACAAACACATGCGCGGCACCTACATCGTGGAGTTCTCGTTCGTGGGCTTGTTGGTGTTCATCCTGCTGTTCGGCGTGGTGGAAATGGGCCGGCTGTACTTCACGGTCAATGCGCTGGATGAAGCCGCGCGGCGCGGTGCGCGCCTGGCAGCGGTGTGCAATGTCAGCGACCCGGTGGTGTTGCGTCGGGCCATCTTCAACGCCGCGACGGACGCCGGCACCAGTCAACTGATCAGCAACCTTGCGACGTCTAACCTGGCGCTGACCTACCTGGACGTCAATGGCGCCGTGGTAGCGAACCCCGCCGACACGTCCGGCGCCACCGGCTTTCGAGCCATCCGCTATGTCCAGCTGAGCGTGCAGAACTTCGTTTTCAACCTGTTCATTCCCGGCTTAGGCGTGCCCATTACCTTGCCCACGTTCAGGGCAACCTTGCCACGCGAAAGCCTTGGGCGTCATTCCGATTCCGGGGAGATCACACCATGCTGAACACTAGGGAAACTCCGCTTTCGTCCACTACCGGCAGAGCCGGGCTGCGGATACTGATCAGCAGTCGCGATGCCACGTCCCTGCGCGACCTGCAATGCGTCTGCCAGCGCATGCCTGGCCTTGAGGTCAGCACGCGCCTGGTCAGCAACGGGCATGTCGACCCGCTCTACGGGCTTGACCGCATGCCCGACCTGCTGCTGCTACGCGTCAGCCACCTGTGGCGCGAAGAGTTGTCAGCCTTGCTGCAACGTCCGGCCCATGAACGTCCGCCGATGCTGGTGTGTGGTCCTTTGGGTGAGCAGGAAGGCATGCGCCTGGCGATGCAGGCCGGCGCCCGGGACGTGCTGCCCGAACCCATCGCCGATACAGAATTGGTGGCGGCCCTGAATCGCCTGGTGACGGAAGTCCGCCTCGGCAACGGCAACGAAGGGAAGCTGATCGCGGTGATCAGCGCCAAGGGTGGTTCCGGCGGAACCCTGGTGGCGTGCAACCTGGCCCAGCAACTCAGCGCCCGGGCAGGCAATACGCTGTTGCTGGACATGGACCTGCAATTTGGCAGCGTGACCCATTATCTGGACGTGGCGCAGTCCCACAGTCATCTGGAAGTACTGCAACAGGTCGACGACATGGACAGCGTCGCGCTGCGGGGCTTTTGCAGCCACTTCAGCCCGACCCTGCATGTGCTCGGTGGTCGGGCGGGCGAGTTGTGCCTGCCCCAGGACGCCCAGCCCGAACAGCTCGACGCCCTGTTGCAACTGGCCCGCGCCAGTTATGACTGGGTGGTGGTGGACCTGCCGCGGCAGATCGATCACCTCACCGGCTCGGTGCTGGAACAGGTGGACCGGGTGTACGTGGTGGTGCAACAGAGCGTCAGCCACCTGCGTGACGCCAGCGCCCTGGTGCGGATCCTGCGCGAAGACCTGGGCGTGCGCGGGGATCAATTGCAGATCGTGATCAACCGCTATGACAAAAACGCTGCTGTCAGTCTCAAGGACATCGGCGAGGCCCTGCGTTGCGCGAACCTGTCGAAATTGCCCAATGACTTCAACCTGGTCAGCCAGAGTCAGAACACTGGCGTGCCGTTGGGGCTGCATGCGCCGAAGGCGGCAATCACCGCCGCCCTGCGCGATTTGACCGAAGACCTGGTCGGTCACCAGATGGCCACAGACAAGGGCCTGCTTAAACGTGCCTTCAACCGTTTTTTCGGGGGATGACCCATGATCAGCGACTTTCGTAACCGCTTGCGCAAACAACCCGCCAAATCCGCCGCCTCAGCGGGCACCCAGCCCGAGGACGGCCTGCCGGACCCGACAGACGCGTTGATGGCCTGGGAGCAGGCCATCCCGGACGTGCTTTACGAAACCCGCAGCCAGGTCACGCCGGTGGAGGCCGAATGGCGGGAGAAGATCTACCAGCAACTGCTCAAGGTCATGGACCTGTCGTTGCTCGATGCCCTCGAACACGTCGAGGCCACTCGGCAGATACGCGATATCTGCCAGCGCCTGCTCGAGGAGCATTCGGCACCGGTGAGTACGGCCAGCCGGCAATTGATCATCAAGCAGATCACCGATGAAGTGCTCGGCCTCGGGCCGCTGGAACCGTTGTTGGCCGACCATAGCGTGTCCGACATCCTTGTCAACGGCTTTGCCTCGGTCTACGTCGAACGCTTCGGCAAGTTGCAACGCACCGACGTGCGTTTTCGCGACGACCAGCATTTGCTGAACATCATCGACCGCATCGTTTCGAGCCTCGGGCGGCGTATCGACGAGTCCTCGCCCTTGGTGGACGCCCGGCTCAAGGACGGTTCGCGGGTCAACGCGATCATTCCACCGCTGGCCATCGACGGTCCGAGCATGTCGATCCGGCGCTTCGCCGTGGACCTGCTCAACACCGACAGCCTGATCCAGGTCGGCACCATGACCCCGGCCATTGCCTTGCTGCTCAAGGCCATTGTTCGCGGGCGCCTGAACGTGCTGATCTCCGGCGGGACCGGTAGCGGCAAGACCACCATGCTCAATGTGCTGTCCAGTTTCATTCCCCACAACGAACGCATCGTCACCATCGAGGATTCGGCCGAGCTGCAACTGCAACAGCCCCACGTGGTACGCCTGGAAACCCGGCCTTCGAACATCGAGGGGCGCGGCGAGGTGAGCCAGCGGGAGTTGGTGCGCAACAGCCTGCGGATGCGCCCGGACCGCATTGTCATTGGCGAGGTGCGTGGCGCCGAGGCGATGGACATGCTCACGGCGATGAACACCGGCCACGACGGTTCGCTGACCACCATTCACGCCAACACCGCACGGGATGCGTTGGGGCGAGTCGAGAACATGGTGTCGATGACCGGGGCGACTTTTCCGATCAAGGCCATGCGTCAACAAATTGCCTCGGCCATCGATGTGGTGATCCAACTGGAGCGTCAAGAAGACGGCAAGCGACGCGTGGTGAGCATGCAAGAGATCAATGGGATGGAAGGGGAGATCATCACCATGACCGAAATTTTCTCCTTCGTGCGCCAGGGCATCGGCGAGCATGGCGAGGTGCTTGGGGATTATCGGCCTAGCGGGATGATCCCGGCCTTCCGCGATGTGTTGGCCAAGCGCGGCATCGAACTGCCGCTGACTCTGTTTCGCCCTGAGTGGATGGAGGGCCGGACGTCATGAGCAATATCCCCAGTGAATTCATCCTGATGTTCCTTGGCATGGTGTTCATCGCCGTATTCCTGCTGTCCCAGGGCGTGGTGGTGCCGGTGTTCGGTGAGGCCGGCAGGATGCGCAAGCGCATTCGCGGGCGCCTGCATGTACTGGAGAAAGCCAACCACTTGCCCAACATGCAGACCGTGTTGCGGCAGAAATACCTGACGCGCCTGTCCCCACTGGAAGCGCGCCTGGAACAGCTGCCATTCATGGCCAACCTGACCCAACTGATCGAGCAGGCCGGGCATGAATACCGGGCTTATCGGGTCATGCTGCTCGGTCTGGCCCTGGGGGCGGCGGCGGGAGCCTTGGTGCTGATGGTCTCGCCCGTCTGGTGGATGGCGCTGCTGGCGGCATTCGCGGTGACCTGGGTACCGGTGTTGAAAATCCTGCGTGACCGCAACAAGCGTTTCGCTGCGTTCGAGGAGGGTTTGCCGGATGCGCTGGACGCCATGTGCCGGGCCCTGCGCGCCGGCCATCCGTTCAACGAAACCCTGCGTCTGGTCGCCGAAGAGCACAAGGGGCCGGTCGCCCAGGAATTCGGCATGACGTTTTCCGACATCAACTATGGCAACGATGTGCGCCGGGCCATGCTCGGCCTGCTGGAGCGCATGCCGAGCATGACGGTGATGATGCTCGTGACCTCGATCCTCATCCACCGCGAGACTGGCGGCAACCTGACCGAAGTGCTGGAGCGCCTGAGCCGCTTGATTCGTGGGCGTTTTCGTTTCCAGCGCAAGATTCGGACGCTGTCGGCCGAAGGGCGCATGTCGGCCTGGGTGCTGGTGGCGATCCCGTTCGTGCTGGCGATCGCCATCGTGCTCACCAGCCCCAGCTACATGCCGGTGCTGATCAATGACCCCATAGGGCACAAGCTGATCATCGGCGCGTTCTGCGCCATGTTGATCGGGATTTTCTGGATAAAAAAGATCATCCGGATCCAGGTTTAAGCGCTGTCGCGCCGAGAGGTATCAGTCATGGACTTTTTGCTCGGATTGTTGAGTCGGTTTACCGGCAACGAAGAACTGGCCCGCCTGTTGTTCATCGCCGCGATTGGCCTCAGTGCAGTGTTGGCGGCCGTCGCGCTCCTGCTGTTGATGTTGGGCCTGCAGGATCCGGTGCAGCGGCGCCTGGCGCTGATCAAGCGCGGTTACGCTGGCAACACCGCAGGGCAGGAGGCACCCGGTAATCTGCAGCTCTTGCTGGAGCGGGTCGGCCAGCGCTTTGCCTCGACCGACCAGGCCCACGCGTCGGCCACCCAGACCTTACTGACCCACGCCGGTTACCGCTCTGCCTCGGCGGTGCAGATGTATTGGGCCGTGCGCCTGATGCTGCCGCTGTTGCTGGTCGGCGTTGCGTTGTTGCTGTTGCCGATGGTCAAGGTTTCAGTGGCCATCGGCTTGCTGGGGGTGACCCTCGTGGCGGGCATCGGTTGGTTGCTGCCGGCGATCTACGTCGGCAAGCGCAAGCAGGCACGCCAAGGCCGGCTGCGCGCCGCGTTCCCGGATGCGCTGGACCTGATGGTGGTTTGCGTCGAGTCGGGCCTGGCCCTGCCTACGACGATTGAACGGGTGGCTGAAGAGATGTCGGTCAGCCAGGTCGAACTGGCCGAGGAACTGGCGCTGGTCAATGCGCAGATCCGGGCGGGTATCACCAGCACCGAGGCCCTCAAGCAACTGGCCGTGCGTACTGGCCTGGAGGATATCCAGGGCCTGGTCAGCCTGCTGGCGCAAAGTATCCGATTCGGCACCAGCGTGGCCGATACCCTGCGGATCTACGCCGATGAGTTCCGCGACCGGCGTACCCAGGCCGCGGAAGAAATGGGGGCCAAGATTGGCACCAAGCTGATCTTTCCGCTGATTTTCTGCCTGTGGCCGAGCTTCTTCCTGGTCGCTATTGGTCCGGCCATGATCGGTGTGTTCAGGGCCTTTGGGAATATGTAGATCGGTGGTCTTATGTTCACCACAGTCCCATTGTGGGAGCGAGCTTGCTCGCGATGGCGGCCTGACAGCCGGCCAGGGTTTTGTTGATCGAGTACATATCCGTTGCTGCGGTAACGGCCACTTATGGTTCCGCTCTTACAGCGGGTCACTTTCGAAAAGCGCGAAAGTAACCAAAGCGCTTCTGCCCCACCACTCGGTGCCTCGCTTAGGCTCGGCATGCCCGAACGAAGGCATTGCTCCGTGGGCCGCCGCGAAGGGCCATCCATGGCCCAGCGCGGCTAACCCGGCATCCATGCCGGGTTGCCCACTGCGCAATGCCTGCGTTCGGCCATCGTGGTTAACGGGGCGCCGAGATCAACGTCCACCGCGAGGCGGCCTAGTAGCCGACCTGGCTCTCCCGGTCGTACACCCCATCAGATCTGTGGGAACCATCAGATATGTGGGAGCAAAGCTTGCTCGCGAGGCGGCCTAGTAGCCGACCTGGCTCTCCCGGTTGTACACCTCATCAGATCTGTGGGAACCATCAGATATGTGGGAGCAAAGCTTGCTCGCGAGGCGGCCTGACAGCCGACCTGGCTCTCCCGGTCGTACACCCCATCAGATCTGTGGGAGCAAAGCTTGCTCGCGATAGCGGTTCGACAGTCAATGAAGGTGTGGACTGTCAGACCACTATCGCGAGCAGGCTCGCTCCCACAGGTTTTTCCGGCGCCCACCGACTGATCACTCCAGCCAACACACCGCACCTGTGGCGAGGGAGCTTGCTCCCGCTGGGCTGCGCAGCGGCCCCGGCTTTTTGCGGCTGCTCTGCACCATTGTGGGAGCGAGCCTGCTCGCGATAGCGGTGTGACAGTCAATGAAGGTGTGGACTGTCAGACCACTATCGCGAGCAAGCTTGTTCCCCCAGGTTCTTCCGGCGGTCAGCCAAAAGACCGCAGCCCCCGGCAGTTCCTACATCGGATCAAATGTAGGCGCTGTCGAGGGCTGCGGTCTTTTCGTTTCCAGCATGCTTCATTTGCTGCTGGTGATTTCTCCTGCCGAGTCCTGGTCAAAGAATTCCGGGATCGGGTAGTTGAAGCTGTTGAGCCAACGCTGCATGGCCATCTCGCGTTCGGCGGACGAGGCGGTTTGCAGGTTGGTGGAGGCCACCACGCCGCGAATCTGCAGTTGCATCCAGCTCTCGGTGCCTTGCTGTGCTGGCGAAGAGGGGCCAGGCTCAATGGCCCAGGCGCTGCTGGACAGGCCCACCATGCACACGATCATCAATTGTTTGGTCATCATTTTCTGGACTCCTCGTAACGCTCTACTTGACCGCGCCGGTTGAAGCATCGACAACTTCGGTCAGGCGGTTGGGGGGTGACGTCACTGCCTGAGGGGCCGAGCCCCTGATCTTTTCCGCACGGGCCTGGGCATCTGCCACTTGCTGGGGGCTCAGCTTGGCCATGTTGGCGAGCTCGGCGGCCTGCTTCCAGTTGTCCTGGTAGATCAGCAGGGTCACCATGTTGAGCGCGGCCAGCGTGTCTGACTGCTGGAGCTCCATGGCGGTCATGAACTCGAAGCGGGCTTCTGAAATGCGTCGTTGATTGAGGTAGACAACCCCCAGGTCATTGCGGATCTTGCCGTCGGTCGGGGCCATTTTTGCTGCGCGTTCGAGGTATTTCGTAGCGGCCGCATTGTCATTTTTGGCGACCGCCAACTGGCCAAGGCCATGTTCGCCATCAGCGGCCAGGCATGTCCCGAGCAGGCTTTGGTACAACGGTGCAGCCTCGTTGCGCCCCATCAGGCGCAGCACCCGGGCCTTGCGCAGGCGGACCTGGACCAAGTCCTCGGGCAAGCGTTCGAGGTTTGCCAGGCTGGCGTACAAACGGCCCTCGTTGGCCATGTCTTCAGCCATGTTCAGGGCCAACTCCTGGTCGGATCCTGGCTTGGCGCAATCGGCCGAGCGTGAAGCCACCACGCCATTGCTGGCACAACCGGCGAGCATCAAGGTTGCCGCTAATGCGATCACTGTTTTCATTGAATGCCCCTTGGCAACCCGTTGGAGAGTGGATGCCTTGCACATCAGTCGCCGGCTCATTTGGAAAGCCCGCTGCGGTTGTCGAACTCGCCACTTTCGAGGAAGTACATGCGGTAGAAATTCGGGTCGTAATTGCGCAGTTGCTCACCCGGCAATGTTGGCAGTTGCGCGTCGGCAGCCAACGGTTGGACCAGGTGCGGGGTGACGATCATCAGCAGCTCGCGCTCTTCGCGGTTGATGGCGTTGTCGCGAAAGAACGCACCAAGGATCGGCACATCGCCCAGCCCCGGAAACTTGTTCACCTGTGAGCTGTTGCGGGTGCTGATCAGGCCACTGATGACAAAGCTTTCGCCATCGGCCAGGGCGATGCTGGTATCGGTACGGCGCACTGTGAGTGCTGGCACCAGTGTCCCGGCGATGTTCACCGCGTTGGTGAAATCCAGCTCACTGACTTCCGGTGCCACCTTCAGCACGATGCGGTTCTTGCCGATGACGGTGGGGGTCAGAGTCAGGCGAATACCGAATTCCTTGTACTCGATGGACACGTTGTCGCTGCCTGCGCTGGGTACCGGGATCGGTACTTCGCCGCCGGCCAGGAAGCTTGCGCTCTGCCCGCTGAGGGCCACCAGGCTTGGCCGCGCCAGGGTATAGGCGAAACCACTGCCTTCCAACGCGTTGATCATCAACAGGGTTTGGCCGGTGGCGAAAGACAGGTTGAACATGTCGTTGTTGGCCGGCAACGAAGGCCGGACAACTCCGCCGATGGTGGGCAAGGTCCTCGGCGAACCGAACAGGAAGTTGCCACGGCTGCCGAAAATCGACGTCGAGGCTTCCTTGAGTTTGGTCCGGCTGACCTCAACGAAACGAATGTCGGTCTGCACCTGGGCGAGCAGCATCGGGTCTTCGGAAGGGATGCTCGCAGCGCTGGTCAGCGCCTCGGTGGCCCGGCCTTTGACAAAGACCATGCTCTGGCGCGGTATCTTCGAACAGTCGGTCCAGACCATCAGGCTGGTGGCGCCGGGCGCCAGGCCTGTGAGGATGAAGGCATCGCTGCCACTGGGCTGCACATCGGCAATTTTCGGATCGCCGACCGCCAACTTCGTCACGGGGGCGAGGATGCGCAGTTCGCTCTGGTGCCCTTGGCCGACCTCGAAGGTCGCCGGCAAATTGTCCAGTTGCGAACAATTTGCCGCTGCGGCCTGGGCCGCCTCCAAGCCAAGACCCATCCAGAACAGGCCATGAATGAAATGTTTTAAAACGGGTGCAGTGCGCTGGGTCATGAAGTGATCCTCGATGAAGAGACCATCCCTAGGCTTAACTATTTGCCTCGGATCACTTAAGAGGCCCGGGCTGCCCCTTTCCATCTCGCCTGACCGTTCATTGATGCCGGTTTCAGGCCTCGTCGCTATAAGCAAACGGGCGCGTTTCACCGGCCTGACTGAACGACAGGCTGCTCGCAAACAACGTTTCGGTACCCGGGATCTCCGGGATTTTCGAAGGCAGTGACGGTGTCGATCAGGTCGCTTCAGGAGCGTTTTACCGACCCCGTCCTTGCTTCTGTTTGACGGTAGTTCAAGCATGGCAAAGCGCCACGCCTGGAATCAAAAAAATGACTAAAAAGTGACGGAAGGGAAAATTCGCGCAAGACGCCGTCAATAATATGACTTTTTGTGTTGTGAAGGGGGGATTCGCAGGATCAGCTTTGTCTGGGGGAGGCGGGGCCTGCGAGCCATTGCTGGTCGCAGGGGCTGGCGGATATCAGGCCACGTGGTAGTGCACTGACAGTGTTCCTTTCTTTTGCGAAAGCGAGGCGATGGTGACTGTTCCCAGTTCCTGCAGGCGCTGCACGTGGGTGCCGCCACAGCCATAGGCGGTCAGTTCACCGAAACCGACTTCGCGCAGGCCTTCGCGCAACGTGATCAGGCGCGGCAGGTCATCGGCAATCCATTCGTCGATGCCTTGCTGAATCATCGAGATGTCCAGTTCCTGAGGATTTTCCCCTGGCTGGAACTGCACGCGGCTTTCGCCGGGCCAATGATGGGCCTTGATCGGCGTCCAGCCACGGGTCTCGGCGAAATGGCCGATCAGGTGCCCAGCCGAGTGCAGGCGCGCATTCAACTGTCGGCGCTGCGCCTCCACGTTGATCTCAGCCATGCCCAAGGCCACCGGGCAGTCGACGTAATGAACGATTTGTGGCCCATCCTGGACCACGCGCAGCACTTGGCTTTCACCGATCCATCCGGTGTCGCAGGGTTGCCCGCCACCCTGGGGGTGGAACAGGGTGGCGTGCAGCACCACGGCAAATTCATGTTCCCGGGGGCTGCAATCCAGGACTTCCACGTTGGCCTTGAGGTCATCGCTATGGAAAAAGAGGCGAAGCGTCATGTGCCATATCCACATCAGAAATTGTGACGGGATTATAGGGAGGGCGTAAAAGGGTGATAATCCGTTCAAATTTCAAAGGACTGTTGCGCCATGAGCACAAATCTACCGTTGCCGTTGCTGGCCGAAATGGCCATCTTCGTCAAGGTCGTGGAGACCGGCAGCTTCTCCGAGGCGGCCCGCCAGTCAGGCTCATCCCCGTCGGCCATCAGCCGCAGTATTTCTCGCCTGGAGAAAGCCCTGGCGACTCGCTTGCTGCAACGCACCACCCGCAAGTTGCGTTTGAGCGATGGTGGGGAGGAGGTGTTCAAACGCTGTCAGGAAATGGTCGCCGCCGCTCGGTCGGTGATGGAAATCAGTGGGCAGTTCACTCAGGAGGCTGAAGGCCGCATCCGCGTCAGCGTGCCCAAGGCGGTGGGGCGTTTCGTGATTCATCCGCACATGCCCGAATTCTTGCGTCGTTATCCGAAGGTCGATGTGGAATTGTTTCTGGAGGATCGGCAGGTTGACCTGATCGACGATCATGTCGACCTGGCCATCCGGATTACCGATCAACCTCCGGTAGGGCTGGTGGGGCGTCAGCTGTTGACCATTGATCACCTGCTCTGCGCCACGCCGCAGTACCTGGCTGAACACGGTACGCCCACGCATCCTCATGACTTGCTGGAACACAGCTGCATTTACCTGGGAGCAACCCCGAACGATGCTCGCTGGAAATTCAAGAAAGGCAGCAAGTCCGTCACCGTCGGCGTGCACGGGCGCTACGCGGCCAATCACACGGGGGTGCGGTTGGGGGCCGTCTTGCAGCACATTGGCATTGGCAGCCTGCCGTACTTCACCGCCCGCCATGCCTTGGAGCAGGGCTTGATCGTGCAGGTATTGGCCGACTGGACGTTCCTGGCTTCCTACCACGGTGGCTTGTGGTTGCTGCATTCACCGACCCGCTACCTGCCGCCCAAGCTGCGGGTGTTCATTGATTATCTGGTGGCGTGCCTGGAGAAGGAGCCGACCTTGGGCACGGTGGCCGGCGGGAGTGGCCCCAGCAAGGTCGCGACGGGTCATGAGTTGCCGGAGAGTGATGGGTTGTTTTGACCGGCCCCATCGCGAGCAAGCTCGCTCCCACAGGGAGGCGATGGTGAGCTGCGGCTTCTGTGGGAGCGAGCTTGCTCGCGATGAGGCCCGTCCAGGCAACACACGTTGGCTAGGCAAAAAAAAGCCCGCCGGGTTAACCGTGCGGGCCTTTGCATGACGGATCGCAATCAGTGCTTGCTGTCCTGCTCCGACATCGCCAGCAATTGCTTTTCCTGGTTCCAGTCGAAAGGCTCGTCGTTTTGCTCGGCTTCGAAACGACGCTCCTCCAGGGCCTGGTACAGGGCGATTTCTTCGTCGGGCATGTAGTGCAGGCAGTCGCCGGCGAAGTACCAGAGCAGGTCGCGAGGCACCAGGTGGGCGATCTGTGGATAACGGACGATCACCTGGCAGAGGAGGTCCTGGCCCAGGTACTGGCTTTCGATCGGGTCGACGGGCAGTTGCGCGCGCAACTCGTCGAAGCGCTCCAGGAACAAGGCGTGGCTTTCTTCGGGCACCTGTTCGGCTTCACCCACGGCGACCAGAATGCTGCGCAAGTGGTCAAGCAAGACAAGGTGATCGGCAACGATGTTGGACACGAGATAAGTCCTCAAGAGCAAAACGGGCGCAGGAGTATAAAGCCCTTGCGTCCGCTTTTATAGGTGAAGAGCTATAGGTGACGAGCGTACCTGGCCGTCACGATCAACGGACCTTGTCCTGCGCCAGCGTCAGCTCGTCCTTAGCGAAATCATCCACATCGATCACCTTGCGCCGCGCCGCCTCGGCCGCGCGCAAGGTCTGCGCTTCACCGGCTTGCAGCACACCCGCTTCCAGGGCCGCGTCGATGAGGGGCTCACCAGGCGCCGGGTTGAGCTGACCCTGCTTGAGCGCCCCGTGCAGTTTCTTGTGCAGCGGATGGGCGGCGGCCAGCAGGTCGGCGGCGTGTTGCAGGGCGCCCACCGGATCTTCGGTCGATTGCGGGCGATAGCAGCCCTGCAGCAGCTCTTCGAGGGTCGGGTCACCCTTGGACCGGCCAATGACCGCAGCGACCTCGGCGTCGAGTTTGTCGCTCGGGCCCTTGTGACGACGACCGAAGGGGAACACCACCACGCGCAACAGGCAACCCAGCACCCGGTTCGGGAAATTGCTCAGCAGTTCATCCAGCGCACGCTCCGACTGGCCCAGGCTTTCCTCCATGGCCCAGGTGAACAGCGGCTTCATGTGGTCCGGCGAGTCCAGGTCGTGATAGCGCTTGAGCGCGGCAGACGCCAGGTACAGGTTGCTCAAGACGTCGCCCAGGCGGGCCGACAAGCGTTCCCGGCGTTTGAGTTCACCCCCCAGCAGCATCATGCTCAGATCCGCCAGCAGGGCGAATGCCGCTGCCTGCCGGTTGAGGGCGCGGAAATATCCCTGGCTCAAGGCATTGCCGGGGGCCTTCTCGAAATGCCCCAGGCCCAGGTTGAGCACCAGGGTGCTGGCGGCGTTACTCACGGCAAAACCAATGTGCTTGAGCAACAAGGCGTCGAACTCGACCAGCGCCTGGTCCTTGTCTTCACGGCTTGCCAGGGCCATTTCCTTGAGCACGAACGGATGGCAGCGAATGGCGCCCTGGCCAAAGATCATCAGGTTGCGCGACAGGATGTTCGCGCCTTCGACCGTGATGAAGATCGGCGCACCTTGCCAGCTGCGACCCAGGTAATTGTTCGGGCCCATGATGATGCCCTTGCCGCCATGCACGTCCATGGCGTGGCTGATGCACTCGCGGCCGCGTTCGGTCAGGTGGTACTTGAGAATGGCCGACAGCACCGAAGGCTTTTCCCCCAGATCCACCGCGTTGGCGGTCAGCATGCGTGCAGCATCCATCATCCAGGCGTTGCCACCGATGCGCGCCATGGCTTCCTGGATACCTTCGAACGCCGATAACGGTACATTGAATTGCTCGCGCACCTGGGCGTATTGGCCCGTTACCAGGCTGGTGAACTTCGCGGCACCGGTGCCCACTGCCGGCAGGGAAATCGAGCGCCCGACCGACAGGCAGTTCATCAGCATCATCCAGCCCTTGCCGAGCATGTCCTGGCCGCCAATGAGGAACTCCAGTGGAATGAACACGTCCTTGCCCCAGTTCGGCCCGTTCATGAACGCGGCGCCGAGGGGCAGGTGACGGCGGCCGATCTGCACGCCCGGGGTGTCGGTGGGAATCAAGGCGAGGCTGATGCCCAGGTCTTCTTCGTCACCCAGCAAGTGGTCGGGGTCATACGCCTTGAAGGCCAGGCCGAGGAGGGTGGCCACCGGGCCAAGGGTGATGTAGCGTTTTTCCCAGTTCAGGCGCAGGCCCAATGTTTCCTGGCCTTCCCATTCACCCTTGCAGATGATGCCGGTGTCGGGCATCGCCCCGGCGTCGGAGCCGGCCAGCGGCCCGGTCAGGGCGAAGCAGGGAATGTCGTCACCACGGGCCAGTCGCGGCAGGTAATGGTCGCGTTGTTCGTCGGTGCCATAGTGCAGCAACAGTTCCGCCGGGCCTAGGGAGTTGGGGACCATCACGGTGGAGGCCAGGTCGCCGCTGCGCGTGGCCAGTTTCATCGCCACCTGGGAGTGGGCATAGGCGGAGAACCCCTTGCCGCCGTATTCCTTGGGAATGATCAGCGCGAAGAACCCGTGCTCCTTGATATGGGCCCAGGCTTCAGGCGGCAGGTCCATGGCCTGGCCGATCTGCCAGTCGCTGACCATTGCGCAAAGGGCTTCGGTGGGGCCGTCGAGGAACGCCTGCTCTTCCTCGGTCAGTTGCACCTTGGGGTAGGCCAGCAGCAAGTCCCAATCCGGGCGGCCGCTGAACAGTTCGCCGTCCCACCACACCGTGCCGGCATCGATGGCGTCGCGCTCGGTCTCGGACATGGGCGGCAGGGTTTTCTGGAACCAGTCGAACATCGGCGCACTGAAATACCGACGGCGCAGGTCCGGTAGCAGCAGCGGGGCCGCGACGGCGGCGAGTGCTACCCAGAAGATCAACATCAGCCACCCGGGAGCGGGGCTGAACAGGTTCATGGCTAGCAGGTAGGCCGCGATGATGCCCAGCGCGGGCAACGGAGCGGTGCGCCGATGCGCCAGCCAGGCTTTACCGACGACCAGAACCAGTATCCACAACAACAGCATATGTAATCCTCCGTGAACCAAGGCAAAACCGACCTTCAGAGCTTAGACGGCATCTGCAAAACCGGCAGTCAGCGCGATGTGATTGATTTCGTGGGAAACCCTGGGTGCATTGCGCCAGTCTGGTTGGCAACAGCCGTGGGAAATCGTTCGTTAACAAGGTGAGAAAACGCCATTGTTTGGCCGGAATGCCGTTATCGCTGGCCGGGGGCTGTGGATAAACTCGAGGCAAGCGGTGATGTTTCTCCAGAGGTCTTCATTTTATGCAGCAATACCTGAACCCCGGCCCGTTCATCGACAGCGATCACCCCGCGGTCATCGACTTCACCGAAAGCCACCGCGGTGCCGACCGCGACCCCCTGGTGCAAGCGATCAGCCTGTATTACGCCGTGCGCGAGGCGGTGCGCTACAACCCCTATACCTTCAGTCGCGACCCGGCGACCCTGCGCGGCAGCTACGCGCTGGCCGCAGGCGAAAGTTACTGCGTGCCCAAGGCTACCTTGCTGGCCGGCTGCGCTCGGCATTGCGGCATCCCGGCGCGCATCGGCCTGGCGGATGTGCGCAATCACCTGTCTACGCCGCGCCTGCTGGAATTGCTCAAGAGCGACGTGTTCGCCATGCACGGTTATACCGAGCTGTACCTGAACGACCGCTGGGTCAAGGCCACGCCGGCATTCAACCAAGGGCTGTGCGAGTTGTTCGACGTGGCCCCGCTGGAATTCGACGGTCGCCACGACAGCGTTTTCCATCCGTTCAATCGGCAAGGGGCGAAGCTGATGGAGTACATCACCGACCACGGCCCGTTCGCCGATGTACCCGAGGCGTTCTTCTTCGAACACCTGGAGAAATGCTACCCGCACCTGTTCGGCGAGCAGGTGCCACTCTTGCTCGGCGACATGCAGGGCGATTTGAGTCGTGCCTGATCCGGCGTATGCTGCTGCGGCATTTATCCATCGAGGACGCCGTGATGCTGAAGATATGGGGCCGGAAAAATTCATCGAATGTGCGCAAGGCGTTGTGGTGCGCAGAAGAGTTGGGGCTGGCCTACGAGGCCATTGATGCGGGCGGGGCATTCGGTGTGGTGGACACGCCCGAGTACCGTGCGAAAAACCCCAATGGCCGAGTCCCGATGATCGAGGACGACGGCTTCGTGCTCTGGGAATCCAACACCATCGTGCGTTACCTGGCTGCTCGTCATGCGTCGGGTTCGGCCTGGTATCCCGCAGACATACAGGCACGGGCCCAGGCTGAAAAGTGGATGGACTGGACCACGTCCAGTTTTGCCGCACCGTTTCGCACCGTGTTCTGGGGCGTCTTGCGCACCCCGGCCGAGCAACAGGACTGGGCGGCCATCAACGCAGCGATCAAGGAGTGCGACGACTTGCTGGCGATGGTCGAGCAGACCTTGAGTGAACAGCCCTACCTGTCGGGTGATGAAATCGGCATGGGCGACATTCCCTTGGGCAGTTTCATTTATGCCTGGTTCGAGATGCCCATCCAGCGCGCCGAGCTGCCCGCTGTGCAGGCCTGGTACGCGCGGTTGCAGCAGCGTGCGGCCTACCGCAAGGCCGTCATGACCGCGTTGACTTAATACTTACTATCGACACACTTGACTGTACTTGTGCGGCGACGCCAAGCACCATTGCCTTCGTGCGCTGTGGTTGTATTGCTCGCCGCCCGCCCTTATCTATTCTTTTCCTCCCTCCCTTCTTGGTGCGTAATCCGATATGAGTTCCGCTCTGTCCATCCGGCAGCTAACCAAAACCTACGGCAACGGTTTCCAGGCCTTGAGTGGTATCGATCTGGACGTCACCGAAGGTGATTTCTTCGCCTTGCTCGGCCCTAACGGTGCCGGCAAATCCACCACCATTGGTATTCTTTCCACGCTGGTGAACAAGACCAGCGGCACGGTGAACATCTTCGGTCATGACCTGGACCGCGAGCCCGCCGCTCTCAAGCGTTGCATCGGTGTGGTGCCCCAGGAATTCAACTTCAACCAGTTCGAAAAGACCTTCGACATCGTCGTGACCCAGGCCGGTTACTACGGCATCCCGCCGAAGATCGCCAATGAACGCGCCGAGCAGTACCTGACCCAACTGGGCCTGTGGGACAAGCGCGACGTGCCGTCCCGTTCATTGTCCGGCGGCATGAAGCGGCGACTGATGATTGCTCGCGCGCTGGTGCATGAGCCGCGCCTGCTGATCCTCGACGAGCCGACTGCCGGCGTGGACATCGAACTGCGTCGTTCGATGTGGAGTTTCCTGACCGAGCTGAACCAGAAAGGCATCACCATCATCCTCACCACTCATTACCTGGAAGAGGCTGAGCAGTTGTGCCGCAACATCGGCATCATCGACCACGGCACCATCGTCGAGAACACCAGCATGCGCCAGTTGCTCAGCCAACTGCATGTGGAAACCTTCCTGCTGGATCTGAAAAATGATCTGCAAGTGGTCCCGCAGCTCATCGGCTATCCGGCCCGCCTGGTGGACAGCCACACCCTGGAAGTCCAGGTGGACAAAGCCGTGGGTATCACCGGGCTGTTCGCCCAACTGGCCCTGCAAAACATTGAAGTGCAGAGCCTGCGCAACAAAACCAATCGCCTCGAGGAGTTGTTTGTGTCCCTGGTGGAGAAAAATCTGGCGAAGGTGGCGGTATGAGCATGAGTTCCGAACTGCGCCCCAACCTCATCGCCCTCAATACCATCGTTTACCGTGAAGTCCGGCGCTTCATGCGGATATGGCCGCAGACGCTGCTGCCACCGGCCATCACCATGGTCTTGTACTTCGTGATCTTCGGTAACCTGATCGGCCGACAAATCGGCGACATGGGCGGCTTCACGTACATGGACTACATCGTACCGGGGCTGATCATGATGTCGGTGATCACCAACTCCTACGGCAATGTGGTGTCGAGCTTCTTCGGTAGCAAATTCCAGCGCTCGATCGAAGAGCTGATGGTCTCGCCGGTGTCGCCCCATACGATCCTCATCGGTTACACCCTGGGCGGTGTGCTGCGCGGCCTGGCGGTGGGCCTGATCGTGACCCTGCTGTCGTTGTTCTTTACCGATTTGCAGGTGCATCACCTCGGGGTGACGGTATTGGTGGTGGTGCTCACGGCCACGATCTTTTCGCTGCTGGGTTTCATCAATGCTGTGTTTGCGCGCAACTTCGATGACATCTCCATCATCCCGACATTCGTGCTCACGCCGCTGACCTACCTGGGCGGGGTGTTCTACTCAATCTCGTTGCTGCCGCCGTTCTGGCAGACCGTGTCCCTGGCCAACCCGGTGCTGCACATGGTCAACGCCTTTCGCTACGGCATCCTCGGGGTATCGGACATCAAGATCAGCATCGCGATTACCTTCATGCTGGTGGCGACCGTGGTGCTTTACCTCGGTTGCGCGCGGTTGCTGGTCAGCGGGCGCGGGATGCGTACCTAAATATCCCTTGTGGGAGCGAGCTTGCTCGCGATGGCGTCAGGTCATCCAGTAATGTGCTGGCTGACACACTGCTATCGCGAGCAAGCTCGCTCCCACATTGATCTCCTTCGCGCCGCAGATTTGTGGCCACAAAAAAGGCCTCCATCCCAGGAGGCCTTTTTGCATTTCACATCCGGCTTTTCTTGCGCCGCCTCCACTGTCGGGCCACCCACCAGCGCCAGTAACTCATGGTGACGAAGTAGGCGAGGGCGCCGAGTACCAGGCCGGTTACCACCGAGCCGAGCAGGAACGGCTGCCACAAGGTGGACAACTGGCCGCTGATCCATTCCCAAGTCAGCTCTTCGGGCAGCGTCCGGGCGGGCACGTCCATCAGCCAGGCGCCGGTCTGGTAAGTGCAGAAGAACACCGCCGGCATGGTGATCGGATTGGTCAGCCACACCAGGCTCACCGCAATCGGCATATTGCCGCGCACTGTGACGGCCAAGGCGGCGGCCAGCAACATTTGCAACGGGATCGGCAAGAACGCGGCAAACAGACCGACGGCCATTGCCCGGGCCACAGAGTGTCGATTGAGGTGCCAAAGATTGGGGTCGTGCAACAGGGTGCCGAGAAAACGTAAGGATTTATGTTCCCGAATGCTCTCTGGGTCTGGCATGTAACGTTTGAATAGGCGCCGGGGCATAAGGCTTCTCGGTCGGTTCAACGCAGTAAGGCCGCAAGTATGTCTGGATTCTACGGCTGACAGATTCAGACTTTGTGACAATTGATAACGCCAGCGGTGCCGCGGACCGTCTATGCCTCAAGAGGGTACTCTCAAGGACGGGTTATGCGCACAGGATTAGTCGCGCTTGCACTGGGGCTGTTGGCCCCGATTTTTTTGCCGGCACTGCCGCCGCTGTGGCTGATTGCAGCCATGCCGGTGCTGGCGCTGATGGCGTTGCCGTTTCGAAGCTACCCGCTGGGTTTTTTCCTGTTCGGGCTGGCGTGGGCCTGCCTGTCGGCGCAGTTTGCGCTGGACGAGCGGTTGCCCGTCGCGCTCGACGGCGAAACCCGCTGGGTCGAGGGGCGCGTCGTCGGTTTGCCGCAACAGGGCGATGGCGTGGTGCGCTTCGAACTGGCCGATGCCCATTCACGTCGTACCCGATTACCGACAACGCTGCGCCTCGCCTGGTTCGGTGGCCCACCCATCAACAGCGGCGAACGCTGGCGATTGGCGGTGAAGCTCAAGCGGCCCGCCGGGCTGCTGAACCCACACGGCTTCGACTATGCCGCCTGGTTGTTGAGCCGAGGTATCGGCGCGACCGGTACGATCAAGGACGGTCGTCTCCTGCAAGCGGCCCGGGGCGCCTGGCGCGACGAGGTGCGCCAGGCGCTGGCACAAGTCGATGCCCACGGCCGCTCCGGTGCGCTGGCGGCGCTGGTCCTGGGCGACGGCGGCGGCCTGAGTCGCGAGGATTGGCAGGTGCTGCAAGACACCGGCACCGTCCACTTGCTGGTGATCTCCGGGCAACACATCGGCCTGCTCGCCGGCCTGGTGTACCTGTTGGTGGCCGGCGCGGCGCGTTATGGCCTGTGGCCGGTCGGTCTGGCCTGGTTGCCTTGGGCCTGTGCACTGGCCTTCTGCGCCGCCCTGGGCTACGGCTTGCTCGCCGGCTTCGAGGTGCCGGTGCGGCGGGCCTGCGCGATGATCGGCCTGGTGCTGTTGTGGCGCTTGCGTTTCAAACAGCCAGATCCGTGGTGGGCCTGGTTGCTGGCCTTCGTCGGGGTGCTGGTGTTCGACCCGCTTGCCAGCTTGCGGCCGGGGTTCTGGTTGTCGTTTGCGGCCGTCGCCATCTTGATGTTCACCTTTGGCGGTCGCCTGGGGCCGTGGCGCTGGTGGCAAACCTGGACCCGTGCCCAGTGGCTGGTCGCGGTCGGCCTGTGTCCGTTGCTGTTGATCGTGGGCTTGCCGGTCAGCCTCAGCGGACCGCTGGTGAACCTGCTCGCGGTGCCCTGGATCAGCCTGTTGGTGTTGCCGCCAGCGTTGCTCGGCACGGCGTTGTTGCCGGTGCCGCTCTTGGGCGAAGGCCTGCTGTGGATCGCTGGCGGGCTGCTTGATCTGCTGTTCAAGGGGCTGACGCTGGTTGCCGGACGAATGCCGGCCTGGGTCCCTGTTGCGGTCCCGCCCTGGGTCTTGGCTATCGCGGCCTTCGGTGCTTTTTTGCTGCTGCTACCCAAAGGTGTACCGCTACGTGTACTGGGGTGGCCAATGGTGTTGCTGATGGTGTTTCCACCACGAGAGCACCTGCCCCAACGGCACGCCGAGATCTGGCAACTGGACGTGGGACAAGGGCTGGCGGTGCTGGTACGGACCCGGCATCACAGCCTGCTTTACGACGCCGGGCCGCGCTTTGGCGAAGCTGATGTGGGCGAGCGGGTCGTATTGCCGACCTTGCGCAAACTGGGTGTGCGCGGTTTGGACCTGATGCTGCTCAGCCATGCCGATGCCGATCATGCTGGCGGTGCCCGCGCCGTGCGCAATGGGCTGCCGACGATGGAAGTCATCAGCGGCGATCCCGACGCGCTGCCCGCCGAGCTGCTGGCCGGACCTTGTGAAAGCGGTAGGCGTTGGGAGTGGGACGGGGTCAGGTTCGAGCTGTGGCGGTGGGCCTCTGCCGTTGAAAGCAACCAGAAGTCCTGCGTCCTGCTGGTGGAGGCCGGCGGCGAACGCCTGCTGCTGACTGGCGATATCGACACCCATGCCGAACGGGCCTTGCTCGACGAGTCCCTGGCGGCGCCGATCCAGTGGCTGGCCGCGCCGCATCACGGTAGCCGCAGTTCGTCGTCGATGGCGTTGCTGTCACGTCTCCAGCCGCATTCGGTATTGATCTCCCGAGGGCAGGGCAACGCGTTCGGCCACCCTCATCCCCAGGTGATGGCCCGGTATCGACGCTCGGGCCTGGCGGTCTACGACAGTGTCGAGCAGGGCGCCATTCGTCTGCAACTGGGTGCTTTCGAGGGGCCGCGCACCGAGGCCGGGCGCCGCCGCTACTGGCGCGATCCGCCAGCCGTCGGGCCACCGGGGCAATATTGATCCAGCGCAACCGGGTGATGCGCTTATCGGTGGGGCGGGTCTGCAAGGCGAGTCTGTGTGATAAAGTGGCGCACTTTTTCGAGGGGGCAGTCACTGTGTGGGAATTGGTCAAATCCGGCGGCTGGATGATGTTGCCGATCATTCTGAGTTCCATCGCGGCACTGGGTATCGTTGCCGAACGTCTGTGGACCCTGCGGGCCAGCCGCGTGACCCCGGAGCATCTGCTCGGACAGGTCTGGGTCTGGATCAAGGACAAGCAGCTGAACAAGGACAAGCTCAAGGAGCTGCGTGCCAGTTCACCGCTGGGGGAAGTCCTCGCCGCCGGCCTGGCGAACTCCAAGCATGGTCGCGAGATCATGAAGGAGTGCATCGAGGAAGCCGCCGCCCGGGTCATCCATGAACTGGAACGCTATATCAGCACCCTCGGGACCATCGCCGCCATGTCCCCACTGTTGGGCCTGCTGGGTACGGTGCTGGGCATGATCGACATCTTCAGCGCGTTTACCGGCTCCGGCATGACCACCAACGCCGCGGTACTGGCGGGGGGCATTTCCAAAGCCTTGATCACCACCGCCGCCGGCCTGATGGTGGGTATTCCGGCCGTGTTCTTCCATCGGTTCCTGCAACGCCGCGTTGACGAGTTGGTGGTCGGCATGGAGCAGGAAGCGATCAAGCTGGTCGAGGTGGTGCAGGGTGACCGTGAAGTGGACCTGGCTGGGGGCAAGAAGTGAAATTCCGCCGCAAGCCACGGGAAAACATCGAGATCAACCTCGCGTCGCTGATCGACGTGGTGTTCATCCTGCTGCTGTTTTTCGTCGTGACCACCACCTTCACCCGGGAAACCCAGCTCAAGGTTGAATTGCCGCAGGCCGTCAGCGGCTCGCCGGCCGAAGACCAGCAACTGAAGAATCTGGAAATCACCATCAGCGCCGAAGGGGCGTTCTCGGTGAACAACCAATTGCTGCCCAAAAGCGACCTGGCGAGCCTGATCGAGGCCCTGCAGAAAGAGTCTGGCGGCGACACCAACCTGCCGCTGTCCATCAGCGCCGACGGCAAGACCCCTCATCAATCGGTGATCACCGCCATGGACGCGGCCGGCAAGCTCGGTTTCAGCCATCTGCGCATGACCACGGTCGAGGCGGCTCCCGCACCCTGATGGCCATGTCCGATCGATTGCTTGCCGCGTGGTACGAAGGCCACCCGGCCCTGACCCTGCTACGGCCGCTGGAGTGGTTGTACCGACGGGTGGTGGTGGGCAAGCGCGAGCGTTTCCTGGCGGGTGAGGGCCAGATCTACCAGCCCCCCGTGCCGTTGCTGGTGGTCGGTAATATTACGGTAGGCGGCACCGGCAAGACGCCGTTGATCCTGTGGATGATCCAGCACTGTCAGCGCAGTGGCCTGCGGGTCGGGGTGGTCAGCCGGGGTTACGGCGCCAAGCCGCCGCAACTGCCTTGGCGGGTAACGGCCGAGCAGGGCGCCGACGTCGCGGGTGATGAACCGCTGTTGATCGTCCAGCGCACCGGTGTGCCGTTGATGATCGACCCCGATCGCAGTCACGCGGTCCAGGCGCTGCTGGAGGCCGAACCGCTGGACCTGATCCTGTCCGACGACGGCATGCAGCATTATCGAATGGCCCGGGACCTTGAACTGGTGCTGATCGACAACGCCCGCGGCCTGGGCAACCGCCGTTGCCTGCCCGCCGGGCCGTTGCGCGAGCCGGTCGAGCGCCTGCAATCGGTTGACGCGGTGCTGTACAACGGCGCCAGTGCCGATCGCGAAGACGGCTTTGCCTTCCAATTGCACCCCACCGAACTGGTGAACCTGGCCAGCGGCGAACGGCGCCCCCTCGACCATTTTTCACCCGGCCAGGCCCTGCACGCCGTGGCTGGCATCGGCAACCCCCAGCGTTTCTTCAAGACCCTCGAAACGCTACACTGGCGGCCAATACCGCACGGGTTTGCCGACCACGCCGAATACAGCGCCCAGGCCTTGAATTTCACGCCATCGCTGCCGGTGGTCATGACGGAAAAGGACGCAGTCAAATGCCGTGCCTTCGCCGCCTCCGACTGGTGGTACCTGGCGGTAGACGCCGCGCCGTCACCGGCCTTCGCGGCCTGGTTCGATACGCAGTTGATGCGCCTGTTGCCGGATCGGCTTTTGCCTTAAAACCTTTTATCCAGGGGAATTCCATGGACACCAAACTGCTCGACATTCTGGCCTGCCCGGTCTGCAAAGGCCCGCTCAAGCTCAGCGCCGACAAGACCGAACTGATCAGCAAGGGCGCCGGCCTGGCTTACCCGATCCGCGACGGCATCCCGGTGATGCTCGAAAGCGAAGCCCGCACCCTGACCACCGACGAGCGCCTGGATAAATGACCGCAACCTTTACCGTTGTCATTCCGTCGCGTTTCGCTTCGACGCGTCTGCCCGGCAAGCCGTTGCTGTCGATTGCCGGCAAGCCGATGATCCAGCACGTCTGGGAGCAGGCTTGCAAAAGCAGCGCCCAGCGTGTGGTGGTGGCGACCGACGATGCGCGCATCGTCGAGGCCTGCAAAAGCTTTGGCGCCGAAGTCGTCCTGACGCGTGAAGACCATAATTCCGGCACTGACCGCCTGGCGGAGGTCGCGGCGAAACTCGGTCTTGCTGCCGACGCGATCGTGGTCAATGTGCAAGGTGACGAGCCGTTGATCCCGCCGAGCGTGATCGATCAGGTCGCCGCCAACCTCGCGGCCCACACCGAGGCGCGCATGGCCACCCTGGCCGAGCCGATCGAGGATGTGCAGACGCTGTTCAACCCCAACGTGGTCAAGGTGGTCAGCGACCTCAATGGCCTGGCGTTGACCTTCAGCCGCGCGACGTTGCCCTGGGCGCGGGACGCATTTGCCCAAAGCCGTGACGTGATGCCGGAAGGCGTGCCATACCGCCGTCACATCGGTATCTATGCCTACCGCGCCGGCTTCCTCCAGGACTTCGTCGCCTGGGGCCCGTGCTGGCTGGAAAACACTGAAGCCCTGGAACAGCTGCGTGCCCTGTGGCATGGCGTGCGGATCCATGTCGCCGATGCGCTGATCGCCCCGCCGACCGGTGTCGACACCGCCGAAGACCTCGAGCGCGTTCGTCGCCTGCTGGAGGCTTGATGCGGGTCCTGTTCGTCTGCCTCGGCAATATCTGCCGCTCGCCCACCGCCGAAGGCATCCTGCGCCACAAGTTGCGTGAGGCCGGGCTGGCCGGGCAGGTGGAAGTCGCTTCCGCTGGCACCGGTGACTGGCACGTCGGCAAAGCGCCGGACAAGCGCAGCCAGGCGGCGGCCCTGAGGCGTGGCTACGACTTGTCGGCCCAGCGCGCGCAACAGGTGACCCGCGCTGATTTCGCCGCCTATGACCTGATCCTGGCGATGGACAGCAGCAATCTGCGTAATCTCAAGGCTCTGCAACCGGCTAATGGCAAGGCCGAGTTGGATCTGTTCCTGCGTCGCTACGAGGCTGAACTCGATGATGTGCCGGACCCGTACTACGACGGCGAACAAGGCTTCGAACAAGTGCTGGACCTGATCGAACGCGCTACCGATCGCCTGGTGATCGAATTGAAGGGGCGGTTATGACCTTGCAGGTTCGGGCGGGCGTCAGCCTCAAGCCCTTCAACAGCTTCGGTGTGGACGTCACTGCCCGGTTGTTCGCCGAAGCCCACAGCGATGACGATGTTCGCCAGGCACTGGCCTATGCCACCGAGCATGCCGTGCCGCTGCTGGTGATCGGCGGCGGCAGCAACCTGCTGCTGACCGGCGACATCGACGCCTTGGTGGTGCGCATGGCCAGCCGGGGAATTCGTTTGCTCAGCGATGACGGCGAGCGGGTGGTGATCGAGGCCGAAGCCGGGGAACCCTGGCACCCCTTCGTTCTGCACACGCTGGCACAAGGCTGGTCTGGATTGGAGAACCTCAGCCTGATCCCCGGCACCGTGGGCGCGGCACCGATGCAAAACATCGGCGCCTATGGTGTGGAGATCAAGGATGTCTTCGCCGGGCTCACCGCGCTGGATCGCCAGACCGGTGAACTGCGCGAGTTCACCCTGGAGGAGTGCCGCTTCGCTTACCGCGACAGCGTGTTCAAGCAGCAGGTGGGGCGCTGGTTGATCCTGCGGGTGCGTTTTGCCCTCAGCCGCGCCGCGCACTTGCATCTGGAATACGGCCCGGTGCGTCAGCGATTGACTGAGCAGGGCATCGAGCAGGCAACACCTACCGATGTGAGCCGGGCCATTTGCAGTATCCGCAGCGAAAAACTCCCGGACCCGGCGGTGCTGGGCAATGCCGGCAGCTTCTTCAAGAACCCGCTGGTGCCGGCCACGCATGTGGCGCACTTAAAGCTGCAATACCCTGACCTGGTGGCTTATCCACAGCCTGAAGGGCAGATGAAAATCGCTGCCGGCTGGCTGATCGAACGGGCCGGCTGGAAGGGCTTTCGCGAAGGCGATGCCGGGGTGCACAAGTTGCAGGCGTTGGTGCTGGTCAACTACGGCAACGCCACGGGCCCGCAACTTCTGGACCTGGCCCTGCGCATCCAGAAAGACATTGCCGAACGTTTCCAGGTCGAGCTGGAAATGGAACCCAATCGGTACTGAGCCGCTTTCACGCAAGCGCCTGAAAAACGCCCTGCACACCCTGCACACAAGCATTTGTGCAGGATTGTGCAGGGCGTTTTGCGTGATCCTGGGTTAATTTAGCTTCCTAACGATGCGACCATCGCATCCTAAAGGCCCGATGCAGACGCCTGCGTGCGCCGGCATAAGAGAGCCCGATCAGCCTGAGTCAGTCTGCGACAACCGAACCGTCAACCCGGCGGCAGATTGCTCGACCCCATAACTCGATAACTATGCGGGCGTGCCCATGATTACCCTGAAACTCAATGGAAAAGACCATCAACTGGATGTGACAGAGGACATGCCGCTGCTGTGGGCTATCCGGGATGTGGCCGGTTACAACGGCACCAAATTCGGCTGCGGCATGGGCCTGTGCGGCGCCTGCACCATCCACATCGACGGCGCCCCGGCGCGCAGTTGCATCACGCCCATCGGCTCGGTGAAGGGGCAGAACATCAGCACCATCGACGGGCTGCACACTGACCCGGTCGGGCAGGTCGTCCAGAAGGCCTGGCTCGAGACCGCCGTGGCCCAGTGCGGTTACTGCCAGGGCGGGCAGATCATGTCCGCCACCGCTTTGCTCAAGACCAACCCCAACCCGAGCGATGAGCAGATCGAAGAAGCCATGGTCGGCAACCTCTGCCGCTGCGGCACCTACAACCGGATCAAGACCGCGATCCGCCAGGCCTCCACCCACCTGAAGGAGGCCAAGGCATGAGCCGCTTGCCCGATGATTTCGTGCTGAGCAACCTCAGCCGCCGTGGCTTCCTCAAGGGCGCGAGTGCCACCGGTGTGCTGGTGCTGGCGGCCACTTGGGGCCTGCCGGAGGCCTTTGCCGAGGAAAAGAAATTCGGCGCCGAGGGCATGCCCCATGGCGCGGTCGACGACCCGAAGGTGTACGTCAGCATTGCCGCCGATGGCAGCGTGACCGTGATCTGCAACCGTTCGGAAATGGGCCAGGGTGTGCGCACCAGCCTGAGCATGGTCGTGGCCGATGAGCTGGAGGCCGACTGGGCGCGTGTGAAGGTGCAACAGGCGCCGGCCGATGAGGCGCGCTTCGGCAACCAGGACACCGACGGCTCGCGCAGCATGCGTCATTGGTACGAGCCGATGCGTCGTTGCGGGGCTGCCGCCCGGACCATGCTGGAACTGGCCGCCGCTGCGCAGTGGAAGGTGCCAGTGAGTGAATGCCATGCCCAACTGCACAAAGTGCTGCACCAGCCTTCGGGGCGTGAACTGGGCTATGGCGAGTTGGCCGCTGCCGCCAGTGCCTTGCCAGTGCCGGGGCGTGACAGCTTGCGCCTCAAGTCGCCTTCGGAGTTCCGCTACATCGGCAAGGAGGCGAGCCGGGCCATCGATGGCGCAGACATCGTTAACGGTCGTGCCGTGTTTGGTGCCGATGTGCATTTCGACGGCATGCTCTATGCCGTCATCGCGCGTCCGCCGGTCTATGGTGGCAAGGTCAAGAGCGTGGACAGCAGCGCGGCGCTGAAAGTACCGGGCGTGGTCAAGGTGGTGCAGATCGAAGGGCGCCCGCTGCCCTCCGAATTCCAGCCGTTGGGCGGCGTGGCGGTGGTGGCGAAGAACACCTGGGCGGCGATCAAGGGCCGCGAAGCGTTGAAAATCCAGTGGGACGACGGCCCGAATGCCGGTTATGACTCCATTGCCTATCGCAAGGAGCTGGAAGCGGCGGCCCTCAAGCCCGGAAAAGTCGTGCGCAGCAGCGGCGATCTCGACGATGCGCTGGCCAAGGCTGATTCGACGTTGGAAGCATCGTATTACTTGCCGCACCTGTCCCAATCACCGATGGAACCGATGGTTGCCGTTGCCCGGTTCAAGGACGGCCAATGCGAGGCCTGGGCACCGAGCCAGGCCCCGCAGGTGACCCGTGAACGTGTCGCTGAGCGCCTGGGCATCCCTTTCGAGAAGGTCACGGTGAACATCACGTTGCTGGGCGGCGGTTTCGGACGCAAGTCAAAACCCGATTTTGTCGTCGAAGCGGCCGTGCTCGCCAAGGAGTTTCCCGGCCAGCCGATACGGGTGCAATGGACCCGCGAGGACGACATCCATCATTCGTATTTCCACACCGTGTCGGCCGAATACCTCAAGGCCGGCCTGAACCAGGACGGTATGCCGTCCGGCTGGCTGCACCGCACCGTAGCGCCGAGCATCACCGCACTGTTTGCGCCGGGCATGACCCACGAGGCGCCGTTCGAAATAGGCATGGGCGTGACCAACATGGCCTACGCCATCCCCAATCTGCGCCTGGAGAACCCAGAAGCGGTGGCCCATGCCCGAGTGGGTTGGTATCGCTCGGTGTCGAACATCCCCCACGGTTTCGCGATCCAGAGTTTCATCGATGAATTGGCCCACAAGGCCGGCCAGGATCCGCTGAAGTACCAGGTCAAATTGCTCGGGCCGGACCGTAAGATCGATCCGCGTACCTTGAGCGAAGAATGGAACTATGGCGAATCCCCCGAGCGTTATCCGATTGATACGGCGCGGATCCGCACGGTGCTGGAAACCGCTGCGAAGGCCGCCGGTTGGGGCCGGGAGCTGCCCAAGGGCCGTGGCCTGGGGTTGGCGGTGCACTACAGCTTCGTCACTTACGTGGCGGCGGTGATCGAAGTGGAGGTCAAGGACGACGGCACGGTGATCGTGCACAAGGCGGACATCGCCGTGGATTGCGGTCCGCAGATCAACCCCGAACGTATCCGCTCCCAGTTCGAAGGCGCCTGCGTCATGGGCCTGGGCAATGCCATGGTAGGTGAGATCAGCTTCAAGGACGGCAAGGTGCAACAGGACAATTTCCATATGTACGAAGTGGCGCGCATGTCCCTGGCGCCCAAGGAAGTGGCTGTGCATCTGGTCACACCTCCAGGTGAGGTGCCGTTGGGCGGTGTTGGCGAGCCGGGCGTGCCGCCGATTGCGCCGGCGCTGTGCAACGCGATTTTTGCCGCCACCGGTAAGCGGATTCGTAGCCTGCCTGTGCGCTATCAGCTGCAAGGCTGGCAGCAGGCGAAGGCCTGATGGACAGCGTTGATCTGAATGTCCTGCGCAGCGTGCTTGAGTGGCGCCGCGCCGGGCAGCGGGTGGTGTTGTTCACAGTGGTCCAGACCTGGGGCACCGCGCCAAGGCCGCCGGGTGCGATGCTGGCCCTGCGCGAAGATGGCGTGGTGATTGGTTCGGTGTCGGGAGGTTGTGTCGAGGATGACCTGATCGCCCGGCTGCACGACGGTCGCATTCCGGCGGACGGTCCGCCGGTGCAACTGATCACCTATGGCGTCACCCGCGAAGAGGCGGCGCGCTTCGGCCTGCCGTGCGGCGGTACCCTGCGCCTGACCGAAGAGCGGGTGGGCGACCCACACTGGGTCGCGCAATTGCTGGAACGCTGCGAGGCCCATGAAATCGTCGCCCGTGAGCTGACAGTCGCCAGCGGCAACGTGGTCCTGACCCCGGCCAGCAAGACCGACGTCCTGGTGTTCGATGGGCAGGTCCTGCGGGCCATATACGGTCCACGTTGGCGGCTGCTGCTGATCGGCGCGGGGCAACTGTCACGCTACGTGGCGGAAATGGCCCGGTTGCTGGATTTCGAAGTGCTGATCTGCGATCCGCGCAAGGAGTTTGTCTACGGTTGGGAAGAGCAGCATGGCCGCTTCGTCTCGGGGATGCCCGACGAAGCGGTGTTGAGCATCCAGACCGACGAGCGCACCGCCATTGTGGCCTTGACCCATGACCCACGCCTGGATGACATGGCGCTGCTTACGGCCCTGGACTCCAAGGCTTTTTATGTCGGCGCGCTGGGCTCGCGAGTCAACAGCCAGAAACGCCGGGATAACCTGGCTCAGCTAGGCTTGTCAGCAGAGGCCATTGAACGCTTGCATGGACCCATCGGCTTGCACATCGGCAGCCACACTCCGGCGGAAATCGCCTTGTCGCTGCTGGCCGAAATCGTGGCCATCAAGAATGGCGTTGAACTGCGGCAGAAAAAGTCGCTGTAAGCCGTGGGCAAGGAGGGCGTATGAGCGAGTCGATTGGCGTGATCATTCTGGCGGCCGGATCGGGCAGCCGTTTCCGCCACATTGCAGGCCCGGACAAGGATAAGTTGCTGGCTGATTGCACCGGGCGTGACGGTGCCGTGCGGTCGGTGATCGAGCAGGTGCTGGTGAATCTGCCAGCCGCCCTGGAAAAACGCCTGCTGGTGACGAGCAAGGAGCGGCCGCAAGCCATTCGCATGGCCCAGGCTTATGGCTGCGATTTCGTGGGGCTGGACTCGCCCGGCCTGGGCGACAGCATTGCCGCAGGCGTCCAGGCCTGCCCGGACCTTGATGGCTGGCTGATAGTGCTGGGCGACATGCCCTTCATCCTGCCGTCGAGCATCGAACAGGTGGTGGCAGGGATTCGTGCGGATGGCATCAGTGTGCCGGTTCTTGCAGGTGAGTACGGGCATCCGGTGGGATTCGGTCGCGGGTTTGGGCCGAAACTGATGGCATTGACCGGTGATCGGGGGGCCAAGGTATTGTTTGCCGGGGCGCAAGTGGTCGAAGTGCCGGTGGATGACCCTGGTGTGACGTGGGATGTCGATGTGCCAGAGGCACTGACTTTCAAATAACAGACGACGCAGACCCCTGTGGGAGCGAGCTGGCATTCAGCATTGATGCAAGCTGACCCGACGCCATCGCGAGCAGGCTCGCTCCCACATTGGATCTTCAGTTGGTATGAGTCTTGTGCCAGGTGTCAGCCCTTGTGGATAAGTATGAAGGCATAAAAAAGCCCCGCCTGGCATGACCAGGCGGGGCTTTTTACTGGGCGGTGGATCAGGCGTGAGGTTTAGGCTCGTGCTCTTTTTCCAGGGCTTCAGTGTGACGCGGCGCGACTTCTTCAGCAGTTTGCTGAGGTTCGTCGAATGCCGGAGCCGATTCAGTCGGGGTCTCGGCGACCGGGGCAGGGGCTGCCTCGGCGACTTCTTCCACGACTGGAGCTGGCTCGGCAGCAGGCGCTTGAGCGGCGGCTTGTTCGGCTTCCTTCTGCAGACGCTCGGCTTCACGCTTGCGACGGCGCACTTCACGCGGATCGTTCGGCGCGCGGCCATTGGCGGTCAGGGCGCTGGCAGGTGCTGGCTCTTCAACCGGGGCAGGTGCTTCGGCAACCACGGGCGCTTCGACCACTGGAGCAGGCTCGACCACTTCTGGCTCGACCGCTTTCACGGGCTCTGGTGTCGGCTCAGGCTCGACAACAGGTGCTGGCGCGGCTGGCTCGGCGGTCCAGTTGAACGCAGTCTGCTCCTCGCGGGCAGGCTCTGGTGCCTTTTCCTCGACCGGTGCTTCGAAGGCTGGCTCAGCGGCTACCACTGGCTGCTCGACGACCGGTGCAGGCTCGGCGACCACTTCAGCTTCAGCAACCTGGGCTTCACGGACCGGGGCGACTTCCACTTCTGGCGAAGCAGTGGCTTCCACCGGAGTAGTGGCTTCGACCACAGGCGCTTCAACCGGCGCGCTTTCCACGGCAGCGGTAGCGCGTTCGGCTTGTTCGTGAGCCTCGGCTTCGGCTGGGGCGCTGATCGCGCTGCTGGCTACGGCCGCAGTTACGGCCAGGCCGGCGGCCAAGTCCGCAGCGCTTGGCGCTTCGGCGTTCTCGGAGGACTCGGACTCTTCCGAACCTTCGATCACGTTGCCGTTGGCGTCGCGCTGACGCTCACGACGGTTGCTGCGACGACGCTGGCCACGGGAGCGGCGGCGTGGACGATCGCCTTCGGCGGTGTCCTGGCCGTCTTCCTGCAACTGCTCTTCGGCGTTCAGTACTTCTTCTTCGCTGGCAGCGGCGGCTGCCTGCTCGGCGCGTGGCTGGCGCTCTTCACGTGGAGGACGCGGTGCACGTTCTTCACGAGGCTGGCGGGCCGGACGCTCTTCAGCGGTGGCGGCGGCAGCCGGGGCGGCATCCAGTGGCTCGCGCAGTTCGCGAACACGCTCTTCACGCTCGCCACGTGGCTTGCGATCTTCACGCGGTGCGCGCGGCTGGCGCTCTTCACGCGGCGGGCGCGGTGCGCGTTCTTCGCGGGCTACGGCTGGCGCTTCCTCACGGGCTTCGCGCGGCTGACGCTCTTCACGCGGCTCACGTGGCGCACGCTCTTCACGCGGAGCACGTTCTTCGCGAGGTTTGCGTTCTTCGTCACGACGACCGTTGCGGTTGCGGGTCTGTTGGCGACCGTTGCGGCGTTCTTCGTTGCGGGCAGGACGCTCGGTCGTGGCAGGTTTGGTGACGACGGCCGGGGCAGCAGGTTCTTCCTTGGTGGCGAACAGGCTGACCAGCGACTTCACCAGGCCTTTGAACAGGCTTGGCTCTGGTGCAGCGGCCGGGGCGGCAACCGGAGCGGCCACTTCGGTCGGAACCGGAGCATTGGCGCGGGCCGGTGCGGTCTTGACCGCTGCTTCCTGGCGAACCAGGGTGCGAGTGGCGGCGGCGGCCGGCTGGACTTCTTCCACTTCGGCAGCGGCAGCAGCGATTTCGTAGCTGGACTGGTTGGTGTGGGCTTCCGGGCTGTCATCGCGCAGGCGCTGCACTTCGAAGTGCGGCGTCTCGAGGTGATCGTTCGGCAGGATGACGATACGGGCACGGGTGCGCAGTTCGATCTTGGTGATCGAGTTGCGTTTTTCGTTGAGCAGGAACGCGGCCACCGGGATCGGCACCTGGGCGCGAACTTCTGCGGTGCGGTCTTTCAGGGCTTCTTCTTCGATCAGACGCAGGATCGCCAGGGACAGCGACTCGACGTCACGGATGATGCCGGTGCCGTTGCAACGTGGGCACACGATACCGCTGCTTTCGCCCAGGGACGGACGCAGGCGCTGACGGGACATTTCCAGCAGGCCGAAGCGCGAGATACGACCGACCTGTACGCGGGCGCGGTCGGCTTCCAGGCATTCACGGACCTTTTCTTCCACGGCGCGTTGGTTCTTGGCCGGGGTCATGTCGATGAAGTCGATGACGATCAGGCCGCCGATGTCGCGCAGGCGCAACTGACGGGCGATTTCCTCGGCCGCTTCAAGGTTGGTCTGCAGGGCGGTTTCTTCGATGTCGCTACCTTTGGTGGCGCGCGCCGAGTTGATGTCGATGGACACCAGGGCTTCGGTCGGGTCGATGACGATGGAGCCGCCGGACGGCAGTTCGACGACGCGCTGGAAGGCGGTCTCGATCTGGCTTTCGATCTGGAAACGGTTGAACAGCGGAACGCTGTCTTCGTAGAGCTTGATCTTGCTGGCGTACTGCGGCATCACCTGGCGAATGAAGGTCAGGGCTTCGTCCTGGGCTTCGACGCTGTCGATCAGCACTTCGCCGATGTCCTGGCGCAGGTAATCGCGGATGGCGCGGATGATCACGTTGCTTTCCTGGTAGATCAGGAACGGCGCGGAGCGATCCAGCGAGGCTTCTTTGATGGCGGTCCACAGTTGCAGCAGGTAATCGAGGTCCCACTGCATTTCTTCGCTGCTGCGGCCAAGGCCGGCAGTACGCACGATCAGGCCCATGTCGGCAGGTGCGACCAGGCCATTGAGGGCTTCACGCAGTTCGTTGCGCTCTTCGCCTTCGATGCGGCGGGAGATGCCGCCGGCACGCGGGTTGTTCGGCATCAGGACCAGGTAGCGGCCAGCCAGGCTGATGAAGGTGGTCAGGGCTGCGCCCTTGTTGCCACGTTCTTCTTTTTCGACCTGAACGATGACTTCCTGGCCTTCGCTCAGGACGTCCTTGATGTTGACGCGGCCTTCAGGGGCCTTCTTGAAGTATTCGCGGGAGATTTCTTTGAGGGGCAGGAAGCCGTGGCGCTCGGAGCCGAAATCGACAAAGGCAGCCTCAAGGCTTGGTTCGATGCGAGTAATCCGGCCTTTATAGATGTTGGCCTTCTTCTGCTCGCGTGCACCGGATTCGATATCCAGGTCGTAGAGGCGCTGGCCATCTACCAGTGCAACACGCAACTCTTCGGGTTGAGTTGCGTTAATCAGCATTCTTTTCATGTAGTACCGTCGGTTTCCGGGCTGCCGGAAACGGCGTTCGGCACACACGACTTCTCACGGTCGGTGTCAGGTGCGTCCTGGAGATGGCAAGGCCACTCCAGTGTCCAGCGAGTTCGACCCAATGATGGCGAAGTCGCGACGGACGCGTCCTGCTTGCTGGTACTCAAGCACTCAGTCAGGAGGAGGAATCAACCGGCGCCTGTGGACGAGATGAAGCGTCTAAATATAAGCCTAGTGCTACACAGTCCGACGGTTGTACATCTCCACCCTACACGTATCCCTGATAATTCGGGTGCTGCCGCGCGCAGAATCCGCAGCGGGTTGGCATTTACCGTGAGCTCCGGAAGGGGAGGTCACGCATCATGGCTAATTTAGGCGTTGTTTCCGAAGCATTCGCTCGGGGTCGTTCGCAGCTGACTGCACTTTGTGAACTGGCCGTGAATGTGGCGCGCAAGGCGAGTCAAAACTCTGCTTTGCGGCGTATTTCAGGCCTCATGTCACCTGCGCTCGTTACACCTGAAAACTCTACCGTTACGTAGCGAAAGCCCCGTAGGACGGCCTCTCGTCCTCGTGAATTGCGTTGGTCAGGGCCGGTTTTTGACCGTTAGTCCACTGTCCAGCCACTTTTGGCGGCGTTCGCGACTATAGCAGCAATGATTAAGTGCTTCAATTCCATAAAAAATTGTTATGATCGCCGCCATGACAACTACTGCCCCTTCGACCCCAGCCGTTCAACTGCTCGAGGTCTCGCCGGAATATGCCGGCCAACGAATCGATAATTTCCTGCTGGCCCGGCTAAAAGGCGTGCCCAAGACCTTGATCTACCGCATTTTGCGCAAAGGCGAAGTGCGGGTGAACAAAGGTCGGATCAAGCCCGAATACAAGCTCCAGGCCGGTGATATCGTGCGCGTGCCGCCGGTTCGCGTGCCCGAGCGCGATGAGCCGGTGCCCCTGGCCCAGGGGCTTCTGCAGCGCCTTGAAGCATCGATTGTCTATGAAGACAAAGCCCTGATCGTGATCAACAAGCCTGCGGGCATTGCGGTTCACGGCGGCAGCGGCCTGAATTTCGGTGTGATCGAAGCCTTTCGTCAGTTGCGTCCGGACGCCAAGGAGCTGGAACTGGTCCATCGCCTCGACCGCGACACCTCCGGCCTGCTGATGATCGCCAAGAAGCGCAGCATGTTGCGTCACCTGCACGAGCAATTGCGTGGCGACGGCGTCGACAAGCGCTACATGGCGCTGGTGCGTGGCCGCTGGGAAACGTCCATCAAGCAAGTCCGGGCGTCGTTGCTCAAGAGCAACCTGCGTTCCGGCGAGCGCATGGTTGAAGTCAACGAGGAGGGCAAGGAAGCGCTGACGGTGTTCAAGGTGCTGCGTCGCTTCGACGACTTCGCCACCCTGATCGAGGCCAAGCCCGTGACCGGGCGTACCCACCAGATTCGTGTCCATACCTTGCACGCCGGGCATTGCATCGCCGGTGACAGCAAATACGGCGATGACGATTTCACCAAGGAAATCCGCGACCTGGGCGGCAAGCGCCTGTTCCTCCATGCCTATATGCTCACCGTGCCACTGCCCGATGGTGGCGAACTGAAATTGCAGGCTCCGGTGGATGACATGTGGGCCAAGACCGTGGAGCGGTTGAGTGCATCCTGACTACAAATTGCTGATCTTCGATTGGGACGGCACTCTTGCCAATTCCATCGGTCGGATCGTGGAGTCGATGCATGTCGCATCGGATCGCTCGGGTTTTGCCCGATGCGACGATTTTGCGGTGAGGGGCATCATCGGCTTGGGATTGCCGGAGGCGATTCGCAGCCTGTACCCGGAGATCGACGACGATGAGCTGGTGGTTTTTCGCCAGCATTATGCCGATCACTACATTGCGCTGGAGGCTGAGCCTTCGCCGTTGTTCGAGGGCGTGGTTCATACCCTTGAAACCTTGAAGGGCGAGGGTTATTGCTTGGCGGTCGCGACCGGCAAGGCGCGTCGCGGGTTGGATCGGGTATTGAAGGCCCATGGTTGGGACGATTACTTCGATATCACCCGTGCCGCCGATGAGACGGCGAGCAAGCCGCATCCGTTGATGCTCGAGCAGATACTGGCTCATTGTGGGGTTCGGCCTGCGCAGGCGTTGATGGTGGGCGATTCTTCGTTCGACCTGCAAATGGCGCGCAACGCCGGCATGGGCTCGGTGGCTGTGAGCTACGGTGCGCAGTCCATCGAGGCGCTCAAGGCGTTCGAGCCGCGACTGGCGATTGACCAATTTCCTGAATTGCACGCCTGGCTGAGCCGGCGCGCCGATTAAAGTCTGTTGAGGATGCATGTATGACCGATGAATGGAAGGCACCGGCCAAGGCGAGCGCTGACAACGGTGACGAAAAAAGCTGGAAGCTGCTGGAAAAGACCCTGTTGGCCGGGGTGGAGGAACAGCGTCGTGCGCGCCGCTGGGGGATCTTCTTCAAGTGCCTGGTCTTCATCTATCTGTTTTTCGGCTTGGCGATGATCTTCCAGGCCGTAGATGGGAAGAAAATTTCGGGCGGTGGTTCGGCCTATACGGCGGTCATCGACATCGAGGGCATGATTGCCGACAAGGAAGCGGCCAGCGCGGACAACATCATCGGCAGCCTGCGGGCCGCGTTCGAGGATTCGAAGGTCAAGGGCGTGGTGCTGCGCATCAACAGTCCAGGTGGCAGCCCGGTACAGGCAGGCTACGTCTATGACGAAATCGTCCGCTTGCGTACGGCGCATCCGAATATCAAGGTCTACGCGGTGATTTCCGACCTCGGTGCCTCCGGTGCCTATTACATCGCCAGTGCGGCGGACCAGATCTATGCCGACAAGGCCAGCCTGGTGGGTTCCATTGGCGTGACGGCGGCGGGTTATGGTTTCGTCGAGACGCTGGGCAAGCTTGGGGTGGAGCGACGGGTCTATACCGCGGGCGAGCACAAATCCTTCCTTGATCCGTTCCAGCCGCAAAAGCCTGAGGAAACGGCTTTCTGGCAGGGTGTGCTTGACACCACTCATAAGCAGTTCATCGCCAGCGTCAAGAAGGGGCGGGGCGAGCGTCTGAAGGACAAGGAGCATCCAGAGCTGTTCTCCGGGCTGGTCTGGTCGGGCGAGCAGGCGTTGCCGCTGGGCTTGATCGATGGCTTGGGCAGCGCCAGTTCGGTGGCGCGGGACGTGATCGGCGAGAAGGAGTTGGTGGATTTCACCGTCGAAGAATCGCCGATCGACCGTTTCTCGAAAAAACTGGGGGCAAGCATCGCCGAGCATCTGGCGATGTGGATGGGCTTCCAGGGGGCTGCACTGCGCTAGCTTAGATATTCTGTGGCTAGACGGGTTGATCTGTGGGAGCAAAGCTTGCTCGCGATGAACGATAACCCGGCTAGTCTGCATCACCGCAGCGCCTGCATCGCGGGCAAGCCTTGCTCCCATAAATGAATCCCTTCGCCATACGTGTATGTTGGATCAGGGAACCTGCACGCCCTCAGCCAGCAACATATCCACGAGGCGAATCAGCGGCAGGCCGATCAGGCTGGTGGCGTCCGGCCCTTCGGTGCTCTGGAACAGGCTTACGCCCAGCCCCTCGGCCTTGAAGCTGCCGGCGCAGTCGTAGGGCTGCTCGGCGCGCAAGTAGCGTTCGACGCGCTCTGGGTCCAGGGTGCGCATATTGACGGTAAACGGAACGCAATCGACCTGGTAGGCGCCGGTCTGGCTGTTGAGCAGCGTCAGGCCGGTCAGGAACGTGACCCTGGCGCCGCTGGCGGCCAGCAATTGTTCGCGTGCATTTTCGAAGGTGTGGGGCTTGCCCAGGATGCGCTGGCCGAGCACGGCGACTTGGTCTGAGCCGATTATCAGGTGCCCTGGATAACTTTCAGCCAGTGCCAGGGCTTTTTCCCGGGCCAGGCGCTTGACCAGTTCAAGGGCGGGCTCGCCGGGGCGATGGCTTTCGTCGATGTCGGGTGAGCAGCAGACGAACGGCAATCCCAGGCGGGCAAGCAATTCCCGGCGATAGACCGAGCTTGAGGCAAGTAATAAAGGCAGCATGGGCGGCTCCAAAAGGCAGGGCTGAATTCTAGCGAGGCGCGCAAGTGACGGACAGGGCTGAATTTCCTTTGACATGGCCGGGGGCATCCCTATAATGCTGCGCCTATGTTGAATGACCCGATTCCACCTCACGTTGACCCGCGCAAATTGGCTGACCGTGGCACCACCCTTCAAGGTGAACTGCTGCTGGCCGATTTGAAGAGACTCTGCGACCCGCTTTCCGACAATGTCGGTACGGTCCAGGCCAAATTCGTTTTTGAACGAGATGAACGTAAATCTGTGGTTATCCACAGCTTTATCGACACTGAAGTCAAAATGGTTTGCCAGCGTTGTCTTGAGCTGGTCACCCTGCCGATCCACAGCGAATGCAGTTACGCCGTGGTGAAGGAGGGTGCGAATACCCAGTCGTTGCCGAAAGGTTATGACGTGCTGGAACTGGGCGAAGATCCATTGGATCTGCAGTCACTGATCGAGGAGGAGCTTCTGCTCGCCTTGCCCATTGTGCCTGCTCATCATCCGGAAGAATGCCAGCAGCCGGCGGGAGCAGATGAGCCCGAACCGAGCGAGGACGAGGTAACGCGGTCCAACCCGTTCAGTGTATTGGCGCAGTTAAAGCGTGACCCAAACGTTTAGGAGTTAATCAATTATGGCTGTTCAGCAGAACAAAAAATCCCGCTCTGCCCGTGACATGCGCCGTTCGCACGACGCTCTCGAGGCTAGCACCCTGTCCGTAGAAAAAACCACTGGTGAAGTTCACCTGCGTCACCACGTATCGCCAGAAGGCGTATACCG
Source organism: Pseudomonas sp. Lb2C2 (assembly GCF_052112205.1). Taxonomy (NCBI): domain Bacteria; kingdom Pseudomonadati; phylum Pseudomonadota; class Gammaproteobacteria; order Pseudomonadales; family Pseudomonadaceae; genus Pseudomonas; species Pseudomonas sp. Lb2C2. The sequence continues at coordinate 113,417 of NZ_JAUTYW010000011.1, read as the reverse complement.
TGGCCGTAAAGTGATCGACAAGGGCGCTGACGAGTAATCACTTGTCCGCTCAAGTCATCGCGATTGACGCAATGGGCGGGGACTTCGGTCCCCGCAGCATTGTTCAGGCCAGCCTTGCTTGTCTGAATGCTACACCCTCGCTGCACCTGACCCTCGTCGGTCAACCCTCCCTCCTGGAAGAAATGCTCAGCGGCCAATCGGCTGTCGATCGCGCGCGCCTGGCAATTGCCCCGGCGTCCGAAATCATCACCATGGACGAAAAGCCGGCCCAGGCCCTGCGTGGCAAGCCTGACGCCTCGATGCGGGTAGCCCTTGAGCTGTTGCGCGATGGCAAGGTCCAGGCATGTGTCAGTGCCGGCAATACCGGTGCGCTGATGGCGCTGTCGCGCTATGTACTCAAGACCTTGCCGGGTATCGACCGGCCTGCGATGGTGGCGGCGATTCCGACCCAGCGTGGGTTTTGCCAATTGCTCGACCTGGGGGCCAACGTCGATTGCAGTGCCGAACATTTGCTGCAATTTGCGGTGATGGGCTCGGTCGCGGCTGAAACCCTGGGTGTCGTGCGTCCTCGTGTGGCGTTGCTGAACATCGGCACCGAAGACATCAAGGGCAACCAGCAGGTCAAGCTGGCGGCCACGCTGCTGCAGGGCGCGCGCGGCATCAACTACATCGGCTTCGTCGAAGGCGATGGCTTGTACCGTGGCGAGGCCGATGTGGTGGTGTGCGATGGCTTCGTCGGCAACATCCTGCTCAAGTCCAGCGAGGGGCTGGCGACCATGATCGGCCAGCGCATCGAGGCCTTGTTCAAGCAGAGCTTCGCCTCGCGGGTAGTGGGCGCCCTGGCACTGCCGTTGATGCGTCGGTTGCAGGCCGACCTGGCGCCGGCGCGGCACAACGGTGCGAGTTTCCTCGGGTTGCAGGGCATCGTGATCAAGAGCCACGGTTCGGCGGGCGTGCAGGGTTTCCAGAGCGCGATCAACCGGGCAGTGATCGAGATCCAGGAAAACCTGCCGGAGCGCTTGCGCGGTCGCCTCGAGGATTTGTTAACTTAGGCGTTTTCGTCCGACAATGCTTAAATGTGACCGGTCGGTTCAAGCCGCCATCCAACTTTCAGTTTGCTAGCGCCCCCAGGGGCGTCAATTTTTGACGACAAGATCATTAGGGGCTTTGTTTTCATGTCTGCTTCCCTCGCATTCGTCTTTCCAGGACAGGGCTCGCAGTCCCTCGGCATGCTGGCCGAGTTGGGCGCGCAATACCCGCTGATCCTCGAAACATTCAAAGAAGCTTCCGATGCGCTCGGCTATGACCTCTGGGCACTGACCCAGCAAGGGCCGGAAGAGCGCCTCAATCAAACCGATAAAACCCAACCAGCCATCCTGACCGCCTCTATCGCATTGTGGCGCCTGTGGCTGGCTGAAGGCGGCGCGCGTCCGGCATTCGTCGCCGGTCACAGCCTGGGTGAATACAGCGCCCTCGTAGCTGCTGGCAGCCTGAGCCTGGGCGACGCGGTGAAGCTGGTGGAGCGTCGTGGCCAGTTGATGCAGGAAGCGGTTCCGGCCGGGCAGGGCGGCATGGCCGCGATCCTCGGCCTGGAAGACGCCGATGTGCTGGCCGCCTGTGCCGAAGCGGCGCAAGGCGATGTGGTCAGTGCGGTGAACTTCAACTCCCCGGGCCAAGTGGTCATCGCCGGTGCCAAGGCCGCTGTCGAGCGCGCCATCGAGGGCTGCAAGGCCCGTGGCGCCAAGCGCGCCATGCCGCTGCCGGTCAGCGTGCCGTCGCACTGCGAGCTGATGCGTCCGGCTGCCGAGCGCTTTGCCGAATCCATCGCCGCCATCGACTGGCAGGCCCCGCAGACTCCCGTGGTGCAGAACGTCAGCGCCAACGTGGCGCCGGATCTCGAGACCCTCAAGCGGGATCTGCTGGAACAACTCTACAAGCCGGTTCGCTGGGTCGAATCGGTGCAGACCCTGGCGGCCAAGGGCGCGACCGAGCTGGTCGAATGCGGCCCTGGCAAAGTGCTGGCAGGCCTGAACAAACGCTGCGCCGAAGGCGTGTCGACTTCCAACCTCAACACCCCAGACGCCTTCGCTGCCGCCCGTGCAGCGCAGGCCTGAACAGGAGAAGCTTGCATGAGTCTGCAAGGTAAAGTTGCACTGGTGACCGGTGCAAGCCGTGGCATCGGCCAGGCCATCGCCCTGGAACTGGGTCGTCAAGGCGCCATCGTTATCGGCACCGCGACTTCCGCTTCGGGCGCCGAGCGTATCGCCGCGACCCTGAAGGAAAACGGCATCCAAGGCACCGGCCTTGAGCTGAACGTCACCAGCGACGAATCCGTGGCGGCGGTGCTGGCAAGCATTCAGGAGCAGTTCGGTGCGCCGGCGATCCTGGTCAATAATGCCGGTATCACCCGCGATAACCTGATGATGCGCATGAAAGATGACGAATGGTTCGACGTGATCGACACCAACCTGAACAGTCTGTACCGGCTGTCCAAGGGCGTTTTGCGCGGCATGACCAAGGCTCGCTGGGGTCGAATTATCAGTATCGGTTCGGTTGTGGGTGCCATGGGCAACGCAGGCCAAGTAAACTATGCTGCGGCGAAGGCCGGTCTGGAAGGTTTCAGCCGTGCGCTGGCGCGTGAAGTGGGTTCGCGCTCGATTACGGTAAACTCGGTTGCACCGGGTTTCATCGACACCGACATGACCCGTGAACTGCCAGAAGCACAGCGTGAAGCCTTGTTGACGCAGATTCCGCTGGGTCGTCTGGGGCAAGCTCAAGAAATCGCGTCCGTGGTCGCTTTTCTTGCGTCGGACGGTGCGGCATACGTGACCGGGGCTACAATCCCGGTAAACGGCGGGATGTACATGAGTTAAATGTGACGGATTGCTTCAAAAAAATGTCATACGAGCTGTCTAAAATCCGTTATAAAGCTGCAATCAATTTATAGACGGCGGGCCGCAGGGTTTGAGGAGTGAAGCTTTCGGTTGAAAAACCGAAAAGTTCTTCTATACACTTACCCACCGGCCAGCTGCCTGAATTTGTCCATTAGGAGTGAAAACAAGGTATGAGCACCATCGAAGAGCGCGTCAAGAAAATCGTTGCCGAGCAACTGGGCGTTAAAGAAGAAGAAGTTGTGAACACCGCTTCCTTCGTTGAAGACCTGGGTGCCGACTCCCTTGACACTGTTGAGCTGGTGATGGCTCTGGAAGAGGAATTCGAGACCGAGATTCCTGACGAAGAAGCTGAGAAGATCACTACTGTACAAGCTGCTATCGACTACGTTACCAGCCACCAGGCGTAATCGTTTTTAGTCGTCGCTAGCTGTCATGGAAAAACCGCACTGCCATCACGGCGTGCGGTTTTTTCTTTAGGCCTGATGCAAAGTCGTCATTAGAAAAAGGAGAGTGCTGTGTCGCGTAGACGCGTCGTAGTCACCGGTATGGGTATGTTGTCGCCACTGGGCACGGATGTGCCGAGCAGTTGGCAGGGCATTCTGGCTGGCCGCAGTGGCATTGGTCTGATCGAACACACCGACCTTTCTGCCTATTCCACCCGTTTTGGCGGCTCGGTAAAGGGCTTCAATGTCGAGGAATACCTGTCGGTCAAGGAAGCTCGCAAACTTGACCTGTTCATTCAATACGGCCTGGCAGCCGGTTTCCAGGCAGTGCGCAACGCCGGGCTGGAAGTCACCGACGCCAACCGTGAACGCATCGGCGTGGCCATGGGTTCGGGTATTGGCGGCTTGACCAATATCGAAGAAACCAGCCGCACGCTGCACGAATCGGGGCCGCGACGGATTTCTCCGTTCTTCGTGCCGGGCTCGATCATCAACATGATTTCCGGTTTCCTGTCCATCCACCTGGGTGCACAGGGCCCCAACTACGCCATTGCCACGGCGTGCACCACCGGTACCCACTGCATCGGCATGGCCGCGCGTAACATCATGTACGACGAAGCCGACGTGATGATTGCCGGCGGCGCCGAGATGGCGGCTTGCGGCCTGGGCATGGGTGGCTTTGGCGCTTCCCGCGCGCTGTCGACCCGCAACGACGAGCCCGCCCGCGCGAGCCGGCCGTGGGACAAGGGCCGTGATGGCTTCGTGCTGTCCGACGGTGCCGGTGCGCTGGTGCTCGAGGAGCTGGAGCACGCCAAGGCGCGTGGCGCGACCATCTATGCCGAGCTGATCGGCTTTGGCACCAGTGGTGATGCGTACCACATGACGTCGCCACCGGCCGATGGCGCCGGTGCTGCCCGTTGCATCGCCAACGCCTTGCGTGATGCGAAACTCAACGGCGAGCAGGTGCAGTACATCAACGCCCACGGCACTTCGACCCCGGCCGGCGACCTGGCCGAAGCCCAGGCGATCAAGACCGTGTTCGGCGAGCACGCGTACAAGCTGGCGGTCAGCTCGACCAAGTCCATGACCGGTCACCTGCTGGGTGCGGCAGGGGCGGTGGAAGCGATCTTCAGCGTCCTGGCGATCAACAGCCAGACAGCGCCGCCGACCATCAACCTCGATGAGCCGGACGAAGGCTGCGACCTGGACTTCGTGCCGCACACTGCCCGCAGCATGGACATCGATGTGGTGCTGTCCAACTCCTTCGGCTTTGGCGGGACCAACGGTTCGCTGGTGTTCCGCCGGTTCGCCGGTTGATGGAAAGCTGGGTCGACGGTCAGCCGGCCGACGTCCTGTCGCTGAAAGATCGTGGCCTGGCTTACGGCGATGGGTTGTTCGAGACCCTCGCCGTGCACGATGGCAGACCGGTGTTGCTTGAGCGTCACCTGCAACGCCTGGAAACCGGTTGCCGGCAGTTGGCTCTCAATGTCGACATGAGCGCGTTGAGCACCGAGCTGAATGCCTATGCCCGGTGCCTGGGCGCCGGCGTGCTGAAGCTGATCGTGACCCGTGGCGACAGTCTGCGCGGTTATGCCGCAGATCCCTCGACCTCGGCCCGGCGCATCCTGCAAGGGAACCCACCTGCCGCTTATCCCGTCGCCCATGCCGAACAAGGCGTTCTGCTGTTTCCCTGCAGCGTGCGGTTATCCGAACAGCCCTTGCTCGCCGGCCTCAAGCACCTCAATCGCCTGGAACAAGTGCTGGCTCGTGCCGAATGGAGTGACGGGCAGTACGCCGAAGGCCTGATGCTGGATACGTCCGGGCGGGTGATCGAAGGTGTGTTCAGCAACCTGTTCCTGGTGCGCGATGGCGTGTTGTTCACGGCGGACCTGAGCCGTTGCGGCGTGGCCGGCGTGATGCGCGCAGAATTATTGTTTCAAGCCAAGTCCCAAGGCATCGCCACGCAAATCACGGATATCAGTCTCGAACAGCTGCACCAGGCTGATGAAGTCTTCGTCTGCAACAGCGTTTATGGCGTGTGGCCGGTACGCGGATGCGGTTCGGCACGCTGGTCGGTTGGCCCGCTCACCCGTAAACTGCAAACCCTTGCCCGTGCGCTATTGGATGTTTGATTCGTGAGACGTAAATTCTTGCTGCTGCTGGAGACCGGACTGGTTCTGGCAGGGCTGTTGTTGGGCGCTTCGGCCTGGAAGATTCATTCGGCGCTGCAACAGCCGCTGAATATCACCCAGGAAGAATTGCTGGACGTGCCCAACGGGACCACCCCGACCGGAACCCTCAAGCGCCTCGAAGCCGATGGCCTGATCAAGGACGCCTTCTGGCTGCGGATCTATTGGCGCTTCAATCTCGCTGGCCAGCCGTTGCACTCCGGTGAATATCGGATGGTGCCGGGCATGACCATGGAAGGCCTGATCGGTGTCTGGAAGCGCGGCGAAGTGGTGCAGTACAGCGTAACGCTGGTGGAGGGCTGGAACTTCCGCCAGGTGCGCGCCGCACTGGCCAAGGATGAAAAGCTCCAGCAGACCCTCACCGGCCTGAGCGACAGCCAGGTCATGGACCGTCTTGGTCACCCCGGGATATTTCCCGAAGGCCGGTTCTTCCCGGACACCTATCGCTTCGTGCGCGGCACCTCGGATGTCGACCTGCTGCAAAAAGCCTACGACCGCCTGGAAGACGTGCTCGCCAAGGAGTGGGCGCAACGTGCCGCCGATGTGCCTTACACCCAGCCGTATCAGGCGCTGATCATGGCGTCGTTGGTGGAGAAGGAAACCGGCGTGCCCCAGGAACGTGGGCAGATTGCCGGCGTCTTTGTGCGGCGTATGCGCCTGGGCATGCTGCTGCAGACCGATCCCACGGTGATCTATGGCCTGGGCGAGCGCTACACCGGCAAGCTCACCCGCGCCCATCTGAAAGAAGAAAACCCCTATAACACCTACCTGATCCCGGGCTTGCCGCCGACGCCGATTGCGATGGTTGGGCGCGAAGCGATTCATGCGGCATTGAACCCGGTGTCGGGCAACAGCCTTTACTTCGTCGCGCGCGGTGACGGCAGCCACGTGTTTTCCGATGACTTGGAGTCGCACAACAACGCGGTGCGTGAATTCCAACTCAAGCGCCGTGCCGATTACCGCTCCAGCCCGGCCCCGGCAACATCGGACGAACAGGCACCCATTCCCGCGGCATCACCCGACACGGCGCCCGACGCTGTACCCCAGGTGCCGCCCCAAGTGCCTGCTCCCGAACCGGATGCCAGCGAGCCGCCGAGCCCGCAATGACTTTGATTAAGGATCGCCTGTGACTGGCTTGTTTATAACGCTGGAAGGCCCGGAAGGCGCCGGCAAGAGCACTAACCGCGAATACCTGGCCGAACGCCTGCGGGCTGCCGGCATCGAGGTGGTGTTGACCCGCGAGCCGGGCGGTACGCCGCTGGCCGAGCGAATTCGCGAGGTGCTGCTGGCGCCCATTGAAGAGGTCATGAACCCCGACACCGAGCTGTTGCTGGTGTTCGCGGCCAGGGCACAGCATCTGGCCGAGGTGATTCGCCCGGCGCTGGCTCGTGGCGCGGTGGTGCTCTGCGATCGTTTTACCGATTCGACCTATGCCTACCAGGGCGGCGGCCGGGGCTTGTCCGTGGAGCGCATCGCCGCGTTGGAAACCTTCGTCCAGGGTAACCTGCGACCAGACCTGACCCTGGTGTTCGACCTGCCGGTGGAAATCGGCCTGGCCCGCGCCAGTGCCCGTGGTCGGCTGGATCGTTTCGAGCTTGAGGGCCAGGCTTTCTTCAACGCCGTGCGCAGTGCCTTCCTGAGTCGCGCCAAGGCCGATCCGGCGCGTTACCTGCTGATCGATGCGGCGCAACCGCTGGCCCAGGTCCAACAATCCCTGGACGGCTTGCTGCCGCGTTTACTGGAGCGTGTCCGTGGCTGAAGCCTATCCCTGGCAAGACGGCCTCTGGCAGCAACTGGCCGGTCGTGCCCAGCATGCCCATGCCTATCTGTTGCATGGCCCGGCCGGCATCGGCAAGCGGGCACTGGCCGAACGCCTGATGGCCAGCCTGCTGTGCCAGCGTCCGGGTGTCTCGAACGCCTGTGGCGAGTGCAAGTCCTGTCTGCTACTCAGGGCCGGCAGCCATCCCGACAATTATGTGCTGGAACCGGAAGAGGCGGACAAGGCGATCAAGGTCGACCAGGTTCGGGACCTGGTCAGCTTCGTGGTCCAGACCTCACAAATGGGCGGGCGCAAGGTGGTGCTGATCGAGCCCGTCGAGTCGATGAACATCAACGCTGCCAACGCCTTGCTTAAAAGTCTCGAAGAACCTTCTGGCGACACCGTGCTGTTGCTGGTCAGCCACCAGCCGAGTCGCTTGCTGCCGACCATCAAGAGTCGCTGCGTGCAACAGGCCTGCCCGCTGCCGAGCGAGGCGATGAGCTTGCAGTGGCTGGCCCAGGCCTTGCCCGACAGCAGCGACGAAGAGCGTGTCGAGCTGCTGACCCTGGCGGCCGGCTCGCCCCTGGCGGCTGTCAGCCTTCAGGCCCAGGGTGTGCGGGAACAACGGGCCCTGGTGGTGGACGGGGTCAAGAAACTGCTCAAGCAGCAGCAGTCCCCCACGCAACTGGCTGAGGGTTGGAACGCGATCCCGTTGCTCTTGCTGTTTGACTGGTTCTGTGACTGGTCGAGCCTGATCCTGCGTTACCAATTGACCGAGGACGAGGCTGGCCTGGGGTTGGCGGACATGCGCAAGGTGATCCAGTACCTGGCGCAAAAAAGCAGCCAGGATAAAATCTTGAACATTCAAGACTGGATTCTTGCCCAACGTCAGAAGGTGCTGGGCAAAGCGAACCTCAATCGGGTGCTGTTGCTCGAGGCGCTGTTGGTGCAGTGGGCGAGTTTGCCTGGTCGAAGTTGACAGGTACCGCCTAAACTCAGCTCAATCGCAGCGGAGATCAGCATGAACGAACCTGTCAGTCCCGGGCCACGCAATGGCATCCTGTCCCTGACTATCAAGGACAAGTCGGTGCTTTACGCCGCCTACATGCCCTTCATCAAGAACGGTGGCCTGTTCATTCCGACCAACAAGAATTATCGCTTGGGCGATGAAGTGTTCATGCTCTTGAGCTTGATGGATGAAGCGGAAAAGATCCCGGTCGCCGGCAAGGTGATCTGGATGACGCCCAAAGGCGCCCAGGGCAATCGGGCCGCCGGCGTCGGTGTGCAATTCAGCGACGGCGACAATTCCGCTCGCAATCAGATCGAAACCCACTTGGCCGGCTCCCTGAAGTCCGACCGTCCCACCCATACGATGTAGCCGGCCTTTTATGCTTGTAGATTCCCATTGTCACCTTGACCGTCTCGACCTCGCTGCCCATGGCGGCTCCCTGGATGCTGCGCTGGACGCGGCCCGTGAACGGGGTGTCGGTCATTTCCTGTGCATCGGCGTCAGCGTCGATAACGCCGCCGACGTCAAGGCCCTGGCCGAACGTTATGCCGACGTCGATTGCTCGGTCGGTGTTCACCCGCTGGATGTCCAGCCCGACGCCGCGCCGGCGCTCGATTGGCTGTTGCGTGAGCTGGACCATCCACGGGTAGTCGCCATCGGCGAAACCGGCTTGGACTATCACTACGAACCGGAAGCCGCCGACGTGCAGCAGGCGTCGTTCCGGCTGCACCTGGAGGCCGCCCGGCAGACCGGCAAGCCGGTGATCATCCACACCCGTGGCGCCCGGGCCGACACCCTGACCTTGCTGCGTGACGCCGCGCTGTCCCAGGCCGGGGTGCTGCATTGCTTCACTGAAGACTGGGACATGGCCAAGGCCGCCCTGGACATGGGCTATTACATTTCCTTGTCCGGGATTGTCACGTTCCGTAATGCCGATGCATTGCGCGACGTTGCCAGCAAAGTGCCGGCTGATCGGCTGTTGGTGGAGACCGATTCGCCTTACCTGGCGCCCATTCCCTATCGTGGCAAGCCGAACCTTCCGCAATACGTACGGGAAGTGGCAGAGTTTCTGGCGATGCTGCGCGGTGAGTCCTACGAGCGGTTTGCCGAGCAGACGACGGAAAATTTTAAGCAATTGTTTCCGCTGGCTCATGTGCGTTCGGCGCAAGCCTGAATTCCATGCAAAAAAAACCCGGGTTCTGGGGGGTGAATCCGGGTTAAGACCATTAGGAGTAAAACAAAGGTACGCGGTCCGTTGGTACCTTCATCAGCGCGTCACTTGGGGGAGATGTCGCGCCGACAGTTCAAGTATTGATCAGTATGCCAACCCGTCCAGTCTGGCCGGGGCGGTTTTTAAACAAATTTGGAATACGCTCGCTTCGGATAAGTTCTCACTGTCGCCAAAGCTCGCAGGCGCGGCGCATTGGCGCGAGGAACGGCGAGCCGGGTGCGCACGGTTTTGTGAAGAACAGTGGCCGAGAACGGATGATCCGTGCATTTTTGCGTAAGTTAGGCATAATACCCGGCTTCGAATTTTGACCCTTCAGACCTTTTTCTTATGCACAAAGAACCCCGTAAGGTCCGTGAGTTTCGCCGCCGCGAGCAGGAAATTCTCGACACCGCGCTCAAGTTGTTCCTCGACCAGGGTGAAGACAGTGTCACCGTCGAGATGATTGCGGATGCCGTGGGTATCGGCAAAGGCACGATTTATAAACATTTCAAATCCAAGGCGGAGATCTACCTGCGCCTGATGCTCGACTACGAGCGCGATTTGAACGAGCTGCTGCACTCGGCCGATGTGGACAAGGACAAGGAGGCCCTGTCCCGGGCCTACTTCGAGTTCCGCATGCGCGACCCGCAGCGCTACCGCTTGTTCGATCGCCTGGAAGAGAAGGTGGTCAAGGGCAACCAGGTGCCGGAGATGGTCGAGGAGCTGCACAAGATCCGCGCCTCGAACTTCGAACGCCTGACCCTGCTGATCAAGGGCCGGATCAGCGAAGGCAAGCTTGAAGACGTGCCGCCTTATTTCCATTACTGCGCCGCTTGGGCGCTGGTGCACGGCGCGGTGGCGCTGTATCACTCGCCGTTCTGGAGCAACGTGCTGGAAGACCAGGAAGGTTTCTTCCAGTTCCTGATGGACATCGGCGTGCGCATGGGCAACAAGCGCAAGCGCGATACCGACGTCCCAAGCAGCTAAGGCCGCACAGGCCAAGACATTCAGCTGCCTTATTGCGCCATGTCCGCTTACATGGCGCAGTGTCCCAGTAATATACTCAGGCTTGGGTCTTGCGAAATCTTGATTTCTAGGTCAATTTTCGCGAGTCCGATTTTTCTTGTGCCGGAGTGATCCATGATCGTTGACCGTCAAGGCAGGCGTTTCCGTAATCTGCGGATAAGCCTGACCTCCGCCTGCAATTACGCCTGTACCTACTGCGTGCCTGACGGCAAGCGGCTGGTGGCTGCGCAGGATGAACTGTCGGCCGAGGCCATGGCGCGCGGCGTAGCCTATTTGATCGAGGCCGCCGGCATCGAGCGGCTGCGCATCACTGGCGGCGAACCGTTGGTCAGCCCCAAGCTCGAGCGTTTCATGACGGCGGTGGGGCAGATGGGCCTGGAGGACATCAGCCTTACCACCAATGGCCAGTTGCTGGCGAAAAAGCTGCCGTTGCTGGTAGACGCCGGTATCCGTCGCATCAACGTTTCCCTCGACACCCTGGACCCCGCCGCGTTTCGCAGTATCGCCCGTGGCGGCGACCTGGCGACTGTGCTCGACGGCATGGAACAGGCCCGGGCTACCGGGATGAAGATCAAGGTCAACATGGTGCCGTTGCGCGGGCAGAACCTGGATCAGGTGATGCCTTTGCTCGAATACTGCCTGGAACGTGGCTATGAGTTGCGTTTCATCGAGTTGATGCGCATGGGGCACCTGGCCAGCGACTCCAACGCATTTTTGCAGCAGTTCGTCAGCCTCCAGCAATTGCTCAGCCTGATTGGCGATCAATACGAATACCTGCAAGCCGACGCTCCGGTGGATGCCACGGCGGTGCGCTATGAGATACCGGGGCTGGGGCACTTTGGCGTGATCGCCAACGAAAGCGTGCCTTTCTGCCGTACCTGCTCACGGTTGCGGTTGTCTTCCACGGGTTGGCTGCATGGCTGCCTGTCGTCGAGTAACCGTCACTTCGTCGGCGACCTGCTGGACAAGCCTCGTCACCAGGCCTTGCCGGCGCTTCAGCGCTTGTTGGTCAAGGCGTTGGGGGACAAGCAGGAAGTGGCATTCTCCGGCGGCGCGACCATCATGAAGATCATCGGCGGCTGAATAAGGCTTTTGTGGCGAGGGAGCTTGCTCCCGCTCGGCTGCGAAGCAGTCGCAACGATGCTGATGCCTAGAGGGGCCGCTTCGCAGCCCAGCGGGAGCAAGCTCCCTCGCCACAGGGTATTCCAAGGCTGAGACCCAACCATCCTGCAAGCTGGCGCAAAAGCTGCATCCCACGACCATTCGCCGGTTTTCCGACACCGGTTTTTGGAGGGTAGGATGCGTAGCCTGGTTTTGCTGCTGGTCGTTTTGGCGCTTGGTGGCTGCATGAATGTCAGCGACATGGGAGAGGGCGTTCGTTATCACATGAGCGACGCCGGCCTGCTGGATCATAGCGACAGCCGTCGTGTGAACAACCTGCGTATTCAGCCCGACTCGTTTATCTACATCGCCCAGGGCGCCTTTGCTCCGCCAGGCAGTGCCTATCCGCGTCCCAACGTCGTGGCCGAAGAAGCCTTCAATGGCTTCATTGAATATTTCCCCATGGTCCGTCGCGCCCGTGTTCCCGAAGGCCTTGACCAGGCCATGGGCGAAGCCCGTTCCGCCGGCGCCCATTATTTGCTGTACACCCGCTTCGCCAAGGCCGACAACCGCATTGGCAACACTGACGAATGGCAGGATGAAGAAGCCGTGGATCGTCTGGGCGTCGATACCAGCGTGATTCAAATCATGTTGATCGAGACCAGCACCCAGTATTTGATTGATACTGCACGCATCAAGAGTCGTGGCGGTTTACTGACGTTGCACGACAAGCAGCCACAAGACCTCATCGCCACGCCTTTGCGTGAATATGCCCGCAGCCTGCTGGGGATGAGCGACGAATAAATATAAGGAGTCACCATGAGCGGACCGCAAAAAGCCAATGACTTGCTGGGGCAGATCCCCAAGACCAAAGGCCTGCCGCCGGTCCACTTGTGGAACCCCGACTTCTGCGGCGACATCGACATGCGCATCGCCCGGGACGGCACCTGGTATTACCTGGGCACGCCCATCGGGCGAAAGCCGATGGTCAAGCTGTTCTCCACCATCATCCGCCGCGACGGCGATGATTACTTCCTGATTACCCCTGTGGAAAAAGTCGGCATCAAGGTCGATGACGCGCCGTTCGTGGCCGTGACCCTCGAAGTCGAAGGGCAGGGGGAAGGGCAGTTGTTGCGCTTCACCACCAATGTCGAGGAAACCACTGAGGCCGGTGCCGAGCATCCGCTGCGGGTGGTGATCGATCCCCAGACCCAGGAACCCGCGCCCTACGTGCACGTGCGCAGCAACCTCGAAGCGCTGATCCATCGCAATGTGTTCTACCAACTGGTGGAGCTGGCGGTCAGCCGCGAGATTGACGGGCAGCGCTGGTTGGGTGTGTGGAGTGGCGGTGAGTTTTTCCCCATCGGCCTGGAACCGTAAACCCTGTGGGAGCGAGCTTGCTCGCGAAGGCGCCGGCCCATCCAACATCTCCTCAACTGACCCACCGCTTTCGCGAGCGAGCCCGCTCCCACAGGGGTATGCAAAATTCAAATTGACACCCAATCGTATGATGATTAGCGTGGGCCTCCAATAAGAGTGGCCCGCGGGGTTTTCATGTCCAGCAGTTTTCATGCATCGACCGTCGATTGGCTGGGGGGCTGGATCGCCGCCGGCCAGGTCAAGCCTGGGCAAACCATCAAGGTCGAAGCGGACTTGGGCGAGCAACTGGGCGTCAGTCGCACGGTGATTCGCGAGGCGATCAAGACCCTGGTGGCCAAAGGCATGCTGGAAGTCGGGCCGAAAGTCGGCACGCGGGTGTTGCCGGTACGACGCTGGAACCTGTTCGACCCCCAAGTGGTTGGCTGGCTGTCACGCAGCGGCCTGCCGGAAAACTTTGTCGATGACTTGCTGGACCTGCGTCGCACCATCGAGCCGATGGCGGTGCGCTGGGCCTGCGAGCGGGCCACGGCCGATCAGGTGCAGGCGATCCGCCTGGCCTACCATGCGCTGGAGCGCGCCGTGGACAGCGGCGCCGATTACAACCGTGCCGACCAGTTTTTCCATGAGTGCATCCTCGCTGCCAGCCATAATCAGTTCATCGAGCAAATGGTCCCGGCCCTCGGTGCGCTGCTGGCGGTGTCGTTCGAAGTATCGGCGGCCGACCCGGATGAACTGCGCCGAACCTTGCCCATCCACAAGGACATCGCCGACGCCATCGCCGCCCGTGACGCGGCCCGTGGCGTCTGGGCCTGCATGACCCTGATCGATAACGCTGATCTGGCCATCAAACGCTTTTACCCCAATGTCATGGCCGGTCGAACAGACGCTGCCGGGCAAGCCGGGAACGGGAGGTTTCAATGAAGTGGACGGCTGTGACGGAACACCGGGCGAAGTTGGGCGAGGGGCCCTTCTGGGACGAGCCGACCCAGGCGTTGTATTGGGTCGATATCGCCGGCAAGCAGGCACTGCGGCTGATCGGCGCCAACGTACAGATCTGGCAGATGCCCGAGCATGTGTCCGCTTTCATTCCGACCCAGAGTGGCGACGCCTTGGTGACCCTGAGCAGTGGGGTCTACCGCCTCGATCTCGATTCTCCGGGCCTGGAACCGCGCCTGACACTGCTGTGCATGGCCGATCCCCAGCCAGGCAATCGTCCTAATGAGGCCCGTTGCGACGGCCTGGGTCAACTCTGGCTCGGCACCATGCAGAACAACATCGGTGACGAAGGCGAGGATTTACCGATCGAGCGGCGCTCCGGCGGGCTGTTTCGTGTCGGTGGTGATGGCCGGGTCATGCCCTTGTTGCGCGGGCTGGGCATTCCGAACACGTTGCTCTGGAGCCCCGATGGCACCACGGTGTATTTCGGCGAGAGCCTGGATGGCACGTTGTATCGGCACTTTATCTACCCTGAGGGCAACCTGGCGCCTGCCGAAGTCTGGTTCGGCCCCCATCCCCGTGGCGGCCCGGATGGTTCGGCGATGGATGCCCGGGGCTATATCTGGAACGCCCGTTGGGACGGCAGTTGCCTGTTGCGGCTGAACCCCGACGGCCAGGTCGATCGGGTGATCGAACTGCCCGTCAGCCGCCCGACCAGTTGTGTGTTCGGCGGTGAAGACCTCAAGACGTTGTACATCACCAGCGCGGCAAGCCCATTGGGTCATCCGCTGGACGGTGCCGTGCTGTCGATGCGTGTCGACGTGCCGGGCGTGGCGTGTACAAGGTTTGCAGGTTGAATCCCAAAATATGGGATGTAAATATATATATTGAGATTATTTGGCGGCCGGGTTTATAGTCGGCTCCATCGGCAATACGCACTCACACTAAAAAAACAAAACAGGTGAAGTGATGCAACGATCTTTCCCCGTACGCCCCGGCGGCGTGCGCCGGCCACTGTTCTTTCAAGCGCCTTTGCGCCGGTCATCCGTGGATGCCCGGTTTTTGTCGTGCCCGCGCACAGGAGTCTTGAACCATGGCTGAGCCCTTGGTCTTGCCCTCCGTGCCGGAGCCACCGAAGGGCGAGCGCCTGAAAGACAAGGTCGTGCTGTTGACCGGTGCCGCCCAAGGCATTGGCGAGGCCATCGTCGCGGCGTTCGCGTCGCAACAGGCCCGGTTGGTGATCAGTGATATCCAGGCGCAGAAGGTTGAGGCGGTGGCCGCCCATTGGCGTGAACGCGGGGCCGACGTGCAAGCGCTGCAGGTCGATGTGTCGAAGCAGCAGGACTTGCAGGCCATGGCCCGGCGCGCCGTCGAGCTGCACGGTCGCATCGATGTGTTGGTCAACTGCGCTGGCGTCAATGTCTTCCGTGACCCGCTGGAAATGACCGAAGAGGACTGGCGTCGCTGCTTCGCCATCGATCTGGACGGCGCCTGGTACGGGTGCAAGGCAGTGTTGCCACAGATGATCGAGCAGGGCGTGGGCAGCATCATCAACATTGCCTCCGTTCATTCGTCCCACATCATTCCCGGCTGTTTCCCTTACCCGGTGGCCAAGCATGGCCTGCTCGGCCTGACTCGCGCCCTGGGCATCGAATACGCGCCCAAAGGGGTACGCGTCAACGCCATCGCCCCGGGTTACATCGAAACCCAACTGAACGTCGACTACTGGAACGGCTTTGCCGATCCCCATGCCGAACGCCAGCGTGCGCTGGATCTGCATCCGCCACGGCGCGTCGGGCAACCGATCGAAGTGGCAATGACGGCCGTGTTCCTGGCCAGTGACGAAGCACCGTTTATCAATGCCTCATGCATCACCATCGATGGGGGACGTTCGGTCATGTACCACGACTGAATATTCCTGGATTGCAGTGGGAAACTTCGCCTGTAATCCAATCATCATACGATATGACTATTCAGGCCTATGCTGTGTAGCAACTTGATGTAACCGCCCAGCCTGCGCATTTCCACCGACGGTGGAGCAGAAACCTGGACGTTTGGCTTTCAATAAAAAAAACAAGGAGTCAACTATGAAACATCGTCGTGGGATCCGTTCCCTGTGTCGCGCCGCCCTGGCGGTTACCGCGGTCAGCCTCAGCAGCCACTTGCTGGCGGCCGATGCGGTAAAAATTGGTTTCCTGGTCAAGCAGGCCGAGGAGCCTTGGTTCCAGACCGAATGGGCGTTTGCCGAGAAGGCGGCCAAGGACAAAGGCTTCGAATTGATCAAGATCGCCGTGCCCGACGGCGAGAAAACCCTCTCGGCCATCGACAGCCTGGCCGCCAACGGGGCCAAGGGCTTCGTGATCTGCCCGCCGGACGTGTCCCTCGGCCCGGCCATCATGGCCAAGGCCAAGCTCAACGATCTCAAGGTGATTGCCGTGGACGACCGTTTCGTCGACGCCAGCGGCAAGTTCATGGAAGACGTGCCGTACCTGGGCATGGCCGCGTTCGAGGTGGGCCAGAAGCAGGGCGCCGCCATGGCCGCTGAAGCGAAAAAGCGCAACTGGGAGTGGAAAGACACCTACGCGGTGATCAACACCTTCAACGAACTGGACACCGGCAAGAAGCGCACCGACGGTTCGGTCGATGCCCTGAAGAAGGCCGGGATGCCGGAAGACCACATCCTTTATTCCGCGCTCAAGACCCTCGACGTACCCGGCAGCATGGATTCCACCAACTCGGCGTTGGTGAAGCTGCCAAGCGCTGCGAAGAACCTGATCATCGGCGGCATGAATGACAACACCGTGCTGGGCGGCGTGCGCGCCACCGAAGCCGCCGGGTTCAAGGCGGCCAATGTGATCGGCATCGGCATCAACGGCACCGACGCCATCGGTGAGCTGAAAAAACCCAACAGCGGCTTCTTCGGTTCGATGCTGCCAAGCCCGCACATCGAAGGCTACAAGACCGCCGAAATGATGTACGAGTGGATCACCACCGGCAAGGAGCCGCCGAAGTACACCGCCATGGACGAGGTGACGCTGATCACCCGGGAGAACTTCAAGCAAGAGCTGGAAAAGATCGGCCTGTGGAACTGACGGCCGGTTGATTCAAAAGCGGCCCTGGCTCACTTGAGTGGCGGGGTCGCTTGATCTCTGTAAGTTCGAGGTGGTTATGCAAGCGCAAACAGCGACACGGCAACACAACATCGGCGGCAGCTTGCGATTCAACGGGATCGGCAAGTCCTTTCCTGGCGTGCAGGCGCTGGCCAATATCAGTTTCGTTGCCCATCCGGGGCAGGTCCATGCCTTGATGGGTGAAAACGGCGCCGGCAAGTCCACGCTGCTCAAGATCCTGGGTGGTGCCTACATCCCGAGCAGCGGCGACTTGCAGATCGGCGAGCAGACGATGGCGTTCAAAGGCACTGCCGACAGCATCGCCAGTGGTGTGGCGGTGATTCACCAGGAGCTGCACCTGGTGCCGGAAATGACCGTCGCTGAAAACCTGTTTCTCGGCCATTTGCCGGCGCGTTTCGGCCTGGTCAATCGTGGCGTGCTGCGCCAGCAGGCGCTGACGCTGCTCAAGGGCCTGGCCGACGAAATCGACCCGCAGGAAAAAGTCGGTCGCCTGTCCCTCGGCCAGCGCCAATTGGTGGAAATCGCCAAGGCCTTGTCCCGTGGCGCCCACGTCATTGCTTTCGACGAACCCACCAGTAGCCTGTCGGCCCGTGAAATCGACCGTTTGATGGCGATCATCACCCGATTGCGAGACGAGGGCAAAGTGGTGCTGTACGTCAGTCACCGCATGGAAGAAGTGTTCCGCATCTGTAACGCGGTGACGGTGTTCAAGGACGGTCGTTATGTGCGGACCTTCGAAAACATGAGCGAGCTGACCCATGATCAACTCGTCACGTGCATGGTCGGTCGTGATATCCAGGACATCTATGATTACCGTCCTCGGGAGCGCGGCGATGTGGCGCTGCAAGTGAAGGGCCTGCTGGGGCCGGGCTTGCGCGAACCGGTGAGTTTTCAGGTGCACAAGGGCGAGATCCTCGGCTTGTTCGGGCTGGTCGGCGCCGGTCGTACCGAGCTTTTTCGCTTGCTCAGTGGCCTGGAGCGCCAGCGCGAGGGCAGTCTCGTCCTGCACGGCAAGGAACTGAAACTGCGTTCACCAAGGGATGCCATCGCCGCGGGCGTGCTGCTCTGCCCCGAGGATCGCAAGAAGGAAGGCATCATCCCGTTGGGCAGCGTGGGCGAGAACATCAACATCAGCGCGCGCCCGGCTCATTCCGCGCTGGGCTGCCTGTTGCGTGGCGACTGGGAGCGGGGCAATGCCGACAAGCAGATCAAGTCGCTGAAAGTGAAGACCCCGGCGGCCAGCCAGAAAATCATGTACCTGTCCGGCGGCAACCAGCAGAAGGCGATTCTCGGTCGCTGGCTGTCGATGCCGATGAAAGTCCTGCTGCTGGACGAGCCCACTCGCGGCATCGACATCGGCGCCAAGGCGGAGATCTACCAGATTATCCACAACCTGGCGGCCGACGGTATCGCGGTGATTGTGGTGTCCAGCGACCTGATGGAAGTGATGGGCATTTCCGACCGAATCCTGGTGCTCTGCGAAGGGGCCATGCGCGGCGAGCTGCCGCGTGACCAGGCCAACGAATCCAACCTGCTGCAACTGGCGCTGCCGCGCCAACGCGTTGCCGACGCGGCGAACTGAGAGGTAAATCATGACCATTCAAAACAATGCACTGCCAACGGCACGCAAACCCCTGGACCTGCGCCGTTTCCTGGATGACTGGGTCATGCTGCTGGCGGCCATCGGCATCTTTGTGCTCTGCACCCTGATGATCGACAACTTCCTGTCGCCGCTGAACATGCGCGGCCTGGGCCTGGCGATTTCCACCACCGGCATCGCGGCCTGCACCATGTTGTATTGCCTGGCGTCCGGGCACTTCGACTTGTCGGTCGGTTCGGTGATCGCCTGTGCCGGCGTGGTCGCGGCGGTGGTGATGCGCGACACCAACAGCGTGTTCCTCGGCGTCAGCGCGGCGCTGGTGATGGGGCTGATCGTCGGCCTGATCAACGGCATCGTCATCGCCAAGCTGCGGGTCAACGCGTTGATCACCACCCTGGCGACGATGCAGATCGTCCGTGGCCTGGCCTACATCTTTGCCAACGGCAAGGCGGTGGGTGTGTCCCAGGAGTCGTTCTTCGTGTTCGGCAACGGCCAATTGTTCGGCGTGCCGGTGCCGATCCTGATCACCATCGCCTGCTTCCTGTTTTTCGGTTGGCTGCTGAATTACACCACCTACGGGCGCAACACCATGGCCATCGGTGGCAACCAGGAAGCGGCGTTGTTGGCGGGGGTGAACGTTGATCGCACCAAGATCATCATCTTCGCCGTGCATGGCGTCATCGGTGCCCTGGCCGGGGTGATCCTGGCATCGCGCATGACCTCGGGCCAACCGATGATCGGCCAGGGCTTCGAGCTGACCGTGATCTCGGCTTGCGTGCTGGGTGGGGTGTCGTTGAGCGGTGGTATCGGCATGATTCGCCACGTCATCGCCGGCGTGCTGATTTTGGCGATCATCGAAAACGCGATGAACCTGAAGAACATCGACACCTTCTACCAATACGTCATCCGCGGCTCGATCCTGCTGCTGGCGGTGGTGATCGACCGCTTGAAACAACGCTGAACTCTGCAGCAACCGGGCCGACCGCTTTCGCGAGCAAGCTCGCTCCCACAGGTTTTTGTGCCAGGCGTCAGAGCTTCGGCACAGCGCAGACCCCACTGTGGGAGCGAGCTTGCTCGCGAAGGCGTCGGCACATCCAACACTTCCCTAGCTGACCCACCGCTATCGCGAGCAGGCGTCCTCCCAGACGCCGATAATCACCCTGCCTTGCGCAACGCCTCCACCAACTCCTGCTTACGCATCTTCGAGCGCCCGGGAATGTTTTTCGCCCGGGCCTCCTTCATCAAGCTGTCCACTGTCTGGGTCGCATGGGAGGTTTTGCTGGTGCGCGGGTGACCTTCGCGGGTCTTGGCAGCGCGGCGGGCCGATTCCTTGCGGTCGGTTTTCTTGGCCGTTGCCGGTTTTTCCTTGCCTGAACCACCGGAGCGTTCGCCACCACCGGACTGTTTGTTCACGGTCGCCCAGGCCCGTGCCTCGGCTTCGTTCTCGGACACACCTTTTTTCTCGTAGCTTTTTTCAATGTGTGCGGCCTTGCGCTTTTGTTCGGCGGTGTATTTGTCTTTGCTTCCACGAGGCATGGGTAGTTCCTCCTCAAATGTCTGAGCAGAGGCTATTGGCTGGCGGCGCCACCTTCGGAGCCCGAACCACCGGTCGTGGTTTTCGAGCCCACCCCGGTCTCGGCGTTATCAGGTGCTGTCGAGTCCGGTGTATTCATGCCGCCCTGACGACCCGTGTCATTACCCTGCACACGCGGATCGGTGCCGGTGGCGGGTGGCTGGCCATTGTTCAGGCTACCGCCGCCGGTGCCGTCGGTGTTCAGCTTGGGCAGGCCTTCGGTTGCGGGAGAGTTGGGCGCCTGCACCGGATCGGTCGGCCCAGTGCCGGAGGTCGAAGCCGCGAAGGCCACCGAGGACAGCAGCGCGGCGAAGGTGAATGCGGTCAGCCTTGAAGTGATCATGGGTGTCGCCTCCATTTTTCAGAATGCTTACCTGATCTTGGGCCTCGCTGGATTTGGGTTGGTGCCTCGGGCGCGACGAATGGCGCTTCTGAAGGAGATGTGCGCCGCGATCAAATAGTTGGATCGATATGTGACGAGCGCTCCGTGGCGGCTTAGTATGGCGCTTTCAATTGGCTACAAGGCCTGTTCATGTCCATCGAGATCCGTCCTGCGCAACCCAGCGATGCGCCTCAAATCCTTGCCTTCATCACTGAGCTTGCCGATTACGAAAAAGCCCGCCACGAAGTCATCGCCAGTGTGGCGGACATCGAGCGCAGCCTGTTCAGCGAAGGCGCAACCGCCCATGGGTTGATCTGCCTGCGTGATGGCGTGCCGATTGGCTTCGCGGTGTTTTTCTTCAGTTACTCCACCTGGCTGGGCAGCAATTGCCTGTACCTCGAAGACCTGTACATCACGCCCGAACAGCGCGGCGGCGGGGCGGGCAAAACCTTGCTGCGCCATCTGGCGAAAGTCGCCTGTGACAACGATTGCGGTCGCTTCGAATGGAGCGTGCTGGACTGGAACACGCCGGCCATCGAGTTCTACAAATCCCTCGGCGCGCAACCCCAGGAAGAGTGGGTGCGCTACCGAATGGACGGCAAGGTGCTACGGGATTTCGCTAACGGCAACTGAGCCTTTCATGAGTGCGCGGTGGACGCGTACTCGGCAAACCCAGGTCGCTGTTCGAGGCGTTTGCAGTAGGCGGCCACGGCCGGATAGTCGGGACGCTCCATGGGCGCCTGGCGCCAGCGGTGCACCGACAGGCCGATGAGCACATCCGCAAGGGAAAACGCCGTACCGGCCACGTAGGCGCCGGTGCGGTTCAATTGCTGCTCCAGCAAACCCATCTTCTCGTTCCAGCCTTTGACGCCGGCGGCGATGCGCTGCGGGTCCTGGAAGTCCGGATTCTTGCGCACCAGGGCGTGGAATGCGTAGCCCCATGAGGGGTTGAGCTCTGTGGCTTGCCAATCCATCCACTGTTCAATACGCGCCCGGGCGGCAGGCTCGACAGGCAGCAGGTCGCTGCGCCCATGCTTGCCCACCAGGTAGCGGCAAATGGTGTTCGACTCCCAGAGCACACCGTTCTCATCAATGATCACCGGCACCTGGGCATTGGGATTCAAGGCCAGGAAATCCGGATCTTGGGTCGAAGAAAAGCCAATGCCCCAGTCTTCGCGCTCGTAGGCGATTTCCAATTCCTGGCAGGTCCACAACACTTTTCTGACATTGATCGAGGAAGTGCGGCCGAGGATTTTCAACTGTTGTCCCATCACTTTTTCCCTGAGTTGTTTAGCGTCCGCTCAGAAACGTAGCAGGGTCTTGGGCGGATGGCGATTGGCTTTGTGGTTGGCTTGCGATATCCCAATATGTGGGAGTGATATTTATATATTGAGATTTTGTTTCGCCCAGGTTTATAGTCCGTTCCACTCACTGCCAAAAAACAGAACAGGTGAAGCGGATGCAGGCGCAATTGATCGCGCTCGATTGGGGGACCACCTCATTACGGGCTTACAAACTCGCAGCCGGTGGCGAGGTGCTCGAGCAGCGCTCGCTGTCATCGGGGATCATGCAGTTGCCTTCCGGGCCGCGAACCGTGGCCGGCCAGGTGTGCATCGACGGTTTCGAATTGGCTTTCGACGAGGCCTGCGGTGACTGGCTCGATGCACAGCCTGGCTTGCCTGTGATTGCCTGCGGCATGGTCGGCAGTGCCCAGGGCTGGCGCGAAGCGCCTTACTGCGACACACCCGCCAACGTCGCCAATCTCGGACATTCCCTACAAACCGTTCGCAGCCTTCGCGGTGTCGATGTGCACATCGTGCCCGGCGTGATTCAGCGTTCACGCTTGCCCAATGTCATGCGCGGTGAAGAAACCCAGGTGCTTGGCGCCTTGCACAGCCTGCCGGACGAAGCGGTGCTGATCGGCTTGCCTGGCAGTCATTCGAAATGGGTGGAAGTGGCCGATGGCTGCATCGTGCATTTCGACACCTTCATGACCGGCGAGATCTTCGCCGTGCTCAGTGACCACAGCATTCTCGGTCGCACCCAGCAACGGAGTACGACCTTCGATGGCGTGGCCTTTGATCGTGGCGTGCAGGTGGCGTTGTCGGTGGACGGCCAGATCGGGCCCTTGTCCACGGTGTTCAGCGCCCGCAGCCTGGGCTTGACCGGCGAACTGGAGGCCAGCGCCCAGGCCGATTACCTCTCGGGCCTGCTGATCGGCCATGAGCTGACGGCGCTGGCCGAGGTGCAGCGTCGGCGACGCGACAGCCTGCATCTGCCGACGGTGGTGCTGATCGGCAACTCCCAACTCTGTGTCCGTTATCAACGGGCCCTCGACGCCTGCGGCTTCGCCCGGGTGGTCCTGGCCGAACAGGCCACCGAACGCGGTTTGTGGCAACTGGCCGTAGCGGCCGGGTTGCTCGATTCCACCGCCCCCTGAACCTGACTGGAGGTCTGACATGCTCACACAAGCACTGGCGCACAACGGGTTGATCGCGATCCTGCGTGGTCTGCGTCCCGAAGAGGCGGCAGCCATCGGCGAAGTCCTGTACAGCGCCGGATTTCGCGTCATCGAAGTGCCGCTCAATTCCCCCGAGCCGTACGAAAGCATCCGCATCCTGCGCAGTACCTTGCCCGCCGATTGTCTGATCGGTGCCGGTACCGTGCTCACACCGGAACAGGTCGAGCAGGTGAAAGCCGCTGGCGGCCAAGTGATCGTCATGCCCCACAGTGATCCGAAGGTGCTGCGCGCGGCGAAAGCGGCGGGCTTGTACCTGTCGCCAGGCGTCGCCACGCCCACCGAAGCCTTTGCCGCACTGGCCGAAGGCGCCCATGTACTGAAGATGTTCCCCGCCGAGCAAATGGGCCCGGCGGTGGTCAAGGCCTGGCTTGCGGTACTGCCGGCCGGGACCGTGCTGGTGCCGGTGGGCGGGATTACGCCGGACAACATGGCGGTGTTCCTCGAAGCCGGCGTCAAGGGTTTCGGCCTCGGTTCCGGGCTGTTCAAGCCGGGCCTGACAGCGGATGAAGTGGCGGTGCGCGCCAAGGCCTACGTGGCCGCATGGAACGCCTTGAACTGAAGACTTTTCCAGCGCCCGTGCGCTGCATCTGACAAGAGAGACAACAAGATGAAAATCACCAAGCTGACCACGTTTATCGTTCCGCCACGCTGGTGCTTCCTCAAGGTCGAGACCGACGAGGGCGTGACCGGTTGGGGCGAGCCCGTGGTCGAAGGCCGTGCCCACACGGTGGCGGCGGCTGTCGAGGAATTGTCCGACTACCTGATCGGCAAAGACCCACGCAATATCGAAGACATCTGGACCGTGCTCTATCGTGGCGGCTTCTACCGCGGCGGGGCCATTCACATGAGCGCCCTGGCCGGCATCGACCAAGCGTTGTGGGACATCAAGGGCAAGGCCCTGGGCGTGTCGGTCAGCGACCTGCTGGGCGGCCAAGTGCGCGACAAGATCCGTGTGTATTCGTGGATCGGCGGCGACCGGCCGGCGGACACCGCTCGCGCGGCGAAAGAAGCCGTGGCGCGGGGCTTTACCGCTGTGAAGATGAACGGCACCGAAGAGCTGCAGTTTCTCGACACCTTTGAAAAAGTCGACCTGGCCCTGGCCAACGTCGCGGCGGTGCGGGACGCGGTGGGGCCGAACGTCGGCATTGGCGTGGACTTCCACGGCCGGGTGCACAAGCCGATGGCCAAGGTACTGATGAAGGAACTCGACCCCTACAAGCTGATGTTCATCGAAGAGCCGGTGCTCAGCGAAAACTACGAAGCCCTCAAGGAATTGGCGCCGCTGACCAGCACCCCGATTGCCCTGGGCGAGCGCTTGTTCTCGCGCTGGGACTTCAAGCGTGTACTCAGCGAAGGCTACGTGGACATCATCCAGCCGGATGCGTCCCACGCCGGCGGCATCACCGAAACCCGCAAGATCGCCAACATGGCCGAGGCCTATGACGTGGCGCTGGCATTGCATTGCCCACTGGGACCCATCGCCCTGGCGGCGTGCCTGCAACTGGACGCGGTCTGCTACAACGCGTTCATTCAGGAACAGAGCCTGGGTATCCACTACAACGAGAGCAACGACCTGCTGGATTACATCAAGGATCCGCAGGTGTTCGACTACGACAAGGGCTTCGTGAAAATCCCCAATGGCCCGGGCCTGGGCATTGAGATCAACGAGGAATACGTCATCGAACGCGCGGCCATCGGCCACCGCTGGCGCAACCCGATCTGGCGTCATGCCGATGGCAGTTTTGCCGAGTGGTGAGTCACGCCTGACCCTGTGGGAGCGAGCTTGCTCGCGATGGCAATGTGTCAGTGACACATGCGCCAGCTGACACACCGTCATCGCGAGCAAGCTCGCTCCCACAGTTGGATCTTCGCAAGCAGGAAGATCTTCTCCAATGCGCCCGTTTCCTCAATAAACATAAAAAGAGGCACCTCACATGCAAGCGCACACCCTGAGCGCGCAGGCGTCGTTGGTGACGCCCAGCCGCAAGCGTTTTTTCATCATGGTCCTGCTGTTCATCACCGTGGTGATCAATTACCTGGACCGCAGCAACCTCTCGATCGCCGCCCCCGCATTGACCAGTGACCTGGGCATCGATCCGATCCACGTCGGGCTGATTTTCTCGGCGTTCGGCTGGACCTATGCCGCCATGCAGATCCCCGGTGGCTGGCTGGTGGACCGGGTGCCGCCGCGCATTCTGTATAGCGTGGCGTTGCTGTTGTGGTCGGTGGCCACGGTAATGCTGGGTTTTGCCGCCAGTTTCATCGCGCTGTTCGTGCTGCGCATGGCGGTCGGTGCCCTGGAAGCGCCGGCTTATCCGATCAACAGCCGCGTGGTCACCACCTGGTTTCCTGAGCGCGAGCGGGCCACGGCCATCGGTTTCTATACCTCCGGGCAATTTGTCGGGCTGGCCTTCCTGACTCCGGTATTAGCCTGGCTGCAACACGCCTTCGGTTGGCACATGGTGTTTGTCGCCACGGGCGCGGTGGGCATTCTCTGGGCGGCGATCTGGTACGCGGTGTATCGCGAGCCGCGGGATTTCAAAGGGGCCAACGCCGCCGAAATCGAACTGATCCGCGAAGGCGGCGGGCTGGTGGATATCCAGGCCGATACCGCCAAGGTCAAAGCCAAATTCAGCTGGACCGACCTGGGGATTGTCCTGACCCAACGCAAGTTGTGGGGCATTTACCTGGGGCAGTTCTGCCTCAACTCCACGCTGTGGTTTTTCCTGACGTGGTTCCCGACCTACCTGGTGAAATATCGCGGCATGGACTTCATCAAGTCCGGCCTACTGGCGTCCCTGCCATTTCTCGCGGCGTTTGTCGGCGTGCTGTGCTCCGGGTTCTTCTCCGACTGGCTGATTCGCCGCGGCGCCACCGTGGGGTTTGCACGCAAGCTGCCGATCATTGGCGGGTTGCTGATCTCGACCTCGATCATCGGCGCCAACTTCGTCGAGTCGACTCCGTTGGTGATTGCCTTCCTGGCCTTGGCGTTCTTCGGCAATGGCCTGGCGTCGATCACCTGGTCGCTGGTCTCCACACTGGCGCCGGCGCGACTGCTCGGGTTGACCGGTGGGGTGTTCAACTTCATCGGCAACCTGGCGGCCATCGCCACGCCGATCGTCATTGGCTTTCTCGCCAGCGGCGATTCGTTTGCCCCGGCCATCACCTATATCTCTGTCCTGGCACTGGCTGGCGCGCTGTCCTACATCCTGCTGGTCGGGAAGGTCGAGCGCATCGAGTTGTAGTCCGACGGGGCGGGCGACCATAATGCCGCCCGTTCCCCGCTCACTGTTGAAGGCCGGCTATGCAGCAAGACGATCCAAAAATCACCAAGGACGCCGCACCTACGGGCACGCAGACATTGTTGCGTGGCCTGGGGGTGGTCCAGGCGGTCGCCAGCGGCGCCCGTGACTTGAAGGAAATCGCCCGGCTGATCGGCACCACCCGCAGCACCACCCATCGCCTGGCCAGTTGCCTGGTGGACGAACGTTACCTGCGCGTGGTGCCGCAAGTGGGCTACCTGCTGGGGCCGAAATTGATCGAGCTGGGCTTTCAGGCCCGGGAAGAGTTGCCACTGGTGAGCCTGGCGGGGCCGTACCTGGACGAGCTGTCGGCGCTCACCGGGGACACCGTGCACTTGGCGATTCGTGAAGGTGACGAAGTCTTGTACCTGCTGAAGAACCCGGGGCGCAACGGCCCGGAAATGCGCTCGCGCGTAGGCCATCGCATGCCGTTGGCGCGCACCGGGATCGGCAAGGCGCTGATGCTCGATGACTCGCAGGAACAATGGAAGCGGCTGTATGAAATCAGCCTGCCAGCCGGTGGGAAGAATCAGTTCTGGCCTCAGCATCAGGAACAATCCTGGGAACAGTTCCAGCAACGGATGGTGGAGTATGTGGCGGGGGGCTATGCCTTCGACCTGGAAGACAACGAACCGTCGATTCGCTGTGTGGCGGCGCCGATCCGTGACGCCGGCAAGCGCATTGTTGCCGGTATCAGCATCGCCAGCACCGTGCCGTACATGCCGCTGGAAAAGATGGCCGAGCTGATTCCCCTGGTCAAAGGGGTCACAGCCCGGCTGTCGGCGGAGTTGGGCGCCAAGGTTTGACGAGCGTCAGGCCTTGAGCGTGGCCATGTCGATGACGAAGCGGTACTTCACATCCCCGGCGATCATGCGGCTGTAGGCCTCGTTGATCTGGCGGATGTCGAGCATTTCAATGTCGCAGCTGATGTTGTGTTCGGCGCAGAAGTCCAGCACCTCTTGGGTTTCTGCGACACCGCCGATCAGCGAGCCGGCCAGGACGCGGCGACCCATGATCAGTTTTGCCGCGTGTACCGGCGGATCGATCGGCTCGACCAGACCCACGATGATGTGCACGCCGTCGAAACGCAGCGTGTCGAGGTAGGGATTGAGGTCGTGCTGCACCGGAATGGTGTCCAGCAGGAAGTGGAATCGTCCGGCTGCGGCGGCCATCTGTTCGGCGTCGGTGGACACGATCACATGGTCCGCGCCCTGGCGACGTGCTTCTTCGGCCTTGCTCGCCGAGCGGGTGAACAACGTGACTTCTGCGCCCATGGCCTTGGCGAACTTGATGCCCATGTGGCCCAGGCCGCCCATGCCCAGCACGCCAACCTTGTCGCCAGCCTTCACGCCATAGTGCTTGAGGGGCGAGTAGGTGGTGATGCCTGCGCAGAGAAGTGGTGCGGCGCTGGCCGGGTCGAGTGCTGCCGGAATGCGCAGCACAAAGTGCTCGCTGACCACGATGCTGTTGGAGTAACCGCCCATGGTGTGGCCGCCACTCACGCGGTCCGGGCTGGCGTAGGTCTGGGTCATGCCTTCGAAACAGTATTGCTCCAGGTCAGCGCGGCACGCTTCGCACTCGCGGCAAGAGTCGACCATGCAGCCCACACCGACCAAATCGCCTGCTTTATAGCGGGTGACATTCGCACCGACGGCGGTGACTTTGCCGATGATTTCATGGCCGGGCATCAGCGGGTAAACGGCGATGCCCCATTCATTGCGGGCCTGGTGGATGTCGGAATGGCAGACGCCGCAGTAGAGAATATCGATCGCCACATCGTCGGCTCGCGGGCTGCGACGCTCGAACGTCATGGGGGCGAGGGGAGTGGTGGCCGATTGGGCGGCATATCCGATGGCTGTGTACATGATGAACCTCGCTAAGCTATGAACGGTGAGGGTTCCATTTTGGGAGTCCTGGCGAAAGTCGGCGATGGCGATTCCTCCGCCTGTCATGCCTAATCCTCCGGTCTTGGCCAGGATTTGATCCTCTGTGGCGTTAGACCTGCGATGATGGTTTCATCCCTTTTTTCGTGAAGTTTTCGCCCATGTTGTTGACCCGCCATCTCGATGCCAACGCCACGCTGGTTTCATTGATAGAACCCCTGGCGACCCGCGACGGATTCGTCCCTACGCGACTGCCCGGCGTGCAAGCGCTGCGCGCCAGCCAGGACGTCGCCCGTGGTCCGCAGCTTTACGAGCCGAGCCTGGTGATCATCGCCCAAGGCAGCAAACTGGCGTACCTGGGGCCGCGGACATTGGAATATGGCGCTGGGCATTATCTGATCCAGGCCTTGCCGGTGCCGTTCGAATGCGAAACCTACGCCATGCCCAATGCTCCGCTGCTTGGGGTTTCCGTTGCGATCGATCGGGCGATGTTGGGGGAACTGGTGCTGGCCATGGGGCTGGTGCCGGGACGGAGCCTGGCGCCGCAGACGCCGGAATCGATGACCTGCGCCGTGCTCGATGACGCCATGCGTGGGTGCGTCGAACGCTTGTTGCGTTGCTTGCACGACCCACTGGAATGCCAGGTCATGGGCCAGGCGCGGCTGCGGGAGTTGCTGTTCGTTGCGTTGCGCGGGCCCCAGGCCGATGTGCTGCGGGCTCTGGTGGAGCAGCAAGGCCAATTCGCCCGGATTGCCGCGGCCCTGAGCCATTTGCATGCGCACTTCACTGAGCCGCTGAACGTCGAGACCTTGGCCAGTTGCGCGAACATGAGCGCCTCGACCTTCCATGAGCATTTCAAGCGCAGCACGTTGCTGTCGCCAGTGCAGTACCTCAAGCGTTTGCGCCTGCTCAAGGCCCAGCGACTGCTGCTCACCGAGGGCATGGGCGTGGCCCAGGTCGCGCACCAGGTGGGGTATCAGAGCTCATCGCAGTTCAGTCGGGAGTACAAGCGCTACTTCGAACGCAACCCCGGGGAAGAGCGCGCCGCGTGATCCAGTGATGTTACCCTGTGGGAGGGAGCTTGCTCGCGATAGCGGTGTGTCGGCCGACATCTGTATTGAATGATAAACCGCTATCGCGAGCAAGCTCGCTCCCACATTCGGACTGCAGTGTTCCTTGGGTGGCGGGCAACAAAAAGGCCCCCATTACGGGAGCCTTGATGTTCAGCGCAACGGCTTACATGTTCGGGTAAGTCGGTCCGCCAGCGCCTTCCGGCGATACCCAGGTGATGTTCTGCGCAGGGTCCTTGATGTCACAGGTCTTGCAGTGCACGCAGTTCTGGGCGTTGATCTGGAAGCGCTTCTCACCGTCTTCCTTGGTCACCACTTCGTACACGCCGGCTGGGCAGTAGCGCTGTGCCGGTTCGTCGTACAACGGCAGGTTCTTGCTGATCGGAATACTCGGGTCGGTCAGCTTCAGGTGGCAGGGCTGTTCTTCTTCGTGGTTGGTACCGGAGATGAACACCGAGCTGAGTTTGTCGAAGCTGATCTTGCCGTCCGGTTTCGGGTAGTCGATTTTCTTGCAATCGGCCGCCAGCTTGAGGCAGGCGTAGTCGGGCTTGGTGTCGTGCAGGGTGAACGGCATTTTGCCGCCAAGGATGTTCTGGTCGAACCAGTTGAAGCCGCCACCAATGATCGCGCCGTATTTGTGGATCGCCGGGCCGAAGTTGCGGCTGGCGAACAGTTCTTCATACAGCCAACTGCTCTTGAAGCTGTTGACGTAGGCGGTCAGTTCATCACCGCCTTCGGACTCGGCGAACAGGCGATCGGCCACGGCCTCGGCGGCAAGCATGCCGGACTTCATGGCGGTGTGGCTGCCCTTGATCTTGGCGAAGTTCAGGGTGCCGAGGTCGCAACCGATCAGCGCGCCGCCCTTGAAGACCATTTTCGGCAGCGAGTTCAGGCCGCCCTTGCAGATGGCACGGGCGCCATAGCTGACGCGCTTGCCACCTTCCAGGTACTGCTTGAGCACCGGGTGATGCTTGAGGCGCTGGAACTCGTCGAACGGCGACAGGAACGTGTTGCTGTAGGACAGGTCGACGATCAGACCAACCACCACCTGATTGTTTTCCAGGTGATAAAGGAAGGAGCCACCGGTGTTCTCGGTGCCCATGATGTCCAGCGGCCAGCCGGCAGTGTGCACCACCAGGCCTGGTTGGTGCTTGGCCGGGTCGATTTCCCAGATTTCCTTCAGGCCGATGCCGTAGTGCTGGGCATCAGCTTCGCTGTCCAGATTGAAGCGCTTGATCAGTTGCTTGCCGATGTGGCCACGGCAGCCTTCGGCGAACAGCGTGTACTTGCCACGCAGTTCCATGCCAGGGGTGTAGAGGCCTTCCTTCGGATTGCCTTCGCGGTCGACACCCAGGTCGCCGGTGATGATCCCGCGCACCACGCCGTTCTCGTCGAACAGCGCTTCCTGGGCGGCGAAGCCCGGGTAGATTTCCACGCCCAGGTTCTCGGCCTGCTGGGCCAGCCAGCGGCACAGGTTGCCCAGGGAAATAATATAGTTGCCTTCGTTGTGCATGGTCTTGGGCACAAAGAAGTCAGGGATTTTGCTCGCGGCCTCGGCGTTTCTCAGGACATAAATGTCATCGCGCACGACCGGCGTGTTCAACGGGGCGCCGAGTTCTTTCCAGTCCGGGAACAATTCGTTCAGGGCGCGGGGTTCGAACACCGCACCGGAGAGGATGTGCGCACCGACCTCGGAGCCTTTTTCGACCACGCAGACGCTGATTTCCTTACCGGCTTCGGCGGCCTTCTGTTTCAGTCGGCAAGCGGCAGACAGGCCAGCGGGGCCGGCACCGACGATGACCACGTCGAATTCCATGTATTCGCGTTCCACAGGGCTATCTCCTACTCAAGGCTCACAGTTTTTTCTAATTGGAGGTTTGGCGTTGCATCCGTTGTTTCCTTCGCGAAAAGCGACGAAAGCGACAATGGATGAAACGCGTGTCTCTCTTAAGCGGCGCATTATATCTACACCACTCTCAGGGTCCAATACAAACGTTTGTTTGAAATTGCCGCAGCCCAGATAAATCACTGACGTACGGCTTATGACTGACCATTTTGCCGTATTGACCGGAATAGGCGTTCCGGTCAAGATACGGGCGGTTTTGCGCTCGCCGTAGGCTGACTGTTGGTTTCAAGAGCACCTCTAAAGACAGGGCGAAGGCAGCACAAAGTGACGTATTGCGTGGTTGCGACGCGCAGTTTACACGCCGCGATAATGAATGACTCATCGGTCATCACTGACGAATGGTCTTCACTCCCGTGAGCTGGGTCATGTGTGGTTCATGCCGGCGTTTTTAGAGGTGCCCTTGCGCCCATGAGCATCAACCGCCAGGTTCGCCTAGGCGACTTTTTTTCACCGGAGAGTAACGAGGAATCCATGAAGGTTCTTGTAGCTGTCAAACGAGTGGTCGACTATAACGTCAAGGTTCGCGTCAAGGCGGACAACTCCGGCGTCGACCTCGCCAACGTCAAGATGTCGATGAACCCTTTCTGCGAAATCGCCGTAGAAGAAGCCGTACGCCTGAAAGAAAAGGGCGTGGCGACTGAGATCGTCGTCGTCTCCATCGGCCCGACCACCGCCCAGGAACAACTGCGCACCGCGCTGGCACTGGGTGCCGATCGCGCCATCCTCGTCGAATCCGCCGAAGACCTGACCTCGCTGGCCGTGGCCAAGCTGCTCAAGGCCGTTGTCGACAAGGAACAGCCATCGCTGGTGATCCTCGGCAAACAAGCCATCGACAGCGACAACAACCAGACCGGCCAGATGCTCGCTGCTTTGAGCGGCTACGGTCAGGGCACCTTCGCGTCCAAAGTCGAAGTGTCCGGTGACAGCGTTGCCGTGACCCGCGAGATCGACGGCGGCGCGCAGACCGTTTCCCTGAAACTGCCGGCCATCGTCACCACCGACCTGCGTTTGAACGAGCCGCGCTATGCGTCGCTGCCAAACATCATGAAAGCCAAGAAGAAGCCGCTTGAAGTGCTGACGCCTGACGCTTTGGGCGTTTCCACCGCCTCCACCAACAAGACCCTCAAGGTCGAAGCGCCGGCTGCACGCAGCGCGGGCATCAAGGTCAAGTCGGTGGCTGAACTGGTCGAGAAACTGAAAAACGAAGCGAAGGTGA
The DNA here is from genome assembly GCF_052112205.1 of Pseudomonas sp. Lb2C2. Classification (NCBI taxonomy): domain Bacteria; kingdom Pseudomonadati; phylum Pseudomonadota; class Gammaproteobacteria; order Pseudomonadales; family Pseudomonadaceae; genus Pseudomonas; species Pseudomonas sp. Lb2C2. The sequence goes on along the minus strand of NZ_JAUTYW010000011.1, from coordinate 80,886 downwards.
TCTGATCATGACTATCCTCGTAATCGCCGAACACGATAACAAGGCGCTGGCTCCGGCCACGCTGAACACCGTTGCTGCCGCTGCCAAAATCGGTGGCGATGTCCACGTCCTGGTGGCTGGGCAGGGCGCTGGCTCCGTGGCCGAAGCCGCTGCGAAAATCGCTGGCGTGGCAAAAGTACTGTCGGCCGACAACGCCGCCTACGCGCATCAGTTGCCGGAAAACGTTGCTCCGCTCGTCGCCGAGCTGGGCAAGGGTTACAGCCACATCCTGGCTGCCGCCACTTCCAACGGCAAAAACATCCTGCCGCGCGTGGCCGCTGCACTGGACGTCGACCAGATCTCCGAAATCATCTCGGTAGAAAGCGCCGACACCTTCAAGCGTCCGATCTACGCCGGCAACGCCATCGCCACCGTGCAATCGAACGCTGCGGTCAAGGTCATCACCGTTCGCGCCACCGGTTTCGACCCGGTTGCCGCCGAAGGTGGCTCGGCTGCCGTTGAAGCGGTAGGCGCTGCCCACGACGCCGGCATTTCCAGCTTCGTCGGCGAAGAACTGGCCAAGTCCGATCGTCCGGAACTGACCGCTGCCAAGATCGTCGTTTCGGGCGGGCGTGGCATGCAGAACGGCGACAACTTCAAGCACCTGTACGCCCTGGCCGACAAGCTTGGCGCTGCCGTCGGTGCTTCCCGCGCCGCGGTCGACGCCGGTTTCGTGCCCAACGACATGCAGGTCGGCCAGACCGGCAAGATCGTTGCGCCACAGCTGTACATCGCCGTCGGTATCTCCGGCGCGATCCAGCACTTGGCCGGCATGAAAGACTCCAAAGTGATCGTTGCGATCAACAAGGACGAAGAAGCGCCGATCTTCCAAGTGGCCGACTACGGCCTGGTCGCGGACTTGTTCGAAGCCATCCCTGAGCTGGAGAAGCTGGTCTAATCCGGCGTCTTCACTTATAAAGAGCCCGGCCCTTTGGCCGGGCTTTTTATTTCCGCATCAGAGGAGCGTATTGCCATGGATCTGCGCCGTTTGGCTGGCTGGTCGTTGCTGTGGGCGTTGGCGCTCGTGCCAGGCCTGTCTGTCGCCGCCGCCGGCAAATGTGAACGACTGGTCGCCACCGGCAGCCCGGATGCGCCGCCCTATCTCTGGCAAGACCCTCAGGACCCCAAGCATTTGATTGGCGCCGGTGCCGACCTGCTGGCGCAGGTCGCGCAAGAACTGGGGATCAAGATCGAACTGCTGTATGCCGGCAAGCGCGCCCAGGCGTTGGACGAAGTGCGCAGCGGACGCATGGACCTGCTCACCGACGCGCCGCTGTCCGCTATCGGGCTGGAAGTGCTGGACTACGTTCATCCGCCCTTGCTCGAAAACGATTACCTGGTCTGGACCCGCAACGACTCGACGCTGGTCATCAATCAGCCCGGGGACCTTCACGGTCATCCCGGGGTCTTGTCGGAAAAGGCCTCAATGACCCAGGGATTCGGCGTCTTTGCCGAGCAGCAATTGTCCCTGGTGCGCACGCCCAACCTGACCCAGGCCTTTCAGAAATTGCTGCTGGGCGAGGTGGAATATGTCCTGGCGGGGCGCTACTCGGGCCTGGCAATGGCGCAGACACTGGGAATGGCCAACGACCTGCAAGCCGCACCGCAACCGGTGGACAAACCGGGGTTGTTTCTCGCGATCTCTCATAACTCCGCCTGCAATGACCCATGGTTACGCGGACAGCTGGCGCAAAAGATGACAGAATTGGCCGCGTCCGGTCTGACGGAGGCTGTGTTGCAGCGCAATCTCGAGCGCTGGAGAACACAGTTGCAGCCACCTGTCAGTGCCCCAAAACAGTAGGGAACATTAGTGACTATTCGACCTCTTTTCGCTGCCCTGGCCGTTCTGGCTCTGGCGGGCTGCGCAGCCGATCCGGCGCCGAATGAACAGATCCGCCTGACCGAACAGGCACTGAAGCAAGCCCGGGCCGTTGGCGCCACTGCCGACGAAGTGCCCGAATTGAAACTGGCTGAAGAAAAGTTCGCCCGCGCCAAATCCAACATGGCCGACGAATCCTACAAGAAGGCGCGCATGCGGGCCGAACAGGCCGAACTCGACGCCCGCCTGGCCGAAGCGAAGGTGCTGACCCTCAAGAGCCAGGAGCAACTGAACGTGCTCGACACCCGCATCAAGCGCTTGCGCAAACAGTTGCGGGAGGATGCCCAATGAAGCACTCCCACGTATTGGGCGGTCTGGTCCTTGCTGGCCTTGCCAGCTTGTATGGCTGCGCCGGCCAGCGCAGCGAAGCGGCGCTCGAGCAGGCCAGCACCGACTTTCAGAAGGTCAAGGAGGACGCCAACGTCCTGCGTGCCGCCCCCCGGGACGTAATCCGCGCTGGCGAATCCCTGGCCCGTGCCGATCGTTTGTCCAGCTACTGGGGCAGCGGCGAAGATGTGCAGCATTACGCCTACCTGAGCCAGCGCTACAGTGCGATCGCCCGGGAGCACAGCAACCAGATACTCAACGAAGAGCGTGCGGCGAAGCTCGAACTGGAGCGTCAGCGACTGCAATTGGCCTTGCGTGAATCCAAGTTGTTGAGTGTGCAGCAGCAGGGCAAATGGCTCGAAGAACAGATCATGGCGATGGCGACCACACAAACCGATCGCGGCTTGGTGATGACCCTTGGTGACGTGCTGTTCGACACCGGCGAAGCGGAACTGAAGAACTCGGCCAACCGGGTCGTGCTCAAGATCGTGCAGTTCTTGCAGCTCAACCCCAAGCGCGTGGTGCGTATCGAGGGGTACACCGACAGCACCGGCGGCAAGCAGGAAAACCTCAAGCTGTCTCGTGACCGCGCGCAAGCGGTCGCGGATGTGCTGGTGGACCTGGGGATCGACGAAAAGCGTATCCAGGTCGAAGGCTACGGTGATGAATACCCGGTGGACGTCAACGCTTCCGAGCGTGGCCGGGCACAGAACCGTCGCGTTGAAATTGTGTTCTCCGACGAAAAAGGCCAGCTCGGCGCCGCCCGCTGAGGGCTGCGTCACTGGAAAACCCGGCCCCTGTAAAAGGCGCCGGGTTTTTTTGGCCCTGCAATCGATGCACGATCAGTACAGTTAGAGCTGTCACTCCACTGTACTGTCGAGTAATCTGGCAACTGTCCCAGTACACTTCTAAACTGTTCCGGTATCGTTTCCGACAAGAATAAAATGCCCGTGAAATCGAGTGCTGCGTCATGACCAACCTTCTGCTCTATCAACGTATTGCTCAACAGCTTGCTGAAGACATCCGGCGCGGTGTGTATCAGCCCGGTGAACGCGTGCCCTCGGTGCGCAAGATGAGCTCGCAGCTCAACGTCAGCCATGCCACGGTACTGCAGGCCTACGCCAACCTTGAAGACCAGGGGCTGATTCGCGCGCGGCCGCAGTCAGGCTACTACGTGCACCAGACGCCCGCCCTGACGGCGCCGACGCCGGACATTGCCCGGGTAGAGCGTCCGGGGTTGGTGACGCGCAGCAGCATCATCCAACAAGTATTGGTCGAGTCGCGCCGCGAAGGGGTGTTTCCCCTGGGCGCGGCGGTGCCAAGCGTCGACTATCTGCCGGTTCGGGCCTTGCATCAGCAATTGGCCAAGGTCACGCGTTTCCACAGCCCGCGGGCGTTCAGCTACATGTTCAGCCCAGGCTTCGAGCCGTTGCGTCGCCAGGTGGCGATTCGCATGCGCGATGCCGGCGTCGTGGTAGACCCTTCCGAGGTGGTGATCACCCACGGCTGCGTTGACGCACTGCAAATGTCCTTGCGGGTGCTGACGCGGCCGGGGGACTTGATCGCCGCCGAGTCGCCGACCTATTACGGCTTGCTGCAACTGGCGGATCTGTTGGGCCTCAAGGTCATCGAGATCCCCAGCGACCCGGTCACCGGCATGAGCCTGGAGGCCTTGCAGTTGGCGGCCAACCAATGGTCGATCAAGGCGTTGGTGCTGACCACGCGCCTGAGCAATCCTTTGGGCGGCACCATGCCTGAAGAGCGGCAAAAGCAACTGCTGCGCTTGGCGTCGGACTTCGACATCCAGATCGTCGAGGACGATATCTATGGCGAGTTGATGTTCGAACAGGGGCGCACCAAGGCCCTCAAGGCCTATGACCGGCTGGACCGGGTCATCTACTGTTCGAGTTTTTCCAAGACGTTGTCGCCGGGCGTGCGCATCGGCTGGATGATCGCGGGTAAATTCCAGCAGGAAATCCAGCGGCTCCAGACCTTCAGCACTCACTCCGCGTGCAGTGTCACGCAGATGGGCATCGCCGCGTACCTGGAAAACGGCGGCTATGACCGGCACTTGCGCTATATCCGCCAGGAGTACCGCAAGAACCTCAGCGCCTTTCAACTGGCGGTGCAGCAGCACTTCCCCGAAGGCACGCAGATGAGTCGTCCCACTGGCGGCTTCATCCTGTGGGTCAGCCTGCCGGGGCGGGTCAATACCCAGGAGTTGCATGTGCGGGCGTTGCAACAAGGCATCAGCATCGCGCCAGGGCTGATTTTCAGTAACACCGAGCAGTTCAACCACTGCATTCGCTTGAACTGTGGCACTCCCTGGAACCGTGAGGCGGAGCGGGCCTTGATGACACTGGGGATGTTGGCCACTCAATTGTGCCAAGAGACGGCCAACGGATTTCTTTAGGCGTCAGTGGCTTAGCTCGATGTGCTTGTCAGCGCCTCATTATCAGGCGAGCATGGGGGTCCCTGTCGTCAGTGCCGTTGTGTCTATGAAAGCCATTGTTCCTGCTGCCTGGGTTTTGATCGGCCTGTTGAGCGCCTTCTACATGGGAGGCGTCGTCGCGGCAACTCCAGCGCAGGAAAAACCGGCCGCCACTGCCACGAAAGATACGCCGAAAAAAACTGCAGTGACCAAGAAAACTTCCACTAAAAAGGCAGCTCCCGCGAAAAAAAAGCGCGCGCCCATCGCTTCCAAGAGCAAATCCGCCCACGAGGTCGCCAAGACCCCATTGCCGCCGGCCAAGCTCGATCTGAGCCTGCCTCGTGACATGGTCGAGGAACTGCAACCACCGGGTAAGTTGGTGCAACCCAAGCGTGAACCCCTCTTGCCGTCGATGTTTGGCGAGAAACCCGGGCCGTTTCAGCTCAATGGCCGTTTGTTGAGCAATGAAATGCAGCTGCCACTGCGCAACCAGGAGCGCAATGAGGTGGAAGGTGCGGTGCTGGACTTCGAATTCAAGCAATAACCTTCGACAGGCCTGCAGCTCGTCGTTGACCGTTCGGTCATCTCGCCCTGGGCAAAAAAACACGCAGACGGTAATTTAAAACGAGTGTTTTAGCCGGTACTCTGTGTTCTGTTACTAACCATTACTGTCGTGAGGATGTCGCCGTCATGAAATGCCGTGAAGGCTGTGGCGCCTGTTGCATCGCCCCTTCCATCAGCTCATCGATCCCTGGCATGCCCCAAGGCAAACCGGCGGGAGAACGTTGCGCGCAATTGTCAGTCGATAACCTGTGCCGGATCTTCGGCCAGCCGGAACGTCCGGCAGTGTGCTCGGCGTTCGACGCCGACATCGAGGTGTGCGGCAGCAGCAGTGAAGAGGCCATCCGGCTGATCGGTTGGTGGGAGCAAGTCACGGCAGCGTAAGGGTCAATGAACGGATCCGAAATGAACGAACTTGGACAATAAGGAAAAAACTATGGGTTCGCTGCATCGTATGGCTGTGTTGTGTGGGTTGACCGTATTGCTGGCAACGGCCACCGCTCAGGCAGAGGATTGGCAGGTTGCCAAGGAGAAGGACGGTATCAAGGTTTCCCTCAGTGAAGTGGCGGGCTCCAAGTACAAGGCCTATCGCGGCGTGACGGTGATGAAAACCACCATGGCCAAGCTGCGGGCCCTGCAGGAAGACGTTCCCGGCGCTTGCGCCTGGATTCATGAATGCAAGAGCCAGAAACTGCTCAAGCACGAAGGCAATCAAAGTTGGACCTACACCCAGTTCAACACGCCATGGCCGGTGACGGCCCGAGACTCGGTGCTGCAAGTCACCACCGAGGAGGGCGCCGATGGCAGCCTGACCCGCAAGCTCAAGGGCGTGCCGAAATACCTGCCTGAAGAGCAAGGTTTCGTGCGAGTGACCCAGGTTGAAGGCTTCTGGACGTTCACGCCAAAAGGCGCTGACCAGATCGAAGTGACCTACCAGGTCCACACCGAGCCAGGGGGTGACGTACCGTCCTGGCTGGCGAACAAGTTTGTGGTGGATGCGCCGTTCAACACCTTGAAAGCCCTGAAGGAACGCGCCGAAAACTGATCGGCCACGGCTGCACACCAGGAGACCGCCCCAGAGGCGGTCTTTTCATGTGTGCCGTCCAGGCGCCCAGTGGAACGATTGTCCGGCCCCCAATGTCGAGATAAAGGTAAGCCAGGCCCTGAATTGATCAAGGAGACACCGATGCAAAAGTGGGAAATCACTTTCGTGGATGATCATGGCGAAGCCATCGTCGAGCAGTTCGACTACGAGCAGGAGCCTACTATGGAGCAGGCGGCACAACTGATTCGCGAAAAATTGCTGCCCGTTTCCGCCCAACTGGACCTTAACGACCTGGAAGGTCGTACTGAAGATCCCACCGTCAAGAACCTCAAGTCCCAGCACAGTATCGAAATCATCAGCATTACACCGATTTCATGAAACGGTGCCTGGTCTCGCTTGGCAGTGGCCACCACTTACGGCTACTCTGCAATTGAGATCAGCGAAAGGATCGCCAAGGTCCGGTCTTGTCAGCTACATGCTTGTGTCCCGACGGCCATTTGATGCCGTAACGCTTGCAGCCCGAGGGCTTCACGCACGGGAAGACGGAAAGTCTATCCATTGGTTTCAGGAGGACGTTTCATGAGCACAGCCTATCAAGAAGACATCAGCACCAGCGTATTGCGCCGCATGAAAGAAGGCGGTTTCGATTTTTCCCGATTCCATCCCATTGAGTTCTACGCCATTTTCCCGGACGAGGAGCGGGCGCGCAGGGCGGCAGGTCATTTTCGGGGAGAGTCGCTGAACGCGCAGATCAGTGCACGGGACGACGGGGCTTGGTCATTGGAACTGAGCCGGGTGATGTACGCCACTTACGATGACATAGGAGACTTCGAGCAAGACTTTGAGGCAGTCGTCGAACCCTTGGGTGGCGTTATCGAGGGCTGGGGCGTCAAGCAAGAGATCCGGCGCCTGCAGGCCTGACAGTTACTCACCGCAACCACAGCAACGGCTGACCTTTGTGTCGGCCGTTTTCATGTGCGCGTAGCAATGAATGAGCATCTGAAGCACCGCCATCGCGAGCAAGCTCGCTCCCACAGGGTGCAGACAATCCATTGTGGGAGCGAGCTTGCTCGCGATGGCGGCCGCACAATCAACATCATTACCCGCTGACACACCGCAATCACTTCCCCAGGTTTTGTACCTAACTGTATCCAGATCAAGCCGCGTCGTTTTTCCGTGACTATGCTCAGCAGAGCGACGCCCCTGCGTCGCAATGGAGCGGGGGGCAGCGGGGTGGGGGTATTTGCTGCACTAGAAAAGTGCGCGGCCTGTCAGAGGAGAATCCAACCCGTTGATCATAAAGCGTTTATGCCGATGGCACGGGGCTTGCGAAGCCTTGCTGCCAGGGTGACAAGGAGTACGGCATGATCCGCAGCGGTTTTGATGAAATGTACGATGCCAACGGCCAGGTCCGTCCGCATTACCAGGCGTTTGCCCGCTGGCTGGCTGAAACGCCTGACGAGCTGCTGGCGCAACGCAGGCGCGAAGCCGACCTGTTGTTTCATCGTGCTGGCATTACGTTCACGCTCTACGGCGACGAGCAGGGGACCGAGCGCCTGATCCCTTTCGACACGATCCCACGCAGCATCCCGGCCAGTGAATGGCGGGTGGTCGAACGTGGCTGCATCCAGCGGGTCAAGGCGCTGAACATGTTCCTGGCCGACCTCTACCACGAACAACGGATCATCCGTGCCGGCATCATTCCCGCCGAGCAGGTGCTGGCCAACGAGCAATACCAACTGGCGATGCAGGGGCTGGACCTGCACCGTGACATCTACGCGCACATTTGTGGTGTCGATCTGGTGCGCGACGGTGACGGCACGTACTACGTGCTCGAAGACAATCTTCGTACGCCCAGCGGCGTCAGCTACATGCTCGAAGACCGCAAGATGATGATGCGCCTGTTCCCCGAACTGTTCGCCGCCCAGCGCATCGCCCCCATCGACCATTATCCGAACCTGCTGCTCGACACCCTGAAAAGCTCCAGCCCGCTGGACGATCCCAGCGTCGTGGTGCTCACGCCGGGGCGTTTCAACAGCGCGTTCTTCGAGCACGCGTTCCTGGCCCGGGAGATGGGTGTGGAGTTGGTGGAAGGCGCCGACCTGTTCGTACGCGATGACAAAGTGTTCATGCGCACCACCGACGGCCCGAAAGCCGTGGATGTGATCTACCGTCGCCTCGACGACGCGTTCCTTGATCCACTGGCCTTCAACCCGGATTCGATGCTCGGCGTACCGGGCCTGTTGTCGTCCTACCGTTCCGGCAACGTGGTGCTGGCCAATGCCATCGGCACGGGCGTGGCGGACGACAAATCGGTGTACCCGTTCGTCACCGACATGATCCGTTTTTACCTGGACGAAGAGCCGATCCTGAAGAACGTTCCTACATGGCAATGCCGTAATCCCGCTGAGCTTTCCCACGTGCTGGCGAATCTTCCCGATCTGGTGGTCAAGGAAACCCAGGGCTCCGGCGGTTATGGAATGCTGGTGGGGCCGGCCGCGACGACAGCGCAGATCGATGCCTTTCGCGAGCGGATCAAGGCCAAGCCGCACGCCTACATCGCCCAGCCGACGCTGTCGCTCTCGACCTGCCCGACCTTTGTCGAAAACGGCATCGCCCCGCGCCACATCGATTTGCGGCCGTTTGTGCTGTCGGGGCGCGAGACCCGCGTGGTGCCTGGCGGGCTGACACGGGTGGCGCTGCGCGAAGGCTCCCTGGTGGTGAATTCATCCCAGGGCGGTGGGACCAAGGACACTTGGGTGGTCGAGGATTGAGGAGCTGCCATGCTGAGTAGAACCGCCTCGGACCTGTACTGGATGTCGCGCTACCTGGAGCGTGCGGAAAACCTCGCACGGATGCTCGATGTCAGCTATTCGCTGTCGCTGATGCCCCAGGATGGGCGTGGCGATGGCCTGCACGAGCTGGCCATGCCATTGCTGATCACCGGCACGCTGGATGATTACCGGGAGCGACACGGCGAGCTGCACGCCGAGCGCCTGCTGCATTTCTTTGCCCTGGAAGCGGCCAACCCGGCCAGCATCTACAGTTGTCTCGGCGCCGCGCGAGCCAGTGCCCATGCGGTACGTGGGCGTATCACCGCCGACATGTGGGAAAACATCAACGCCACCTGGCTGGAAATTCGTGGGATCGCCGAGCAAGGCTTGAATCGCTACGGCATGAGCCGTTTCTGTGAGTGGATCAAGGAGCGATCCCACCTGTTTCGTGGTGCAACCTACGGCACCATCATGCGCAACGATGCGTTCCGCTTCATTCGCCTGGGGACCTTCATCGAAAGGGCCGACAACACCCTGCGCTTGCTCGACGCCCGCTACGAAATGGCCGGCGACCAGGCCGAGACGGTCAGCGATGGCACGGCCCACGCGTATTACCAATGGAGCGCCTTGTTGCGGGCCTTGTCGTCCTTCGAAGCCTATACCGAGATCTACCGTGACGCCCCGGGCGCTCGCCATGTGGCTGAGTTGCTGCTGTTGCGCGCCGACGTACCGCGTTCGCTGCGCGCCTGTACCGAAGAAATCAACCAGATCCTCGCGAGCCTGCCAGGCACCAACGGCCGGCAGGCACAACGGCTGGCGGCGGAAATGGACGCACGCCTGCGCTACACCGGCATCAACGAAATCCTCGACGGGGGCCTGCATGCCTGGCTCACCGAATTCATCCCACTGGTCCGTGAACTGGGCAATGCCATTCACAGTTCCTACCTGGAGGTCATATGAGACTCTCGATCAGCCACGAAACGGCCTACCACTATGAAGATCAGGTGCGCGCCAGTATCCAGTACCTGCGCCTGACGCCCCACGACAGCGAACGTCAGCATGTACTGAGCTGGCAACTGGATCTGCCCCGGCCGGTGCGGGCGCAGTTGGACCCGTTCGGCAACATCCTTCACGTACTGACCCTGGACGAACCCCACGAAACGGTCATCATCGGCGCCCGCGGACAAGTGGATATCGATCCGTCGCGTGAAGCCGAGCACGAGAGTCAGTCAGCGCTGCCGTTCCTGCGCTTCACCCGGCTGACCGAGGCGGACGAGGCCCTTCGAGCCTTCGCTGCGCAGCAGTGTCAGCAGCGTCGCGATCGCACGGCGCTGATCGACCTGATGCATGGGCTGAACCAGCACATGATCTACACCCCTGGCACCACTGAAGTGGAGACCAGTGCGGCCCAGGCTTTTGCCGGTCGTAGCGGGGTGTGCCAGGATCACACCCACGCTTTCCTGGCCTGCGCCCGTAGCCTGGGGGTGCCGGCGCGGTATGTGTCGGGGTATCTGTTCAGCGAAGAGAGCGAACACCTGGCAAGCCATGCCTGGGCAGAAGCCTGGCTTGACGACGCCTGGTACAGTTTCGACGTGACCAACCAATTGGCCCGTCCGGAGCGCCACCTGAAGCTGGCCGTAGGCCTGGATTACCTGGACGCCTGCCCGGTGCGTGGCATGCGGCGTGGCGGCGGTTGTGAGCAGATGCATGCCAAGCTGGTCGTGCCACCGGCGCCGGTGATCACGGTGCAACAACAATAGCTCTCCAACGAGGGAGCTTTTGTGGCGAGGGCGCTTGCTCCCGCTCGAGTGCGAAGCGTTCGCAAGCTTTTTAAGGGGCTGCTGCGCAGCAAGCTCCCTTGCCACAAAAAAACCAATCTCACGGGGCCAACGGCTGCTTGCGTCCCGCCATATGCTTCAAATAACCCACCAGCAAATCCAGCTCCGAATCCGGCAGCACCGCAGCCGAGAATCCGGGCATCTTGCCCTGGGGCCAGCGACGCAGCGCTTGTGGGTCGCGAATGTAGCGCTTGAGGAAATCCCCGGAGAAGTATTCGGTCGGGTTGAAAGGGATGTTCAGGTCAGGGCCGAACTGTGCATCGCCTGCGCCATTGAGCCGATGGCACGCCAGGCAATTTTTCTGGAACAGTTCGAAACCTTTATTGATCGGGTCGTCCTTGGCCAGGTTGGGCGCCGGCAGCAGGGCCGGGAAGCGTTCGGCCACGGCCGACAGGCGCTTGATGGTCGCCACCGCGTAGGGCCATTGCTCCGGGCTGATGTGGCCAGCCTGCGGATCGGTCCAGACCAGGTAGAAAGGCCCGGCACTGTGCTTGCCTTCCCCCAGCGGCGGCCAGGGCTTGGCCGGGTCCTCGATCGCCAGCCAGGCTCGGGCGCCACTCTTGTTGAGTAATGGCGCCGCAGGCATTTCGGCAGCGAAGCCGTCCAGGGCAACGGCTTGCAGATGGTCGTCCGCCTGGACGCCCGTCAACAGTGCCGTCAGCGGTACGGCTCGATAGGTCATGGGTTTCTTGTAGGAAACGTCATCAGCGATCTGGACCGTTTGAGCGTCCGGGTGCTTGAGCAGTTCTTCGGTTTGCCAGGTGCGCGTGCCCGCGCCCAACTCCAGCACCAGTTGCGCGGCATAAAGGGGCGTGCTGAGCAGCAACGCCCCGAACACAATAAGAGCTTTCAAGTCGATCGCCTTCCATGTCGAGGGGTGCCGCAAAGGTTGGCACAGCCATCGCGGCTCGAACAGAGAACCCGTCACATTTTTTGGCGACACAACTAATGAATGATGCAGATGCCCTCGCGCAGGATTCAGCCAATCACCTTGGTGATATTCGGCAAAATCAACAGCAGCGTTGTGGCAAAGAGAATGAGTCCGGCTTGGCGAACTTTCGAATGTTTGAACATGGCTGACCCGCCTTTATTGTTATTTCCTAAAAGCCAGCCTGCATATCCATGGCGGCTGGCGTTGCACTTCCTGTTCGACAAGCGCCTCGGCAAAACCCGACGACTTTCTTGTACAAGGATTACATTAGGGGCCGCGGCGGCCTTGGCTTAGATCCAATTCATATCAGCTTGGTACAGGCTGCTCTAAAAAAGGTATGAGGCCTATTGCCACCTTCCTGCCGGCCCTTTTGCTAGACAGCTTGCCCTCCTGAATCGGTTAACCCGATAGCTCGCTACCGTTCGTCTGAGCGTGGCCGTCAACGCCATTGAGCGCTGTGGTCATTGAATCCGGCGCCGCTGGGCTTATGGTTGAAGGCATCGCATTACCCCGTGGTTTCGAGGACGTCATGACCCAAGCTTTGATTTTCGACGCATTACGCACGCCCCGTGGCAAGGGCAAGGCCGATGGTGCCTTGCACAGCGTCAAGCCGGTGAACCTGCTGGGTGGTCTGCTCAGCGCCTTGCAGCAGCGCATGGATCTGGACACCAGCCAGGTCGATGACATCGTGCTCGGTTGCGTGACTCCGGTGGGTGAACAGGGGGCCGATATCGCCAAGACCGCTGCGCTGGTGGCCAACTGGGATGTCAGCGTGGCAGGCGTGCAACTCAATCGGTTTTGCGCCTCGGGCCTGGAGGCGGTGAACCTGGCGGCCATGAAAGTGCGTTCCGGCTTCGAAGACCTGGTGGTGGCCGGCGGCGTCGAATCCATGTCCCGGGTGCCCATGGGCAGCGATGGCGGCGCGTGGGCGCTGGACCCGCAATCCAACCTGCACGGCCACTTCGTTCCCCAGGGCATCGGCGCCGACCTGATCGCCACGCTGGAAGGCTTTAGCCGTGAGGATGTCGACGGTTATGCGCTGCATTCCCAGCAGAAAGCGGCGCGTGCCCGGGCTGACGGTTCGTTCAATAAATCCCTGGTCGCCGTGCGGGACCAGAATGGCATCGTGTTGTTGGACCACGACCAATTCATCCGCGCCGACTCCACGCTCGAAGGCCTGGGCAAGCTCAAGCCAAGCTTCGAAGCCATGGGCCAGATGGGCTTCGATGGCACGGCGTTGCGCGTCTACAGCCATGTCGAACGAATCCATCACGTGCACACGCCGGGTAACAGTTCCGGCATCGTCGACGGTGCGGCGCTGATGCTGATCGGTTCCGAAGCCAAGGGGCGCGCCATGGGCCTGCAACCCCGGGCGCGGATCGTCGCCACCGCCGTCACCAGCACCGACCCGACCATCATGCTCACCGGCCCGGCGCCGGCTACCCGCAAGGCCCTGGTCAAGGCCGGGTTGCGGGTGGAGGACATCGACCTGTTCGAAGTCAACGAAGCCTTCGCCTCGGTGGTGCTCAAGTTCATCAAGGACATGGCCATCGACCCGGCCAAGGTCAACGTCAACGGCGGCTCCATCGCCATGGGGCACCCCTTGGGCGCTACGGGGTGCGCAATCCTTGGCACGTTGCTCGACGAATTGGAGGTGCGTCGCCTGCGTTATGGCCTGGCGACCCTCTGTGTCGGCGGCGGCATGGGCATTGCCACCGTCATTGAACGCCTCTGAGCCCCGACTTCAAGGAACACTTTTTCATGACCGATGCCATTCGTTACGAAACCGGCCAGGACCGGATCGTCGTCCTGACCCTGGACATGCCGGGCCAGAGCGCCAACACCATGAACGCGGTGTACCGTGAGGCCATGGCCGCCTGCGTCGCCCGTTTGCAGGCTGAAAAGGACTCGATTGCCGGTGTGATCATCACCTCGGCCAAGCACACCTTCTTCGCGGGCGGTGACCTCAACGAATTGATCAAGGTCGGCAAGCCCGAGGCCAAGGCTTTCTACGACATGGTCCTGCGGCTTAAAGCGCAACTGCGAGCCTTGGAAACCTTGGGCAAGCCCGTGGTGGCGGCCATCAATGGCGCGGCCCTCGGCGGTGGTTGGGAAATCTGCCTGGCCTGCCATCATCGCGTGGCCCTGGACCTGCCGTCGGTGCAGCTCGGCTTGCCGGAAGTCACGCTTGGTCTGTTGCCGGGCGGCGGCGGGGTGGTGCGGATGGTGCGCCTGCTTGGTCTGGAAAAGGCCTTGCCGTATCTGCTCGAGGGCAAGAAGGTCAATGCGCAACAAGCGCTGCAGGCCGGTTTGCTCGATGAGCTGGCGAAGGATCGTGACGAACTGCTGGCCAAATCCCGGGCCTGGATTCTTGCCAACCCCAGCGTCATCCAACCCTGGGATGCAAAGGGCTATCGACTGCCGGGCGGCACGCCGTCTGACCCGAAAGTTGCGCAAATGCTGGCTATCGCCCCTTCGATCCTGCGCAACAAGACCCAGGGTTGCCTGCCAGCACCGGAGAAAATCCTCTGCGCAGCGGTGGAGGGCGCCCAGGTAGATTTCGACACCGCGCACCTGATCGAAACCCGCTACTTCACCGAACTGACCACCGGCCAGGTGGCGAAGAACCTGATTGGCACCTTCTGGTTCCAGCTCAACGAGATCAAGGCCGGTGGTTCTCGCCCACAGGGTTTTGCGCCTTATCTGACGAAAAAAGTCGGTGTGCTCGGCGCGGGCATGATGGGGGCGGGTATCGCCTATGTCAGCGCCGTGGCCGGCATCGCCGTGGTACTCAAGGATGTCGATGTGGCGGCGGCCGAGAAGGGCAAGGCCCGTTCGGCGGCGTTGCTGGATAAAAAGGTCGCCCGCGGCCAACTCACCGCCGAGCAGCGCGAAGCCACGCTGGCGCGGATTCACCCCACCGACAGCAACGCAGACCTGGCCGGCTGCGACCTGATCATCGAAGCGGTGTTTGAAGATCGCGCCCTGAAAGCCAGTGTGTCGGCCGCCGCCCAGGCGGTGGTGGGCGATGATGCGGTGATCGCTTCCAACACCTCGACCTTGCCCATCACCGGCCTGGCCATGGCTGTGCCGGACCCGACGAAGTTCATCGGCCTGCACTTCTTCAGCCCGGTGGAAAAAATGCCTCTGGTGGAGATCATCAAGGGCGCGCGCACCAGTGACGCGACCCTGGCCCGGGGGTTCGATTTTGTCCTGCAGATCAACAAGACGCCGATTGTGGTCAACGACAGTCGCGGCTTCTTTACGTCGCGGGTGTTCGGCACCTTTACCAATGAGGGCATTGCCATGCTCGGCGAGGGCGTGAGTGCGCCGATGATCGAGACCGAGGCGCGCAAGGCTGGGATGCCGGTCGGGCCTCTGGCGATCTCTGACGAAGTTTCCCTCAGCCTGATGAGCCATATCCGTGCGCAAACCGCCAAGGACCTGCGCGCAGAAGGGAAAGCGCCGATTGAGCACCCGGCGTTCGCCGTGATTGACTTGTTGCTCAACGAATACAAGCGCCCGGGCAAGGCCGCCGGTGCCGGTTTCTATGAATACCCGGCCGATGGGCAAAAGTACCTGTGGCCGGCGCTCAAAAGCCGCTTCGAGAAAGCCGACGGGCAGATTTCCCCACAGGATATCCGTGATCGCCTGCTGTTCATCCAGGCCCTGGAAACCGTACGCTGCATGGAGGAGGGGGTGCTGACTTCGACAGCTGACGCTAACGTCGGCTCGATCTTCGGTATTGGCTTCGCCGCCTGGACCGGTGGTGCGCTGCAGTTCATCAATCAATACGGCCTGCAGGACTTTGTCGGTCGCGCCCAGTATCTGGCCGAGCAATATGGCGAGCGCTTCTCACCGCCGGCCTTGTTGTTGGAGAAAGCCGCCCGCCACGAACTGTTCTGACAGACCCGGGAAGGGGCTTGCCTTGGGACGGTGTTTCAGGGCAGGCTCTGGGGTGTGCAATATTCCCATCATCGTGTCAGGTATTTTTTATGTCGCTACGCATCTGCATTCTGGAAACCGATATCCTGCGTCCGGAACTGGTCGACCAATATCAGGGTTACGGGCAGATGTTCCAGCGCCTGTTTTCGCAGCAGCCCATCGCGGCCGAATTCATCGTATACAACGTGATGGAGGGGCATTACCCCAGCGATGACGAGCAGTTCGACGCTTATCTGGTGACCGGCAGCAAGGCTGATTCCTTCGGCACCGACCCTTGGATTCAAACCCTCAAGACTTACCTGCTGGAGCGCTATCAGCGCGGCGATAAATTGCTCGGTGTGTGCTTTGGTCACCAGCTGTTGGCGTTGTTGCTGGGCGGCAAGACCGAACGCGCCACCCAAGGCTGGGGCGTCGGCACCCATCGCTACAAACTCGCCGCCAAGGCGCCTTGGATGAGCCCGGTGATGGAAGAACTGACCTTGCTGATCAGCCATCAGGACCAGGTGACCGAACTGCCCGAAAGCGCGACCGTCATCGCCTCTAGCGATTTCTGCCCATTCGCCGCCTACCACATCAACGACCAAGTGCTGTGCTTCCAGGGCCATCCGGAATTCATCCATGATTATTCCCGGGCCTTGCTGGAGATTCGCCAGCAACATCTTGGTGAGCAGATCTACAGCCAGGGCGTGGCGAGCCTGGCCCACGAGCACCACGGCACCACGGTGGCGGAGTGGATGATGCGTTTCGTCGCTCACAAGCCGCAGGCTGAAGCCACCCAAGGCTAAAGATCACCACTCTCTAATGTGGGAGCGAGCTTGTTCGCGATCGCGGTGGATCAGCTTGCAGTGATATTGAATGTGCCTCCGTCATCGCGAGCAAGCTCGCTCCCACACTGGATCTGTGTACGACGCAAATCCCCTGTGGGAGCGAGCTTGCTCCGGGCGGCGTTCCGACGATAAGTCCCACACAAGTCCCAGCGAAGAACGCTCGCCTACAACCACCCCGATCGCTTGAAGCTCAACCACAGCGATGAGCAGCCCACCGCAATAACCCCCAGCACCGCGAAATAGCCGTATTGCCAACTCAACTCCGGCATGTCCTGGAAGTTCATCCCATAGATCCCGGCCACGGCCGTGGGAAACGCCAGGATCGCCGCCCAAGCCGCGAACTTGCGCTGCACCACGCTCTGGCGCGAAGCTTCGAGCAGCACGCCGACTTCGATGGTCTGGCTGGCGATGTCGGCCAGGGTGGCCAGGTCTTCCATTTGCCGCGTGACATGAATCTGCACGTCGCGGAAATACGGGCTCATGTTCTTGTCGATAAAGGGGAAGTCGAGTTTCTGCAACTCTTCACTGATCTCCACCATTGGTGCCGCGTAACGGCGCAGGCGCAATACGTCGCGGCGCAAGCTGTGCAGGTTCTGGATGTCCCGTTCGTTCAGGGAGCTGCACATGACATTGTGTTCCAGCTCATCAATTTCGGCGTGAATGGCTTCACCCATGGGCTGGTAGTTTTCAATCACGAAATCAAGGATGGCGTAGAGGACGAAATCTTCCCCGTGTTTCAGTAAAAGCGGACGTGCCTCACAGCGCTGCCGGACATGGGCGTAGGACGCGGAGTGGCCGTTGCGAGCCGTGATGATGTAGCCCTTGCCGGCAAAGATATGGGTTTCGATGAACAGCAACTTGCCGTCCTTGCGTATCGGCGAATACGTGACGATAAACAGCGCATCGCCAAAGGTCTCCAGCTTGGGCCGGCTGTGTTTCTCCATGGCGTCTTCGATCGCCAATTCGTGCAGGTTGAATTGACGCTGCAGGTTGGTCAGCTCCAGGGCGCTGGGCTCTTCGAGACCGATCCACACAAAATGACCAGGTTTGGCAGCCCAGGCACTGCCTTCGTCGAGGGTGATATTGGTGACTTTTTTACCAGCGCTGTAGACCGCAGCAGCAACGACTCTACCCATAATGGTGGTTCACTTCTTATTGGAAAATGGCAGTGGCAGGCGGCGTTCAGCTTAGCGCGCCCTGTAGCTTGAGAGTCAGCAAAATCTGCGGAGTTCGGCGGTAAAAGAAAACCCGCCGAGGGGGCGGGTTTTCCATTCAGGCGGCTTGCAACTGCCGGTCCATTGTCGCGATGCACTCGCGCATCTGCTCACGGCATTGGGCGATGAGCCGGGGCATGTCATCCATGCTCAACCCGGCTGTAGGAATCGCCGGCAATGAGCGTATGAGGATGTCACCGCTGCGCCAGCGATTGAGGCGCATATGCTTGATGTAGCTGCTGACGCACACCGGAACAATCGGCACCCCGGCGGCTATTGCCATCTGGAAGGCGCCTTTCTTGAACGGCAGCAGGTCTTCACCCAGGTTGCGCGTGCCCTCCGGGAAAACCCAGATCGAGGTGTCCTCGTGCTGCAAGGTATGGGTGGTGGTCAGCATCGACTGTCGTGCCTTGATCGCGTTGCCGCGGTCGATCAACACGTTGCCCGCCAGCCAGAACAATTGCCCGAACAGCGGCACCCATTTCAGGCTCTTCTTACCGATGCACACGGTACGGCGCGGCACCACATTGCCGAACATGAACAGGTCATAGTTGGATTGGTGGTTGGCGATGATGACGCAGCCGTTAGGCTTATTCACCAGCGTGTCGACTTGTGTCCGGACCCGCAGGCGCAAAATGCACATCGCCGGCAATGCGTAAAACCGTGCGCATAAACGGCTGTTGTCCGGGTTGAACGGCCGGCACAGGCCCAGAATCACCCCGAGCACGCCAGCCAATACAAAATGCAGGCCCATCAACAACATACGCAATACAAACAGCATCTACAGGCCCCATCGGGACAAAAGGTGGCGCAGTGTACGGATGTGCACTGTTTTCGGCAATTGCCCCTATAGAGGTAGGAAATGGACGATGTTTAAGCGCATGTTTCCACATGGTGTGACAGACGCGGCCTAGAGCGGTTGAGGACTTTTAAGCGACGCGCGTAGGAAAAAGCCCGACTCCAGGTGAGGGCTAGCTCTCTCTGGGCCCGTAGGCGCTGACGAGCGGAGCGAGGCTGCGATCTTTCCATTGCCAATTGAGTCCGGAGCGAAGGATCAAAAGATCGCAGCCTCGCTCCGCTCGACAGCTCCTACAAGCGTCAGCCCAAGTGCTCCTGATCCAGCAGAATCGCACTGTCCAGCGTTTCCAGCAGAGCCTTGCGTACTTTCAGTTTGGTGTTCTTGTGGGCTGTCATGTTGATCTTCTTCAACTGACGCGCCGCTTCCAGGGCCGCGCCCTGCAGTTCTTCGGCCGACACCACCTTGTCGAGGAAGCCCGCATCCACAGCGCCCTGCGGATTGAACATCTCGGCATTGATTACCGAGCGATGAAACGCCGACTTGCGCAGGCGATCACGGGCCAGCTCGATACCGGCGTGGTGCATGGTCATGCCGATCTGCACCTCGTTCAGGCCGATGCTGAAAGGCCCTTCCACACCAATGCGATAGTCCGCCGAGAGCAGCAGGAACGCACCCTTGGCCACCGCATGCCCCGGGCAAGCGACAACGACAGGGAAGGGGTGCGACAACAAGCGACGGGCCAGGGTCGAGCCGGCCGTGACCAGGCTCACCGCTTCCTTGGGACCGGCGGTCATCACCTTCAGATCGTAACCACCCGACAAAATCCCCGGTTGCCCGGTAATGATCACCACCGCCCGATCCGCCGTCGCCTGGTCCAGCGCAGCGTTGAACGCGGCAATCACATCCGGCGAGATGGCATTGACCTTGCCGTTGTTCAAGGTCAGGGTCGCGATACCGTCTTCGAGGTGGTAGGCAATCAAGTCGCTCATGACGCTATTCCTTGTAAGAGAAGTGACGCAGACGTTACCCACCGCCGCAGGCCAGGTAAAGCGCCGTGACTGACTCACCGGTCAGCTCCAAGCCCCGCAAACAGCCTGGCCCGCCCATCCCGCTTCGCCTTCATCTATAGAGCAGCGCCTGCATAGCCCCGAAGATTGGCCGGTTTGCCATGCCCAGGCGCGTTTGAAATGCCCGACCAAGCTTAACCGCATGAAAATTCTGAAAAAAACCTTTGCCATCGGAAAAGCTTTCGACTACATTAGCGCGCCTCGACAGACTGAACAGTTTGCCGAGATACGGTGAAGTGTCCGAGTGGCTTAAGGAGCACGCCTGGAAAGTGTGTATACAGGAAACTGTATCGAGAGTTCGAATCTCTCCTTCACCGCCAAATTCGATATACACAAAACCCCTGGTTTTCCAAGAAAACCAGGGGTTTTGTGGTTTCTGCCGTCTTAAAAAAATGACGATAGGGGCAATGGCACCCAGGTGATACGCCGTCAGCGCAAAAGGTGCGAATTTCCTAACCTTGACTCCGCCACCCAAATGACTATCCCCGCATGTAGCCGTGCTACAAAAAGGCTTGTTCTACGCGTGGAAAAACACCGATGTCATCGCTCTCCAACGGCAGGCCCTCCAATCGATTCGGCCTGTTTTGCGTAGCCAGTTTCCTTCTGTCCATTTCTTATGGCGCCACTTTCCTGGTCTCGCTGCTGGTGTCCTCCCTGGGGGGAACTGAGCGCGACGCAGGGCAAGTCTTTGCCGTTGCCATGACGAGTACCCTGGTCGCGGTGGTCGCCTCGGGGCATTTGATGCAGCGCGTAGGCGCTGCACTGTGCATGGCCCTTGGCGCTGTATTTCTGGTCATTGCGTCCATGGGGTTTGCGCTGCTATCGGGCCTAGGCATCGGTTTGTTGGCCTGCGGTTTGATGCTGGGGATCGGCTGGGGACTGTTTTACACGGTTGGGCCCATCATGGTCGCAGCGATGGTCGAGCCAGCCAGGCGGACTCATTGCTTCGCGCTTTTGTCGGGCAGCATGTTGACGGGGATCGGTAGTGGCCCTCTGTCAGGCAAGTTGGCCAGCTCCGTTGGGTTACCCATCCAGACAGCTTTCTTCTTTGCCGCTGCCGCGGCATCGCTGGGTGGGCTGTATTTCTGGTGGCTGAGAACGGGCTTTGCCGAAGTGGAGCGCCGGTCTGGCGATAAGGCTCGGATGGGGCTGAGATCGGCGACGGATGTGCTGCGCTCACGTTCAGCGTTGTCCATTTTGATGGTGGGGCTGGGGGGCGCGATCTTCGGTGGCCTGGGCAGTTTCCAGACCAGTTATGCAGCCAGTCAGGGGCTTGACTACTCCCTGTTTTTCATCGGTTTCATGGGGGCGGCTATCGCTTGTCGGTTGTTGATTGCCGGGTGGGTGGTCAGCCGTGACCCTTTCGCAACCTCTTGCCTGTTGACCACGCTGATGTTGGTCGCCGTGACGGGGTTCGGTGTGTGGGTCCATGACAGTCTGAGTTATGGGTTGACCGCCGCCTTGCTTGGGGTCGGTTATGGTCTCAACTATTCGGTCATTAACGGCTTGGCTGCCAACGAGGCGCCACCTGGACTGACCGCACAAGCACTGCTGCTTTTCAGCCTGTCCTACTTCATTGGCGTATTCGGGTTTCCCTTTATCGCCGGCAAGCTCATCAGCAGCACGGGCGTGAATGGGATGCTGCTTAGTGTCGGATTGATCGCTCTGTTTGCCTGGGCCTTGAGTGTCAGTCGCTGGCTGGCCGGGCGATTCTGGAAACCAGCCTCTCTCTCGGAATGAAAAATTCTCCCCCGGCGTGCGATAGCTTCCCGGTGAGGGTGGGAGATTGAGCACTGGGGCAAGAAGGTCGCTAAGACTGAAGGCAGAAAGGCACGGCAAATTGCTTGATGAACGGCTGCTCGTGGAGCCTCGTCACTGAATAGCATCAGGCAACCTCACAGCAGTATCGGGCAAAGGTTTCTGGGCACATGCCGTTAAGGTTCTCCTGGAAGAGCGTCTTATCAACTGCATTGCTGTGGGAGAACATCATGACCCGATGGATGAATTTGGCTTGGCGCGTCCAGGCGCTTGCACTGTCTTTAGTATTTTTTTCGAACAGCGTCTGGGCTTCGGAAAACACCCAGCACGCGAATGCGACTCTGGTCCGCCAGGCGTTCACTCACTGGCAGCAGGGCAAAGGCACGGTGTTCGATCTGCTGGCGCCCAATGCGAAATGGACCGTGGCCGGGACGAGTCCTGTTTCCGGTGTCTATAACAGCAAGGCTGAGCTGGCCCAAGTCGTGCGGCCGATTACTGCGCGACTGGCAACACCGATTGTCCCCACGGTGCAGAGCATCGTTGCTCAGAATGATGTCGTGGTTGTTCTGTGGAACGGAACAGCCACGGCGCTTGATCACAAACCCTACAACAACACCTACCTGTGGCACATGACCTTCAAGAATGGTCAGATCATTGAAGTCACAGCCTTCCTGGACACCTACGTGCTGAACGATCTTATCCGGCGCGTAAAACCCCCACAGTAGTGGCTGGACTATCTTGTTGGCTGTGAAGCAGTTCGCTTTTACGTAGCGCACTCTCCAAAAGGTTTACTCGATTCAGAACAAAAACCGGAAATCCGTGGTCTTTGTCAGTACCCCAAGTTCGTCTCTCCCTGAGGTCGCACAATGAGTCTGATTGATTGCCCTGAATGCGCTTCCCGAATTTCCGACAAGGCCTACGCCTGCCCACATTGCGGCAATCCTTTCCGGGAGCCGAGTTTCCGCCTGACCGAAAAGAACGTGGGGCAGATTGCCGGGGTGACCGGCGTCTGGCTCACCGCGCCGTGGATCGCGCGGATGGTCTTTGGCGTGGTGGCCGTGATTGCGGTGGCGGCGGTGTTGATTCTACGGTGACTGTGTCGATAGCCAGCTAGCGAGCCGGGTCCGCCGTGCAAGCGCTCTGCCGAACATAATAGTTGTCGAACTCGCTGCTTTCGACGAATTGGAAACCGTGGCGGGTGTAAAAGCGATTCGAGGCGCTTTCCTTAAGGGCACCCACCCTGACCGGGAGCGCGGCTGCATCCGCTTCGTTGAAAATATGATCGAGCACAGCAGCGCCTATTCCTGATCCTTGCGCGCAGGGCCTTACATATAAGTGGTCAAGCAAGAGTTCATGACTGAAAGGCTTGACCACAACGAACCCAACCCTCTTTCCCGACACCTCGATGTGGCGTGTATGGCAGGGTTGGAAACCACCAAGAAACCGCTCGCGCGCCCGCACCGGATCAAATCGCCCCACACGCTCCAGGCTTTCGCGCATGGCCTCGATTCGAATGCCTGCCAGATCCTCCGAGTCGCTTTGTTGAGCGGGGACCAGAATGACTGGAGGGTTTTGATGGGGGGTGAGGGCCATTGTTCACGCTCTGATTTTCATCCGGGAAGCCAGTATAGATAACCTGACGATGCCGGCTCATGGCGGCGGATGTATCTAGCCATTGTTCAACGGCAACTGCGGACTGTCCGGATTCAACTGCTGTCGCCTGAACTGCCCCGGCGGCTGTCCATGTATCTGGCGAAAACGCCTGGAAAAATATGCCTCGTCGGCAAAACCGCACAACCTCGCCACTTCGCCCACTGGCCGTGTTCCATTGAGCAAGTAATTGCGCGCCGCATGCATCCGACGTTCGAGCACCAGTTCGGTGAAGGTCTTGCCGATTTCCTTGCGCAGGTATTCGGACATCCGGCCCAGCGCATCGCGTCGGCTGACTTCGGCGGCGTTCTCTTCGGCCAAGCGCTTGAGCGGCTCGGCGTACAAGGCGCAGACGCATGTTAGCCAGCCCCGCATACCGTTGCTTTTGGGTGATGGATATTCCGTCGCTATGTCAAACCGATCGACCGACGCTGCATCGGATGTCTCAAGGCATCTCGCCCGTAGTGAGCAAGTTCAAAAACTGTTCCGCATCAAAGATGAAAGCACCAGCCGCTAGTGCCTTTGCAACCTTGGTCGGGCCGGCGTTATCGCCATAGCAAAGAAACGTCAGAGTCTTGCCGGGAGTACTCATCACCCTTAACCCAAAATCCTGCGCCTTCTGTTCGAGCTCTGCACGATGCGCTGCAGCAAAACCAGTGAAAAGAATTTGATTTATCCCGCCGGGCGGCGACTTGGGGTGGGGGCAATTGGAGGCGGCCCCAAGTGCTGCCAAAGCAGACGGTTTTGGTTTTGGCGAAAGCCTTGGAGCGGGAGGGGCGGCGTCGTTCAGTAATAGCTCCGCGCCCGACAACATCTCGACAATTCGATCCTTTCGGAAGGTTTTTGGGAATGAGTCGCCAGTGGATCGTCCCTGAATGTAGAGTGAGTTCTCTGACCACTGGATCAGTTCACGGACACTCAAATTACCCCTCGCATCTTTGTAGCTGAACTTGATAATCGTCACTGCGTCACTCCCTGTGATTTTCACATTACCGGCCAAACCAGCATCTACCCGGAATCCTTCCGGTATTCGTTACGGTTGGGAAACATTTGATCCTCGACGTATGCCGTCGAAATCTACCACCATTACTTCGTCACGAGGCAATGCAGTTGTATCAAGCGTATCCAGGTGGGAGCCGCTTCGCGACCTGGCTCCAACACCTGGCAATCTCCTTGGCAATGCTGCCGCGGCCTTTCCTGGGCTCCAGCTCATCGCTTGCACTGAGGTGCTCCAGCAGCCATTCGTCCGTCCATCCCGCCCATTCACCCGCCACGGACCTGAGGTTCGCTTCGAGCACCGGGAACACTTCATTCCACAGGATGCTGTGGATTTCCTTTGGCGAATAATTGGTTTCAAGGACTACGCGAGCGATGTGGTCGCAGGTCAGGTCGTCGATCTCGGTATCCAGGAAGAGCGAGGAAAGGGCTTGCCAGGTTTTCAGGCGGTTCGAGTCGACAGGGTTCATGTTTTTGTCTCGGGATGTGTAGGTGATAACCCATTTGGCCCAATGCTGCCGGCCAAATCGTCTGCTTGCCACCGTATGAGTCCCGCTGCCGCCAATAAACTGGAGTTGTGAAAAAACACAACCAGAGTACCGTCGGCTCAAAGACAAGGAAGCCCATGGATATACTCACGCCATCACGTTTTGACGACGCTGCGATTTTGTACCCGAACGACAAGGCCGGGCTTGATCGATGCCTGCGCATTTTGAGGATGGCACGCCCCAAAGCGTTCGCGGACCTGCAAAAGCTGTTCGGTACGCACGGTGTTTTGTTCAAGCCCAGAGCCGCAATGAACTGGGTGGTGATCGACGTAGGCGGCAATAATCTCAGGGTGATAGGTGGCGTCAACTACACCCGGCAGAAGTTCTGCGTCAAACACATCTACACGCATGCCGATTACGACGTTGCCAACAGTTGGTATGCAAGAAACAAGGGGGTAAGACGATGAGCGCAGCCTGGAACGAATTTCAAACCGTGATCGCAACGCTTGGCGAGCTACATGCGTTACTGGATCGCCTGCGCGGTGAGTTTGTGCGTGGCATCAAGACCCCTGCGGACTATGAGCGTGCGACCGACCTGCTCGATGCGCTCACCGACGGGCGCGAACTGAGCAAGACCGAGGAGGAAATTCTCGTTGAGCTCGAGGACGAAATCCTGGGCTACCAGCGCAACTGCGAACAGTTTCGCGAGTCGAATGCCGCTTTTGAGGCGACCTGCACGCCTGTGCAATTGATCAAGGATCTGATGGAGACGCTCGGGCTCACCGGTTCAGACCTCCCTGAAATCGGTGATAAAACGGCGGTGTCCAAAGTGCTCAATGGCGATAGACCTATCAGCCACAAGATGGCGTATGCGCTGGCGGAGCGGTTTGCGATGGAGCCGAGTGCTTTCTTGACTGCGGCCTCAGCAAAGGTGACGGCTCATATCGAATGAATACAAAGTAGTAACTTCGAACGGCCGCAGAAAGACAGCCAAAGAGCCGGACAAGGGGTAGGGCAATCATCTGCTGATCAAGGGGCAGGGTTGGTTGTCGATTCACGGAAGTTCAGGATGACACGCGCCCCGATACGTCGGCCATTGCAGCCAGTCCCCGAACCCTCTATAAAATCTCGCGCTGGCATCGCGTTCCTCTCGACCGTCGTTGGCCCTGGATATCTGACCCGCATGGAGCATCATCGTGAGCCAATCGCCACGCCCCCTCAACGCCCAAACTGACATTTGCCCGCGCGCGACGTCCCGCGTCCTGCGACATGCCTGGAACTTCACCTTACTGACCCTGCTCACCGGCTGTGGAGCGCTGTCGGATGTCCGCTCTTTCTCCACCCCTTACTCAACGCCTGACGGTGGCGAGACCGCGCGCTTGCGGGTGATCAGCGATGGCATGGTCAGGGCCGTACCCAAGTCCGATTGCGTGGACTTCCGCCTGCCGGGCGCGGGCGTCATGGTGGCGTTCCGCGATGGCTACGCCAATCGCAACGGCGAAAGCCTGGGCATGCCAGATGACGACAAACACTCATCTTCCACGGTAATGACTGAGCTGCTGGTGCCTGCCGGGCAGCCCATTGCTTTTCATTACATCGGTGCTCAATGCTACAACATGTTCAGCTTTGTCCCTAAGGCAGGGGAGGATTACCAACTGGACGCTGCGGGGCGTTATGAGTGTGGGGTGAGGCTCAAGCAACTGCCCGCGGCAACGACGCAACTTCCCCGTTCATTCTTGAAGGACAGCAAACTGTGCAGGGTGACGGAGAACTTTTAGCGTGGAGGGTTTTCCCAGGACGCCATAACGTTGAAAAAGGAGTTTCATCATGAGCCCCAGCCCCACGTTCCAAACCCACCGCCTCATCCTCACACCCCTTGAGCTGACGGATGCACCGGCGATCCAACAGCTATTTCCCCATTGGGAAGTGGTCCGTTACCTGGACAGCCGCGTGCCCTGGCCTTACCCGGATGACGGCGCGCTGACGTACGTGCGCGACCATGCACTCCCGGCTATTGCAGCCGGACGCGAGTGGCACTGGATGATCCGCATTGCTGAAGAACCGACACAGGGCATCGGCAGCATCAGCCTCTACGATCAGCCTGGCAACCACCGAGGTTTCTGGCTGGCGCCGCAATGGCAGGGAAAGGGCTACATGCGCGAGGCTTGTGAAGTGATCAATGCCTATTGGTTTGAAGCGCTGGGGCGCCCTGTCATGCAAGTGCCCAAGGCGGTGGGCAACCAGGCTTCGCGCAGGATTTCGGAGCGCGAAGGCATGCGTCTGATCGGGACGCAGGAAGGGGATTTTGTCTGTGGGGTTTTGCTCAAGGAGGTTTGGGAGATGACGCGCGAGGCGTGGTTTGAGAGGAAGGCCAAATTCGGAGCACATTGAACGGAATCAAGCTTGGCCATCATGAATTTCATCGCCAATAATGATCAAGGAAGAACACATGCAACCGTCACTCAATCGAATCATGCTGTATGTCCGGGACGTTCAAGCGACCTGCGATTTTTATGAGCGTCATTTCAGTTTTACCAGTGAAAGAAAAACCGATGACCGCGTCACCGAATTGAGCCCGGCAAACGGTGGCGCGATCCTGATGGTTCACCCGGCAGGGAAGGCCGTTAAAACAGGGCAAGTCACCGTGAAGCTTGTCTTTGATCTCCAGGATGTCGAGGGTTTCAAGGCCAAGTGCCTGGCCCAAGGCCTGAGGTTTGGCGCTACGCACAGGGCGGACGGTTATTCTTTTTCCAACGCCAAAGACCCTGACGGTAATTCCATTTCCATCTCCAGCAGGGCGTTTGCATGCCGCTGAACTTTCAAAAGATGCATGCCAATGGCGATGACTTCGTTATTGTCGATTCGCGACATTCGGCCAACCCGGTGACGAGTGCCATGGCCCAGCGAATGGGGGATCGGAACCGGGGCGTGGGCTTCAACCAACTCGCGGTGTTGCTCGATTGCGACGATGCCGATGCGCGCGTGATGTTCTGGAACGCGGATGGCTCCGCGCTGGACGTTTGTGGCAGTGCGACGCGGGGGGCGGCGGATATGCTGATGCGCGAAGCAGATGTGACTTCGGTAGCGCTGCGCACTAACCGAGGTCTGCTCACGTGCGAACGTACTCCGACCGGCGACATTTCCGTCGATATGGGTGTGCCACTTTTCGGTTGGTTGGACATTCCTTTGGCGCAAGAGCGGGATACCGCTGTGTTGCCACTTGCCGGCAGTCCAGCCGCCTGCAGCATGGGAAATCCGCACTGCACCTATTTTGTCGATGATCTGGCAACCGTTGATATCGCGACCATCGGCCCGGCCATCGAAACCAACGCGCTGTTCCCGCTCAAGACCAATGTGCATTTCGTTCAGATCATTGATCGCACGCATATTCGGTTGCGCATCTGGGAGCGCGGTGCTGGGATCGCGCTGGGTTCAGGTTCTTGCTCGTGCGGCGCGGTTGTTAATGGAATTCGTCGTGGTTTGTTGGACCCGCGCGTTGAGGTTGAATGTGATGGCGGAAGCGTGACGGTGCAATGGAATGGTGTAGGTTCGGTCTTTCTTATCGGGCCGGTGGAGGCGAGTTTTTCGGGGACGATGAGTCAAGGCTGAGTCGGCAGGTGTTTCAATCCTGGAGCAGGGATTTGCAGGACATTCAGTGCGTCAAGAAAATCTTCATTTGAGTCAGTTTGCGGATTTCTCTTAGCTCGCAGCAGCTCTTAACGCGTTCAGGCTGCGCTTCACAGAACGGGTACCCACCGCCAATCTCCTGTGGGAGCGAGCTTGCTCGCGAAGGCGGCAACAAGTTACAACATGGTTTGAATAGATACACACTCCGTGGCGAGGGAGCTTGCTCCCGCTCGGCGGCGCAGCCGTCGTAGACCGATTGATGCAGTTTGTCCGGAAGAACGTTTTGGGGCGGCTTCGCCACCCAGCGGGAGCAAGCTCCCTCGCCACAGGACTATGGAGATTTGCATCATTTCTCGATGATCCTGAGCCACGGCCAGCGAGCTTGATAACTTTTCGCGCACCAAGTGCATAGATCTCAAAGACGCCCAATGCAATTGCAAAGCAGGCCAGTGACGGCTGATGACATCAAGACCCTCTGTAGTTTTGCGCAGGACGCTCGGGAACTGTTCTATATGTTCCCGAAAGCCCAATACCCTCTGACTGAGGCTCAGCTGTCTGACGCCATCGCTCAACGATTCGATTCGACGGTCGTCGAGGCTGGGAGCCGTGTCGTTGGTTTTGCTAACTTCTACCGGGCTGAAAAAGGTGGGGTTTGCTGTATCGGCAATGTCATCGTTGCCCAAGAGGCTCGAGGTAAAGGCGTTGCCAGTTTTCTCGTGGAGACGATGACGGCCCTGGCGTTCGACCGCTATGACGCCACTGAGGTGCAGGTATCGTGTTTCAATGAAAACACGGCAGGCTTGCTGCTTTATCCAAAGCTGGGCTTTTTGCCCTTCGCTGTCGAAGAGCGAGTTTCTCCAGATAATCGTAGAACCGCACTCATCCATATGCGTCGTGTTAGATCGGGCCGCCCCTAGATTTTTTTGAGCGGCCACCCCCAGAAAATGCCTGAAAACCCAAGCCCAGCCCAACGCGACTGATTTACAATGCCGTTCCTTCGACAGAGACCGGCCTTTCGTGGATGCGTTTTCCCTTGTCTATCAACACCTGAGCGCATGGGTAATCGCACCCGTCACCCAGCAGTTCCTCGGCATTTTCAACCTGAACGGCCGCCTCGGCGTCCTGTTTCTCTGCGCCTCCTACGGTGTCGCCTATGGCCTGTATCGTTTCAGAAAACACCGCGGCCTGACTGACGCTCGTTCGTTCTGGCAATTCATCGGCGGTCGTGGGGTGTACCTGCATCGTTCGGCGTTGCTGGACTATCGCTACTACTTCGTCCGGGCCATTCTCAAGATTGCCTTGGTGTTGCCCATTGTTCATCTGGTCGATCCGTACATCCTGCGCTCCGGGGATTACCTGGCTTTTTTCAGCAACCTCTGGGGCGCGCGTCCGCGTCTGGGGGAGAGTCTTTCGCTCGCCTTGCTCTACGGGCTAGGGGTGTTCCTGGTGAAGGATTTCGTCCACTACTGGGCGCACCGGGCGTTTCATTCGCGCTGGCTCTGGGCGTTTCACAAGGTGCATCACTCGGCGCCCGTGCTGGTGCCGGCTACGGCCAGTCGGGTGCATTTTGTGGAGAAGATCGTCGAGAAGCTCGGCGTTACTGCCTGCCTGGGCCTCTTCGCGGGTGGCTTCTGGTACGCCTGTGGTGGTGAGATCAGCCGCTACACGTTGTTTGGCGTGACGTACCTGGTGTTCATCTTCAATAGCCTGGCGGCCAACTTGCGTCACACCCATGTCTGGCTGTCCTTTGGCCCGCTGCTGGAACATGTGCTGAACAGTCCGGCCCAGCACCAGATCCACCACAGCGATGCACCGCGTCATTTCAACCGCAATTTCGGCGTCAACCTGTCGCTGTGGGACTGGATGTTCGGCACGCTCTATGTCACCAGCACGCAGCCTGAGCACTTGCGTTTCGGCACCGGAGAACAGGACCACCAGCGTTACCTGACGGTGTATAGCCTGATTGTCACGCCTTTCGTCGAAACTGCTCGCAAGTGCCTGCCCGCGTTTTCATATCAACGCCAACACGCCACAATGCGCCCAACGCCGGCCATCGGATCAGCGAGTGCTGACACGGGCGAGGTTGAACGAAAATCCAGCAAGGAACGCCCATGAATTTCTTCAAAAAGCTATTCGGTTCATCGAAAGCCCCTGAAACCCAAGACGACCAGCCTGCGCCGCAACCCCACGAGCTTGGCGACCTGATCGAGGCTGAAGCCGCCAATCTGGCCGTCCGGGAGGCTGGCGCAGCGTGCCTGGATCGTCATTGGAGCGCTGTCGGCACGGTCGAGCGGGATGTCCTTGCCTACCTGATCAGCCCGACCTTTTCCGGCGGCCCGTACTGGCCTTCGACCCGCCAGGCCTACCGTGTGGTTCGCCGTGGCGACACGATCATTCTCGCCACTGAAGGCCTGTCCGACCCATTCGATGATACGGAAGGAATGGGCAACGGCTTCGAGATGGAATTGTTCGTCGAAACCGCGGATATCCCCGAGCACGCCTATGGCCCCGTGGGGGAGGTCGATCCTTTCAAAGGCAGCTGGGCCTTCGAGCTGCTGGAGCACGTCGCCAAAACCGTGGCCGACGCTGGCGGTATCACCCACCAACTTGACCAGCACGGGGCGCTATCCCTTGAACTGCCCGGGCTCAGCCAATCGCACCACATGAGCGATCAACTGCCCAAACTCTTCGTGACCGATGACGACTCCACTGGCGTTCTGCTCGGCGCGCCGGAACCGGATTTTCCGACCCAACTGGATGACATGCCTTTGTCCCCGGTCAGATTGGTACCGGTGGTATTGATTACGGCGGCGGAGCTGGAGTACGTGCGTTCGGGAGGGCGAGCGGCGCGGGAGGAATTGGTGAGTCGTTTGCAGGCGGCGGGTGTTGGGCATATGAGCAGCCTGCAACGGGCGAGTGTGGTGTGATGCTGGAGCCGGTCATCGAACCTGGCGGCCTCCTGCTGACCCTTTCAATTCCACCCTCAAGGACGAACCCGTGACCGCATCCCCCGCCAAACTCATCTTCCTGCCCGGCGCCTCAGGCAACACCCAGTTCTGGTATCCGGTCGCCGAGCGCTTGGCCCACCCGGCGCAGCAAGTACACATAGGCTGGCCCGGTTTTGGAGACACGCCACCCGTTCCCGGCGTGACCGGCATGAGCGACCTGGTGGCGCGTGTGCTGGCCGAGATCGACCGACCCACAGCGCTGGTGGCGCAATCCATGGGCGGTATCGTCGCTGTGCTCGCAGCTCTTGAACGCCCTGAACTGATCACCCACCTGGTGCTGACTGTCACCTCGGGCGGGGTGGACATGTCGGCGCTGGGCGCACAGGACTGGCGCCCGGATTTTGCGGCGGCCAACTCGACACTGCCGAGTTGGTTTCTCGACGACCGCACCGACCTCACGTCCCGCTTGCTCGAGCTGCGCATGCCGGTCCTGCTGCTCTGGGGCGACGCTGATCCGATCAGCCCCGTTCGCGTCGGCCAGTACCTTGCCCAACTGTTGCCCCGCGCTGAACTGCACGTTTTCCCTGGCGCCGATCATAGCTTGGGCTTTACTCACGCACATGAGGCGGCGAGGCTGATCGAGAGACATCTGGCCAACGAGTGAGCGGAGCACTTGTTATCAACGTGTCGGACTGATTGTGCGGCGCGGCGTGTTTCAAGACCTTCAGGACCCAATACCTTTTCGAGATATCAATGACTGACTACCGCGGACTCATCCTCGAAGACACCCGTGAAGGCGCCACCGACCGCGCCATCGCGCAACTGGAAAGCAGCTTGGGGGCTCGCTTGCCGGGCGACTATCGCCAGTTCCTCAAGACCTGCAACGGCGCCTACGTGGAATACGATGTGCTTGCAACGCTCGCCAATGGCGATGAGGAACTGCTTAGTTTTTCGCTGTACGGGCTGGACCCGGACAAAGAGTATGAATCCAACCCCTTTGAACTGGAGCAACTGCGGGCCCAGCCCGGCTTCCCCGCAACGGGATTGCTGCCGATCGGTCGCGACGGCGGCGCGAGTATCTTGCTGCTGGATTTGCGGGAAGGGCGCCAGGATGTGGCGGCGATGGTGGCGGGCTTGCCTGCCTGGACCGGTCGCCGTCAGCAGGGCGATGAGTACGTGGTGCTGGCGGATTCTTTCAATGGCTATCTGGATTCGCTGCATTTATCGCAAGAGCGGATCGAGGAGCATATCAATCACTTCATCATCAGCCCTGAGAGTATTGAGGCGACGTTGGAGTGGTTGGATAAGGGCAGTCCGGGGTGGCGGGAGCGGTATCGGGAATTGTGGAATGCGAGGGTTGTGGATCGGTTGATTTGAAGACTGATTGGGTGGATGAATTCCGCTTTTAAGCTGGTCATGACTGACCGCTTTCGGCCATACGCCCGTCGGCGCCCTCGCCTGTTGACCCTGATTCAAGAGATTGATAGGGTTGCCTCTCTTTCAAAACGCCCTCCCGGTTCGCCGGGAGGGCGTTTTCGTTTTGGTTCCCCCAGCCACAAAGGAACCATGAAATGAAAGCCCCCGTTGAAATCAGCTTCGGATCTGACACCACCTTAGGGTATGTGCGGTACGGCAATGGCCCCACTCACGTGCTGGTCATGCATGACTGGCTGGGCGACCACTCCAGCTACGACGCCGTCATGCCCTGTCTTGACGGTCACGCGTTTACCTATGTTTTCGTTGACGTGCGTGGCTACGGGCAATCCATTGAATTGGCTGGCGAATTTACAGTAGAGGAGATTTCCTCCGATTGCCTCATGCTCGTCGACCAGCTCGGTTGGACGCGCTTTCACGTGGTCGGCCACTCGATGACCGGGATGATCACGCAACGTATCGCGGCGGACGCCCCGTCTCGCATCGCGAGCGCGATAGCGGTGTGTCCCGTTTCTGCCGCTGGCAATCGGTTGAGTCCAGAGGCTCTGGCGTTCTTTGCCAGCACGATAGAAGACGACGAGGCCCTTCGGCGCCTGTTCAAATTCGTGACCGGAGGTCTCTCCGATGAGTGGGTTGATCTCAAGGTCCAACAAAGCCGCGACACAGTCTCACCAGACTGCCGGGCGAAGTACCTCGAAATGCTGGTCACAGCAAATTTCGTTGATGACGTTCGAGGCCTCGAAACACCGTATTTGATTATTGTCGGCGACAAGGATCCCGGACTTGATTCCGCGGCTATGACGCGCACCTTTCTGGCGTGGCATCCGAACGCAGAACTGCACGTCATCCCCAACTGCGGTCATTACCCGATGCAGGAGTGCCCGCCTTATTTCGCAACCCTTATCGAGGATTTTCTGAAACGCAACACCGGTTGACCTGAATGGCGGAAGCCAAGCTGTGCGCGGACGTATTCGGGCTCAGGCCCGAGTTGTCCGCAACGGGTCGATTGCTGCCCGTATCCATCGGCACTAATCGGCCAAAAGTAGTCATCCGATCTCGTTTTTTAGCTATCTCCCGGTCATGCGAAATGACCAACCCTTCGATTTCTTTCAGAGGTCGGTTCATGAGTTCGAATCTTACAGTCTCAAGTCTTTTAGGTCCGTGGTGTGGGGATTCACCTACAGGTCTGATGCAGCGTTGCAGGGAGGTCTGGGACACCCCTTTAGCAAATTTGAACGACCTGATGGTTGCCACTTTTTTGAATCAGGACATCGCTGTCATGCAGATGCTTATCGAAGCAAAGCGCCGCATAAAAGAGCAGGAACGAGATGGGAGCGAGTACTTTGAGGGCCAGCTTCTCGAAGCCATGAAGCGATTGCAGTCAGGGGAGTAAGTTATCCCTTCGCCGCTTGAATCCAGCCTTCAGTCGAGACGTTCGATGGCGCGTGCAAGATTTGCGCGTGCCTGCTGCTCGAATGCGTCGAAGTACGCTGCGGTTGTATAGATCCGCCCGCGCGCCAGGAAGCCTTCAAGGACCTGGCGCCGCTTTTGGCGGTACACAGGCAGAGGCACAAACTGATACTCGCTTCGAATTTGCTGGTCGTACTCCTCGAACCGTTCGAACGACGCTCCAAGGATCGCCAGGTCCGTGTCCACCAACACCGCTTCGTCTGCCGACGCCGGGGCGCCGTCGTGTCGCGTCACCATGATCAGGTCGTAAAGCCTGCGTCGCGTTTCATCGCCCAGGCCACTATCACGTGCCACGTCGTCCAACCATTGCGCACTGCGCAGCTCGTTGTCGCTGCGAAGGGGGTCGTAGATCGCGTCATGGAACCACAGCGCGAGGTCGATTTCGGCGGGGACCTGACAGGCCGCGTTGACGAATCGGCGCACTTGAAGGCATTCCTTCAGGTGCTGGAGGTTGTGGTAGGCGCGGTGCGGCTCGCAGTAGTGTCGAATGAGTTCTTCGTACGTCTCTCGTGACGCGCATCCGACGCCAAGCTCCGCCCAGACGCGAGCCCAGGCGGCGAAACCCGTGCCATCAGCCACGTCTAGATCGCCCTGTGGGCTGGCCGGGAATAGACCGTTCTCTTCTGGCGAACCCGTCATCGTTTCTCCTGCGCTTCAAAAATGAAAAAGTGAAGAAGGGCCGCAACCCGATTTATGGTGGTTATTACAGTCGCTAAGTCGCACGTTGCTCATTGGGGCGCCCATCTGCCAATACCCTGCTATTCAAACCATCCATTCAGCAACGCCGCGCCCAACGCGACTAACGCGGTATTGAGACAGACCAGCGTGAAGCCAAACCTTACCAGTTCGCCTTCTTCTTTCGCCTGGGTCTTGGCAAGTCCCAGGATCAGCATGACAACCGACAGCGAGCCCAGCGCTGCATGCCCAGCCGAGCTGTTCTGAACGGCAGCCAGCAACAGGCGAGAGGATTCGGGCAACATGGCGATGGCCGGCATGAAGATCGCGTTGCCGCCAACATTCGATCCGGTCATGTAGCCTGACAGCGCGCCAAACAGGGCCACCAGCGACGTCGCGGCGGCGGGCGACAGGCCCGCCAGCATTTGCATCAAACCCGCGAGGAAGCCGGCCTTCACCATCATCTGCGACATCGCGAGGAAGAAGAAAATGGTCAACAGGGGTCGCTTCGCCCGCGCCACCAACGCAGCAGGCATGCTGACGTCGAGTGCTGTCTGGCGTTGCGTGCGGCGCGTGTGAAACCCTAGCCCGATCAGCACCAGAACCAGTGCCAGGCCGGGTGAGGCGAGTGGCTTCCAAGTGACTTGGGCGCCCTGTACAACCCAGTGATCCTGCCAGGAGGTGATCGCCCACACCATCTTCAACGCGACAATGCAGACAATCAGCATCAGATACGGCCATGCCTGACGCGGCCATTGCACCGCACCGCGCTCGCTATCGTTGCGGCGCAAGCGCCACAGCCCCGCAGAGAGTACCGCTGTGGCCGTCACCAGGCCCGCGGCCACGCCAGCCACTTCCGGCCCCAGCCACCGACTGGCACCGTAAAGCACGCCCACAAACAGCAGCCAGAAAGCGCCCAACGCCCTCCATTCCCGCGAGTCACGAACGCCTGCAAGAGATAGCGCGATTGCACTGAGGGCCAAAAAAACCGGTGCGCTGGTCAGTGCCGAGGTCGATGCCAGCGCAGGTGCGTCCAGGTGAACCAACGAAGCACCAATGACCGATGCCAGGCCCAGCGTTCCCCAGGGCATGATTGCCATGCCGGTCAGTGCTATTCGTAGCGCGACCCGACGTTCGAAGAGACTGAGCAGCAGGGGCACCGTGGCGATCAACGACACGCCGAAGCCGGTCATCGCTTCGAGCAACGGTGCCAGTCCAAGAACGATAAACACGACTTGATCGCCGCGTCCAAGCCCCAGCGACCGCACCCATTGGCTAAGCGCCAGGTTCACGCCCATGCGCTCAATAAAAATCACGAAGACCAGACCTGGAACGATCACGAAAGCCGTACTTGCAAACAGCACGGCCGTATCTTGAGCAGCGGCCACCATACTGCCCAGGCGCCACGCGTCGGCAGCGCCGGCGAGCCAGAGCACCAAGACTAATGCAGTGCCTGCAATGGCGGCGTGCATGGGTGGCCGGCGCAGCCCGACGAGCATGGCTGTAACCAACAGGACTGGGGAAAGATGGAACAGTGCGAGCATGCCAATAATATCCTGTGTGTGTTGCGACTAAGGCTGCGTACGCAGACTGCTGGCAAGATAATATTTCTCTTGGCTAGATAAAGGGGTGCGGTTTTCTGTTAGTTTTCGAGAAAATTTCTCACGGGTTTACCATGGCCAAAAACGACGCAGCACTTGAATCGTTGGACAAATTCGACCGGGCCATCTTGGACCTCGTCCAGCGCGACAACACGACGCCGCTGCGCCTCATGGCCGAGCAGGTCAATCTTTCCACGGCCGCCGTTCAGCGCCGCATCAAGCGGATGGAAGCGGGGGGCGTCATCACGGGCAACGTAGCCATCGTGGATCCCACCGCCGTAGGACGGCCGATCACGATCATTGTTGAAGTGATGGCAGAGCGCACCAGCATCGAGGCACTGGAGGCGATGAAGGCACACTTCGCGGTGCCCGAAGTTCAGCAGTGCTACTACGTCACCGGCGAAGTGGATTTCGTCCTGGTATTAACCGTTGCCAGCATGAACGAATACCAGGCGTTGGCGCGGCGATTGTTTGCCGAAAATTCCAACGTGACCTGGTTCAAGACAATCGTGGCGCTGGACCGTGTGAAAGTCGGGCTTGATGTGCCGAGCATGCCGGTGGGGATCGTCATCTAGCCTACTTCTCAAGCTCTCCAGGTGATTGCGCCAGAAACGCCGCGATCAGCGATACAACCTGCTGCTGAATCACCCCACGAGCACGACCGAGATCACCATCCTGACAAATAATGCCATCCCCCGGCACGTGCTCTTCGAGGATCTTCTGCGCATCAGGTTTGCACATCGACATGAAGCTGAAATGGCTCGCGTCTTTGATCTCAACGTAACGGCTTGATGCTTGGGGTAGACGTTTTACCAGGTTGGCAGATTCCAACTCGGCGGGAAGCTCTCGCGACGGTACGCCAGCCGCGATCACCAGGGCGGGGACAGGCAGCGCGGCCAAGCTTTTATCGGTCATGCCCCGTGAAAGGCCCAGGTCCAATGTCACCACCGCAGTGACGCGTTTATCGCGCCAATCGGCGGCCAGTTCGGCCTTTGATTCAGGGGTGCTGGCAGGGTTCATCAGTTCGTAAACGGTGCAGCTGGCTAGCTGCGGGTGGGTTTTACAGTCTTGGGCGAAGCGCTCTGGGTCGAAGCGAGCGCCGGCGATTTCCAGGACAGTCCAGCCGCCGAGTGAATGGCCCACGGCTGCAATTCGGCCATTGGCGACCCGGCCAAATTTTTCAGGTTGGGTCGTGACCGCATCGATGGCTCGGCGCAGGTCAACGGGTCGCTGCCATAACTGCGCCGCTGCTTGCGGGCTGCGGTCATGGGTGGTGCTGCCGGGGTGGTTGATGGCGGCGACGATGTAACCCTTCTGGGCCAAGGAACTGGCCAGCCAGATCTGGTTGCTCCAGTTGCCCCGGTATCCGTGGGAGAGCACCACCAATGGGTGTTCGCCGGCAGTGGGCGGCGCGTTACGCACGGCAGCTGCGCTGACAAACACCGCGTTATCGGCGATCAGTTGCGGGGTTTCGGTCGTTGCGCTGGGGTACCAAACGACCATCTCCAGTGCGCGGCCATTGTGCGGATCCGGCAGGGTGGAGGATTGGAAACCGACGGGGTTTTCGTCAGCAAATGCGGTCGTTGTCAGGCAGGCCAACAACAGGGCGCCGAAAGCTGTTTTCAATGTCGTTTCTTCCTTGATTAGACGAATGGGGTTGTCGACAAGCTCGGGCATTAAAGCTCAGATTCGAACCGCTGCGCATAACCTTTATCGACTAAAAACCTAGCCTCCGAAAGCAAACTCCGAGGGGGCGAAGCGGTCGCTGGTGTCCATACGAATATTGCGCAGCGCCACGGTTTCCAGGTGTGACGCGTAGAGCGACTCAGAGAAATAGCTGATCAGAATGGAACGACGGCGTGCGCCGATCACGTTCAGGCTGCCCGCGTGTACCAGGTCGACATCGAACACCAGGATGTCACCGGCAGAGCCTGAAAGCTGTACGGCGCGTGACTCGTCATTGAAGTCGAAGGGTGGGGCGCCCGGCTCAGGTCGATGGCTGCCGGGGACGATCCGTGTCGCGCCGTTCTCGGGGCCGTAATCGTCGAAAAACGCCAGCGCGATGGCGATGTCGCCTGGCCGCTGGGCTGACAAGTCGCGGTGCAGTTGTTGGTGGCCGTTACCCGCCAGGGGCTCGCGGCCTTCCACTTGGGAGAGGAAGAATTGCTCGCCGATCAACTCACCTGCCACCGACAGTAGCTGGGGTAGACGACATACGGCCTGAATCTTTGAATCATCGTCCAGCATCGAATAGCGCCAGTCCATGCCGCGGGGCACTGGCCATTGGTCCGACGGTTTCACGCCCGCATCAAACACGGCACGAAGGTCGGCCAGCCACTCGGTCGGGATCGCTTGACGGAGCAGGGCGTAGCCGTCTTGGTGGAGTTGTTTGCGGTCAGGCATGGTTTTTTTCGACATCCTTGTGCGGACCTTTGGAAGGCTAGTATGCAAACCAAAAGTGGGACTACCGTAATGCTACTCCCGCAAGAAAAACGATGGACCGTGGCGAGGGAGCTTGCTCCCGCTTGAGTGCGAAGCGCTCACAAAAGGGGCTGCTGCGCAGCCCAGCGGGAGCAAGCTCCCTCGCCACAGGTTGTCGGTTGGCAGGCTTATAGAGTGGAACCTGCCGGTGCCGCATCCAATCGTCGCGCAATCACATCCATCACATCGCACCCATCACGCAGTGGGATGCAGCAAAGCTGCGCCAGATCTTGCAAGGTCGCGGGGTCGATGGTCTGTCCATCGCGCATCGCCAAATTCTCCAGGAACTGGGTAGCGGCACGGATTCGGTAGGAGGCTGAGTCGAGCAGGATGTGTAGCGGGGCGGTGGTATCGACGTAGAGGGGTTGGTCGTCGGCGTTGCTGGTAAGGCCCATATATCGGTTCATAAGTAAGCTCCACTGGGAAAGTTTCACCACCTAATCGTCGCCAAACGAAAGGTGGCAACTGTACGCAGGTTGGCGAACCGGAGTGGAAGCCGGCAGACCCGGAGGTCTCCCGCGTACAGCTGCCATAACGACAACTTTACAGATGCAAGAACGCCTGCAACAAAACAAGCGTTTTTGCATCCCACTGCGGGTCGCCAAACCCGGTCGCCATTTGGGCGACGCCAAGACTATAGTCGCCTCAGCAAAAAATACGCAAGGGATTGATAGGGAAGGGGATTCCCAACCATATGTAGGATGTTGCCATCGTCGTAAGCATCCGAGCTGTACGTCTTACAACGCCGTAGGCCGTCACCTACATCTTTCGATGGGTAAATGTCATGGAAGTGGGATGGGGGTGACGAACACAACTAGGTACGGATACGTACGGATTGGGCGGGATTTCAGTATCGCTAATAGAAAGTCCCAGCGAGATTGCCGTTCTCTACGAATTCACGCGGCTCGCGTAAAACTTGCTCCAAAATTGCGGATCTCGAGCCGCTTTCCTGGCGTAGAAGGGTACCGACGAGTAAGCCTCTTTTAAACGTTGCGAGCCCAGCGCCCGCCTTTCGGCTTCCTGGATGCTCAAAACTCCACTCTGCCAAATCTTCATCCAGAAGCTGTCCGCCCGCAACGTCGCGGAAGGTTTTACTTTCGAAGTCGTAGCAAGCATTTCGTACCTCCGGCACGTAGAAGGCTAAGGATTCATATGCTGTCTCAAGCATACGTTGGATATTGCCGATAGTATCATCGTCTATCCATTTGATCGACGGGA
Source organism: Pseudomonas sp. Lb2C2 (assembly GCF_052112205.1). Taxonomy (NCBI): domain Bacteria; kingdom Pseudomonadati; phylum Pseudomonadota; class Gammaproteobacteria; order Pseudomonadales; family Pseudomonadaceae; genus Pseudomonas; species Pseudomonas sp. Lb2C2. The sequence goes on along the minus strand of NZ_JAUTYW010000011.1, from coordinate 40,863 downwards.
TGCCTAGCCGTTCATCACCGTCAATCTGGCGTTGATGCGGCCTGATGTGATTAGTCGTCCGTTGTTTTAGGGCTGAGGAAAGCATCGCGTCAGTCCGTCGGCGCGCAGCAATGTCTGAAAGCCCCTCAGGATCGCCAATAAATTCTCGCCTAGTATTCGCTGCAAATGCGCCTACCGCAGCGTAGATACCGTTACCTCCTCGACCGGGATCAACCAAACTGACGTCGATCCAAACCTCGCCAGGCGTCACCATCACCGAAAAATAGTGACCATTTGTTCCACCCGTACGGAATGTGTAGACCTCTGTGTCGACGTAATGTTTTTCGGCGACGACACTTACGAGTTTAGTGCCAAGACTCACTTCTGGCATTAACTGGCGCAGATCTGTGGCATTGCTGTTTTGGTATAGAAATAGGTCCTCGGTTACTGCCAAGCTTTGTAAGCATCTGGCTGCAAAAGCATCATCGTGTGACTTGTCTCTTGCGGCATTCTCGTCTTTCAGGCCGTCCTGAACTCCTTCAATGTTCTCCATCAACGCCAGATGCTCCTTCTATCGAGTCAGCAAACCCATTTGGCATCTGGGCAATCCCAAGACTATGAACGCCCCCACAAAAATCACGCAATAGATTGATGCGCAGGCCAATTCCCAACGATATGTAGGACCTTTCTGTAGCCCCACCCCCCATTTTCGCCTTTCATCCCCCATTTGCCCCCCGACGCCTCCCACAATCCAATCGCGCATTCCCACCCGGCGCGGGATAATACGGCCCTGCTTGGGGTCACAAGCTTTTCCCCTCGTTGGTATTGGCGGCTCAGAAGGATCGAACGCAATGACAGATTGGCTCCAGAGCTATGGAGAAATGGCTGAGCGGGTTCGCCGCCATCCTTGGGAGGACACGCCGCTCGGGCCGCTTGCCCACTGGCCTGATGTATTGAAGACCACCGTGGCGCTGAGCCTCGCCTCGCATTTTCCCCAGGCCATCGTATGGGGGCCGGACCTGATTACGTTGTACAACGATGCGTTCCTGCCGATCCTCGGCAGCAAGCCCGAGGCGCTGGGGCGGCCGTTCAATGAGGTTTGGCAGGAGGTCTGGAACGATATCGGGCCGATCGTGCAGGGCGCCTTCGATGGGCAAGCGACCTTTATAGAGAACTTCCCCCTGGTCATCGAGCGCGGCGGCGGTCCTGAGCAGGCTTATTTCACCTTCTGCTACAGCCCCATCCGTGACCAGTTCGGCAAGGTCGTGGGCATGCTGGATACGGTCACCGAGACCACGTCCACGGTGTTCATGACCCAGCGCCTGGCCGTGCTGGATGCCATCGGCAATGCCGTGGCGAACGCCACCGACCCGCAGAGCATCATGGCAGCCACCACACGGATCCTGGCGGCGCACCTGAACCTGTCCAACTGTGCCTACGCGGACATGGATGAGAACGAGGACGGCTTCACCATTCGCGGCGATTGGGCCAGGATGGGGTCGCCGCATATCCTTGGGCATTATCGACTGGCTGATTTCGGTCGGCTGGCCGTCACTAACCTGCGGGCCGGCAAGCCGCTGGTGATCAACGATAACCTCAAGGAACTGGCGCCGGAGGAAGCGGCGGCATTCCAAGCCCTTGGCATCGCGGCCACCATTTGCGTGCCGTTGATCAAGGGCGGGCGATTGACCGCGCTGATGGCGATCCACGATAAAACGCCGCGGGTCTGGTCATCCTACGACCTGGCGCTGCTGATGGAAGTCACCGAGCGATCCTGGGCCCACATCGAGCGCGCCCGTGCCGACGCTGCCGTGCGCGAAGGCCTGGCGGCCCTGGCCGAATTGAACGCGACGCTGGAAGAACGGGTCGAGGAGCGCACCACGCGCTTGAAACAGACCGAAGCGGCGCTGCGCCAATCGCAAAAGCTCGAAGCCATCGGCCAGCTCACCGGCGGCGTGGCCCATGACTTCAACAACCTGCTGACGATCATTCGTTCTTCGGTCGACTTCCTGCGCATGCCCAGCCTGTCCGAGGAGCGTCGGCAACGCTACATGACGGCGGTGTCCGAAACCGTTGAGCGCGCCTCCAAGTTGACCAGCCAGTTGCTCGCGTTTGCCCGGCGCCAGCCGTTGAAGCCGCAAGTCATCGATGTGGGCAAGCAAGTGCAGAGCCTGGGGGACATGCTGCAAACCGTCACCGGGGCACGGATCCAGGTCCACGTCGAGTTGTGCGATCGGCCCTGTTACATCCGGGCGGATCTGAGCCAGTTCGAGACCGCGCTGATCAACATGGCCCTCAATGCCCGGGATGCCATGAATGGCCAGGGCACGTTGTGGCTTCGGCTCAGCTGCGGCGGTGGCATGCCGCCGATCCGTGGTCATGCCGGGGCCGGACAATCCTTTGCTGCCATTGCCCTGGCGGATACCGGTACCGGTATTGATTCGCCAGTGCTCGAGCACATCTTCGAACCTTTCTTCACCACCAAGGAAGTGGGCAAGGGCACGGGGCTGGGCTTGTCCCAGGTGTTTGGCTTTGCCAAGCAGTCCGGTGGCAACGTCGATGTTTCGACCGTGGTGGGCGAGGGCACGGTGTTCACCTTGTACCTGCCGGAAGTGGCGCCCGAGAAAAACCATGAGCCTGTCCGGGAAGAGCACACGCACCTGCTTCCGGAAAAGGGCAAGTGTCGGGTGTTGATCGTGGAAGACAACCTGGAGGTGGGGCGTTTTGCCAACCAGATCCTCCAGGACCTGGGCTACGAAACCGCCTGGGCGACCAACGCCGAAGAAGCGCTGGAAATGGTTGGTCCGGATGCGATGGCATTCGACGCGATATTTTCTGACGTAGTGATGCCCGGCATCAGCGGCATTGCCCTGGCCAGGGAACTGCGCCAGCGGCGCCCGGATTTGCCGGTGGTGCTGACCTCTGGTTACAGCGAAGAGTTGGCCCACAGCGGCCATGAGGGCTTTGAATTCCTGTCCAAACCCTATTCCGCGGATCAGGTTTCCCGGGTTCTAAACCGGACGATACTGGGGACTGAATGAGTGTTTCCTTTTTGAAACAGTGAGTTCCATTCGTCGGCCAAGGGCGTTGTTGAATCAACAGTCTGTTGATGACCGACTAGTCTCATTGCCGTGAAGGTCAATATTGTCAGGCAACCGGTTGTTGCCGGTATGGGCCTCGATGAAAGGGGAAAGGCAATGGGAGCACCGTACAGCGAGGAGAACACTGCCGCGTATCCGATCAATGAAGGGTTGCAGTGTGGCCAGTCGGCCTATCATGCGGACTTCGGTGACGAGCCGATCAAGTCCATCAGGACGAAGGTGGCCAAAGTGCAGCGAGGGGAGAAGGCCAAGTTCTTGCCCAGGGTCCCGGTCAGAAAGTGACGTGGATCGTGGTAGGGGAGCTTGCTCCCGCCGGGCTGCATAGCAGCCCTTTTTTTTGATCGTTGCCAGGGACGCTTCGCGTTCCGCTTCTGGGGCTTCTACATAAATATTTTTCATCTTTTCTCAACTGGCGTTTTCTTTCACGTTTCTTTCACAAGCAGGTACGTACTCTCAGCTCATCCGTTAGAAAGCAGTACCTGCCCGTTTCCCCAGCGGGCTTTTTTTTGCCTGTCATAAAATAAACCCCCATTTCGTTGTCCAACCGTTATGGCTGACGCTGTCTGGCGTAAACTCGCGCCCGCGCGCACCGGCCATTTCTCCCCGATGCGGCATTTTTGAGGTTTCTATCATGCGTTTGACTTTGTCCACCTTGGTACTGGGGTTGGTGGTTGCCCAGGGCGCGATGGCTGCCGGCGACGGTACCGCCGCGGTCGGCGGTGGTCTGGGCGGTGTGTTGGGCAACGTGGTCGGCCAGCAGATGGGCGGCAGCACCGGCGCCGCGATTGGCGCGGGCGTCGGCGGCGCAGCCGGCAGTGCGGTGGGCGCTCGCAAGGGCAGCCGCACCGAAGCGGCCATTGGCGGTGGCTTGGGTTCGGCCGGTGGTTCGATTGTCGGTAACCGCCTGGGCGGCTCCACCGGTTCCACCATCGGCGCAGGCATCGGCGGCGCGGCGGGCGGCGCGTTGGGCAGCAACCTGTCCAATGACAACGACGGCCACTCCGGTGGCAAGAAGCACAAGCACAAGAAAAAGCATCGCTAAGCCCATGCTTGGATGAATAGACCTGGCCTTGTGCCGTGATGCTGTTCACTTGGTAAAAACGGCGCTTCTTTCAGAAATGGGAAGCGCCGTTTTTTTGGTGCTTCTTTTGATGCCCAAAGCAAGCGCAACAGACAGCTCCAGCCGCTATGCAACCGCACCACCGCCATCGCGAGCAAGCTCGCTCCCACATTGGGCCGCAGTGAACACAGAACTCATGAACACCCAAGATCACCTGTGGGAGCAAAGCTTGCTCGCGTGGGGCCAGCAACCCCAACATCCATGTGACTGAGCCACCGCCATCGCGAGCAAGCTTTGCTCCCACAGATGTGATGGGTGTATGACCGGGAGAACCAGGTCGGCTATCAGGCCGCCACGCGGTGGCCCACGGAGCAATGCTTGTGTTCAGGCACACCGAGCCTAGGCGAGACACCGAGTGGTGGGGCAAAAGCGTTTTGCTTACTTTTGACTGGGCCGGCTTCCGGGCTTCTCAAAAGTGAGCCGCTGGAAGAGCGGAACCATAAGCGGCCGTTACTACAAAAACGGATATACACTCCACCTGACCCCCCCAAAAAAAACGGCAAATCAAAATCCCCGGAACGATTGCCACCCCCCCGCTTCGAACTCATACATCCATCAACAATTGCGAGGTGTACCATGACGCCGCAAACGCAAGACAAGGACGAGAACGACTCCTCGGGCACGCCTGTCGTCAATGACCCGGGCAATGAAGACCCCGGTTCCCTGATGGATGACGCCCAGGTCCCCTTGATCGAGGAGGATGAAACCCCGGAATACCCGCTGCCTTCGCCCACCAACTCCCTGAGTCGCGACCAGCGTCCCCCCAACGACGATGAGGATGTCGAGGCAACCCCCGATGACCCGGACATCGCCGGTGACGATGCCTCCGGCAAGCCGAGCTGATCGCAGGCCCGCCTGTCGATTCAGCGGCACCATCGGCCCGCCACGCGTGCCACACATCAGGTAAGTATCTTGAAAAGGAGACTCACCATGATGAAGTCCAGCATGACCGCGCTGACACTCGCCGGGATTCTTTCGCTCAGTTCACTGGCCGCTTTCGCACAATCTTCGAGCGGCACACCCCCCGTGGACAAGGGCGGGATGCCACCTTCTTCGGAAATGGAAGCCGGTTCCAAATCCGGCGCCAGTGGTAACGCCTTGCCCCCGGGCTCAGTGAGCGGCGGCAATGGCGGCGATGCCAGCGGCAGCAGCACCAGCCCCGGTACGGGCAGCGGCTCGATGAGTGGCGGCAGCACGATGGGCGGTGCCGATACCGGCGGTGGGACCAACGGAGGAACCGGTACCCGCGACAGCGGTGGCAGCTCGGGCGGCAGCGGCTCGGGGTCGGGCGGCTCCGGCAGCTCAGGTCAATAACCGTCCCTTCACACCCATCCGCTTTCTGTGGCGAGGGCGCTTGCTCCCGCTGGGTTGCGAAGCAGCCCCCACGATCCTACGGTTGCTGCGCACCCAAGCGGGAACAAGCTCCCTCGCCACGGACCCCGTCCATAGATTTCCCATTGCCGGCTCCAAGCCCCCTTCGTTATCCTGCTGAATCCTTTAAGGCGAACACGCTGCCCTGGCCGCACCTGAGCCATCCCTGGAATGTTGTGTTGATAACGGATCAGATGCGATGAATGCACCCCTGAAAGAGTTTGGCCCGATCAAGGCTGTGATTTTCGACATGGATGGGCTGTTGCTGGACACCGAGGGGATCTACACCGAGGTCACGTCCATCATCGCCGAGCGCTACGGGCGCACGTTCGATTGGAGCGTCAAGCAGAACATCATCGGGCGCGGGGCCACGGACCTGGCCAATTACGTCGTCCAGGCGCTGGAATTGCCGATCACCCCCGAAGAGTTCCTGGTCATCCGCGAGCCCTTGATGCGCGAGCGCTTTCCTCACGCCCTGGGGATGCCCGGTGCCGAGGAGTTGGTGCGGCATTTGAAGGCCCACAATGTTCCTATTGCGGTGGGCACCAGTTCGTCGAGCCCCACGTTCGCACTGAAAACCACCTTGCACCGGGACTGGTTCGCGCTGTTCGACTTCATCGTGACGGCGGACGACCCTGAGGTCGGCGCGGCGAAACCAGCGCCGGATATCTTCCTCACCGCCGCCCGGCGCCTGGGTGTCGATCCGCGCGACTGCCTGGTGTTCGAGGATTCGCCGTTCGGCGTGACCGCCGCGAAAGCCGCCGGCATGACCGCCATTGCCATTCCGGATTCGGCCATGGCGGATGAAAAGTACGCCCACGCCGACGGAATCATCCGCTCCTTGAAAATGTTCCAGCCGAGCCTTTGCGGTCTGCCGGAGTTGGAGTGGGCCTGAAGAAAGGGCTGCTGCGCCCGAAACGTCGGACCGGCCCAGCGGGAGCAAGCTCCCTCGCCACATGGGTTGGAGCATGACTCGCATTCTTCATGCCTGGATCAGGCGCCGAAACCACCGTCGATGGTCAGGCTGGCACCGGTGATGTAACCGGCTTCCGGCCCTGCCAGGTAAGCGACGAAACTGGCGATTTCATCGACGTTGCCGTAGCGCCCGATGGCCATCAGCGACAACAGGCTGGAGGCGAAGTCGCTATCGGCCGGGTTCATGTCGGTGTCCACCGGGCCGGGCTGCACGTTGTTGACGGTGATGCCGCGTGGGCCGAGGTCACGGGCCAGGCCTTTGGTCAGGCCCACCAGCGCGGATTTGCTCATGGCGTACGTGGCGCCGCCAGCGAAGGGCATGCGGTCGGCGTTGGTGCTGCCGATGTTGATGACCCGACCCCCTTCACCCATGTGCCGTGCTGCCGCCTGGGTGGCGATGAACACGCTGCGCACGTTGATGGCCAGGGTCTGGTCGAAATCTTCGAGTTTGAATTCATCCAGCGACCCCATCGCCAGCACGCCAGCATTGTTGACCAGGATGTCCAACCGGCCAAAAGCCTCGACGGTGGCCGCGACGGCGTTACGGATGGCTTCGGCGTCGGCGCTGTCGGCCTTGATCGCCAGGGCCTTGCCGCCTGCTGCGGTGATGCTGTTCTGCAGTTCTTCAGATTTTGCGCCGGAGCTGACGTAGGTGAAGGCCACGGCGGCGCCTTCTGCTGCCAGGCGTTTGACGATGGCGGCGCCGATGCCGCGAGAACCGCCCTGGATCAAGGCGACTTTACCGCTCAGTGCTGGGTTACTCATGATGTTCTCCAAAAAGTGCCGGGGCGAGATGCCGCGGTGATGGGGCGAGTATCAAGAAGGTGCGGTGGGCTGTGTAGACCGTCATTGCTATAGTCTGTCTAAACCAAAAGTTTAGAATGAGGCTCATGGAGACCTTCAACAGTATCGAATGCTTCGTACGTAGCGCCGAAGTCGGCAGCTTTGCCGAGGCGGCGCGACGTCTGAGCGTGACCCCGGCCGCGGTGGGTAAAAGCGTCGCCAAGCTGGAGGCGCGAATGGGCGTACGCCTCTTCCAGCGTAGCACCCGAAGCCTGAGGCTGACCGAAGCCGGCCAGTTGTTCTTGGGGGAAGTCGGCAGCAGCTTCAACACCATCCAGAACGCCGTCGCCAATCTGGCCAGCGCCGGCGGGCAACCGGCGGGGACGCTGAAGGTGAGCATGGGTACGGCGTTCGGTCGATTGTATGTCGTGCCGTTGCTGGGGGAGTTTCTGCGACGTTACCCGGCGATCAACCCGGACTGGCATTTCGATAATCGCCAGGTTGACCTGATCGGCCAGGGCTTCGATGCCGCCATCGGCGGCGGTTTCGAGTTGCCCCAGGGAGTGGTGGCGCGCAAATTGACGGTGGCTCATCGGGTGCTGGTTGCCTCAACCGAGTACCTGCAAACCCATGCCGCGGTGACAGAGCCGGAAGATCTGTCAGGGCATCAAGGCATCCTGATTCGGTCACCACAAACCGGGCGCGTGCGTTCCTGGCAACTGACCAGCCGTAATCGGGAACACAGCCCGCTGACGCTCAAGACGCGCGTGACCATGAGCGATTCTGAAGCCGACTGCGCGGCCGCCACCCAAGGCCTGGGCATCGGTCTGGTGAGCATGCCGATCGCCGTTCCCTTTCTGGAATCCGGGGCGCTGCAGCGGGTGCTGCCGGACTGGTATGTCGATGATGGCAACATCTCCATCTATTACGCCGAACACAAGCTGTTGCCGGGCAAGACCCGGGCGTTCGTGGATTTCATCATCGAGCAGTTTGCCGAGCAGGGGTTGGCGCGGCGGTTCAGTGCGGTTTGAGCTGGGCTCCAGACCGACTTGGCCCGAATCGCGAGCAAGCTCGCTCCCACATGGGTTTACGGGTGTTCACAACATGTGCACACGACACAAAAACCTGTGGGAGCGAGCTTGCTCGCGATTCGGGGGCACCTCAGTCTAAAGCCGTGGACTCACCGCCCAAACCGCCCCGGCCAGCCAATGATGGTCTTGGGCCGAGGCGTCGCGTAGGTGCGTACTTTCGACGTCGACAACCCCAGCCGCACCAGCGCTTCGGCAATGGTCACCGCCGCCGTCACGCCATCGACCACCGGCACGCCGGTGCGCTGGCGGATCTGCTCGTCGAGCCCGGCCATGCCGCCGCAGCCCAGGCAGATCACTTCGGCCTTGTCCTGGCTCACTGCCAGTTCGGCCTGCTGCACGATGGCTTCAACCGCCCGTTGCGGATCCTGCTCCAGTTCCAGCACCGCCAGGCCACTGGCCCGTACCGAGGCGCAGCGGTCGAACAGGCCGGACAGCTTGAGCCGGTCTTCGATCAGCGGCACGGTGCGGTCCAGGGTGGTGACCACCGAATAAGCGTGACCGAGGAACATGGCGGTGCTGGCGCCGGCATCGGTGATGTCCACCACCGGCACGTTGAGCAGTTCCTGCAAGCCTTCACGACCGTGTTCGCCATAGCCGGCCTGGATCACCGCGTCGAACGGCTGGTCGTAGGACATCACCCGGTCCATCACCGCGATGGCCGCCAGGTAGCTTTCAAAATTGCCCTCGATGGAGTCGGCACCGAAATGCGGCGTGAGGCCGACGATCTCGGTACCCGGCGCGGCGACGGCCTGGGCCTGTCGGGCGATGGCCTGGGTGATGGATTCGGTGGTGTTGACGTTGACCACTAGAATTCGCATGAGCTGTCCTCCTTAACACATAAAAGTAAGCGGCCCGAACCTGGCGGGCCGTTCGAGCGATCAATGATTGATGTTATCCACAGCGATGGATTCGCCGCTGACGTCCTCGTAATACGGCTGGCGCTTGGCGATGATCAGGTACAGCAGCCCTGCAATCGAAGCGCCAATCAGCCAGGAGAACGGTGACACACTGTCAAAACCAGGCACCAGCGCCAGGATAATCGCGATCAGCGCCGCCGGAATGAACGCCGCCACCGCGCGCAGGTTGACCCCATTGCTGTAGAAATACGCACCGTTTAGGTCCTCGCTGTACAGTTGCGGCACGTTGATGCGGCCTTTTCGCAGCAGCCAGTAGTCGACCATGATCACGCCGTACAGCGGCCCGAGCAGGGCGCCGAGGCCGGACAGGAAATACACGATCACCAGCGGGCTGTTGTAGAGGTTCCACGGCAGGATCAGTACGGCAATGGCGGCGCTGATCAACCCGGCGCGGCGGAAGGTCAGGTACTTGGGCGCCAGGTTGCTGAGCACGAATGCCGGGGCGACGAAGTTGGCCATGATGTTCACCGCCACGGTGACGATCAGGAAGGCCAGGCAGCCCAATACGAGGAAGAAGGTGTTGGGGATCGAGGCAATCACCTGGGTCGGGCTTTCAATGATTTGCCCATTGATCTGGAATTGCGCGCCGCAGAGCAGGATGGTGATCCCGGCAAACACCAGAATATTCACCGGCAGGCCCCAGAAATTGCCGACGATGATGGTCCGGCGGCACGGCGAGGAGCGGGCGAAGTCACAGAAATTGAGAATCAAGGTGCCATAGATCGACAGCCACAGCGCGCCACCGGCAAAGATATTGCGCCACATTTCGCCACCGGTCAGCGGTTCGCGGATCGACCAGGCAATGGTGGCGTCGGCTTGGGTGTACATCCAACCGGCCAGGGCCGCGACGGTCACCAGGATCACCGGTCCGGCAAAACCTTCGTAGCGGCGCACCATCTCCATGCCGTAAGCCAGGATCACCAGTTGCACGAACCAGATCGCCACGAAACACACCCAACCCAGGCTCGACAGGCCGAGAATCGAGTCGTGGTCGTAGTCGGCGAAGCCCGGGTGGATCGCCACCAGCAATACGCGAAACACCACCGACGCCAGGTAGGTCTGGATACCGAACCAGGCAATGGCGATGACCGCCCTGATCAAGGCCGGAAGCTGCGCGCCATGGATCCCGAAGCTGATCCGGCTGATCACCGGGAACGGCACCCCGGTTTTCTGGCCCATGTAGCCGGACAGGTTCATGAAGCCATACACCAGCGCCGCGCCTATCCCGAGGGACAGCAAGATCTGCCAGCCACCCAGGCCCAGGGCATAGAGGCCGATGGCGAAGGAATAGTTGGCGATGTTGTGCACGTCGTTGGTCCACAGGGCAAAGATGCTGTAGCGACCCCAGCGTCGACCTTCGGCCTTGGTCGGCGCCAGGTCCTTGTTGTGCAGCCTCGGGCTCAGGGCCAGGGACGCGGCAGTGTTGTCGTCGAGGGCCGTGGTGGTGGAGGGCAGATCCAGCGCGATGTTATTGGAGAGACTTGTACGCATTCCGGCAGGCTCCTGATTCTCGGCGCAGCGATGACTGTGCATGAGCGCGGGGCTCGACAAATCTTCGTCGCGGCGGGCGAGCATCATTGATTACGGGGCATCTGCAGCCTGTACGGGATAGGGCGCTTCAGGCTTGCGGATCTAAAGTGTGTGTATGTTTTATATAAGTTGTATACAAAACATGTGTCGACTCAAGCCAGATCTATGCCACTTACGGATCTATTCGAAGAAGCGCTAATTTCGTTTCGTTATGATCTTTGAATAACTGACTGAAATACCGTGATTTAAAACTGACCGTTTAAACAGGTATTTATTTTTTGGCGAACGCCAGTGGAGTTGGAAGGGCAGGCGAGACGGGAAGGTGTGTGTAACCTTTGGGGGCGGTAACGGAATAAGTGCACACAAAAATGCCACTTGTAGTGACATTTTTGTGTACAGGGTCCGGCGGACGCTTAGACGGTCTTGGATTTGGCGATGATGTTCCCGGCGTGCAGCCCGCATTCTTTCTGCGTGGCTTCTTCCCACCACCAACGGCCTTCGCGTTCGTGCTGGTTTGGCAGCACCGGACGGGTGCAGGGCTCGCAGCCGATGCTGATGAAACCGCGTTCATGCAGGCTGTTGTAAGGCAGCTCCAGCATGCGGATGTAACCCCAGACTTCTTCGCTGGTCATCTGCGACAGGGGGTTGAACTTGTACAGGGTGCGTTCCGGGGTGGAAAACGCCGTGTCGATTTCCAACACCGCCACCTGGCTGCGGGTACCGGGGCTCTGGTCGCGGCGCTGGCCGGTGGCCCAGGCGCGGACATCGGTCAGTTTGCGCCGCAATGGTTCGATCTTGCGGATACCGCAGCACTCGCCGTGACCGTCCTTGTAGAAGCTGAACAGGCCCTTTTCCTTCACGAAGGGTTCAAGTTTCGTGTAGTCCGGCGACACAAGTTCGATGTCGATCTTGTAGTGCTCGCGCACCTGGTCGATGAAACGATAGGTTTCCGGGTGCAGGCGGCCGGTGTCGAGGCTGAACACCTTGACGTTCTTGTTCAGTTTCCAGGCCATGTCCACCAGCACCACGTCTTCGGCGCCGCTGAAAGATATCCACAGCTCGTCGCCGAATTCGGCGAAGGCCAGTTTGAGGATGTCCTGCGGGGACTTGTTGGCATAGGTCGTGGCGAGTTCCACGACGTCAAACGATGGGCTCATCAGGGCGGTTTCCTACAGGTCGGTGGCGCTGGGCGCTCTATATAGGGCTGATGGTAACAAAAGCTGTCGGGGCTGGCGCGTTCCTGTGCGTTGCGCAGGCTTCGACGAATGGCTAGAGTCGGCAAGCCTTTTGTTCGCTCAACCGATAAACATCAGAAAAAATGGGAGTGTCTTGTGGAAATTGCCTGTCTCGACCTGGAAGGTGTACTGGTCCCGGAGATCTGGATCGCCTTCGCTGAAAAAACCGGGATTGACTCCCTCAGGGCAACCACTCGGGACATTCCCGACTACGACGTGCTGATGAAGCAACGGTTGCGCATCCTCGATGAACACGGCCTCAAGCTTTCCGACATCCAGGAAGTCATCGCCACCCTCAAGCCGCTGGACGGCGCCATCGAGTTCGTCGACTGGCTGCGCGAGCGCTTCCAGGTGGTGATTCTTTCCGACACGTTCTACGAGTTTTCCCAGCCGTTGATGCGCCAGTTGGGCTTCCCGACGTTGCTCTGCCATCGCTTGATTACCGATGACAGCGGGCGGGTGACCGGCTACCAGTTGCGTCAGAAAGATCCCAAGCGTCAGTCGGTTTTGGCTTTCAAGAGCCTGTACTACCGGGTGATTGCGGCGGGGGATTCCTACAACGACACCACGATGCTGGGGGAAGCCGATGCAGGGATTCTGTTCCATGCGCCTGAAAACGTGATTCGTGAATTCCCGCAATTCCCGGCGGTGCATAGCTTTGCCGAGTTGAAGCAGGAGTTTCTCAAGGCTTCGAACCGCAGCCTGAGCCTGTAACCCAACTCCTGTGGGAGCGAGCTTGCTCGCGATAGCGGTGGTTCAGCCGGCATTGGTGTCGACTGACACACTGTCATCGCGGGCAAGCCTTGCTCCCACAGGCTGGTGTCATGCCTCCTGTGGGAGCAAGGCTTGCCCGCGATGCTTTAGAGGTTCTGCAAGGTTTCGAGCAAGACCCTGACCTTGGTAATCGACTCCTGATACTCGGCCTCCCAGTCCGAGTCCGCGACAATCCCGCCGCCGCCCCAGCAGCACACCTGCCCATCCTTGACCAGCAAACTGCGGATGGCGATGGAGCTGTCCATTTCCCCGCGCACATCCAGGTACAGCAACGAGCCGCAATACAGGCCGCGTCGGGTCGGTTCGAGTTCGTCGATGATTTGCATGGCGCGGATTTTCGGCGCGCCGGTGATCGAGCCGCCGGGAAAGCTACCAGCGATCAGGTCGAGGGCGTCTTTATCCACAGCCAACTCGCCGGTCACGCTGCTGACCAGGTGATGCACGTTCGGGTAACTTTCGAGGCTGAACAGCTCCGGCACCCGCACCGAGCCGATGCGGCACGTGCGGCCCAGGTCGTTGCGCAGCAGGTCGACAATCATCAGGTTTTCCGCTCGGTCCTTGGGGCTGGCCAGCAACTCGGCGGCGTGGGCCGCGTCTTCGCTGGGTGTTGTGCCGCGGGGCCGGGTGCCCTTGATCGGCCGGGTTTCCACCTGGCCTTCGCTGACCTTGACGAAGCGCTCGGGGGACAGGCTCAGCACCGCGCCGCCATCGGGCAGGCTCTGGAAGCCGGAAAACGGCGTCGGGCACGCCTCCCGCAGCGCCTGGTACGCGGCCCAGGCATCGCCCTGGCAGGGCGCGCGAAAGCGCTGGGCAAAATTGACCTGGTAGCAGTCACCCGCCTGGATATACGCCTGGATACGCTCGAAGGCCTGTCGATAGGCTTCGGCGCTGAGGTCTGGCGCCATCGGTCCGTTAAGGCTGAACGGGGGAGCGGGAGCCGGGGTTGGCTGGCTGAACAGCGCGATCAGGCGCTGGCGTTCGCCTTCGCCACAATGGGGGTGGAACACCAATTGGCTGGTGCCGGCCTGGTGATCGCTGACCAGCGCCCAGTCGTACACACCAAAACGCGCGTCGGGCAGTTGCAAGTCGTCCTTGGCGTGGGATGGCAGGGTTTCGAGGTGTCGGCCGAAATCGTAGCTCAAGTAGCCGATCAGCCCTCCGGCAAAGGGCAATTGCACCGTGGTCGGCAGTACCGCGTCGCCCAGTTGTGTCAGTTGAATGCGCAGGCGTTGCAGGAAATCGCTGCCGCTCTCGTCCGGCAACACCGCCAGTTGCGCCAGCGGCCAGGCGCTGAGCAGGTCGTAACGCCCGCGCTCGGCACTCGGCCGGCCGCTGTCGAGCAGCACGCTGCCAGGGGCATGACGGATCGCCGCGAAATACTCGGCGGGGTTGGCGCGGTAGGGCAGCGGGTGTACGGAGCAGGTTGGCATGGGCGGGGCAGGTCAGCCGTTCAGGCGGGGGAGCGATTGTAATCCCTCTGTAGGATTTGCTCCTAGAGGGATGTCGGAGATGGGCAAGTATGGGGGGAGACGATATCTGTGGTGTGAACACTTGTGGCGAGGGAGCTTGCTCCCGCTGGGTTGCGAAGCAACCCCCAGGGCAGTTGAATGCAATCAACCTGATGGGACTGAGGTGTTGGGCTTTGGGGTTGCTGCGCAACCCAGCGGGAGCAAGCTCCCTCGCCACAGGGTTTCACACTTCAGCCCTCAACCTCAGCTTCAGCTTTCAAACCTCGGCCTCAACCCTCAACCGGCGGAATATGCCCAAACAACTCCTGTGCAAATGCCACGCGCTCTTCCACGGTTTCGATAACGCCCCGGGCCTTGAGGTCTTCCAAGCGGGCTTCCACTGCGTGGGTGCGCAGGGTCAGGCCGCAGTCGTTGGCGATCTGGATGTTCAGCCCCGGCCGGGCGTTCAGTTCCAGGATCAACGGGCCTTTTTCCTGGTCCAGCACCATGTCGACACCGATGTAGCCCAGCCCGCACAGTTCATAGCAACCGGCGGCCAGTTTCATGAAACCGTCCCAGTAGGGCAGTTGCACGCCGTCCACCGCGTTGGTGGTGTCGGGGTGTTTGGTGATGATGTTGTTCAGCCAGGTGCCGCGCAGGGTCAGGCCGGTGGCGAGGTCGACGCCCACGCCGATGGCGCCCTGGTGCAGGTTGGCCTTGCCGCCGGACTGGCGGGTTGGCAAGCGCAGCATGGCCATCACCGGATAGCCCATCAGCACGATGATGCGGATGTCCGGAACGCCTTCGTAGCTGATGCTCTTGAAGATCTGGTCCGGCGTCACGCGGTACTCGATCAGTGCCCGGTCACGGTGTCCACCCAAGGAGTACAGGCCGGTGAGGATGCTGGAGACATGGTGCTCGATCTCCTCATGGCTGATGATCTTGCCGGACACCGTGCGATAGCGGCCTTCGAAGCGATCAGCGATGACGATGATGCCGTCACCGCCAGCGCCCTGGGCCGGCTTGATCACGAAGTCGGTGCGCCCGCCGATGATCTCGTCGAGCTTGTCGATTTCCTTCTCGGTGGAGATCACCCCGTACAGCTCCGGCACATGAATGCCGGCGGCGATGGCCCGTTCCTTGGTGATGATCTTGTCATCGACGATGGGGTACAGGCTGCGCTTGTTGTACTTGAGCACGTAGTCGGCATTACGCCGGTTGATGCCCATGATGCCCCGGGCTTCCAGGGCCTTCCAGGTCTTCCAGAAGCCGAACATCAGGAGTCTGCCTTGAGGAAGGCCTTGAACCGTACCAGCTCGGTCAGGCGGTAGCCGCGATAACGACCCATGGCCAGCATGAATCCCACCAGGATCAGCAGGATCGCCGGGAAAGTGAACACGAAGTACACCAGTTCCGGCACGCTCATGATCAGGTGCGCCAGGGACGCGGCGAACAAGGTGCCGATGGCGACTTTCATCGCGTGGCCGGCGCCGCGTTCTTCCCAGGTGATGGACAGGCGTTCGATGGTCATGGTCAGGATCACCATCGGGAACAACGCCACCGACAAGCCGCGCTCCAGGCCCAGCTTATGGCTGAACAGGCTGATGGCGGCGATCAGCACCACCACGAACGTCAGCACCACCGAGAGCCTCGGCAGCATCTGCAGCTTGAGGTGCTCCAGGTACGAACGCAGCGACAGGCCCAGGGTGGTGATCACCGTGAACAGGATGATGCCGAAGCCCAGTTGGGTTTCGCGGAAGGCCAGGGCGATCAGCACTGGGGTGAAGGTCCCGAGGGTTTGCAGGCCGATCAGGTTGCGCAGGATCAGGATGACCAGCACGCCGATCGGGATCATGACCATGATCATGAAGGTTTGCTGGGTCTGCAGCGGCAGGCCGTAGAGTGAGTATTCGAGGAAGTTGGCGTCGGTGTTCTCGTCCGTCAGCTTGGCCAGGCGAATGGCGTTCATTTCGCTGTTGTTCATGCTGAAGGTGACGGTGGCTTTCTTGCCGCCATCGACGGTGATCAGGTTTTCATCGCCGGTCCACCACAACAGGCGGTCGGTGGGCAGGCCCTGTTCGCCGGAGTCCGGGTTGAAATACAGCCAGTCGGTGCCGTTGAAACTGCGCAGCCACAGTTCAGGGGCCTGCGGTTGGTCGGCCACCAGGCGGATGGTGTGGACCTTTTCCACCGGCACGTGGGCGATGGACAGCACCAATTCGACGATGCGCGCCTTGTTGGCCGAGGACGGGTCGCCGGCCAGCAACAGCTTGACGTTGTCGTCGTTGGGGTTGTTGACCCGCTTGATGGCTTCGCTGATGAATGTCTCGACGTCGGCCGAATGCTGGCGGATCGGCGCGAGCAGGGCTTCGGCGGCCAGTTTCTCCGGGCCTTCGACGGCGATGCTGTCGCGGAAGGTTGGGCCCTTGACCTTGGTTTTCTCGGCGCTGTAGCGCTTGGTCAGCACCAGGCGGTAATACAGGGTCTGGTTGCCCTTGGCGCGACGGGCCGACCACGTCACCTTGCGGTTGCCGTCAACCCGGTTCACCGCCACGCCGTAATTGTTGGAAATGAAACTCTCGTTGAGGCTCACGTAGTCGCGGCTCAGAGGCGGCACGAACATCTGGATCTTCACCGGATCCTTGGCGTTGGGCACGAACTCGACCTTGGCGTCGATGTTCCACAAGTCGTCGGTGGCGTCTTCGGTGACCGGGATGCCGAGCACGAAAATCTGATAGGCCGTCACCGACAGGCCCAGCACCACCAGGATGGCGATCAGCATTTTCAGATGGAGGGTAAGGGAGCGCATTGGAATTACTCTGCGGTTTGAGCGGCATTGGCGCAGGCGGGTTTGCCGGCAGCGTATTTGAGACTGGGGTCGACCAGCGCGTCGAAGCGCTTGAGCGCCTCGGAACCGATCAGCAACGGGTATTGGAAGGCGCTACGGTCGGTCAGGTTCACTTCGATGCTGCGCAGGGCCGAGCCCATGCAGATGTCCAGTTCGATGACTGGCCGGGCCGTGTATTTCTTGCCTTCTTCCGGGTCGTAGTCACCGGCGCGGCGCTTGATCTTGCTGACCCGGGCCAGCGGACGTTCGATGGGGTGCGAGTGGGCCGCGTCAATGGCCAGGTAAAAGCGCACCCAGGACTCGCCATTGCGCTTGAAGCGCTTGATGTCCCGGGCGCTGAGGGACGCGGTCTTGGCGCCAGTGTCGAGCTTGGCGGCGACCTCCAGGTCGATGCCCTGCAGGGCGGCGTATTCGTTGAGGCCGTACACGGTTTTTTCACCCGCCATGGCAAGCCCCGGTAGGCACATGAAATAAAGAACAGCGGTGAAGGGCTTGAGTGTCATAGATCCTGGTGCGCAGCGTTCCGTTTATCGGTTCAGGCCCTGGCATTACTGCACAAGCTCCCTGGGCAGCCTTCCCTATATAAAAGGAGAGCGGCAAATCGCGCGGCATTCTAGCACGGTGGTTTTCTGACGCCACCGCTGGCCGGAGGCTACGACGCATTCAAACGAGCGGTTATGTCGGGTAGGGTTATTAGACGATTGTCGACAATGTTGATTTTTGCTTTGACCTTTACGCTGCTATTGGTTAGTTTTTGCCGTATTGATTTGCAAGGTGTCGACAATATGCTCGATCAGCTCGAAACCCCGGTGATGGCCCAGGACGATTCGGAGACCCTGTCCGAGAACGTTTTCCGACGTATCCAGGCCGCCATCGTCAAAGGCGAGATCGCCCCCGGCAGCAAGATCTCCGAGCCTGAGCTGGCGCGCACCTACGGTATCAGTCGCGGGCCGCTGCGCGAGGCGATTCACCGCCTGGAAGGCCAGCGCCTGCTGGTGCGGGTGCCTCACGTCGGTGCTCGGGTGGTGTCGCTGAGCCATGCCGAGCTGCTGGAACTCTACGAAATCCGTGAATCCCTCGAAGGCATGGCCTGTCGCCTGGCGGCCGAACGCATGAGCCTGGAAGAAATCGACGAACTGCGCCGGGTGCTGGAAACCCACGAGCGCGATGCGGCGTTCCAGGCCGGTGTCGGTTATTACCAGCAGGAAGGCGATTTCGACTTTCATTACCGGATCATCCAGGGCAGCGGCAACCGCACCCTGACGCAGATGCTCTGCGGCGAGCTGTACCAACTGGTGCGCATGTACCGCATCCAGTTTTCCACCACGCCCAACCGTCCGCGCCAGGCCTTTGCCGAGCACCACCGGATTCTAGACGCCATCGCCGACCGTGACGGCGAACTGGCTGAATTATTGATGCGCCGGCATATCGGTGCGTCCAAACGCAACATTGCGCGTCATTTCCAGGACAGCGCCGCCACTGAACGAGGTGAGTCATGAGTTCCAGCAAGAGCACGCCAGGCCAGCGTTTCCGCGATGCGGTCGCCAACGAGCATCCGCTGCAAGTGGTGGGCACGATCAACGCCAACCACGCGCTGCTGGCCAAACGCGCCGGTTTCAAGGCGATCTACCTGTCGGGCGGCGGTGTGGCGGCCGGCTCCCTCGGCGTGCCGGACCTGGGCATCACCGGCCTGGATGACGTGCTGACCGATGTGCGCCGTATCACCGACGTCTGCGACCTGCCGTTGCTGGTGGACGTGGACACCGGGTTCGGTTCCTCGGCGTTCAACGTGGCGCGTACGGTCAAGTCGATGATCAAGTTCGGCGCGGCGGCCATTCATATCGAAGACCAGGTCGGTGCCAAGCGTTGCGGCCATCGCCCGAACAAGGAAATCGTCTCGCAGCAAGAGATGGTCGACCGCATCAAGGCCGCCGTCGATGCCCGCACCGATGACAGCTTCGTGATCATGGCCCGTACCGATGCCCTGGCGGTGGAAGGCTTGGAGTCAGCCCTGGACCGCGCCGCTGCGTGCATCGAGGCCGGTGCCGACATGATTTTCCCCGAGGCCATCACCGAGCTTGAGATGTACAAGTTGTTCGCCAGCCGCGTGAAAGCGCCGATCCTGGCCAACATCACCGAATTCGGCGCGACCCCGCTGTACACCACCGAACAGCTGGCCGGTGCCGACGTGTCCCTGGTGCTGTACCCGTTGTCGGCCTTCCGGGCCATGAACAAGGCGGCCGAGAACGTCTACACCGCGATCCGTCGCGACGGCACACAACAGAATGTCATCGACACCATGCAGACCCGCATGGAGCTTTACGATCGCATCGACTACCACACCTTCGAGCAGAAGCTCGATGCGTTGTTCGCGGCGAAGAAGTAAGGCGCGACTCCCCTACAAATTCAAGAAAATGGAGACAGCAAATGGCCGAAGCAAAAGTACTCAGTGGCGCCGGGCTCCGCGGCCAGGTGGCCGGGCAAACCGCATTGTCCACCGTAGGCCAGTCGGGCGCTGGCCTGACCTATCGCGGCTACGACGTTCGCGACCTGGCGGCAGATGCGCAATTTGAAGAAGTGGCCTACCTGCTGCTGTACGGCGAGCTGCCGACCCAGGCACAGCTGGACGCCTACACCGGTAAACTGCGCCAGTTGCGGGACTTGCCCCAAGCTTTGAAAGAAGTGCTGGAGCGCATTCCCGCCGACGCCCACCCGATGGATGTGATGCGCACCGGCTGCTCGTTCCTGGGCAACCTGGAACCCGAGGAAGACTTTTCCGAGCAGCACGACAAGACCGACCGCCTGCTGGCCGCGTTCCCGGCCATCATGTGCTACTGGTATCGCTTCAGCCACCAAGGCCAGCGCATCGAGTGCGTGACCGACGAAGTCTCCATCGGCGGCCACTTCCTGCACCTGCTGCACGGCAAGAAGCCGAGCGAGCTGCACGTCAAGGTGATGAATGTTTCGCTGATCCTCTACGCCGAGCACGAATTCAACGCCTCGACCTTCACCGCCCGGGTCTGCGCCTCCACGCTGTCGGACCTGTTCTCTTGCATCACCGCCGCCATCGGCTCATTGCGCGGCCCGCTGCACGGCGGCGCCAACGAAGCGGCGATGGAAATGATCGAGCGCTTCAGCTCACCGCAGGAAGCCATCGAAGGCACCCTCGGCATGCTGGCGCGCAAGGACAAGATCATGGGCTTCGGTCACGCGATCTATAAGGACAACGACCCGCGCAACGAGGTGATCAAGGGCTGGTCGAAAAAACTCGCCGATGAAGTGGGCGACACGGTGCTGTTCCCGGTTTCCGAAGCCATCGACAAGACCATGTGGGAGCAGAAGAAACTGTTCCCCAACGCCGATTTCTACCATGCCTCGGCCTACCACTTCATGGGCATCCCGACCAAGCTGTTCACGCCGATCTTCGTCTGCTCGCGCCTGACCGGCTGGGCCGCCCACGTGTTCGAACAACGCGCCAACAACCGCATCATCCGACCGAGCGCCGAATACACCGGCGTCGAACAGCGCAAGTTCGTGCCAATCGAACAACGCTGAGCTGGAGGGTTCTAGCCGCAGGCACCGGATACCCCCGAAACCCTGTGGGAGCGAGCTTGCTCGCGATTGCGCACTGACATTCAACATTAATGTCGACTGATACACCGCTATCGCGAGCAAGCTCGCTCCCACAGTGGCCGGGGTCGCTTCAAGTCCGGCGCCAACCCTTCTGAAACCACCGTGACCCGAGTCCTGACGATGAACACAGAATTTCGCAAACCGCTGCCCGGCACTTCGCTGGATTATTTCGACGTTCGCGAGGCCGTGGATGCCATTCGCCCCGGCGCCTACGACGGCCTGCCGTACACCTCCCGCGTGCTGGCGGAGAACCTGGTACGTCGCTGCGACCCGGCCACGCTGGGCGCGTCGCTGCTGCAACTGATCGAGCGCAAGCGCGACCTGGACTTCCCGTGGTTCCCGGCGCGCGTGGTGTGCCATGACATCCTCGGCCAGACCGCGCTGGTGGACCTGGCCGGCCTGCGCGACGCCATCGCCTTGCAGGGCGGTGACCCGGCGCAGGTCAACCCGGTGGTGCCGACCCAACTGATCGTCGACCATTCCCTGGCGGTGGAAAGCGGTGGTTCCGATCCTCAGGCCTTCGCCAAGAACCGCGCCATCGAAGACCGGCGCAATGAAGACCGCTTCCACTTCATCAATTGGACCAAGAAGGCCTTCAAAAATGTCGACGTGATTCCGCCGGGCAACGGGATCATGCATCAGATCAACCTGGAAAAAATGTCCCCGGTGATCCAGCAGCGTGACGGCGTGGCGTTCCCCGACACTTGCGTGGGCACCGACAGCCACACGCCCCACGTCGATGCCCTGGGTGTGATCGCCATCGGCGTCGGTGGCCTGGAGGCCGAAAGCGTCATGCTCGGCCGCGCCTCGTGGATGCGCCTGCCGGAAATCATCGGCGTCGAGCTGACTGGCAAGCTGCAACCGGGCATCACCGCCACCGACATGGTGCTGGCACTGACCGAGTTCCTGCGCAAGCAAAAAGTCGTGGGGGCGTGGCTGGAGTTTTTCGGCGAAGGCGCCAGTGCCCTGACCTTGGGCGACCGCGCGACCATTTCCAACATGGCCCCGGAATACGGTGCCACGGCAGCGATGTTCTACATCGACCAGCAAACCATCGATTACCTGAAGCTCACCGGGCGCGAAGACGACCAGGTGCGACTGGTCGAGACCTACGCCAAGCAGGCCGGCCTGTGGGCCGACAAGCTCAAGGGCGCGCAATACGAGCGGGGCCTGACCTTCGACCTGTCGTCGGTGGTGCGCAACATGGCAGGCCCGAGCAACCCGCACGCCCGTGTCGCGGTGTCGGATCTGGCTGCCAAAGGTATTTCCGGGCAGTGGGACGATGTGCCGGGGCAAATGCCCGACGGTGCGGTGATCATCGCCGCCATCACCAGTTGCACCAACACCAGCAACCCCCGCAACGTGATCGCCGCCGGCCTGCTGGCGCGCAACGCCAACCGCCTGGGCCTGGTCCGCAAGCCGTGGGTCAAGTCGTCCCTGGCGCCGGGTTCGAAAACCGTGGCGCTGTACCTGGATGAAGCGGGCCTGACCAAAGAGCTGGAGCAACTGGGCTTCGGCGTGGTGGCGTTCGCCTGCACCACCTGCAACGGCATGTCCGGCGCGCTGGACCCGGTGATCCAACAGGAAATCATCGACCGCGACCTGTACGCCACCGCCGTGTTGTCGGGCAACCGCAACTTCGACGGGCGCATTCACCCGTACGCCAAGCAGGCATTCCTCGCCTCGCCACCGCTGGTGGTCGCTTATGCCATCGCCGGGACCATCCGCTTCGACATCGAGAAGGATGTACTGGGCATGGTGGACGGTCGGGAAATCCGTCTCAAGGATATCTGGCCGAGCGACGAAGAAATCGACGCGGTGGTCAAGGCCTCGGTGAAACCGGAGCAGTTCCGCCAGGTGTACATCCCGATGTTCGCCATCCAGGAAGACACCGGGCCGAAAGTGACGCCGCTGTACGACTGGCGCCCACAAAGCACCTACATCCGCCGTCCGCCGTATTGGGAAGGCGCGCTGGCCGGTGCGCGGCCGCTCAAGGGCATGCGCCCGCTGGCGGTGCTGCCGGACAACATCACCACCGATCACCTGTCGCCGTCCAACGCCATCATGCTGGACAGTGCCGCCGGCGAATACCTGGCGAAAATGGGCCTGCCGGAAGAGGACTTCAACTCCTACGCGACCCACCGCGGCGACCACCTGACCGCGCAACGCGCCACCTTCGCCAACCCGAAACTGTTCAACGAAATGGTCCAGGAAAACGGCAAGGTCAAGCAGGGCTCCCTGGCCCGGGTCGAGCCGGAAGACAAGGTCATGCGCATGTGGGAAGCCATCGAGACCTACATGGAGCGCAAGCAGCCGCTGATCATCATTGCCGGCGCCGACTACGGCCAGGGATCGTCGCGGGACTGGGCGGCCAAGGGCGTGCGCCTGGCCGGTGTCGAGGCGATCGCCGCCGAGGGTTTCGAGCGTATCCACCGCACCAACCTGGTGGGCATGGGCGTGTTGCCGCTGGAGTTCAAGCCCGGCACCGATCGCAAGACCCTGGGCATCGACGGCAGCGAAATCTATGACGTGATCGGCGAGCGCACCCCGCGGGCGACGCTGATTCTGGTCATCACTCGCAAGAACGGCGAGCGCGTCGAAGTGCCAGTGACCTGCCGCCTCGATACCGCTGAAGAAGTGTCGATCTATGAAGCCGGGGGCGTGCTGCAACGCTTTGCCCAGGACTTCCTTGAATCGGCGGTTGCCGTCTAAATCACAGCTGCGGACACCCGGCGTGTCCGCTTGAGGAGCATCATGGCTCACGCACCGCAAATCAAAATTCCCGCTACCTATATGCGTGGCGGCACCAGCAAAGGCGTGTTCTTCAGCCTGCAAGACCTGCCCGAAGCGGCCCGTGTCCCTGGCCCGACTCGGGATGCCTTGCTGCTGCGGGTGATCGGCAGCCCCGACCCATACGAGAAGCAGATCGACGGCATGGGCGGCGCGACGTCCAGCACCAGCAAGACAGTGATCCTGTCCAAGAGCACCCGGGCCGATCACGATGTCGATTACCTGTTCGGCCAGGTGTCCATCGACAAGCCGTTCGTGGACTGGAGTGGCAACTGCGGCAACCTGTCGGCGGCGGTCGGTTCATTCGCTATCAGCAGTGGCTTGGTGGTGCCTGGCCGTATCCCGCAAAACGGCGTGGCCGTGGTGCGGATCTGGCAGGCCAACATCGGCAAGACCATCATCGCCCATGTGCCGATCACCGACGGCGCGGTGCAGGAAACCGGGGACTTCGAACTCGACGGCGTAACCTTTCCGGCGGCCGAAGTGCAATTGGAATTCATGGACCCGGCGGCCGAGGAAGAGGGCGGTGGAGGTTCGATGTTTCCCACCGGCAATCTGGTGGACGACTTGGAAGTGCCCGGTGTGGGTACCTTCAAAGCGACGCTGATCAACGCTGGGATCCCGACGATTTTCATCAATGCCCGGGACGTCGGTTACACCGGCACCGAACTGCAGGGCGCCATCAACGGCGATCCCAAGGCGTTGGCCATGTTCGAAACCATCCGCGCCCACGGCGCCTTGCGCATGGGCTTGATCAAACACCTGGACGAAGCCGCCCAGCGCCAGCACACCCCGAAAGTGGCGTTCGTCGCGCCGCCGGCGGACTACGTTTCATCCAGCGGAAAAGCCGTGGCGGCCGGGGACGTTGACCTGTTGGTGCGGGCGCTGTCCATGGGCAAGCTGCACCACGCCATGATGGGCACTGCAGCGGTAGCCATCGGCACCGCCGCGGCGATTTCCGGCACCGTGGTCAATCTCGCGGCCGGCGGCATCGAGCGCAACGCCGTGCGTTTCGGCCACCCCTCCGGCACCCTGCGCGTCGGCGCCGAGGCCAGCCAGGTCAACGGCGAGTGGACCGTGAAAAAAGCCATCATGAGCCGTAGCGCGCGGGTGTTGATGGAAGGGGTTGTGCGGGTGCCAGGGGATATCCTGAACTGAGTTGAACCCTGTGGGAGCGGGCTTGCTCGCGAAAGCGGTGTGTCAGCCGACATCAATGTTGGATGTGCCGGCCTCATCGCGAGCAAGCTCGCCCCCACAAGGGATGGCCGTCAGCCTCCTGTCAGCGCTGTGACGACCAGCCCCACATTGCTTTCCAGCTCTGCCACCGGATCGGCGCCATCGGTGCTCAACACCAGCAATTGGCTACCTCCCTCTGTGATGGCTGCCTTCAGCGCATCCGAAGGCTGGCGATGATGCAGTACCAGCACCACATCATTGTCTTTCAACGTCGCGCTCAACTGCTTGAGGGTTTCGGCTGTCCATTCGGCGTCGGGCCGGGTATCGGTGCTGATTACGTCCAGGTTGAGCCCGCTGATCAGGTAGCCGAAATGCTCGCTCAGGCTGATCACGCTCAGGTTATCGGCACTGGCGAGGCGTTTTTCGCTGTCGGCGCTGAGTTTGAGCAAGCGCTGCTTGAGGGCCGCCAGGTTGGCATCGATCTTCGGTTTGTCCGCCGAGGCCAGGCGCACCAGGTCGGCGGCGATCACGTCGGCCATGCGTCCCAGGTTATGGCTGGCCATCCACGGCTGGCTCGCCAGGCCGTCGGCCATGCCCGGCTGCACGGCGATACCGGGCAGGGCACCGTCCACCGGGCGCGCGGCATCGACTTCGACGATGCGGATATTGCTGCGTCGCGCCATGGGGTACAGCGGATCGTCCGGCCATAGCGAGCGCAGCCCGATCACTCCGTCAGCATCGCTGGCCAGTTTGCTCAAGGCCGGCGCGCCACGGCCAGTGAAGTAGGCGCTCTGCCGGGTGCCGGGCAGATTGGCGGGCGCGGCCCGTTCCAGGCTGACGTCGGTGCCCTTGAGCAAGGCCTCGCCCAATCCGTAGGTGACCGGCAGCGATGCCAGCAGACGGACCTTTTCGCTGGCAAATGATGAGGTGACGGCCACGCCGCATAACGCCACGGCCAGGGTCAGTTGTCGCAATGAAAAAACCATTTATCCAAGATTCCCTTTGAGGCTGGGGACGACACCGCGGGCGATGGCGCTCAGGGCGAAGGCGATGCCCGCCACCAGGATGATCGCAGCGCCGGACGGGATCGGCAGGTCGAACACAATGGGCGCGAGAATCCCGCACAAGGTGCTGACGGTGGCGATCAGCACTGAACACCAGAAAAAGCCTTTCAATGATTGGCTGAGCAGGCGCGCCGCCGCAGCCGGGATCACCAGCAACGCACCCACCAGAATGGCGCCGATGACTTTCACCGCCGCCACCGTGATCAGCGTCACCAGCACCACGAACAAGTAGTCCAGCGTCTTGACCGCTACCCCGCGCACCGCCGCCAGTTGCGGGTTGAAGCTGGCGAGCATGATGCGGTTGTACAGCGGCAAGGCCAGGGCCATCACCAGCGAGCCGACCACCGCCAGCACCAGCAGGTCATTGCCATTGACCGTCAGCACCGAACCAAACAGTACGTTCTCCAGGATGTGCACGTTGATCTTGCCCGCCAGGATCAACAGCAGGCTGGCGCCCAGGGCCAGGGACACCGACAGGAAGACGCCGATCAGCGTGTCGGGCGCCAGGCCGGTGCGGTTGCGCAGGTAATTGAGCAGGATGCCGAACAACAGGCAGTAGCCAAACAGGCTGCCGTATGGCCCGGTGTAGGGTTCGCCGAGCAGGATGCCGATGGCCACGCCGGTCAGAGCCGCATGACCCACCGCCTCGGAGAAAAACGCGAAACGCTTGACCACCACCAGCGTGCCGAGACCGCCCAGCACCGGGCCGATCAACAACCCGGCCAGCAACGCATTGACCACGAACCCATAGGCCAGCGCTTCGGGCAGGTAACCGGCCGAAGCCCAGCCCTGGACCATCAGACGAAAGGCTTCGTAACTCATCAGGCAGCGCTCCCGTTGGTGCGTGGATGGGTGGAAAACAGCGTCAGCAGGCGTTCTGGAGTCAGGGTTTGGCGAGGCGGGCCGTCGAACAGCACCCGGCGGTTCAGGCCGGTGACACGGTCGGCCAGGCGCCCGACGGCTTCCAGGTCATGTTCGATCCACAGCACGGTGATCCCGGCCTGGCGCCAGTCCTGCAGCAACTGCTCGAACACCTGGATACCGGCCTCGTCCAGGGCCGACATCGGTTCATCCAGCACCAGCAATTGCGGCGCGGGAATCAACCCCTGGGCCAGCAACACCCGTTGGCGCTCGCCACCGGACAGTGCGCCCATGCGTCGCTTGCGCTTGTCCTGCATGCCGACCCGTTCCAGGGCCTGGCCAATGGCGCCAGCGTAGTGCTTGCTCAAGCCGAGAAAGGCCGGTCGCCGCTGACACATCGCCGCCATGAAATCGTCCACCGTCATGGGCAGGCCCCGGTCGAACTCCAGCGCCTGGGGCACGTAGCCGATCACACCGGGCTCGCCTGGCCATTGCAGGCTCAAGCGTCCCTGGTGCGGCATCTGCCCGAGCAACGTCTTGATCAGCGAACTCTTGCCGCCACCATTGGGGCCCACCAAGGCATGGATGCTGCCGGGCTCCACCTGGAATGCCACGCTGTCGAGAATGGTGGTGCGGCCCAGGTTCAGGCTGACGTCGGCGAACTCAATCAAGGGGCCAACGTGCTGCAGGGTAAGGGTTTCCTGGACGGTCATGCGCCAGACTCCTGGATGGCCCGGACCACGGTGTCGAGGTTGCCGGCCATTTCCTTTTCGTACTTCTCGGGGCTGTAGTCGCCGTAGGAAATGTGTGAGAGCGGGTACAGCTTCACGCCTGACTCACGCTGGATGGTGTCGACGTAGGTGGACGGGAAATCCATCTCCGAGAAGATCACCTTCACGTCCAGCTCGCGCAGTTGGTCGATGGTTTTCTTCAACTGGCTGGGGCTCGGTTCGATGCCGTGGGCCGGCTCGACCACGGCGGTCACTTCCAGGCCGAATTCGCGCAGCAGGTAGTCGTAGGCGGCATGCACCGTGGCGACCCGCAACTCGGCATTGGGGGCCTGGGTCAGCTTCGCCAGGGCGGCGGCGCGCATCTGCCGCAGGCGCTTGCCGTAGGCGCGGGCGTTCTGGGTGTAGGCCTTGGCATTGTCCGGGTCGAGCTTGCCCAATTCCCGGGCGATGTTATTGACCTGGGCAATGGAGGCGCTGATGGACAGGAAAGTGTGCGGGTTCACGACCTTGCCCGCGCCACGGGCCGCTGTGCCGGTGGCAGCCAGCAGGGGCACGTTTTCATTGGCCTCGATCACCTTCACGTTCGGGGTTTCGCTGGCGGCGATCATGCGGTCGGCGAAGTCGTCGTGGCCCACGCCGTTGAGCACGATCACGTCGAGGCCGCCGATGCGCTTGATGTCTTCGGCCCGTGGTTCATAGGCGTGGGGGTTGAAACCGGCCGGGATCAGCGGCACCACCTCGGCCTTGTCGCCGACGATGTTCGCCACATAGCTGTAATAAGGGTGCAGGGTGATGCCGATGCGCAGGCGCTTGGCTGTTTCGGCGTACGCCTGCGAGGTGAACAGGCAGGCCAGCAGGCCGATCAGCAGCAGGCGCAGCAAGGGGCGGCGTTGGGATGCAATAGGCATGGGCAAACGGTCTTCTCTCGAATGAAGGCGTGGGGTCAGTGCCGGTGCTGGCGGGTTACGCCGGCATCGAATTGCGCGACGATCTGTTGCCAGCCGGCGGCGGACAAAGCGGCGTCGTCCAGCGCGGTAGGTGTCGCGAGACCATTGCTGCGGTTGAGCCAGATGTCCGGCGCGGCGTCGGACGCTTCGCCGATGCGCATCAGAAACGAACCTGCGACGGAAGAATTGGCACTGGCGCCGAAGTAGGCCTGGTCCTGCAGCTGTTGCCAGGCGTGGCCGCCCCGGCTGACAGCGCTGGCGTCCTGGGCGAACGGCGCGAAGCCTTCTTCGGCCAGGGTTTGCGGGCCGGGCAGGGTGGGTTGGTCTTCGCGCAGCAAGCGGATTTCATCCAGGGTCACCCGCAGGTCGGCGTAGATGCCCTGCTCAGCGGCGCTGAGGTCGCGGCGGGCGTCGAGTTGGTTCGAGGCCAGGTGCGTGGTGTCTTCGGCTTTGCCATGCCAGGCCACCACAGACCCGGCGACCAGCACGATGACCAGGCACAGCAGCAACACATACAGGGTTTCATGGCCCGCGCCAGCGGGGCGGATGACTTGAGTCGTGGCGTTGGTCATGGGGCCTCGATGTCGGCTTGGTCGATTTCCACCACGTGGCCGGGGCCGGCGTCGAAGAGCACGTAGAACTCAGCGTCCGGCTTCTTGAAGGTCAGCTTCGAGTCGGCACCGAGCTTGCCCGGGACGAGGATGGTCTCGTCATAGCCGATTACGTCCAGGGTCACCCCGGGCGCGCCGCTGCCGTCGGAAAAACCGCCGGTGCATTGGATCTGCTCGGCGTCGATGGCCTTGCATTCGCACATCGGGTTGTGAGCCAGGGCGCTGGTGCTTGCACCGACGCAGAACAGCAACGCCAGGCCGTTGGATAAGGTGCGCAGGGTCATGGTTTGGATCCTTGGTTCTTCAGCCAGGCGACGGTGGCCGGGGAGGCCTGGCTCAGGGGAATGGAGGCCTGGTGCATCGAACCGTCCCAACCCTCGAGGGTTATCCACAGTTCGGCATCGGGCTGGGTCTTTGGCGGGACCGGCAACAAGGCGCCCATGCGATAGGGCGAGCCGAAGAAAATTACTCCCGCAGCCCGTAGGCTGCGGGGTTTGCCGATGCGCAGGTAGGTAGCCTTGACCTGGCCGATACAGCGTTCGCACAGAGCCGCGTTGAAATGTTTCATGGGGCCGGCAGGCCCTTGGACGCGTGGGGCTTCGTTGCGAAACTCCGCCAGGCGCAGGTTCCAGGGGCCGACCTGGACTTCGCCGACTTCCCGCTCGCCAAGCCCGGCATCACCGCGGAACAGTGCGGCTTCGGAGAAATATTTGGGCATGAACCCCAGGGGAATCAGCAGCAACAGCACGTTGAGGTGGAAGCGCCATTTATGCCAGAACAGACTCAGGCGTGACGGTGATGAGGCAGTATTGGACGGATTCACAGGCTGCCCTCCGACGATTCACGGTGGATGGACGGCTGCAATGTCGGTGCGATTCGGGCTTCACGGCTGGGTTTCTGGCTACGCTTGAAGGCATTGGCGGTGGCCAGGGCCGTGCGTTTGGTCCAGATCAGCAGCCCGCTGAGGACCATCATGCTCAGGACCAGACCGAAGAAAAACCAGATGAGCTTGATCCAGAGGCCGCCGAAGTCGCCGGTGTGCAAGGGACGCATGGATTCGGTGACGAACTCCAGCGTCGTGCGGTCGGACAGCAGCCGCGAGGCGGCCACGTCACCGTTGTAGGGATTGATGGTGGCGGTCTGGAACATCAGCGGATACCAACCACGGCCGCCGACCTCCAGATGGCTGTAGGCATTGCCGGGCAGGCTGATGAAGCTCGCTTCCAATCCCGGGATGCGTTGCTGGGCGATTTCAATGGCCCGGTCCAGGTTCAACTGTGGCGGTGCCAGGCCGTCGACTGACAACGGAACGTTTTCACGGGCCACCACCGGGATGACCGGTTCGCTGGAAATGGATATCTGGTTGTCCGATAGCAGGGCTTCGATCAGGAACCAGAGGCCGGTAACGGAAATCACGGCGATGAACCAGATCGACCAGATACCACTGAGTCGGTGGAAATCCCCCCAGAAAATTCGTGCGCCGTGGCGGATCCGCAGTGTCGGGCGGAAAAAGCCTTTCCAGAAACGCTTGTAGACCACCAGTCCGGTCACCAACGAGGCCAGCAACGGCAGCCCCAACAAGGACACCAGGTACCAGCCCCAGCTGTAGCCGTTGGTGAACGGCACCAGCCACCAGCCATGCAGGGCACGGGTAAACCCCCTGAAGTTGAACGTCGGCGCCGAGCCTTGGATGACGCCGCTGTAGGGGTTGACGTAGACCTTGTCGGGGCGTCCGTCGGGGTAGGTCACGTTGACCTCCAGCGCAAAATGCGACTCGTCCGGGCGGACAATGCTTTGCACCTGGGTTTGCGGTTGGGCCTGCTTGATCGTGGCGATCACCTGGTCATAGCTGAGCAGTTGGGCATCGTCCGAAGGCTTGCTGGCGCGCATTTCCGGGTTGACCAGCCAGACAATCTCCTGGCTGACCACCGCGAGGGTGCCAGTGACGCAAACGATGAGCACGAAAAACCAGATGGGCAATGCCAGCCAGCTATGGACCAGGAACCAGAGTTTGGAGCGGGACTTCTTCGACATGATTGAACGTCTTGATTCGATGAAAGGTTCGGTATTACGGGCTTCGCAATACCGTGAACCGCAAAAAAGCAGACCGTGGCTTTTGCCGACGCGGCCTACTGCATCTAATTAAGACGAACGAGCGATCGCAATCCTGAAGGGGAAGATGAAAGAAAATGTTTCGCGTTTAGTTTCGGTGTCTTTTGTGGCGAGGGAGCGAGGCTCCCTCGCCACAAGGGCAGGTAGCCTCTGGGCAATTCAGCCTTGCTGTTGGAACATCTCCCTGGCCCGTTGCTCGATCTGTTCCTGGTTCAGATCTTCCTTGTGCGTCGCCAGGAACCACAGATGCCCATAGGGATCTTTCAAGGTGCCGGTACGATCACCGTAAAACTGGTCCTTGACCTCGGAAATCACTGTGCCACCGGCAGCAATGGCCTGGGAAAAGGCGCTATCTACGTCCTCGACATATAAATGCAGGCCGACCGAAGGCGATTTGTCCGGGTTGCTCAGTGGGCCTTGGTCGCAAGGCGTGCCGAGCATGATCGGAAAACCGTTGATCCGCAGTTCGGCATGCCCGATGCCGCCGTCGGGCATGGCCAGGCGCATGACCTCGGTGGCATTGAAGGCTTTTTTGTAGAAGTCGATGGCTTCGGCAGCTTTTTGAATGCCCAGGTAGGGCGTGATGTTATGGAAACCTTCGGGAATGGCTTTGACGCCCATGACGGTTCTCCTTGTTGTTATGGGAGGCGAAGAGAGTCTTCGTCGGTTTTGCGCCCATCCACTATAGGTCAGCCGCCGTGGGCGGGCTCATGTCCCGACGAACGCTTCACGGCTGCTCCAACAGGTGAGCCCCTGGCCCGTGTTTGCCCAGCACATCGCTCTGATTGCGCAGCGGGCAAGCTTCCATCGACAGGCATCCGCAGCCGATACAGCCGTTGAGTCGATCGCGCAGCGTCACCAATTGGTTGATGCGCTCGTCCAGGTCCCGGCTCCACTGCGCCGACAAGGTCTGCCAGTCGGCGGCCGTTGGGGCACGGTTGTCCGGCAGGTTTTTCAACGCCTCGCCGATTTCCGCCAAGGGAATGCCCAGGCGCTGGGCAACCTTGATCAGCGCCACGCGGCGCAATACTGCCCGTGAGTAGCGACGTTGGTTGCCCTGGTTGCGCGTGCTTTTGATCAGCCCCTTGGATTCATAGAAGTGCAGGGCCGTGACTGCCACGCCGCTGCGGGTGGCCACTTGGCCGACGGTGAGTTCCTTGTGGACATCGATCTGTGTCATCGCTTCAATTCACTGCTTGACCTCAAGTTAACTTGAGGTTTTACCCTGCACGCGTTCGGATCGCAAGATCCGCCTTACGTGCAGAGGGGACCGTTCATGCAATCACCAAGGAACAATCGCAGTTTCACCCAGTTGATGGAATTCGATATCGAACCGCAATGGCAGCAGGCGCTGGTAACCGCCTTGTCGGAACAGACCGAGCGCCTGGCTCGGGACCACCAGGGGTTCCTGAGTGCCAGTATCCAGGCCAGCGAGGATGGTCGGCGGGTGCTCAACTATTTGCAGTGGCAAACCCGCGAGGCAGGCGAGGCGGCGCTTCAAGGCTTCGAAAGTGGCGAGCAGGATTTCTGGCGGCTGATTCAGGCGCATCGAGCCAAAGCCGTGACGTTCGGCTCCTTCCAAGTGCTGCGCAACATCGAGCGCAGCCTGGACAACGCGCTGCATTGCCAGTTGGTCGGCTGAATGCAGCGGCTGATCCGCAAAGGCAATAGCCACTATCGAGAGGGTTGATTTCTGCCGCACAGGGCTGGCGGGTAGCCTTTGTTCATCGCCCCACTCCAGAACACCGGATACTTGCCATGAACCGTACCTTTGCTGTTTTGCTGCTGTTGACCGCCACCCTCCTGGGCGGTTGCGCCAGTTCTTCCCCGGAGCTGCGCCCCTACACCGCCGACGAGACCCGCGAACTGGCCCTTGAAGCCTTGAATCGCCGTGGCCTTTCGTTCGATGAGTACCACGCGAAAAAAGCCGAGCTGCTCGGCTCGTCGCAGAAAAACGTGGGTTTCGACGATCAGGGCCAAATGAGTGCTGAACGAGTCGTGCAGCAGCCAGGCCGGTCAAGCTGAGGGACTGTACCGCTTAAAGTTTTGCCCAACTGTCCGTGGGTTTGCGCCAAGGCGTGGGGTAGGGTCATGGCTTGATTGACCTGCCCTGATGGACTGACCTGACATGACCCTTTCGCTTGACCTGCTGCTGGGCTTCGCCCTGTTTGCCCTGGTGACCTCGATCACGCCTGGCCCTAACAACACCATGTTGTTGGCCTCGGGTGTCAACTTCGGTTTCAACCGCACCATTCCTCACATGCTGGGTATTACCTGCGGCTTCTTTTCCCTGGTGCTGGCGGTGGGCCTTGGCCTCGGCGCGGTGTTCCAGACTTATCCACTGCTCTATACCGCACTGCGCTACATCGGCGCGGCGTACCTGTTGTATCTGGCGTGGAAAATAGCCCACTCCGGCCCGGTTTCGGAAAGCCAGCCGGGGGACAATACGCCGATCAGCTACTGGGGCGCCGCGGCGTTCCAATGGGTCAATCCCAAGGCCTGGATCATGGCCATCGGTGCCATCAGTACGTACACGCCACTCCAGGGTTATTTCTTCAACGTGTTGGTAATTGCGGCGGTGTTTGCCCTGATCAACCTGCCAAGCGTGAGCCTGTGGGTGGTGTGCGGCAGCCTGCTGCGCAACCTGTTGCGTGATCGTCGCTGGTTGCGCCTGTTCAACTGGGGTATGGCACTGCTGTTGGTCGCTTCGCTGTATCCGTTGTTGCTCGAAAGCATCAGTTGAGGGCTGAGCTTCGACGCGATGCCTGCTAAGCTCGCTGTTCAGGAGCGTTCCTACGCACTTTTAAACGAAGTCCGACTTCTTTAAGGTCTTTGATCAGGTATTGCTAGTCTCGAACCCAACGAGGGCGCCTGATCCCGGAGCAGGCTCTGCGAGTTTCCTATGAATAAACGTCCTTTGTATTTCGACTACGCCGCCACCACCCCGGTGGATGAGCGGGTCATCCGGGTCATGGTCGAGTGTCTGGGCTTTGACGGCAACTTTGGCAACCCGGCTTCCAGTTCCCATGCCTTCGGCCAGGAGGCCCGGTGCTCGGTGGAGCGCGCCCGCCAGCAGGTGGCGCAATTGGTCGGGGCTCAGCCCGAACAGATCGTCTGGACGTCCGGCGCCACCGAATCCAATAACCTGGCCCTCAAAGGGGTGGCCCAGGCGCGCGGTGGTTCCGTCGGCCATGTCATCACCAGTCTGATCGAACACAAGGCGATTCTCGATACGGCGCGCCAGCTTGAAGAGAGCGGCGTTGCGGTGACCTGGCTGGCGCCGGACGCCGAGGGCCTGATCAGTCCGCAAGCGGTTCGCGAGGCGTTGCGTGAAGACACGTTCCTGGTGTCGCTGATGCTGGTGAATAATGAGTTGGGCACCGTCAACGACGTCATCGCCATCGGCGAGATCGTTCGCGAGCATCATGCGCTGTTTCATGTGGACGCAGCCCAGGGCGCCGGCAAGGTGCAGATCGACCTGTCTCGTTGGCCGGTGGACCTGATGTCTTTTTCCGCGCATAAGATCTACGGCCCCAAGGGTATCGGTGCGCTCTACGTCGGCGACCGTGCTCGGCCACGGCTGTCGGCGCAGATTCACGGCGGTGGGCATGAAGGCGGTTTGCGCTCCGGGACCCTGGCGACCCACCAGATCGCAGCCATGGGCGCCGCATTCGAACTTGCGGCCGAGGCATTCGACGAAGAACTCGCTAAAATCGCCCGGTTGCGCAATCGTTTGCTTGAGCCGCTGCTGGCCTTGCCCGGCGTGTGTATAAACGGCAGTGCGAGCCGCCGGATTCCCCATACGCTGAGCCTGACCTTCAACGAAGGTGAGTTCAACCCGGTAGCATTAGGCGCATCGATTGCATTTTCCGCGACCTCGGCCTGCAATTCGGCGCACAACACCCCGTCCCACGTGCTGCTGGCCCTGGGGCACGATGCGCGTGCGGCCGGGCGGACCATTCGCTTGAGCCTGGGCCGCTTTACCACTGAACAGGATATCGACGAGGCGGTGCGGTTGATCCAGGCGGCGTGCGCGACTGCGCCGGCGTTCTGGGCCACGACCCCATAAGCCGTCTTCGGCATCGAACAACAATATCAATGAGCAGGAGAAACAATGAGCACCGAGCCTTTGCCCCATGGACTGGTTCCCCAGCGCCTGGCCAAAATCCGCCAACTGATGAGCCGAGAGGGCATTCATGCGCTGCTGGTGCCATCGGCCGACCCGCATCTGTCCGAATATTTGCCGGGCTATTGGCAGGGGCGGCAATGGCTGTCGGGGTTTCATGGCTCGGTGGGTACCTTGATCGTGACCGGCAGTTTCGCTGGCGTCTGGGCCGATAGCCGTTATTGGGAGCAGGCCACCAAGGAGCTGGAGGGCAGTGGTATCGAGCTGGTCAAGCTCATTCCCGGCCAGCCTGGGCCCTTGGACTGGCTGGCGGAACAAACGCCTGAGGGTGGGGTGGTTGCGGTCGACGGTGCGGTCATGGCCGTGGCATCGGCCCGCACCCTGGGTGGCAAGCTTGCGGAACGCGGCGCGCGGTTGCGTACCGACATTGATCTGCTCCAGGAGGCCTGGAGCGATCGCCCTAGCTTGCCGGATCAGCCGGTCTATGCCCATTTGCCTCCCCAGGCGACCGTCAGCCGGGTCGAGAAACTCGCCAAGTTGCGCGAATCCCTCCAAGAGCGTGGTGCCGACTGGCATTTCATCGCCACGCTGGATGACATCGCCTGGTTGTTCAACCTGCGCGGCGCGGATGTGTCGTTCAACCCCGTGTTCGTCTCCTTCGCCTTGATCAGCCAGCAACAGGCAACGCTGTTCGTGGCCCTGGACAAGGTTGACGCAGCGCTGCGTGCCGTTCTTGAACAGGACGGCGTGACCCTGCGCGATTACAGCGAAGCCGCCGCCGCGTTGCGTGAAGTGCCGGACGGCGCGAGTTTGCAGATCGATCCGGCGCGGGTGACGGTCGGCTTGCTGGATAACCTGGGCAGCGGCGTGAAGCTGGTCGAAGGTCTGAATCCAACGACGCTGGCCAAGTCCCGCAAAAGCCTGGCCGACGCCGAGCACATCCGCCGGGCCATGGAGCAGGACGGCGCGGCGCTCTGTGAGTTCTTCGCCTGGCTGGAAGGGGCCTGGGGTCGCGAGCGCATCACCGAGTTGACCATCGACGAGCACCTGACCGCCGCCCGCACGCGCCGGCCGGACTTCGTCTCCCTGAGTTTCAACACCATCGCCGCCTTTAACGCCAACGGCGCGATGCCTCATTACCACGCCACGGAAGAAGCCCATGCGGTCATCGAAGGTGATGGCCTGTTGCTGATCGATTCCGGCGGCCAGTACTTGGGGGGCACCACCGACATCACTCGCATGGTGCCGGTCGGCACACCCACCGCTGAGCAGAAACGTGATTGCACGCGCGTACTCAAGGGCGTGATTGCCCTGTCCCGGGCCAAATTCCCGCGGGGCATTCTTTCGCCGTTGCTGGATGCTATCGCTCGTGCACCGATCTGGGCGGAGCAGGTGGATTACGGCCACGGCACCGGCCATGGCGTCGGCTATTTCCTCAATGTCCACGAAGGCCCGCAGGTGATTGCCTATCAAGCTGCTACCGCGCCGCAAACGGCGATGCAGGCTGGCATGATCACCTCCATCGAACCGGGCACTTATCGTCCCGGTCGCTGGGGTGTGCGCATCGAGAACCTGGTGTTGAATCGTGAAGCCGGAAGCAGCGAGTTCGGCGAGTTCCTTGAGTTCGAAACCCTGACCCTGTGCCCGATCGACACCCGCTGCCTGGAACCTTCGCTGCTGACCCAGGACGAAAAAGATTGGTTCAACGCCTACCACGCCGAGGTTCAGCGTCGCTTGAGCCCGTTGTTGGATGGTGACGCATTGCAATGGCTCAACACGCGAACGATGGCAATTTGAAGTAGAGGATCAGGCGAGGGCTTCACGGACGAAGTCCAACCGATCCTGGCCGAAGAACAACTCGTTGCCGACAAACATGCTCGGGGCGCCGAACACGCCCCGTGCGATGGCCTCTTCGGTGGCGGTCTTGAGTGCTTGCTTGACCTGCTCGTCGTTCGTCAGGGTCAGTACGTAGTCGGCGTCGAAACCGCCCTCATTCAGGACTGCTGCGACAGTCGTCGGGTCATTGAGGTTGCGGCCATCCACCCAAAAGGCGCGGAACAGGCAATCGACGAAGGCCTCGAAGCGTTCGGGATGGCGCAGTTGCATGCCGGTCACCGCGCGCATCAGTTGCAGTGTATTGATGGGGAAGTGTGGATTGAACTGGAACGCAACGCCGTAGCGCTTGGCGAAGCGATTCAGATCCTTGAACAGGTAAGGGTTCTTGGCCGGCACTGTCGCCGGTGATGCATTGCCGGTTGCCTTGAAGACGCCGCCCAATAACATAGGGCGATAGATCAACTGGCTGTTGGTCTGCGCGCACAGCGTCGGCAACTGGGTGTAGGCCAGGTACGTGGTCGGGCTGCCGAAATCGAAGTAAAACTCCACCGATTTGCTCATGGGATATGCTCTCTTGTTGTTGTGAGGGGAGGGTTTACCAGCGCTCGCTCCAGGGCCGCAGGTCCAGCTCGAAGGTCCAGGCGTCTCGGGGTTGGCTGTGCAGATACCAATAATTGTCGGCGATGTGTTCAGGGTTCAGGATGCCGTCCTGATCCTTGGTGGCATATTTCTCTGGGAAATTATCGCGGATGAAGTCGGTGTCGATGGCACCGTCCACCACTACATGGGCCACATGAATATTCATTGGTCCCAGTTCGCGGGCCATGCTCTGGGCCAGTGCGCGGATGCCATGTTTGGCGCCTGCGAATGCGGCGAACCCCGAAGCACCGCGCAATCCCGCCGTTGCCCCGGTAAACAGGATCGTCCCGCGCTGGCGCTTGACCATGCGCTTGGCCACTTCCCGCGCATTGAGAAAACCTGAGAAGCAGGCCATTTCCCAGATCTTGAAATACTTGCGTGCGGTTTCTTCGAGGATGCTGCAGGGGACGTTGGCGCCGATGTTGAACACAAAGGCTTCGATTGGGCCGATCTGGTTCTCGATTTGCTCGATGAGTGCGATGACGTCGTCTTCTTTGCGTGCATCGCAGGCAAACCCGTGGGCTTCGCCGCCTTGGGCGCGGATTCCAGCCACCAGAGGCTCGAGTTTGTCGGCGCTGCGGCGGGTAACGCAGGCAACAAAACCTTCCTGCGCAAAGCGTTTGGCAATTGCTCCGCCGGTGGAATCGCCCGCGCCAACAACCAGTACGACCTTCTTGTTATTCATGGTCAGCCTCATTGGTAAACGATCGTTAACTAAACGGACGTTATGCTAAGATCCGGCAAGCGTCAAGGTGAGCGATCAGGGGCAGGACCATGCGATATTCAGCCAATCACAAAATGGAAACCCGCGAGAAACTCCTCGCCAGCAGTGCCGTCTCTGCCAAGAAATCGGGTTTTTCCACGGTCGGTGTCGACGGCCTGATGAAAGCGATCGGGTTGAGCGGCGGTGCGTTCTATAGCCACTTTTCCTCCAAGGATGAGCTTTTCAAGGCCATTGTTGAGCGGGAGTTGGCCCACAGCCTGGATCGCCTGAGTGGCGATGGGGCCATGGACTCAATGAAGCTGGAGCGCTGCCTCAAGCAGTACTTGAGCATGGGCCACGTCGAGCAGCCCGAAGCAGGGTGTGCGTTGCCGGTGCTGGGCGCCGAGATCGCGCGATCGGATGTTCAGGTGAGGGAGGCGGCGCAAACATGGATTTGTCGTTTGCACGAGAGTTGGGCGCGGATATTGGGAAGTGACAGCCTGGCCTGGGCCATCCTGTCTCAATGCGTGGGAGCGTTGGTTGTTGCGCGGATGCTGGTCACGCCGCAGGTCCAGCGTGACGTCCTCAAGTCCAGTCATGAGGAAATCCGTCGTCGAATGGCCGAACAAGGGCTCGACTGACGTGGCCTATTTACAGATGACGATCATGCTGCGGCTGGTATAGCCGGCGGGATTGAGCCCGAAGGGATAATCCCCGGGTTCTTCGACGGCGTCGCCGGACTTGGCAATGACCTTGTAACCCTTGGGCGCGCATGAGTTGGCGGCACTGGCGGCGCATTGATCCCAGGATGAAGACAGGCCGGAGCAATTGATGTGCAGGCCTTTTTTACCGCGCTTGACTTCAGTTTTCGATGTTGCCGCACAGCCCGCTACTGCAAGTACGGCGATCAGTATCAAAATTCGTTTCATTCCCGTCCTTATGATCGTCGTGGATCTTGTGTCCACGTACGATCGTGTTCGCTCTTGCTTGAAGCGTTCATGACGTCCTGTATGAAAAAATCCATGTCTGACATTAGGTTACTGGCCTAAACATGGCCTAAATGCGCGGCAAATACCAGACCTTCGTTAAATCCTGCTTCAATCTGCCGCGACGGCAGGCTTCGCGGTGTTGGCCATGGTCAGCGTTGCGCCGACCGACGCGAGGATGATGCAGGTGATGGCTAACCATTGGGCCAGGGACAAGTACTCCTGGAGAAAGACAAGCCCCGAAAGGGCCGCGACTGCCGGTTCGATGCTCATCAGGGTGCCGAAAGTGCGGGCTGGCATTCGTGTCAGGGAGATCATTTCCAGGGTGTAGGGCAGGGCCGTAGACAGGACGGCGACGCCGATGGCGATTGGGATCAGGCTCGGTGTGAGCAGTGCGGCGCCCGCGTGGACGATGCCAATCGGTGCAACGAACAGGGCAGCGATCATTACCCCCAATGCGGCGGTTTGTACGCCATTGTCTGCACCGGCTTTCTGGCCAAACAGGATATACAACGCCCAGCAAACCCCTGCGCCCAGTGCGTAGCCGGCTCCAACCAGATCGATACCGGAACTGGTCGCGCCGGTCGGTATGAGCAGCAGCAGGCCAACCACTGCCAGGGCAATCCAGAGAAAGTCGATTGCCCGGCGCGAGGCGTAAATGGCGACTGCCAGAGGTCCGGTAAACTCCAGCGCCACGGCAATACCCAGTGGAACGGTACGAACCGACATATAGAAGAGAAAGTTCATGCCGCCCAATGCCATCCCGTAAACGATCACGGTGCGCAGGGATTGGGCGGTGAGTTTGGCGCGCCAGGGGCGTAGCATCAACAGCATAATAAGGCTGGCAAAAATGAGTCGCAGCGTCGTAGTGCCTTGGGCGCCCACTACCGGGAACATGCTTTTGGCGAGGGAGGCCCCCGCCTGAATGGAAGCCATGGCTATTAATAGCAGGGCAACCGGGTACAAGGTGGAGGCCAGGCTGCGATGTGGAGGGGGTGTCATTACGAAGTGTCGTCCAGAATAAAGGCGGGGGAGGCTGCGTTGAGCAGTATATTGCGCATGTGCGACGATTCCGTCTATATACCGGGCAGATTTAAGTGTCGTGTCGGGCTCAAGATAGAAAAATCAAATTAAGGGTTGACGGCAGATTCTGGAAGTCTATAATTCGCCCCACTTCCGGCGCAGTCGAAACGGAAAACTCCTTGAGGTTCAATGAGTTAAGTAAGTTTCGAGGGTGTTGGGCTTCAGGTCATCGAAGCCCGGAAGGAGCAGGTAGAGCGGTGTTGTTTGGCTCTATCGGCGGTTCGATCTTCTCGGTCGAAAGCGGTGAAAAAGAGGTGTTGACAGCAGCGAGTAACGCTGTAGAATTCGCCTCCCGCTAACGAGAGATCGGAAGCGCAAGTGGTTGAAGTTGTTGATGTTTCCGAAGCGAAACTTTGAAAACTTCTGAAAATAACCGCTTGACAGATACACGGG
>NZ_JAUTYW010000010.1:0-267705 GCF_052112205.1 Pseudomonas sp. Lb2C2 | reverse complement strand
TTTGTTGGTCGGGACATAGTCCAGGCCATCGTTGTTGAGCACGGCGGGGGTGGCCCGGCGCGCATCGAGTTGCATCACGTTGTTGGCGATGAAGAGGCTGTAGTAGCGGTAGGCGACCAGGTAGATGACCACGGCTGCGACGACGATCCATAAGGCGTTGATCGCCTCGCCTCGACGCAATGCCACGACGCCCAGGGCGCACGCTCCTACGACGGCCAGCAGTAGCCAGGGTAGATGGCGCAGCAGGCTATTATTGTTTTTCATTTTTATATTCCAGCCAGGGTGGACAAGAAAGATAGCCACAGGAGTTTAGCGCTAACCCGGGCAAAGGCCATACTCGACGTTCGTTTGTCAGCGGCCGAACGGTGACGATGCCCCGTCAGTTGGGTCTATAGTCAATGAATCTCCAGAGGGAATGCGTAATGAGCGAACGTCGCCGCTTCGTACGAGTTGACTTCCATGCCAGGACCGAGCTGAGCCAGGGTCCGTTCATCTGGCCGGTAGAGTTGCTGGA
Organism: Pseudomonas sp. Lb2C2; assembly: GCF_052112205.1. Taxonomy (NCBI): domain Bacteria; kingdom Pseudomonadati; phylum Pseudomonadota; class Gammaproteobacteria; order Pseudomonadales; family Pseudomonadaceae; genus Pseudomonas; species Pseudomonas sp. Lb2C2. The sequence continues at coordinate 267,191 of NZ_JAUTYW010000010.1, read as the reverse complement.
TCTGTCCCTCAAGGGATTGCTGATCAAGAAACCCGAACCCTGGCTTGGCGATATCGACCGCCCCTTCATGGCCGATATTCATTTGAGCCCTGATGCTGAGATCAAAATGGAAGTTCGGTTGGCCCATGATGACCATGGTCACCTGGGCTTCGCCTGTGAGCACATTGACCTGGACTCCATCGCACACCTACGCCGGCTGGTAGAGCTGAATGTGGGCGACCATGACGAGTTGGAGCGGGAGTTGGCGGCGTTGATCCAGATTTGAATCCAGCGGTGCCCCCTGTGGCGAGCGGATTCTGTGGGAGCAAGGCTTGCCCGCGATGGCGGCGATGCGGCCCTTCAAAATCGAGTCGTCTGCATCGCGAGCAAGCTTTGCTCCCACATGCCTTCCTTGCGCAATTGCCAGTGCTATTCGAACAACGCATCCAACGCCTGTTCCAGGCGCGTCACCGCAATGATCTGCAACCCCGGCGGTGCTTCCTTCGGCGCGTTACCCTTGGGCACGATGGCACGTTTGAAACCGTGCTTGGCCGCTTCCTTGAGCCGCTCCTGCCCACTGGGCACCGGCCGCACTTCGCCCGACAACCCCACTTCGCCGAACACCAACAGGTCGTGGGGTAGCGGCCGGTTGCGCAGGCTGGACATGACCGCCGCCATCAACGCCAGGTCGGACGCGGTTTCCAGCACCTTGACCCCGCCCACGACGTTGAGGAACACGTCCTGGTCGTGAGTCGGAATCCCACCGTGTCGATGCAGCACCGCCAGCAACATGGCGAGCCGATTCTGATCCAGGCCCAGGGTGACCCGACGCGGATTCGCCAGATGGCTGTCGTCCACCAGCGCTTGCACCTCGACCAACATCGGCCGGGTCCCTTCCCACGTCGCCATGACCACACTGCCGGGGACTTCTTCCTGGGCACGCGTCAGAAAGATCGCCGAAGGGTTTGAGACTTCTTTCAAGCCTCTGTCGGTCATGCCGAACACACCCAGTTCGTTCACGGCACCAAAGCGGTTCTTCACCGCCCGCAGCAAACGCAGCCGACCATCGGATTCGCCTTCGAAATACAACACGGTATCGACCATGTGCTCCAACACGCGCGGCCCCGCCAGTGCGCCTTCCTTGGTGACGTGGCCCACCAGGAAAATCGCCGTGCCGCTCTGCTTGGCGTAGCGCACCAGCAGCGCCGCGCTTTCGCGCACCTGGGACACGCCGCCCGGGGCCGATTGCAGCTGTTCAGTGAAAATGGTCTGGATCGAGTCGATCACCATCACCTTGGGCTTTTCCAGGCGCGCCGTGGCGATGATGGTTTCGATGCAGGTTTCAGTCATGACCCGCAACTGGTCCTGGGGCAAGCCCAGGCGTCGGGCGCGCATGGCGACCTGCTGTTGGGATTCTTCACCTGTGACATACAGCGCCGGCATGCGGGTGGCGAGGCTGCACAAGGTTTGCAGCAGGATGGTGGATTTGCCGATGCCCGGATCGCCGCCGATCAGCACCACCGAACCGTCCACCAGGCCACCGCCCAGCACGCGGTCCAGTTCACCGGATGCGGTGGAAAAACGCGGGACTTCTTCGACGCTGACTTCGGCCAGGGTCTTGATCTGCGCCTGCTGACCGGCCCAACCCGTACGACCGGTGGGCGCCGCCGCACCGCCGCTTTCCACCATGGTTTCGGTCAGGGTGTTCCAGGCCCCGCATTCGCTGCATTGGCCGGCCCATTTGGGAAAGGTCGAGCCGCACTCGGTGCAGCCGTACATGCGCTTTGCCTTGGCCATCTGAACTCCGGGTAAAAACCGCGATGATAGCCCAGTCGGTGGCCTGTACGGCCAGTTCGTTAGCTCAAATTCGGATGCCAGAAGTTCATAGCAAAGGCGCTGTGACGAGTCATAGCCCGCTATGGCGAGGAACAGCAACGCAGGATATGGGCTTCTGGCGCCGAAGTTGGGCTGACAGAACTGGCCACACAGGCCACTAGCGCGGGGCCGGCATTCTGATTTCACCCTTCGCCAGATCCACCGCAGTATTGCCCAACGGGTCCTGGGCCTGCAGATCGGCGCCCTTGGCCTTCAAGGCATCGAGCAACTCGCCACGCTTGAACAGGCCGGCATACATCGCCGCGGTCTGCCCGGCACCGTTGCGTTGGTCCGGGCTGCAATCGGTGGACAACAAACGCCGCGCAATCTGCACTTCGCCCTTGAAAATGGCGCCCATCAACGCCGTGTTGCCACGTTTATCCTGGGCACAGGCATCGGCACCTGCAGCCAGCAGCCGTTCCACCGCTGGGCCGTGGCCGTGATAGGCCGCCAGAATCAGCGCGGTGTAGCCCTTCTCATCCCGGGTATCCAGGGAATAACCGGCCTCGATAAAGGTCTCGAGCATCGGCACGTCGCCGCGGCGAGCGGCGTCGAAATAATAGTTTTGCAACTGTTCCTGGACCGCAGCCGGTTCGATGGGTATCGGCTGATCGGCCAGTACACTCAGTGACCAGGTCGCAAGCATCGATAAAAGTAATCTGCGCATCATGACGTCTCCTCTGGCAGATGGCTGTGGGGGCATGTTGTGGGAGCAAGGCTTGCCCGCGATGCAGGCAACTCGGTCTGGTTTCAGACCCCAGCGCCTGTATCGCGAGCAAGCTTTGCTCCCACAGGTCATGCACCTGCCTGGCTGTGGATCAGTCAGTCAGTTTTTCCGCCAGGGCCTTGACCCGGGCCAGATCGCCTTTGGCGACACGAGCCACGCCAGTGCCGTACTCAGGGTCAGCCTTGTAGAGGAACGACAGGATGATGTGCTTGCTCTCGTCATCGGTGGTCGCCAGGGAGCCGCCGAAGCTGTCGATCAGGTCATCACGCTCTTTCTTGCTGAACGAACGATACAAATCACCGGCCTGCTTGAAGTTCTGCTCGCGCTGGATCTTCGCCTGCTGGGTACTGCCGGTCAGCGCAGTCTGGCTGTAGCGTGCCGCTTGCGGTTCTTCACGCGGCGTCAGGCGGCTCGGCTGATAATTCACCCCGGTGCTGGTGCTGCCTGGGTTCATCGCACCGTCCTGGTTACCGTTGTTCACCGCCACCTTGGGGGCGTTGATCGGCAATTGCAGGGCATTGGCGCCTATCCGGTACATCTGCGTGTCGGCGTAGGAAAATACTCGCCCCTGGAGCAAACGATCCTCGGAAGGTTCGATACCCGGTACAAGATTGGCCGGCGCCATGGCCACCTGCTCGGTTTCCTGGAAGACATTCGCCGGATTGCGATTCAAGACCATTTGTCCGACTTTGCGCTCAGGCACGCCCGGCCAGATCTTGGTCGCGTCCAGTGGGTCGAAGTCAAACTTGGCAAGGTCCTGTGGGTTCAGTACCTGGACGTACAAGTCCCACTTCGGGAAGTCGCCCTTATTAATATGAGTCACCAGATCATTTGTCATATGGCTGTAATCTTGACCCTGAACTTTCACAACTTCTTTCGGATCGAGATTTTTCAAGCCCTGCAAACTTTTCCAATGAAACTTCACGTAGTGAACTTCACCCTTGGCATTAACCAGTTTGTAGGCATGTACACCATTGCCGTCCATTTCGCGGTAACTGGCCGGTGTCCCGGAGTTGGAATACAACTCGGTCAGGGTGCGGGTCGATTCTGGTACATGGGAGAAGAAATCGAAGCGGCGTGAATCATCGTCCAGGTTGGTCCGCGGGTCGGGTTTGAAGGCGTGGACCATGTCCGGAAACTTGATGGCATCGCGGATGAAGAAGGTTGGGAAGTTGTTACCTACCAAGTCCCAATTGCCGTCGGCGGTGTAGAATTTCGTGGCGAAACCACGGGGATCGCGCAGGGTTTCCGGCGAATGATTGCCGTGCACCACGGCAGAAAAACGCACGAACACCGGCGTGACCTGGCCTGCGGCAAAGACCTTGGCCTTGGTCAGGTCGCTGAGGTCGTCGGAAACGGTGAATGTGCCATGGGCGCCGGTACCACGGGCATGCACCACGCGCTCGGGGATACGTTCACGGTCAAAACGCTGGAGCTTCTGGATCAACTGCACGTCTTGCAGCAGGGTCGGGCCGTTGGGGCCTGCCGTTTGCGAGTTCTGGTTGTCGCCGACAGCCGCACCGTTGTCCCGGGTCAGGGTGGCCGCGTTGACAGACAAGGACAAAAGGCTCGCGGTCAGCACAAAAAAAGCGCGGCGATGGGAATAAGCCCCGTGGCCAAGGGAAGTGTTCATAGGCGTGTTCCTCTGATGTTATAGAGCGCATCCATGTGCGCCATCCAGAGGCTAGTGCTCGGAAAAGGAAAACCTAAATAGAAATGCCGTACCGTGTCGATAGAAAAAACGTTGTAGGGCACCAGGCTGAAACCGCGTATCACGCGCGATTGATGGCACTTTGAAAACTTTTCACCCGGGACTAGGTCGATAATTGAAGCTTTGTAAGCAGGCGTTTCGAGCAAGACTCGTTGGGCTGACTTACACTGCCACTCATCTTTAATCTGTCACAAGGAATAACTCATGGGCGTGCTAAGCGAGTTCAAGGCCTTCGCGGTCAAAGGCAATGTCGTCGACATGGCCGTCGGGATCATCATCGGTGCCGCTTTCGGCAAAATCGTTTCGTCATTCGTTGGCGACGTGGTCATGCCTCCGATCGGCCTGCTGATTGGCGGGGTGGACTTCAGTGACCTGGCCATCACCCTCAAGGCCGCCCAAGGTGAGGCGCCTGCCGTTATGTTGGCCTACGGTAAATTCATCCAGAGCACCATCGACTTCATCATTGTGGCGTTCGCCATTTTCATGGGCGTCAAAGCCATCAACCGCCTCAAGCGCGAAGAAGCCGTAGCCCCCAGCGCGCCTCCGGTTCCGACCAAGGAAGAACTGCTGCTGGGTGAGATTCGCGACCTGCTCAAGGCTCAGAACGAGCGGCCCTGAGGCGGGCAGCCACTGACAGCCCCGATGGCGAGGGGATTTATCCCCTCGCCACAACCTACCAGTAGTTTTCCACCGCCACCTGGCCCGGCCGACGGGTCAGGCTCAGTTGCAGCCCCCTGGCCTTGAGCAACTTGCGCGTGTCATCGATCATTTGCGGGTTGCCGCATAGCATCACTCGCGAATGCTCCGGCGTAAGCGCTATACCGGCCGCCCGCTCCAGTTCGCCATTTTCGATCAGCGTGGTGATCCGCCCATTGAGCGCCCCCGGATGCTGTTCACGGGTGACGGTCGCAATGAAACGAAATTTATGAGCGTGCTCGGCCAGGTAGTCGCGCTGGGGCAGTTCCTTGATCAGGTCCTGATACGCCAGCTCCTGCGCCTCGCGCACGCTGTACACCAGGATGATCCGCTCGAATTTTTCCCAGACCTCAAAATCCTGGAGGATCGAAAGAAACGGCGCCACACCCGTCCCCGTCGACAGCAGCCACAAATCCCGTCCATCGACAAAGCGATCCAGCGTCAGATAGCCGACCGCCTGGCGTTCCACCAACAGTTCGTCACCCGGCTGCAGGCGGCTGAGCTCACTGGTGAACTCGCCATCGGGAACCACGATGGAAAAGAATTCGAGGAACTCGTCGAACGGCGAAGACACCATGGAATACGCCCGCCAGACGGTGGTCCCGTCCGCCTTGAAGACCCCCAGCCGGGCAAACTGCCCCGCCCGGAAGCGAAAGCCGCGATCCCGGGTCGTGCGCAAAGTAAACAAATGAGGCGTCAACGGCTGGACATCGAGCAGGGTCTGGCGGGTGAACTTCTCTGCGCTGTCGGTCATGAGCCACTCCAATAGGACAAGACTTGCAGTGTCCCGCAAAGCGGGCGTCTTCACCACCGATGATGAACGATGGCACTTTAGCCACAAGCTGCGTCTGACCAACAAAATCTTTTACTTAACTTATACAAACCTAAAATCGATGTAAAAATAACCAACTAAAAAGTTTATCTTCTTAAACACTTCCAAATGTAAGTAAACTAAAAAAAACTCACTACAAATTAAGAATAGTCCTACACTCAAATTCCGCATCATGGATTGGATCCGCATGGACGAATCAAACCCAGGAGAGAGCGATGGACAAGTGGAAGGACTTGTTATTGAGGAAGTTATCCTGCGAAAAGGACCTGCAGACGGCCTATCGTCTGGTCCTGAATTTCTTTAACAATCAGGGATTTGAATATTGCGCATTTGCAGCCTATCTCGGAAGCCCCGACAAGCACACCAGTAAGGTGAACCTGAATAACTACCCTTATGGATGGGACAGACTTTATGAACAAAATGGTTATGCGTCGAACGATCCGTTAGTAGCACATTGCAATCAATCACCACTCCCCATCTTGTGGGATGAGACTGTTTTTGCTCAAGCCCCCAAGTTATGGCGAGAACTTAATCGGCAGGGACTCAAGTACGGCTGGACCCAGGCCGTTCATGATGAGCGTGGGGCACAGTGCAGCCTGTTCAGCCTGGCACGGAGCCATTGCCCCATCGATATCGAGGAGCACTATGCAAATCTCGGCTACGCCATCTTCGCCAGTCAAAGGCTGCACGCACTCGCCAGCAAAAAACTGTCTGACGCCCTCGCAGTCCAGCCCAAATGCCACCTCTCACCCAGAGAGATCGAAGTGTTGAGGTGGTCTGCCGAAGGCAAGACGGCGTCGGAAGTGGGCAGGATTCTCTGTCTTTCCGAACGGACCGTGAATTTCCACGTGTGCAGTTGCATGCGAAAACTGAACGTCAGCAATAAGATTTCAGCGGTGGCAAAAGCCGCCCAGATCCATGTGATCTGAACAGTGGAGTAGCAGCGCCGGGCTGAAAAACCCGCGAGTAATGTGCAACAAAAAAACGTACCATTTACGGTCCCACTTGGATGATGCCGCTTCTTGCACGCGACGCAGTTCATTCAGGCGGTCCCGCACAGACACCTACCTCCAGGCAGCGGGACATTCGTTGATCTCCAGAGTCCCCAGCCATGCCCCTGCTCGACAGCCCCTTCGCCCAACTCGACCTGATCCGCCAACCCGAACAGCAGAACGAACCATTGCAAGCCTTCGATGCGGCCGACGAGTACCTGCTCGCGTACCTGGCCGAACAACAGCCGAGCGCGCAGACTCGGGTCCTGGTGCTCAATGACGGCTTCGGCGCGCTGGCGGCCAGCCTGGCCGGCAAAGTCGAAGTGACCAGCAGCGGTGATTCCTTCCTGGCATTGCAGGCGCTGGAGAAAAACCTGGTGCGCAACGGCCGGCCCTTCGATGCGGTGCCGACGCTGCCTGCCAGCGAGCCGTTGACCGGCCCGTTTGATCGCGTCCTGATCAAAGTACCGAAAACCCTGGCCCTGCTGGAGGAACAACTGATTCGCCTGCAAGGCCAACTGGCGCCAGGTGCCCAGGTGATTGCCGGGGCCATGATCAAGCACCTGCCCCGGGCCGCCGGTGATTTGCTGGAACGGTATGTCGGCCCGGTGCAGGCCTCCCTGGCGGTAAAAAAAGCGCGGCTGTTGATTGCCACTCCACAACCCGGCTCTCCACAAGACAGTGCGCCGATTGTATCGCCCTACCCCACGCGTTACTGGCTGGACGAGCCAAAGATCGAGCTGCTCAACCATGCCAATGTGTTCTGCCGCGAGGGTCTGGACATCGGCACCCGCGCGTTCCTGCCTCATCTGCCGAAAAACCTCGGGACGGCCCGGGTCGCGGACCTGGGGTGCGGCAACGGCGTGCTGGCCATCGCCAGCGCCCTGCAAAACCCCGAGGCCCACTACACCCTGGTGGACGAGTCGTATATGGCCGTGCAATCGGCAGCCGAGAATTGGCGTGCGGCCCTGGGCGAACGCGAAGTGACCCTGCGGGCCGGTGATGGCCTGGCCGGACAAGAGGCGCAGTCACTGGACGTGGTGCTGTGCAATCCGCCCTTCCACCAGCAGCAAGTGGTGGGCGATTTCCTCGCCTGGCGGATGTTTCAGCAGGCTCGCGAAGCGTTGGTGGTGGGCGGCGCGCTGTACATCGTCGGCAACCGGCACCTGGGTTACCACAGCAAACTGGCGCGGTTGTTCCGCGGTGTCGAGCAAGTGGCCGCCACGCCGAAATTCGTGATCCTCAAAGCCCGCAAATAAATCGTCTGTGGGAGCAAAAGCTTGCTCCCACAGAGACATCAGTGAGTGGTCAGGCCTGCGGCATTCATGAACATCCGCATCAGGCTGGCGACGATGAACAGCGCCAGCACACTGCCGGCCCAGATCAGCGCCAGCCAGCCGAGCCGCTGCCAGAGTGGCTTGCGTTCGGCGGCCTCGATGTCTTTCAAGTCAGGTTTGGCCATGCTCGACACCCTCAATGGTAACCATCGTCGTGGGTCACCTTGCCGCGGAACACGTAGTAGCTCCAGAAGGTGTAGACCAGGATCAACGGAATGATGAACAGCGTGCCGACCAGCATGAAGCCCTGGCTCTGGGGCGGTGACGAGGCGTCCCAGATCGAGATGGACGGCGGCACGATGTTCGGCCACAGGCTGATGCCCAAGCCGCTGTAGCCGAGGAAGATCAGCACCAGGGTCAGGATGAAGGGCGTGTAGTTGGCATTGCGCGCCACCGCGCGGAACAATCCATACATGGTCACCAGCACCAGGATCGGCACCGGCAGGAACCAGAACAGGTTCGGCAGGGTGAACCAGCGGGCGGCGATGTCCGCGTGGGCCAGCGGCGTCCAGATGCTGACAATACCGATCACCGCCAGCACCACGAACGCCAGCGGCCGGGCCAGGTCATGCATCTGCTCTTGCAACTTGCCCTCGGTCTTCATGATCAGCCAGGTGCAGCCGAGCAACGCGTAGGCCGCGATCAACGCCAGGCCACAGAACATCGTGAATGGCGTGAACCAGTCCAGGGAGCCGCCGGCGAACTGGCGATCGACCACCTCGAAGCCGTCGATGAACGCCCCCAACGCCACGCCCTGGAAGAAGGTGGCCGTCAGCGAACCGCCAATGAATGCCTTGTCCCAGAGGTGGCGCTTCTCAGCCTTGGCCTTGAAGCGGAACTCGAAGGCCACGCCGCGGAAGATCAAGCCGATGAGCATCAGGATCAACGGCAGGTACAGCGCCGAAAGCACCACTGAATAAGCCAGCGGAAATGCCCCGAACAGCCCGGCACCGCCGAGCACCAGCCAGGTTTCGTTACCGTCCCAGACCGGGGCGACAGTGTTCATCATCACGTCGCGGTCGCGCTCGCCCTTGACGAAGGGGAAGAGAATGCCGATCCCCAGGTCGAAGCCGTCCATGACCACGTACATCATGATGCCGAAGATGATGACCACGGCCCAGATCAGCGGAAGATCAATACCCATGATTCAATTCCCCTTGTTCGAGCGTTCGTTATGGTCCATGTCGTCGCCGTCATCGGCGGCCGACAATGGCCGGGCCGGCGTACGCTTCTGGCCCGGGCCACCGTCGCTCGGCTCGCTTTCGTGGGCCTCCGGCCCCTTGCGCACCAGACGCATCATGTAGCTCAGGCCAGCACCGAACAGTGCGAAATACACCACGACGAACAGCACCAGGGTAATGCTCATCTGGGCGAAGCTGTGGCCGGAGGACGCATCGGCCGTGCGCATCAAGCCATAGACCACCCAGGGCTGGCGGCCGATCTCCGTGGTAAACCAGCCAGCCAGGATCGCGATCAGCCCGGACGGCCCCATCCACAGCACCATGTAGAGGAACGGCCGGGACTGATAGATCCGATCGTTGCGGCGCAGCCACAGGCTGCACAGCCCGGTGAAAATCATCAGCAAGCCGAGGCCGACCATGATCCGGAACGACCAGAACACGATGGTCGAGTTCGGTCGGTCCTCAGGCGGGAACTCCTTGAGGGCCGGCACCTGCTTGTCCAGGCTGTGGGTCAGGATCAGGCTGCCCAGATAAGGAATTTCCACGGCGTATTTGGTTTTTTCCGCCTTCATGTCGGGCCAGCCGAACAGGATCAACGGGGTCGGTTCATTGCCGACGTTTTCCCAGTGGCCCTCGATGGCGGCGATTTTCGCCGGTTGATGCTTGAGGGTGTTCAGGCCATGGAAGTCGCCGATGACCGCCTGTATCGGCGCCACCAGCAACGCCATCCACATCGCCATCGACAGCATCCGGCGGATGGCTGGGTTGTCACGGCCGCGCAGCAAATGCCAGGCCGCCGACGAGCCGACGAAAAACGCCGTGGCGACAAACGCTGCGGTGGACATATGCAGCAATCGATAAGGGAACGAGGGGTTGAACACCACCGCCAGCCAGTCCACCGGGATCACCCGGCCGTCGATGATTTCGTAACCCTGAGGGGTTTGCATCCAGCTGTTGGAGGACAGGATCCAGAAGGTCGAGATCAGGGTGCCGATCGCCACCATGACCGTGGAAAAGAAATGCAGGCCGCGGCCGACGCGATTCCAGCCGAACAGCATCACACCCAGGAAACCCGCCTCGAGGAAAAACGCCGTGAGCACCTCGTAGGTCAGCAACGGCCCGGTCACCGCTCCGGCGAAGTCCGAGAAACGACTCCAGTTGGTCCCGAACTGATAGGCCATGACCAGCCCGGACACCACCCCCATGCCGAAGTTGACGGCAAATATCTTCGACCAGAAGTGGTACAGGTCGCGGTAGGTGTCATCGCGGGTCTTGAGCCACAAGCCTTCGAGTACCGCCAGGTAACTCGCCAGGCCAATGGTGATGGCCGGGAACAGGATGTGGAACGAGATGGTGAACGCGAACTGGATTCGGGCGAGATCGAGCGCCTCCAAACCGAACATAAGTCTTCCTCTGTCAGGTAAAACCGGCTGCGGGCGGGGCTTGCACCAGCCTCCAGGGATATGGAGTGCGATGCTTTTCAAATCGTTCTTTTTATAACCGTCACAACGCAGGACTCTGGCCGGATGGCCGCCAGTCCAATGCCCCGAAAGGTATTGACCTGGATCAAGCAATGTTCAAAGAGTAGCCGCATTCTCGTCGATGAACGGCGTGGTCGTTTGTCGCGTGACAGGTTGTCTCAGTGCTGACTGAGGCGAGGGGATATGTGGGAGCAAGGCTTGCCCGCGATGAAGGCGATGCGGTCTTTCAGAAATCGAGTCGCGTCCATCGCGGGCAAGCCTTGCTCCCACAGATAAATCCCCTCGCCACAAAAAACGGTGCGATGTGGAAGATCGATGCTTGGCTAACTATTTTTTCCGCCACCGCAACTTCCAGTTACAGCTCGGTGATAATCTCGATGCCTTCATCACCGGACCCGTCATAGATGCCCAGCCAAGCGCCGCTGCTGCTCCGTCACCACCGTCCCTTCATCGCCTTCTGGCTGGCCCGGATATTCACCGCCAGCGGTTTCCAGATGCTCACCGTGGCCATCGGCTGGAACCTCTATCAACTGACCGGCAACGTCCTGGACCTGGGCCTGGTGGGGTTGGTGGAATTTGCCCCGCGCGTGCTGTTCATGCTCCACACCGGACATGTGGCCGACCGCTATGACCGGCGCAAGGTGGCGGCCCTCTGCCAGTCATTGCAGGCGATGATTGCCCTGGCGCTGGTGATCGGCAGCGCCACTGACAACGTCACGCGGGAGATGATCTTCATCCTCGCCTTCCTGCTGGGCGCCGCCCGCTCCTTCGAAATGCCGACCACCCAGGCGCTGCTGCCGAGCATCGTGCCGGCTGCGCTATTTCCCCGTGCCGTGGCCGCCGCGCAATCGGCCCAGCAGTCGGCCACCATCGTCGCCCCGGCGCTCGGCGGCTTGCTCTACGCCTTTGGCAGTGTCTGGGTCTACGGGCCGACGGTGCTGCTTTACCTCATCGCCTGCGGCCTGATGCTCAACCTGCCCGCCCGGCAGACGCCGCTGAACAAAGGCAAGGCAACCCTGGATTCGTTGCTCGCCGGGATTCGCTTCATTCGCAGTCGCCCGGACATTCTCGGGGCGATCTCCCTGGATCTGTTCGCGGTATTGCTCGGCGGCGCGACGGCGCTGCTGCCGGTGTTCGCCAAGGACATCCTGCTCACCGGCCCCTGGGGCCTGGGCCTGTTGCGCTCGGCACCGGCGGTCGGGGCCTTGCTGATGTCGCTGTGGCTGGCGCGGTTTGCCGTGGAGCGCAAGGTCGGCCGGGTGATGTTCACGGCGGTGGGCGTATTCGGCGTCGCCACCATTGCATTCGGCCTCTCCACCTCGTTCTGGTTTTCCCTGGCGGTGCTGGTGGTGCTGGGCGCGGCGGACATGATCAGCATGGTGATCCGTGCCTCCTTCGTACAACTGGAAACACCGGATGAAATGCGCGGCCGGGTCAGCGCGGTGAACGGGCTGTTCATCGGCGCCTCGAACCAGTTGGGCGAGTTCGAGTCCGGCCTCACCGCCCACTGGTTCGGCACCGTGCCGGCGGTGGTCATGGGCGGCGTCGGCACGCTGCTGGTCACCGGAACCTGGATCAAACTGTTCCCGACCCTGGCCAACCGTGACCGGATGCACGAACCGGTGGATGAAGCAAAAGCCTAGAGCAGCTTGTCGAGGGTGATGGGGAAATCCCGCACCCGCTTGCCGGTGGCATGGTAAATCGCATTGGCCACCGCCGCCGCCACTCCGACGATACCGATTTCACCCACGCCCTTGGACCCGAGCGCATTGACGATCTCGTCCTGTTCCTCAACGAAAATCACCTCAATGTCGCTGATGTCGGCGTTAACCGGCAGGTGATACTCGGCCAGGTTGTGGTTCATGTGGCGACCCAGGGCGTGGTCCGTCAGGGTTTCTTCGTGCAAGGCCATGCCGACGCCCCACACCACGCCACCGAGAATCTGGCTGCGGGCGGTTTTCGGGTTGACGACCCGGCCGGCGGCGATGGCGCTGACCACGCGATTGACCTTCACCGTCCCCAGGTCTTCATCCACTCGCACTTCGACGAACACCGCCGAATGAGTGGCCGTGGCGTAGGCCTGGCGTTTTGCATCCGGCTCGGCAGTGACCTGGGCCTGCAATGGTGTCTCACCGCTTTTCTGCGCCAGCTCCGCGAGTGCAACGCTCGCTTCGCCCAGTCGCAGCTGACCATCGACAAACGTCACTTGCTCAAGGGTCGCGCCACTGAAGGCCGGACACGCCTGACGGGCCACGGCCAGGAGTTTTCCCTTCAGTGCTTCACAGGCCTGCTGTACGGCGGTGCCTACCGACGATACGGTGAACGAGCCGCCCTGCAGCGGCGCGGTGGGCAGCGATGAATCCCCCAGGACAAACGTGACGTTCTCAAGGCAAACGCCTGACGCCTCGGCGGCGATCTGGGTCATGACCGTGTAGGTTCCGGTGCCGATGTCAGTGGTGGCGCTGCTGACGGTCAGCTTGCCATTGGTGTCCAGCGACGCCCGGGCGCTGGCCTTCTGCTGCATGGCCTCCCACACGCCGCCGGCCATGCCCCAACCCACCAGTTGCCGGCCTTCACGCATGCTGCGCGGTTCCGGGTTGCGCTTGTCCCAGCCGAAACGACGGGCACCTTGGGCATAGCACTCACGCAGTTCCTTGCTGGAGTACGGCTTGCCTTCGTTCTCGTTGCGTTCGGCGTAGTTGATCAACCGCAATTGGACCGGATCGATCGCCAGGGCACAGGCCAGTTCATCCATGGCGCATTCCAGGCCAATCAAGCCGAGGGCGGCACCGGGAGCGCGCATGTCCAGGGGCGTGTAGACGTCCAGCGGCACCAGTTTGTAAGTCAACTCGACGTTGTCGCAGTGATAGAGCATGCCGCTCCACTCCACCACGTGCTCGGTGAAGTCCTCGAAGCGCGAGGTCTGGCCGACGGCGGTGTGCGCCACGGCCAGCAAGCGACCGTTGGCCGCTGCCCCCAACTGCACGCGCTGGAGGGTTCGCGGCCGATAGCCAAAGGTAAACATCTGCTGGCGCGTCAGGCTGACCCGCACGGAACGCTTGAGGGCCAGTGCCGCCATCACGGCCAACGGCAATTGATATTGCGGGCGCAGCCCGGAACCGAAGGCGCCGCCGACAAACGCGGCAAACACTCGCACTTGCTCTTTCTCGAGCCCGAAGACTTTTTGCACATAGGCCTGGCCGTTTTGCGTGCCTTGGGTCTTGTCGTGGATGTGCAGGCTGCCATCAGGCTGATACAGCACGGTGGAGGCATGTGGCTCCATGGGGTTGTGGTGCTCAATCGGCGTGCTGTAGGACACATCCACACTGAGCGCGGCGCTGGCGTACTCGCCCTGAAAATTCCCACGAGGCTTGGGTAATTCGGCCGGTGCTGGATGGGCGTCGTTTTGCAGGGTTATCAGATCGGTCTGATGCTCCTCGGTCGCGTATTCGATGTCTATCAGCGAACCGGCATACCGGGCCAACTCAAGATTTTCCGCCACCACCAGGGCCAGGGGCTGGCCGCTGTAAATCACCTGGTCGTTGTACAGCGGCCGGAACGGCGAGCCGTCCGCCGCATCGGCATCCTGGTAGGGCTCGTCGTAGCTGGCGATCCTCGGCCGGTTGGTGTGGTCGATGACCGCGACCACGCCGGGCAGTGCCAGGGCTCGGGACGCATCGATGCGCAATACGCGACCACGGGCGACCGTACCGGAGACGACGCTGCCGTGCAGCAAACCGTCCTCGGGGTATTCGCCGGCATAACGGGCCTGGCCCGTCACCTTGAGCAGGCCATCGACCCGGTCGAGTGGCTGCCCTATGGATTTGCTCGGAGCGTTCATCAAGCGTGTCCTCCCTGCGCTGCGCCACCCAACGCGGCATCGCTCAAGGCGCGGACAATTGCCCGGCGCGCCAAGCGGATCTTGAAGCCGTTGTGCACCAACGGCTCGGCGTGCTGCAGCAGTGCATCGGCGGCGGCGGTGAAGGTTTCGCGGCTGACGGTCTGTCCGACCAGCCAGCTCTCCACGGCCCGGTCGCGCCACGGTTTATGCGCCACGCCACCGAGGGCCAGGCGCGCCTGGCGAATCACCGGCCCATCCAGTTCCAGCGCCGCCGCCACCGAGACCAGCGCAAACGCGTAGGAGGCGCGGTCACGGATCTTCAGGTAGTGGCTATGCTCGGCAAAACCGGCGGCAGGCAACTCGATGGCGGTGATCAGCTCATCGTCGGCCAGTTGATTATCGCGCTCCGGGGCGTCGCCGGGCAGGCGATGGAAATCGGCGAACTCGATGGTCCGCGCCCCGCCCCGACCCAGGACATGGACCACAGCCTCCAGAGCGGCCAAGGCCACGCACATGTCGGAGGGATGGGTGGCGACACATTGATCGCTGGCACCGAAAATCGCGTGGATCCGGTTCAAACCGTCCCGGGCCGGGCAACCGCTGCCGGGCTTGCGTTTGTTGCACGCTACGCTCGCGTCATAGAAGTAATAGCAGCGGGTGCGTTGCAGCAGGTTGCCACCGGTGCTGGCCATGTTGCGCAGTTGCGGCGAGGCGCCCGCCAGGATGGCCTGGGCCAGCAGCGGATAGCGGCGCTCGATCCACGGGTGCCAGGCCAGGTCGGCATTGCTCACCAAGGCCCCGATCATCACCCCGCCGGACGGCGTTTCACTGAGGTCCGCCAGAGGCAGGCCGGTAATGTCGATCAGGTGCTCGGGGCGGGTCAGGTTCTCTTTCATCAGGTCCAGCAGGTTGGTGCCACCGGCGATGAAGCGGGAAACCGGGCTCGACAAATCGACGGCCGCCTGCACGGTGTCGGGCTTGCTGTACTGGAAGGGATTCATTGATCACCTCCCGGTTGCCGGCAGAGCGGCAACGCCTCTTCGATGGCATCGCAAATATGGGTATAGGCCCCGCAGCGGCACAGGTTGCCGCTCATCAGTTCACTGATTTGCGCGCGGGTCTGCGCCCTGCCCTCATTGGCCAGCCCCACCGCTGAACAGATCTGCCCCGGCGTGCAGTAACCGCACTGGAACGCGTCATGGGTGATGAATGCCTGCTGCATGGGATGCAATGCCTCATCACCAGCCAGGCCTTCGATGGTGGTCAATTCGGCGCCGTCGCACATCACCGCCAAGGTCAGGCAGGCATTGATCCGCTTGCCATCGCGCAGCACCGTACAGGCGCCGCACTGGCCGTGGTCGCAGCCTTTTTTGCTGCCCACCAGGTCCAGTTGCTCACGCAGCAGGTCCAGCAACGTGGTCCAGGCCAGCACTTGCAACTCACGCACCTGGCCATTGAGTGTCAGGCGGATCGGATGATGGACGAAGGACGCCGACGTCGCTTCGGACTGGGTCGCGCTCATGGAACACCTCACGGTTGGTCGTACTCGCGGCGTTTTGGGAAACCGCCGTCATAAGGGGTACGACTTCAGGGTGAGGCGAAGCGTTCAAGGCAATTTGCGATGCTGTGGCGATGCAAGAAGCACGGTTTTAAAGAGGCTGTGCGGTATATATGTACCGCAGTGAGTGTAATGTATCGCCTTACACTCCATTCCATGATTAAATCTTTCCAGCACAAAGGCCTCAGGCTCTTTTATGAGACGGGGTCGACCCGTGGTATCCGGGCGGACCACGGAAAACGCCTGGCCCGTATGCTCCAGTTCATGGACAGGGCGCAGGTCGCCAACGACTTGGATATTCCCGGATGGCGATTGCATCCGCTCAAAGGTGAGCTGGATGGATACTGGTCGCTGGGGGTTTCGGGAAACTGGCGGGTTATTTTTCGTTTCATCGGGTCCGATATCGAACTGGTCGATTATCTGGACTATCACTGATCAGGAGGCTGGAACATGCCCATGCACAATCCGCCACACCCTGGCGAAACCTTGCGGTTGGACGTGCTGCCCGAACTGGGCATCACCGTCACCGAACTGGCACGACACCTGGGTTTCGCCCGGCCTCATCTTTCCCGGGTCTTGCATGGTCATGCGCCCATCAGCCCCGACCTGGCCGTGCGCCTGGAGCGTGCCGGGATCGGCAAGGCCAGGGTCTGGCTGGGCGTCCAGACCGACTACGATTTGTGGCAAGCCGAGCGGCGCGTGCAGCCTGTGATTGAACCTTTCCCACAACACGCTTGATGTCTGTCAGGCCAGCAACTCCGCCGCCACCACGCTCCTCACGCCCTTGCCACTGAGTTGTTCCACCAGCGTCAAGGCAAACGCCAGGGCGGCGGCCGACCCCTGGGCCGTGATGCAGTTGCCATCCACCACCACGGGTTGATCGACAAAACTGCACCCGGACAACTGCTGGCTGACGGCGGGCAGGCAGGTCATGCGCCGTTGGCGCAGGACACCGAATGCCTGTAGTGCCAGGGCCGGGGCTTCGGCGATGGCGGCGAAAAACCGTCCGGTGGCGGCCTGGCCCTTGATCAGTTGTTGCAGCGGCTGATGGGCCGCCAGGTGTTGGGCGCCGATGATGCCGCCCGGCAGGACGACCAGGTCGAAGTCCTGCACGAGCACGTCCACCAGCATGCCATCGGCCGTCAGGCGCGTGCCGCGGGCGCAGGTGAGCATCCGTCGCCCTTCAATGCTCGCCACCACGGTTTCGATCTGCGCTCGACGCAGCACATCGATCAGGGTGACCGTCTGCAAGTCGTCGACACCCTCGGCGACGACTATCAGGGCTCGGGGGATCTTGGTTCCTGGAATCATGGGCGCTCTCTCCACTGGCTGATACCTGTAGTGTAGGAGCTGCCGAAGGCTGCGATCTTTTGATAGGCGCTTGAGATTCAAGCGTCAGAGGGGAAGATCGCAGCCTCGCTTCGCTCGACAGCGCCTACAGGGGACAGCGGTTATTTGATGTACAACTGGGTCGACATCCGGTTGCCCGGTGCGTTGATCGACTGGTTGCTGAAGCTGAAGGTGCCCTCTTGCTTGCCCTTCAGGTCGAAGATGTACAGATAGCCGACGACCTTGGTCCGCACGGAGCAGTCATTGAGATTGCCATTACTGTACGCACACACGGGCGAGCGGGTGCCGTCGACTTCAAAGCCGTCCAGGGCGGCACGGGGCTGGCGGCCATAACCGACCTCCAACACGTAGACCTTGATATTCGGGCCGCTGTGATCGCAACGCGTCTGCGCCTGCCCCGGGACGATGCCCTCGAAGCCACAGGCCGGCGACTCGACCTTGAGCACCTTGACCTCGCTCAAGGGCGGTGCGGACGCGGCATTGGCGGCCTGGCCGGACAACCACCAGCCCAGCATGCAACCCACCGCCGCCAGCAGCTTTTTATTCATGCAATACATAGAGACCTCCCGGAACCGCGAGCAGTATGGCCCACTTGGCGCGTTGGCAAAACATCGACGACGATCGCAGCCACAACGCTACGCTGCTGGTATGATGCGCGGCTTTTTCCGACCCACAGAAAATTCCCGGGCGCCGCTGGCGACCTGTGCTTTGCTGTTGAGGTCGATACATTCACGGCGCCGGGCGCGCCACGGGGAGCAGACATGCTGGAAAGGCTGTTTCAACTCAAGGCACACAACACCAACGTGCGGACCGAGATCCTGGCGGGCGTCACAACGTTCCTGGCCATGGCCTACATTCTGTTCGTCAACCCGAGCATCCTCGGCGAAACCGGCATGGACAAGGGCGCGGTGTTCGTCGCCACCTGCCTGGCAGCGGCCATTGGCTCCACGGTCATGGGCCTGATCGCCAACTACCCGATCGCCCTCGCACCGGGCATGGGCCTGAATGCCTTCTTTACCTACACCGTGGTCCTGCACATGGGCCACACCTGGCAAGTGGCGCTGGGCGCAGTGTTCATCTCCGCCGTACTGTTCTTCATGTTGTCGATCTTTCGTATCCGCGAATGGATCATCAACAGCATCCCGCTGCCGCTGCGCTCGGCGATTGCCGCCGGTATCGGCCTGTTCCTGGCGCTGATCGCCCTGAATAACGCCGGCATCGTGGTGAAAAACCCGGCGACCATGGTCGGCCTCGGCGACTTGAAACAACCGGCGCCGATCCTCGCGACCCTCGGCTTTGTCCTGATCGTCGCCCTGGAAGCCTTGAAAGTACGCGGCGCGGTGCTGATCGGCATCCTGGCGGTCACCCTCGTTTCGATCCTGATGGGCTTCACGCCATTCGGCGGCGTGATGTCCATGCCGCCGTCCCTGGCCCCGACCTTCCTGCAACTGGATATCAAGGGCGCCCTGGACATCGGCCTGGTGAGCGTGATCTTCGCCTTCCTGTTCGTCGACCTGTTCGACAACTCCGGCACCCTGATCGGCGTCGCCAAGCGCGCCGGGCTGATGGGCAAGGACGGCCACATGCCAAAGATGGGCCGTGCGCTGATCGCCGACAGCACCGCTGCCATGGCCGGTTCGCTGCTGGGCACCTCCACCACCACCAGCTACATCGAATCGGCAGCGGGCGTCAGCGCCGGCGGCCGCACCGGCCTGACCGCCATCGTGGTGGCGTTCCTGTTCCTGCTGGCGCTGTTCTTCTCGCCATTGGCCGCCAGCGTCCCGCCTTTCGCCACCGCCCCAGCCCTGCTGTTCGTCGCTGTGCTGATGACCTCCGGCCTGGCGGAGATCGACTGGGACGACATCACCGTCGCCGCGCCAGTGGTGGTGACCGCCCTGGCAATGCCGTTCACCTATTCCATCGCCAACGGCATCGCTTTCGGTTTCATCGCCTGGACCGCCATCAAACTGGTGTCTGGCCGTGGCCGTGAGCTGAACCCGGCGCTGGTCATTCTGTCGATCCTGTTCGTGATCAAGTTGGGTTGGTTCAACGCATGACTTTTGATTCCCAAGCCTACGCCGCTCAGCTCCAGGACAAGGTCACCCGCTTGCGTGACCTGCTGGCGCCGTTCGATGCACCAGAACCTGCGGTGTTCGACTCGCCCCTGGAGCACTTCCGCCTGCGCGCCGAGTTCCGTCTCTGGCGCGAGGCCGGCGAACGGCACTACGCAATGTTCTCCCAGGACGACAAGCGCACCCCGATCCTCATTGAGGAGTTTCCCATTGCCAGCCTGCGCATCAACCAGTTGATGCCGCAACTCAAGGCCGCCTGGCAAGCCAGCGCGCCCCTGAGCCACAAGCTGTTCCAGGTGGAGTTCCTGACCACCCTGGCGGGCGATGCAATGATCACCCTGTGTTATCACCGCCCGCTGGACGAACACTGGCACGCTGCCGCCTCGAAACTGGCGGCTGACCTGGGCGTGAGCATCATTGGCCGCTCCAAGGGCAAACGCGAAGTGATCGGCCATGACTACGTGGTGGAGAAGCTCGAAGTGGGCGCTCGCACCTTCAGCTATCGCCAGCCTGAAGGCGCCTTCACCCAGCCCAACGGCACGGTGAACCAGAAGATGCTCAACTGGGCTTATGACGCGCTGGGCGATCGCAGCGACGATCTGCTGGAGTTGTACTGCGGCAACGGCAACTTCACCTTGCCCCTGGCCACCCGCGTGCGCAAAGTGCTGGCCACCGAAATCAGCAAGACCTCGGTGAACGCCGCGCTGAGCAACCTCAGCGAAAACGCGGTGGATAACGTCACGCTGGTGCGCCTGTCCGCCGAAGAGCTGACCGAAGCCCTGAACGAAGTCCGGCCGTTCCGTCGCTTGCATGGCATCGACCTGAAAAGCTACGAATTCGGCAGCGTCTTCGTCGACCCGCCTCGCGCCGGCATGGACCCGGACACCTGCGAGCTGACCCGACGTTTTGACAACATCCTGTACATCTCCTGCAACCCGGACACCCTCGCCGCGAATATCGCACAACTGAACGACACCCACCGCATCACGCGCTGTGCGTTGTTCGATCAATTTCCCTGGACCCATCACATGGAGTCCGGGGTGTTGTTGACTCGGCGTTAAGCAGAGCCCTCTGTGGCTAGGGAACAAGCTCCCTAGCCACAATTCCCTCCTGCAAATCTCACCATAGCTAAAAGGTCATGTTCGATCATCGAACACTTATTGCCCGATGACCGCTGCTTTATTTGACCAAATTAACCATCTAGTACAATTTATCTCCACCGGCTGAAACCCCGCCGACACCAACAATAAAAATGTGGAGAAATTGCGATGCCTCCGATCGTTCTGGTGCTCAACGGCCCGAACCTGAACCTGCTCGGCACCCGCGAGCCGGCGACCTATGGCCATGAAACCCTGGCTGACATCTCGGCACTGTGCGGCCGCGCCGCTGAAGAACTCGGCCTGGCGGTGGAGTTTCGCCAGACCAACCAGGAAGGCGAATTGCTGGACTGGGTTCACGGCGCCCGTGGCCGCTGCGCCGGTATCGTCATCAACCCGGCAGCCTGGACCCACACCTCCGTGGCGATCCGCGATGCCTTGGTGGCCAGCGAAGTACCGGTCATCGAAGTCCACCTGTCCAACGTCCACGCCCGTGAAACCTTCCGTCATCACTCCTTCGTCTCATCCGTCGCCATTGGCGTGATGTGCGGGTTTGGCAGCCATGGTTATCGCCTGGCCCTTGAACATTTCAGTCAGCGGTTGAAGGGTTGATGAGCATGTCGAATATCACTGTGCTGGCCGGTCTGATCGGCGCGGGCATCCAGGCCTCTCGCACGCCGGCGATGCATGAGCATGAGGGCGATGCCCAAGGCATGCGTTACCTCTATCGGCTGATCGACCTTGATGCGCTGAAACTCGACAGCGGCGCCCTGGCCGATCTACTGGTGGCCGCCGAGCGCATGGACTTCACCGGCCTGAACATCACCTTCCCCTGCAAGCAGGCGATCATCCCGCTACTCGATGAGTTGTCACCCGAGGCCCGCGGTATCGGCGCGGTCAATACCGTGGTGCTCAAGGACGGCAAGCGCATCGGCCACAACACCGACTGCCTGGGGTTCGCCGAAGGTTTTCGTCGCGGCCTAGGGGATGTGGCGCGCAAGCGTGTGGTCCAGATGGGCGCCGGTGGCGCCGGCGCGGCGGTAGCCCATGCGCTGTTGATGGAGGGCGTAGAAACCCTGAGCATTTTTGACGTCGACGCCAGCCGTGCCGAGGCACTGGCCAACAACTTGAATCAACACTTCGGCGCTGGCCGCGCCCGCACCGGGCATGACCTGCCCACCGCCATGGCCGAGGCCGACGGCCTGGTGAACACCACGCCCATGGGCATGGCAAAACTACCGGGCATGCCGGTGCCGGTCGAGCTGTTGCGCGGCACGTTGTGGGTCGCGGAAATCGTCTACTTCCCGCTGGAAACCGAACTGCTGCGCAACGCCCGCGCGGTCGGCTGCCGCACCCTGGATGGCGGCAACATGGCCGTGTTCCAAGCGGTGAAGGCGTTCGAACTGTTCAGCGGCGTGGCGCCAGATGCGCAGCGGATGCTGGCGCATTTCCAAAGCATGAACCACTAAAGCCTGGTGATAAGCCCTTGTGGGAGCGAGCTTGCTCGCGATGGCGGTGTGTCAGTCGCAATCGATGCTGGCTGATCGACCGCTATCGCGAGCAAGCTCGCTCCCACAAGGGGTCGAGGTCAGACTTGCAGATAGCGCAACACCGACTCACAGACCATCTCACGATGCCGCTGCTTGATAGCTTCATCCGACAGGTCGATCTGAAAGATCTCACCGAATGTCTGGCGATTGGACACCCGGTAAAAACAGAACGAACTGATCAGCAGATGCACATCCAGCGGCTCGAGGCCAGCACGGAACACGCCCTCTTCAGCGCCGCGCCGCAGGATCACTCCCAGGGAATCGAGGATGGTATTGGTCATCACCTTGATCGCGCCTGACTGCTTCACGTACTCGGCGTTGTGGATGTTCTCGATGCAGACGATGCGCACGAAATCCACGTTGCGATCGTGGTGGTCGAAGGTGAACTCCACCAGGCGCCGGATCGCATCGACCGGGGTCAGTTCCGCCAGGTGCAGGCGGCTCTCGGTGGTGCGGATATCCCCATAGAGTTTTTCCAGCACCTCGACGTACAACTGCTCCTTGCTGCCGAAGTAGTAGTAGATCATGCGCTTGGAGGTGTGGATGCGCTCGGCGATGGCGTCGACCCGGGCGCCAGCCAGGCCTTGCTGGACGAACTCGACGATGGCTTCCTGAAGAATGTTTTCCCGGGTCTTCTCCGGGTTGTTCTTGCGACTCTTGCGCGGCGCGACGACGGGTTCGTCGAGCGCTGCGGGAAGCTCTGGATTCATAGTCATTGCGGGGCTCACGGCCATCACTGCACAGGCTGGCGATTATGGGCCGCACCGTGCACTGAAGGAAGCCACGACACAGCCCATTACCGCCACGTTTACGATTTCCCTACAACTTGGCGTGTCGCAAACCACCGCTGCGGGACTTGGCCATGGCCGCCAGACGCACCGCGACATTGGCGGCGCCATAACCGGCGTAACCGTTCTTGCGCTGGATGATCTCGAAGAAAAACCGCCCTTCGAACGGCTCGGTGTAGACGTGGAACAGCTCGCCACCCTGGGCGTCACGGTCGTACAACACGTTGAAGTAGGCCAGTTCGCTGAGGAACTCGTCGTCGAAATCGAAACGCGCCGCCAGGTCGTCGTAGTAATTGAGCGGGATGTCCAGCAACGGTACGCCTGCCTCCTTGGCACGACTGACCTGGGCGAAGATGTCATCGCAGTCGAAGGCGATGTGATGCACGCCGGAGCCGCGATAACTCGACAGCGCGTGTGAGATCGCGGTGTTGCGGTTCTCGGAAATGTTCAGCGGCAAGCGGATCGAACTGCAGCGGCTGCGCAGGGCACGGCTTTTTACCAGGCCGTAGGGGTCGGGCAAGACCACTTCGTCGTCGGCTTCGAAATCCAAAAGGCTCTTATAGAACAGCACCCAACTGTCGAGGCTGTCGGCCGGTAGCGCCATCGCCATGTGGTCGATGCGCTTGAGCCCGGCCCCAATGACCGCACCCGGCTGCAGGTTGAAATCGGTGCCATAGACATCGGCCTGCTGGTCCACCAGGTAAATCAGGCTACCGTCCGGTGCGCGCACCGCCGCCAGCTCCAGTTCATTGGGCCCCACCAACCCACGATAGGGCTGGCCTTTGTAGGCAACGGCCCGCTCCAGGGCGCTGGCACTGTTTTTCACGCGCACGGCGGTGGCGCACAACGACGGTCCGTGGGCTTCGAAAAAACTGTGGGCGAACGAGTACGGTTCGCTGTTGAGGATCAGGTTGATATCGCCCTGGCGCAGCAAGCTCACATTCTTCGAGCGATGCTGGCCAGCCTTGACGAACCCCAGCCGTTCCAGCCAATGGGACAGCTTGGCGCCGAGGTTATCGTCCACGGCGAACTCGAGGAATTCGATGCCGTCATATTCGCTGGCCGGCGGCGTGGCGAACAGGATGTCGGCATTGCGCATGGAGGGCGCTTCTTCAGCCAGGCGCTGGCGGGTCTTTTCTTCCAGGTACAGCAGCGAACGCAGGCCGTCGGCGGCATTAGCCCGTGGCGGCGCGGCGCGGAAACCGTCGTTGAAGATTTCCAGCGACAGCGGCCCGGTATAGCCACTCTTGATGATCGGCGCCAGGAAACCCGGCAAGTCGAACTCACCCTGCCCCGGGAAACAACGGAAATGCCGGCTCCATTCCAGGACGTCCATGGCCAGGATCGGCGCGTCGGCCATTTGCACGAAGAAGATCTTGTCGCCGGGAATCTCGGCGATCGCGCTCGGGTCGCCCTTGAGGGACAAGGTATGAAAGCTGTCGAGCAACACGCCGAGGCTGGGGTGATCGGCCTGGCGCACGATATTCCAGACCTGTTGATAAGTATTCACGTGGCGGCCCCAGGCCAGCGCCTCGTAACCGATACGCAAACCGCGCGCACCGGCCCGTTCGGCCAGCAGGCGCAGGTCCTCGATCAGGATCTGTTCATCGCCGACGCTGTCGGCGGAGGCGTTGCTGCACACCAGCACCAGGTCGGTGCCCAGTTCCTGCATCAGATCGAACTTGCGCTCGGCCCGCTCCAGGTTGCGCGACAGGCGATCGCGGCGGCAGCCTTCGAAGTCGCGAAACGGTTGGAATAACGTGATGGCGATGCCCAGGTCGGCGCACATCTGCCTGATTTCCCGAGGGCTGCCATCGTAATAGAGAAGGTCGTTCTCGAAAATTTCCACCCCGTCAAAACCGGCGGCGGCAATGGCTTCGAGTTTTTCTGGCAAGGTACCGCTCAAGGACACGGTGGCAATGGAACGCTGCATGACTTCGGCTCCCGGGACAGACATCGGCTACAAAGGTGCGCCGCTTTTAAAAGAGTGAGCCGATTATTGAGCTGCCAGTTTCTTTCAGCAATTTAATATGTACCATCCGGTTAGTTTTTTGGGCGATTATCGAACAAAATGCCCATAGCTGAATTGACGATTTTTTGCTCACTGCGCACCATCGCTCCCACATTGATGCCGGCCCTGCCGACCTCGATGGACAGACCCAGACCAACCATAAGAATTTCAAAAACGGGTACACGTTATGATTCCTTCCCAAAGTTCCCGCCTGGCCCCCGCCCTGGGAGTCTCCACCGGCAGCATCGGTGACAAGATCCGCGGCGCCATGGCCGTGGGCAAGACCCGTTGGGGCATGCTCGCCCTGGTGTTTTTCGCCACGACCCTGAACTACATCGACCGCGCCGCCCTGGGCGTCATGCAGCCGATCCTGGCCAAGGAAATGAACTGGACGGCGATGGATTACGCCAACATCAACTTCTGGTTCCAGGTCGGTTATGCCGTCGGCTTCGTGTTGCAAGGGCGGCTGATCGACCGGATCGGCGTCAAGCGCGTGTTCTTCTGCGCCGTGCTGCTCTGGAGCCTGGCGACCGGCGCCCACGGCCTGGCCACCTCGGCGGTGGGCTTCATGGTCTGCCGCTTCATCCTCGGCCTCACCGAAGCCGCCAACTACCCGGCCTGCGTGAAGACCACACGGCTGTGGTTCCCGGCGGGCGAACGGGCCGTGGCCACCGGTATCTTCAACGCCGGGACCAACGTCGGCGCGATGTTCACCCCGATGCTGCTGCCGCTGGTCCTGCACGTGTGGGGCTGGCAGGCTGCGTTCCTGTGCATGGCCGCCCTCGGCGGGATCTGGCTGCTGTTCTGGGGCCTGAAATACTTCAACCCCGAAGACCATCCCACCGTCAAACAGTCGGAACTGGACTACATCCAGGCCCAGGACGAACCGGACCAGGTCCGCGTGCCGTTCTCACGCATCCTGCGCATGCGCGGCACCTGGGCGTTCGCCCTGGCCTACTCGATCACCGCCCCGGTGTTCTGGTTCTACCTCTATTGGTTGCCGCCGTTCCTGAACCAGCAGTACAACCTGGGCATCAACGTGACCCAGATGGGCATCCCGCTGATCATCATCTACCTCACCGCCGACTTCGGCAGCGTGGGCGGCGGCATCCTGTCTTCGTTCCTGATCGGCCGTGGCCTCAATCCGATCAAGGCGCGACTGGTGTCCATGCTGCTGTTCGCCTGCTGCATCATCGGTGTGATCATGGCCGCGGGTTCCAGCAGCCTGTGGATGGCGGTGTTCGCCATTTCCCTGGCCATCGGCGCGCACCAGGCCTGGACCGCCAACATCTGGAGCCTGGTCATGGACTACACGCCCAAGCACATGATGAGCACGGTGTTCGGCTTCGGCGGCATGTGCGCGGCCATCGGCGGGATGTTCATGACTCAACTGGTGGGCCACATCCTCACGATCACCAACAACAACTACACCGTGCTGTTCACCCTGATCCCGGCGATGTACTTCATTGCCCTGACCTGGCTGTATTTCATGGCACCGCGCAAGGTGCCTACGCTGGAAAACTGACTGCCCACACGCTAACGGACAGCGATTCACCTGTGGCGAGGGAGCTTGCTCCCGCTCGATTGCGCAGCAATCGCTAAAGAGCGAGGGCTGCTTCGCAACCCAGCGGGAGCAAGCTCCCTCGCCACAGGGTCCGGGTATAGCCAGTGATTACGCCCGCCGCTGTTGCCACGCCGCCGCCAACCCACTCAAGCAGATCAAGGTGATGCCCACCACGGTGGTCAGCGTCGGCGTGTGGTTGAACAACAACCAGCCCAGCAGCCCGGCAAACACGATCTGGCAGTATCCGAACGGCGCGAGTAGCGCCGGGGCGGCAAAGCGGAAGGCCTGGGTCAGCATCAGGTGCGCCGTCATCCCGCAGGCGCCCAGCGCCAGCATCATCGCACCGTGCAACAGGCTCGGCACTTGCCAGAAGAACGGCACCAGCGCGCTCATCACCAAGGTGTTGCACAGGCCGGCGAAGAAGTTGCTGGTGGTCGGGCTGTCGATCTCGCTGAGCTTGCGCGTGAGCAGTTGATAGAAACAGAAGAACAGCGCCGAACAGAACGGCAATATCACCGCCGGGGTGAACAGATCGCCGCCGGGATGGACGATGATCAAAACCCCGATAAAGCCGAAGATCACCGCGATCCATTGGCCGCGTGTCACGTGTTCGCCCAGCAATGGCACCGACAACGCGGTGACCAGCACCGGCGCGAGAAAGTTGACCGCCGTCGCCTCGGCCAGCGGGATGTACAACAGCGCCGTGGTGAAGAACAGGCTGGTGCCCAGCAGGCACAGCGCCCGGGCCAGTTGCCACAAAGGACGCTTGGTCCGCAGGACCCGCAGCCCCGAGCGGGGCAGGAAAATACCGGCCATCAACAACGTGTGCACCACGTAACGTGCCCAGACCACCATGATGATCGGGTAGAAACCCGAGAGATATTTCGACAAGGCGTCATGACTGGAGAACAGAAACGTCGCCACCAGAATAAGCAGGATGCCCTTGAAAGCCTGATTGACGCCGGAAAGCGGAGTGCTGACGGTCATGTAGGAATCCTGCGTTGCGTGATGTAGGGAGCAAGGCTTGCCTGTGACGGATGAGACCGCATTCAGCTGAACAACTCCGAGGCCTGACTGGCTTGCGACAACTCCTCGGCAAACGCCAGCAAGGTCGGTGCCAGCTCATGCAACCGTGCCCGCGTCATCCGTGCGCTGGGGCCGGCAACACTCAACACACCGATGACCCGGCCATCCAATGGATGACGGACCACGGCGGCAATGGCCGACGTGCCGATCGCCGAGCTTTCCTCGACACAGGCATAGCCTTGTTCGCGGGCCTGGTGCAGATACTGGAGCAGTTCAGCCGGGCTGCGTGGTGCGTTTGGCCCGGCGTCCGCCGGCACTTGCACGGCCTGGCGCGCCACCAGCGCCAACGCCTCGGCGTCACTCATGCAAGCCAGCCAGGCATGGCCCGATGCGGTATAGGACAACGGCGTCTCACGCCCCATGTCCGGGTCGTAGCGCAAGCCGGAACGGGCCCCCTGAGACTTGGCGATCCAGGTCTGGCACGCCCCTTCGATGACACCCAGGCGCACCAGTTCACCCGTTTCCTGTGCCAGGCGATCGAGCACTGGCTGGACGATGTCGGCACCGCTTCGCGACAGATAACGAAAGCCCATGGCGACCAGGCGCGTCGACAAGTGATAACGCAGATTCTCGGGATTCTGGCGCACATAGCCCAGGCGCATCAGTTCGGCGAGCAAACGGTGGGTGGCGCTCTTGGGAATCTGCAACTGTTCGGCCAAGCCTAGTAGCGGCCAGCCGCGAGGGTCGCTGGCGAGGCTTTCCAGCACATTGAAAACCCGTTCGATTTGACTGCCGGCCATGAGCGATCCAAAGATAAATTCGTCGATTCTAAAATATGCAAAGTGTAATGCAAATTCTGGAACCGGTGCGCCATTCATGCATGCCCTGATGAACCAAACCCCGCGCCGGTTGCCTGAAAGCTCAGGCATCACGCGCATCCTGACGCCCCAAAAGCTAGACTCACCGCAACGGCAGTACAGTGACACCCCGGCCAATCAGAGGAACGCCCACATGTTATGGAAAAAAGGTCGCCGCAGTGACAACGTGGTGGACGCTCGCGGTGACGGTGGGGGCGGCGGCGGAATGCGTTTCGGCGGCGGCAAGGGGTTGAGCCTGACGGCCGTCCTCCTGATCGTCGGCATCGGCTGGATCACCGGTCAGGACCCGATGCAGATTCTCGGGCAACTGGCCGGGCAGATGGACCAGTCCGCCCCCGCCACTTCACAAACCCGCCAGGCACCGCCGGCCAACGATGAACAGGCCGAGTTCGTGCGCTCGATCCTCGGCGATACCGAAGACACCTGGGGCCAGGTGTTCCAGCAGGCCGGGCGCCAATACCAGCAACCCAAACTGGTGTTGTTCAGCGGTCGGGTCAACTCGGCCTGCGGCCTTGCCTCGTCGGCGACCGGTCCGTTCTATTGCCCGGCAGACCGGCAAGTCTATCTGGACATGAGCTTCTTCAAGGAAATGTCCCAACGCTTCGCTGCCGCCGGGGACTTCGCCCAGGCCTACGTCATTGCCCATGAAGTCGGACACCATGTGCAGACGCTGCTCGGCGTGTCGGCGAAAATCCAGGAAGCGCGCCAGCAAGGCCGGCAGATGGAGGGCGATGGCGGCTTGTTGGTACGCCAGGAGTTGCAGGCCGATTGCCTGGCGGGTGTGTGGGCCAACCATGCGCAAAAACGCCTGAACTGGCTGGAGCCGGGAGACATCGAAGAAGCCTTGACCGCCGCCAATGCCATCGGCGATGACCGCTTGCAGCAACAAGGCCAGGGCCGCGTGGTGCCGGACTCCTTCACCCACGGTACTTCGGCACAGCGCGTGCGCTGGTTCAAGACCGGGTTCGCCCAGGGCCAGGTCAGCCAGTGCGACACGTTCGCGGCGAAAACCCTGTAGATGAAGTGGGGGGCGTTGATCGGGCTGGTGCTGTGCTGCGCCGTTGCCCAGGCCGAGGAACACGGCGTCAACGTGGTCGCCCAAGGGCGATTGCAGTTCAAGGGCGGCGCCATGGCCGTCGGCGTAAGCCCACCGCCGACATCCATCCAGCGCGTGCTGATCATCCTCCACGGTCGGCTGCGCAATGCCGACACCTACCTGCACAGCGCGGAAAAGGCTGCCGGGCAGGCCGGGCAACTGGGCTCCACCCTGATCATCGCCCCGCAGTTTCTCAACGAACAGGACGTGGCGCGCCATCAATTGCCCAATGACCTCCTGCGCTGGCAAGGTAACGACTGGATGGCAGGTGGCTTATCCACAGGGCCCAATCCAGTCAGTTCGTTCCAGGTACTCGACGACATCGTTGCGCGAGTCAGTGACCGGCAGCAGTTTCCCGAAGTGAAAGAGATCGTCATCGCCGGCCATTCCGGCGGCGCCCAGGTCGTGCAGCGCTATGCCCTGCTCGCCCACGGCCAATACCGGATCCGCCCACGCTTTGTCATCGCCAACCCGTCGTCCTATGCCTACTTCGATGCGCAACGGCCCATGGCGTTCGACCCTGCCAGTTGCCCTGGCTTCAACCGCTGGAAATACGGCCTGCAGAACTTGCCAGCCTACGCGGCGGGGCAAACACCCGCGCAACTGGAAGATAACTACGTCAAGCGCGACATCGTCTATCTGCTCGGACAACAAGACACCGACCCGGAACATCCTGCGCTGGATAAAGGCTGCGAAGCACAAACCCAGGGGCCGTATCGGTTACTGCGCGGGCATTTCTTTTTCGACTACCTGACCCGGCGTCATCCCGAGGGGTTGAACCAGCGGCTGATCGAAGTGCCGGGGGTGGGGCATAACGGGGATGGGATGTTGACTTCGCCTGAGGGGCTGAAGGTGTTGTTTGGTCAGTGAGTTTTGTAGCGAATGACAGGGACCTATCGCGAGCAAGCTCGCTCCCACAGGGGTTCTCTGTCGATTACAAAATCTGTGCTCGACACAAATTCACTGTGGGAGCGAGCTTGCTCGCGATAGCGATCGATCAGTCAACCCAGCGCTCAAGCCAACAGCATCCGCCGCAACTCCCCACAATCGCGCGCATGCCAATCCGTCAGCTCCGGCCATGGATTGTCCGGCAGGTTCACCAGCACCGTCCGAGTGCCCGCCGCACGCCCGCAGTCCAGGTCAAAACGGTAATCGCCCACCATCACCATCGCCTCGGGCGCCACGTTCCAGGCCTCGGCCAACTTCAACAGGCCACCGGGGTGGGGCTTGGGCGGTGCTTCGTCGCGGCCCAGCACATCCTCCACCGCGAAACAGTCCGCCAGGCCGATGGCCTCCAGGGTGACGTGGGCCAGCTCGCGGGCGTTGCGGGTGAGGATGCCCAGGCGATAACCGCGCCCGGCCAGCTCGCGCACCAGTTCAACCGCCCCTGGCGCGGGCTTGGAGCCCAATGCCAGGTCCCGTTCGTGCTCCAGCAGCCAGGCATGCTTGGCCGCGGCCTCCTCCGCCGGCAACGCGGCCAGGTGGGTCAGGATGTCGTCTTCGGCCGGAATCGCCAGGGCCACGCGGATCGCCGCGAAGTCATGCACGGCGATCGTCAGCGTGCCATCCATGTCGAACACCCAGTGACGGACCTCGGCCAGGCTCATGCCCAGTCCTTGCGATGGCGAATCAGGCCTTCCTGGGTGACAGACGCCACCAGTTGCCCGGCGCGGTTGAACACGCTGCCACGGGAGAACCCACGGGAATTGCCGGCCCACGGGCTGTCCATGGCGTAGAGCAACCAGTCATCGGCGCGCAGGTCAGCATGGAACCACAAGGCGTGATCGAGGCTGGCGACCTGCATATCTTTGTGCCACACCGATTTACCGTGGGGCAGCAGCGAAGTGGTCAACAGGCCGAAGTCCGACGCGTAGGCCAGCAGGTATTTGTGCAAGGCCGGCGAATCCGCCAGGGCGCCATCGGCACGGAACCACACGTATTTGACCGGGTCGGCCGGTTGCGGGTTGTAAGGGTCTTTTTCGGTGACCGGGCGCACCTCGATCGGCTTGGGGCACAGCAGTTTTTCGCGCATGTGCTCGGGCAGCAGGTGCGCGCGCTGCTGGGTCAGCTCCAGCTCGGACGGCAGGTTCTCCGGCCCGACGACTTGCGGCATGCTGCTCTGGTGCTCAAAGCCCTCTTCGTCATACTGGAACGACGCGCTGCAGGTAAAAATCGGGTTGCCCTTCTGGATCGCCGTCACCCGGCGGGTGCTGAAGCTGCCACCGTCACGCACCCGGTCCACCTGGTAGACCACCGGCAGCGCAGCGTCGCCTGGACGCAGGAAATAACCGTGCATCGAATGCACATGGCGCGCCTCTTCCACGGTCTGGCTAGCCGCCGACAACGACTGGCCCAGTACCTGGCCGCCGAACAACTGGCGAAACCCCAGGTCCTGGCTACGTCCGCGAAACAGGTTCTCTTCGATCGGTTCCAGGGTCAGCAGGTCGACCAGATCTTCCAACACGTGGCTCATTCAGACTTTCCTCACACAGCGCAAAAACCGCGCAGTCTATGCTGCTGCGGCGGATCGATAGTAGCCCGGGCCATTTTGGCGGGCATTGTAAACGTCCGTGTCGGCTAACCGTGCAGGGTCTGCAACCACTGCTCACGATTGATGCGATAGAGCACATGGTGACGCAACGGATGACCGACGGCGAGTGTCGGGTGTTCGAAGTCGTCGGCCGGCTCGTGCTGCATGCCAATGGCCTGCATGACCTTTTGCGATGGCAGGTTGTCGACGGCGGTGAACGCCACCACTTCGTCCAGCGTCAATTGGTCGAAGGCACAACGCAGGGCGGTCCACGCCGCTTCGCTGGCATACCCCAGGCCCCAGTGCTCCCGGGCCAGGCGCCAACCGATCTCGATGGCCGGAGTGAAAGGCGCATCGAACCCGACCACACCCAGCCCGGTGAAGCCAATGAAGGCGCCAGTGTCCTTGCGTTCCAGGGCCCACAAACCAAAACCATGCTCGGCGAAATGTCCCCGCACGCGACCGATCAGGGCAGCGCTTTCCAGGCGGCTCAGGCGCGCCGGGAAATAACGCATCACCTGCGGGTCTGCGCACATGGCGGCAAATTCCGGCAAGTCATCATCGCGCCACTGCCGCAACAGCAGCCGCGCGCTTTCCAGTTCCAGTATCGGCTCCATCTTCACTCTCCTCCATGCCCCCTGAGTCTACATCGCAGGCAAGATCCGTCACTCAATCAGCGCTGAAAACCTGGCCCACGACCGCGCGCATATCGAACGTTGCATGGGCGCTGAGTTGGCTCGCGAAGACCAACGGCGACTTGGCCTGCCCAGTGCCACGCGGCCGCCCCGGGAAATCACCCATCGATACCCGGAACTATAAGGTGGGTGTGAGTGCCTGAGCGGAAAAAACGATAGGTGTGGCTTTGCTTGCGAAGCGCTCGCCTGGCGCTATCGGTTCATGCAGCGTTCGTAGGCTGCCAGAACAGTGCGCTCCGATTGCACCAGATAGGCTTCGAGCATCTGGGTGGCTTCCTCGAGTCGCCTTTCTTCGATACAGCGCAGGATTGAAACGTTCATGTCGACATAGGGCATATGCAGGAATTCGGGATCATTGAGCAGGCCGAAGGCCAACCGCAGCTCGGCCGATATCTGCCCGTAGAACACCACCAGGCGCGGGCTGTCGGCGAGTTCGACGATCGCCTTGTGGAACATCATGTTCGCGGTGCCGACTGCGATCCAATCCTTGGCCTCACGCGCTCGCATGCCCGCTTCCACGGCTTCGCGCATATGCAGTGTTCCCGGGTGCAGCGGATAACCCTGCGCGATGGCCTTGCATTCGATAAAACGGCGCACGCGATAGATGTCAATGATCGAGGCCATATCCGGCTCCGCCACGGTCACCCCTCGATTGGGTTCATGCTTGAGCAACCCCTCCCGCGTCAGGACCCTGAACGCTTCCCTCAAGGTGTTGCGTGAAATCTGCAGGTTGTCGGCCAGGGCCGCTTCGGACAGCCGCTGGCCCGGCACCAACTCACCTTCGACCAGCATTCTGCGGATCTCCTGGGTAATGGATTCTCCCAGCGAGCGAGGAAGGGAAGGTGAAACGTCGTTCATGTGCAATCCAGAATATGAGGAAGTCACTTTGATGTTCCATGAGAGCCCAGCCCATGGCAAGGAGCAAGGGTGTTGCCTGCATCATTAAGTAACACCCACGAGTGACAAGGTTACAATTTGGTGCAAATTGTAGCCTCACAGCAAATTGATTGTTGAACAATCGAGACACTATAGATCAACACTTCTAGACGGATGTTTGAGTCCTGGCACGCTCGTTGCTCAATAAAAAATATCTCCCACCGTAGGAATTGATGCCGTGACACAGACAGCCGTGACACAGACCGCTCAAGATTTTACAAAGACGCGACGCGCTTCCCTGATCGCCGCAATTTTCATGATGGCGACGTCCGCCATCGGCCCTGGCTTCATCACCCAGACCGCCACGTTCACGGCCAAGATGGGTGCGGCATTTGCGTTCGGTATCCTGGCCTCGATTCTGATCGACTTCGTGGTTCAACTTAACGTCTGGCGTATCGTCACCCTGACCCGAATGCGTGCCGCAGACGTGGCCAACAAAGCGATTCCAGGCAGTGGCTACCTGCTGGCGGTTCTGGTGATCTTCGGCGGGCTGGTGTTCAACGTCGGCAACATCGCCGGTGCCGGGCTGGGCCTGAACGCGCTGATGGGGCTTGATGCAAAATGGGGCGGCGGTCTCAGCGCCCTGCTGGCCATCGGCATCTTCCTCTCCCACCGCGCCGGATTGGCCGTCGACCGGCTGATCGTCGTGCTGGGCCTGGTGATGATTGCCCTGACGCTGTTCGTGGCCTTTGCCTCTAACCCGCCACTGGGTGAAGCCCTCTACCAGACCGTACTTCCGGACCAGATCAATTTCGCCACCATTACGACCATTGTCGGCGGCACGGTCGGTGGTTACATCACCTATGCAGGGGCCCACAAACTGCTGGACCGCGGTACTACCGGGGTAGAAAATCTCCAGGCAGTGACCAAAGCAGCCCTGGGCGGCATCCTGGTCACCGGCCTCATGCGCTACATCCTGTTTCTCGCCATCCTCGGCGTTGTTGCCAGCGGCGTCGTCATCGACACCTCGGGCCAGGGCGCCAATCCGGCCGCACAAGCCTTCCAGGCGGCAGCCGGGCAGTTCGGCCTGCGCGTCTTCGGTCTCATCCTCTGGGCCGCCAGTATCACCAGCGTGATCGGCGCCGCTTACACCTCCATTTCCTTTATCACCGTGTTCAAGCCGGACATCACTGAGCAGGCTCGCAACCGCGCCACCACCGTATTCATCACCCTGTCGCTGCTGATCTTTGTCCTGATGGGGACTGCTCCTGCCGCACTGTTGCTCTTCGCGGGCGGTTTCAACGGCCTGATACTGCCAATCGGCCTGAGCATCTTTATCTATGTCGGCTGGCGCCGGTCCGACCTCATGGGCGGTTACCATTACCCACGTTGGCTGCTGGTACTTGGCGCCCTGACCTGCCTGCTGACCTGGTACATGGCAATCAAATCCGTTGGGCCGATCTTCGCCTTCCTCAACGTCGCCTGAGCCCGATAACGAACAAGGAGTCACGTGAATGCCAACGATAGATATCAACAGCGACCTGGGTGAAAGCTTTGGCGCCTGGCACATGGGCGACGATGCCGCGATGCTCGATGTCGTGACCAGCGCCAATGTCGCCTGCGGTTTTCACGCCGGAGACCCTGCCGGCATCCTGCGGACACTGAAAGCGGCGGCGGCAAAAAATGTCACCATTGGTGCCCATGTCGCTTACCCGGACAAAGTGGGCTTTGGCCGACGAAACATGGACGTGGCCAGCGATGAGCTGACTGCCGACGTGATCTACCAGATCGGCGCGCTGCAAGGCCTGGCCAAGGCCGCCGGCACCTGCGTGCGCTATGTGAAGCCCCATGGCGCCTTGTACAACACCATTGCTCACGATCGCCGCCAGGCGCTGGCCGTGATCGAAGCCATCCGCACGATCGACTCCAACCTCATATTGGTTGCCCTGGCAGGTTCAAGCCTGATTGAACTGGCCCGTAACGAGGGGTTGCAGTGTATCGCCGAAGCGTTCGCTGACCGTGCCTATACGCCACAGGGCACCCTCGTCTCTCGCCGCGAACCAGGCGCCGTGCTGCACGATCCCAAGCTCGTCGCCCAACGTATGCTGCGCCTCGTTGAAGACGGCACCATCGAAGCGATCGATGGCAGCCTGACCAGAATCCAGGCCGACTCGATCTGTGTCCATGGCGACAGCCCGGCAGCGGTGGAAATGGCCCGCGAGCTGCGCCGCGTACTGGAACAGGCCAACATGTCCTTGCTGCCCTTTGCCGGAGGACGCCCATGAACGCTCTTGATCTCGCCCGCCAGGCGGCCATCGCCGCTGCCCGCCAAGCACGCACCGCCTACCGTGGCGGCCTGGTCACCCCCACGGCAGGTATCGCGCCGGGCATGACCCAGGCCAACCTGATCGCCTTGCCGCGCGCCTGGGCATACGATTTTCTACTGTATGCCCAGCGCAATCCAAAAGCCTGCCCGATCCTTGACGTCAGCGACGCCGGTAGCCCAGGTACGCTGCTGGCTGAAGGGGCCGACCTGCGCACCGATATCCCCCTGTACCGCATCTGGCGTGATGGGAAACTGGTGGAGGAAGTCAGCGACGCCACTCAGGCCTGGGCCGAACACGACGACATGGTGGCCTTCTTGATCGGCTGCAGCTTTACCTTTGAAACGGCCCTGCAAGAGGCCGGCATTGAAGTGCGGCATATCACTGATGGTTGCAACGTACCGATGTACCGGACCAACCGTGCCTGCCGTCCGGCGGGACGTCTGCAGGGTGAAATGGTGGTATCGATGCGACCGATTCCAGCCGATCGCGTGGCCGAGGCGAGCGGTATCTCCGGGCGCTATCCCTCAGCACATCGGCGAACCGGCGCTGCTCGGGATCCAGGACCTGAGTCGACCCGACTTCGGCGACGCCGTACGCATCGAACCCGGTGAGATCCCGGTGTTCTGGGCCTGCGGTGTAACGCCCCAGGCAGCGGTCGTGGCCTCGGGCGTGCCCTTCGCCATTACCCATGCGCCCGGCCATATGTTCATCACCGATGTGCCTGACAGCACCTATCACGTCTAGGAGTTTCCTGTGCGTTTTCTACCCGTCAACCTGGACGCCCTGCTCGTCGAATTGAAAGACCTGGACGAGACCCTGGCGTTGTTCGACGCCCTGATGGCCGAACCTATTGCTGGCGTGGAGGAGATCATTCCTGCCGCACGAACGCTGCTGATCCAGTTTCGCCCCAGCGCCATTGCCCAGCAGGCGCTCGTCAATCGTATCGCTGGCCAGGACCTGAGCCAGCGCCGCGAGATCGAGCATCGCCGGGTGGAAATTCCCGTCCATTACAATGGTGAAGACCTTGACGAGGTCGCCACACTGCTGGGGATCAGCCGCGCCGAAGTGGTCCAACGCCACACCGCCCATGACTACAGCGTGGCCTTCTGCGGATTTGCGCCGGGCTTCGCCTACCTCACTGGCGGTGCCGGTTTCCAGGTGCCTCGCCGACAAACTCCACGCACCCGCATACCCGCAGGTGCGGTTGCCCTGGCGGGGGAATTCAGCGGTGTTTATCCGCAAGCCAGCCCCGGTGGGTGGCAGATCATCGGCGTCACGCCTTTGCAGATGTGGGACCTGAACCGCACTGAATCGGCCTTGCTGCGTCCAGGCTATAAAGTGCGGTTCACCGATGCCGGCCCGCTCCCGGCGGGAGGCCTGCCCGCCCCCACGGTACCGGCAAGCGCCGCCGCGCCCAGCGGTGCCTATCTGGAAATCATCACCCCCGGTTTGCACAGCGTACTGCAGGATATGGGCCGTCCCGGCCAGACCGGCCAAGGCGTATCCTGTTCCGGCGCGCTGGACCAGGGCGCGCTGCGGGCAGCCAACCGCGCGGTCGGCAACCGCTCGGACATGGCCTGTGTGGAATCGGTACTCGGCGGCCTGAGCTTCGTTTGCCATGGCCGTGCCGTGATCGCTGTCACTGGTGCGAAAACCCCAGTCACAATCACCAACGCCAGTGGCCTGCAATGGCAGGCAAGTCACTACCAGCCCATCGAGCTGGACGCGGGTGACCGCGTCAGCCTGGGGGCCCCCCTCGCGGGGCTGCGCAGCTACCTGGCGATTCGCGGCGGCTTTGATATCGCTCCGGTATTAGGCAGCCTGTCCACAGACACCCTGGCCCAGGTCGGCCCCCCGGCGCTCGCCGTCGGCGACCTATTGGGTTTTACAACACTGACAACGGGAACCAGCGTATCGCTGAACGAAGCCCCGGCCTTTGAATTGCCTACTACTACCAACATCATCACCCTTGACGTGGTCATGGGACCGCGTACCGACTGGTTTACCGAAGACGCTATCCAGCGTCTGAGCAGCCAGCTCTGGCGCGTCACCCCACAGTCCAACCGCGTCGGTATTCGTCTGGCCGGTGAAATGCCGCTTGCGCGCAGCAACCACCATGAGTTGCCCAGCGAAGGCACCTGCGTCGGCGCCATTCAGGTTCCGGCCAGTGGCCAACCGGTTCTGTTTCTCGCCGATCACCCGTTGACCGGTGGCTATCCGGTGATCGGCGCAGTTGCCCACTACCATCTCGACCTGGCTGGCCAGATCCCTATCAATGCGCAGATTCGCTTCAACCCTGTGGACGGCTTCAAAGAGATTCAACCCGTTACGCAAGCTTCTTCAACTGCCGATGTGAAAAAACTTCCATGAAAAAATTACTGATTGCCAACCGTGGTGAAATTGCCGTCCGCATCGCCCGCGCCTGCCGCGACTACGGCGTGCAGTCTGTCGCGGTCTATGCCGACGCGGACATCGACGCCCTGCACGTGCGCCAGGCCGACGAAGCCTACTCACTCAATGGCCAGCGCCCGGCCGAGACCTACCTGGATATCGGCAAACTGCTCGCCGTCGCCAAACGCAGCGGCGCCGATGCCGTGCACCCCGGCTATGGTTTTCTGTCTGAACGGGCCGACTTCGCCCGGGCGGTGATCGACGCAGGGCTAATCTGGATCGGTCCCAACCCGCAGACCATCGACGTGCTCGGCGACAAAGTCGAGGCGCGAAAAATTGCCCAACTGGTCGGGGCGCCTCTGGTAGCCGGTACGCCTGGCCCGGTCGAAAGCGCCGCCGAAGTATTGGCCTTTGCCGAACAGCACGGCCTGCCAATTGCCATCAAGGCTGCCTTTGGCGGCGGTGGACGCGGCATGAAAGTCGCCTGGCGCATGGATGAAGTGGCTGAACTGTTCGCCTCCGCCGTGCGCGAAGCGCAAGCGGCCTTTGGTCGTGGCGAATGCTACGTCGAACAGTTCCTCGACCGTCCTCGGCACATCGAAGCGCAGATCCTCGCCGACAAACACGGCAAGGTCGTCGTCGTCGGCACACGTGACTGCTCCTTGCAGCGGCGCAATCAGAAGCTGGTGGAGGAGGCGCCAGCGCCCTTTATCAGCGACGAACAGCGCCAGCGTATTCATCAATCCGCTCAGGATATCTGCGCCAAAGCCGGCTACGTCGGTGCCGGCACGGTGGAGTTCCTGCTCAGCCAGGATGGCACCCTGTCGTTCCTCGAGGTCAATACCCGCTTGCAGGTCGAGCACCCGGTGACCGAAGAGACCACTGGGGTGGATCTGGTGATCGAACAACTGCGGATCGCCGACGGTTTCCCGTTGTCCTTCAGTGAGACGCCGCCCCCGCGTGGCCACAGCTTCGAATTTCGCATCAACGCGGAAGACCCAGGCAAGGGCTTCCTGCCCACCCCCGGTCAGATCACCGATTTCCTGCCGCCATCTGGCCCGGGCGTTCGCCTGGACAGCGGCGTGATAAGCGGCTCGCGAGTGCCCAGCACCTTCGACTCGATGATGGCCAAGCTGATCGTCACCGGTGCCACCCGCGAACAGGCCATCGTCCGCGCCCGGCGCGCCTTGGCTGAATTCAACATTGAAGGCATTGCCTCGGTGCTGCCGTTCCACCGGGCCGTGATGGACCATGACGACTTCACCGGTGCCGATAAATTCGCCGTGCACACACGCTGGATCGAGACCGATTTCGCCGAACAGATCACGCTCGCCCCACGTACCGCTGTATCGGCCGACCCTGGCATCCTGCGCACGTTTGTCGAGATCGACGGCAAGCGCCATGAGCTGGGCCTTCCGGCTGCGCTGCTGCGAGGCGTCAGCTTGAACGCAGCGGGTACCGCCAGCGAAAGCACGGCCCCATCCGAGGCCACTGATCCGCAGGCGGTACTGACGCCCGTGGCGGGTAATCTGCATACCTGGCTCGTCAAAGACGGCGAGTCGGTGAGCGCTGGGCAAGTGATCGCGGTGGTAGAAGCCATGAAAATGGAAACCTCGGTCCTCGCACCGTGTGAAGGCCAGGTGCAGATCGCCAAACAGGCAGGCGACTACTTTGAAGCCGGCTCCGTCATTGGCCGCATCAAAACAGCTAACTGATTTAAAACTTTTCTTTTCGCAGTCAGTACGCGCAACGGGGTAATAACCCGGTTGCCGCGTGCTGCCCGCAGAAAACTGTAGATGTAACTTTGCAATCAAAACAACGATAAAACTCAACAAATAAATCTGCCGTTATCTGGAGCATAAAGAGCATGTCAATCAATAAGGCTTTCGCTATTGCGGGTACTTGCGCGTTGATTTTCCCATTCACGGCATCTGCAGATTTTATTGCCGACAGTAAGGCCAGTATTGAACTGCGTAACTTCTACTTCAATCGTGACTTTCGCAACGGCCCTCCGACGGCCCAGCGGGACGCGGCAAAAGAATGGGCCCAGGGAGCCATGTTGCGGTTCGAGTCAGGCTATACCGCCGGCACCGTGGGCCTGGGCATCGACGCCGTTGGCATGCTCGGTCTCAAGCTTGACGGCGGTGATGGTTCCGGTGGCACGGGCCTGTTGCCGGCTGATCTCAGTTCGAAAAACGGCCGCGGCTCACAGGACGAATATTCCAAACTTGAGTTGACGGCCAAGGCGAAGGTGTCGGAAACGGTTCTAAAGGCTGGCTCACTCGCCTTCCGTACGCCCGTGGTATCGAGCAATGACACACGCCTGCTGCCCTCCACTTTCGAAGGCGCGCTACTGACCTCCAAAGACATTGATAAGTTAGTCCTGCAAGGTGGCAAGCTGGAGCAAATCAAGTTCAACAGTTCCTCGGACTATCAGGACTTCACGGGCAACCGCATCGGCGGTGTCAGTGATGACTTCCGCTTTGCCGGTGGTACCTACAGTTTCAACAAAGCCCTTAGCACAAGTCTGTTCTACGGCAATCTGGAAAATGTCTACCGGCAGTTCTTTGGCGGTGTCGTCTATGAAATTCCCCTTGCCACGCAGCAGTCGCTGAAGTTCGATCTACGTTATTCGAAAAGTACCGATGACGGTAACTTCCGCCCGCTCGATAACCGCGCAGCGAACGGACTGGTCTCCTACACCCTGGGCGCCAACGTGTTCACCGCCGCCTATCAACACATGAGCGGTGACGATCCCTTCCCGTACATTGCCAATAGCGACCCGTACCTGGTCAACTTTGTCCAGATCAATGACTTTGCCAACACTCAGGAACGCTCCTGGCAGCTGCGTTATGACTACAACTTCGCGGCAATGGGCATTCCCGGGCTGACGTTCATGAGTCGCTATGTCCAGGGTGACAACGCGTTGGTCGGGGGCAGTAACACGGGCAAAGAGTGGGAGCGCGATACGGATATCGGTTACGTGATCCAAAGCGGTTCGCTAAAAAACCTCGGGGTCAAACTCAGAAACGCTACGGTTCGTTCGAACTTCGGCAATGACCTGGACGAAACTCGTCTGATCGTGAGTTACACATTGGCACTTTGGTAATCCGCTGACGGCGACCTTTGTCCCTGCGCAACCGATCCTTATTCAGAGAAAGTGCAATGAAAAGTCTCAGGTTTAACCAGAAGATACTACTGATTGCTTCGTTGCTTATCATGACGGTGTTTTGCACATTCACCGTATTGAATGATGTTCGGTTGCGTGACGACAACGTAAAAAAAATCGAGGAACACACCCGCGCCCTCTCGGCAGCGATGGCACATGATATCCAGAGCTGGCTGGACGGACGAATGATTCTGCTGAGGGGATTTGCCGAACTCATCGGCGACGATCCTTCGCCGCAAAACATACTCGACAAGTTGCAAAGCCAAGTGCTCATGAGCCAATTTATCGCAGGTTATGCGGGTACCCGTGACGGTGGGTTCCAGATCCATCCCCCGCGGCAGATGCCAGCCGATTACGACAGCAGGAAACGGCAATGGTACATAGACGCCGCAGACCATGGCGTGGCGATGACCGAACCCTACGTAGGGGCCGGGATCGACTACCCGATTATCACCCAGGCGGTCGCCATCCACGCCGGGCAGCAGACGCTCGGCGTCCTGGGCGCCAGTCTGAACATCGAGACGATTTCCCAGACGCTCAACGCGCAAGCCTTCGAGGGCAATGGATACGCCTTTGTGGTGAGCAAGGAAGGTAAAATACTGGTTCACCCCGACAAGGCGCTGATCGGCAAGACACTGTCCGATCTGTTTCCGGGCAATACCCCGACGCTCAATGATCGATTGGTGGAAGCCACTACGGTCGATGGCGTGAAATTCACACTGTTCTCTGCGATCAAGGGTTTGCCGATGAAAGACTGGTACATCGGCATCGTCCTGGACAAACAGGCTGCCATGGCCAGTCTTGCTGCGTTCCGCAGTTCGGCGATCATCACGACAATCGTTGCCGGCATGGCCACCCTGCTGCTGCTCGGGCTACTTATTCGCGTGTTGATGAAACCCCTGCGCCTTATCAGTCACGCGATGGAAGATATCGCCCAGGGCGACGGTGACCTGACCCGACGCTTGTCGATCCTGTCCAATGATGAATTCGGCCAATTGGCCGTGAGTTTCAATCGCTTCGGCGACCGGATCCATGCCTCCATCACCGAAGTCTCATCGACGACGAACTCCCTGAAAGAGGCCACCAGCAAGGTCCTGACGGCCTCCAACTCTTCGGTTGGGAAGTCGGAACACCAATCCGGCTTTACCAGCAACGTGGCGGCGGCCATTGAGGAGCTTGGGGCGTCGGCGCAAGAAATCGCCTCGAGTGCCTCGGCGGCGTCCAGAGGCGCCTCGAGCGCCAGGGCGCAGATCGATTCGAGCTGCATGCTCGTCGAGAACACGGTCAATGCCATGAGTTGCCTGCAAGAAAACATCGAAGAAACCCGCGCACAGATCGAAGAACTCAACGCCAAAAGCACCAATATCGGCAAGGTGCTGGAGGTCATCTCGACGATCTCCGGAAAAACCAACCTGCTGGCCTTGAACGCGGCCATCGAGGCAGCCCGGGCCGGAGCGGCCGGGCGCGGGTTTGCCGTGGTGGCGGACGAAGTCAGAAGCCTTGCCCACCACACCCAGACAGCGACCGAAGAAATCCGCGCGGTGATCGAAGCACTGCAGGAGGGGGCTACCCAGGCGGCCAAGACCATGCTGCGCAGCCATGAAATCGGCAGCCAAAGTGTACGGGTGGCGACCGAGGCCGGGGACAGCCTGCTGACCGTGGTGTCACGCATCATCGAGATCGATGAGATGTGCCTGACGGTCGCCGCTGCAACCGAGGAGCAAACCAGTGCTGTTGACCAGCTTACTCGGGATGTTCATGAGATCAGTCAGTTGAATCGCCATGCCACCGACAATTTGTGCTCGACCCTCAAGGCGTGTGGAGAACTGGATTTTGAAGTCGGACGACTCAGGAGTGTGGTCGACACTTTCAAGTTGTAGACACACACGCCATGCCCCTCGGCCAGTGGACCGAGCTGATAGAATGCCCGCCCCGATCCGCCAGACATCGCTCGCCATGACTCAAGCTTCCAAGCCTTCCAGTCCAAACGTCGCCATCATCGGCGGCGGCCCCGCCGGCCTGATGGCGGCCGAGGTGTTGAGCCAGGCGGGCCTTCAGGTCGACCTGTACGACGGCATGCCATCGGTGGGCCGCAAATTCCTGCTGGCCGGCGTGGGCGGCATGAACATCACCCACTCCGAAGCCTTCCCGGCCTTCCTGTCCCGCTACGGCGAACGCGCGGCGAATATCGCCCCGCTGCTGCGGGCATTTGGCGCAAACGAACTGTGCGAATGGATTCATGGCCTGGGTATCGACACCTTTGTCGGCAGTTCCGGGCGGGTATTTCCCACCGACATGAAAGCCGCCCCGCTGCTGCGCGCCTGGCTCAAGCGCCTGCGCGATGCCGGCGTGACGATCCACACACGCCACCGCTGGCTCGGCTGGAACCCTGATGGCAGCTTGCGCATAGCGAGCCCGGAAGGTGAGAAA
Source organism: Pseudomonas sp. Lb2C2 (assembly GCF_052112205.1). Lineage (NCBI taxonomy): Bacteria > Pseudomonadati > Pseudomonadota > Gammaproteobacteria > Pseudomonadales > Pseudomonadaceae > Pseudomonas > Pseudomonas sp. Lb2C2. The sequence continues at coordinate 223,131 of NZ_JAUTYW010000010.1, read as the reverse complement.
ACGCTACGCCCCGACGCGACCCTGCTGGCGCTGGGCGGAGGCAGTTGGTCGCGCCTGGGCTCGGACGGCGCCTGGATGCTGGCGCTGGAACAACGCGGCGTGACCCTGGCGCCATTGCAACCGAGCAACTGCGGGTTCGAGGTAGAGGCCTGGAGCGACCTGATGATCAGCAAATTCGCTGGTGCCCCGCTGAAAAATATCGCCATTGGCTTGAACGACGATGTACCGCGCCTCGGCGAATGCGTGATCACCGCCACTGGCCTCGAAGGCAGCCTGGTCTACGCCCTGTCGGCGCCGGTTCGCGAAGCCATCAACCAACACGGCAGTGCGACGATCCATCTGGACCTGCTGCCGGGCCGGCCTGTGGATAAGGTCCAGCAAGCCCTGAGCAAGCCACGCGGCTCTCGCTCGATGGCCAAGCACTTGCACAGCCAGCTGGGGATCGACGGCGTCAAGGCTGCGCTGTTGCGCGAGCTCACGCCGGCCGAATGTTTCACTGACCCGGCGCGGCTGGCCCAGGCGATCAAGGGCCTGCCAGTCACCCTGGTGAAGACCCGCCCTTTGGACGAAGCTATCAGCAGCGCTGGTGGCGTGAGCTTCGAGGCCCTGGATGAACGCCTGATGCTCAAGCAATTGCCCGGCGTTTTCTGCGCAGGAGAAATGCTCGACTGGGAAGCACCGACCGGCGGCTACCTGCTCACGGCGTGCTTTGCCAGCGGTCGCGCGGCGGGCTTGGGGATGCTGGAGTGGTTACAAGCTTGAGGCGCTCCCATCGCGAGCAAGCTCGCTCCCACAGTGGTTTTCAGGTGTTCACAGATCCGGTGTCCACCACAGATCTCCTGTGGGAGCGAGCTTGCTCGCGATAGCGGTGTATCAGGCGCAGCAGATCATCAAGGCTTACGCTTACGCGGCCCAGTATTGAACACCGGCACTTTGCGCACAGGCTTGACCGAAGGTTCCACAGGCGAGGCGTCGCCGCTGTCCACCCACTTGCCCAGGTTGCGCTTGCCGCCACCACCGGAGGTTTTCGGTTTCTTCGGCTTTTTCGGTTTCTTGATCACCTGGCCGCTGGCATCGGTGTCCGGTACCCGATGCTCAGGCTCGAAATCCTGTTCCATCTGGCGAGTCAGCGTCTGGCGCGTCAGCATCTCGATGGCCGACAGCAGGTTCACTTCGTCGGCGCAGACCAGGGAAATCGCTTCCCCGGTCGAGCCCGCCCGACCGGTACGGCCGATGCGGTGGATGTAGTCCTCGGCGACGATCGGCAGGTCGAAGTTCACCACCAACGGCAAATCCTCGATATCCAAGCCACGGGCGGCAACATCGGTCGCCACCAGGATCTGCACTTCGCTGGCCTTGAAGCGGTCCAGTGCGCGCTGGCGGGTGGCCTGGGGCTTGTCACCGTGGATGCCGTCGGCGTTGATGCCCAGGCCCTGGAGTTTTTCCACCAGCGCATCGACGCCGTTGCGGGTCTTGGCAAAGACCAGCACCTGCTTCCACTTGTTCTTGCGCATCAGGTGCACGAACAATTCCGGCTTGCGCTTCTTGTCCACCGTCACCACCCATTGCTTGACGGTGTTGGCGGCGACGTTGCGCGGGCTCACTTCAATGCTCAGCGGATCGTTGAGCATCTGCCCGGCCAGCAGGCGGATCGCGTCGGAGAAGGTCGCCGAGAACAGCAGGGTCTGGCGCTTCTTCGGCAGGGCCTTGTAGATGTTCGCCAGCTCCTCGGAGAAGCCCAGGTCGAGCATGCGATCGGCTTCGTCCAGCACCAGGGTCTGCAACTGGTTGAACTTCAGCGCGTTCTGGCGAAACAAGTCGAGCAGACGCCCCGGCGTGGCGACCAACAGGTCGACGCCTTTGCGCAACTTCATCATCTGCGGGTTGATGCTGACACCGCCATACACGGCGTAGGTGCTCAGCGGCAGGTTTTGCGCGTACTGACGCACGCTTTCATGGACCTGCTCAGCCAGCTCACGGGTCGGCACCAGGATCAGCGCCCGCACCGAGTTGGCCGCGACCTTCGGCCCCTCAGTGGTCAGCAACTGCAACAGCGGCACCGCGAAACCGGCGGTCTTGCCGGTACCGGTCTGGGCGGCGGCCATCAGGTCGCGACCGGCGAGCACCGCCGGCATGGCTTGGGCCTGAACCGGGGTCGGGGTCTGGTAGCCGAGCGTCTCGAGGGCGCGCAGCAAGGGTTCGATCAGGCCAAGGGTGGCGAAAGTCATGGAAGTACCGTAGGAAAAATCAGCGCAAGGTGTGCAATGCGCGGCAGTTTACCCTAAATCAGGCGGCGGCCGGCGCAGGCTTGGGTTTGCGCCACTGCGGCAACCCGATCAACACCACGGCACTGATGATCACCAGCATCGCCACACTTTCTTCAGCGCCAATGGTTTCACCCGCGAACACGATCCCCAGCAACACTGCCACGGCTGGGTTGACGTAGGCATAACTGGTGGCCGCCGCCGGGCGCACATGCTTGAGCAGGTACATGTAGGCATTGAAGGCAACGATCGAGCCGAAGCAGGTCAGGTAAGCCAAGGCAAGCCAACCTTCCAGCGGCGGCATGCTGTCCAGGTGTTCGCCGCTGGCCACGCTGCCGATCAACAGCACCACACCGCCCACCAGCATTTCCACGGCACTGGCCATCGCCCCGGCCGGCAAAGGCAGGTGTTTACTCAGCACCGAACCGAAGGCCCAAGAGGCCGCCGCGAACACCAGCAAGGTCGCCCCCAACGGGCTGGACTGCAGGTTGGAACCGAGGTTGAGCATGGCGATGCCGATCAACCCCAGCACAATCCCCGCCCATTCCAGACGGGTATTACGCGCACCCCAGAAATATCCACAGAGCAAGGTAAACAAAGGCACTGTCGCCACGGCCAAGGCCGCCACCCCGGACGCCACGCCCGTGTGCTCGGCCACACTGACCGCGCCGTTACCAAAACTGAGCAACAGCACGCCAATGATGGCCCCGGCCTTCCATTGCGCCCAGGTCGGCGCCGGTGCCCCGCGCCAGCGCAGGAAGCCGTACATCAGCGAACCGGCCAGCACAAAACGAATCCCGGCCAGCAACAGCGGCGGCCAATGCTCCACACCGATACGAATCACCAGGTAGGTCGAACCCCAGATGACGTACAAGGCAAAAAAAGCAGCGATCAATGGCAGAGGGAAACGGCGTAGGCCAGGCATGTTCAGCTCGAAGTCAGGACAATGAGAGGCTTTATTCTAGAAAGGCGATAGACGGAAAATAAGTTACAAAACCTGTTTATCAAGGCCATACACTTTTCAAAACACGGAGATCAGCGCTATAAATCGCGTTTTCGAAAGTCACGCCAACAGGAAGCCAAACCGTGGATAAATACGACCGCATGCTGCTCAGCGCTTTGTTGGACAACGGTCGGGCGTCCTACGCTGAACTGGCCCGCAAAGTGAACCTGTCAGCCCCCGCCGTGGCCGAACGGGTCAGCAAACTGGAAGCCAGCGGCGTCATCACCGGTTACCAAGCCAAAGTCGACATGGCAAAGATCGGTCTGCCGGTGCAGTGCGTCATCGAACTGCGAATGAACCAGCACGGCAACCAGAAGACCTACGACGAACTGTGCAAGATCCCACAACTGACCGAGTGCCATCGGGTCACCGGCGACCCGTGCGTGATCATGCAAGCGGCGGTCGGTTCGATGCCCGAGCTGGAAGAGCTGATCAACCGCATCGCCAAATTTGGTTTCAGCAAGACCTCTATCGTGCTGTCCAGCGCCATTGAAAAGCGCGTGCCGTTGGGGCAGTTGGAAGGTAACAGCAAATAATCCGCTCAACACAGACCAACCCTGTGGGAGCGAGCTTGCTCGCGATAGCTTTGGATCAGCCAACATTAATGTCGACTGACACACCGCAATCGCGAGCAAGCTCGCTCCCACATTGGATCTTCAGTGAGCACAGGGTCTATGTGTTGCCGGGATATGGTGTGGGAGCGAGCTTGCTCGCGAAAGCGGTCTGTCTGACACATCACTCCCACAGTTGCTTTGTGGTGTGTTTAGAACCCGCGATGCCGCTTGAGGTGCTCATTGATCTTCGCCGCCGGCACCTTCTGCAAACTGCACAGCAAATCATGGGACAACTCCCGCAGCCCATGCTTTTGCCGCAGCTGCGAAGCCAGGTGCGCGGTGAGATTGGCGGCCATTTCGGCGTCGGCCATGGCCCGGTGAGCCTGGCCTGTGTGGGGCAAGCCGGCGAACGTGTTGAGCGTGCCGAGCTTGTGGTTCGGTGCAGCCGGCATCAGGCGCCGGGCCAGCAACAGTGAACAGGCAAAATTCTGCAAGCGAGTACGCTTGATTCGCCCCAGTTCGAAGTCCCAGAACTTCTGGTCGAACGCGGCGTTGTGCGCCAGCAGGGGCGTGATGCCGACGAACTCGTTGACCTCGTTCATCACTTTTTCCGCCGACGGGGCGCTGCGCAGCATGGCGTTGCTGATGCCGGTCAGTTGTTCGATGAAGGCCGGCACCCGTACACCGGCATTCATCAGGCTCTGGTAGCGGTCGACGATCCGGCCTTGCTCGAGCATCACCACCGCGATTTCAGTGGCCCGGCAACTGCTGCTCGGGGTGATTCCGGTGGTTTCAAAGTCGATGACTGCGATGCGTTCCAAACCTTTTGAACTCCGTGAAAATCAATTCTTGAGCAACAACGCGCCTTCGATAGGCACGTAGCGGCTGGCGGCGCGGATCAGCGAGTTGGCAGTCAACCCCGGCACGCCATAGGCCACGGCTTGCACGCCGTGCTTTTGGATGATGCGCTCGAGCAACATGTCGAAATCGCCATCGCCGGAGGCCAGCACCACTTCATCGACGTGGTCGGCAGCGTCCATGATATCCAGCGTGATGCCCACGTCCCAGTCACCCTTGGCCGAGCCGTCGCTGCGCTGGATGTAGGGCTTGAGCTTCACGATGAAGCCCAGGTTGCGCAGGATCTGCTGGAATTGCTGCTGCTTGCTGTCACCGCGATCGATCGCGTAGGCGTAGGCCTCGACGATCTGCCCCTGTTTGCTGACATCGGCCCACAGCGCGGCGTAGTTGAAATGGCAACCGTAGGCCTGGCGCACGGTGTAGTAGAGGTTCTGCACATCGGCGAACACTGCAATTTTTTTCACCGCGTTTCCTCTTGGATGCACATGCACGCAGACCACCAGGGCCGAAAAGTCGCCCAGTATGCCAGCCCGAAGGATTGTTCCGCGAATAATCGGCCCGAGGCGCCAGAGCGCCCCGGACGAATGGCAGGTCAGACGAAGGAGTCGTCGTCGCCGAAGGACGATGAATCGTCGCTGTAGTCCGCGTCGCTGAAGCCGCCCTGGTCGTTGCCGTAGGCGTCGTTATCGGCCACGCGCTGGTCATCGCCCCAGCCGTTGTCGCCGTTGTTGACGGTGTCGTTGACCGGTTGGGCCGGCTCTTCCTTGATGACCTCAACGACTTCCTGCGGTTGCTGGTTGCTGTGGAACAGGCTGCTGATGCCTTGGGCCAGCATCACGCCGCCGGCCACGCCCGCCGCGGTTTTCAGGGCGCCGCCCAGGAAGCTGCCCGCTGCCGGGGCCTGCTGCTGCGGTGCGCCATAATTGCCGGGCGGGGCGCCAAAGCCCTGTTGGGCCGGGGCATTGAAGGACGGCTGTGCCGGTTCGCGCCAGCCACCACCGCTTGCGGCAGGCGCGCTCGCCGGGCGTGAATCCCGCGGGCTGCCACCGAAAATACTCGAGAGGAAACCTCCGCCGCCGCTTGGCGCCGACGTCTGTTTGCGGGCCTGTTGCAGCTCGGCCTGCAATTGCTCGACTTGCTGGGTGAGTTGCTTGTTCTGCTCATCGAGGCGCTTGATCGCGGCCTCCTGCACCAGAATCGCCTGGGCCATGAAATAGCCCGCCGCTGGCTGGCTGGCCAGGTGTTCCTTGATCCGCGCCTCGGCCTGGACGTCGCGCGGGGCTGAATCCTTTTCGGCCTGTTGCAGCCGTGAAAACAGTCCATCGATCAGGGTTTGTTCTTCGCTGTTCATGGCGACCTCATTAGATTGCCGGGTAGAAACCATTCCGATCCCGAAGACCGGTGCCCATCAGTAATGGGGCTCGTCGAAAAGCTTTCAATGGTCTTTACCTGATGTTTACGTTTGTTTCTGCGGTCACCTGATGGGTAAAGTGTCGGACCGCTTTTTCGAACTGCGATACCGACCCATGAATCCGTTAGAAGTACTGCGTGACTCTTTGTATTTTTTCAAGCGCCATCTGGGCCGGATCGCCCAGTTGTGCTTGCCGCTGGTGATACTCGAAGCGGTGCTGCAGCAGGGGGTGGACAGCGCCGTCGGGGCCGACGGCTTTTCCGGCTACAGCGTGATCGTCGGGCTATTGGTGTACCCGCTGTACACCGCGGCTTTGATTCTGTTTCTCGATGCCCGCAGTCGTGGCGAAGCCCCCCGCGCCCGCGATTTGCTCGCCGCCGCCCTCCTCCAGTGGCCACGCTTCGCCTTGCTGACCGCGCTCAATACTCTGCTGATCCTGATCGGCATCTCGTTGTATTTCCTGCCAGGGCTATGGCTGATGGTCGTCCTGGCTTTCGGTGAGTACCTGCTGGTATTGAAGGGCTTGGCGCCACTGGCCGCGATGAAGGAAAGCGCGCGCTTGAGTCGAGGTCATTTCTGGCGAATCCTGCTGTGCATCCTGGCCGTGATGGTCCCGCTGTGGCTGCTCAAGGGCGCCAGCGTCTCGGTGTATCCGCCGCCGCAAAATCCTTTGGTCAGCTTGCTGATCGACAGCATCCACAGTTTTCTGCAATTGTTCACCACTGTCGTGCTGTTCCGAATGTTCATGTTGATTGCAGAAAAGCCTGAGCCATGACCCGTCTACTGCGCCACACCTTGCTGGGCCTGCTGTTGATCCTCAGCCTGGCCGCCCTGTCGATCTACGCCCTGACCTGGCGGCCACAGCCCCGGGAAAGCATGCCGGTCAGTTGCGCCGCCAACGCAGCCCCCCTGGTGCCTGGCCAGGCCTTGAAGGTGATGACCTGGAACGTGCAGTTCCTCGCCGGCAAGCGCTACGTGTTCTGGAACGACCTGGCCCAGGGCGACGATGAAAGCCCGACCCTGGAAGACATGGCCTTCAGCCTCGACGAAGTGGCCCGGGTCATCCGCGACGAACAACCGGACATCGTGTTGCTCCAGGAACTGGACAAGGGCGCCAAGGCCAGCGATTACCAGGACCAGCTCAAGCTGTTGCAGGAACGGCTGGCCGACCTCTATCCGTGCGGCACCAGCGCCTTCGACTGGAAGGCCGACTTCATCCCCGACCCGCACATCTTCGGCAGCGTCGGCCGGCAACTGGCGACCCTGAGTCGCTACCGCATCGACCGTGCCGAACGGGTACAACTGCCGGTGGCCGACGCCAACGTTATCAGCCGTCAGTTCCAGCCGAAGAATGCCTTATTGGTCAGCTACCTGCCGCTGAGCGATGGCGGCCAGTTGGCGGTGCTCAACACGCATCTGGAACGGGCCACCGAGCCGGACGAAACCCTACCCAAGCAAATCACCGCCGTAGCCAAGGCACTGGATAAATTCGAATCCGCAGGCACGCCCTGGCTGATCGGCGGCGACTTCAACCTGCTGCCCCTGGGCCAGTACCGGCGCCTGCCGTCCGAGCAACGCACGCCCTACGCCGCCGACAGCCCCCTGCATCTGCTGTGGGACAAATACCCGATGATCCCCACCAACAACGAGGCCAGCGGCATCGACCGCGGACACTGGCTGACCCACTACCCGAACGACCCTGGCCTCAACGGCCCCGACCGCACCGTCGACTACCTGTTCTACAGCCCACGAATCAAACGGGTCCAGGCCCAGGTAAGGCAGGACGACACCTTGCGCATCTCCGATCATTTGCCGGTGATTGCGCGGTTTTTGTTGCCGGCTACGCCTTAACGGGCTCACCACCGAACACATGTGGGAGCGAGCTTGCCCGCGATAGCGGCGGATCAGCAACATGACTATCAGCTGACACATCGCCATCGCGAGCAAGCTCGCTCCCACAGGGGTTTGGGGGTGGATCGGAATCAGCTCACTTACGCGGCTTGACCCGCGCCGTCGCTTCCGCCACCAGCGGGTCGTCCGGCCAGTAATGTTTGGGATAGCGCCCCTTGAGGTCCTTCTTCACCTCGGCATAGGTGCTGCGCCAGAAGTTCGCCAGGTCCTGGGTGACCTGCACCGGTCGGCGCGCCGGGGACAGCAGGTGCAGCTTGACCACCTGCCGCCCACCAGCGATGCGCGGGGTGTCGGCCAGGCCGAAGAGTTCCTGCAAGCGCACTGCCAGGATCGGCGGATGCTCGCTGTAGTCCAGGCGAATCGACGAGCCCGAGGGCACGCTCAAATGGTGCGGCGCCAGTTCATCCAAGCGTTGCGGCAGGGGCCAGGGCAACAGGTTGTGAACGATGCTCGACAAATCCAGGTTGGCAAAATGGCTGAGGCGCGAGACTCGGCCCAGATACGGCATCAACCAATGCTCTAGGTTGTCCAGCAAGGCGCCATCGCTGACGTCCGGCCATTCGCTCTCGCCCTTGGCGTCCAGATCCAGGCGCCGCAGCAGCGCCACCCGCGCCTGCCATTGCCGCAGTTCCGGGGTCCAGGGCAATAATTCCAAGCCCTTGCGCCGCACCAGGTTCACCAGGGCCTGGCTACGGGCCGACTCATCCAGGCCGGTCAGCGGTTCGCGGCTGAGCACCAGTTCGCCGACCTTGCGCTGGCGCTCGGCGCGCAGCACGCCTTCACGCTCGTCCCAATCCAGTTGATCCACAACGCGTACTTGTTCGGCCAATACCGAATCGAACAGCGCCGGGTCGAAATCCGTCGCCAGGTAGATCCGCTCTTCCCGCTGGCCCTGGCGGCTGCCTAGGTCGGCGATCACCAGCCACGTTTGTTTCATCAGGCTGTCAGCCTCGGCAAACAGCGCCGCACGCCCATTCGCCAGGCGATACTCCGCACCGCCGGGCCGGCGCTGCTGGGCAACGCGGTCCGGGTAAGCCAAGGCCAGCAACGCGCCGAGCCAGCGCGGATGATCGGGATCGACCACGGCTTCTTCGGTCTTGCCCCGCAGGTAGCCGCGATATTGCCGGGCCAGTTGTCGCGCCCGCTGCACCCCACCCTGGGCGCCGCGCGCTGCTCGCTCTTCGCCGGACAGCAAGGCCAGGCGAGTGTGCAGGTCCGCGCCGGCGCCACGCAGAATATCGCGCTCGCCCAACAGCGCGGCGACGTTGCAGGCCATGTCCGCCAGCCCCAGCGCCTGGCCGCGCAACAGCAGATGGGCGATACGCGGGTGGGCCGGCAGTTCAGCCATGGCCTGCCCGTGACGGGTCAGTTGCTCGCCCTCCAACGCGCCCAGGCGTTGCAGCAGATCCTGGGCCTGGGCATACGCTGCGGAGGGCGGAACATCGAGCCAGACCAGTTGCGACGGCGTCACGCCCCAGCGCCCCAATTGCAGGGCCAACCCGGCCAGGTCCGCCGACAGAATCTCCGCGCTGCCGTAAGCGGCCAATTGTTCATGCTGGTCTTCGGACCACAACCGGTAACACACCCCCGGTTCCAGACGCCCGGCCCGACCGGCCCGCTGGGTGGCGCTGGCTCGGGAAATGCGCTGGGTGTCGAGCCGGGTCATGCCGCTGCCCGGGTCGAAACGCGGCACCCGGGCCAGTCCGGCGTCGATCACCACTCGTACGCCGTTGATGGTCAGGCTGGTTTCGGCGATGTTAGTGGCCAGCACCACTTTGCGCTGGCCGGGCGGCGCGGGGTCGATGGCAGCGCGCTGGGCAGCGAGGTCCAGTTCACCGTGCAGCGGACAGAGCAACACCTTGCCGCCCTCGCCCAGGGCCTCGGCCAGTTGCTGATGAACCCGGCGGATCTCGGCCTGCCCGGGCAAGAACACCAAGACGCTGCCGGTTTCATCATGCAGAGCTTCCAGCACGGTCTGCACCAGCCGCGGCTCGATGAACTCGCCGGGCTGGAACGGCCGGCCCCAGCGCACCGTCACCGGGAACATGCGGCCTTCGCTGCGCAGGATCGGCGCGTTGTCCAGCAACCCGGCCAGGCGTTCACCTTCCAGGGTGGCGGACATCAGCAGGATCTTCAGTGGCTGGTCTTCGCGAAACAGCTCCCGACCGTTGAGGCTCAAGGCCAGGGCCAGGTCGGCGTCGAGACTGCGTTCGTGGAATTCATCGAAAATCAGCAGCCCCACGCCTTCCAGCGCCGGATCGTCCTGCAAGCGCCGGGTAAGGATGCCTTCGGTGACCACTTCAATGCGGGTCTTGGGCCCGACCTTGCTGTCGAGGCGAATCCGGTAGCCGACGGTTTCACCGACCTTTTCCCCCAGTTCGCTGGCCAGCCGCTCGGCCGCCGCCCGTGCCGCCAGGCGCCGGGGTTCGAGCATCAGGATGGTCTGCCCGGCCAGCCAGGGCTCGTTCAGCAAGGCCAGGGGAACACGGGTGGTTTTACCGGCACCGGGCGGCGCTTCGAGCACGGCTTCGTGGCGCGATGCCAAGGCATGACGCAGGGCGGGTAAAACTTCATCAATCGGCAAAGAAATCATGCTGGCTCCAAAACAGAGGGCCGAGTATAACGGCGAACTGTTTAGCGTGGTCTGGACTCCAACCAGCAACGCCTTTACCTGTTCAGGAGATTGCTATGCGTATTCCCTTTCGCGTGATAGGTGGCGTCCTGGTCGCCGCCCTGCTGACTCAAATCAGCGCCTGCGGCTCGATCTTCTACCCGGACCGTCGCGGCCAGATCGATGGCAAGATCGACCCGGCGATTGCCGCGCTCGATGCCGTCGGCCTGCTGTTCTACATCATCCCCGGCCTGATCGCGTTCGCCGTGGACTTTGCCACTGGCGCCATTTATTTCGAGCCGGGCCGAAGCGTCCAGATCGAGCCAGAGAAACTCAAGCCGGCCATCAACCCCGACGGCACGGTCAATAACCAAATGCTGCAGGCGATCCTGGAACGCGAACTGGGTCGCAGCTTCCCGCTGGACGATCCTCGGCTGATCCAACACAAGGGCAGCGCACAACAACTGGCTGCCCTGGGTCTCAAACCCGCCGCATGACAAGCGCTATTGAAGGAACGACCGCGCCATGACCACCAGCACCGAACACGCCCGTCTGCTGCGCCTGGCCACCCGAGCGTCGGTGGCCGTGGCGCTTGTCCTGGTCGTCGCCAAGGCCCTGGCCTGGTGGCTGAGCGGCTCGGTGAGCATGCTTGCCGGCCTGACCGACTCGGCATTGGACGGCGTCACCTCGCTGCTCAATCTGCTGGCGGTGCATTACGCCCTGCGCCCCGCCGACGATGACCATCGCTACGGTCATGGCAAGGCCGAATCCCTGGCCGGCATGGCCCAGGCGCTGTTTATCGGCGGCAGTGCGGTATTGATCGCCTTGCAGGCTTTCGAGCGGCTGAAAAACCCGGTGCCGGTGGACGCGCCCTGGCTCAGCGTCGGCGTGATCGTGTTTTCCCTCGGGCTGACCCTGGCGCTGCTGGCGTTGCAGCATCGGGTCATCCGCGCCACCGGCTCCAACGCCGTGCGCGCCGACTCGCTGCACTATCGCTCTGACTTGTTGCTCAACGGCAGCATCCTGGTGGCACTGGTGCTGGCCGGATTCGGCTGGTATCAGCTCGACGCCTGGTTCGGCCTGGGGATCGCCATTTACATTCTGTGGAGCGCCGTCCAGATCGCCCGGGAAAGCTTCGCGGTGCTGATGGACCAGGAACTGCCGCCCGACGTCAGCCAGCACATGCTGGAACTGGCCTGCGCCGTGCCCGGCGTGCTCGGTGCCCATGACCTGCGCACGCGGATCTCCGGCAACCACTGGTTCGTGCAACTGCACCTGGAGTTGCCGGGGGAATTGACCCTGTCAGTGGCCCACGGCATCAGCGACCAGGCCGCCGATGCGATCCATCATGCCTATCCGAAGGCCGAAGTGCTGGTGCATGCCGATCCGTCGGAAGTGGTGCAGCGCGCCAGCACTTAGGGTCCACCAGCCTGTGGCGAGGGGATTTATCCCCGCTGGACTGCGAAGCAGTCCCAAAAGCAGCGACTCCACCTTTCTAGCACACCGAGTTGTGAAACCTGAGAACTGCTCCGCAGCCCAGCGGGGATAAATCCCCTCGCCACAAGAGCAGGTCTCAATCCTGGCGTGCTACCAGACTCAGTACGTCACCTGATACCCACGACTGCTCAAGCAACTGCCCTGGGCCTGGCGATAGGTCTGCACCACTTCCGGTGCCGGAGGGTAGGTGTAGTTGCGCGGGTCGAAACCACTCTGCTGCACGGCCCAGCGATAGCAGTCGTAGCCATCCTGGTTGACCTGCTCGGGCGACTGGCCGTTGGCCGGATAGGCCACCACGTCAAAGCTGTTGCCCTGGGGTTGAGGTTGCGGGTTGGCCACGGGCGGCTCGACCACAACGTAATCCTGAGTATTGGCTTCGTAGATGTAATAGGCGCCGGCGGCGAGAAAGAACAGTGAACTGCCGATCCACACTTCCCTGGCGTAATCGGGCAGGTAACGGGTACGGATGCCCCGCGGCGGTGCGACCACGACATAACGCGGCCCTTGCGGGCGATACCAGTAGCCACCCGAATAGAAGTAATCCTGGCCGCGATAGGGCACGCGGTAGTTGCGATCCGGGAAACGGTCGATCACATAACCCGGGCGGTATTGCGGCCCCGGGCCCCAGCCGTTGCCATGGCCGTCCGGCCGACCGGGCCAATGCTGTTCGGGACGGTTGTCATGACTTGGGCGTGGCCCGCCGCTCGGATAACCATCGCTGCGACGAGGAATGTCGCGGTAGTACCCCGGTTGCGGTTCCCGAGTCTGGCTCACGCTGTCGGGCCGGCCCTGGATCGGCAGGTTGTTACCGGGTTGCGGCTGCGGCGGGCGACCGTGGGCGTTAGGGTCCTGCGCAGGACGATCGTAATGCTGTGCGCCTGGATTCTGCGGCTTGACCTCGAACTGACGACTGTTGTCGCCGCGAATGATTTCGTTGCTCTGCGGCCGCGGCTGGCCCGAATAACCCTGGCCGTTGCCGCCGCGCCCATCCTGCCCGCGACCGCCGTCCGGACCGCCACGGTTTTGCTGATCGTCGGCCATTCCCTGCGCACTGACACTTGCCCACAACAGACCAACACCTGCCAAACGCCAGATGCGCGACTTCATGAAATTCCTCACAACGGTTCAGGGCCTGATGATAAGACTGGAAAAGCCCAGGCCGGTTCTGCGACAGGTTATCAGCCACGGGGTTTATTTCGCAGGCATTAAAAAAGGGAGACCCGTCGGCCTCCCCTTGAGAATTTCGTCCGTGCTCGACGCTTATGACGTCGGCTCACCTCACGCCGTCTTCTGGACAGTGTGCAGCTCGGGGGTCTGCCAGTACCGGTGGGTACTGCGACCGCAGCCGGCCTGATCGGGCGGGCCGCATTGGACTGTTTGTCCGAGCAGTGATCTTGGTGGTAAGCATAAGCCTGGGGCGCCGACAGATGATTGCGAAGATTGCGGAAATAAACATCACTTGCGCAATTTTTAACCCTAGATAGATAATCTGCCGCAATTATCAAGATAAAGGCCCGACCGATGAGCAAACTTGACCGTTACGACCTGAGTATTCTGGCGGAATTGCAGCGCGACGCGCGCATCTCCAACCAGGAACTGGCCGAACGCATCGGCCTGTCGCCCTCCCCCTGCTCGCGACGGGTCAAGCAGCTGGAAGATGACGGCTACATTACCCGCCAGGTCGCCCTGCTCGACCGCAAGCTGCTGGGCCTGAGCCTGACGGCGTACGTGCTGATCGGCATGGACCGCCACACACCCGAGCGTTTCGAAAACTTCGAAGCTGCCATCCGCAACCTGCCGCAAGTGCTGGAGTGCAGCCTGGTCACCGGCATGGACGCCGACTACCAACTCAAGGTCGTGGTGCCGGACATGGACCATTACCAGAAACTGCTGCTGGGGCACCTGACCCGGATCGATGGCGTTACCAGCGTGCGTTCGAGTTTTGTGCTGAACCAGGTGCTTAACAGCACCGAACTGCCGTTGACTCATCTGCGTAACTGAAACCGCCATCGCGAGCAAGCTCGCTCCCACAAGGAATTGCGCCCTGACACAGATCCACTGTGGGAGCGAGCTTGCTCGCGATGGCGTCAGCCCAGCCGATGAATAGCTGCGACACACCGCCGCAGGCCAATCCACCGCCCGCCCCCCATGCCTTATACTCGCCGCGCCTTTTCAACCCCGTCCACGCCGGAGTGTCCTGATGGATCCTGCTGTTTTCGAAGAGTGGATGATGACCGGCCTGGTCAGCATCCTGATCATTTTCATGGGTTTCATCGTCTGGGACCTGGCGAAGAAGTCCAAGGCCGGGCGTTTCGGCTCGTTCATCCTGTTTTTCGTGCTGGGCCTCGGCGTGGCGGCGTTCGTTATCAAGAGCGTGGTGATCGGCCTGATCGAATCCGGGACGTTATAAGCGCGCCGGCACTTCTTTCCACTGGCCCTGATCGAGCCCCTCGATCGTCCAGTCGCCGATCCTGACCCGCACCAGGCGCAAGGTCGGCAAGCCCACGGCGGCGGTCATGCGTCGCACCTGGCGGTTGCGCCCTTCGCGTATCACCAATTCCAGCCAGCTCGTGGGCACGCTTTTACGAAAACGCACCGGCGGGTTGCGCGGCCACAATTGCGGTTCTTCCAATTGGCGCGCCTCGGCCGGCAACGTCATGCCGTCGTTCAACTCCACGCCGTCGCGCAAACGTTGCAACTGTTCAGCGCTCGGCTCGCCCTCCACCTGCACCCAATAGGTCTTGGCCAGCTTGTGCTTGGGGTCGGCAATCCGCGCCTGCAACTGCCCATCGTTGGTCAGCAACAGCAAGCCTTCGCTGTCGCGATCCAGCCGTCCGGCCGGGTAGATGCCCGGTACGTCGATAAAATCCTTGAGTGTCGCCCGCCCTTCACCGTCACTGAATTGCGTCAGCACATCGAAAGGTTTGTTGAACAGAATCAGCTTCGACTCGGCCGGCGGGGCCTTGGCCACGCGGCGCGGCGCGGAGGCTGGAAGCTTCGCGCCAGGGCGACGGGAAGCAGGGCGTGGAGGACGGGGCATGGCGAATACAACATCTAACGGTCAGGGCCGACCATGCTAGTGGCCCGACCGTTAAATAACCACCATCCCCTTCAACGTGGCATCAGCGGAACGGCGGCTCGTCGAAGCTGCGCAACTTGCGCGAATGCAACGAGTTGAGTTCGGTGCGCAACAGATCCAACGCCTCGATGCCGATCTTCAGGTGCTGGTTGACCGCTCGCTCATAGAACGCGTTGGCCGAACCCGGCAGCTTGATCTCGCTGTGCAGCGGTTTGTCCGAAACGCAAAGCAACGTGCCATAAGGCACCCGCAGGCGATAACCCTGGGCGGCGATGGTGCCGCTTTCCATGTCCACCGCCACCGCGCGGGACAAGTTGATCAGCGGACGCTCCTGGGCCCAGCGCAGTTCCCAGTTGCGGTCGTCGTAAGTCAGCACGGTCCCGGTACGCAGGCGTTTTTTCAGCTCATCGCCCTTTTCGCCAGTGATGTTCGCCGCGGCCTGTTGAAGCGCCATCTGCACTTCGGCCAAGGCCGGAATCGGAATGTTCGGCGGCACCACCCGGTCGAGGATCCCGTCGCGACGCATGTAGGCGTGGGCCAGCACGTAGTCACCGATGGTCTGGGACTGCCGCAGCCCGCCGCAGTGGCCGATCATCAGCCAGCAATGCGGGCGCAGCACAGCCAGGTGGTCGGTGATGTTCTTGGCGTTGGAGGGACCGACACCGATGTTCACTAGGGTCACGCCATGGCCATCATTGGTCTGCAGGTGATAGGCCGGCATCTGGTAGCGATGCCAGACCACGCCGGCGGCGATGGCCGACGCTTCGCTGTGCTCCATGTTCTTGTCGATGATCACATTGCCCGGCAAGACCATGCGCACAAAGCGCGGGTCGCTGCGCAGTTGCTCCAGGCCATGGACAATGAACTGGTCGACATAGCGGTGGTAGTTGGTCAGCAGGATCCACGGCTGCACATGGCGCCAGTCGCTGCCGGTGTAATGCACCAGCCGGCG
Source organism: Pseudomonas sp. Lb2C2 (assembly GCF_052112205.1). Classification (NCBI taxonomy): domain Bacteria; kingdom Pseudomonadati; phylum Pseudomonadota; class Gammaproteobacteria; order Pseudomonadales; family Pseudomonadaceae; genus Pseudomonas; species Pseudomonas sp. Lb2C2. The sequence continues at coordinate 206,991 of NZ_JAUTYW010000010.1, read as the reverse complement.
CAGGGAAAAATCCACCCGCGCCGCGTCGAACAGCGCCAAGGGCAGCGGGTCGGTGTTTTCCCAGTCATAGAGGCCATCGGCGATGCCATCGGTGGCGGCCGACAGGTCGGTGCTGGGGAAGACCCGTGCCAGCACGGCGGCGGTCACGCCGGAGCCTGCCAGTTCGTCGCCCTGCTCCACCACGTACGGGTACGGAATGTTCTGCTCACTGACGCCCACTTCCACGGTGACGGTAAAGTCGTGCATCAGCGGGACCAGCTGTTCCAGCAGGTATTTACGGAAGGCCGCGGGATGGGTGACGGTGACGCTATAGGTGCCGGGCAACTGGACCTTGGCATAGGCACGCGTGGTTTGCGGGACTTCGCCGTGGCAGTGATAGGTCAGGCGCAAGGCGGGATAACGAAACAACGCACGCTGCTCGGCATCCGGCTCGACGCGGTCCTTGAGATAACGCATCAGCGCCTGGTTCAACGCGGTGGTCGCACGCTCGTGCAGGGCCGCCAGACGATCCACGGCTTGTTCGGCGGTTTGAACGACAATAAACGCTTCGGTCACGATCAGCTTCCTGTGTTCTGACTTGCAGGCCTTCATCTTGCCTGCATCGCCGCCCGACGGGAACAGTGGCGTAGTGACCGAGACTCCATAAAGCCCCTGTGGGAGCGAGCTTGCTCGCGATGGCAGTGTGTCAGCCACCACAAATGTTGGATGTTCCGACGCCTTCGCGAGCAAGCTCGCTCCCACAGGGGTATGTGTTGTTTCTAAAAGCCGTGCGGGGTGGAGCGGGCGACGATCGCCTCGACATTCAAGCCCCGAGGCAAGGCACCGTACACCCGGCCGGCCGAACCCAGGCGACTGGCGATGAAGGCATCGCTGACATCACTGTTGCCCGCCTCGAGCAACAGCTTGGCTTGCAGGCCGACGGCGATGTCTTCGGTCAATTGCCGGGCGCGGTACTGGATGTCGTCGGTGTCCTTGAACGCGGCGTGCAATTGGTGGATGTGTCCAGCCAGGCGCTTGTCGCCGTGGCCGTCGCCCAATTCGCTGAACAAGACCTCCAACACACCGGGTTCCTTGGACAAGGCGCGCAGTACATCCAGGCATTGCACGTTGCCGGAGCCTTCCCACGTCGAGTTGACCGGTGCTTCGCGGTACAGGCGCGGCAGGATGCTGTCTTCGACGTAGCCGGCACCGCCCATGCATTCGGCGGCTTCGTTGATCATCGCGGGGGCGCGCTTGCAGATCCAGTACTTGCCCACCGCCGTCACCAGCCGGGCGAACTTGGCCTCGTGCTCGTCATTCAAGTGATCCAGCGCCCGGCCCATGCGCAAGCTCAAGGCCAGCGCAGCCTCGCTTTCCAGCGCCAGGTCAGCCAGGACGTTTTGCATCAGCGGCTGTTCGCTCAACAACTTGCCACCGACCTTGCGGTGCGCGCAGTGATGACTGGCCTGGGTCAGCGCCTGGCGCATCAGGGCACTGGAGCCGACCATGCAATCGAAACGGGTCATGGCGACCATCTCGATAATCGTCGGTACGCCCCTCCCTTCTTCACCGACCATCCAGGCCAGTGCGCCACGGAACTCGACTTCGCTGGAGGCGTTGGAACAGTTGCCCAGCTTGTTCTTCAGCCGTTGGATGTAGAACTGATTGCGGGTGTCGTCGGGGCGATGGCGCGGCAGCAGGAAACAGGTCAGGCCTTTGTCGGTCTGGGCCAAAGTGAGGAAGGCGTCGCACATCGGCGCCGAACAGAACCATTTGTGGCCCACCAGTTCATAGGCCTGGCCCGGGCCGCTGGCGCCCACCGGATAGGCCTTGGTGGTGTTGGCTCGCACATCGGTGCCGCCCTGTTTTTCGGTCATCGCCATGCCCAGGGTCACCCCGGCCTTGTGGGCCATGCCGACGTTGCGCGGGTCGTACTCGGTGGCAAGCACCTTGGGCAGCCAGCGCTCGGCCAGGTCCGGCTGCAAGCGCAGCGCCGGTACGCTGGCGAAGGTCATGGTCAGCGGGCAGCCGGTGCCGGCTTCGGCCTGGCTGTGCAGATAGGTCATCGAGGCACGGGCGACATGCGCGCCGGGCTGCGGATGCGCCCAGGGCAAACTGGGCAGGCCGTGCTCGACGGCGGTGCGCATCAACTGGTGATAAGCCGGATGGAATTCCACCAGGTCGACGCGATGGCCGTAACGGTCATGGCTGGAGAACACCGGCTTGTTCTGGTTGGCCAGGAAGCCCGCTTCCATCAACGGCCCGCCGGCCAGCGCCCCATACGCATCGATCCGTGCCTGTGCCCAACCCGCCCCAAAGCGCTGCGACCACTGCTGCAGCGGCAGGTCGATGCGGTACAGGTTGGCGCCATCCAGGGACGGCGGCTGATTGGTGACGTCGTGGGTTTCAGCGAACTGGTGCAGGTTCATGACAGGGCTCCTCGATCGGCCAGGGACTCAGTTAAGCACCGCCTCCAGGCCGAACAAAGTGTCATACACGCCTAAATATCGGCGCTTTCACCCTGCCTCGGGCAAAGCACCCGGCGCTGGAGCATCGCCTGCAGCGCCTCGAATTTCACTGGTTTGTTCAGGTAATCGATCTGAGCGCCCGAGGGACAGCACTCGCGCCCCACGTTCGGGCTGACCACCAGCACCGGCAGTTCCTCGCAGCCGGACAAGGTGTGGATCTGGCAGCAGAGCGACACGCCGTCCAGCGGCGGCGACTGGCAATCGAGGAGCACCGCATCAAAGCGCTCGCCGTGCAGCAGATCCAGCGCGGCGCGGCCACTGTCGGCGGTGCGCACCCGATAACCGAGCTTGAGCAACATGCCGCGCATGACCAACTGATCGATGCTGTTGTCATCGGCCAGTAGCACCGTGCAATCCTGCGGCAGGCGCGAGCCTTGGCGGCTACCGAAGGAAAACGGCGTCGGGACCGCCGCTGGCAAGGCCACGTCAAACTCCACGTCCAACTGGAAACGGCTGCCACGACCGGGTTCGGAGGTGTGGGTCAGGCGTCCGCCCAGCAGTTCCACCAGTTGCCGACAGATAGCCAGCCCCACGCCGAGGCCGCCATATTCGCGGGTCATCGAGCCGTCGAGTTGGAAGAAGCGCTGGTACAAGGTCGCTTCCCCCAGGTCGGTAAAACCGATTCCGGTGTCGATGACGGCAAAGGACAGTACCAGCCGATCAAGCGCCGTCGACCTGCCGCTGACTCGCAGGGCCAGGCCGCCAACCCGGGTGAACTTGATGGCGTTGTCCAGCAGGCATTCCAGGCTCTGGGCCAGTTTGCCGCTGTCGCCGAGCAAGCGGTCCGCCAGGCCCGGGGCCACGTCGACCTTGAAATCCAGGCCCTTGGCCGCCGCATTGGCGCCGAACTGCACCTGCAGCGCATCGACCACCCCACGCAGGCTGAACGGTGCCGGATAGACCTTGAGTTTGCCGGCCTGCAACTCGGTCAGGGTGAGGATGCCATTGACCATGCGCATCATGTCCCGTGCCGAACCGGCGGCGGTCTGTTGATACTGGGTCAGTTCCTCGTCCATCTCGACGGTTTCCATCAGCTCAAGGGAACCGATCACGCCATTCATCGGCGTGCGCAGTTCATGGGTCAGGGTGGCGAGGAATTCATCCTTGAGCTTGTTGCCGTGGGCCAGTTGCTGGTTGAGCACTTCGAGTTTCTGCCCGGCATCCAACAGGGTCTGGGCCTGCTGTTCGCGCATGGCATTGATGCGGTCGGCCAGGGCCAGGGACAACAGCGCCACTTCGATGGCCGAGCCGATCTGGCTGGCGTACATGGTCAGGAAGACGTTCGGCAGGTAACCCAGCACCATCAAGGTATTGATGATGCCCCCCAGCAGAAACGCCGACCAGGCAATGATGAAATAACGCGCCACCCGCAGGCCACGCCACCAGGCAAACAACCCTGCGGCAAAGATCACCACCGTGAACAGCAGCGCCAACACCGTCGCCAGGCGCAGCGCCAGGGCATAACTGGTCATCAGCGACAGGCCGACCACCACGGCGCTGTAGGCGATCAGTGCCAGCAGCAAGCGGTCCAGCCAACGGCTATGCTGGGCGGTTTGCAGGAAACTGCGGGCGAACTGGCTGCCAAACAGGCCCGCGCAGCCGATGAAGAACGGTGTCGCGGCATTGGCCCACCATGGGTTGTCCGGCCAGAAGTACTCCACGGCGGCGCCGTTGACCGACAACTGATACAGGCCGAACGAGGCAATATAGAAGATGTAATAGAGGTAGCTGGTATCGCGCACGCTCAGGTAGATGAACAGGTTGTAGACCAGCATCCCCAGCAGCACGCCGTAGATGATCCCCAGCACATACAAACGCACTGGCTGTTGTTCAAGATAGGCGGTGCTCGACCACAGTGTCAGCGGCGCCTGGATCGAACCCTGGCTTTGCAGGCGCAGGTAGAGGGTCTGCTGTTGTTCGGGTTTGAAAGCCAGGCTGAACAGGTAGTTGTTCTGGCGGATCTCGCGGCTGGCGAACGGCAACGCATCACCGGTCTGGCGAACCAGGCGATAGGCCCCTGCCGCATCGGGCAAATACAAGTCGAGGTGGTCCAGCGGCGGGTACGCCAGCTCCAGCAGCCAGGTGCGCTGGGCGTCCGGGTTGCCGGGGCGATAGTGCAGATCGATTTTCAACCAGAACGCTGATCGCGAGTAACCGGCGTTCAGCGTGGCTTTGTCGTGGGGTTTGAAAGCACCGGCAGCAGCCTGGGCCTGGACCTCATCAATGGTGGCCGTGCCGTCCGCATCTTCGAACACCTGCAGGGCATGGCCCAAGGGCAGGCTTTGAGTGAATTCATCGAATTCCAGGGCACTTGCCAGAGGGGACAAGCACAGCAGCAACATCAGCAAATAGCGCATTTAAGCCCCAGAGTGGACTGTCCGGTTGAGTCAGGAAGCCCCCCATTCCCTGAGTAGACGTAAAACCGGCATTACCTGTTATGAGTTGGATCCATGTCTAGCATAGCCGCTGATGGCCAATTTGCACCATTGAAATTTTTCCTACAGAAGGCTCTAGAACGGGCGTTTCAGAGCAAAGCCTTGAGATAGAGCTGTTGCCTTGGTCAGGTCGTAATTTCGTAGGCGCCGAGTTCTATTGTGGCGAGGGGATTTATCCCCGCTGGGCTGCGAAGCAGCCCCAATAAGTGTCACCTCGGTATATCAGATAGTTTGAATGGGGGCGCTTCGCACCCCAGCGGGGATAAATCCCCTCGCCACAGATGACTTCCATCATCACAGGTACACGCCGACCAGAAGGGTTTGGTGGTAAGCTCGCGCACCATGAATATCTACAGCTCTCGCCCCGTTGTCCTCTGTCTCTCCGGCCACGACCCCAGTGGTGGCGCCGGTTTGCAGGCAGATATCGAAGCCCTGCTTGCCCAGGGTTGTCATGCCGCTCCTGCCGTTACCGCATTGACCGTGCAAGACACCGTCAACGTCAGCGACTTCCGAGTGCTCGACCGAGAGTGGGTGCTGGCGCAAGCCAATGCCGTGCTCAACGACGCCCAGGTGGCAGCGGTCAAGCTGGGGATGCTTGGCTCACTGGAAATGGTCGACACTGTGGTCGAACTGCTCCAGGCGCACCCGCACCTGCCCATGGTCTGCGACCCGGTGCTGCGCGCCGGCGGTGGCGGGCGCCTGGGCAAGGATGAGGTCGGCTACGCCATGCGCGAGCGCCTGCTGCCCCTGGCAATCATCGCCACCCCCAACCTGCCTGAAGCACGCATCCTCGCCGAACTGCCCGAGGGCAGCGCCGACGAGTGCGCGGAAAAACTGCTGCCCTTCGTCAAACACCTGTTGATCACCGGTGGTCACGGCGACGAACATGAAGTCCATAATCGCCTGTACAGCCGCGATGGCCGGCGCGAAACCTTTACCTGCCAGCGCCTGCCCGGCAGTTACCACGGTTCCGGCTGCACCCTGGCCAGCGCCCTGGCCGGCCGGCTGGCCCAGGGCGAACAGCTCGCCAGCGCCGTCAAGACGGCGCTGGATTACACCTGGCGCACCCTGCGCGATGCCGAACAACTGGGCAAAGGCCAGTTCGTGCCGCGTCGCCTGCCGCTGGATTTCTGCTCGTAGCACTGGAGGCCTGTGGAATGAAATTACGTGGCCTTTACGCCATCACCGATAGCCAATTGCTGGCCGGCAAGTTCCTCGCTTATGTCGAAGCGGCCCTGGAAGGTGGCGTCACCCTGCTGCAATACCGCGACAAAAGCAGCGACGAGGCCCGCCGCCTGCGGGAAGCCGAAGCCCTGCGCAACCTGTGCGAGCGCTACAAGACCCAGCTGATCATCAACGACGACGCCGAACTGGCCGCACGCCTGGGCGTTGGTGTGCACCTGGGCCAGACCGATGGCCCGTTGGCGCCAGTGCGGGCACTGCTCGGGCACAAGGCGATCGTCGGCGCCACCTGCCACGCCAGCCTGGCGCTGGCCGAACAAGCCGCCAGCGAAGGTGCCACTTATGTCGCGTTCGGGCGCTTCTTCAATTCCAACACCAAGCCCGGCGCACCCAGCGCAAACCTTGAACTGCTCGAACAGGCACACCTCAAACTGCATATCCCGGTGTGCGCCATCGGCGGCATCACCCTGGACAACGCCGCCCCGCTGGTGGCCCATGGGGTCGACCTGCTGGCGGTGGTCCACGGCTTGTTCGGCGCCGACAGCACCACTGAAGTGACGCGCCGCGCCCGCGCCTTCAATGAGCTGCTGCAGATCAAATAGTCCATTTTTCCGTCTTCGAGAGCCCAACCATGTCCCGTTCCGAAACCCTGTTTGCCAATGCCCAGAAACACATCCCCGGCGGCGTGAACTCGCCTGTTCGTGCGTTCAAGAGCGTTGGCGGCACCCCGCTGTTCTTCAAGCACGCCGAAGGCGCGTACGTCACCGATGAAGACGACAAGCGCTATGTGGATTACGTCGGTTCCTGGGGTCCGATGATCCTCGGCCACAGCCATCCGGACGTGCTGGATGCGGTGCGCAAGCAACTGGTACACGGCCTGTCCTACGGCGCTCCGACCGCGATGGAAACCGAGATGGCCGACCTGGTCTGCTCGATCGTGCCGTCGATGGAGATGGTGCGCATGGTCAGCTCCGGCACCGAAGCGACCATGAGCGCGATTCGCCTGGCGCGGGGTTTTACCGGCCGCGACAGCATCATCAAGTTCGAAGGCTGCTACCACGGCCATTCCGACAGCCTGCTGGTCAAGGCCGGTTCCGGCGCACTGACCCAGGGCGTGCCGAGCTCGGCCGGCGTACCGGCAGCGTTCGCCAAACACACCCTGACCCTGCCGTTCAACGACCTCGAAGCCGTCGAGAAGATGCTCGGCGAAGTCGGCCAGGAAGTGGCGTGCATCATCGTCGAGCCGGTGGCCGGCAACATGAACTGCGTACCGCCGGCGCCGGGTTTCCTCGAAGGCCTGCGCAGCCAGTGCGACCAGCACGGCGTGGTGTTGATTTTCGACGAAGTGATGACCGGTTTCCGCGTGGCCCTCGGTGGCGCCCAGGCCCATTACGGCGTCACGCCGGACCTGAGCACCTTCGGCAAGATCATCGGTGGCGGCATGCCGGTGGGCTGTTTCGGCGGCAAGCGCAAGATCATGGAATGCATCGCGCCGCTGGGCCCGGTCTACCAGGCCGGCACGCTGTCGGGCAACCCACTGGCCATGGCCGCCGGCCTGACCACCCTGCGCCTGATCAGCCGCCCGGGCTTTCACGCCGAACTGACCGACTACACCACCCGCCTGCTCGACGGCCTGCAGGTTCGTGCCGACGCGGCGGGCATCCCTTTCGTGACCACCCAGGCCGGCGGCATGTTCGGCCTGTATTTCAGTGGTGCCGATGACATCGTCACCTTCGAAGACGTGATGGCCAGCGACGCCGACCGCTTCAAGCGCTTCTTCCACCTGATGCTCGACGGCGGCGTGTACCTGGCGCCGAGCGCATTCGAAGCCGGCTTCACGTCCATCGCCCATGGCGAGACCGAGCTAAAGATCACCCTCGATGCGGCCGAACGGGCCTTTGCTGCGCTGAAGTAAGCCTGTGGATAACTGACGCCGGCTGAAGCTGGCGTCAGTGATTGCCGACAACCTACCCGCCCTTTTCCTACGTATTTATGCCCGAAGCAGCTATTGGCATTCCCTCGCAGCAAAAAAACGGGTAAAGACTTTGTAAGGATGGCCCTGCTTATTTCATAATGCGCGCTTATTGGATCCCCCGGAGGGTCCGCGCGCCCCTCAGAGGTAAGTCGATTCCCATGAACCGCACCGGCCGCACCCTTGCCTTGGGCTGCCTGTTGCTCCTTCAGCCCCTGCTGGCGAATGCACAGGCAGGCGGCAACTCGTTGTTGATCCCGGCGCTGGGCCGTTGCACGCTCAATACCCAGCCACAAGATCTCGCACCGGCACTCGACGCCTGTCAAAAAGCGGCGGACGCAGGTGATGCACAAGCGCAATACGAGTTGGGCGAGTTCTACTACGAAGGCAAGGCTGCGCCGCGCGACCTCAAGCTGGCCCTCAACTACTTCGAAAAAGCCTCTCTGCAAGGCCATGCCCAGGCGCAATTCAAGCTCGGTGGCATGTTCTTCCATGGCGAAGGCGTACCAGCCAACAACGTCCAGGCCTACATCGTCCTGAAGATGGCCGCGGTCAATGGCGCCGAAGAAGCCCTGGACACCGCCGACGAAGTCGCCGAGCAAATGCCCCGCGACGAGCTGGAAGTGGCGACCCAGGTGCTGGGCCAGATCTTTCGCAAATACCTGATGGAATTGCAGAACGCCGATGGGCGTACGCCCTTCTCGCCATTGCCCTGAATCCACTGCTGCCCCTTGTGGCGAGGGGATTTATCCCCGCTGGGCTGCGAAGCGGCCCCAAAGCAGTCAACTCAATCAATCTCTAATACCGAGGTGTCAGGTTTTAGGGCCGCTTCGCGCCCCAGCGGGGATAAATCCCCTCGCCACAAAGGACTGCGCTCAACTTATAGACAGGTTTACTTCTCAGGCATCGGCATCGGAAACGGCATCACATTGCCGACCGCACCGCGGGCTTCGCTGATTTTCGGGGTGCCCAGGCGTTCGACTTCGTCGATGCGCACGATCGAATGCATCGGCACGAAGCTGCGCACCACGCCTTCGAACTGCGCCTTGAGCTTTTCCTCGCTCGGGTCGACGACCACTTGCGTGCGCTCGCCAAAGACGAATTCTTCCACTTCCAGGAAACCCCACAGATCACTTTGATAGATCTGCTTGGCGTACATTTCGAACACCTGGCCCTGGTTGAGGAAAATCACCTTGTAGATTGGAGCTTCACGTTTGGTCATGGCTGGCGAAACACATCGGCGGGTAAAAATGAGGGCGCGAACTATAGCATAGCCACTGCTCGCACAGCGGTGGGAACCCAGGGACTTGTTCTCTATAATGCGCGGTTCTTTGAATCACGTGATGATCCCGTCCATGGCCAAGAAGCTTTACATCGAAACCCACGGTTGCCAGATGAACGAGTACGACAGCTCGCGCATGGTCGATCTGCTGGGTGAACACCAGGCCCTGGAAGTCACCGCCCGCGCTGAAGACGCGGACGTGATCCTGCTCAACACCTGCTCGATCCGCGAACGCGCCCAGGACCGGGTCTATTCCCAGCTCGGCCGCTGGCGCGAACTGAAGCTGGCCAACCCGGAGATGGTCATCGCCGTGGGCGGTTGCGTGGCCAGCCAGGAAGGCGCGGCCATTCGTGATCGCGCGCCCTACGTGGACGTGGTCTTCGGCCCGCAGACCTTGCACCGCCTGCCGGAGATGATCGACGCCGCGCGCAGCACCAAGCTGCCGCAAGTGGACGTCTCGTTCCCGGAAATCGAAAAATTCGACCACCTGCCCGAACCGCGCATCGACGGCCCAAGTGCCTACGTGTCGGTGATGGAAGGTTGCAGCAAGTACTGCACGTTCTGCGTGGTCCCTTACACCCGCGGCGAAGAAGTCAGCCGACCGTTCGACGACGTGATCGCCGAAATCATCCACCTGGCGGAACACGGCGTACGCGAAGTGACCCTGCTGGGGCAGAACGTCAACGGCTATCGTGGCCTGACCCATGACGGGCGCCTGGCGGACCTCGCCGAACTGATCCGCGTCGTGGCGGCAGTGGATGGCATCGACCGCATCCGCTACACCACGTCTCATCCGCTGGAGTTCTCCGACAGCCTGATCCAGGCCCACGCCGAAGTCCCCGAACTGGTCAAGCACCTGCACCTGCCGGTGCAATCGGGCTCCGACCGGATCCTGGCGGCCATGAAGCGCAACCACACGGCGCTGGAGTACAAATCCAAGCTGCGCAAGTTGCGCGCGGCAGTGCCGGGGATCTGCATCAGCTCGGACTTTATCGTCGGCTTCCCTGGCGAAACCGAGAAAGACTTCCAGCAGACCATGAAGCTGATCGAAGACGTGGGTTTCGATTTCTCCTATTCGTTCGTCTACAGCCAGCGCCCTGGCACGCCGGCGGCCGACCTGGCGGACGACACGCCCGAAGAACTGAAAAAAGAACGGCTCAACGCCTTGCAACATCGCCTCAACCAGCAAGGTTTCGAGATCAGCCGACAAATGGTCGGCTCCGTCCAGCGGATTCTGGTGACCGATTACTCGAAAAAGGACCCGGGCGAGTTGCAAGGGCGGACCGAAAACAACCGCATCGTCAACTTCCGCTGCGACACCCCGGCCCTGATCGGCCAGTTCGCCGACGTGCACATCGACGCCGCGCAACCGCACTCCCTGCGCGGTTCGCTGATCCAGTAGCCTGCTCAAAAACCCTATTGTCTGTGCAAGCAAGACCTGTGGGAGCAAGGCTTGCCCGCGATAGAAGCACCGCAATCTCACTGAAGACCGCGGCGCCTTGATCGCGGGCAAGCCTTGCTCCCACAGTGGGTGTGCCAAGCCCTGTGATCAGATTCGCCTGTTTAAGAGCTTTCGCACCCAGCCTACTGGCGTTATCCTTGATTTCACCTTAATTGCCCCCGGGCGGCTAAAAACGACCTTGAACGCACCCATCGAACCACATCGCTTTATTCTCGAGCCCTTTGAGGCTCGCCGCTTCGCCAATCTGTGCGGGCAATTCGACGAGCACCTGCGCTTGATCGAACAGCGCCTGGCCATCGAGATCCGCAACCGCGGAAACCAGTTCGAACTGATCGGCGAACCCAAGCACACCACCTCCGCGGAAAACCTGCTGCGCCGTCTCTACCGGGAAACCAAGGGGAGCGAGCTGTCGCCGGATACGGTCCACCTGTTCCTGCAGGAGTCGGCTGTCGAAGAACTCGACAACCCTGCCCCGTCGGAACCTGCCGTGGCCCTGCGCACGAAAAAAGGCATGATTCGCCCTCGCGGCTTGAATCAGCAGCGCTACGTGAAGGAAATCCTGGGCAACGACATCAACTTCGGCATCGGCCCGGCCGGTACCGGCAAGACCTACCTGGCCGTGGCCTGCGCCGTCGATGCGCTGGAACGTGAACAGGTGCGGCGCATCCTGCTGGTGCGACCGGCGGTCGAAGCGGGTGAAAAACTCGGCTTCCTGCCCGGCGACCTGGCCCAGAAGATCGACCCGTACCTGCGCCCGCTCTATGACGCGCTGTATGAAATGCTCGGCTTCGAATACGTCGCCAAGCTGATCGAGCGCCAGGTCATCGAGGTCGCGCCGCTGGCCTACATGCGTGGTCGGACCCTGAACAACAGCTTCATCATCCTCGACGAAAGCCAGAACACCACGGTCGAGCAGATGAAAATGTTCCTGACCCGGATCGGCTTCGGCTCCACCGCAGTCATCACCGGGGACATCACCCAGGTCGACTTGCCCAAGGGCACCAAGTCCGGGCTGAACCATGTGATCCAGGTCCTCAAGGACGTGCCGGGCATCAGCTTCACGCACTTCATGCCCAAGGACGTCGTGCGCCATCCGTTGGTGCAGCGCATTGTCGAAGCCTACGAGCGTTTCGAGAATCGCGCCGATGAAGACGCGGCCGAAAGCAAAGGCCATCGCCACAATGCTTGAACTCGACCTGCAAGTGGCCTGCGAACACGCCGCCCCCAGCGAAGCCCAGTTCCGTCAATGGTGCGAACTGGCCCTGCGCCAGCGCAGCGCCGACTCGGAGCTGACGATCCGCCTGGTGGACGAACCCGAAGGCCGTGAACTGAACCACACCTGGCGGCAGAAAGACTACGCCACCAACGTGCTGTCGTTCCCCGCCGATGTTCCCGACGAACTGCTCGACATCCCGTTGCTGGGCGACCTGGTGATCTGCGTCCCGGTGGTGGAGCGTGAAGCGGCGGAACAAGACAAGCTCCCCGAGGCCCACTGGGCCCATCTGGTGATTCACGGCTGCTTGCATCTACTGGGTTACGACCATATAGAAGATGACGAAGCCGAAGAAATGGAAGCCCTGGAACGAACGTTGCTTGCAGAGCTGGGTCATCCCGACCCCTACGCCGGCGACGAACACTGATACATCAACCTGTAACGACAAAGGATTCAGAGTAATCGCTATGAGCGAAGATCGATCGAGCAACGGGCAGAAGTCATGGCTGGGCAAGCTCACCCAGGCTTTTGCCCATGAGCCGAAGAACCGCCAGGAGCTGCTGGAGCTGCTGCGCGATGCACACCAGAACAAACTGCTGGACAGCGAAGCGCTGGCCATCGTCGAAGGCGCCATCCAGGTCGCTGACCTGCAAGTCCGGGACATCATGGTCCCGCGCTCGCAGATGGTCAGCATCAAGGCGACCCAGACCCCTCGCGAGTTTTTGCCCGCCGTGGTCGACTCCGCTCACTCGCGCTACCCGGTCGTCGGCGAGAGCCATGACGACGTCATGGGCGTGCTGCTGGCCAAGGACCTGCTGCCGCTGATCCTTCAGGAAAACGGCGACAGCTTCAACATCAAGGACCTCTTGCGCCCGGCCACCTTCGTGCCCGAGTCCAAGCGCCTGAACGTGCTGCTGCGTGAATTCCGCGCCAACCACAACCACATGGCCATCGTCATCGACGAATACGGCGGCGTGGCCGGCCTGGTCACCATCGAAGACGTGCTCGAGCAGATCGTCGGCGACATCGAGGACGAGCACGACGTCGAGGAAGACAGCTACATCAAGCCCCTGCCCAGCGGCGATTTCCTGATCAAGGCCCTGACGCCGATCGAGAACTTCAACGAATTCTTCGACAGCCAATTCTCCGACGATGAATTCGACACCGTTGGCGGCCTGGTGATGAGTGCTTTCGGGCACCTGCCCAAGCGCAACGAAACCACGGAAATCGGCTCCTGGCGCTTCCGCATCCTGAATGCCGACAGCCGTCGGATTCACTTGCTGCGCCTGTCCCCCATTGGCCGATAACCCCTGCGAGCCCCGCTAAGGACAAAAATGCGCTGGATAACCCGCCCCGGCTGGCCCGGTAACCTGCTGGCCATGGCGGCCGGCGCGATCACCACCCTGGCCCTGGCGCCGTTCGACCTCTGGCCGCTGGCATTGCTGGCGGTCGGCTTGTTCTATGCCGGGCTGCGCGAACTCTCGCCGCGCCAGGCCCTGGGCCGTGGTTGGTGTTTCGGTTTTGGCCTGTTTGGCGCCGGTACCAGCTGGATCTACGTCAGCATCCATAACTTCGGCGGCGCCTCGGTGCTGCTCGCCGGGTTGTTGATGCTGCTGTTCATCGCCGCCATCGCCTGGTTCTTCGCCCTGCCCGCCTGGCTGTGGGCGCGCTGGTTGCGCCGCAACGAGGCGCCGCTGGCCGATGCCCTGGCGTTCGCCGCGCTGTGGTTGGGCCAGGAAGCGTTTCGCGGCTGGTTCCTCACCGGTTTCCCGTGGCTGTATTCCGGCTACAGCCAACTCGACGGCCCGCTGTCCGGCCTCGCGCCGCTGGGCGGGATGTGGCTGATCTCCTTCACCCTGGCCCTGACCGCCGCGCTGCTGTACAACGCGCCCCGCTTGATCCGCACCGGACGCAAAGGCTTCATTGCGGCGGGCGTGGTGCTGTTGATCGGCCCGTGGGGGGCCGGCCTGGCACTCAAGGGCCACGCCTGGACCAGCCCTTCGGGCGACCCGCTGAGCGTCGCGGCGATCCAGGGCAACATCGAACAAAGCATGAAGTGGGACCCCGATCAGCTCAATGCGCAGTTGGCGCTGTACCGCGACATGAGCTTTGCGTCCAAGCGCGTCGACCTGCTGATCTGGCCGGAAACCGCGGTGCCGGTACTCAAGGAGTCTGCCCAGGGCTACCTGGACATGATGGGCAGCTTCGCCGCCGAGCGGCAGTCGGCGCTGATCACTGGCGTGCCGATTCGCCAACTGGTGCGCCAAGAGAAGCGTTACTACAACGGCATCACCGTGACCGGCGAAGGTGACGGTACTTACTTGAAGCAAAAACTCGTGCCGTTCGGCGAGTACGTACCGCTGCAGGACATCCTGCGCGGCCTGATCGCCTTCTTCGACCTGCCCATGTCGGACTTCGCCCGGGGTCCGGCCGACCAGCCGTTGCTGCAAGCCAAGGGTTACCAGATCGCACCGTTCATCTGCTATGAAGTGGTCTACCCGGAATTTGCCGCCAGCCTGTCAGCGCGCAGCGACCTGTTGCTGACCATCAGCAACGACACCTGGTTCGGCACCTCGATCGGCCCGCTGCAACACCTGCAAATGGCCCAGATGCGTGCCCTGGAAGCCGGCCGCTGGATGATCCGCGCCACCAACAACGGCGTGACCGGCCTGATCAACCCCTTCGGCCAGATCACCGCACAGATCCCGCAATTCGAGCGCGGCATTCTGTACGGCGAAGTGGTGCCGATGCACGACCTGACGCCGTACCTGCAATGGCGCTCGTGGCCGCTGATCATCTTGTGCGTGTTGCTGCTGGGCTGGGCGTTGATGGCGGGACGGATGGCCAGGACGGTTTAACTCGTTCCCCCCATGTGAATGAAAAACCCTGTGGCGAGGGAGCTTGCTCCCGCTGGCCTGCGCAGCAGGCCCTTTTTTTGGGGCCGCTTCGCGACCCAGCGGGAGCAAGCTCCCTCGCCACAATAGCGTTCATTTCAATTATTCAGCGATAAAACAACCAATAACCCACCAGCCCCACCGCCTCGTTCATCAGTTGCCCCGACTGCCAGATCGCCTTGAACTCCGGCATCCAGCCGCCCAGTGGCCGGGCGTTGTCCTGGCCCAGGAAGCCGACAGGCGCCGGCACCACTTCAAATCCCGAGCGCTCAAAACTCCAGACCGCCCGCGGCATGTGCCAGGCCTGGGTCACCACTACGACCCGTTTGATGCCTTCCGGCAGCAGGATCTCGGCGCTCATCTGGGCGTTTTCCCAGGTGGTGCGGCTACGCCCCTCCTGCCAACGCACAGTGACGTCGAAATCTTCCAGCATCGAGTCGGCCATCAGCTTGGCCTCGCTGGGCGGGGTGCCGTAATGCAAGCCGCCGGTTGTCAACACAGGCAAGCCTGAAGCCTTGGCCAGTCGTGCTGCATAACGCTGGCGCTCCAGGCCGACACCGGTGGGCTGGTCCGAGCCCCAGGCCGGGTCACCGCGCTCACGACCGGAACCCAGTACCACGATGGCGTCGGCACGCTGGGCCAGGGTCGCCCATTCGCTACGAAGCAGCGGCGGCTCACGTTCCAATGCCTTGGCGCTCCACTGCACCGCCACCGGCAGACTCATCAGCCAGAAACCGCCCAGGCCCACGGCGAAACACAGCCGGGCCAGACGCGGCCGTGAATGGCGCCACCACCAGGCAAGCGCCAACAGCAGCAAAAGAATGCCGGGCGGCAATAAAAGTTGTTTGATGAAATAGCGAAACGGCATCGGGCATCTCCATAGATGCCCGAAGCCTAAGTGGGTTGACGCAAAGCGACAACAGATTCGAAAGAGCCTTGAACCAAAAAAAGCGATACGCGTGAATCCGGCTTTACTTGAACTGCAGCGACCGGACCTTTACAGCATCCTTATCAGGCGTCCGGTCCTTGAGCCACACAACCTTGGCCGAACGGGGCGCATCGAGACGCTTGAGTACCTGGGCCCCACTGGTGGGGGGTTGATGTCCGGCCTGTTCAAGGTAAGCCTTGACCAGTTCGAACTCCGCGGGGCTCAAGCCTCGCAGTTCCAGCTCTGCCGGGCGTTCATCACGCAAGCGACCGGCGGTTCTTGCAGCGTCCAGGGCCACCCCGAGACGATCGATCAGTTTTTCGTACAACTCAGGTGTAGCGACTTTTCGTTGTGATTCAACCATCCCTCACCTCATTGAAGATAAGACTCACTCCCCATTGAGAAGCTTAGCTTCGCTGGGCAAACCGGCAGGGCGCCGCGACCAACGGCCCTGAACACCGGTCATCACCGATGCTCGGCAACAGTTCGGCAGCAATCAGGGTTTCCCTCGGCAGAGCGCGGTCATGTATGCTACGGCGCTTCCTGTAACTCCACTTCCAGCTTGGCTGGGCATCGAAAACGCCGCATTCGGCGTCGTCTGCGTCCAGCATGGCAACGAAGAGGATTGGGCCACCCCATTCAGTACAAAAGTAGCCATGCACGAACACTACCAGCCCCGTGAAATCGAAGCCGCCGCCCAGTCGTTCTGGGACGAGCAAAAGTCCTTTGAAGTCAGCGAACAGCCAGGCAAGGAGACTTTCTACTGCCTGTCGATGTTCCCTTACCCCAGCGGCAAGCTACACATGGGGCACGTGCGCAACTACACCATCGGCGACGTGATCTCCCGCTACCAGCGCATGCAAGGCAAGAACGTCCTGCAACCCATGGGTTGGGACGCCTTCGGCATGCCGGCGGAAAACGCCGCGATGAAGAACAACGTGGCCCCCGCCAAGTGGACCTACGAAAACATCGCCTACATGAAGACCCAGCTGCGCAGCCTGGGCCTGGCGGTGGACTGGTCCCGCGAGGTCACCACCTGCAAGCCCGACTACTACCGCTGGGAACAATGGCTGTTCACCCGCCTGTTCGAAAAAGGCGTGATCTACCGCAAGAACGGCACCGTGAACTGGGACCCGGTGGACCAGACCGTACTGGCCAACGAGCAAGTGATCGACGGTCGCGGCTGGCGCTCCGGCGCGCTGATCGAAAAGCGCGAGATCCCGATGTACTACTTCAAGATCACCGCCTACGCGGATGAACTCCTGGAGAGTCTCGACGAGTTGACCGGCTGGCCCGAGCAGGTCAAGACCATGCAGCGCAACTGGATCGGCAAGTCCCGGGGCATGGAAGTGCAGTTCCCGTACGACGTCGCCTCCATTGGCGAAGCCGGCACCCTGAAAGTCTTCACCACCCGCCCGGACACGCTGATGGGCGCCACCTATGTGGCCGTGGCCGCCGAGCACCCGCTGGCCACCCTGGCGGCACAGAACAATCCTGAGCTGCAGGCGTTTATCGCCGAATGCAAGGGCGGCAGCGTCGCCGAAGCCGATGTCGCCACTCAAGAGAAGAAAGGCCTGGCGACTTCGTTGTTCGTCGAGCACCCGCTCACCGGCGAGAAACTGCCGGTATGGGTCGCCAACTACGTGCTGATGCACTACGGCGACGGCGCTGTCATGGCGGTGCCGGCCCACGACGAGCGCGATTTCGAATTCGCCCACAAGTACAACCTGCCGGTCAAAGCCGTGGTGCGTACCAGCGCTGGCGACCAGACCCCGGAACCTTGGCAGGACGCCTATGGCGAACATGGCGAGCTGATCAACTCCGGTGAGTTCAACGGCCTGGATTTCCCTGGCGCGTTCGATGCCATCGAGGTCGCCCTGATCAAGAAGAACCTCGGTGCCTCGCGCACCCAGTTCCGCCTGCGGGACTGGGGCATCAGCCGCCAGCGCTACTGGGGCTGCCCGATCCCGATCGTGCATTGCGACACCTGCGGTGACGTACCGGTGCCGGAAGATCAACTGCCCGTGGTCCTGCCGGAAGACGTCGTACCCGATGGCGCCGGTTCGCCCCTGGCGCGCATGCCCGAGTTCTACGAGTGCAGCTGCCCGAAATGCGGCGCACCGGCCAAGCGTGAAACCGACACCATGGACACCTTCGTCGAGTCGTCCTGGTACTACGCGCGCTACGCCTCGCCGCACTACCAGGGCGGCCTGGTGGAAAAATCCGCGGCCGACCACTGGCTGCCAGTGGACCAGTACATCGGCGGCATCGAACACGCCATTCTTCACCTGCTCTATGCGCGCTTCTTCCACAAGCTGATGCGTGACGAAGGCCTGGTGAGCTCCAACGAGCCGTTCAAGAACCTGCTGACCCAAGGCATGGTGATCGCCGAGACTTACTATCGTCGCGAAGCCAACGGTGCCTACACCTGGTTCAACCCGAGCGACGTCGAACTCGAACGCGACAGCAAGGCCAAGGTCATCAGCGCCAAGCTGATCGCCGACGGCCTGCCGGTGGAAATCGGCGGCACCGAGAAAATGGCCAAGTCGAAGAACAACGGCGTCGACCCACAGTCGATGATCGACCAGTTCGGCGCAGACACCTGCCGCCTGTTCATGATGTTCGCCTCGCCACCTGACATGAGCGCCGAGTGGTCCGATTCGGGCGTCGAAGGCTCGCACCGTTTCCTCAAGCGCGTCTGGCGCCTGGCGCAAGCCCACGTCAGCCAGGGCCTGCCAGGCAAACTGAGCGTCGCCAGCCTGAACGACGAGCAGAAAGCCATTCGTCGCTCGATCCACCTGGCCATCAAGCAGGCCAGCCATGACGTCGGCCAGAACCACAAATTCAATACCGCCATCGCCCAGGTGATGACGCTGATGAACGTGCTGGAAAAAGCCGCGCAAGGTACAGAACAGGATCGCGCACTGGTTCACGAAGGCCTGGAAGCCGTGACGCTGTTGCTGGCGCCAATCACGCCGCACATCAGCCACGAACTGTGGAAGCAATTGGGTCACGCCGACCCGGTGATTGACGCTCGCTGGCCGGTGGTGGACGAAACCGCGCTGGTGCAGGACAGCCTGACCCTGGTCATCCAGGTCAACGGCAAGCTGCGCGGCCAGATCGAAATGCCGGCCGCCGCCACGCGCGAAGAAGTCGAAGCCGCTGCGCGGGCCAACGAAAACGTGCTGCGCTTCGTCGATGGCCTGACGATTCGCAAAGTGATCGTCGTGCCCGGCAAGCTGGTCAACATCGTCGCAAGCTAATTGGATCGGGCGCAAGGCTTGAGCCTGGCGCCGAATACAACCTGCGGGGTCGCATGGTCGACCCCCATAGGGTTCAAGGGGAGCAACAAGATGATCAAACGTAATCTGCTGGTAGTGGGCCTGGCGATCCTGTTGAGCGCCTGCGGCTTCCAACTGCGCGGCACCGGCACCACCGAACTGGCCATCACGGAGCTGGACCTCAGCGCACGGGACGCCTATGGCGACACCGTGAAACTGCTGCGCGACACCCTGGAAAACAGCGGTGTGAAAGTCTACAGCGGAGCCCCGTACAAGCTGGTATTGACCCGTGAACAGCAAAGCCAGCGCAGCTTGAGCTATGCCGGCGCCGGTCGTTCCGCCGAGTACGAACTCAACAACGTACTGAGCTATGAGATCCGTGGCCAGAACAACCTGGTACTGCTGGACGACAAGCTGCAGGTGCAGAAGGTCTACCTGCACGATGGCAACAACATCACCGGCTCCGACCAGGAGTCGAGCGAAGTGAGCGACGAAATGCGTCGTGACCTCGTACAGCGCATGATGCTGCGCCTGCAACAGTTGAGCCCGGCCCAACTGGACCAGCTGCAACAGACCGCCGACGCCAAGGCCAAAGCCGAAGCCGAAGCGCTGGAAGCGGCACGCAAGGCTGAAGCGGAAACTCCGCAGCAGTCGCCGATGCAGATCCCGGCTGAATAAGCCTTGCGGGGCGCTTCGGCGCCCCGCACGCCCTCTCCTATGAAACTGGCCCCCGCTCAACTCGGCAAACACCTGCAAGGCGCTCTCGCGCCGGTCTACATCATCAGTGGCGATGACCCGCTGTTGTGCCAGGAAGCCGCCGACGCCATCCGCTCTGCTGCACGCCAGCAGGGCTTCGACGAACGCCAGGTATTCGCCGCCGACGCCAGTTTCGACTGGGGCACGCTGCTGCAGGCCGGGGCGAGCATGTCGTTGTTCGCCGAAAAACGCCTGCTGGAGCTGCGCTTGCCGTCGGGCAAACCCGGTGACAAGGGCGCCGCTGCGCTGATCGAATATTGCTCACGGCCCGCCGAGGACACCGTGCTGCTCATCAGCTTGCCGAAACTCGATGGCAGTGCGCAAAAGACCAAATGGGGCAAGGCCCTGGTCGAAGGCCCGCAGACCCAGTTCGTGCAGATCTGGCCGGTGGATGTCAGCCAGTTGCCCAGCTGGATCCGCCAGCGCCTGTCCCAGGCCGGTCTCTCGGCCAGCCAGGACGCCGTGGAGCTGATTGCCGCCCGGGTCGAAGGCAACCTGTTGGCCGCCGCCCAGGAAATCGAAAAGCTCAAACTAATGGCCGAAGGCGGGCAGATCACCGTGGAAACGGTGCAGGCTGCCGTGGCCGACAGCGCGCGCTTCGATGTCTTCGGGCTGACCGATGCGATCCTCAACGGTGAGGCCGCCCACGCCCTGCGCATGCTCGAAGGCCTGCGGGGCGAAGGCGTCGAGCCGCCGGTGATCCTCTGGGCCCTGGCCCGGGAATTGCGCCTGCTGGCCAACCTGTCCCTGCAATACAGCCAGGGCGTACCGCTGGACAAAGCCTTCAGCCAGGCCCGTCCACCCGTCTGGGACAAGCGCAAACCGCTGATGAGCAAGGCCCTGCAACGCTATTCCGCATCGCGCTGGGCGCAATTGCTACTCGAGGCCCAGCGCATCGATGCGCAGATCAAGGGCCAGGCCGCTGGCTCGCCGTGGATGAGCCTCAGTCGCTTGTCGCTGTTGATGGCTGGGCAGCGGTTGACGTTGCCTGCCGAATAAGCAATTTCTTCCGCCCGCAGAGCTTTTTGTGGCGAGGGAGCTTGCTCCCGCTGGGGCGCGTAGCGGCCCTGTTTTTTGGGGGGCTGCTGCGCAGCCCAGCGGGAGCAAGCTCCCTCGCCACAAAAGCGCTTCACCTCAGATGACATTTCCTACGCAATGCAGGGACTGGACAACGCCCCAACGCTGTCCCATGATTTGCCTCGCAAAACCCACCCTACGAGAGTACCCATCATGAGCAAAAAGCCATCCAAGCATGGCCCCAACAAGGCCAAGTCCATCGTCGCCCAGCCCCTGTTCCGCAGCCGCCAGGAACGACCCGCCAAGGGCAAAGGCAGCTACCGCCGCGAAGCCTTCCAGTCTGACAACTGGGAGGCTTCTTGCTTTCTGGCCGCTTGAAACACCCGGACAAGCCCTACGCCCCTTTCGCATGTTAAGGTCAGCACCTGATTTGTATTTCTGGACCCGTGCATGCCCTTCTGTCTTTCCCATCGTTGGCCACTGCGCCAAATGATTGTTGCCGCAAGCGTTGTCCTGCTTGTCGCCTGCGCCGAAAAACCTACTGCCGCCGACGCCCAACCGCTCCAGACAGCCCCCGTCGTGACCGCGCCGGCCATCGTGCCGCCCTTGGTGCCGACCGGTGACGACCTGGCCATTGCGCCCACCCAGACCTTCGCGCAATGGCAGGCCGGGTTTCGCAAGGAGGCACTGGCCGCCGGGATCCGTGACGACCTGTTCGACCGTGCGTTCATCGGCGTCAGCCCGGACATGAGCGTGATCAAGGCCGATCGCAGCCAGCCGGAATTCACCCGTCCCGTGTGGGAATACCTCGATGGCGCGCTGTCGCCACTGCGGGTCAACAAAGGCAAGAGCCTGATCCAGCAGAACGCCCAGGTCCTGCAAAGTATCGAACAGCGTTATGGCGTCGATCGCGAGGCGCTGGTGGCGGTGTGGGGCATGGAGAGCAACTTCGGCCAGTTCCAGGGCAGCAAGTCGGTGATCAACTCCCTGGCGACCCTGGCCTACGAAGGACGGCGCCCGGGTTTTGCCCATGCGCAACTGATCGCCGCGCTGCAGATCCTGCAACAGGGCGATATCACACCGGAAAAAATGCTCGGTTCCTGGGCCGGCGCCATGGGCCAGACCCAGTTCATTCCAACCACGTACAACACCCATGCGGTGGATTTCGACGGCGACGGCCGCCGCGACATCTGGGGCAGCGCCACCGACGCCCTGGCCTCGACCGCGCACTACCTGCAAAGCTCCGGCTGGCAACGCGGCCAGCCGTGGGGGGTCGAGGTCTCGCTCAACCAGGGCTTCGACTACACGCTGGCCGATGGCACGATCCGCAAGCCCGTCTCCGAATGGATGCGGCTGGGTGTTTCAGAATATGGCGGCTTGCCGATCGCCGCCGATGACAAGCAGCTATCGGCGTCCCTGCTCCTGCCGGCCGGCCATCGCGGCCCGGCGTTCCTGATCTTCGATAACTTCCGCGCCATCCTCAAGTACAACAACTCGTCGTCCTATGCCTTGGCGGTCGGGCTGCTGTCCAAGCGCTTTACCGGTGCCGGGCTGGTCTACAGCCAGTGGCCAAAAGAGGACCTGCCCCTGAGCCGCAGCGAACGCATCGAACTGCAGACCCTGCTGGGCAAACACAACTACGACGCGGGCAACCCCGATGGCATCATCGGCGCCAACACCCGCAAAGCCATCCGCAGTGCCCAGCAGTCATTCGGCTGGCCGGCGGATGGGTATCCGACGCAGCAGTTGCTGGAGGCGTTGCGTAGCCGCTGAGTCAGCCGTATGGCGGCTACCGCTATCGCGAGCGAGCTCGCTCCCACAGGTATCCCCGATCAACCTGTGGGAGCGAGCTCGCTCGCGATGACTGAGTGACAGACGCTACATGACTAGCGGCTGACCACCACATCCTGCTCCAGCACCAACCTCTTCTCCCCCGCATCCAGCGTCACCAATGCGCCCATGGGCAAGGTCAGGTTCGGATCGCAGTGCCCGCTGCGCCAGCCGGACAACACCGGGATGCGCAATGGTTCGAAGGTCTGCTTGAGCAATCGGTTCAACGCCTCGACGTCGACCCCGGCCACATCTCCCACCAACACGCCCCGTAGCTGGTGCAACGTGCCGGCCAACCGTAGCTGCGTCAGCAGTCGGTCGATGCGGTACAGCGGCTCGTTGATGTCTTCGATGAACAGGATCACCCCTTCGGCATCGATCTGATAAGGCGTGCCCATGGTCGCGGCAATCATCGACAGGTTGCCGCCCAGCAGACGTCCGTGGGCGATGCCCGGCTCGACGGTGGTCAATGGGTAGGCGGCGGGGTGGTTCAGCGCGCTGCCAGCCTTCATCTGTCCACGCAGCAGGCTGAAAAACGAGGTGACGGTTGGGGGTTCCTTGTCGCCCAGCAGATCGGCGTTGAGCAGCGGGCCGTGGAAGGTCACGAAGCCGGCGTAACGGCTGATGGCCAGGTGCAGGGCGGTGATGTCGCTGTAGCCTACGAATGGTTTGGGGTTGCGCTTTAAGAGCTCGAAATCGATACGATCGAGTAGACGCGGGGTGCCGTAGCCGCCGCGTAGGCAGATGATGGCTTTGACTTCTGGGTCGGCGAAGGCGGCGTGCAGGTCGTTGAGCCTTGTCTCGTCGCTGCCGGCCAGGTAGTTGTCCTTTTCGTAGACGCCGGGGAATATTCGCAGCTCATGGCCCCTTGCGCGCATCCATTGGATGGCTTTTTCCGTGTCCAGGGGGGCGGGGCCGGCGGGGGCGATTACTCCGATCAGGCCTTCTTTTGGGAGTGCTGGGACGGGGTGGTGTGGGGTTAGGGCCATGGGGTTCCCGGTTTGTTCGGCGTGCTTTGTGTATATATCCGTTTTTTTTGTAACGGCGGCTGGCGGTTCCGCTCTTACAGCGGGTCACTTTTGGAAGAGCACAAAAGTAACCAAAACGCTCTTGCCCCACCACTCGGCACCTCGCCTAGGCTCGGTGTGCCCTCACTCCGGCATTGCTCCGTGGGCCCGCCGCGAAGGGCCATCCATGGCCCAGCGCGGCTATCCCGGCATCCATGCCGGGATGCCCACTGCGCAATGCCTGCGTTCGGCCAGCGTGGTTTAACGGGGCGCCCAAGATCAAAAGCCAAAGCAAAGCAAAGCAAAGCAAAGCCAAAGCGCGGCACATCCAGCATTTATGTAGCTGCACCACCGCTATCGCGAGCAAGCTCGCTCCCACATTGGATCTTCAGCAGCCACAAAACTCATGTACACCGCAGAACCTTGTGGGAGCGAGCTTGCTCGCGATGAGGTCGGCACACATTACCGCAAACTGACACACCGCTTTCGCGAGCAAGCCCGCTCCCACAGGAGAAACGCGGTCTCACCAAGAACCAGGTCGGCTCTAAGGCCGCCTCGCTTTGGCTTTTGATCTGGGGCGCCCCGTTAACCACGATGGCTGAACGAAGGTATTGCGCAGTGGGCAACCCGGCATGGATGCCGGGTTAGCCGCGCTGGGCCATGGATGGCCCTTCGCGGCGGCCCACGGAGCGATGCCTTCGTTCAGGCATGCCGAGCCTAGGCGAGGCACCGAGTGGTGGGGCAAAAGCGTTTTGGTTACTTTTGACTGGGCCGGCTTCCGGGCTCTTCAAAAGTGACCCGCCGTAAGGGCGGAACCATAAGCCGCCATTACACAAAAACGGATATACACACCACCCCAAAAACCAACGCTAAAAAATCAGGACCCGAGAAGCTCAGCCTTGACCAACTTAGCCTGCTCATCCGCATGATACGAAGACCGCACCAACGGCCCCGAAGCCACGTTCTTGAAGCCCATCTTGTACCCTTCCTCAGCAAACCAGGCAAAGGTATCCGGATGCACAAAACGCTGCACCGGCAGGTGACTACGCGAAGGCTGCAGGTACTGGCCCAAGGTCAGCATATCGATGTCATGCTCACGCATGCGCTTCATGACCTCGATGACTTCCTCATCGGTCTCACCCAGGCCCAGCATCAAGCCAGACTTGGTCGGAATGTGCGGCATCATCTGCTTGAAGCGTTGCAGCAAGGTCAACGACCACTGGTAATCCGAACCCGGACGCGCGGCCTTGTACAGGCGCGGCACGGTTTCCAGGTTGTGGTTGAACACATCCGGTGGCTCGGCGGCGGTGATTTCCAGGGCGATGTCCATGCGGCCACGGTAATCGGGCACCAGGGTTTCCAGCTGGACGTTCGGCGACAGCTTGCGGATCTCGCGGATGCAGTCGGCAAAGTGCTGGGCACCGCCGTCACGCAGGTCGTCGCGGTCCACCGAGGTGATGACCACGTACTTGAGTTTCAGGTCGGCGATGGCGATGGCCAGGCTTTCCGGCTCGTTGGTGTCCAGCGGCTTCGGCCGGCCGTGGCCGACGTCACAGAACGGGCAACGACGGGTGCAGATGTCGCCCATGATCATGAACGTGGCGGTACCGCCGGAGAAGCACTCGCCCAGGTTCGGGCAGGAGGCTTCTTCGCAGACGCTGTGCAGCTTGTGCTTGCGCAGCAGGGCCTTGATCCGGTCGACTTCCGGGGACACCGGGATGCGTACACGGATCCAGTCGGGTTTCTTCGGCAATTCGGTGGTCGGGATGATCTTGACCGGGATGCGTGCAACCTTCTCGGCGCCGCGCAGCTTGACGCCGGCCTCTACCTTGGCACGCGGGGCCGGACGCTCGGTGACGTCCAGCGTCGGGATCATGGTTTGCACTGCATCAGTAGTCATATCAGTCGATTCCGCCCGTGAGGGTCGTCTGCTCAGCATAGTCGAGGTGTTTGACGAGCTGCGCGCGCAGCCGGGCACTTACCTCGGCAAATTCAATCGATCCTGCATGCTCGCTCAACTGGGTCATCGCCAGTCCCGCGTAGCCACAGGGATTAATCCGTCGAAATGGCGCAAGGTCCATGTCCACGTTCAGCGCCAGGCCATGAAACGAACAGCCGTGGCGGATTCGCAATCCCAAGGAGGCGATTTTCGCCCCGTCGACATAGACGCCCGGCGCATCCGGCTTGGCCGCCGCCGTCACACCGTAGCTGGCCAGCAGCTCGATCAGGCATGTCTCCATGCGGGTGACCAGCTCGCGCACGCCAAACCCCAGCTTGCGCACATCCAGCAACAGGTAGGCGACCAATTGGCCAGGGCCATGGTAGGTCACCTGCCCGCCCCGGTCGACCTTCACCACCGGGATATCCCCCGGCAGCAACAGGTGCTCGGCCTTGCCGGCCTGGCCCTGGGTGAACACCGGTGGGTGTTCCACCAGCCAGACTTCATCGTCGGCGGTGTTGCCGCGTTCGTTCGTGAAGCGTTGCATGGCATGCCAGACCGGCTCGTAAGCCATCGTGCCCAGCTCGCGAAAGCCCAGCGTGCCCGGCATCACAACACCATGTGCACGAAACCGGTCGCGCGCAGCTCGCTGTTGATGTCGTAGAGCTGTTCCTGGCCGGTGGCAATGATGTGCAACTGGATCGTCGTGTACTTGCCGTTGGTACTCTGGCGCTCGGCCAGGGTCTTGTGGTCAACGGTGGCATGTTTTTCAAGGATCGCGATGATCCTGTCCTTGAAACCGACACCGGTGTCGCCGATGACCTTGATCGGATAATCCGCGCAGGGGAATTCGATCTTTGGCGCTTTTACTTCAGAGTCTGTCATGGGGTAACGGCCTCGTAAGCCGTGGTAACGCACATGGCCCCGCTCCGGATGGGAACGGGGCCATGCAGGTCAACACTTCAATCAGTTGAACAAGCCGTAGAAGAATAGACGGATGCTATCCCAGATGCGGCGGAAGATACCACCTTCCTCGACCGCGTCCAGAGCGATCAGGTCAGCGCTGTGCACCACTTTTTCGTCCAGCTTGACTTCGACTTTACCGATCACGTCGCCCTTGGCGATGGGAGCGGTCAATTGCGGGTTCATGGTCATGCTGGCAGCGAGCTTCTTGAGCTGGCCTTTGGGCAAGGTCATGGTCAGGTCCTGGGCCAGGCCGGCCTTGACCTGATTGGTCGAGCCTTTCCAGACCTGGGCCTGGGCCAGTTCGGTGCCCTTCTGGTAGAAGGTCTGGGTTTCGAAGAAGCGGAAACCGTAGGTCAACAGCTTCTGGGTCTCGGCGGCACGGGCCACTTCGCTGCTGGTGCCGAAGACGACGGCGATCAGGCGCATGCCGTCACGCACAGCCGAAGACACCATGCAGTAGCCGGCTTCGTCGGTGTGGCCGGTCTTCAGGCCATCGACGGTCTTGTCGCGCCACAGCAGCAGGTTGCGGTTAGGCTGCTTGATGCCGTTCCAGAAGAATTCCTTCTGGGAGTAGATGGCGTAGTGCGCCGGGTCTTCATGAATGATTGCCCGGGCCAGGATCGCCATGTCGTGAGCCGACGAGTAGTGCTCCGGGTTCGGCAGGCCGGTGGGGTTCATGAAGTGGCTGTTGGTCATGCCCAGGTCGGCCACGGTTTTGTTCATCATGTCGGCGAACGCATCTTCGCTGCCGGCGATGTGCTCGGCCAGGGCGACGCTGGCGTCGTTGCCGGACTGAATGATGATGCCGTGCAACAGGTCGCTGACGGTCACTTGCGAACCGACCTTGATGAACATCCGCGAACCGCCGGTGCGCCAGGCGTTTTCGCTGACGGTCACTGGATCGTTTTCACCGATCTGGCCGCGACGGATTTCCAGGGTGGCGATGTAGGCGGTCATCAGCTTGGTCAGGCTGGCCGGTGGCAGGCGCTGGTCACCGTTGTTCTCTACCAGGACCTCGCCGCTGCTGGCATCCATGAGCACAAAGGATTTGGCGGCCAATTGAGGAGGCGCCGGCATCATCTCGACCGCGAACGCGGCGGGTGAGAGAAGCAGCGGGACTAGCAGGCAAAGGCGTTTGGCAAAGGTGGTGATGTTCATCCGTCTCTCGAAATCGCTAATGGAACTGCCCGAAGGCAAAACTAAACAGGCAGCCTCTTAACGGGCCACCGCGTATTTAAGTTGCTCACTCACTACCCTTGCCGGGCTTTTGTTATGCATGGAGCCAACAACCTGACCCGCTCCAACCGCAAGCGGGCCTCAATCAATTACTCGGCGGTGACCAGGCTCGGCGAACCGAGATTGGCCAGGCGCACACTGTTCTGCACTTGCTGGACTTCACCCGGAGAACCGATCGGCCCCAGGCGCACCCGATGCAGTGTCTGCTGGTTGCGCACGATCGAGCTGATGAACACCGGAGCGCTCACCATCGAGCTGAGCTTCGACCTCAGCAGCTCGGCAGCGTCCGGGTTGGCGAACGCGCCCACTTGCAGAAACTGGCCAGACGCTGTTGCAGAAGCGTTTTTTTTTGCATCGATCTGTACCGGCAGCACGGCCGCGGCGTGTTGCTGCGGCGGTGGTGTCCACTGCTCGACCGTGCCGGTGGACGCCGTCACGGTTGGCGCGGCATTTTGCGCCACTTTCGGCTCGTTGAGCATCAAAGGCGCCGGACGGCCGCGTTGGGCCCACCATTCTTGCGGGTCGATGCCTTCGACCTTGACCCGGGCGGTGCCGGTTTCAGCGTAACCGAGCTTTTTCGCCGCCGCATACGACAAGTCGATGATGCGATCGGAATAGAACGGCCCACGGTCATTGACCCGCAGGATCACGGTCTTGTTGTTGTCCAGGTTGGTCACCCGCACATAGCTGGGCAGCGGCAGGGTCTTGTGCGCCGCGCTCATGCCATACAGGTCATACACCTCGCCATTGGCGGTGTTCTGGCCGTGGAACTTGGTGCCGTACCAGGACGCCGTGCCCGAGGCCACATAGCGCTTGGACTCGGCCATCGGGAAATAGGTCTTGCCCAGCACCGTGTACGGGTTGGCCTTGTACGGGCCGGTGTGCAGGGTCGGCGTGGCGTCGGGAATGCGCGAGACGTCCACGTCCCACCACGGTGCGCCGTCCTTGTGGGCCCGGTTGATGTCCAGGCCCGGCGTCGCGCGCACAGCGGTGGAGCTTTTCTGGGCCGGCGCGCGGCTGGTCGAACAACTGACGACCAACAGCGACAGCGCGGCCAACGCCACGAGCTTGAGGGGCTTGGCTTTCAGGGGTAGATAGGTAGGCAATGCCCGCATTATTTGACGCCCCGTGCTTTGACCAGCTCTTCAGACAGTTGATATACGGCCATGGCGTACATCACGCTGCGGTTATAACGCGTAATCGCGTAGAAATTCTTCAGGCCCATCCAATATTCGGGGCCTTGTTCGCCTTCCAGGCGCATCGCGGTGACCGGCATGTCGTCACGCAGCGCATCATGACTCGACCAGCCCAACGCCCGCAACTCCCCGACGGTTTTCGTCGGCTCGATGCCCTCGGTCAGGCCTTCGTCCACTTGCTCGCCACGCACGTCGGCACGGCTGACCACCGGCTGGCCGGCTTCCCAGCCATGACGCTTGAAATAGCTGGCGACACTGCCGATGGCATCGGTCGGGTTGGTCCAGATATTGATGTGGCCATCGCCGTCGAAGTCCACCGCATAGGCGCGGAAACTGCTGGGCATGAATTGCGGCAGGCCCATGGCCCCAGCGTAGGAGCCCTTGAGGGTCAGCGGATCGACCTGCTCTTCGCGGGCCAGCAGCAGGAACTCGCGCAGCTCCTTGCGGAAGAACTCGGCACGCGGCGGGTAATCGAAGCCCAGGGTCGACAGCGCGTCGATCACCCGGAAATTCCCGGTATTGCGGCCAAAGAAGGTCTCGACGCCAATGATCGACACAATGAACTGGGCCGGCACGCCGTATTCCTGCTCGGCACGGGCCAGGGCCGCCTCATGCTGGCGCCAGAAGTCCACGCCCCGGGCGATACGCGCCTCGGTGATGAACATCGGCCGGTACTCGCGCCACTGCTTGACCCGCTCGGCGGGCCGGGAGATGGCGTCAAGGATCGACTGCTTGCGCTCGGCCTCGCGAAACACCCCCATCAACTGCTCACCGGCAAAACCGTAGTCGCGGGTCATCTCACCGACGAACTCGGCCACCTGTGGCGAGCCTTCGTATTCGCCAGCCAGGGCATGCGGCGCACCGCCCAGGAAGCCGACCAGACCGATCCACGGCGCATATCGCGTCGACCAGCCACGCATTGCTTGCATTGAACTCTTCACCTTATTCAAACCTGCGCGATCCACTTGCGATGCGTATGAATCGACATCAAAACCCCAAACGCTGACAGTAGTGTCACCAGCGAAGTTCCTCCGTAGCTAATGAATGGCAACGGCACCCCCACGACCGGCAACAGGCCACTGACCATACCGATGTTGACGAAAACATAAACAAAAAACGTCATGGTCAGGCTGCCCGCGAGCAATTTACCGAACAACGTCTGGGCCTGGGCGGTAATCACCAGCCCCCGGCCAATCAGCAGCAAATAGATCAGCAGCAGTACGCAAATGCCCACCAGGCCGAACTCCTCGCCCATCACGGCGATGATGAAGTCGGTGTGGCTTTCCGGCAAAAAGTCCAGGTGCGACTGGGTGCCCATCAGCCAGCCCTTGCCGAACACCCCGCCAGAACCGATGGCGGCCTTGGACTGGATGATGTTCCAGCCAGTGCCCAGAGGATCGCTCTCCGGGTCGAGGAAGGTCAGTACCCGCTGCTTCTGGTAGTCGTGCATCACGAAGTACCACATGGCCACCGATACCGGCACGGCGGCGGCGATCACGCTGAGGATCCAGCGCCAGCGCAGCCCGCCCATGAACAGCACGAAGGCACCGCCGGCCAGGATCAGCAGCGAGGTGCCAAGGTCGGGCTGGCGGACGATCAGGATGAACGGGATGCCGATCAGCAACAGGCTGATGCACACATGCTTGAGCTGCGGCGGCAGGGAACGCTTGGCCAGGTACCAGGCGATGGTCGCCGGCATGATGATCTTGAGGAACTCCGATGGCTGGAAGCGGATCACCCCGGGAATGTTGATCCAGCGGGTGGCGCCCATGGCGTTGTGGCCCATCACGTCCACCACCACCAGCAAGCAGACCCCCACCACATAGGCCAGTGGCACCCAGCGCGCCATGAATCGCGGCTCGAGCTGGGCGATGACGATCATCGACACCAGGCCGATGCCGAACGAGGTGGCCTGCTTGGCCAGCAGGTCCCAGTTCTTGCCGCTGGCCGAATACAGCACGAACAGGCTGCCCGCGGCCAGGGTCAGCAGCAGAATCAGCAACGGGCCATCGATGTGCATGCGCTGCAACAAGGTGGCACGGCGGCGCATCACGTCTTCGCTGGAGAGGATCCGGTCGAAATTATTCTTCACGGGCCGTAGCCTCCGCAGTGATGGGGCTTGCGTATTCAGGCTTGAGCTGGCCGTGCTCATCCAGCAACCAGGCATCCATGATCTGGCGCACCACCGGCGCGGCGACGCCGGAACCGGACTCACCGTTCTCGACCATCACCGCCACGACAATCTTCGGGTTTTCGGCCGGCGCGAAGCCAACGAACAAGGCGTGGTCGCGGTGGCGCTCCTGGACCTTGGAGCGGTCATACTTCTCGCCCTGCTTGATGGCGACGACCTGGGCCGTACCGCTCTTGCCGGCAATGCGGTACTGCGCGCCGATGGCCGCCTTGCGAGCGGTGCCTCGGGCGCCGTGCATCACCGCCTGCATACCGTTGTTGACCTTCTGCCAGTCCGACGGATTGCGCAGGATGATGTCCGGCATCGGGTCCGGGTCCACCGGCTTCTGACCCTCGATGGTCTTGGCCAGGTGCGGGCGATACCACTTGCCCTTGCTGGCCACCAGCGCCGTGGCCTGGGCCAGCTGCAAGGGCGTGGCCTGCATGTAGCCCTGGCCGATCCCCAGGATCAGGGTTTCGCCGGGGAACCACGCCTGGCGCCGGGTCGCGCGCTTCCATTCCCGGGATGGCATCAGGCCGGGCGATTCTTCGAACATGTCCAGGGAGACTTTCTGGCCGAGACCGAACTTGTTCATGTAGGACGACAACCGATCGATCCCCAGCTTGTGGGCCAGGTCGTAGAAGTAGGTGTCGTTGGAACGCATGATGGCCGTTTCCAGGTCCACATAACCGTCGCCGGTGCGGTTCCAGTTGCGGTACTTGTGGTCGTAGTTCGGCAGTTGGTAATAACCCGGGTCATAGACCCGGCTCCCAGCGGTCACCACGCCGGCGTCCAGCCCGGCAATCGCCACGGCTGGCTTGATGGTCGAACCTGGCGGATAGAGGCCGCGCAGCACGCGGTTGAACAGCGGCCGGTCGATGGAGTCGCGCAACTCGGCGTAGGCCTTGAAGCTGATGCCGGTGACGAACAGGTTCGGGTCGAAACTCGGCTGGCTGACCATCGCCAGCACCTCGCCGGTGTTCGGGTCCAGCGCCACCACTGCGCCGCGCCGCCCGCCCAGCGCCGCTTCGGCGGCCTCTTGCAGCTTGATGTCCAGGCTCAGGACGATGTCCTTGCCGGGGATCGGGTCGGTGCGCTTGAGCACCCGCAACACGCGGCCGCGGGCGTTGGTCTCGACTTCCTCGTAACCCACCTGGCCATGCAGCTCGGGCTCGTAGAAGCGCTCGATACCGGTCTTGCCGATATGGTGGGTGCCGCTGTAATTGACCGGATCGAGGGTCTTGAGCTCTTTCTCGTTGATCCGTCCCATGTAGCCAACCGAGTGGGCAAAGTGCGGCCCCTGGGGGTAATGCCGCACCAACTGCGCCACCACCTCGACGCCTGGCAGGCGGAACTGGTTCACGGCGATCAGGGCGATCTGCTCTTCGGTCAGCTCGAACAGGATCGGCACCGGCTCGAACGGACGTCGGCCCTGGCGCATGCGCTTCTCGAAGATCGCCCGGTCCTCGGGCGTCAGCTGCAGCACTTCGACAATCACGTCGAGCACTTGCTGCCAGTCGCCGGAGCGCTCGCGGGTCATGCTCAGGCTGAAGCTGGGCCGGTTATCCGCTACCACCACGCCATTGCGGTCGAAGATCAAGCCGCGGGTCGGCGGAATCGGCTGCACGTGCACCCGGTTGTTTTCCGACAGGGTCGAGTGGTACTCGTACTGGATCACCTGGAGGAAATACAAGCGCGCAATCAGCACGCCGATCAGCGCCACCACCGCAATAGCACCGAACACGACGCGGCCCCGCACCAGGCGGGCGTCTTTTTCGTGGTCCTTGATGCGGATCGGCTGGGGCATGGGGCAGGATTACTTGTGGTAAGGGTGCCCGGACAGGACTGTCCAGGCACGATACAGCTGTTCGCCGATCAGGATCCGCACCAGCGGGTGCGGCAACGTCAACGGCGACAACGACCAGCGCTGATCGGCCCGGGCACAGACTTCCGGCGCCAGCCCTTCCGGGCCACCGACCATGAAATTGACCGTGCGCGAGTCCAGCCGCCAGCGATCGAGCTCCACCGCCAGTTGCTCGGTACTCCAGGGCTTGCCGTGGACTTCGAGGGTGACAATGCGCTCGTTCGGCCCGACCTTGGCCAGCATGGCTTCGCCTTCCTGGCGGATGAAGCGCGCCACGTCGGCGTTCTTGCCACGGGTATTGAGCGGAATTTCCACCAGTTCCAGGGCCAGCTCGGACGGAAGACGCTTGGCATATTCATGCCAGCCTTCTTCCACCCACTTGGGCATGCGAGAACCGACGGCGATCAGGCGCAGTCGCACAGCGGTCCCTTATTGCTGGTCTTTGTTGAGCTTGGTGAAGTGCTCATGGGGGTTTTCCGGGCTGTGGTGCGCAGCGCTGGCCGAACGGCTCTGCTCGGCACCGGCCCACAGGCGCTCCAGGTCGTAGAACTGGCGCGCCGAGGCAGTCATCATGTGCACGATGACGTCGTCCATATCCAGCAGTACCCAGTCGCTGTCACCCTTGCCTTCTTCACCCAGCGGCTTGACGCCCTGGGCCTTGACCGCTTCGCGGACCTTGTCCAGCATCGCGCCGATCTGGCGGTTGGAGGTACCGGTGGCGATGATCATGTAGTCCGTGATGCTCTGCTTTTCACGAACGTCGATCACCTGGATGTCCTGGGCCTTGACGTCTTCCAGGGCCGCCACGGCCACCTTGACCAGTTCTTCACCGGCCAGTACGACGCCGGTGTGGGCCTCTACCGGCAGCGGGGCGCTTTTGAACGTGCCTTTGCGCTTTACTTTGTTTACGTCTTTGTCAGTCATATAAAACTCGTTTTGCTCGTATGTTCGGGCGCTTCGCTACACGCATTCACGTGCCTTGAAGCACACCTTTTTCAGTTCGACGCACGGTAAAGCCCGTGCGCATCGATGTAGGCCAGGACCGCGTCGGGCACCAGGAAACGTACCGACTTACCGCTGGCCAGCAGTTGACGGATCTGGGTGGCGGATACCGCGAGCGGCGTCTGCCAGACGAATGCAATCTGTCCGCTCGGCCCTTTCAGGGCCAGCGGGTCGCTCACCGAGCGGGCCGCCAGCAGGTTGCGCAAGGCATCCGGCGGCTCGCTGTCGGCATCCGGGCGTTGCAACACCAGGATGTGGCAATGCTGGAGCAACTCTTCCCAGCGATGCCAAGTGGGCAGGCCGCAAAATGCGTCCCAGCCCAGAAGCAGAAAAACCTGGGCATCAGCGGCCAGTTCGGCGCGCATCAGCTCCAGGGTATCAATGGTGTAGGACGGTTTGTCCCGCTGCAATTCGCGGGCGTCCACCACCAGCGGCGCCACACCGGCCACCGCGCACTCGACCATCGCCAGGCGGTCCTGCGCCGACACCTGCGGCGTATCCCGGTGAGGTGGCCGGGCGCTGGGCGTCAGGCGTAGCTCATCGAGGGCCAAGGCGTCGGCGACTTCCAGCGCACCGCGCAAATGGCCGATGTGCACCGGGTCGAACGTGCCGCCCAGGATGCCAATGCGCCGGGGCGGGGTTGTCGTCGTCACAGCAGCTGGCGGGTCGAGATCGCCCAAGTCAGACCGGCTCCTGTCCGCGCAACTGGCCGTCACCGACCACGATGTACTTCTCGCAGGTCAGGCCTTCGAGGCCCACCGGGCCGCGGGCGTGCAGCTTATCAGTAGAAATGCCGATCTCGGCACCCAATCCGTATTCAAAGCCATCGGCGAAGCAGGTCGGGGTGTTGATCATCACCGACGCCGAATCCACTTCGGCCACGAAGCGCCGGGTTTCACCCAGGTTTTCACTGACAATGGAGTCGGTGTGGTGCGAGCCGTGGCGGTTGATGTGCTCGATGGCCTCCTCCAGCCCGTCGACCACACGGATCGACAGGATCGGCGCCAGGTATTCGGTGTCCCAGTCTTCTTGCGTGGCCGCAACGGCCTCGATGATCGCCCGGGTGCGCTCGCAACCACGCAGCTCGACGCCTTTTTCGCGGAACTGGGCAGCCATCGACGGCAGGAAGTCCTTGGACACGGCCTGGTCCACCAGCAGGGTTTCCATCGCGCCGCAGATACCGTAGCGGTAGGTCTTGGCGTTGAAGGCGATGCGCTGGGCCTTCGGCAATTCGGCGTGGGCGCTGACGTAGACGTGGCAGATGCCGTCCAGGTGCTTGATCACCGGCACGCGGGCGTCACGACTGACCCGTTCGATCAGGCCCTTGCCGCCACGCGGCACGATGACATCGACGAACTCGGGCATGGTGATCAGCGCGCCGACTGCGGCGCGGTCAGTGGTTTCCACCACTTGCACCACGGCCGCCGGCAGATCGGCCTCGGCCAGGCCGCGCTGGATGCAGGCGGCAATGGCGCGGTTGGAATGGATGGCCTCGGAGCCACCCCGCAGGATGGTCGCGTTACCCGACTTCAGGCACAGGCTCGCGGCGTCGATGGTCACGTTCGGCCGCGACTCGTAGATGATCCCGACCACGCCCAGGGGCACGCGCATCTTGCCGACCTGGATGCCCGACGGGCGGTAGCTCATGTCGCGGATCGCCCCGACCGGGTCCGGCAGGGCCGCGACCTGGCGCAAGCCGACGATCATGCCGTCGATGCGTGCAGGGGTCAGCGCCAGGCGCTCGAGCATGGCCGGTTCCAGACCATTGGCCCGGCCGGCGGCCAGGTCCAGTTCGTTGGCAGCGGACAACTCGGCGCGTGCAGCGTCCAGCGCATTGGCGGCGGCCTGCAGGGCGCGGTTTTTCTGCGCGGTGCTGGCCCGGCCGATGATGCGCGACGCTGCACGAGCGGCGCGACCCAGGCGGGTCATGTAGTCAAGAACGGACTCAGTCATGGTCTGTGTGGTCTTGGCGATGAGGAAAGCGGCAGATTATAGCTGTCGTAACCCTCGACTAACAGCATGGACTCACAGTGGTGACCGGCGGAGGAGCAAAACAGGTGTAAACAGCCGGTTGAAGCGACTGTTCAGCGGTGATTAAGCTTTCCATTGCTATCATCGCGCTTCCTTTGGCCTCATTTCGTTTAACGCCATGACCGATCTGCCATCGCCCAACGCCCTGCCCCACGCCTTTTTCGATCGCGACGCCCAGGTGCTTGCCAAGGACCTGCTGGGCAAAGTCATCCGCCACAAGGTGGGTGAGTTGTGGCTCAGCGCGCGGATCATCGAGACCGAGGCGTATTACTTCGCCGAAAAGGGTAGCCACGCCTCGCTGGGCTACACAGAAAAACGTAAGGCTTTGTTTCTGGATGGCGGGCACATCTATATGTACTACGCCCGGGGCGGCGATTCGTTGAACTTCAGCGCCCAAGGCCCCGGCAATGCGGTGCTGATCAAATCGGCGTACCCGTGGGTCGATGCCCTTTGCGGGCCGGCGAGCCTGGCGCAGATGCTGCTCAACAACCCCGACGCCCAAGGCCGGCCGCGCACACCGCAAAAACTCTGTGCCGGCCAGACCTTGCTGTGCAAAGCCCTGGGGCTGAAAGTGCCGGACTGGGACGCCAAACGCTTCGACCCCGAGCGCTTGCTGGTGGAAGATGTCGGGGTGCCGACGGTCAATGCGATCCAGACCACCCGCCTGGGCATTCCCCAGGGCCGGGACGAGCACCTGCCCTACCGTTTCGTCGACGCCGCCTACGCCCCGTGGTGTACCCGAAACCCTTTGCGGCGCGGGCAGGTCGAAGGGCGTGATTATTTTTTGTTGCCCTGATGAAATACCGCATCCCGCTGTGGGAGCAGGCTTGTGGGAGCAAGGCTTGCCCGCGATGCAGGCGACACGGATCAACAGTAAGGTCGCGTCATCGTTTGTCGCGAGCAAGCTTTGCTCCCACAAGTTCTCCCCACAGTAAAAAATGCATGCCCATCACTATTCAATGGAGTTGTATTTATGGGCCCATGGCTCGATAGCATCACTGGCTGGTTGACCGTCAACCCGCAATGGCTGGCGGTGGCGGTGTTCATCGTTGCCTGCGTGGAGTGCCTGGCCATTGCCGGCCTGATCGTGCCGGGTACGGTGCTGTTGTTTGCGATTGCCGTGCTGGCCGGCAGCGGCGCGTTGTCCTTGGGCGAGACGTTGCTGCTGGGCCTGCTTGGCGGGCTGCTCGGGGACCTGGTGTCGTATTTCCTGGGCCGGCATTTCCACCAGAACATCCGGCGCCTGCCGGGGCTGCGGCACCACCCGGAATGGATGAGCGCTGCGGAAAGTTATTTCCAGCGCTACGGCATCGCCAGCCTGCTGGTGGGCCGTTTTATCGGCCCGCTACGGCCGATGTTGCCGATGGTGGCCGGGATGTGCGACATGCCGTTCCCGCGCTTCGCCGCCGTCAGCGTGTTGGCTGCGGCGGGCTGGACGGTGGCGTACCTGTTGCCGGGCTGGGCCACCGGGGCGGCGTTTCGCCTGCCACTGCCCGAAGGTTTCTGGCCACAGGCCGGCGTGGTCATCGGCAGCATCGCGGTGATGATCGGGCTAAGCGTCAACAGCAGCATGCGCCGCCATCGCCATGCCACGGCACTGATCGCAGGCCTGGGCCTGGTGATCCTGATCGGCCTGTTCATCGGCTTTCGTTACCTGACGGCGTTCGACCAGGGCTTGATGGCCCTGGTCCAGGAGCACCGCAGCGCGACGCTGGATGAAATCGCCGTGACCTTCACGCTGATCGGCGAATTCCGCTACATGTTGATTGTCTGCAGCCTGGTGACCGGGTTACTGCTGTTGGCACGGCAATGGCGCCAGGCAATTTTTGCCGGGGGCACGATGCTGATCACCGCCCTGGCCAATACCGGCTTCAAACACTTCTTTGCCCGTGTGCGCCCGGAAATCCTCAGCGACCCGCTGACCAGCTACAGCATGCCCAGCGGCCACTCCTCCGGGGCATTCGCGCTGTTCCTGACCCTCGCCGTCCTGGCCGGCCGCGGCCAACCGCCACGCCTGCGCCTGACCTGGCTGTTGCTGGGCTGCTTGCCGGCGCTGGCCATCGCCCTGTCGCGGGTCTACCTGGGCGCGCATTGGCCGAGCGACATCGTCGCCGGGGCGATGCTCGCCGCCAGCGTCTGTGCCGCCGCCCTGTGGTTGAGCCAGCGCCAGACCCCGCTGCCGGCCATGCCGCCAAAAGTCTGGTGGCTGGTCCTGCCGGCGCTGGTGGCGGTGTTCAGTTTCTTCGCCCTGCGGCACTTGCCGCATGCGATGTTGCGGTATGCCTATTGAACACACTATCTGTGGGCACTGGAGATCCACTGTGGGAGCGGGCTTGCTCGCGAAAGCGGAGTGTCATCCAACACATGTGTTAACTGATCCACCGCCTTCGCGAGCAAGCCCGCTCCCACAGGGGTCGGTGTTGTTCGGTGGATATGAGTGGTGTCAGGCGAAGAGCTCGCCCTGCAACTCATCGAGCAACGCCTGGATCGCATCCAGGCGCTGTTGCGGGTCGTCGAGTTGCAGCAGGTCGATCTTGTCCAGCTCATTGAACGGCAGCAGGTAGGCCAGTTGATTGGCCAGCGATTGCTGGCCGGTCGCTTCGGTACCCATGTTCAGGGCCTCGACCATCGGGTGCTCGGCCAGGGCCTTGAGCAGCGCCACCAGGTCGGCGTCTTCCTCTTGCAGCGGTTGCTCCGGCTCTTCTTCCAGCCACTCGACCTCAGCGACCGTCAGTTGATCCGCCTGGACGCTGCTGCCATGGACGATAAAGCGCCGCCCGCCCTGCACGCGAATGCCCAGCAGGCCATTGTCCTGCTGGGAGAAATCGGTGATGCGCGCCTCACAACCGACCCGCGCGTAACCTTCAGGCGCGATGCCGACTTCCTCGCCATCGAGGATGCACACCACGCCGAAGCCTTCGCCCTTTTTCATGCAGCGCCCGATCATGTCGAGGTAGCGCGCCTCGAAAATCTGCAAATCGAGGATGCAACCGGGGAACAGCACAGTGTTCAACGGGAAAAGCGGCAAGCTCATAACCAATTCCTTAAACCGTCATCGACACCACCAACGGCAGCAACACCGCGGTAGCCACGCCCATCAGACTCATCGCCAGCGCCGCAAAGGCGCCGGTTTCCTCGCTTTCCTGCAACGCCACCGACGTGCCCACGGCATGGGCCGCCAGCCCCAGGGCCATGCCCCGGGCTTCAGGGCTATGGACACCCAACCGGGTCAAAATGCTCGGGCCGAGAATGGCCCCAAGCACACCGGTGATCAACACGAACACCGCCGCCATGGCCGCCACGCCGCCGATCTGCTCGGCCACCAGCATGGCGATCGGCGAAGTCACGGACTTGGGCGCCATGGTCATCAGAATCATGTGCTCGGCACCGAAGGCCCAGCCCAACACCACCGCAGAGCCCGTGGCAAACACCCCAGCTATCACCAGCGTAGTAAAAATCGGCCAGAACAACTGCCGGATCCGTCGCAGGTTCAAATACAGCGGCACCGCCAGGGCGACCGTGGCCGGGCCCAGCAGGATGCTGAGGATCTCGGTGCTCTTGCGGTATTCGGCATAGTCGATGCCGCAACCGACCAGCACGACGATCAACAGCACCATCGACATCAGCACCGGTTGCAGGAACACCCAGCGGGTCTTTTCGAACGCCGCCAGTACCAGTT
Organism: Pseudomonas sp. Lb2C2; assembly: GCF_052112205.1. Lineage (NCBI taxonomy): Bacteria > Pseudomonadati > Pseudomonadota > Gammaproteobacteria > Pseudomonadales > Pseudomonadaceae > Pseudomonas > Pseudomonas sp. Lb2C2. The sequence continues at coordinate 167,142 of NZ_JAUTYW010000010.1, read as the reverse complement.
GATAGGCGCCCAGGGTAATGCCGATGCCGAACAGCGGATGGTGAATCACCGAGGTCCAGGCGCCCTGCCAGTCGAGCATCATTGGCTGTCCTCCGGGGCGGCGATGTGACGGCGGGCCAGGCGCTGCATCAGCACTCCCGTCAACGCCACGGACAGCACCAGGGACAAGGTCAATGCGCCGACGATGGCCCAGAAATCGGCGGCAATGGCCCCGGCGTAGACCATCACCCCCACGGCGGGCGGCACCAGCAGCAATGGCAGGTAACGCAGCAGGCTGCCGGCCGCCAGGTTCAACGGCTCGCTGACTTCGCCGCGCACCACCAGATAGCCGAGCAGCAACAGCAGGCCAATGATCGGCCCCGGCAGCACCGGCAAGAACAAATGATTGATCGCAGTGCCCAGCAATTGAAACAGCACCAGCCAGGTCAGGCCCCGTAGCAACATCCGCTCTCTCCCCTGCAACAGACTCAATGAACGCGCCAATTCGGTTCACGGCGTGATTGTGTGGCGAGGGAGCTTGCTCCCGCTTGAGTGCGAAGCGCTCATAAAATGGGGCCGCTGCGCAGCCCAGCGGGAGCAAGCTCCCTCGCCACGAAATCAAACGCACACGTCAAGTGAACGGAATTGCAAAGAATGCGCCGGCATTATAAGCATGCCCGCGCTATGGGTCGGCATTCGTAAAAAGCATGTTCGGTGACCTTACTTGCGCGCCATGTTGATCTACAGTGGTTCTCCGGGGATGCCGATCCCCGTTCCAGAAAAAGTACAACAGATGAACCCAAGGAGAGTCTCAATGCCCTACGTCCCCGTTGCAGCGCTCAAAGATTATGTCGGCAAGGAACTTGGACGTTCCGAATGGCTCACCATCGATCAGGAGCGCATCAACCTGTTCGCCGAAGCCACTGGCGACTTTCAGTTCATCCACGTCGATCCGGTCAAGGCCGCACAGACCCCGTTTGGCAGCACCATCGCCCACGGTTTCCTGTCGCTGTCGCTGATGCCCAAGCTGATGGAAGACATCCTGATCCTGCCCGAGGGTGTGAAAATGGTCGTCAACTACGGGCTGGACAGCGTGCGCTTCATCCAACCGGTGAAGGTCGATTCCAAGGTCCGGCTCAAGGTCGACCTGGTGGAAGTCACCGAGAAAAAACCCGGCCAATGGCTGCTCAAGGCCACCGCCACGCTGGAGATCGAAGGTTCGGAAAAACCGGCCTACATCGCCGAGCCGCTGTCGCTCTGCTTCGTGTAAACCTGTGCGGTCGCGAAACCGCTCAGGCAGTTTCGCATCGCTTCTCTGTATCCAAGGGGCATAGCTGCGGCATACTCGTGGCCTGATGACCTGGATCCCGTTATGCGCTTATTCGTCCCACTGACCCTGACCCTGCTGCTCACCGCCTGTGGCAACGGCGAATCGCCGCTGCCTCCCGACGCGCGCCTGCCCGATGGCGGCCGCTATCGCGGCGACCTGGTGGACGGGCTGCTGCAAGGCCAGGGGCGCATCGATTACCCCAATGGCAGCTGGTACGCCGGGCAGTTCGACAAAGGCCAGTGGCACGGCAAAGGGGAATGGCATGGCAGCAATGGCGAAGTCTATCGCGGCCAGTTCCAGCAGGGCCTGTTCCACGGCCAGGGCAGCCTGACCACACCGAGCAGCAGCTACACCGGCGGCTTCAAGCTGGGGCGGCGGGACGGTGAAGGGACGCTCAAGGAAAACGGCATGACCTACCGGGGCGAGTTCAAGGCCGACCGCTATTCCGGTCTCGGACGCCTGGAACTCGACGACGGCAGCCAATACCAGGGCCCATTCGTCAACGGCAAGCCCAACGGTGAAGGCCAGCGCTTCGATGCCAGCGGCAACCAGTTCACCGGCCATTTTGTCGACGGGCAACTGCAAGGCAAGGGCACCTTCAACAGTGCCGAGGGCGATGTCTACATCGGCGGCTTCAAGAACAACCAGCTCAACGGTCGCGGTCGCTACGAAAATGCCGACGGCGATGTCTGGATCGGCCAGTTCAAGGATGGCGCACTGACCGGCAAGGGCGAACTGATCGGTGCCGACGGCAGCCACTATCTCGGTCAATTCAATGATTGGCGCTTTACCGGCGAAGGCCGCCTGAACCTGCCCGACGGCAGCTTTTACGTCGGCCAGTTCGAAAGCGACAGTTACCACGGGCGCGGCACCCTGGCGCTGACCGACGGCACCGTGCAAAGCGGCACCTGGGCCAACGGCCAGCGGGTGCGCGACGCTGGTGGCAGGCTGCTGCCGGATGTCCTCGAACTCGGCCTGCTGGCCCAGGGCCGCCTGCTGGAGGACGCCCTGGCCAACATCCCGGCCTCGACCCCGGCGGTGGAGCTGTACAGCCTGACCCTGGGCGGCGACGGCAAGCAAAGCGTGTTCCTGCGCGAATCCGACTATGTCGCCAACATGCTCACCAGCCGTTTCGGCGCATTCGGCCAGATCCGCCTGGTGAACCACCGCGATCACCTCGGCGACCGGCCCATGGCCAGCCGCGAAAGCCTGCGCCGCGCCGCCGCCACCCTGGCCGAACGCAGCGGCCCGGAAGACCTGATTTTCATCTACCTGACCAGCCACGGCACCAGCGAGCATGAACTGGTGCTCGACCAGCCGCGCATGGAACTGGCTGACCTGCCCGCCGACGAACTGGCCGTGGTCCTCGCACCGCTGAAGAACCGCGACAAGATCGTGGTGATCTCGGCCTGTTATTCCGGCGGCTTCATCCCGGCACTCAAGGACGAACGCACCTTGATCATGACCGCTTCCCGGGCCGACCGAGTGTCCTTCGGCTGCTCCGAGGAAGCCAATTTCACCTATTTCGGCGATGCGCTGTTCGCCCAGGCATTGAACCAGACCGACGACCTGGAGCAGGCCTTCAAACGGGCCAAGGCCACCGTGGCCGAACGCGAACAGGCCGACAACTTCGAAGCCTCCGAACCCCAGATGTGGGCGCCGAGGACGGTCCTTTCCCACTGGCAACTGCTGCGCAAACAGCAGGCACGTAAAGCATTGCAAAGTGCTGCATTGAACGACGAGGCGACAAAGAGCAACTAAGCTGAACCGTATCAAGGGGGAAACACTATGTACTTGACGCCTCAGCATGTTTTGCTCGCCGGTGCGACCGGGCTGACCGGGGAACACCTACTGGACCGGCTGCTCAACGAGCCGACCATCACTCGCGTCTTGGCGCCTTCACGCCGGCCACTGGCTGAGCATCCACACTTGGAAAACCCGGTTGGGGAGCCGGCCCAGGTGCTGCCACAACTCAGCGGCCAAGTGGACATCGCCTTCTGCTGTCTCGGCACAACCATCAAGAAAGCCGGCTCCGAAGCAGCCTTTCGCGCGGTGGACCTGGACCTGGTGGTGACGTTTGCCAAGCGCGCCCGGGAACTGGGCGCACGGCACCTGGTGGTGATCAGCGCGCTGGGGGCCGACGCCAAGTCATCGATCTTCTACAACCGGGTCAAAGGTGAAATGGAAGCGGCACTCAAGACCCAGGGCTGGCCGCAACTGACCATTTGCCGGCCTTCCCTGCTGCTGGGCGACCGCGTCGAACCGCGCCTGGCCGAGCAACTGGCCGGGCCCTTGTCCAAGCTGATCCCGGGCAAGTACCACGGCATCGAAGCCTGCCAACTGGCCCGGGCCATGTGGCGCCTGGCGCTGGAAGAGCAGGATGGGGTGCGGGTGGTGGAGTCGGATGAGTTGCGCAAGCTCGGCAAATGATTGCGGCGTCTGAGCGGGCGCCATCGCGAGCCCCCCCAATCCAAGACCAGGCCCCCATTGTGGCGAGGGAGCTTGCTCCCGCTCGACTGCGCAGCAGTCGCCTTGGGTTTCAGAGGAAAAACTTGGGGCCGCTTCGCAGCCCAGCGGGAGCAAGCTCCCTCGCCACAGGTTCCGGGCAGACCAAGGCACCGTGATGTTCGTTACAGCCCGCCCGTAGCCTGAAACCCCACACCTATCGCCGTAAACAACGACAACGGCAACAACAAGGTATCGAGCAGCGTACTGCCCGGCAGATCGAGCCCCGGGTAACGCGGTGCCTCGGCACCAAAGCGGTCCTTGGCGCAGCAACCACCGTTGAGGGCGTACAGATCCAGGCGTGTCCCGGCGTACACCACCGGCGCGCCAGGCTTGGCGGCGTCGAGGGTGCGGGCGGTGGCGCAGCCGGTCAGCTGCAGCGCCAGCAGCACAATCAGCAGCTTATTCATCGCTGCTCAAATGATGTTCGCCCCAGCGCGGCAACATGTCCTGGGGGATGTTCAGCAGATTGAGGATCCGCGCGACCACGAAATCGATCAGGTCATCAATGGTCTGCGGCTGGTGATAGAAACCCGGCGAGGCCGGCAGGATGGTCACGCCCATGTTCGACAGCTTGAGCATGTGCTCCAGGTGAATGCTCGAATACGGCGCTTCCCGCGGCACCAGGATCAACTGGCGGCGTTCCTTGAGCGTCACGTCCGCCGCCCGTTCGATCAGGTTGTTGCAGGCCCCGGTGGCAATCGCCGACAGCGTCCCGGTGGAACACGGCACCACCACCATGGCGGCCGGCGCGCCGGAGCCCGAGGCCACTGGCGACATCCAGTCTTCCTTGCCATACACGCGAATCTGCCCCGCCGCCGCACCGGTGTATTCGGTGAGGAAGGCTTGCATCATCTGGGTCTTGGACGGCAGGGTCACGTCGGTCTCGGTGGCCATCACCAGTTGCGCGGCCTTGGAGATGAGGAAGTGTACCTCGCGGTCTTCACGCACCAGGCAATCGAGCAGGCGCAAACCGTACTGGGCGCCGGACGCACCGGTCATCGCCAGCGTGATGCGTTCGGGGCCATTGCTCATTTCAGGGCCTCGGCCAGTTTGCCGTGCAGGCCGCCGAAGCCGCCGTTGCTCATGATCACCACGTGAGTACCGGGCTGAGCCTGGCTCTTCACGCGCTCGATGATGCCTTCCAGGGAATCGCTGACAATCGACGGCACCGTGCACAGCGCCGCAGTGGCGCCGAGGTCCCAGCCGAGGTTGGCCGGGGCGTACCAGATCACCTGGTCGGCATCGACCACGCTTTCCGGCAGGCCATCGCGGTGCGCGCCGAGCTTCATGGAGTTGGACCGCGGCTCGATGATCGCAATCAGCGGCGCATCGCCGATGCGCTTGCGCAAACCGTCGAGGGTGGTGGCGATGGCGGTCGGGTGATGGGCGAAGTCGTCATAGATGGTGATACCGCGCACTTCGGCGACCTTCTCCATCCGCCGCTTCACGCTCTTGAACGCGCTCAACGCGGCAATGCCCATGGACGGCACCACGCCGACATGCCGGGCCGCCGCCAAGGTCGCCAGGGCATTGGCGACGTTGTGCTGGCCGGTCATGTCCCACTCGACCACGCCTTGGGACACACCTTCAAACATGACTTCGAACTGCGAACCGTCATCCTTGAGCAACTTCACCTGCCACTGCCCACCGGCGCCGGTGGTTTGCACCGGGGTCCAGCAACCCATCTCGATCACGCGCTGCAAGGCCGGCTCGGTGGTCGGGTGAATCACCAGGCCTTCACTCGGGATAGTGCGCACCAAATGGTGGAACTGCCGCTCGATGGCCGGCAGATCGGGGAAGATGTCCGCATGATCGAACTCAAGGTTGTTGAGGATCGCGGTGCGGGGACGGTAGTGGACGAATTTCGAGCGCTTGTCGAAAAACGCGCTGTCGTATTCATCGGCCTCGATCACGAAGAACGGCGTGCCACCCAGCCGCGCCGACACCGAGAAATTCTGCGGCACGCCACCGATCAGGAAACCCGGGCTCATGCCGGCGTGTTCCAACACCCAGGCGAGCATGCTGCTGGTGGTGGTCTTGCCGTGGGTACCGGCCACGGCCAGGACCCAACGGCCCTGCAGCACGTGATCGGCAAGCCACTGCGGCCCGGACACATACGGCAGGCCTTTGTTGAGCACGTACTCGACCGCCGGGTTGCCCCGGGACATGGCATTGCCGATGACCACCAGGTCCGGCGCCGGGTCCAGTTGCGCCGGGTCATAGCCTTGGGTCAGTTCGATGCCCTGGGCTTCCAGCTGAGTGCTCATCGGCGGGTAGACGTTGGCGTCGGAACCGGTCACGTGATGGCCCAGTTCCTTGGCCAGGACCGCCATCGAACCCATGAAAGTGCCGCAAATACCGAGAATATGGATGTGCATAGTCGACCTCGTAAAACATGGCCGCAGGTTAGCCTAGGGAGGGGGAAATCGCACCTTGTGTTTGAACCTCGGCGCACAGGCGGCCTTCTGTGGGAGCAAGGCTTGCCCGCGATAGCGGTGGATCAGCTTGCAGCGATATTGAATGTGCCGACGTCATCGCGAGCAAGCTCGCTCCCACAGTTGACCGCACAACCCCGGCTCGCTACTGGCTGCTTTTGTGGCGAGGGAGCTTGCTCCCGCTCGACTGCGCAGCAGTCGCCTTCGGTTTCAGGGTGGAAAGAAAGCTTGGGGCTGCTGCGCAGCCCAGCGGGAGCAAGCTCCCTCGCCACAACAGCAGTCAGCAGTCAGCAGTCAGCAGTCAGCAGTCAGCAGATTAATTATCAGTGGTTCAGCGGGCAATCGCGTGCTTACGCAGCTTGCGGTAGAGGGTATTGCGGCTGATCCCCAGTTGTTCCGCCGTGTGGGTCATGTGCCAGCGCTGGCGCTCCAGTGCATCGAGCAACGCCAGGCGCTCGGCATCCGCCAGCGGCCGCTCCGCCACCGTTTCAACCAGCGCCATCGACGGACGCTGGCGGATCATGGCCGGCAAGTCCTCCAACCCGATCCGCCCGCCATCGCACAGCGCGGCAAGGGTCCGCAGCACGTTGCGCAGTTGCCGCACGTTGCCCGGCCAGTCGAACCCCAGCAACGCCTGGCGCGCCGGTTCGTCGATGGACACCGTCTCGGCACCGCTCTCTTCAGCCAGCAAAAAATCCAGCAACTGCGACTTATCACTGCGTTCGCGCAACGCCGGCAGCGGGATTTCCAGGCCATTGAGGCGGTAGTACAAGTCCTCACGAAAACTGCCGTCCTGCACCCGATCCAGCAACTGCCGGTGGGTGGCGCTGATGATCCGCACGTTCACCGCCTCGGGCTCGCCGCCGATGGGCACCACTTGGCGGTCTTCCAGCACCCGCAGCAAACGGGTCTGCAAGGCCAGGGGCATGTCGCCGATTTCATCGAGGAACAGCGTGCCGCCGTCGGCCTGTTGCAGCTTGCCACGCATGCCTTCCTTGCGCGCGCCGGTGAAGCTGCCGCCGCGATAGCCGAACAGCTCGCTCTCGATCAGGCTTTCCGGGATGGCCGCGCAGTTGAGGGCGACAAAATGCTTGCCGGCGCGCTGGCTGGCGTGGTGCACGGCCTTGGCGAACGCCTCCTTGCCGGAGCCGGTTTCGCCCTGAATCAGCAGCGGTACATCGCGCTCGAACACCCGCAGCGCCTTGCGAAAATGTTCCTGCAACGCCGCATCCCCCAGGCAGATGCCCGGCAGGCGCGCGGGCTCGATGGCCTTGATCAGCGGAGCAACCGGCACCGGCACGCTGCGCGGCTGCCCCCGCAACACGGCGAACAAATGCCGACCGTCACGGGTGCGCAGCGGCCAGCTCGCACTGGCATTTACACTCGCGCGGCCGAGTAATTCGTCCAACGAACAGTCGAAAAAGTCCTCCACCCGCTGACCGAGCAAGCTGCCGCGAATATGCCCCAAGAGGTTCAGCGCGCTCTGGTTGACGGCGCTGATCCGCCCTTCGCCGTTGAACGCCATCAAGCCTTCGCTGAACAGTCCCACGGACTCGGCCTGCAAGTGAAAGCGCAGCAACCATTGATTGTCGAAGCAACGGAGGAAATAGCAGCTCTCGATCATCTTCGCCGAGAGATTGACCAGGGCCATGGTGTGGAACTGGCTCTGGCGCGACACGTCCGGCCGGGCCGAAGACACGTCGAGCACCGCCAGCAGTTCGCCCTGGGGATCGAACACCGGGCTGGCCGAGCAGGTCAGGCCGGTATGGCGGCCACGAAAATGTTCTTCCTGGTGGATGGTCAGGGCCTGGCGCTCCACCAGGCAGGTGCCGATGCCGTTGGTGCCTTCGCAGGCTTCGCTCCAGTCGGCACCGAGCCAGAGGCCGGCCCGTTCGAAAATCTTCCGTTCGCTGGGGGCCGTGACGCAGTTGAGGATCACGCCTCGGGCGTCGGTCAGCAACACCGCGTGGCCGGCGCCGGAGAGTTGCTGGTGCAGGCTGGTCATTTCATTGCCGGCGATGTGCAGCACCTGCTGCAAGCGCTCGCGGCTTTCCAGCACCCGGCCATGTTCGAGCACCGTCGGCGCCAGGTTCTGGGCCGGGTCGAGGTGATAGTCCTCGAGGCAGCGCAGCCAGGAACGGGCAATCGACGGATCGCTGCCAGGGCCCTGCAAATGGGCCTTGCCCTGGGTGACCGTCAGGACTTGCTGGGCATGGCGACTCAAATGGTTGCTGTGCATGTTCTTATTATTCTCCCCTGAAGGACCTTTTGGACCTGCCGACACATTACCCCGTGGCGAGGGAGCTTGCTCCCGCTGGGCTGCGCAGCAGCCCCAAAACCTGAGTTTGCGGTGTATCAGGCTGACCGAGCTGGCTGCCTTGGGACCGCTTCGCGCTCCAGCGGGAGCAAGCTCCCTCGCCACAAAAGCGGTCCGTCCATGGCCTCGCCGTCGAGGTCCAGCATCCTCCAGCCCAACCACCTTTGCAATGCTGGCGCGACCTGTCAGTCACAGACTGTCTCGCATCTGGCACAAACTGTCACACCCGCTGTATCGCAATCGTCACGCAGGGCATCCGTTTGTCCGACCAACTCCTCCTAAAGTCTTGATTTACGGGCCCCGCAAGGCAATGGCCCAACCTTTGCTCTAGGCTTAATTACCAGCGCTCAATTTTGCGCGGCCCTCCCGTATAAGCACAAAAGCCAAGGAGAACTCATCATGCGTTACGCTCACCCCGGTACTGAAGGCGCTATCGTTTCGTTCAAGAGCAAATACGGTAACTACATCGGCGGCGAGTTCGTCGCGCCTGTCAAAGGTCAGTACTTCACCAACACTTCCCCGGTCAATGGCCAGCCCATTGCCGAATTCCCGCGCTCCACGGCCGAAGACATCGAAAAAGCCCTGGACGCCGCCCACGCTGCCGCTGATGCCTGGGGTGCCACGTCGGCCCAGGCGCGTTCGCTGGTCCTGTTGAAAATCGCCGACCGCATCGAAGCCAACCTCGAAGTCCTGGCGATCACCGAATCCTGGGACAACGGCAAAGCCGTGCGCGAAACCCTCAACGCCGACATCCCCCTGGCCGCCGACCACTTCCGCTACTTCGCCGGTTGCCTGCGGGCCCAGGAAGGCAGCGCCGCCGAGATCGACGGCAACACCGTGGCCTACCACATCCATGAACCGCTGGGCGTGGTCGGGCAGATCATCCCGTGGAACTTCCCGCTGCTGATGGCCGCCTGGAAACTCGCCCCGGCCCTGGCCGCCGGTAACTGCGTGGTGCTCAAGCCGGCCGAGCAAACCCCACTGGGCATCTGCGTGCTCATGGAGCTGATCGGCGACCTGCTGCCGCCTGGCGTACTGAACGTGGTGCAAGGTTTCGGCAAAGAAGCCGGCGAAGCCCTCGCCACCAGCAAGCGCATCGCCAAAATCGCCTTCACCGGTTCCACCCCGGTCGGCTCGCACATCATGAAATGTGCTGCCGAGAACATCATCCCGTCTACCGTGGAACTGGGCGGCAAATCGCCGAACATCTTCTTCGAAGACATCATGCAAGCCGAGCCGAGCTTCATCGAGAAAGCCGCCGAAGGCCTGGTGCTGGCGTTCTTCAACCAGGGCGAAGTCTGCACCTGCCCATCCCGCGCCCTGGTGCAGGAGTCGATCTACGACGAATTCATGCAAGTGGTGATGAAGAAAGTCCTGCAGATCAAACGCGGCGACCCGCTGGACACCGAGACCATGGTCGGCGCCCAGGCGTCCGAGCAGCAATTCGACAAGATTCTTTCGTACCTGGAAATCGCCAAGGGCGAAGGCGCCGAGCTGCTGACCGGCGGCAAGGTGGAAAAACTCGAAGGCAACCTGGCGACCGGGTATTACATCCAGCCGACCCTGCTCAAGGGCACCAACAAAATGCGCGTGTTCCAGGAAGAAATCTTCGGCCCAGTGGTGAGCATCACCACCTTCAAGGACGAAGCCGAAGCCCTGGCGATCGCCAACGACACCGAGTTCGGCCTCGGCGCCGGCCTCTGGACCCGCGACATCAACCGCGCCTACCGCATGGGCCGGGCGATCAAGGCCGGTCGTGTCTGGACCAACTGCTACCACCTGTACCCGGCGCACGCCGCGTTCGGTGGCTACAAGAAGTCCGGCGTGGGTCGTGAGACGCACAAGATGATGCTCGATCACTACCAGCAGACCAAGAACCTGCTGGTGAGCTACGACATCAATCCGTTGGGGTTCTTCTAAGCCCTTGGGCCAGGCAGGTCATCTTGCCTGGCCCTTTAGATAGCTATCGTCGGATCGCCGCCCGGAGCAGGCTCGCCCCCACAGGGATCTGTGGATAACTCGTTTCCAGGGTTGAAACAGATCCACTGTGGGAGCGAGCTTGCTCGCGATGGCACCCTCACTGACAACATCAAACTACCGTCCCACCGCTCTGGCATGAGCCTTGCGTGCCCGCTCCACAGCAATCCCGAAAGTCCAACAGATCAAACAATAAAAAAGACAGAGAGGACTTATGACTTCTACCACCCAACTCAAACCCACACTCGGCACCCTGCATTTATGGGGTATTGCCGTCGGCCTGGTGATTTCCGGCGAATACTTCGGCTGGAGCTACGGCTGGGGCACCGCAGGCACCCTCGGGTTTCTCGTCACCGCCCTCATGGTGGCGTTGATGTACACCTGCTTCATCTTCAGTTTCACCGAACTGACCACCGCAATTCCTCACGCCGGCGGGCCTTTTGCCTACAGCCGACGGGCCTTTGGCGAGAAAGGCGGATTGATCGCCGGGATCGCCACCCTGATCGAATTCGTCTTTGCGCCCCCGGCCATCGCGATGGCGATTGGCGCCTACCTCAACGTGCAATTCCCCGAGCTGGACCCCAAGCTCGCGGCGGTCGGCGCGTACATCATATTTATGACCCTGAACATCCTCGGCGTCAGCATCGCCGCCGCCTTCGAGCTGGTGGTCACCGTGCTGGCGGTCGCCGAGTTGCTGGTGTTCATGGGCGTGGTCGCGCCGGGCTTCAGCTTCAGTAACTTCGTGCTCAACGGCTGGGCCGGCTCCAATGAGTTCACCCTCGCCTCGATCCCGGGCATTTTTGCGGCGATCCCCTTCGCGATCTGGTTCTTCCTCGCCATCGAAGGCGCGGCCATGGCCGCCGAAGAAGCCAAGGACCCGAAACGCACGATTCCCCGTGCCTATGTCAGCGGCATCCTGACCCTGGTGTTCCTCGCCATCGGCGTGATGATCATGGCCGGCGGCGTGGGTGACTGGCGCCAACTGTCGAACATCAACGACCCGCTGCCCCAGGCCATGAAGGCCGTGGTCGGCAACGATTCAACGTGGATGCACATGCTGGTGTGGATCGGCCTGTTCGGCCTGGTGGCGAGTTTCCACGGGATCATCCTCGGCTACTCGCGGCAGTTCTTCGCCCTGGCCCGGGCCGGCTACCTGCCCCGTGGCCTGGCGAAACTGTCGCGCTTCCAGACCCCACACCGGGCGATCCTGGCCGGCGGCGTCATCGGCATTGCGGCGATCTACAGCGATGGACTGGTCAACCTGCAGGGCATGAGCCTGACGGCGGCGATGATCACCATGTCGGTGTTCGGCGCCATCGTGATGTACATCATCAGCATGCTCAGCCTGTTCAGGCTGCGTAAGACCGAACCGAACCTGGAACGCACCTTCCGCGCCCCGGGCTACCCGATCGTGCCAGGGATTGCGTTGTTCCTGGCGGTGGTGTGCCTGGTGGCGATGGCGTGGTTCAACACCCTGATCGGCCTGGTGTTCCTGGCGTTCATGGTGGTCGGCTACCTGTACTTCCAACTGACCGCCAAGCAACGCTCCGATGCACCGGCGGACGCTATGCTCACAGGTATCTGAAGTTGCACCGGCACCGGGCTGAGGGCCTGGTGCCTGCTATTTAAAAGTGCACGCCGTCCTCCTGTGGGAGCGAGCTTGCTCGCGATAGCGGTGTATCAGTTAACAGATACTTTGCTGACACTCCGCTATCGCGAGCAAGCTCGCTCCCACAGGGTTACGGGTTGTATTTGAGTTATTTAGAGAACCAGGAGGACACCGCCCCATGGCCGCATTCGCCCATTCCGTCGGCGCCCAGACCTACCGCTTCGACAGCCTCAAAGACCTGATGGCCAAGGCCAGCCCGGCGCGTTCCGGGGATTTTCTGGCCGAGGTCGCGGCGCTCAACGATGGTGAGCGGGTGGCCGCGCAAATGGCGCTGGCCGACCTGCCCCTCAGCCATTTCCTGCAAGAAATGCTGATTCCTTACGAGGTCGACGAAGTCACCCGGCTGATCGTCGACACTCACGATAAACAAGCCTTCGCCACCGTCAGCCATCTCACCGTCGGCGGTTTTCGCGACTGGCTGCTCAGCGACGCCGCCGATGAACAGAGCCTGCGCGCCCTGGCCCCGGGCCTGACGCCGGAAATGGTCGCCGCCGTGTCGAAAATCATGCGCGTGCAAGACCTGGTGCTGGTGGCGCAGAAAGTCCGCGTGGTGACCAAATTCCGCGGCACCCTCGGCCTGCGCGGGCGCCTGTCCACCCGCCTGCAACCCAACCACCCCACCGACGAACCCGCCGGCATCGCCGCGAGCATCCTCGACGGCCTGCTCTACGGCAACGGCGACGCCATGATCGGCATCAACCCGGCCACCGACAGCACCGCCTCGATCTGCGCGATGCTGGAAATGCTCGACGCCATCATCCAGCGCTACGACATCCCCACCCAGGGCTGCGTGCTGACCCACGTCACCACCTCCATCGAAGCGGCAAACCGCGGTGTGCCCCTGGACCTGGTGTTCCAGTCCATCGCCGGCACCGAAGCGGCCAACGCCAGTTTCGGCATCAGCCTGAGCATCTTGAAAGAAGGCTACGACGCCGGGCTCAGCCTGAATCGCGGCACCTTGGGCAACAACCTGATGTATTTCGAAACCGGCCAGGGCAGCGCGCTGTCAGCCAACGCCCACCACGGCGTCGATCAACAGACCTGCGAGACCCGAGCCTACGCCGTGGCACGGCATTTCAACCCGTTCCTGGTGAACACGGTTGTAGGATTCATCGGCCCCGAGTACCTGTACAACGGCAAACAGATCATCCGCGCCGGCCTCGAAGACCACTTCTGCGGCAAGCTTCTGGGCGTGCCGATGGGCTGCGACATCTGCTACACCAACCACGCCGAAGCCGACCAGGACGACATGGACACCCTGCTGACCCTCCTGGGCGTGGCCGGGATCAACTTCATCATGGGCATCCCCGGCTCCGACGACATCATGCTCAACTACCAGACCACCTCGTTCCACGACGCCCTCTACGCCCGCCAGACCCTGGGCCTGAAGCCGGCGCCGGAATTCGAAACATGGCTGGCGAACATGGGCATCTTCACCCAGGCCGATGGCCGGGTGCGGTTCGGCGACAACCTGCCACCGGCGTTCCGTCACGCCCTCGCGCATTTGGGATGAGCCGCATTTTTATGAGTGAGTTGCCCATGGATAAAAAACCTGTCGATTCTCAAAACCCTTGGCTGAACCTGCGCAGCCTGACCCCGGCGCGCATCGCCCTGGGTCGCACTGGCACCAGCCTGCCGACCTCGGCGCAACTGGATTTCCAGTTCGCCCACGCCCAGGCCCGCGATGCGGTGCACCTGGCGTTCGATCATCAGGGCATTCGTGCGCAGTTAACCGAACGCGGCCGTGAAAGCCTGTTGCTCCACAGCGCGGCCAGCGACCGCAACAGTTATCTACAGCGCCCGGACCTGGGCCGACGGCTCGACGACGCCTCCGCGCAGGTCCTGGAGGATTACGCGGCGGCCCACCCTGGCGGCGTGGATCTGGCCATCGTCGTGGCTGACGGCCTGTCGGCGCTGGCGGTGCATCGCCATACCTTGCCGTTCCTGGCGCGGCTGGAAGAGCAGATCGCGGCTGACGGTTGGTCTGTGTCGCCAATAGTTTTGGTGGAGCAAGGCCGCGTTGCCGTGGCCGATGAAGTGGCACAGCGGCTCGGCGCGAAAATGTCGGTGATCCTGATCGGCGAACGCCCCGGCCTCAGCTCCCCCGACAGCCTGGGGCTGTATTTCACCTACGCCCCCAAGGTCGGCCTGACCGATGCCTATCGCAACTGCATCTCCAATGTCCGCCTCGAAGGTTTGAGCTACGGCATGGCGGCCCATCGCCTGATTTACCTGATGCGCGAAGCCTGTCGCCGCCAGCTTTCGGGGGTCAATCTGAAGGACGAAGCCCAGGTTCACACTCTGGATTCGGAAAGCGCTGCCGATATGAAAGGTAATTTCCTACTGGCGCCGCCCCGAAACTGATCCGTTTATCCGATTGCGTTTTTGATCCGCTTTCAGGCAGCATCAAAAGCACGGCAGCGCGACATTGTTGTCTGAATATCTGTCGACCTTTGCAGACGAGACCTACCATGCGGATTATCCAAGCGACCCTGGAACACCTGGACCTGCTGACCCCATTGTTCGTCAAATACCGGGAATTCTACGGCTCCCTGCCCTACCCGGATTCGTCCCGAGCCTTCCTCGAAAAACGCCTGCGCCGCAAGGAATCGGTGATCTACCTGGCCTTGCCGGATGACGACGACAACAAGCTGCTGGGCTTCTGCCAGCTCTACCCAAGCTTCTCGTCGCTGTCGCTCAAGCGCGTGTGGATCCTCAACGACATCTACGTCGCCGAAGACGCCCGCCGCCAACTGGTGGCCGACAACCTGATCCGCACCGCGAAAAAAATGGCCAAGGAAACCAACGCCGTCCGCATGCGCGTCTCCACCAGCAGCAACAACGAAGTGGCGCAGAAGACCTACGAGTCGATTGGGTTCAAGGAAGACACCGAGTTCAAGAACTACGTGTTGCCGATCAGCGACGGGATCTGAGCCGTTCGGAGCAATGTTGAAGGTCGGGGGCATATCCGTTGCTGCGGTAACGGCTGCTTAGGGTTCCGCCCTGACGGCGGCTCACTTTTGAAAAGCGCAAAAGTAAGCAAAACGCTCCTGCCCCACCACTTGGTGCCTCGCTTAGGCTCGGCATGCCCTCACTCCGGCATTGCTCCGTGGGCCCGCCGCGAAGGGCCATCCATGGCCCAGCGCGGCTATCCCGGCATCCATGCCGGGATGCCCACTCCACAATGCCTGCGTTCGGCCAGCGTGGTTAACGGGGCCCCAAGATCAACATCCACCGCGAGGCGGCCTAACGGCCGGCCTGGCTCTCCCGGTCGTACACCCATCAGATCTGTTTGAGCAGGACCTGTGGGAGCAAAGCTTGCTCGCGAGGCGGCCTGACAGCCGGCATGGCTCTCCCGCTCATACACCCATCAGATCTGTTTGAGCAGGACCTGTGGGAGCAAAGCTTGCTCGCGAGGCAGCCTGACAGCCGGCCTGATTCTCCCGCTCATACACCCATCAGATCTGTTTGAGCAGGACCTGTGGGAGCAAAGCTTGCTCGCGAGGCGGCCTGACAGCCTGCCTGATTCTCCCGCTCATACACCCATCAGATCTGTTTGAGCAGGACCTGTGGGAGCAAAGCTTGCTCGCGATAGCGATCCACCAGGCAACATCACTACTGACTGCTCCACCGCCATCGCAAGCAAACCCGCCCCCACAAAGTGCTCCCCTGCCCACAGAACCACCGAAATCCCCAGCTACAAACTCAACACGCGCTTCACAATCCTCGCCGTATAATGCCGCTCTTCCCGGCTTGTAAGAAAAAGCTACACACTCTGTAGCCATACTCAAAGCCAGTCCCACCCGCCTGCCGAGTCGGGCCGCCACCACAGGTGTTTTGCATGGATTTCAACCCCCTCGACCTCATTCTGCATCTCGACGTCTACCTCGACATGCTGGTGACCAACTACGGGACCTGGATCTACGCCATCCTGTTCCTGGTGATCTTCTGTGAAACCGGCCTGGTGGTCACACCCTTCCTGCCGGGCGACTCGCTGCTGTTCATCGCCGGCGCCGTAGCCGCCGGTGGCGCCATGGACCCAGTCCTGCTGGGCGGCCTCTTGATGCTCGCGGCGATCCTCGGCGACAGCACCAACTACCTCATCGGCCGCACCGCTGGCGAAAAACTGTTCAGCAACCCCGACTCGAAAATCTTCCGCCGCGACTACCTGCAGCAAACCCACGACTTCTACGACAAACACGGCGGCAAAACCGTGACCCTGGCGCGCTTCCTGCCGATCATCCGCACCTTTGCGCCCTTCGTCGCCGGCGTCGGCAAAATGCCTTACCCACGCTTCTTCGGCTTCAGCGTGCTCGGCACCATCCTGTGGGTCGGCGGCCTGGTGACCCTCGGCTACTTCTTCGGCAACGTGCCCTTCATCAAGCAAAACCTGTCGCTGCTGGTCGTCGGCATCATCCTGCTGTCGCTGCTGCCGATGATCATCAGCCTGGTGCGCAGCAAACTGAGCCAGCGCGCCTCGAAAGCCCACCCGCGCTGATCGCCATGTGGTCCCTGAGCAACTGGCGCCGCCGACGCACCCTCGCCAAACACCCCGTGGCCGAGGACACCTGGCAGCGAGTGCGGCAACAATTGAGCTTCCTCGACGGCATCAGCGCCGCCGAGGACCAATGGCTGCGGGAAGCCTGCGTGCTGTTCCTGCACGATAAACACCTCAGCGCCCTGCCCGGCGTCGAACTGCACCAGGAACAACGCCTGCTGCTCGCCGCCCAGGCTCAATTGCCGCTGATGCACCTGGGCGAGCTGAACTGGTACCAGGGCTTCCACGAAATCGTCCTCTACCCCGACGACTTCCTCAGCCCCCAGCGCTACCGCGACGCCAGCGGCATCGAGCACGAATGGGACGGCGAACACAGCGGCGAAGCCTGGCCCCAAGGCCCGATCATCCTGGCCTGGGACGGCGTCATGGCCAGCGGCGGCTGGGACGGCTACAACCTGGTGATCCACGAACTGGCGCACAAACTCGATATGCTCAACGGCGACGCCAACGGCCTGCCACCGCTGCACGCCGACATGCGCGTCAGCGACTGGGCCGACGCCATGCAACAAGCCTTCGACGACCTCGACCGCCAACTCGACCACAACCCCGACACACAAACCGTCATCGACCCCTACGCCGCCGAGAACCCGGCGGAGTTCTTTGCCGTCACCAGCGAATACTTCTTCAGCGCCCCAGACCTGCTGCACCAGGCCTATCCAAAGGTCTACGAACAGCTCAAGGCGTTCTACCGTCAGGATCCGTTGGCCCGGCTGCGGCAACTTCAAGCCGAAGATCCGGTCTATCAGGCGTCATACTAAGGTCTCTAAGACCCTGGTAACGTGGCAACAGCGGCCGAATATGCCTATAATCGCCGCCACTTTTTGGTCAATCCGACCAGTCATTTGGTCAACTAACGGGGGCACCGCCCAATGAGCTACAGCAAGATTCCGGCTGGCAAAGACCTGCCGAACGACATCTACGTCGCGATCGAAATCCCGGCCAACCACGCCCCGATCAAATACGAAATCGACAAAGACAGCGACTGCCTGTTCGTTGACCGTTTCATGGCCACCCCCATGTTCTACCCGGCCAACTACGGTTACATCCCCAACACCCTGGCCGACGACGGCGACCCCCTCGACGTGCTGGTCGTGACCCCATACCCAGTGGCCCCAGGCTCGGTCATCCGCGCCCGTCCAGTTGGCATCCTGAACATGACCGACGACGGCGGCGGCGATGCCAAAGTCATCGCAGTGCCACACGACAAACTGTCGCAACTGTACGTCGACGTGAAGGAATACACCGACCTGCCACCGCTGCTGATCCAGCAGATCGAGCACTTCTTCGCGAACTACAAAGACCTCGAAAAAGGCAAGTGGGTCAAGATCGAAGGCTGGGCCGGTGCTGATGCCGCCCGTGAAGCGATCACCAAGTCGGTTGCCGCCTACAAAGGCTGAAACAAACTTGATAAAGAACCCCGGTTTGCCCCGGGGTTTTTTTATGTCTTAATGGTTCCCAATACGAAACTGTATTAACACTGTGTAACCACGTTTAGCCCGCGCCTTTCAAATCCTGCAAACGGAAAGATCGTCTTATATATTTGAACGACTTGTTTATTGCCGAAAACACAGTCGCCCCTAAACTTTCCGTTTATGAAAATACTTTCCAGTGGCGACCGCTTCCGAGCCCTTCTAAAAGAAGCGAACATCCGTTCCGCCGACTTCGCGAAGTTATACGGCGTGAAATCCCAACACGTGAACAACTGGTTCAACCGTGGCATCCCGCCCGGGCGCATCCACAGCATCGCCAGCCTGCTGACCGTCAGCCCGGAGTGGCTCGCCCACGGCGAAGGCCCGCAAACCCCATTGGGCCTTGGCCCCGGCACCACCTACGAGGCGGCCGAAAACGATGGCGTCTACAGCGTGGTGGAGCCCACGGACATTGAACTGCCCTTCTACAAGGAAGTCCCCATCGCCCCCGGCGAAACCAAAACCCACATCACCGAAATCCCCGACCAATCCATCCGCCTGCCCCGCAGCCACCTCGAATCCCTGGAAATAAACCCCAGCGACGCCATCTGCATCACCATGGTCGGCGACAGCATGGCCGAACGCATCGCCGACGGCTCCACCCTCGCCATCGACCGCGGCCTGACCCAAATCGTCGACGGCCAAATCTACGCGCTTGAGCATGACGGGATGCTGCGTATCAAATACCTGCACCGAATCCCCGGCAACCGACTGCGCCTGCGCAGCCACAACAGCGCTGCGTACCCCGACGAGGTCTTCAGCGCCGAACAGATCGACGCGCAACACATCCACGTGATCGGCTGGGTGTTCTGGTGGTCAACCCTCAACAAACAGCGACCGCCGGTGTCCGACTAACCCACCCAAGACCAGAAACCGTGGCAGGAACTGTAGCAAGAGCTGTGGCAGGAGCTTTTGTGGCGAGGGAGCTTGCTCCCGCTGGGCTGCGCAGCAGCCCCCTGCTTTCCCCCTGAATCCCCCTAACCCAATGATTCCACACCACTTACCCCTGGGCTTCCGAAGCAAACCCGCGTATCCTCCGCCCCACATTTGCGAGCCCACGCCTCGCACCGACAAGGCAGATCACTTTCTGACCAAGTCCCACAGACGGCCGCAAGAGCCGGATGTACGTTTTGAAGGCTGGTAAGGTTTGTCAAAAACGAGCTGAATCAGTCAACGAGAAGCCGGCCATAAGCCGGCTTTTTATTCTCCAAAAAAACCAGCCAATTAATTTACATCGACCCCCATCAAAGCTAGAGCGAGCCCTGATCGCGCCGTTCATCAACGGCGTATGAGCACCACGCTTCAATACCTAGGCCGGTTGGATGCAGGCTTTGGTGACCTGATCGAACCTTCGTTATGCGCGACCGCTGCCTTCAGGCGCGAAGGATCTAGATCAAGAACACATCAATGACGGTGCGCCTTGCACCTCCTGCTTTATTCTTGTCACGACGCCCTTTTCGCCCAAAAGGGTGAGGGCACTGAAATTCTGCATCGCGATCTTTCCAAAAAACTATCCAGTTATCGTAGAGCCGGCGCCACAATAATGCATGGAACGTCCGAGCCAGCTTGCGAACGGAGCTGGCCAATCGACAGATGAGCACAAGCAGAGGAGGGCTGTCTACGCTACCGCCGCACGCAAATTACTGTATATTAATACAGTAACATCAATTATGAATGCGCAACTGGAGCTCTTCACCAGTTCAGGTTAAGCTGCCAATCATGAAAACTACCTCCTCAAAAATCAGCCCGGTCGCATCTGTTCACTTCTCGGGGCACGAGACGTTTCCGCTGCGTCAAATGTGGCTCAAAAAAGCTTTCGATCAAGCCAACGGTGACGGACTAATTCCCAAGACAACCTTCACTACCGAAAGCTCTATTGCCGCTTTCGGAGTAGGTAAAAACATGGTTGCGTCCATTCGGCATTGGGCCTTGGCATCCGGCGTGATGGATGACGAAGGCGGTACCTTTCGCGTAACAAGCCTCGCCATGGAGATACTGCAAGAAGGAGGCCTTGATCCTTACGCAGAGGATCCTGCTACGGCATGGCTTGTGCATTGGCAGCTAGCCGGACGGCGTCACCGTTCAACAACATGGTATTGGCTATTCAACCATGTGACCGCGCCAACCTTCACACGCCAAGAGCTCGAAGAGCCTCTGACCGAGTACGCTCGTAGCCTTGCCCCTAAGCATCGGCTTTCAAGCGCTACTATCTCGCGAGATTTGGAGACCTGCTTGCGCAGTTATGCCCCCAAAACCGCAGCCGGCTCGCCCGAAGACTTTGCCGAACCCTTACTCGGTGAATTAGGTCTGCTCCAAGAGGTCCACAAAGGCCAATATGCTTTCCGTCGAGGCCCTAAAGCGTCTCTCCATGACGGCATTTTCACCTATGCGCTCATCGATTTCTGGAATAGAACAGCAAGCAATCAAAGCTCGCTGGCCTTCGAGACTATTGCTTATGCAGAGGGTTCTCCCGGTCGAGTCTTCAAACTAGACGAAGAATCCATCGCTCAAAGATTGATTTTGTTGGCCGACTTAACCGGAGGCAAGCTTGCTTGGACCGACTCCGCCGGCCTCCGCCAAGTGCACAGAAAAGCGGTCTCCAATGAAGATCAAAAAGAAATGGCCAGGTGCGCATATGACTGAGAGAAAAGAGTTAATGCTCTCGGATATTGTTCACATTTCACATCAATATCAGCGATCAATCCGAATAGACGCAGACATTGGTCGTTCCGACGCATTGGATGGGTATATCGTCCATGCAACAGCAGCATCCGTCGTAGCAGGGATGTGCAGGCAACTTGCGAGCACTAACCAACGAAGTTTCACATGGACCGGACCGTTCGGTGGCGGCAAGTCCTCACTAGCTGTCGCCTTGGCGAGCGCACTCCATCCTGATAAGAGCCTGCGCGCGAAAGCTCGCACCGCCTTAAAACTTGACTCGAAACCAGATTTCGACCAGGCCTTCCCTGTCCAAGAGGGGTGGCTAGTGGTTCCTGTGGTTGGCCGGCGTGGCAGTGTTGTAAAAGAACTGGACGCTGCGATCCGAAAAAGCCGAGGCATGAACGTTGACGGTCGAAGCAAGCCCACTCCCCAAAGCGTCATTTCTGATTTGATTGGCGAAACCAAGAGCCGCCCAAACGATGGAGTCCTAGTATTTATCGATGAAATGGGTAAGTTTCTGGAGGCATCCGCTCTAGGTTCTGGCGATGACGTCTACTTCTTCCAAGAGCTTGCTGAAGCATCTGCTCGCGCCGATGGCAGACTAGTTGTAATAGGCGTTCTACATCAATCATTCGCACAATACTCCAATCGATTGGGCATCGACACGCGGGACGATTGGGGCAAAGTTCAGGGACGATACTTAGACCTTCCCTTTGTAGCTGCGAGCGACGAGGTCGTTGAACTTATCGGCAGTGCGATCGAAGCCAAAAGCCGCCCGGAGTGGGGGCAGAAAACATCTGATGCGATAGCCGACGCGATCCGTTCTCGCCGCCCTGCTGTTGGAAATGATTTTTCTGCCGCCCTAGAACGTTGCTGGCCATTACACCCAGCCATGGCCGCGTTACTCGGCCCAATTTCTAAACGTCAATTCGGACAGAACGAGCGTAGCACCTTTGGGTTCCTATCGTCGGTTGAGCCCTATGGTTTCCGCGCTTACCTGGAGTCAACGCCTTCGGACCAGACGTCCTTGTATCGCCCGAGTGACTATTGGGACTACCTGCGCGCAAATCTAGAGCCTGCAATTCTGGCCTCACCTGATGGGCACCGTTGGTCCCAAGCGGTTGAAGCTGTAGAGCGCGCCGAGGCAAAGTCAGGTGATCCACTGCTTGTAGCGATAATCAAAAATATCGCCGTGATTGATCTATTCCGTAACGGCTCAGGACTTTCTGCAGACCTGCCAGTCATCGCGGCCCTGTTCCACAATGTACCTCGCGAGCAGATTGAGGATGCTCTGAATAAGCTCTCAGCACTCAAGGTTGCCTTATACAAGACTTACACCGGCTCTTGGTCAGTATTCGAGGGCAGCGACTTTGATATCGATGCGGCTATTTCCCAAGCGCTGGCTTCATCTGCTGGAGTCGATTACGCCAAGCTCTCTCAACTGATGGGCATTCATCCTATAGTAGCCAAACGGCACTACCATGAAACAGGCGCTATGCGCTGGATGGAGCTCTCACTTCAGAGCATTGAGCAAGCCGAAAAAATCGCCAAGGCTTACACTCCGCAACGGGGCGAGTTCGGTCAATTTATACTAGCGCTGCCAGGACGCGATATCTCAGCAAGCGAAGCTCGCAAACGAGCTCAAGCATGCGCGTATTTGGAGCCTTGGCCAGTACTGGTAGGAATCCCATCTAACCACGCCCGCATAGCAGAACTATCGGCTGAAGTAGTTGCTCTAGAGCAGGTAAAAGAGCGCCACGAGCTCGGAGGTGATCCCGTAGCTCGCCGCGAAGTCTTTGCTCGCTTGGCCGCGACCAAATCTGATCTCGAAGACCAGCTACAAGCAGCTGTTTCACTTTGTAAATGGCACGATGGAGACGACACGGTCATCGAGCCCGGCACAAAACTCTCACCGAAAGCTTCTGAGCTTGCCGACGATCTCTATTATGCCTGCCCGCCGGTCTGGAGCGAGTTAGTAAATCGCGACAGCCTCTCTAGCAATAGCGTCAAAGCCCGCCGCGATTTGCTACATGCAATGATCGACGCCGAGGGCATCGAGCGGTTGGGGATCGAAGGTTTTCCTGCAGAACGCGGCCTGTTCGAAACGCTGCTCGTGGCATCTGGTGTATACCGTAAAGAAGGTGAGTTTTGGCAGTTCTGCCACCCACCCGAAGCTTTGCACGAAGGATTTTATGAGCTTTGGCAAGTCACGCAAAAGCTCCTCCTCGATGCCAATACACGAGTAAGCGTGGACTCGATCTACAATCGCTGGCACCTGCCTCCATTTGGTATGAAGCAGGGTATTTTGCCCGTGTTTCTCACTGCATTCTTGCTTGCTCATAAAGCCAACGTCGCCGTTTACAAAGACGGTATGTTTATCCCCCGACTAAGCGATGCGGACATTGACGAGTGTTTGCAAGACCCTAAGCGATTCACTCTCCGCTGGATCACGATCGATGAAGACAAAGTCCAAATCCTGGAGGGCATTTCTTCCCTATTAGAGGAAGTCGGGGAGAAAGCCGGCTCTGCAGATCCGCTCGAAGCCGCACGCGGACTAGTGGCATTGATTTTCAGCCTGCCAGATTGGGGACGGCGTACACAACGCTTAGGTGAAACAGCCAAAGCAATACGCGACATGCTGCTAAAAGCCAATGATCCACACAAAGTTCTGTTCGTCGATCTAGCGTCGCTTCTTGGAGCTGATGACGGCGAGGCCTATGTAAAAGCACTGCGTGGTCCTCTGCATGAAATCGCGGAGGCGTACCCAAAGATGCTCTCCGAGGTCGAAGCCAAGATGCTTCAAGCGCTCGATGCCTCTCTCAACAACTTGGATTCGCTCCGTGAAAGAGCGAAGGCTGTAGCTGGCATTTCCGGCAACTTCAGGCTCGATGCATTCTCTACACGACTCGCGTCTTACGATGGCAGCCGTTCCGCATTGGAGGGCATTCTGAGCTTGGCCGCTGAAAAACCTCCCCGCGACTGGGTCGACCGCCACATCGATGCAGCTGTGCTTGAGCTTGTCCAATTCGCCCGACGCTTTCGTGAGGCAGAGGCGTTCGTCACAGTCAAAGACCGTCCCGCATATAGCGAAGCAATCGCAGTTATTATCGGTGCAGGTGCGCAAACCAAGACGATGTCGAGATCATTCTCGATTTCGGAGCGCCACCGTAGAACGGTCGAAGACAAGGCTGCTGAGCTCGCCTCGATGCTGCAAGAGCAAGGTTTTGAAACTGACATCTTGCTGGCCATTCTTGCTAAAGCTGGAATGAACCTGGCTAGTGAAAAGGAGCAGATGGATGACTGAAAGACACGTGCTAGGTTTATCCGGCGGGAAAGACAGCGCCGCCTTGGCCGTTTGGATGCGTGACCACCATCCCGAACTAGACATCGACTATTTCTTTACTGACACCGGTGAAGAGCTTCCCGAAGTCTATGAGTTTCTAGGACGACTCGAAGGCTATTTGGGCAAACCCATCGAACGACTCAATCCTCGCCGTGATTTTCGCTTTTGGCTGCGTGAATTCAATCATTTCCTCCCCAGTGCGCAGACTCGCTGGTGCACTCGCCAACTCAAATTGGCCCCGTTCGAACAGTGGGTCAAACCATGGCTCGCAGCAGGAGATAAAGTTTTCTCCTATGTAGCAATCCGAGCTGATGAGGAGTATCGCGAAGGGTATTCAGCAAAAGCCGAAAACATGATTGTGAAATTTCCGTTCCGTGAAGCAGGCATTGATAAAGCTGGAGTCGTCGACATACTCGAGTCTTCTGGATTGGGTTATCCGAAGTATTACGAATGGCGATCTCGCAGTGGCTGCACATTCTGCTTCTTCCAGCAGAAGATCGAATGGGTTCGACTCAAAGAGCGACACCCTGAGGACTACGAAAAAGCCAAGGAGTTAGAAAAAGACGCACTAGAACACGGCTCGCCTTTCACTTGGTCTAAGGGCGAATCACTTCGGGATCTAGAAAAGCCAGCGCGTATTATTGAGATCAAAGCAGAATATGAGGTTCGCCGTGCGCGCCTTCGCAGAAATATCCCGGTTAATCCCCTACGCCCACTGAAAATATGCCCCGAAGACATCGACGATGTCTACGGGGAGGATGAAGGCAATAGCTCTTGCCTAATCTGTCACAAATAGATTTATCACCTAATGATTGCAGCCTCCAAGGCTGCACTAAATTCGGCGCTTGTCTGAAACCGGTTATTATTGCTGTGAAGCAAAGCACGCTCCATAACGGGAAATAGCTCCGCCGGTCCACGCCAATCAGCGGCTTGGACTATTCCAGTTGGATGCCGTCCGCATGTGGCATACCAAAAAACCGAAGCCAGCTGGAACACGTCTGAGGTTTGGCCAATTGAATCCGCACAGCCCAAATTCTTGTTGAAGGCCTCTGGCGACATCCATAGCGCCGGACCTATTCTTTCGTCCACGAATGATAAATCGGGCCCACCTTCATGCAGGTCGCATAGGCCAAAGTCGCTGATTGCCCAAGCATTGCCCACAACTAAAATGTTTTCGGGCTTGATGTCGCGATGCAGAGCCTTTTCGTTAACCTTAACCAATGCCTTGGAAAGACCAAGGAATTGCGCGAGATATGTTGCAGGGGGAATCTGCTGTGGCGTTTTGGCATGTTTGCCCAAGTCATCCGATGCCTTCATCAGAATGACGAAGGGCAACTCCTCGGCTTGGCCTTGCTGCTGAACCACAAATCGACCGCGACGCCGGACGCGCTCCATTCGAGTGCCCGTTACAGTGCCGGTTGCTACAAAGCGGATGATGTGTGGGTCGTCGAAACCACGAAGCAGCTCGACCTCGCGTTGAAATCGCTCTCGGCGACGTTGCCGTAGCTCAAGTTGAAACTTGACCGCGTAGCTATCCCCCGAGAGTTTCTCGTTACATTCGTGGACAACGGCATTACCTCCGGCAGCAATTCGCTCGCTAACGATGTAGATCCGACCATCGTCGCCGGTGATATGATCGTCAATCGCGTAAATGCTGGATTTGTTTCGATAGAGTTCGACGCGACTCATACGTGGCCTCCCCCCTTATTCTTCGTATTCAGCATCGTCGAGGTCGTAATCGTCCTCTATTGCGCCCGGGATTTCTGCCCCCTCAATGACCACCGCGGCGTTGATGCCCCCTTTGCACCTAGCATGCGCCCACTGCGAGTTTGACAACTGGAACACCGCGCTCCCAGCAGGCCAGTAGAGAACCGACCTCCCCAAGCTAGTCTCGCCTTCGTCGAATCCGCCACAACCTTCGCAGACAAACCCCTCCGCAGGCGGGCACCCGTCACCACTGAAGTTTGAATCAATGGAGAACCGAAGATCACTTGCGGTCTCCGAAACAATATTGCGCTGCTCTTCGTCATCCATCGCAGCAGCATAGGTCCCTCGCAAGATCGCGCGGATGAACACCATGCGCCAATTTCGGCTGGATGTAGAGTTGGCCTGAGAGACACAGTAAACCGCGTACTTGCTGAGTATCGGCACCTCCGATGTGGGGGCGATTCGAGCATCCAGTAGCGCCAAGTCCTGCCGTAAGAAGCTCAGGTCAGCGGGCAACGCGAAACCGGCACGCTTCAGAGACAAGACGGCAAAAAAGAACGAATAGAAGTCTGCCTTCTGTTTCCAGCGGGTTTTTTTCATTGGGAACGTTAAGTCGAAGATCTTCACAATGTCTGCGATCACACCCTCGAACTCCGCTTGCGCGGTAGAAGAATCAGCCGCTGGCCAGGCCGCATAGTCACGACAACACTCGTCGATTGCATCTTTCTTATCGCTGATGCCTTTCAGCAGAGCAGCCATCAACTCGCTGACATATTCAACGTCGAGCGAACGCCGTCGAGCCGTAGCATTGAACAGGCCCATGTCGTCAAGGGCATCAAGGTTGGCTAGCTCCTCAGAGATCCTCAAGAACTCACCGGGGAAGTCCGCCTTTCGCAGCTCCTGCCTGTTAAGCGGTACCAGATACTTGTTGACACGAGAGTAGACCTCCCGGAGCTCCTCAGGCGGCAAGCCTGAGGCTTCATTGAAGTCGATGGAGTAGAGCAAAACGTCCTCGCGAACGTCCTCCGACAGTTCGGAAAATTTCTTGCCGTTGTAAGGCCCGCTGTATGGGGCCTCCAATTTGAATCCATCATTCAAGAAGGAAAGGATAGTCGTGATCCGCTGCTGACCGTCGATGACACTTCGATACGTCCTCATGTCTTTGATGGCTTTGGATACGAAAATCTTTGGCATGGGAATATCGTTGAGGATGCTGTCTACCAGCATCACGCGAGCCGCATCCCCCCAAACCTCACGTCGTTGATAGTCAGGCTGCAGCAGCAATGTCCCATTGCCGTTCCATTCTCGAATGTCAGCAATCGTATGCGGACTTGACTGCCATTTTTTTGCCATGATCTTTCCTTGACTTTGGTTATTGGTTGTCCACATGGATGGCAGCTACAGCGGCTTCGATGTCCTGGTCTGATAGGAATGGTGCCTGGGCGAATACCAGCCCCTGCTCTCCATTGAGCTTGGCTGCTAGATGACCTCTGCCCAATAACAATTCCGCTCCAGGCCTATCGAGAGCGATCTTTGATGTGGCTTCGCTGGAGACCTTCAAGATCAAGCGGTTACCCAAATTTTCACGAAGCTGCATCGGCATGACATCTTTGTCAGGCCGTTGTGCCGCGAAGATCAGATGGATGCCGGCCGCGCGGGCCTTTACACCCAATCGCTGAACCGCTGCGCCCACTGCTGATTTGTAAGCATCGTCAAGCATCCAGTCAGCAAACTCGTCGTGAACCAAGAAGACCATTGGCAGACGCTCTTCGGTGGAGACTTTCGAGTTATAGGTCGGTAAGTCGCGGGCCCTGGCTTTGGCAAAGGCGCGATAGCGATCCTCCATCTCTTGAACCAGAGCATCCAGCACTTCGGCAGCTTTTTCCTTAGTGGTGACAATCTCATCGCGCATATGCGGCAAATCAGCCAGTGGCGCGTAATCCACCCCCATCTTGGGATCGATCAAGATAATTTGCGCCAGCGCCTTGGGATTGGTCGCAGCGATATCCAATATAAGAGCCTGGATGAGGACCGATTTGCCACTACCCGTAGCCCCAGCCACCAATGAGTGCGGCTCATGCGATGAAAGCCCACCGAACTCAGCCCCCAGGTTCAGATACAACAACGCCCCGTTAATCTCCTGAAGCCCCAATAAGAATGAGGTGTTGATACCCGCAACGTTTCTATTGAGTTCTCGACGTGACCAAAGCTCCCAAAGCGATACAGCCTGCCGCTTTCCGCCAGCGACCGTCACCACGATCTCTCCTGGCTTAGGTTGGACAGTTACTAGATTAATGGCGTGAGTAGTGAGGAGCTGTGTTCGTTTATTCTCGATATCTTCGACACGCAAGCGATCAGAACCCGCCAGACGAACGAGGCAGCCGTTTGGAGTCAAGCGAGTGCCGAGGATCGCTGCCTGAAGACCGTAGCTGTTAAGCGCAGATTTGAGCTTCTTAGTGATCTCTTGAGACCACTCCTCCCGGTCAGCATCGGCCTGCGCACTGCCGGAGAACTTGGACGCGACCAAATCAGACAGCCTGCCCCCAAAGTTGGTTGTCGCAGCGGAAAGCTGGCCAGAAGCTGAATCAGCATTGGCTACAATGGCAAGAGCCGGTTCCTCCATAAAAACCGAAGGTGTGGCCGCCGGGTAAGTCGGCGGAGCCTCCTCGCCGTTTTTATCTAACGAAGAGACCTCCTCGACAAAGGTATCGATCCGTCCACTCGATAGCTGCGCCATTGCGGCCAACCATGGTACTCGCGGGGCGGGCAATTTAAAGCGGTGTCCGCTCCAAGGCTGCTGGGGCCCAAGCCCTGATCGAACTTCGTGACCACCAGCGCCTTTGGCATAGGCTTCAGCGAGCTTTCGCAGATCCGGTCGATCGAATACCTCTTGCCAAGCCATCACGCCTTCTGTCTCATCCAGAAGCTCTTGCTCAGTAGACGAGGCAGCCCCCGCGTCCGAGGTGTGGACGTAAACATGTGAATAGCCACGCAACGAAATTTCTACATCGCCCTCTCGCAGCTTGGCGCGAGCGCGCTCCATCAAGCCCGTCATACCGGGCGGAATATCGGCATCTAAAAGCATGTCTGCCAAACGGGCTAACCAGACGTCCCGATCAAGACGACCCGGATCACCAAAAAGAGCCTCACGGAACATGCCCAATGTTGCCAGCAATTGATCCTTGGAGCCTCGTCGAGCCTGAGCTAGCCCATCGGCACCGACATATTTCGACTCAACAATTGAAATGACGACACGGACAGTTTCCTCGTGCTCCTCAACGTTTAGCGCCAAAATATCCGCGATGCGGCTTTCAGATTGGGATAACCAACTTGCGTAATCGTCGAGTAAGAAATAGGCGGTCAAGACCTGCCCACCCTTCGCGGAGACCTGGAACTCCTCCGCGAGCAAATAACGACTCAGCACAAGACCAAGCATCTCTCCGGCAGAGACGCCTCGCTTGGCCGCACGCAGTACGATATCTCCAGAGACTGAAAGCGCGTCGCGCTTCGCCTTGTCGGCAGCAGCCTGAAGCTCATCGGATCCGAGCTGGAGATTCAACTCTTCCAATCGCCTGCGAACTAGCACGCCCAACAACCGGAGTTCCGAGGTCGAGCTCACAATCATATTGCGGCCGTTGGTAGAGTTTCGACGGTAGCGCACCACTGTGATGTTGTTGTGCTGGAGCTGTCGCTTGTCGAGTAGTTCGTCGTAGGTGGCCACCCATTCGGCCAACTCGTGCGCGTCCTTAATCATTGCTGCCAACGCTGGGCTTTGTAGAGAAATACGACGCGCAGGTAAGAATCGCTCCTCTGGCATAGCATCCGTCTGGCGGCAAACTGCCGCAACAGCTGACACATATGCCCAGCCTGAAGCTGTTTGCCATGGACAGGCCAGGAATGTGGTCGACTTCAGCTCGTTCTCGCCCGACACGCTTCGGTAAGACCAGCGCGAGGGTGCATGATCCAAGTTTGGTCGGTCATTGGTCCACTGTACGGGGAGCCATTCTGTTTGGGCCTCCCGTGCGACCACGTCATGCAGGAAAGCCACATCGAAAGCCTTGAAGCCTTGCGCACTCTCACCGGGAGTCGTCGAGAGGGGAGTCACAGAAATACGCAATTTGGATATGAAGTTGTCACTGGTCTCGCTGACCACTGGCAGATCAGGATCGTCCCCGGCCTTGTTGACCAGCTCGCCATACACTCGTCGCAGCTTTCCTGGATCTGAGTGGCGCACAGAAACGCTACATTGGAACTTGCCATCCTCTTGGATCGAAGAGAGTTCGCGCACTGTAGCCAGCGGTAGCTCGGCTGCATCGGCATTATAAAGCACAACGCTAAGGTTGCTTGCCTCGTGGGGCTGCAGCCCCACATAGCGCTCCAAAAGCTCACGCGCCTGTCTCGCAGCAGCCGTCGGATCGACATCGGTCATCGCTCCGGCAGCCCCACGCGTAGGCGACTCCAAAAGGCTATAGCCGTTGATTGTGCTGCTTTCCGATACCAGCACCAAAGCTCCGTTCCGATTGAGAACCGCGATCTCTGGATAGAACGGATGAGCGATCTCGTCAGAGAGCTCCCGCATGAAAATTTCGCGGTCGCCATAGAGAATACTGCCGCTGGAGAGCAAATGAGTGGCGAAACCAGCTACGCGTCTCGTCTTTACCGCAAGGGCCTTCATTCGTTCTGGATGCCACGGGGGAATGATCATTGCGAGGTTATCACCTGCAATCCGAACCGTGCCTACAGATAGTATTTCAGAGACCAGTCTCGAACGGCATACATCGCCACGGGCATGTGTCATTAGGGTGTTCAACAGTTCCGCGTAAGACTCCGCTTGACGCATAATGGCATCGCCATGCAGCCCGGTCGTGACGAAGTCCTCCATCGCTTTGATGTAGTCCTCCTCGAACTTATCCCAAGAAGCCTTCACCTCATTTTGCTGATGTGCCGTCAGCCTACCCTCCTGAGCGAGCTCTTTGATCCGAGCCTTGATCACATGGCGCAGGCTTTGGAGCTTACTGACTGCAGGGACCAGTGACCCTGCATCAGTCGAGTACGTCGCCTCCAATGTCCCGGTGTCGAGTAACGAGACGTTTTGCACCCCACCTTTCTTGCTCACTAACTTGCGGGGTACTTCGGTACAACCTACTGCCCCCTTTTCCAAGAGGCGACGCATGTCGGCGGCCAACGAAAGGCCAATCACCGTTGGCTTGTAGCTCCAAAGGAGCTGCGTCTTAGCCAGCACCGTCTCGTTATCCTTAGCAACCTGAATTAAGGCCACGTCAAACTTGATCTGTAGGGCTAAGCGCGATAACGACAGACTCGGACGAACCTTGTTCTTCTTATCGTTGCGAAGCTTCTTCTCCTCGGCGAAGAAGGCTTCATAGTCGAAGAGGGGATCGGGTAAATTTGCATTCCCCATCCGCTCAACCTTCCACTCGACTTTGGAGCCCATGAGCTCCTTTAAACCTCGGTACATAGCCGAGAAGTAGCTGCCGGCATCGTAGTTGAATCGCTCACGCCACTCCTTGCGGCCCTTAGTCACAGTGAAGCGCAGGATCCGCTCTCCTTCTGGATCGCGCAGGCCAGCATGCAAACTGTTGACCACACGAGCGAAACCCTCGAACAAATCATTGCAGTCAATGGGCTTGCCATAGAGAGCCTTTTCCCAGCGCGAGCAAAGCTTGGCGTCTTGCTCCAGGAGTCTTCGTTGCTTAACGAAAAACTCTTCGTCCTCTTCAGTGAAATCTGCGCGTCGCTCACGACCTTTCAAGTCCTCCAATAGCTTGCGGCTCTCGGCATCAAGTGAGTCCTCCTGATCGCACTCATGATCGAAGAAGCGGATCGTCGACTCTGCTAAACCAAGTTGCTGTTCTTTGGGCTTGTCGAAGGCAAGATATACGCCATCGCTTTCCCACTCGAATTGGGCAAGAGCATCGGATGCTTCTAGATCTCCAGCTGGGGCGGCGGCGAAAGCATAGAGAGCTTGGCGGGCACCCTCCGAAATTTCTGCAGCATTAGCATCGATTCGCTCGGTAATCTCCTCGGGGTCAAGAGCTTGGCCATTCTGGCGGAGTTTTTTGAGCAGCGGCGCACGCTGAGAAAAGAGTTTGATAAAAGCCTTATGCCAGGGCTTGCGCGATTCCGCGAAAGTCTTCGCATTCGAGAAATAGGTGCTGTCTCTGGGGAGTCCCGAGCATGGCAAGGCAAAGCCAACCGCATCACGGATGGGCAGCCCATGCGTGGCGACAGCCTCGACGATTGCAGAACAAAATTCGCCAAGCTGCACTAACGAAAGCTCCGAGGATGCTAATAACCCGCTAAGAGCTGCACGGAACACCGCTCGGTCGTCGGGGACTGGCGAAATACCACCAGAGTGGAGCGTGGCCTCGACCCACGGCTCAGGATCAGCCCGCATCTCCTTAGCGCCTATGGCCATGACGTGACCCAAGGTGTCCGCAAGGTTGTGTTCATTGCCATTGGCCGTAAGAATCGCAGCCTTGATGGTCAGAGCGTTATTTCGTACGTAGCCTGCGTTATGAGGAATCAGAATGTCAGGCGGCAGGCCTTGGCCAACTACCAAGGCCTCTGGGATCATGAGGTCCACTTGGGCGAGCAAATCCGGATTGGCAAGGACAGCGCGCACGACAGCTGCAATCTGACTGGCTGAAAGCTTATCCAGTCTGAAGAGCGCAGCCAAATCACCGGATTGGCCAGGATAGGATATGCGCTGGGCAAGAATGTCCGCGCCAACGCGCCCAATAATGCGATCGGTCAGCATGCGGCTTCTCCCTGAAACGCGAACGGGTTTTCTACAAACGAGCAGGAGTCGGAGAGCCTGCGAACCAAGCCCAAACTGACGAGACGGGCTTCGAGATTGGTTCGGTTCTCGCTGAGTTCTTCTTGGTCTACTAGCTTGGCGCCGACTAGGCGCGCGCCCTCTGCATCACCAATTACCAGGCCATAACGATGCTTGGCTTCAGCGAGAAATTCATCGAACTGCATACGGTCTTCAACGATGGAGACCACTATCGACTTGAGCAATCTATCATTCGGCGCGTATCGAGTGCGTCTCGAGAGCCGGCGTGAGCTGAGCCCGATAGCACGCGACCATGAAGCATGAATCCTGCCGACATGCTGCGCATGACGCGCCAAGGCATCCTCAACCAGTTTGGCAACCAACTCTTCTGGGCTCTTATCGGTGGAGTCCTCATCGTCGCCGGCATCAGTCGGCGGCCACTGAAAGCGATCTCGCATGAGTTTTACACGCTCAGCATCCGGAAACTCCATAGACTCAGCAGCAACCCATCCAACATCCAACCGGATTGATTCGATATGAGCCCGCACAGCCTTTGCTGACATCCCTTGATTGAATTGGTAACTGTCGCCAGAAAGCGCTCGCACCTTCGTGCGCTCCTTGGAGACGATTTCGCAAACAATTTCGACCGGATCGTCATCGCCAGCTACCCTCTTCGCACGCTCTAAAAAATAGAGCAGCATGTTCAGACCGGTGATCGCAATCAAATGCTCCAAGGCATCGTAGATCGGCATATCCTTGTTCAAGATCGACAACCAGTCGTCGCAAACTTGGTCGAAACGGTTATTGGCAGCCTCGGGCAGATAACCCGAAAGCCGTGGTTCTTCGGCACTCTGAGGCATACCTTGCAGAGCCCTGACTAAACGGTTCATCGGCGCCCGATGGTCAAATAGGCGCCTGACGAGGATGGCACCGAGCTCCTCTCCACGCTTGGCCCGAGAGAGGATGAGATAGAGCAACTCACCAGTACGAGCAAAGAATCGACGATCGTTGCTCATGCCCCCTTTCGCATTGATCGCTAAGTCCTCATAAAGAGCATCAGGACCGAAAGGAAAGACGAACTTAGAACTCCAGCGCTTGTTACTGCGAGACTCAAATGACGAGGAGCGCAGCAGTTCAATTGCCTTTGCAAAATCATCAAAACTAGTGAATGAGTGACGCAGATAGGTCATATCTTCATCACCCTTACCTGTTGCTCCCTGCCTAAAACGCTCAAACCACTGCTTCCATTTCTCCTCATCAGACGCGGTGCTCTCCGCAATCGATTCCACATAAGGATTGTTGAATAGCAACCCACGTAAGCGGATTTGCCGCTGTGGCCTGAACATGACCGAGCCGCCCTGCTCTTGATGAGGCCTGAGCGGATGATCCATATTCGATCCAAGTACACCCAAGAACTCCAAAACAGTCAGGTGAGGAAGCTGCTCGTCATAAAGTCGATGTCCCCAAATGTTCTCGTCGACGCAAAAGTCGACGCTTTTAATCTCAGGTCTCTTGATGATTACACTCATTCCGAGACCCTCACAGTCACTGGGCGCGAAAAACCGCGACCTCCAGGCTCAATATCGATGAAGTTAAGTGTCAGTACGGAGGTCTCACCTCCGACTTCGTCATCATCACCAGCCACGCTGGCCTTCTTGACGATCTCAGCCTTACGCAAAAGCTTCGCCTTGAAAGCCAGCAGATCTTCGAGACATTCGTTGGAAAAACTCGCGGGCAAAGCACCCTCAGCCACGCGCGAGAGGAACTCATGGCGAATAGGTGTCAAGTCAAAAGTAACCGAATTGCCCAAGCCCACAGCAAGCGAAATGTCGAGTCGAGGGCGCCCCGTCTCCTCGACAAGTTTAATCGCCATACCAACGCCGCCTTGTCGACGGGAAAGCGTCTCGTAGTCACAAAGCACGCTTACCCGGCTTTGAGTAAAACCGCCCGAACTTGCGATGAAGATGCGATCTTCGTTTTCGAGGAGAAGACCTGTTAATACTCGGTTAAGGCCCTTAGCCATGCGCCCGCGAACAGTCTCGCTCACTGGCTTCTGCGCTTTGAGCGCCTCGATAATTCCCAAGTAGTCCCCACCAAAGCAGAAGGCTGTCATTGACCAATGCGGATAGCCTCTCTCGCCATCCGGGAGTGTGAAGAAAAGCCTGCGTCGCTGATCCTCGAGCATTGTAAGGAACTCGAAGGCCCCCCCTTCCAAACGTGAGCCCTCATACCCTTCCAAATAGGCGTCTTGGGCAGCGCGAAAGGCGGCCGTGGCTCCGTAGATCGGATCACTCGCGACCAAGCGGCCGAAGTCGGCTTGCAGCCGCGAGTCATCCTTGCCATAAACCAGCAACCCATCAGCAGCATTGGTGGACTCGTCGCCCACTCCAAAGCTAGACATTGCCTTGAAGATGGGGCGGTCAGAGGTTCTTCGCTTAAGGAGATTGGCCCCGAAGGCATTGGAATAGACACTAGCTTTGCCAAGATCCCCTCCTCCCTGAATCTTCGCGACATCTGCGCAAGTCAGCAGGTTGTCTTTTGCCTGCTTGGCATCGGAACAACCGAGGATCATATTCGAACAAAGCGCAAGTAAGTCACGTATAGGGAGGTGCAGCCCATTGTGCCTGGCAATTTCAACCAAATCGCCCAAGCGGCGAGAGAGCTGGCCACCATCTGACTCACCCAAAAGCCTGCGGCGATTCTCGTTGATGGGACAAATTTTATCTTCAATCTGAAGTGCACAGCGTTTGCAGTTGTCCCATTCAGGATGCCCTGCCACAGCCATAGCCACCTCGTCTAACGTTTTACGGCTAGTGGAGCGGCTGAGATCGAACACCGCCAGGCGTTCAGGAGCCGGGCCGGCCTGTAGGAAGCGCTCTTGCAGCGGTTTACGAAGTGGGTGATCCCGCTCTTGGCGCCGGCCTAAATCACGAAGACGATCAAGAATTTGACCATGGTTTGCGGCGAGGATCACGACCTCAGAGTCATCACCCTCTAGCACCGACCTTTCAAGTCGCTGCAATGGCAAATCGCTCTCCTCGCCATTGAGCTCGGAGAGATCCTTGATAAAGATAGCCAAGCGCCCATCCGCCAGATGTAATTCTTTCACGTTGCCTTTGGCGGCCCAAGCATCGGGAGCCCCACCAATACGCTCCCACAAGGCACGGCAGTGGTACGTCTTACCATCACCAGCAGTTCCGGCAATCAAGATAGACCCCGGCGCCTTGGATTCAATGTGCCTAACCATGTCCTCTAAAAAAGGCGCTGATAGGCTAATTGGCTTGACCCTAGCCTGTGCCAATGCCCTCGAAACATACTCGTCGAACATCGCTAGGTTGGTCGATGACGGCCCATAGCTACGCAAAAAATGGACCCAAGCACTTGATGGTGGAGCCTCAACATCAGTACGCCGCACGGAGCCGCCACGACCTTTACCGGCCTGCAGCATCCGCTGATCAATCAGTGCATCACGTGTTTCCCAATAAAACTCATCAGTTAAATGGGGGAACTGAGTTCTGAGCCGCTCTAGCAGCGACTGGTTGCCAATACTAGAACCATCGGCGGGAACGGCGGCCAGCAAGGCCTCAACCAACTCATTCACTCTCGATACTCCTTTATCGCCCGCCGTAAAACGGGAGCCAATCAAATATGAAGACAAATAGACCGGAAGGAATCGAAAGAAAGCTGACGCTAGGAGCCTTGCAGAAACCTGCGCCTATGGAGAGCCATTCCCGAGACACGCAACCCATCATTTGCGGTGCCGATCACCATAGCCACTGGCAAAGCATGGGTAAAGCCCATAATCATTCCTTTTTGCCATCACAGATGATTGACAGAGGAACATTCGCTGGACATTGGTAACGCGACCACATCAACGTGACCTTACAAAACGGTGACGAAACGCTGGTAAATAGTGCCCCCCTACACTGCATTTGAAGTGATCCGAATGAAAACGAAGCCCAACAAGATCTCTGAGGCGATGCTTGGCGCAACGAGGGGACGAGCGAAACTGACAACAATAAAAAAATTGTAAAACAATACATTATGAAACAAAGACGCCTGCAACTAATCGCGCGCTTAATATCTATTTATTGGCGCTGACAATGCTCAGAGCTAGCTTAACAAATCAGCAATCCGGACAGAAATCAAAGAACATGCTCAGCCTGAAACGTACGACAACTCCGTTTTTAAAGTTGAAATTAGCGACAACAGTGCCTACGCGCTGCTATCCGGTTGCTTACCCAACAATAAATCCAGCGTGCTGACAGGCCTAACGCTTCCAAGGCATCGCTCACAGTATACGACCATCCAAATCTGCACCTTTGTATACGTCCCTCGGCAACCAACAGGAAGTTAATCATGCCCATCCCAGATTTTCAGAGCGTCATGCGGCCGACGCTGGCCACCGTTGCCGACGGCACACCGCTGGCATTGAGCGAACTTCGCGAGCGCATCGCCAACGAGTTTCAGCTCAGCGAGGAGGAGCGCAGCGAACGCCTACCTTCCGGCAAGCAAACGGTCATTAACAATCGAGTCGGTTGGGCGCGCACCTATCTGAATAAGGCGGGGCTGCTGAGCATTCCGGCAAAGGGACTGGTGCAAATCACCGAACGCGGTCGAGAAGCGCTGAACAGCGGGCCGGCACGTATTACCGTTAGGTGGCTCAAGCAATACCCTGAATTCGCCGCGTTCCATACGACCAGTCCCGCCGATGACCCAGCGTTAGCCTTACAGAGCGAACCGGTCGAACAAGCTACTCCCGACGAGCAACTGGCCGCCGCACACCAGGCGCTGACGCAATCATTGGCGGATGAACTGCTAGTCCTGGTGCGTGCAGCTTCACCAACTTTTTTCGAGCAACTGGTAGTCGATCTGATGATCGCCATGGGCTACGGTGGTTCACGTAAGGAAGCAGGTCGAGCGACGCAACAAACCAACGACGACGGCATCGACGGAATCATCAAAGAAGACAAGCTCGGCCTGGACGTCATCTACCTGCAAGCCAAGCGTTGGACCTACACCGTACACCGCCCGGAAATCGACAAGTTCATAGGCGCCCTCACCCGCCAACGCGCTCGCAAAGGTGTGTTCATTACTACTTCGGACTTTTCCAATGGAGCCCGCGAGGCCGCCATGAGCCTGGATATCAAAGTGGTCTTGATCGATGGGTTGGAGCTGGCGCGGCTGATGGTCGAAAACAATCTCGGTTGCAACGTCAAACAGGTTTACGAAGTGAAGCATTTGGATAGCGATTACTTCGTGGAAGATTGACCCAGCTGGCTTGCCGCTCACCGCACCCACTGATGTCTGCTGACGTGGACAATTGTCCAACAGGTTGTGGACAATTTTGGCGCTCGTCGCTTCGGGACTCGCGGGATACAAAAAGGTCTTGCCTAGCAAGACCTTTTTTCATACCTGGGGTAAGCGCGGCCCCTTGCTACCTCACCTCAACAATATCCAAAGCCCGATTCGCCAATAGCTCACTCACCTCAATCACCTGCAAAATCCCCAACGCAAAATGCCGTCGCGATCCCTCAAGACCAAACGCCAAATCACTGATCATGGCATTGGCCGAAGCCAGGTTCTCACTGAGATTGGCAAGCAGACACTCCGAATCAACATCCGGTGCGATACGGAAGATGGTGTTAGGTTTGTCAGACGCTTCCTTATCGGGCGTAGGCTTTAGGTAATAATCCAAAGCCCGGTTGGCAGCGTCATCAAGCTTGTTGTTACGAGCAGACTGAGCGCGAGACACATGCTCATCTGCAGTCGGAGGATTCGGTGTAATTTTGACCATAGCCTTAACTCTCTTTGGTGAGGCCACAACCCTCTCGCTGCTAAACGAGTGGGTGGCAGCTGTGCGCGGGTTAGCAGACCGACGAGTTAAGAAATCGGCGCGCCCGAGGGCGCCCCACGCACAGCCACCATCAAATGCAGGGATGGGAATACCTGACTGATGAAGCTTGATGCGACTCAACTCGACGGGCTGCTAAACCCGATCACTGATGGGCAGTGACAGGATCAAAGCTACCGACGCGGCCAAGGGCGCACAAGCCGGCGGATTCTGGCGTAGTTGTAGGCAATGGCGCAAGGCGATGTCAGCCCCTCCCAAATCCCACGTGCCCCAATAAACATCCCGCCGTTTTCCCCTAACGTATTCAAACGAACCACTTCGGCTGAGCGTCCCCCACTCCCAATCGATTTAACGGTAGATAGTCCAGACGCCAAGCATTGCCAGTGCCCAAAGCAGCACTCCGGGCACCATGGCCAGATAATTCCAGGCGGTGAAGCGCGAATTGCTCAGCGCCTGAGGGTCGTTGGCGGCGAAGTTGATCATCGGTTGGCCCCGGCTCACCACATAGGCTCGCAGTGGAATCGCCAACAGTAACCATCCCATCAGAAACTCGAAGCCATCGACGCGCTTCGCCACTGCATCCAACAGATTGGCACCGACCGTCAGCACAACGAATACGGTTGCCCACTGCTCATAGTCCCACTCATACGTACGACCACTGCCACGAATTTTCTCATTCGCGCGCCGATACAGTTGGTGAATGAAAAATATGCACAACAGGCCGCGAGCCCACGGCCAGATATCTGCCTGGGTGGATTGCTTGTACAGGCTCCAGTTTTTGTATGACCAGTAATAGAAATAGAAGCCAAACGTCAGAATCGCCAGTGTCAGAAGCTTTGCCGGTGAGACCACATAGAATTCGTATGGCTGTTCAACGAAGGTATCCAATGGAGCCAAAGGTGGTGCGTAAACATTTTCGGACACGGCTGCTTCCTTGATAAGGGTGAACAGATAAGGCTAACGACCTGCCGGGCGAAATATTGAGGGCAATCATCACAATCGATCATGTGTCGTGGCTGGCCGCTGTCGGGCTACCAGCAACAAAAAAGGCCTTGCCATGCAAGACCTTTTATTCATACGCCGGGGTAAGCGCGGCCCCTTGTTACCTCACTTCAACAATATCCAAAGCCCGATTAGCCAGCAGCTCACTCACCTCAATCACCTGCAAGATCCCCAACGCAAAATGCCGTCGTGATCCCTCAAGGCCAAACGCCAAATCACTGATCATGGCATTGGCAGAAGCCAGGTTCTCACTGAGATTGGCAAGCAGACATTCCGAATCAACATCAGGTGCGATACGGAAGATGGTGTTGGATTTGTCAGACGTTTCCTCCTTCGGCGCAGGCTTCAGGTAGTAATCCAACGCCCGGTTGGCAGCGTCATCAAGCTTATTGTTACGAGCAGACTGAGCGCGAGACACATGCTCATCTGTGGTCGGAGGGTTCGGTGTAATTTTTGCCATCGACTTAGGTTCCTTAAGTGATGCTGCAACCACCTCGCGACTAAACGAGAGGGCGGCAGCTGTGCGCAGGTTAGTCGACCGGTGAACCTAAGAATCCCGGCGCGCCCGAGGGCGCCCTGCGCACAGCCACCATCAATACAGGAACAGCACAGCCTGTCCGACGGGACTTGGTACGCCTTAGGTTGAGACGGGCGACTAAACCCGATCACTGATGCTCAGTGACAGGATTCAAACTACCGACGGGCCCCAAAACGCACAAGCCGGCGGATTCTGGCGTAGTTGTAGGCAATGGCGCAAGGCGATGTCGGTCGTGGCTGGTCTCGTGGAGTCACGATAAACAGCTGGCTGGAATGTGGCTGATGCACCGCTATCGCGAGCAAGCTCGCTCCCACAGGGGAGCTTGTGTACGTATGTCGCTGGGGAATGCATTCGCGACCGGCTGCATCCTTGCAGCCAGTCGCGAAGAGGGTTACGACGCGTTGTTCAATGGGGCTTGCGAGCAATGTCGCAATGAATCAGGCGGGATATCTCGATCATATCCACGACGGTTTTGTCATCGACCGCAAACCCGCTGCCTGAAACCCCGGTGTTGCTATTACTTGAGTGTGACGTCGAGCATCGGCGGGATGTAACCGTAGTCGTACTCGGCCACCACGAACGTCTGCAGCCCTTTTATTTTCATGCCCACCGTGGGCGCCTCGGTGCCACCGACACGAATCTGCGTGCCGGTTTCGTCGGTCGGTACGCTGTCGATGAAGGAGGTCACCAGGCCGTTTGGCATTACATAGTGCGAGTAGGTCTGGAATGGCTGCGAGGACGGGTTGCCCAGCACCAGGCCGGAACCGTTCAGCGGCACGTAAGGGCCGAACAGCGAGTCCGCGACAAAACCGTACACCCCGTCCGGGCCGGTTACACCGTCGGCATAGGTGAAGGTATGGCTAATCGTGAACAGGTAGTACTTGCCATCCTGGAACACGAAGTGCGGGCGCTCGGTCTGGTCGTTTACCCCGACGGCGGTCAGCAGTGGCGGCAGCATTTCCCAGTCGTCACCGTCCGCGTCGCGGGCCGCGGCGATGCCGACGCAGGCGGTCTGGAAGCGCGAGTTGCCGACCTCTTCATAACCCGGCGGCACATCGCCGATTTCTGCCTCGCCTACTTTGTGCGAGCCGCGCTCACCGGCCACGTTGCCCTCGAACAGCATGTACAGCTTGCCATCTTTCGGGTCGCGGAAAGGCCATGGGTCGCGGAAACCCCAGAACGCGTTTTGTGCTTCGGTCTGATACATGTTGCCGTCGGCCTCGAACAGCGGCTTGACCTTCTCGAAGCCGACCATGCTGACACCATGTTCAGTGGTCACTACCCGACCGCGCACCTTGACGATGGTCGCGCCTGGGGTGACGGCGGTGTAATACAGGTCTACTTCACCTCGGTCGTTCAACAGGATCGGCGTACCGGCCCATTCGCGAGCGGTCGGCGAAACGCCTTCGGCCATCACGCGGCCACCGAATTCCCAGTTCTTGCCGGTACGAGAGAACCAGTAGTACATCTTTGCCCGACCGTGACGATCGTTCCAATCGCGGAGGATGTCGTAGTTACCGTCCTCGTCGAGGTACTGCGGGTCGTTTGGATGACGATCGGCAGTCAGGGTAAAGATTACCGACCAGCCATCGACGGACGTCACGTTACCGTCCAAGTCGCGCAGGGGCATGGTGTCCCAGATGAACACGTCGTTGTTCAGTACCGGGAAATCCGCGCTGACCAGCGGCTGGGTGGTGGTGGGATCATCTGCCCGGACTTTCAACGCGTCGGCGCGGGTCCAGAGGCTGGGTTGATGGGGGGTTGCACCGAATTTTTCAGTGGTGGTTTTCATAAGGTAATACCTCGTCCATGAATGGATTCAAATAAATGACGCTTTAGAAATACTGTATGTGCATACAGTGAAGCCACCTTATAGGGGCTTATGCATGCGGGTCAAGCATAAAAATGCATTTGTGCATAATTTGATTTTTTCTTTGAGCTGATACGTTTCAGCTGTGAACGTTTGCAGAAGTTAGTTCATGTGGAGATCGACGACGTTGCCTGCACGGTCGGTGCTCTGAACGCTACTCGATGGAAAGCGCGCGTAACGGGGCACCGGGCGAAAGCAATGCATAGAGGGATTGGTCAACTGAGCCTGCGCGTTCTGCGCAAAGGCCAATGCAGGGTGGGAAGCCACACGGGGTTTAGATTTGTCGCCGTCGGCGGCATGAAGGGAAGCGGGACGTGGTGAGCTGCTTGCGAGGTGGTGAGTCAGTGGTTTTGATGTTGACTGGTGTGCCGCTATCGCGAGCAAGCTCGCTCCCACAGTGGGAGCTGCGAAATGCCTGTTATGGCGGTGGGTCACGAACGCTCAGTCACTCAATACCCGGGGTAAGCGCGGCTCTGGATTTCACACATCGAGGTCAGGCTTGGTCTAGGCAAACGCGCAAACAAAACTCCTGACGCGACCGGCTTCAACACCCAACAAGCCTATTTCGGTTTCATCAATGGCTTGGAGTTGAATCAGGTTCATGCCTTCGCGCCGGTAAACTGCACTGCCCTCTGAATCTGCATGAACCACATACCCCCCATGCTTTACGCCTACACGACCTTTATCGAGAACAATACTGGCCGAGATCAGGAT
This sequence comes from Pseudomonas sp. Lb2C2, assembly GCF_052112205.1. NCBI lineage: Bacteria > Pseudomonadati > Pseudomonadota > Gammaproteobacteria > Pseudomonadales > Pseudomonadaceae > Pseudomonas > Pseudomonas sp. Lb2C2. Next base: position 124,415 of record NZ_JAUTYW010000010.1, on the reverse strand, counting down.
ATGGAAATCCAGGACGTTGTTCTTATGCAGAACCGTCGCGCCAATGAAATGTTCTGCGCATATTTCCAAAGCCATTTGCAGCCCATGGATCGCTGGGGTTTCCCGATAACTGCCCGGCATGAATATCTTATCTTCCCAGAACTGCGCGTCATTCAGTTCTTCCAGCCCATCGTTTCCTATGTTGGGGTAACGTTTATGCTGGTAAAAAACGTTTCCATTCCAAATGATGAAGCCTGTATTTCTAACGATTCCGCTGCCGGCTTCTGAACCATCTGTTTCGATTTTTGCGATCCGCTCCTTCGTAGCCTTTGCATAATCGCCATAAACCCCTTTGTTCATGCGGTCCCGCTCCGGGATTTCATTCACAACCGCATCTATTTCCGCACCATATTTTGCCTTGTTGATATTTCTGGCCTGCCCCCATGATTTCAACTGCTGGGTTCCCCTTTTCAGCTTCCTGGAATCTGGACGCAACATTGACTTGAACCAAAGCGTCGTGCCTGGGACCAGTATCAGCCATGGATTTATCTTTGAAATATCTATCAATGTTGCACGGATGATTTCTTTTTCTTCCTCCGAAATAAACGAGACAGGCATTTCCTTGGAGAAAAGATACTCGGGGGCAACGACAAGACAATAATCCAGTTGATGTCGATCGATATGTTTGGCGAAGGCAGTTCTCGCCATGTACAGCAAAGCCCCGATTCTAAGCTGTATGCAGAGAAGGCTATTCTCGACGGGGACTCTTAATCTGCGTGTATCGAAGTCCCAGACCACCACCAGCACGTTCGGCATCCTTTCCTCCCGCCTGGCTGCTGAGCGGTGCCGCAAGCCGGGTTGGCCGCATTCGTGTGAGAAGGCACTTGGCGCATATTCCAGGAAAATTCAGCTTAGATGAGCCAGGACGATTTGGCCGACAGCCCCTGAAAAATATTTGTGAAACGCAAGAGTCGAGGCTCTTTTGGATGCCGCAAAAAAAATCGGGCAGGTGACCAAACTGCCCGACGCCAACGACCTGCCCCATCACCCCAACGTATTCAAACAAACCACCTTCGGCTGGGTCATTTCCTCATACGCGAAGCGCACCCCTTCCCTGCCCAAACTGCCGTACTTGGAACCGCCAAACGGCATCGCATCAAACCGGAAATCCGACGAATCATTGATCATCACACCCCCCGCTTCGATCCGCCGCGCAGCGCTCATCGCGGTGTTGAGGTCGTTGGTGAAGATCCCAGCGTGAAGCGCGTATTCAGGTTCGTTAGCCAACGCAATGGCCTCATCAAACGTGTCGAACGGCTGCAACACCACCACAGGCGCGAAGGCTTCGTTGCGCCAGAGTCGGCTGGAGTGATCGACGTTTTCCAGGACGGTGGCGGCGTAGCAGGTGCCTTGGCGGCGGTGGCCGCAGAGTAAGGTGGCGCCTTGTTGCAGGGCTTCGTTGACGACCTGTTCGGCGTTTTGCGCGGCTTGTTGGGTGATCATCGGGCCGATGTCGGTGTTGGCGAGCAGTGGGTTGCCGACGACGAGGGCTTGGGCCTGGTTGACGAAGCGTTCGCGGAAGGCTTCGTAGATCGGTGCGTGGATGAGCAGGCGTTGGGTGCCGATGCAATTTTGCCCGGCGGCCCAGAAGGCGCCGGAGACGCAGCTGTCGACGGCGGCGTCGAGGTTGCAGTCGCCCATGACGATGACGGGGGCGTTGCCGCCGAGGTCCATGGCGAGTTTTTTCAGGCCGGCAGTGCGGGCGATTTGTTCGCCGGTGACGAAGCCGCCGGTGAAGGAGATCATCCGCACGTCGCGGGCGGCGACCAGGGCTTTGCCCAGTTCGGCGCCGCCGGTGGCGACGGTGACCACGGTTTCAGGCAGGCCGGCGGCGACCAGGTACGACACCAGTTTGAGGGCCGACAACGGTGCCAGCTCGGACGGTTTGAGGATCACCGCGTTGCCGCCGGCGATGGCCGGGCCGAGTTTGTGGGCGACCAGGTTCAGCGGGTCATTGTAGGGGGTGATGGCGACGATCAGGCCCAGGGGTTCGCGGGTGAACCAGCCCTGGCGCGATTCGGCGCCTTCGTAGGCGTCGAACGGTACGATTTCGCCGGCATTGCGCTTGGCTTCTTCGGCGGAGAGCTTGAGGGTGTTGACGCAGCGTTTGACTTCTTTTTCCGCCTGTTTGAGGGTCTTGCCGGCTTCGTCGACGATCAGCCGGGCGAAGGCCTTGGCGTCGCGTTCGATGTTCAGTGCCGCTTGTTCGAGGATGCTGGCGCGGCGATGACGCGGGAGTGCGGCACAGGCGCGTGCGCCGCTGCGTCCGGTCTCGAGCAGGTGTGGGACTTCTGAGGCGCACACGTCGGCGACGGTGCCGACGACGCTGCCGTCAAATGGGTTGAGGACTTCGATGTGCGGTTCGACGACCGCCAGGGCCAGGCGCGATACGTTCACAGGGTGTGCTCCTGTTTGCGGGTTGCCGATTGGTGGATGTGGATGATGTCCGACAGCAGTGCGAAGGCGGTTTCGGTGCGGCCTGCGCCAGGACCGGAGACGGTGACGGCGCCAAGCAGTTCGCTGGTGAACGACACAGCGTTGGTGGCGCCGCTGATGCTCGCCAGTGGGTGGTCGTTGCTCAGCAGGCGCGGTTCGACGCTGGCGCTGATGGAGCCGTCGGCCTGGCGCGTGGCGGCGCCAATGAGTTTCCAGCGTGCGCCGTCGTGGCGGGCTTTTTCGATGTCGGCGAGGCTGAGGGCGGAGATGCCGCTGCAGGTGACGTCGCTGACGGTGAGTTTGGCGTCCAGAAGTTCGTTGGCGAGGATCACCACTTTCAGACGCACGTCGTGGCCTTCGACGTCTGCCGTTGGGTCGGCTTCGGCGTAGCCCAAGGCTTGGGCCTGGCTGACGGCTTCGGCAAACCCGAGGCCGCCTTCCATGCAGGTGAGGACGAAGTTGGAGGTGCCGTTGAGGATGCCTTCAAAACCGGTGATCGAGCTGCCGGCGAGGGACTGTTTGGCGAGGCGAATGACGGGGGTGCCGCTCATGACCGAACCTTCGTATTCGAATGCGACGTTGTTGCGCTGGGCCAGGGCTTTGAGTTCGGCGCCGTGCAGGGCGATGGGGCCTTTGTTGGTGGTGACCACGTGCTTGCCGCGCTCCAGGGCCCAGCGGCAGAACGAGGTGGCAGGCTCGCCGTCCACCGGATTGGTGAAGGTGGCTTCGGCGATGATGTCGGCGCCGCAGTCTTTGATCACCGCTTCATTGAGGGCATCGACGGTGCCGCCGGGCAGTTGGGCCATGGCGCCTTTGGTGGTTGGCAGTTTGGCCAGCAATGCGGCGTCGAGGCCGTGACGGTCCATCACCGAACCGAGAAACAGGTCGGTCACGCCGACGATTTTCAGGGTGAAGCCGAGTTCGGTTTTCCACTGCTGGTTGCGCTCGGCAATCAGTTGAGCCAATGCCCGGTTCACACCGCCGAAGCCGACCAGCGCCAGTTTGTATTCAGTCATTTTTGTTATGTCCTTGATCCGGGTGATGAGGTTGTTGGGATCTAGGTTAGGGGGGTGGGGGTGGCAGTGAAATATGGCAATTTGCTCTATTTTTTGGGCGTTTTGACCAGGGGGGGGGCAAAGTGGTGGGTAGGGAAAAACCCGACTCATATCTCAGATTGGTGAGGTCCATTTGTGGCGAGGGGATTTATCCCCGCTGGGCTGCGAAGCGGCCCCAGATCATCCAGCGCGGTGGGTCAGGTTGATTGAGGTCGACCTGGTTGGGTCTGCTGCGCAGCCCAGCGGGGATAAATCCCCTCGCCACAGGTAGTTCTGCGCCTAGGGTCCAGTGGTGAGGCTTCAGACCACCGACGACAACACAAACGACGTCACGGTGTTCTCCACCCCCGGCAACGCCGAGATCTCTTTCCACACCTTGTGCACCCGTTCCGGGTTCGCCGCACCGACCCGCAGCATCAGATCAAACTCGCCGCTCATCACATCGCACTGCAGCACTTCCGGCATGGCCTGCAACGCTTGCAATACCTCGGCGCCGCGCATGCGGTCGTAGCGGTAGACGAAGATCACCGCGTTGATGTTTGACGACGCGTGCGCGCCCTCGCCGGTGCGCACCGTGTAGCCCTGGATCGCGCCGTCGCGTTCGAGGCGTTCGATGCGTTGGCGTACGGCGTTGCGCGAGAGGTTGACCTTGGCCGCCAGTTCAGCGTGGGCGGCGCGGGCGTTGAGGCGCAGTTCGGCGATGATGCGTTCGTCGAGGGGATCGAGCATTCGCTTCATGGGGCCTCCAGTTATAGGGCGCCGAGCAGTTGATGGAGGGCACCGAGGTCGTCCGGCTGGATGCGACGAATCTGCGCCGGGCCATGCTCGGAAACCGGGCGTTGTTGCGCCGCAATGTGGATCCCCAACTCACCAAGCAACACCGCCGATTTGACCGGCGATATCTCGCCCAAGGTCACCATCGGCGCCACCAGGCTGCGCCGGTACAAGCGCGCCGCGAGCACGCCGGTGGCGGTGTGTGGGTCGATGACGTAACCAGTGTCGCGATACAGCGACGTAATTTCCTCCAGCGTCTGTTCATCGCTGACCGCGTACGAGTCGATGATCATCCGCGCCTGCAACCAGAACTCGTTGGCGATGGTCATTTCACCCTGGGTTTCGAAGGTGTGCATCAGCGCGCTCACGGCCTGGTCGTCGTGCCCATAGAGCTCCCAGAGAAACCGTTCCAGGTTGGAAAAGATCGACAAATCCATGGCCGGCGACAGGGTCTTGCTGGCGCGCAATCGCGAGTAGTGGTTCTTCAAAAAGAACTGATGCAGCGCGTCATTCTGATTGGTGGCGACGATCATCTGCGTGATCGGCAAGCCCATCTTCTGCGCGATGTAGCCGGCATAGACTTCGGCAAAACTCGCCGCCGGCACACTGAAGCCGATGGGCCGCTGACCGCCACCCAGTTGCAGCACCGCGTGGAAATAAAACACCAACTGCGCCATGACGCTGACCCAGTTGCTGGAGTTGAAACTGATCGCCTCATGCTGGCGGAACAGTTGGCTGACCAAGGTCTGGCATTCATCGAAACTGCCATCGACGGCCACTTGATGAACCCGCGGATGCGCCGTCGCTTGCAGGTCTTGAAGCTGGTCTTGCGGTACGCCGGCCTCGGGATAAATCACCACCACGTCGGTCTCGTCGCAGTGTTTGAAAGCCTCGATGGCGGCCAGGCCGGTGTCGCCGTTGGTGACGCCGATCACCACGGCGCGACGCCCGCGTTTGCGCAGGAAATACTGCACCAACCGCGCCTGCAGTTGCGCGGCAAAATCCTTCGAGGAGCGGGTCGGCCCATGGAACAATTCCAGGACCCATTCATTGCGATCCACCTGATGCAACGGCGCCAGCGAGCGATGGCTGAACTGGCTGCCGGCCTCCTTGAGCACCCGCTTGAAGTCAGCCTCGGGGATCGCCTCGCCCACAAACGGACGCATTACTCGATAGGCCAGTTCGTCGTAGGACAAGGTCGACCAGTTGGCGATGTCCTGGGGTTCGAAGTGCGGCAATGTGACGGGGACAAACAGGCCGCCATCCTCGGCGATGGCCGACAGCACGACTTTTTCGAAATCGACCTGTACGGCGGAATTTCGGGTACTCACATAGCGCATGGTCAACTCCGTAAAACAGTTCATTTAAAGCGATGCGCCTGCTCCACCAGCCAGGTGGAAAACCGCGCCGCGTCCGGGTGCTGCTCAGCCCCGGAACTGCGCACCAGGTAAAACGATTCGCTGGCTTCGATGCGCTGGGCGAAGGGTTCGACCAGGCGTCCGTCGCCGAGCATGTCACTCACCATCGACGACCGGGCCAGGGCGATGCCCTGCCCCAGTTCAGCCATGCGCAGGGTGCAGACCAGCGTGTCGAACTGCATGCCGGTCGAGGAATCCACCGAGTCGGCACCGACCATTTTCAGCCAGTAGCCCCAGCCCTCTTCGTAGCCCAGCACGTGCAGCAACGGATGCTTGGCCACGTCCGCCGGCACTTTCAGCGTCGCCATCAAGGCCGGCGAGCACACCGGGAACAAGGTGTCCCAGGTCAGGCGCTGCGACACCAGGCCGGGCCATTGGCCGTGGCCCCAGCGAATTTCCATGTCGTCTTCGCCATCGAGTTCCTTGACCCAGATGTTGCTGATGTAGCGAATGTCGACGTGGGGATGGGCCTGGCGAAAATCCACCAGTTTCGGTGCCAGCCAGTGCACGAAAAACGCCAGGCTGCCGCGCACCTTGATTGGCCGGCGTTTGTGCTGGCCAAAAATTTCGTTGGTGCCCACTGCCAGTCGCGTGATTGCGTCCTGTACCACCGGCAGGTAGGCCTGGCCTTCCTCGGTCAGACCCAGGCCGCGGGGCAAGCGCTTGAACAGCGCCACGCCCAGGTGACTTTCCAATTGGCGGATCTGCTGGCTGACCGCGCCCTGGGTCAAGAATAATTCGTCGGCGGCGTGGGTGAAGTTCAGGCAGCGGGCGGACACTTCAAACGCCCGCAGCCAGTTCAACGGGGGCAACGTTTTTTGCTTCATGGTCTTACCTCGTTAACCCCCACGCACCGGGCACGTTTGCCCGCCCCGTCGACGCGCCTTAGAAAGCGTCGGACGGTTGTGCCACGAGGGCAACCGACAAGCGTCGCTCGCGGCTTTTGCGGGTAATGTAATACACGAAGTAACACCAGGCGATGAACGGCAAGCCGAAGTACAGCGCCACCCGCTGCTCAGGGTCGAAAGCGATCCCGATGCACGCCAGGCTGCAGCACACCAGCGCCCCCAGCGGCACCCACGGATAACCGCGAACGCGGAACTTGAGGTGGCGAATGTCGCCGCCGTTGGCCACATAGTGACGGCGGAAAGCGATCTGGCTTGCGGCGATGCTCATCCACACCACCACCACGGCCAGGCCGGAAATCGACACCAGCGCCAGGTAGATGGTGTCGGCGGCAAACACGCTGCTGAGCAACGACGCCGCGCCGCCGGCCATGCTGACGATGATCGCGTTGAGCGGCGTGCCCATGCGGGTCAGGGCCGAGAACTGCTTGGGCAGGTGGCCTTGGTCGCTGAGGGTCCAGAGCATCCGCGAGGCGGCGTACAACCCGGAGTTGGCCGCCGACAACAGGGCGGTGATGATCACGAAGTTCATGATGTCGGCGGAGTACGGAATGCCGATGTAGGTGAACACGGTGACGAATGGGCTCTCCACCAGACCGGCTTGCTCGCGGGGCAGCAGCGTCGCGAGGACAAAAATGGTCCCGACGAAAAACACCGCCAGGCGCAGCACCGTGGTGCGGATGGCGCGTGGCACATTGCGTTGCGGGTCCTTGGTTTCACCGGCGGCGATGCCGATCAGTTCGGTGCCGGAGAACGCGAAGGACACCGCCAGCAGCGTCATCGCGATGGGCATGAAGCCGGTAGGAAACAGTCCCTCGCGGGTGAAGTTGCTCAAGCCGATGCTGTGGGCCTGATCAATGTTCAACAGGCCGAGAATCGCGCCACCGCCGATCAGCAGGAACACCACCACGGTCAGCACTTTGATCAACGACAGCCAGAACTCGGTCTCGGCGAACAAACGCACCGACACCACGTTGGTGAGGAACACCACGCCGGCGAACAGCGCGCTCCAGATCCACACCGGCGTGTCGGGGAACCATCGGGTCATGAGGATGCCGGCGGCGGTGAATTCGGAACCGATGGCCACCGTCCACGTCAGCCAATACAACCAGGCCACGGTGTAACCGGTACCCGGCCCGAGAAAGCGCGTGGCGTAGGTGCTGAACGAACCGGTTTCGGGCATCTGCACCGCCAGCTCACCGAGGCACATCATCACCATGTAGACCATGAGCGCGCCAATGATGTAGGCGATCACCGCCCCCATCGGGCCGGCCTGGTTAACGGTGTAGCCGGAGGTCAGGAACAGCCCGGTGCCGATCACGCCGCCCAAGGCCAGCATGACGATATGGCGCGTCTGCATTTCCTGCTTGAAGCCGGCCCGCGTACTCGTTTGTTGTTCTGTTATGGACATGGTTGTTCTCATGAAATGTCAGGGCGCGCATCTACGTCTGCGCGAGTCAGACAAGCGCCACTGAGCTTTTATTATTATTCCTATTCATGAACGCCCCATTCACAGCCTTGTTATGGGGTACCAACTTTCAAACTTCAGTTTGCGGTCTCGATGTGGACTTCATTGAGCTGCGGATTGAGGGTCTTTTTGACGAAGGCGAAGGCCTGTTTCAGATCGTCCAATAGATCGTCCGTGTCTTCGATGCCGACCGAAACCCGCACCAGGCCTTCGGAGATGCCCAGGGCCAGGCGCTCTTCCAAGGTGTTCTCGACATGGCTGGTGGTGCGGGCCGGGCCGTAGATGGTTTCCACCGCGCCCAGGTTGCCGGCGCAATGGGCGAAGCGCAGGCGTGGCAGCAGCAGCTTGACCGTGTCCATGCCGCCGACCAGGACAAAACTGACGATGGCGCCGAAGCCGGACATCTGCGCGCAGGCCACGGCGTGGTTCGGGTGACTCGGCAAGCCCGGGTAATTGACCGCCTCCACCAGCGGTTCGGTGCAGAGGAATTCGGCCAGGGCCCGGGCGCTGTGTTGTTGCTGACGCATGCGCAGCGCCAGGGTCTTCATGCCACGGATGATCAGGTAGGCCGAGAACGGGTCGAGGCTCGCGCCGTTGATTTCCCGGTAATGCCGCACCTGGGCCATCAAGGCTTCGCTGCCACACACCAGGCCACCGAGCACATCGCCATGGCCGCTGAGGAACTTGGTCGCGCTATGAATCACCACGTCCACTCCCAGGGCCAGCGGGCTCTGGTTCAGCGGCGTGGCGAAGGTGTTATCGGCCACCACCACGGCGCCAACACGCTTGGCCGCCGCCACCAGGCGCGGGATGTCGAGGATCTTCAGGGTCGGGTTGGTGGGGGTTTCCAGGTACAGCACCCGGCAACCCTTGGCGATTTCACGCTCGAGGTCGTCGTGATCGAAGGTCTCGCACAAGGTCACAGCCACGCCGGTGCGCGGCAGGAACTCTTCGAAAATCTTGTTGGTGCCGCCGTAACTGTCCTTGGTCGACACCACGCGATCGCCATGGGCCAGGAAGGTGTAGAGCACACTGCTGATCGCCGCCATGCCACTGCTGAAGGCCACGGCGGACTCGGCCATTTCCAGTTCGCGGATCTTGGCTTCGAGGGTCTCGACGGTCGGGTTGCTCATGCGGCTGTAGATAAAACCGGGGGCCTTGCCCAGCGCAACGTCGTACCAGACGTCGATGTCGTCGTAACCGTACGCGGCACTGGCCACGATGGGGGTTTGCGTGGCGTTGTAGGGGTGCCTGACTTGCTCCCCACCCCAAACCGCCCGGGTTCCCGCGCCGGCATTATCAAGCCCTGTGCTGTCAGGTTTATTGTTCATTGAGGCTACTCACACTGAGGGGGTGGACGTTGAGCCATCCACCGGATCTGAGGGCCAATATAGGGAAAAGCCGCGCGCCCGAGAAACGATGTTATCGGTGCCAAAGGGGTGGTTTTTTTAATGGCTGGGGGCGAAGCAGCAACCTGCAAGTCACTGATAAACCTGTGGGAGCGAGCTTGCTCGCGATGGCGTCGGGTCAGTTACATTGATAGTGGCTGACACTCCGTTATCGCGAGCAAGCTCGCTCCCACAGTGGAGTTGTGGTGGCATCGGGAATGCGTGAGCGCCTGTTCTACAGGCGACCGTTGACTTAAAGGCTGTGTGAATCATCGTGGCGAGGGAGCTTGCTCCCGCTCGGCTGCGCCGTAGGAGCTGCCGAGCGAAGCGAGGCTGCGATCTTTCCAAAGCCAGTTGAGTATCAAGCGAAAGATCAGGATCAAAAGATCGCAGCCTTCGGCAGCTCCTACCACGGCCCAGCGGGAGCAAGCTCCCTCGCCACAGGTTATCGATCGTTCCCACGCTCCTGCGTGGGAATGTCGCCAGGGACGCTCCGCGTTCCGCTTCTGGATGTGACGCAGAGCGTCACGGGATGCATTCCCACGCGGGAGCGTGGGAACGATCAAGGACCAGCGTTAAACGATTGCAACCACCGTCGATGGTATTCAACCTGCTCTGCAATATCGTTGGTTAAATCCTTATCTTCATAATCAAAAATATTGACTATGTCACTTTCATCCGCTGTCTCTCCCCAACGGACTTCATAAGCAACTACACCGCCAGCCATTTGCGAAGACATTCGCGAGGGATGCACATTGATTTTGGCTCCCTTGCATAAAAAACTCACATCCGGAAAATCTTTCCGAACCATCCCTAGGCACAAATACAAATCCGCCGCCGTGTAACTTCTTTCTATTCCATCTGGCATCGTTACGGTCATCGCCATAATTTTTCGATCACACTTAAAAATCGCTTTTTTAAGGACGCCATCAATTTCAATTACCACCTCTTTAGAAGCCATATCATCACCTGTCAAAATTGGGGATTGAGTATCCTACATAGGATCCATCTTCATTCACTGGCGTTGCCCCTACTATATCTTTCCTATCAACCCCTCCAGGCACAGCTATTTCAACTTCCTTTTTATGCGGTGACATCAAACCCAGTTTTTTATTCACATCAATACCCGGCACATTTTTCAACACGTACACATATCCTGACTCAAGCCCAAAACCAGTTGCGAACTTTATTGCCTCTGCCTTTGAAGTAGTTGTACTTACATAAATACTAGGTGGACTTCGATTATCTTTAGCATGCAAAAATAGATCGGTACTAAATCCTAACGGTTCGAATCCTGCCTCAAATATTTCCCAAGGCTCTCGTGAGTCACCTCGATAGGTATAGATATCTTTTGGCTTGGCTTGAGGGAGCTTCGACTCCCCCTCATCCACCCCAACCTTAACCGCCGGATCCTGCTCCCCAACCGCCGACCTACACCCACCCTTCCCCGGACAATCCACCAACCCCAACGGATCCACCCACCCCGTCGGGTTCAGGGTGTACCGGTACCCATTTAGCCCACCCGCCAACTTGCTCGGGTCAGGCGTCAAATAGCGGCCAGTCTCGGGATTGTAGTAGCGGTGCCGGTTGTAGTGCAGGCCGCTTTCGGGGTCGAAGTATTGGCCTTGGAAGCGCAACGGTTGCTCAATCTGTTCGCCGTCGCCGTGCTGGAGTTCGGTGAGTTTGCCGTAGCCGTTGTAGCGCGCCGACCAGACGATCTGGCCGGTGGGGTCGGTCAGTTCCTGGGGCGTGCCCAGGTGGTCGAGGTGGTAGTAGAACGGCGTGGCTTTTTCCGGGCCTTCGCCATCAAGCATCGCCAGTGGGCGGAAGGTGCCGGGTTCGTAGACGTAGCTGCGGTGGTGGCGCGGGCTGTTTTCGGCGACGACCTGGTCGCCCTGCCAGAAAAACTCCGTGGTCAGGCCATCCACGGTCTTGCTGATGCGTCGGCCAAAGGCGTCGTAGCGGTAGGACGTTTCACGCCCATCCGCCGTGGTGACGGCGATCAGGTGGTGCTGGCTGTCGTAGCGGTAGGTGCTGACCAGGGCCTGGCCGCGGCGTTCGCGGATCAGGTTGCCGAAGGCGTCGTAGTCGTAGTGGCGGTCGCCCTCCTTCAGCAGGCGGTTGCCCTTGAGGGTGGTCGGGCCGGGGCGGTCCTGCATCATCAGGTTGCCGGCCGGGTCGTGGCAGAAGTGTTCCGGCGGTTCGCTGTGGGAAAAGTCGATGCGGGTCAGGCGATCCAGCGGGTCGTACTGGTAGCTGCGGCGGTTTCGGTTGTCGGAAAGGTTCTGCAAGTTGCCCTTGGCGCTGTAGGCATAATCGCGCCAGAACAGTTGCTGCTGTTGGTTCTGCCATACGGTGTGGGCCTTGAGGCGGCCCTGTTCGTCGTACGTGTAGTCACTGAGCAGCCGGCCTTGCTGACGTTGCCGTTCGCGACCGCCGACAAAGCGGTGTTCGGTCAGGCGCGAGCCGTTGAGGTCGATGGCGGTCAGTACGCCGCCCGGGGCATGGTGGTAGTCGAGTTGGCTGTCGTCCGGCAGGCGCAGGTGATTGAGGCGTCCGCAAGCGTCGTAGCGATAACGCAGGGTGCCCCAGCCCTGGTGCTCGCAGACCAGCCGATCCTGGGCGTCGTATTCGAAGGCCAGCGGATGATTGCTGCCGTCGTTGACGTGGACCAGCCGGCCCAGTTCGTCGTAGCGGTACTCGATGGCCTGGCCGTCGGGCAAGGTCTTGACCCGCAGCCGCCCGGCCGCGTCGCGCCGGTACTGGGTGAGCCGTTGCGAACCGTCCTCGCCGTGCTCGGTTTTTTCCAGCAGGTGGCCATTGAGGTCATAGGCGTAGGCGGTGCGTTGGCCGTCGAAGCCGACTTGCTGTCGGATCAAGCCGTTGGGCGTGTAGTCCAGCTGATACTTTTCGCCGGATTCGTTTTCGATCTCGGTCAGCAACAGCCGCGCCGAGTCGTAGCGGTACTTCAGCTCGCTGCCGTCGGGGTTCAGGCGGCGGCTGACCAGGTGCAGGTCGTCGGCGTATTCGTAGCGGGTGACCCGCCCTTGTTCATCGCACTCGGCGGTGACCTTGCCGTAGGCGTTGTAGCGCCAGGTTCGGGTGGCACCGTTAGGCAAGGTCACCTGCAGCAGGCGGCCGACGGCGTCCCATTGGTAGTGCGTGAGCGCGCCGTGTTCGTCCTGGCGGCTGAGCAAACGTCCCAGGGCGTCGTAGGAAAAACACCGGCGACTGCCGTCGGGCAGGATCTCTTCGGTCAGTTGGCCCAGGCGACTCCAGGTGAAGCGATGTTCAGCGCCATCCGGGTCATACGTCGCCAGCAGTTGTCCGTGGACGTCGTAGGCATATTCCGTGCGCCGGCCGTCCGGGTCGATGAGGACGATCACGTCGCCGCGGGCATTGCGCCGGTAGCTCCACACGGCCTTGCCGCGCGCACGGGTGTGCAGGAAACCGTTGCGGTATTCGTAGGACGTCGGCGTTTCGTCCGGGGGAAGCAACGCCACCAGCCGTCCGACGTCGTCGTAGCGGTATTCGGTCACGGCGCCCAGCGGGTCCTGCTCGGCGATCAAGCGACCTTGTTCGTCGTAGGCCTTGAGGTGCTCGCCGCCGTCGGGCTCGACCTTGCGCACCAGCCGCGCCCGGTCGTCGTGGACATACACCTCCTGGCTGCCATCCAGGTGCCGGACCGTGACGCTGCCGTCTTCGCCCCAGGTGTAGCGGCTGTCCATCTGTGCAAACGAGGCCCAATGCCGTACGCAGCGAGACGCCGGCCCGAGGCCTTGCCACTCCCAATAAAAACTCGCTCCACCGGCCAGTTGCCGCTGGAGGATGACGTGCTGGTCGTCGTAGTCGTAGCGTTCGCTTTCACCGGCGGCATTGGTCGCTTCGATCAGTCGCAAACGTCCGTCGTAGCGGTAGGACACCAGCGTCTGTTCGGTCCGCCAGGCTTCGTCGAGGGTGATAGCGGGATGGAAGCTCTGGTAATCGACGGCGATCAGGTGGCGCTGCTCGTAACGCAGGCGCAGGGCGCGCCCGGCGCCGTTGTCCAGGCGGCAGATGTCGCCATGGATGTTGCGCTGGAGGGTCAGGCGGTTGTCGTAGCGGTCGCTGAGGGCGCTCAGGTGGCCGTCGCGAAAGTGCAGGAATGGAGCGTTTTCGCCGGGTTGGGCAACGATCAGTTCGTCCGCCTCGGCCCCCAGGTAGATCGCCGCGCGGGCCAGGCTGTTGTGAATCGCCGGACGCTGGGCGCTGGGCAGCGGAAAGGTCGTGCGGCGGTTTTCCTGGTCGACCCAGGTGACCTGCTCGCCCTTGAGTTCCAAGCGATGGGCCAGGGCATGGCTCCAACCGCGGCCGAGGCCGACGTCCAGGTCGGCGGCGCTGGTGCGGTACAAACGGGTGAAGACGAACGGCAAGCGGCCATCGAGGGTGCCATCGTCGAGGGTCAGCAGTTCTTCGCCGGTGACCATCGACACCGGGCAGCCGCTGGTCTGGGTCTGGGACGCGGTGTCGGCGGGGTCGCCGTTGGGGTTTTTCGATTGGGTGGGGGCGTCGTCGTGGGGTTCGTATTTACTCAGTCGCGTAGATGCCTGGGATTTTTCCCGCACGATCGGAGCCGGGTTGCTGACCGATAGCGGCGCGGAATCCCCAGTGGCGATCTGTAACGGTCTGACAGGCGCCGGCCCCACCGACGGTCCTTGACCGGCGATTACTACTGGCTTCAGTACATCGGCATGTTTGTTGAGGCTGTCGCCGCCAAGTTGGCCCAAACGCTGGCTCGATGCCTGCAACCACTCGCGGGCGCGTTCCGAGCGGACATGGCGCAACACTTTGCCGCTCATACGAAGCCCAACGCCCAGCCCACCGGTCACACGCGCCAAGAGGAAGTTGATCAAAATCGAGGCGCGCATTTCCCCCAGGAGTTCGGCCAGGTACTGCGGCGGCAGCATCCGCAGCCAACCGATGAACGCCGCGGTGTAGACGAAGAGCAAGGGCTCGTCGCTGAGGATCATCAGGCCTTTGGCAATTGCCTCCGATGAGGCTTTCAGCAGTTGCTCAAGCTCAGTCTCGGTGAGGTATTCCAGCAGTTTTTCACTGTTGGCCTGTAGATCCGCCAACAGATCGAAGACCTGTTTTACGTCGTCCCATAGCCCAAACAGGGCGTTTTCAAAGCCACGTAGCTGGGCGTCCTGCAATGCGTTGAAGCGCTTTACAAAACCGCTCTCGGAAGACGCCTTCCACAACGGTTGAAACTCGTTCCATTCCGCTTTCAGCCAACCTTCGAGCTCGACGATCTCGCGCTGGTAGGACGCGTATAGCGCCTCGACATGATCGCTCGTGATATTTGGAAAGAAACTGATGCGGTAACGCTGGCCGCGGTCGCATTCGGATATTTCCAAAATGCCGCTGGGGCCAATGACATGAGGGATCGGATCGCCAAAGATTTCCTTCCCCCACTCGTCTTTAGTGATCGGTTCCAACACCACTGGTGAGTCGCCGATCGGCACGAAACGCGAGGCTTGGAACATGTGCACCAGCGTCAGCGGGCCTTGTGCCGGACACCTCGCCACCACGGCGCTGACCTGCTTGCCATCGTCCTTCGCGGGTGCGAGCGACACCTCCTGGCCAACTTTAAACACCTGCTTAATGTCCAGCGTCCGATTGGTCCAGAATCTTTCCGCCCAACTGTCGTAGTCGCCCAGGCAGCGGCGAAAGTCCTGCAGTACTTCCTCGACATCGGGCGAGTTCATGGCGGCCAAGACCAGCGAACCGATGGCGCCGGTTAATGACGGGATCTTGTCAGGGAACTTCATGCAGGCAGCTCGCGGCGCAGGAGTGGGCGCGAGACTCTGCCTGCGATGGCGAGAGAAATAAGTCAGGAAAAGAGGGAATGGATGTAGGGCGATTCGCTAAATTTAGACGCTTGGCGTGGAAAACCCGCCGATGACTATAAACACCGCGCCATCAGCCATTGCTCTTTCCCCCAAGCCTCAAAACGCTCCAGCACGTCCCAACCCAGCTTGGCGTAATAGTCACGTTGGCTGTGGGTGTGCAGGAACAAGGTGATGATTCCAGCCTCTCGCGCATGACTGCAGATGCCTTCGATCAACTGCGCTGCAAGCCCTCTGCGTCGAGCCTCTGGGGTGATGAATACACACGCCAGCCACGGGCCCAGCTCTGGCTGGTCAGGCAGGTCGTGGCTGGCCAGTGAAGCGCCGCCGAGCAACTGGTCGTGTTCCATGGCGATCAGGCACTTCCAACGGCCATCGTGCTGCCCCGCAGCGAATTCCTGCTGCCAACTGGCGAGGGATTGCTGGGCAAATTCATAACTGAATTCCCGATGGAGCCACTCGGCCATCTGGTCGCTTTTATCCATGTGGTTAGTGAGCCAATCCATTTGCAGCATTTGAAACACTCCTTGTTTATTTGTTTGGGTGGTAAAGCTGAAGATCTATTTGTTTGCCGTATCGCCATCGCGAGCAAGCTCGCTCCCACAGGGGAATTTTGGTGAGGTCGGTATTGTGGCGAGGGAGCTTGCTCCCGCTCGGCTGCGCAGCAGTCGTAAACCTACCCGGTCACCGCGTTGAAAGGCTTTGGGGCTGCTGCGCAGCCCAGCGGGAGCAAGCTCCCTCGCCACAGGGTCAGCTTTTTTTCAGTTTCCTAGGCGTCTTGCGCAGATAAATACGCGAATAGATGCCTACCCGCACTCATTCTCAAGAAATACCCGCCTGCAACCCCTCAACCTATCGTAATCTCGCACCTGTATAAGCCCAGCCCCGCAACCGGCCGAGATCTCACCCCGATGCCCTCCATCTACCAACTCAAGCCCGCCTTTCAAAACCTGCTGCGCCCCATGGTTCAACGCCTCTACAACAACGGTGTCACCGCCAACCAGGTCACGGTGCTCGCCGGCATCGTTTCGGTATTGGTCGGCGCGGTCATCGCCTGGTTTGCCAACCATCCGTGGATCTTCGTCCTGGTGCCGATCTGGATGTTCCTGCGCATGGCGTTGAATGCCGTGGACGGCATGTTGGCGCGTGAGTTTGGCCAGCAATCGCATCTGGGCGCCTACCTCAATGAGCTATGCGATATCATCGCCGACGCTGCCCTGATCCTGCCTTTTGCCCTGTTTGCCGATACCAGTCTGTTGCTCGTGTTGTTGGTCACGCTGTTGGCGTTGTTCAGCGAATACGCCGGCGTGCTGGGGGCGATGGTGGGAGCTTCGCGGCGGTATGACGGGCCGATGGGCAAGAGTGATCGCGCCTTTGTGTTGGGCGTGCTGGCGACCGGCATTGCCCTGGGTTGGCTCGGGGCGCTCTGGGTAGATGGTGTGATGGCGGTGGTTGCCGCCCTGCTGGTTTATACCTTGGTCAATCGGGTCCGTCATGGCCTGGGCCAAGTGAAGGAAAACGCTCCCTCAGCATAAAGGAACTTGCAATGCGCGAAGCCCAGGAACTGACGTTCACTACCTTTGACGGCGTAGAGTTGTTCTACCGGCACTGGCCGGCTGTCGACGCGGCGGTGGGTGAACCCCGCCAGGCTGTGTTGTTGTTTCATCGTGGCCATGAACACTCCGGGCGCATTGCGCACCTGGTGGATGAACTGGACCTGCCCGGGTTCGACTTCTTTGCCTGGGACGCGCGCGGCCATGGCCAGTCGCCTGGCGAACGGGGCGACAGCCCGAGTTTTGCCACCAGTGCGCGGGATGTGCAGACCTTCTGCGATCACATCGGCGCGGCGCATCAGATCGACGAAGCGAACATCGCCGTGGTCGCACAAAGCGTCGGCGCGGTGATCGCGTCCACCTGGGTCCACGACTACGCGCCGCGCATTCGCTCGCTGGTGCTGGCGTCGCCGGCGTTCAAGGTCAAGCTCTACGTACCCTTCGCCCGTCCGGGCCTGGCGCTGATGCGCAAGTTGCGTGGCAATTTCTTCGTCAACAGCTACGTCAAGGCGAAATTCCTCAGCCATGACCCGGAGCGCGTGGCGTCCTACGACAGCGATCCGTTGATCACCAAGGCCATTTCGGTGAACGTGCTGCTGGGCCTGTACGAAGCCGCCGACCGCGTGGTGGCCGATGCCCAGGCGATCCAGGTGCCGACGCAACTGTTGATCTCCGGCTCGGACTTCGTGGTGCACCGCAAACCCCAGGAGCAGTTCTTCGAGCGCCTGGGCAGCCTGCACAAAGAGAAGCACATCCTGCCGGGTTTCTTCCACGACACCCTCGGCGAGAAGAATCGAGCGCCGGCCGTTGCCAGTGCCCGCCGCTTCATCCTGCAGAACTTTGCCCGTCCGCTGGACCGCCCTTCCCTGCTCGACGCCGATCGCCTGGGCGCGACCTGCGCCGAAGCCGAAACCCTGGCCACGCCGCTGCCGCACAACTCGCTGCGCGACCTCTACTGGCGCATGACCCGCGCCAGCATGCGTTTTGGCAGCAAATTGTCGGCCGGGGTGAAGTTGGGCTTCGACACCGGGTTCGACTCCGGCAGCACCCTGGACTACGTCTACCGCAACCGCCCCACCGGCACCTCGGCGCTGGGCAAGATGATCGACCAGAACTACCTGAACTCCATCGGCTGGCGCGGCATTCGCCAGCGCAAGCTGAACGTCGAGGAATTGCTGCGCCTGGCGATGGCCGAGTTGCGCGCCCAAGACCGCGAGGTGCGCATCGTCGACATCGCCGCCGGCCATGGCCGCTACATTCTCGAAGCGCTGCAAGGCGTCAGCCCGTTGCCCGAGTCGATTCTGCTGCGCGACTACAGCGACATCAACGTGCGCGACGGCAGTGCGCTGATCGTGGAAAAAGGCTTGGGCGACATCGCCCGATTCGTCAAAGGCGATGCCTTCGACCGCCAGGATCTGGCGGTGCTGGAGCCGAAACCAACCCTCGCCGTGGTGTCGGGCCTGTACGAGCTGTTTGCCGACAACCAACTGGTCGGTGGTTCCCTCGCTGGCCTGGCCGAAGCCGTGGAGCCTGGCGGTTTCCTGGTCTACACCGGCCAGCCGTGGCACCCGCAACTGGAACTGATCGCCCGCGCCCTCACCAGCCACCGCGCAGGGCAAGCCTGGGTGATGCGTCGGCGTACGCAGGCGGAGATGGATCAATTGGTTGAGGCGGCGGGCTTCCGCAAGATCACCCTACGTGTCGATGAATGGGGCATTTTCAGCGTTTCGCTGGCTCAGCGAGTGCAGTAATGAGCGCCGTCATCGCTCCAGCCCGCGAACCCGCACTGCTGAAACCGGCGGTGCTGTGGCTGCTGTTGCTGGCGCCGCTGTTCTTCACCACTTACGGCTTCGCCACCTGGGTCACGTCCCAGCGTGACGACGTCGGCACGCTGGTGTTCGCCTGGGAAAGCCACATGCCGTTCATGGCCTGGACCATCGTGCCGTACTGGTCGATTGATCTGCTGTACGGCCTGTCCTTGCTGTTGCCCACCAGTCGCGAAGAACTCAAGCGCCACGCCTTGCGCCTGCTCACGGCCCAGGCGATTGCGGTCAGTTGCTTTTTGCTCTGGCCGTTGCGCTTTACCTTCCCCCGCCCGGAAATGGACGGGGTATTTGGTTGGTTGTTCGAAGTGCTGGCGGGTTTCGACAAGCCGTTCAACCAGGCGCCGTCGCTGCACATCGCGTTACTGGTGGTGCTGTGGGTCTGCTATCAGCGGCATCTGCAGGGCTTCTGGCGCTGGGTGATGCACGGTTGGTTCGCGTTGATCGGCGTGTCGGTGCTGACCACGTATCAACATCACTTCATTGACCTGCCCACGGGCGCGCTGGCCGGTTGGCTGTGTGTCTGGCTGTGGCCGCTGGACCGTCCGAGTCCGCTGCTGAGTGCACGTCTGGCGACGGATCCTGCCCGCCGACGCTTGGCCTTGCGTTATGGCTTGGGCGCGGCGGCGCTGTTCATCCCGGCGTTTGCCTTGGGCGGCGCGTGGCTCTGGCTGATCTGGCCGGCGGTCGCGGTGCTCATGGTGGCGTTGAATTACCTGCTGTTCGGTGCCGACGGTTTCCAGAAGCGTGCCGACGGCCGCTTGAGTCCGGCGGCGCGTTGGTTGCTGGCACCTTATCTGGCGGCGGCGTGGATCAATTCGCGTTGGTGGACACGCCAGCATCCGCAGCCGGATCAGGTGGCGGATGGCGTCTGGCTCGGGCGAATCCCCACGCCGATGGAGCTGAAGGACAGCGCGTTTACCGGGGTGCTCGACCTCTGCGCCGAACTGTCCCTGGACAGCACGGGGGTCGCCTATCGCTCATTGCCGGTGCTCGACCTGACCGCACCGACCGCCGAGCAATGCCTGAAAGCGGCAGAGGCCATCGAAAGCCTGCGCCAGCACGGGCCGGTGCTGGTCTGCTGCGCCCTGGGTTATTCACGCAGCGCCACCGCGGTGGTTGCCTGGTTGTTGCACAGTGGGCGGGCAGCGAACGTTGATGCGGCAATCGTGCAAATCCAGCGCGCTCGACCGCGTATCGTCTTGCACGCGGCGCACCGTCGAGCGCTGGAACAGTTATCCACAACGCCGGGAAATGACCATGATCACTGATATGGAACTCCACACCGTGGCAAGTCTGTTGCGCCGAGGGCATTCGCTGGACCAGTTTTCCACCGGGCTGACGCTGCTGGCAGCGCTGGTAGGACTGGGCCAATGGCTGGTGGGCGTCATCGATCCGTGGTTGCTGCTGCTGAGTGCCGCACTGATCGTCTTCGGCGTGCTGGAAAAATACTGGGCGCTGCGCGTGGCATTCGATGCCGATCTGTTTCAGCGCATGGCTGACAGCACCCAATCCCTGGCCGAACGCACCTACACCTTGGACCAGGCCCTCACCTCGCTGGGCCTGCAACCGGCCGAACGCGCCGGCCGTCTCTGGACCGAACGCCGGCACGGTGCGTTGTTGCTGCTGCGTCGGCAGTCGCGGTTGCTGGCCATACAAGTTGTCTTGGTGCTGGGCTTCATCCTGGCCAGTCCCTGGTTAGCCTTTTCAGGATAAGGAATCCTCATGTTCGAACCCGTGGTCGCCAACCTCATCACCTCCGCCGCTCGCATGGTCACGGGCGCTCGCAGCCTGTGGCTCGGCTGCGCGCCGACGCCGGTGCAGCGGATCTACTTCGCCAACCACAGCAGCCACGGTGACTTCGTGTTGCTCTGGGCCTCGCTGCCGCCGGCGCTGCGCAAGCTCACCCGTCCGGTGGCGGGGGCCGATTATTGGCAAACCAGCCCGATGCGTCGCTACATCATCAACCGGGTGTTCAACGGCGTGCTGGTGGACCGTGAGCGCAAGGATCCTTCCTACAGCCCATTGCAGCCGATGCTCGATGCGCTGGAAAACGGCGACTCGCTGATCATCTTTCCGGAAGGCACGCGCAATCCGGAGGAAGGCCTGTTGCCCTTCAAGAGCGGGATCTATCACTTGATGAAAAACCACCCCGAGGTCGAGGTGATCCCGGTGTGGATCGCCAACCTCAACCGCGTCATGCCCAAGGGCCGTGTCCTGCCGCTGCCGCTGTTATGCACCACCAGTTTCGGCGCGCCGCTGTGCATCGAAGAAGGTGAAAGCAAAGAGCAATTTCTTGAACGCAGCCGCGCCGCGCTGCTGGCACTGGCCCCGGAGCACGTCTGACATGGATCGATATACCCTGATGTTGTTTGGCGGGATCGGCGCCATTCTGGTGCTGGCTTCGTTGATCGGTTTCATTCTCAGGCTGCGGACCAAAGGCGCGCCGAACTCGGTTATCGACAACCTCAATGCCCGGATCAATGCCTGGTGGATCATGGTGCTGGTGATCGGCATCGCGTTCTGGCTCGGCAATGCGGCGGTGATCCTGTTGTTCTACGCGGTGTCGTTCTATGCCCTGCGGGAATTCCTCACCCTGACCCCGACCCGGCGCAGTGATTATCCAGCCCTGGTTGCGGCGTTCTACTTGGCGCTACCGCTGCAATACCTGTTGATCTACTACGACTGGTACGGGCTGTTTTCGATCTTTATCCCGGTGTATGTGTTCCTGCTGCTGCCGATCCTGGCGTCCCTGGGCGGCGACAGCACGCACTTCCTGGAGCGCGCTTCCAAGGTCCAATGGGGCTTGATGATTGCGGTGTTCTGCATCTCCTTCGTCCCGGCTCTGCTGACGCTGGACATCGCCGGTTTCGAAGGGCGCAACCTGTTGCTGATCGCGTACCTGGTGATCGTGGTGCAGCTCTCGGATGTGTTGCAGTACGTCTGCGGCAAGCTGTTCGGCAAACACAAGATCGCGCCGAACCTGTCGCCCTCAAAAACCGTGGAAGGGTTTGTCGGCGGCATTTTCCTGGCCTCGCTGATCGGTGGCGCGCTGTGGTGGATCACGCCGTTCAATCCCTGGCAGTCGTTCCTCATCGCCTTGCTGATCAACCTGCTGGGGTTTGCCGGCGGCATCGTCATGTCAGCGATCAAACGCGACCGCGGCGTCAAGGACTGGGGCCACATGATCGAAGGCCACGGCGGCATGCTCGACCGGTTGGATTCGGTGTGCTTCGCGGCGCCGATCTTCTTTCATCTGGTGCGGTACTGGTGGACCTGAAAAAACAGTGGACGGCCTGACTCTGTGGGAGCGAGCTTGCTCGCGATAGGGCCAGGTCAGTCAACATCGATGTTGATTGGTCCACCGCCATCGCGAGCAAGCTCGCTCCCACAGGGGTTTGGGTGTGGAGGGGGTAATCAGTCAAGGATCAGGTGCGGCAGGAACCGGCTGGAATCCTTGGTGATCAGGCTGTTGTCTTCCCGCACGCCAATGCCGGCGGCCTGGTCGCCGATGACCCATGAGCCGATCAGCGTGTAGCTGTCGTCAAAGCGTGGCAGCGGCGCGAATTCCTGGAGGATGAACGGCGCGTCGGTGTAGGGGCCGTCTTCTTTTACGATCAGGCCATCAGCGGTCTGCAGCTCGATGTTGGCGCCTTCCCGGGAAAAGAACGGCTTGCGCACCCAGCCCTTGGGCACCGCTTTGCTGGTGTCGGTATCCAGGTGGGCCGCGAGCAGGTTCGGGTGGCCTTTGTTGAATTCCCACAGCAGCGGCAGGATGCCTTTGTTCGAGATGATGGACTTCCAGGCCGGCTCGAAAAACTGCGTATCACACTGGGCAATCGCTTCACCAAACGGCTCGTGGAAGATGAACTCCCAGGCATGCAGCTTGAACAGGTGCGGAATCCAGCGCTCTTCCAGATCAACAAAACGCCCGTCACTGTTGAGGCCGATGTCTTCGATATCGATGTGCCGCGATTCAATGCCGACTTTTTCCGCGATCAGGCGCAAGTAGTCCGTGGTGCCCTTGTCTTCCACCGAGCCTTTCATCGAGGCGAAATAAAACGGCTCTTTGAGCTGCAACTGGGCAAAGGCCTGGTGCAGCTTGGTGTCGATGCTGTTGAACTGGTCGGCATGGGCCGGCAGCATGCCGCGCTCGATGCATTGCTCCAGCCAACCCCACTGGAACGCCGCCGCCTCGTAGAGGCTGGTCGGTGTGTCGTAGTTGAGCTCCAACAGCTTGGCCGGGCCCGTGCCGTTGTAGGAGAAATCCATGCGCCCATACAGGTGCGGGTGGCCTTCCAGCCATGAAGTGCGCACCTGGTCGAAGAACGGCGCGGGAATGCTCAGGCGCTCCAGCAGTTCTTCGCTCTGGACCACGCGGGCCACGAGGTCCATGCACATCTCATGGATCTCGGTGGTCGGGTCTTCCAGGTCGTCCTCGATCTGCTTGAGGGTGAACTGGTAGTACGCGCTTTCGTCCCAATAGGGTTCGTCGTCGATGGTGTGGAACAGAAAGCCGAGCTGCTCGGCCGTCTGCTTCCAGTCATGACGTTCTGCGCAATGGATCTTCTTCATGGCGCTGGTTCCTCAACCGCCGGAGCTGCTCGAACCGCCCCAACCGCTGCGGGCGCTGGACTTGCTGCCAAAGCCACCGCGAGAGGTGGACGAAGCGACGGACATCGCCTTGCTGCTCTTGATGGAGTCGGTATAGCTGCCGTACCGCGCCTGGTTGGACCGGGTAAAGGTCGAACCGCTGGAAACCCGCTGGCTGAGCGTCGAAGACCCGAAGTTGCCGCGATCATCGCGGTAGCGGTAGACCGGCTCGGAGTAGTAGCTGTTGCGGTTGCCGCTCAACATGTTGCCGATCAGCATGCCAGTCAGCAGGTTGCCGAAGCCTGAACCACCGACGTTCGCTTCCGAGGCCGGCAACTGGGCGCGGGCGGCGTCGACCTGGGATTGCGTAACTTCGCCATCGGCGCTCAGTTCGAAACCACCCAGCTTGGGGATGAACTGGCCGGCCGAATCCTGCTGGCACCAATCCGGAACAAAGTCGGCATCGCAATCGGCCTGGCTGGCGTACGTCGGCGCGATGCGACGATGCTCGCTCATGGCGCTCATGTAGGCGTCGGCGCAAATGTCCACCGGCAGCTTTTCATCGACACATTGCTGGACGGACTGGAAGTTGTACTTCTTCTGCAACTTGTAGGTTTTTTCCGTTGGCCCGCAGCCGGATATCGCCAGGGCGACCGACGCGGCCAGCGAAAGCTGGACGTACTTGCTTCGTTTCATCGGGATCTCCGTGGCGCAATCAGTTGGTGGAAGGCGTCATGCACGCGGCGTTCAACATGCCGACGCTGATGGCCACGGCAGCGATGTAGATACCGGCGGCGATTTCACCGTTCTTGATGCGCGCCGAAGCACCCTTGAGCACCAGGCTGGTCACCAGGAACGCCAGCAACTGAACGACAGCGGCGATCACCGCCCAGACGACGAAGTCCAGCATGCTGATCGAGTAGGCGATCACGTTGCTGGCCGGGATGGCGAAACCGATGACGGCGCCGCCCAGGGCGATGGCCGCGGCCACGTTGCCCGAGCGGATCAGTTCGAATTCCTTGTGCGGCGTGACGCGGGTGTAGATGAACTGGAACAACGCGAACAGCACGGCGGCGCCGAGGATGTACATGACAAAGCCAAGCACGGCGGCTTTGTTCAGGGAAATGGAGAGCGCTTCAAGCATGGACTTCTTCCTTATTCAAAGAGTGTTCAGGTCAGTGGTGTACAGCGAAATACCCAGCGAAGTGCTCAGGCTGACGGTGCCTTCGGCGTCCTCTTCGACGGAGAACAGCAGGAACTCCCGGCGATCCGTCAGGCCGGTGTCGCGGGCGTACAGCATCGAACGGTGCTCGACGCTGTAGGACTCATCCGGGTTGCTCACGCGCTCGCTCATCCCCACCAACTCTGTCTGGCCCGCCTCGGTGCCCCATTCGCGGGTGTACTCGACGCCGTCGTGGGTGTAAGTCGGCAGGCCGATCAGGCTTTCAGGGCCGGCCAGGCGCCGCAATTCCGCTTCGCTGTTGATCGTGACGTAGCTGAGGTAGTTGAACAGGATCACCGACTCGACCTGCCCGGCGATGTCGCCGCTGGTGTGCACTTGCAGCCAGTAGTCTTCGTCGTTCATGTAGCAACGCGACAGCCAGTTCGACTGCCCGAGGTCGACGATGCCCAGGCTCCAGATCTGTTGGGAGCCCGGGATGGCCACGGCGCTGTTGCCGTCGAGCAGCAACTTGAGCGTGGAGTCGAACATGACCTGCTTGCCGGAGGCCAGGCCCAGCGGCCCGGTGACGGGCGCGTTATGGCTGGCTGTCGTGTTCGCGTTCGGGGCCTCAAGCCCCATCAACTGTTTAAACCACCCCATGGGAAATTTCCTTGAGACGCGTGGAGGCGATGTAGAAGAGTTCTCCGCCCACGACGCGGGTGGCGCCGGGCGGGTTGATCGACGGCTGGCGGGCGCCCTGGGCGCGGTAGCCGATCAGCGTAGCGTTGTGCTGCTCTTTCATCCGGGTATAGAGGTCGCCGAACGTCGCTTCAAACGCCTCGGGGAGCTTCATCAGGTACTGGGTGGCGCCTTGGCCGACGCAGAGCAATTCATTGATGACCACGGACGAGCCCGGGTCCTGGGAGGCACGCACCAGCATTTCGATGGCCATGCTGGAGGTGCATTCCAGGCTCGGCGCATAGGCACTGGCGAGGGCGGCGATTTCGCTGTCATTGAAGTGTGCGACCACATGCCCGGCAGGCCCCAATTGATTGACCGCCAGCACGGTGGCCAGGGTCAGGTCGTCGGAATGGGTTCGTACCAGCACGCGTTCGGCACCCGGCACGCCGGCACGCTGCAACAGCGCGACGGAGGACAGGCTGTCGCCCTTGATGAACGAGGTCTTGCCAGGCATGGGGTTTTCTTCGAGATCGCAATCGCAGATGACGATCAGGTTGTCATTGGACGTTTCGTCCTGCAGCAGCAATTCGATGACCCGCTCGCTGGAGGCGCCCTCCCAACCGATGAGAACCGTGTGGCCGACTTTACCGGTGAAATCGCCTTTGCCCTTCATGCCTTTTCTCCGTACATCGATGACGCTGCTGGTGGTTTTGCCGATGACCGTCGTCAACAGGGCAATGCCCCCGAGCATGATCCAGGTCGCCACGAAAATTCGCCCGGCGGATGTCTGTGGCAACAGATCGCCATAGCCGACGGTGAGCGTGGTGGTGAGATAGAAGTAGATAAACGTGGCGGCGGCGATGAGGTGTTGCTCGCCCAACAGCACCAGGCCGATCCAGGCCGTGGACAGGTGCACGCCCAACGCAATGGCCAGGCCCGCCCAGCCGAACCGATGGAAGAAGGACGACGCGTACGTGCGCAACAAAAGGAAAATCGACATTTCGTCCCTGACTCCGTGGGGCTTCGTTCCTGGCGGGATAATCGCTCTGGCGCCTGAGTGCTCGAGCGTAGTGGCCGGACAGCATTAAACCTGTTGCGCGGCTTGGATAAAAGTACCTTGGTGACAATAAATCCGATGAGCAGGCAGGCCAGGCACAGTCCTTGTGGCGAGGGGATTTATCCCCGCTGGGTTGCGAAGCAGCCCTAAAACCTGACACCTCGGTGTGTCAGTCAGGTAGCGTTCGCTGCTTTGGGGCCGCTTCGCAGCCCAGCGGGGATAAATCCCCTCGCCACAGGTTTTGTGCTCGGCCTGCCTTGATTGATCAGGCCGAACCGATCACTCAGCCGATTTTTTCTTCAAGCGTTCCAGGATCGCATTGGCGCTGCCTTCGTTCGGCGTGATGCCGGCATCGCGCAGCTTGCGCTCCAGGTCCGAACCAGTGGAAGCCTCAGCCAGTTCATCCTGAGCTTGCAGCTCAGCGGCACGTTGCTGTTGCTTGGCCTGCAGGCGGTTGAGCGTACCGACAGCGGTTTCCAGCTTGCCATTGGCGCCGCCGCTGGCGATCGAAGCACTGACCTGTGCCTTCTGCACGCTTTCGCGGGCCTTGGCCATGTCCACTTGCTGACGCAGGCTTTTGATCCGGCTTTCGGCCTTGGTGATGTCTTTGCGCATGTTGTCCGCGTAACCACCGAATTCGGTCGCGTGCTTCTGCTCGGCGTCCAGTTCGTTGGTCAGGGTCGAAATGGCTTCGGCCACCTCCAGCGCCAGGTCTTCGCGGTTGGCCTGGATCGCGGCCAGGGCCTTGGCTTCCAGGTCCTTGATCTTGGCGTTGTATTCGCCGACGCGATCGGTCGCCAGTTTGTGCTTGGCCATGATGGTGACCAGCTCACGCTTAGCGTTGGCCAGCGCGCTGTCGGCATCGCGAATTTCCTGGTCGAGGATGCGCAGGGCCTGTTGGTCGACGATCGATTCGCCGACTTCGTTGGCACCGCCACGCAGTGCGGTGAACAACTTGCTCCAGATGGACTGAGTCATTGGATGGTTCCTATTCGGCGAATTAAATGAAGAAGCGTTCGAAGGCTTCGCTGGCGCGCTGGACGTTGTCGACGAGGGTTTTGACCTCGGTGACGACGTTGGTCAGGCTGGAGTCGGAGCTCAACGCACCGAACATGTTGTAGACGACCTGTCCGTTGGGCATGGTCTCGATGCCGATGGACGACAGCGGGAACATCTCCCGGCTGCGCAGCACGGCATCGTTGAAGGCCGCGACGTCGTTGATCGACTCGACGTCCACCAGGACGGTATCGACGATGATCTGGTCGCCCACCACTGCGATGTAGATCGGCAAGCCACCGAAGTCATTCATTTCCAGCTTGATGCTGGACTCGGAGCCTTGGACGAGAGAGAGAGTGATGTCGTTCGCGACCACGTCGTCCAGGGCCTGAAGGGCGCTGTAGAGGCGATCGATGTTCCAGTTATTACCTGCGCTCATGTAATCCTCCGACATGAATGAGCCAGCCAGAATCGGTTGGCGTAGCTGTTTCTCCATTTGCTTGAGCAGGCTTCGGTTTTCGGGAAGCACCCAAGTCTCGTGTTTCACATACCCGGCGGCACTCAGGCCCGCGCGCATCTGCTTCATGTAGAAGCTCGATGGTTTTTTCGCGGAGGGTTTGGCGCGCTCTCCCGTGCGGCTCGTTGAATCGGTTACAGACCCGTCTTGCGGATCTGATGGAGAGCTGGTTGGCATGGTACTGACCCCACTGTGAAAAACTCACGCGTGAGAAACACTACAGGTACTTTCGAAACCTCACAATAGCTCACGCGTGAGATTTTTTTTAGCGACTCATCCTCCCTGTGGGAGCGAGCTTGCTCGCGATGGCGGTGGGTCAGCTTGCATTGATGCTGGATGCAAGACCGTCATCGCGAGCAAGCTCGCTCCCACAGGGGGACGTCCACAGGCTGCAACATCAGTTGTGACTGCTGATGGCGACTTACGGATAGCTAAAGCTTTTGACCAACGTCAGCTCACCCACCGCCCGCATCGGCACGACGAAGGTTTCCATCTTCTCGTTCGGCGTGCCTTCTTCGGTGATCACGGTGACTTGTGCGGTGGTCAGGGCTTGCTGCGCTTGTTCTCCACCGTCCTCGCCGTCTTCCTGATAGCGATAACCGCCACCGTAGTAGTTCACATACACCAGGTACTGGCCTTTGATTGGCGCGGGCATGGCGAAGATTTCCGGGCCGTAGCCGGTGGTGACGTCGACGTCGAGGGCGCCGCCGTTGGCGACGGCACGGTCGCCGTACCAGATGTGGGCGCCGTCGGGCGTGACCAGGTGCAGGTCCAGGTCGGTGCCGTCGCTGTCCCAGGTCAGCAACACCCGCAGCTTGGCCGGTGTGGCACCGCCGCTGGTGTTGAGAAATTGCGTGCGGTGGCGCTGCTGGCCATCGGCGCTGCGCACTTCGACGCTGTTGCTGCCGTTAGGGAACGAGAATGGCCGGTCAAAGCGGCCTTCCCCATCCAGTTTCAGCGGCAGGCTCACACCGTTGACGATCAGCTGGCCCGGCGCGTTGCTGTCCTTGGGTGCGCCTTTGATCTGCCCAGTAATGCGCGCGGTGTTGGCCTGGCCTGGGGGCGTGTTGACCGACGAGGCCGGGTAGTTGACGGTCTGGCTGAAACTTTCGCCTTCACCGCCCGGCGCACCGCTGCGCCAGCCGCCAATCGGAGTGTCGAGCTTGATAGTGTCGGCGGCCATGGCCGAGGGCAACGCGGTCAGGGCGCAGAGCAACAGCAAGACCTGTGGATAACGGAGTGTCATGGTCTATTCCAGCAAGAGGTGACGGGCGAGCCCTTCGATATAGGTTTCATCCTGGCCGTTGGGATGAGCTTCGAAGGCCAGGTGCAGATATTCATGCGTCAGGTCGAGACGATCCTGCAGCGACAGCACGCCGCGCACGTAGATGCGCTGGCGCTCGCGGTCGACATAAGGCCGGCCGAAGGCGACGCGGCAGACGGCGAAAGCGCTGATTTCGTTGTAGCCCACTTCACTTTCCAGCCGCTCACGCCAACCTCGGCGCTGTTTCAGCAGCCAGTCCTGGGCGGCGGGCAGCGCTTCGCAGGATGCCACCGGGTTGTCCCAGCGGCTGAGGCTGGCACGCGGGTAGGCATGCAGCAGGATGGCGTCGTAGCGTTGGCCGGCGTTGGCTTGCTCCACCGCTTGCGCCCAGGACAGTTTGTCCGGGCCAGGCTGGTCGGAGTGGTAGGTGACATCGGTGCCGGCCAGGACCAGGTCGCTGGTCCAGGCGGCAATGGCGCGGGTTTGCGGCGCCGCCGGGCGTGGCGCGACACGCTGGCGATGGCTGCTGTCGTCGATGCTCAGGCAATCACCGTTGCGTTGGGCGTTCTGCAGCAAATAGGTGCGAATCGCCACGGCCAGGGCCTTGGCAGCTTCGGCAGGCTCGGCCTTGGCTTCGCGCTGCAAGACCCGGGCGACGTATTCCTCGCGGTCCAGGCGCGCCACCAGCTTGCCGGGCATCAGGAACAGCTCGCCATCGCTGTGGATGTCCAATTGATTGCCGTTGGTAAATTCGACCCGGTAGTCGCCGCGCAGTTGACCTGGCGAGGCCGGACGGTCACCGGACATCACCCGTTGCAAGGGATAGCGGGCAAACAGGCCGACTTCCACGCAACGCCCGGTTTCCGCCGGCCAGCGTGACGGCAATGCTGCAGCCAACCCTTCGCCGTAGACCTTCAGGACCTGCTGGCTGGTGCCGCGGCCACCGGCCCATACCGGGGTGCCATCGGCCAGCCAACCGGCGAAACCGCCCTGTCGCGATGAAGGCCCCTGATCACCCAGCCAGCTCCAGGTCTTGACCCGCAGGCGACTGCCCAATTCGCCGACCAGTCGCCCGTCGGCCGCGCTGAGTGCCACATCCAGCAGCACCCGTCGGGCCTGCTCCTGGGCCGGCAGCGTGGCCAGGGCCTTGAGCAATTGCGCGACGGGCACTTGCGTCTGGGGTTGCAAGGTCGGCAGATCCAACAACCAGGCCGGCGCCTGACGGGCCTGCCAGTAATCACGCCAGTTCGCGGCCGACAGCCCGAGCCGCTGCGGCTCGAAATACAAGCCGCAGGACTTCACCAGTGCCTGGTCGCGACCGATGCTCTGCCCGGCATTGCAGCAATAGACTTCTTCCTTCGACTCGCCGCGGCACTCATAGACCGGTTCGCGAGCGTCGGTGTCCACCAGCCAGGCGTAGACAAACAGCTTCCACAGGCTGCCCAGTGGCGCCTGCAAAGTGTCGGGCAATGGTTGGCGAGCCAGCACCTGGGTCTGGCTCACTTGCAGCAACTGACCGTCGAAGGCCAGGCGCAACGGCTCGTCCTGCGCTGTTGCCAGCGCAGGGATCAAGCACAGCAGCCACCCAACCAGCAGCCAACGCATATCAGTTGACCGTGACCTGACCGAGCGCCGGTTTCTGTTCCCGCGCCTGGTGTTGCGGCGCGTAGACCTGGGTGAAGCGCACTGGCGGCAAAGTGAACTGGCCTTTCTGGGAGAAGCGCACCAAGTGCCGCAGGCGCAGCTCGCCACTGAGGGCATCCACCGGCACTGCATACGCCATCTGGCCGGGCTCGAAGCGAGCCCTTTCCAGGGACGTCGGCTCGCTGTCGGCCTTGCCCATCAACTGGATACCCCAGGTGGTGCGCTCCACGTCGGCGCCCGGCGGCAGCGGCACTTCGAGCATGCCGTAGCGCAGTGGTGTCGGCGCCTTGCTGTTGATGATCACTTCATCCAGGTAGAGGCTGTCGCTGGACAACGGCTTGTTGCCCACGGCTTCGAGCTTGAAGGTGAAGGCCTCGTCGCCCGGCACCAGACGCGACAGGCGACGGGTGATGGACACAGCCATCGGCGCTACCGGCGGTTGCTGGCTCTGGAAACTCAGTGCCGCTTGCAGTGGACGCTCCTGGGCACCGGTCAGGGTCAGCATCGTTGGAAGCTGCGCACCCTGCCACTGCCAGTAGGTTTCACCGGTCACACCCTGCTTGGCTGCCCAACCTTCGCCCGGCGCCAGGGCCACGGCCGGTGCCGCCTGTTCGATGCTGCCCTGCAACCAGGTCAGGGCCAGGGCCCGTTCCAAGGTGGACTGCTGCGGCAACACGCGCTCCAGCAATGCAGTGGCGCGGGCCTGATCGAAGCTCTGCAACGACAGCACCAGGGCCTCGACGAACGGCTGCGAGCTGAGTTCCAGTTGCTGCTGGGCCGCATCGGCTTGACGGCTGAAGGCCGCCGGCAACGGCACCTTCGCCTGTTTCGCCAGGGACGCGGTCAGGACACGGGCACTGGCCAAGCCAAGGGCCGAGTCCGGCGCGTACATGACCAGGCTGTCTTCGCCACTGTCCAGCACGCTCTCGGTACTGTCTTCACTGGCCTTGGCCAGGTCGTCCATCAGGCCGCTGAGCAAGGTGTTCACCGGCAGTTGCATCTGCTTGGCGAACGACAGGATCAGCGCACGCTGCAGCAGCGGCGTATCGCCGGCCTGCTTGGCGTAGACCTCCAGCACCCGCTGCCAGTGTTCCGGCGGCAGGCTCAGGTCCAGGGCCTTGCTGGCGTGCCAGTCGGCGTAATAGGCATAGGCGGTGAGGAATGCATCCGGCTCACCGTCCTGGCCCCACCAGGTGAAGCTCGCCGACGGTCCGGCCATCTGCACCAGGCGCAAGCGGCTGTTCTGCATGATCAACCGCAAACGGTCGCGGATCTGCGGGTTCGACGCCAGGGTCGGATAGGCAATGCTCAACGGCAACAGACGGCTGGCGGTCTGCTCGACGCCACCGTATGGGTAGCTCAGCAGGTCATCCAGGGCCGAACGGAACAACGCTTGGGGGCTGTCGTCCAGGCGCAGGCGAATATCGCTGGCGTCGGCCGGCAGGGTCAGCGGGGTGTCGCCGCTCGCCACATCCAGGCGTTGGCTCTGGGTGACTTGCCAACCGTTGCCGCTGGCGTTCAAGTGCATGGCCAGGGCGTCCTGGGTTTCGCCATTCAATTGCAACTGCACGGTCAAGTCGCCACTGCTCAGTTCCAGGACCGGCAGCGCCACATAGTTGATGCCGTTTTTCAGCTCCGCCACCACGCGCTGTTCAGCGCCGGCGTAACGGATCAGCAGCTCGGCCTTCAGTGGTTTTTCCGATTGGCTGAAGGCGAACAGGCCCAGTTGCGGCTTGTCGCCCATACGGAAACGGGTCGGGCCGCTCCACTTCAGGTACAGCGGCTTTTCCGAGACGATGAACTGCTTCTTCTGGCCCACCTGGCCGTCGTCGGCAATGGCCTTGGCGGTGATGCGCCAGCGTGTCAGCGAGTCCGGCATCTTGAACGTGAAGCGGGCCTTGCCGTTGGCGTCGGTGACCAGCTCCGGTTGCCAGGCAGCGGTGTCGACGTCTTCACGACGCGGCCGCTCCAGCACCTTGACCCCGCGTTCGCTGCGGTTGGCCTTGCCCGGCGCGCCAGGGCTGCCTGGCAGCGCCACGTCGTAGCTGATGAACGACAGGCTGGCACTGGTGCGCACGTTGTTGCGACGCGGGTGATAGAAGAACTGATCGATGGTCGGCGCCACTTCCGGTTGCAGGGCATAGACCATTTCGTCCACCACGCTGACCGTCAGGTGCGCGGGGATCGCCTTGCCGGCGAACTGGGTACTCAGGTCCACGGTCACCGTGTCGCCCGGGCGGTAGGTGGCTTTATCCGTGACGACGGCAACGTCGATCTGCGGCGTGACCACCTTGATGCCGGCGTTCTGGAAGCTGTACTGGCCGCCCTTGGTGTACAGCACCGAGAAGGTCAGGTTGGGCGCAAAGCTATCCTTCACGGCAATGCGCGCGCGGTATTGGGTGTCGCTGAGTTTTTCCATCTTCAGCCAGTCGCCGCCCTTGGACAGCAGCGCCGTGGCCTCGACTTTGTCCCGCTCAAGCGACAGCAGCGCATCGCTGACCGGTTCCGGGAAGGTGATCAGCGCCAGCGCTTCGTCACCGGTCTTGTATTCAGGCTTGTCGAAGACGATCTCGACAGTGCCCGGCACGGCCTTGATG
This sequence comes from Pseudomonas sp. Lb2C2, assembly GCF_052112205.1. Taxonomy (NCBI): domain Bacteria; kingdom Pseudomonadati; phylum Pseudomonadota; class Gammaproteobacteria; order Pseudomonadales; family Pseudomonadaceae; genus Pseudomonas; species Pseudomonas sp. Lb2C2. Next base: position 91,157 of record NZ_JAUTYW010000010.1, on the reverse strand, counting down.
CCTTCACCGGTTACCGCGTGGGCGGCGGCGCCAACGACTCGGCCATGATCGTCCTTGAGCGTCAGGTTGTAGGTGCCAGGGCGCTCGAAGGTCAGGCTGAAGCCCTTGTCCTTGGCCGCCAGCTTGCCTTCGCCGGTGCTCTGGTCTTCCAGGCGCACCCAGGCATAGCTGCCTGGCGTCACAGCTTTGGCTTGTTCGTTGCCGCCTTCGTTGGCGTAGCTGAACGACACCTTCTGGCCGGCGGCGCTGAACCGCTGGGGAGCGCTCAGGCGGAAATTCGCCGCGCCACGGTCGATGAGGATTTCCTTGGTGGTCTTGACCCGATACGCCGCGCCATCGCTGGCGAACACGGTGAGCGTGTAGCGGCTCGGCTTGTCGGCGGCCGGCAAGTCGAGGGTCGCGTTGCCCTTGGCATCGGTGGTCACTTCGCTGCTGGTCAGCTCGACCGGGAATTGCCCCAGGTATTGCAGCTCGTTATCGACCATCGACAATTGCTGGGCGCGCAGGCTCAGGCTCACCGTGGCATTCACCACTGGTTTGCCGTCCGGGTACAGCAGCACGAGGTTGCCCTTGACCGGTTCGCCGGTGCGGTAATCCTGCTTGGCCAGGTTCAGGGCGATCTCGAAGTGCGGCTTGATGTATTCGGCGACACGAAAGGCGCTGCTGTAGAGCTGGTCCTTGTAGCGCAAGCGCAGTTCATAACCGCCGGCCACGGCGTTTTCCGGCAGTTGGAAACGGCCTTGGGTGCCGGCCTTGGAATCGAGCTTCAGGGCCAGGGTTTGCAGCTCGGTGCCGGTGGCGTCCAGCACGCTGACATTGACGTCGGCGGCAGTCGGTTGCACCGAATCACGGGCGTTCTTGAACTCACGACCAACGATTTTCAGCGATACCCAATCCCCTGGACGGTACAGCGGCCGGTCGGTGAAGGCATAGAGCTTGGTGTCGTAGATTTCGCTGTCGTAGTAGAAGTTTTCCGAGACGAATACCCCGCCCTCCTCGTCTTCACCAATGACGAACGAACGCTCCGGGCTGACGTGCTTGAGGCGCAGCAGGCCGTCTTCATCGGTGGCCCCGCTGCTCATCACGCCCAGGCCGTCGGTCCACAGCACGTTGACCTTGGGCACCGAACGCCCTTCATGCTTGCGTGCGGCCCAGACCAGCAGTTCATCGCCGGCAATCTTGCTCACCGCCACAGTGTTGGAGACGAAGACCATGGTGGTTGCGCGGTATTTGCCGATCAGCGCTTCCACCAGGTACAGGCCAGGCTTCAACTGGCCCAGCGGCACATAGACGTTGCCCGGCGCGACGTTGACAAACTGGCTGGACGAGCCGGCCAGATTGACGCCCGCAGGCGGCTGGATCGGCTTGGCCTGCCACAGCGGATAACGGAACTGACTGACCACCGGCAAGCCCGGGATCAAGGCGAATTGCGCCGGAGCGTCGTACGGTGTCGGTGCGACCAGGGCGTTGCCGATCTTCAGTTCCGGCACTTCTTCAGTGACTTGCTGGCGCGACTCGTAGGAGAACGCCCGCTGCATCACTCGACGGGACTTGCGGTACCAGTTGTCCCACAGGTACGCGAGGGTATTCGACAGGCCTTCACCCTTGAACTGGCCATCGCTGACCACGCGGTGCAGGTTCTTCTGGCGCTTGAGGAAATCCAGCGGTTTGTCGATGCGATAGACGCGGATATCGGCGCCGCCGTAGGGCTCCATGCGAAACCGGCGGTAGTCGCGGCCCGGCGCTTCGAGGCGGACCATGGCCTGCTCGTCGCTGGCAAAGCTGCTGTCGGCCAGCAGGAAGAAGCTTTCACCGGACACCGGCGTGTAACCGCTGGGCTCCACCGTGTCTTCGGCATTCACGACAGGTGCCAGCAACAGGGCAAACAGCAGGGGCAATTTTGAACACAAGCGCAGCATGCGGGCACCGGTCATTGGGAGAGAAAGTTGAGTCGATAGACGCCGATGAAGTTGGGGTTGGCTGCGTCGGGTATCCATCGGGTGTCCTTCCAGTTCATGAGTTGTTGCAGGCTTGCGGAGCGCATGCCGTTGTCGGTTGGGGTGGTAGTGCCGGTGTGATAGGCGATGTAGCGGCCCATCCAGATCATCAGGTGCTGGTCGTCGCCCTGATCGAAGAACATCAGGTCGCCGGGGCGGGCCTGGGTGACATCCCGGCCCACCAGGCGGCTGTTGAACTGGATCAACTTGATCGCATTGACGTAGGGCCCGACCTTGCCGCCGCCCTGTTGCCACTGCTGGGCGAGACGCCGCTGCCCATCGCTGAGCGGCAGTTCCGGCGGCAGGTAGCGATTGGACAGGCCATTGCTGCGCAGCCATTTTTCATCGTGGACCTTGAGCGCTTCGTTGGCGGCGAAGCGCACCAGCCCGGCGCAATCCTGCTGATACCAGCGCGGGCTCGGGCCTTTGGTCAGCTGTTCCTGGGCGATGCGCACGAACCAGGCGCGAAAGACCTGGGATTGCTGCGCATCCAGCGCCGGCGCCTCGACGGCAAGCGCAGGCCCGCCGAGGAGCAACGCCAGCAGCAGCGTCAACGCGGAGTTGCGGATCAGTGCTGTCACAGCGCTTTCCATTCCAGCGGCAGCCACTGCCAGTGGCCGTCCGGCTCGCTGCCTTCAGGCAAGGTCAGGGCGTATTTGCCGTAGCCGCCGAGGGTGCGCAGTTTCGGGATCAGGTAGGTTTGCGCAGCGTTGTAGAACACCGGTTCCATATCCTGGGGCAAGCTGTCGAGGGTTTCGCGCTGCATCAGTTGCGCCATGGAGTCCGGGCCGAAGTAGACCGGCATCAGCAGGTCCTTGGGCACCACGTCGGCCATGGGTGGGAAGCGTTTGTCGAGGGTGCCGAGGGCTTTGTCCACCAACTTGTCATCAAGGGAGAACAGCAAGGTCGAACCGTGGCGTGCCAGGCTGACCCGCAGGAACGCCTTGCCGGTAATCGCCTCAGGCTGCTCCGCGTCCTTGGCCAGGTAAGGGCCGAAATTGGAGCTGACCTGACGCAGCCACTGGTGCGTCGAGCCTTGCTGCTTCTCGACGACCGGGAATGCATGCTCGGCAACGTTGTTTTCATAAGCACCGACCATCGAACCGAACAGGTTGCCCAGGTCGGCGTCGAGCTTGCCGTCGTCTTCATTCAGGCTCGCCACCAACAGCGGCGTGTACAGGCGCGAATCGGCGTACCAGCACAGGCCCGCCGCGCCGGCCACATGGTCGACCATGGCCTGGGCGGCTTTTTCGTCGGCGCCGAGTTTTACCAGCAAAGGTTTCTGTTGCTCGGCGGCCAGGGGCAAGGCCACGCAGGCACTGGCGCCCATGGGCATGGCTTGCCAGATCGGCTTGAAGTCGAAGTCCGGCTGGTTTTCCAGCTCGTCCATCGCCAGGAAGCTGTGCCAGCCCTTGTCGTCCATGTCGAAACGCAAGCCGGCGAAGTTCGGGATGAAACGCTGGTAGCCCATGGCGAGCACACTGGCGTTGACCGAGATGCGTTGCTTGACCTCGGGCGCCTTGGGCGGCAGGCCGAAGGCTTCCGGGAACAGCTTTTCACCGGCCAGCAGTGCTTCCAGGGCTTGGGTCGAGACCATGCCAGGTTCGTCGGTAGGACCATTGCCTTTGTCGTAGAGCTTGGTCGGGTTGGACAGCACGACCAGCTTGTCGCCATGGGAGGCGAAGACCAGGGATTTGCTGGCGTTGTAGTTGAGCTGGTAGAGCGCGACTTCATCGCCGCTGACTTTCAGGTCGCTGAGCTTGCTCAACTGAGTGTCGTCCAGGGCGACTTTCGCCAACGGTTCCAGGACCTTGGCCAGGCCACCGCGATCCATCACCAACAGGAAGTCCTTGAGGCGACCGTCCGCACCACGCCACAACGCGACATCGGCCGGCTGGTCGAAAAGCTCTTCGATCAGGCTGTCCTGCAGCTTGAGGTCATGCTCGTAGATGATCCGGCGCAGGCTGCCGATCAGCCCGAGATGATCGGCATGGGCCTCGTAATAGAAGACGAAGTCCTCAGTGAGCGTGGCCTTGAGGAACGGCACCGCCAACAGGTCCTTGGGCAACTGGCTCAGAGAATGGGCCTCGAGCAAGCCGTCGGGACGGCTCACGCCGAGCTTTTCCAACGCCAACTCCATGGGCGGCGCCTTGGGCTTGGTCATGAACCAGCCCAACCCGGCAGCGACACCGGCGACCAGGCACAGCCCGATCAGTATCGCCGGCCAGCGGCGCACAGGTTTGGCGACAGGTGTCGGCGTGGTCGGGGCAGCAGTGTTGTCGCTCATATTCACAAGGGCCTGTTCATCCGTGGAGCTTAGTAATTGAAAGTCTTGACCAGCAACAGATCGCCAATGGCGCGCAGGGGCACGACAAAGGTCTCGCGTTTTTCATCGACGGTGTTTTCGTTGAGCACCAGGTTGATCTGCGAGGTGATCACCTCGTTCTCGTTACTGGTCTCATCGAAGTTGTAGCCACCGCTGCCGTAGTTGCCCCAATAGTTCACGTAGACCAGGTAGGTGCCGTGCATCGGCGCGGTCATGGTGAACATTTCAGGGCCGGGGCCATCGACGCCATCCGGGTCGAGACCGCCGCCGTTGCTCAGCGCCGGCTGGCCGAAGAACGCATGCTGGCCGTCGGGGGTGACGATATGCAGATCGAGTTCGGCCTTGGGGTCGTCCCAGCCCAGCACCACGCGGATCTGCGCCGGGGTGCGCAGGTTGTTGGCTTCGTAGAATTGCACGCGCTTGAGGGACTGGCCTTCGGAGCTGCGCACCTCGACGCTGTTGGAGCCGGCGCCGAATGCATACGGCCGGGCGAAACGCCCCTCGTCGTCGGTATAGAGGTTCAGTGGATTGCCGTTGACCGCCAGGCTGTGGGGCTGGCGAGCCGTGCCCATGGCCTTGAGCCGGCCCTCGATCATCGTACGGTTGCGCTGCACGCCCCGGTCGATGGGAGGTGTGGGATAGGCGACTTGCGGGTTTTCGGTGCGATCGAGCAAGCCGCTGTAGCGCCAACCGCCCACCGGCTCCGACATCTCGGCAGAAGGCTGCGCCCACGCCAGTGGCGCGCCCATCAGCACGATCAATAAAGAAAGAAAACGCACGTATGCCTCCTGCCATGCACGACGCAACCCGGCGCTAATCCTCAGCGCGCTTGTCATTATTCAGGTTTCGTCTGAAGGCCCCGTCGCAAGGGGGCCGTAGATGGCGCGAAGAGTATCGATTTGACGGTTTTTTCACAATCGGGGAACGCGCGATTCTGTGTGGGAAATCACGTACTGAGGGGGACGTGAGCCGAATAGAGGATTTATTCGGCTCACAAAATGAGCCGAATAGCGCTATTATTCGGCTCATTCATCTTTGGACAGGCGCATGACACCCCATTGGATCTGGCAACAGCCCGACTGGCCCGACTTCCGCTGGCAAGCTGAAGCATTGGCCCCCCTGCTACGCGAATGCGTGCAGACACAAGGTCAATTGCTCGGCATGACGGGCACGGTCACGGCTTCCCTCAGTGCCCAGAACGAACTGGATGCCTTGCTGCAAAACATCGTGACCTCTTCGGCTATCGAAGGAGAACAATTGAATGTCGGCTCGGTGCGCTCGTCGCTGGCTCGCCGCCTCGGCCTGGAACAAGGCGACGAAACGCCGGTCAGCCAACGCAGCGAAGGCTTGGCGAACCTGTTGCTGGACGCGACCCGACATTTCAACCAGCCCCTGACGGTCGAACGCCTGCTGGAATGGCATGAGTGGTTGTTTCCTGATCAAACCAGCGACTTTGCCCACCGACAGATCCGCGTCGGTACGCTGCGCGGTGACGAACCGATGCAAGTGGTCTCAGGCAGGCTGGACCGACCTATCGTTCACTTCGAGGCGCCGCCTCGCCAGGGCCTTGAACAGCAATTGCAAACGTTCGTCGACTGGTTCGAAGCCAGTCGCCATCAGGTCAGCCTCGATCCGCTACTGCGTGCCGGCATTGCTCATTTCTGGTTTGTTACCCTGCACCCATTCGACGATGGCAATGGTCGCCTGACCCGCACCCTGACCGATTTGGCATTGGCCCAGGGTGAGGCTCAGGCGATCCGTTTCTACGCCATGTCCGTGAGCATCCTCGACGACCGCGCCGGTTATTACCGGATCCTGGAGAACAGTCAGAAGGCGACGCTGGATATCACTGCCTGGCTGACCTGGTTTCTGCAGACGCTGTTGCGCAGCCTGCACAAAGCGATGACGCAGATCGAAAGCGTCCTGGGCAAGACGCGGTTCTGGCAGGCCCATCGTGCTTCGGCACTCACCGCTGAACAGAGCAAAGTGCTGAACCGGCTGCTCGACGGCGGTGAAAAGGGTTTCGAGCAGGGGATCAACGCCGCTCAATATCAAGCCGTGGCCAAGGTCTCCAAGGCGACGGCCACGCGACACCTGGCGGAACTGCTGGAAAAAGGCTGCCTGGAGCGGATGCCCGGTGGCGGGCGCAGTACCCGGTACCGAATCAACTATCCAGCCGACTGAACACCCTGTGGCGAGGGAGCTTGCTCCCGCTGGCCTGCGAAGCAGGCCCCAAGCATTTGCGACCGCTGCGCGCTCGAGCGGGAGCAAGCTCCCTCGCCACAAAAGCAATGGATCATGGCAGACGTTTACCCCGCCCTGATTTGCCCGAACCCCCCATGTCTGCTAGTGTCGCGCCGGTTTAACAGTCAACCGGAATAGCCGCCATGGCCCGCAAAAAAGCTGCACTGGATTTCGAACAATCTCTGGCCGACCTGCAAACGCTGGTCGAACGGCTGGAGAACGGCGAATTGTCGCTGGAAGACTCGCTGACCGCCTTCGAGCAGGGTATCGGCTTGACTCGCGACTGCCAGGCGGCGCTGGCCCAGGCCGAGCAGAAGGTGCAATTGCTGCTCGAGCGTGACGGTGAGCTGACCGAAGAGCCTTTCGACGCGGAACAGCCTGAATGATCGGCGCCTATCAGGCCAGCAGCCAGGCCCGGGTCAATGCTGCACTGGATAGCTTGTTCAGCGCCCCGAGCCCGGAACTGGCGCGCCTGTACGAAGCCATGCGCTACAGCGTGATGAACGGCGGCAAGCGTGTCCGGCCGCTGTTGGCCTACGCCGCGTGCGAAGCCTTGGGCGGCCAGGCCGAGCAGGCCAACGGCGCCGCCTGTGCGGTGGAGTTGATCCACGCGTATTCGCTGGTGCACGACGATTTGCCGGCCATGGACGACGACGACCTGCGTCGCGGCCAGCCCACCACCCACAAGCAATTCGACGAAGCCTGCGCGATCCTGGCCGGCGACGGTTTGCAGAGCCTGGCCTTCAGCGCCCTGCTGGACCCGGCCCTGAGCGATTGCCCGGCGCAGGTTCGCCTGGACATGGTCAGTGCCCTGGCGCTGGCGGCAGGCCCTGCCGGAATGGTCGGCGGCCAGGCCATCGATTTGGGCTCAGTGGGCCTGAAGCTGGACCAGAGCGCCCTGGAATACATGCATCGGCACAAGACTGGCGCCTTGATCGAAGCCAGCGTCAAACTCGGTGCCCTGGCCAGCGGCCGGGCCACGCCCGCCCAGTTGCAAGCCTTGCAGACCTACGCCCGAGCCATCGGCCTGGCGTTCCAGGTGCAGGACGACATCCTCGACGTCGAAAGCGATACCCAGACCCTGGGCAAACGCCAGGGCGCCGACATCGCCCGCGACAAGCCGACCTACCCGGCCCTGCTCGGCCTCGACGCTGCCAAGGCCTACGCCCTGGAGTTGCGCGACCAGGCCCTGGCCGCGCTGCGACCCTTTGACGCGGCGGCCGAGCCGTTGCGCGACTTGGCGCGTTATATCGTCGAACGGCGCAGCTGATACAGGGTCAACCCATTCATAAGTGCGTATCGGCCAAGTTCCGGCCTACGCGTGGGCAGCTTGCGATGCATAAGGTAAACTGCCGCCTCTTTCTATACCTATAACGATTCGCCTGATGCCCACGACGTTTCAAGAGATTCCCCGCAAGCGCCCGACCACGCCCCTGCTGGACCGCGCCAACACGCCGGACGGCCTGCGTCGCCTGGGTGAAGCCGAGCTGGAAACCCTGGCCGATGAGTTGCGCCTGGAGCTGCTCTACACGGTCGGCCAGACCGGTGGGCACTTCGGCGCGGGCCTGGGCGTCATCGAGCTGACGATCGCGTTGCATTACGTGTTCGACACCCCGGACGACCGGCTGGTGTGGGACGTCGGGCACCAGGCCTACCCGCACAAGATCCTCACCGGTCGTCGCGAGCGCATGGGCACGCTGCGTCAGAAGGACGGTATCGCCGCCTTCCCGCGCCGCTCCGAGAGCGAATACGACACCTTTGGCGTCGGTCACTCCAGCACCTCCATCAGCGCCGCCCTGGGCATGGCGATTGCCGCCCGCCTGCAAAACAGCGAGCGCAAGGCCATTGCCGTGATCGGCGACGGCGCACTGACTGCGGGCATGGCCTTCGAGGCACTGAACCACGCGCCGGAAGTCGACGCCAACATGCTGGTGATCCTCAACGACAACGACATGTCGATCTCGCGCAACGTTGGCGGTTTGTCCAACTACCTGGCGAAGATCCTCTCCAGCCGCACCTACGCGAGCATGCGCGAAGGCAGCAAGAAAGTCCTGTCGCGCCTGCCCGGCGCCTGGGAAATCGCCCGCCGTACCGAAGAATACGCCAAGGGCATGCTGGTCCCCGGCACGCTGTTCGAAGAACTGGGCTGGAACTACATCGGCCCCATCGACGGCCATGACCTGCCCACGCTGATCGCCACCCTGCGCAACATGCGCGACCTCAAGGGCCCGCAGTTCCTGCACGTGGTCACCAAGAAAGGCAAAGGCTTCGCCCCGGCGGAAGTCGACCCGATCGGCTACCACGCCATCACCAAGCTCGAACCCCTGGACGCTCCGGCGGCCACGCCGAAAAAGGCCGGCGGACCGAAGTACTCCGGCGTCTTCGGCCAATGGCTGTGCGACATGGCCGCCGCCGACCCGCGCCTGGTGGGCATCACCCCGGCGATGAAGGAAGGCTCGGACCTGGTGGCCTTCAGCGAACGCTACCCGCAACGCTATTTCGACGTGGCGATTGCCGAGCAGCACGCCGTGACCCTCGCTGCCGGCATGGCCTGTGAAGGCGCCAAGCCGGTGGTGGCGATCTATTCGACGTTCCTGCAACGGGCCTACGACCAACTGATTCATGACGTCGCGGTACAGAACCTCGACGTGCTGTTCGCCATCGACCGCGCCGGCCTGGTGGGCGAAGACGGCCCGACCCACGCTGGCAGCTTCGACCTGTCGTTCCTGCGCTGCATCCCCGGCATGCTGGTGATGACCCCGAGCGATGAAAACGAGCTGCGCAAGATGCTCACCACCGGCCACCTGTTCAATGGCCCGGCGGCAGTGCGCTACCCGCGCGGTACCGGCCCGAACGCGACGATCTCGACCGACCTCGAGCCCATCGAGATCGGCAAGGGTGTGATCCGCCGCCAGGGCAAGCAAACCGCCCTGCTGGTGTTCGGCGTGCAACTGGCCGAAGCCCTGAAAGTCGCGCAAACCCTGGACGCCACCGTGGTGGACATGCGCTTCGTCAAACCCCTGGACGAAGCCCTGGTGCGCGAGATGGCCGGCAACCATGACCTGCTGGTCACCCTCGAGGAAAACGCCATCATGGGCGGTGCCGGCGCGGCGGTCAGCGAATTCCTGGCCAGGGAAAACATCCTCAAGTCCGTGCTGCACCTGGGCTTGCCGGACACCTACGTCGAACATGCCAAGCCGGCGCAGATGCTGGCTGAATGTGGATTGGACGAGGTGGGGATCGAAGCGGCGGTGCGTCAGCGGTTGCAGTTGTTGGGCCTGTAATTTTCAGCCCACACAGATCCCCTGTGGGAGCGAGCTTGCTCGCGATAGCGGAAGATCAGTCAATTAACCCATTGGCTGACACACCGCTATCGCGAGCAAGCTCGCTCCCACAAGGGTTTTGTGCAGACCAGAAATGTCCGGAACCCCATGAAACTCCGCCTAGCCCTCACCCTCTCCCTGCTCCCGACCTGCTGGCCGACACCTTCGAGCGCGACCAGGCCCTGAAGCTGCCCGACATCGTGATCAGCGCCAACCGCCAGGTCGAAGCCCGCAACGACAGCAGTGCCGCCAATACCGTATTCACCCGCGACGACATCGATCGCTTGCAACCGGCCAGTGTCACTGACTTGCTCAGCCGTGTGCCAGGCGTGCAGGTGGCACCGCTGGGTGGGCGCGGCAGCCTGCCGGGGATTTACATTCGCGGCACCAAATCGGCCCAGAGCCTGGTGCTGGTGGACGGTCAGCGCATCGGTAATGCCACCTCCGGCGACAGCAACCTGCAACGCCTGAACATCAACCAGATCGAGCGTGTGGAAGTGCTGCGCGGTTCGCGTTCGGTGATCTACGGTGCCGATGCGGTGGGTGGCGTCATTCAGATTTTCACCCGCCGCGGCAACGAGCAAGGCCTGCAACCGCGCTTGCATGTGGGTGTCGGCAGCCACCAGACCTGGGAACGCAGCCTGGGCCTGTCCGGCGGCGACGAGCAGACCCGCTTCAACCTCGGCGCCAGCCTCGACGACAGCGCCGGAAGCAATCGGACCCGCGAGTCCTATGCCAGCGACCGCGACGACGATGCCAACCGCAATCAGTCTTTCAGCCTGAGCCTGAGCCATGCGGCCAGCGATGACCTGGAAGTCGGCCTGAACCTGCTGGATAACCGCGGCAAAAGCGAATACGACAACCCGTTCGGCCGCTTCGACCCGAAGACTTTCGAATCCCTGCCCCAGCAACCCTACAGCGAGTTTGCGGTGAGCAGCTTCAGCACCTATGTGGACGGGCGAATCAACGACGTCTGGAAATCACGCCTGGAACTGGGCCACAGCGAGAACCGTGAAAAGACCTTCGACAAGCTCAGCGACGTCCGCGAAATCTTTAACACCTACCGCGATTCCGTGACCTGGCAGAACGACGTGACGCTGGACGAGCGCAATAGCCTGATCGTCGGCGGCGACTGGTATCAGGACCGGGTCAACAGCAGCACGCCGTTCGACGAAGACAGCCGCTGGAACCGTGCCGCGTTCATCCAGCATCGCTTCCAGGCCGAAACCTTCTCCACCGAACTGGGCCTGCGTCGCGACCAGAATCAGCAGTTTGGCGGCCAGAACAGTTGGAGCGGCACGCTCACCCTGCCGATCAACCCGGACAACGACGTATTGCTGACCTACAGCGAAAGCTTCCGCGCGCCGACCTTCAACGACCTGTACTACCCGAACTTCAGCAACCCTGACCTGAAACCCGAAACGGCGAAAAGCTACGAACTGCAATGGCGCAGCCAGCTGAGCGACAGCGCCCGCCTGGAGACCTCGCTGTACCGCACGGACCTGGAAGACGCGATCATCTTTGGCAGCAACTCACGCCCGCAGAATGTCGCGTCGGCGCGGATCAACGGTTTTGAGATGGCCTACCTGCAGGATGTGTTCGGCTGGCAGGGCAACCTGGGCCTGGCCATCATCGACCCACGGGACCGCGACAGCGGCCACACCCTGGCCCGCCGCGCCCGACGGACCTTGAGCCTGGACCTGGACCGGCAATTCGACCGCCTCGGCCTGGGCGCCACCTGGCAAGCGGTGAGTGGCAGCTACGACGATGAAAACAACCGCAATGCCCTGGGCGGCTATGCCCTGCTCGGGTTGCGCGGAAGTTGGACCCTGACCCGGGAGGTTAAGCTGGAGATGAAGGTGGATAACCTGCTGGACAAGGGGTACAGCCGGGCGCTGTATAGCCATGATGGGGGTCAGCATGGGTATCGGGAGGAAGGTCGGGCATGGTTGTTTGGGGTGACTTGGACTCCCTCCCTCTGATCCAGAACCTGTGGTGCCTGGGCTGGCCTCATCGCGAGCAAGCTCGCTCCCACAGTGGATTGATGTTGCCTTTGTGGGAGCGAGCTTGCTCGCGATTGCAGGCGCCGCGGTCTACCGATCAGGCGCAATCAACTCACACAACCGCGCCGTCGCCTCGATCATCTGCCCACTGGGCCGCTCCAGCCCCTTGTCATTGACCAGCAACAGCCGCCCCTGCGCCACCGGCCAGGTTTTCCAGGCGTCGAGTTGTGCCTGCTCCGTGGCCAGGATGATCTGCGGATTGCGCTGCAGCACCGCTTCCACACTCACCTGCGGGGCCGGCAGGCTCAGGTCGGCGAAGACGTTGCGCGCCCCGCATACCGCCAGTGCATCACTGATGATCTGCCCGCCACCGACGGTGTACAGCGGTCGGTCCCAGACCTGGTAGAACACCGGCAACGGTGGGTCCCGTCGATAGCGCTGGCGTAATGCTTCAAGACGCACACGCAATTGCGCCGCTCGCTGCACGCCCCGCTCCGGGCGGCCGAGTTGCAGGGCAATGTCTTCGATTTGCGCGATGAGTTGGTCGAGGCTGCGGGGTTCGGCGACGTAGAGGGGGATGCCCAGGCCCTTGAGCTGTGCGCGCTGGGCCGGGCCGACACTGCCGGGCCAGAGCAGAAGCAGGTCGGGCTTGAGGCTGAGCAAGCGCTCCATGTCCAGTTGGCCATAACGCCCTACGGAAGGCAGGTCTTTAAGGATTGGCGGACGGTCACCGCCATCCAGTACGCCCACCAAGAGGTCGGCGGAGCCCAGCTCAACGACGATTTCCGACAGCGACGGCGCGAGGCTGACGACCCGCGTAGCCGCCATCGTCGAGGCGCTGACGGCCAGCAGCAAGACCGCCAGCCAGCGGCTCATCAGCCGAGTTGACGCGGGATGCGATACAGGTAGAACAACACGGTGGTCGACAAGGCCAGCAGCATCAACGGCACCGCTTCCAGGCCCACGAACACGGCGAGGGCGCCGATCCAGGCCGGCAGCCCGGCCACCAGGAAGGCCGCGCGACGACGGGCCGCCAGGTCAATCCAGGCCTGGGGCTCTTCGGGCGTGTCGAGGGCTTTCTGGGTGGCGATCAAGGCTTGTTTATAAGGCCCGAAGAAGCGCAGGCTGACAAACATCGAGGCCACGCCGGCAATGAACAGCGGCATCGCCAGCACTGGGAGAATCGCTTCGCCCTCACCGAACACCGCGTTGATCACAAACAGCGGCAACAAGGCCAGCGCCAGGTATTTCCACCAACTGACCGACAGCCGCCGCCGGACCTGACCGCGCGTCACGCCCGGTCAACCTCGCCTTGGTGCTCGTTGCCCATCATGTGGTCGAGCTTGCTGGCCTTGGTCGCCAGGTAGAGTTTGTTGTGGGGGTTGTGGCCAGTGTGCAGCGGCACACGCTCGGCCACCACGATGCCCATGTCGGTCAACGCCTTGACCTTGCGCGGGTTGTTGGTCATCAAGCGCAACGACTTCACGCCCAGATGCTCCAGCATCGGCAGGCAGATGCTGTAGTCACGCAGGTCGGCGGCAAAGCCCAGGCGTTCGTTGGCTTCCACGGTATCGGCGCCGCCGTCTTGCAGCTCATAGGCGCGGATCTTGTTCAACAGGCCAATGCCACGGCCTTCCTGGCGCAGGTACAGCAGCACGCCACGTCCTTCGCGGGCGATGGCCTGCAGCGCGGCCTCGAGTTGCGAACCGCAATCGCAGCGCTGGCTGAACAGCGCGTCGCCGGTCAGGCATTCGGAATGCAGGCGGCCCAGCACCGGAGAACCGTCGGCGAAATCACCCAGGCTCAGCACGACGTGCTCGCGGCCGGTGGCTTCATCGAGAAAACCATGCATGGTGAATTGCGCAAAGGGCGTTGGCAGCTTGGAAGCGGCAACAAAAACGACAGGCACCGGTGTGCTCCTGATCTAGTACTGGAGATTCGCAGAGGCGGGCATTGTAACAGCACGCTCCTGTAGACGCTTAGGCTGAATTGTCGGCCATAACCATCGAAAAGTTTGATCAAGGCTTCGGCGGCTTGCCGTGCTCGTCGAAAGGATAGGGTTGCTTCCAGCGTTCGAAAATCGGCTTCAACTCGCCGCTCTTCGCCAGCACTTCCATGCGTCGGTCGAACAGCGCACGCAACACACGGCCGTTTTCGTTGTTGGCGAAGCCCAGGTACAGCGGCAAATTGATCAGCGGCGAGAGCTTGAATTGCTTGGGGTCGTCGGCCTTGGCGAGCACTTCTTCGATTTCCATCGATGCATCGATGTAAAAGTCCGCTCGCTCATGAATCAGCATCGGCAAGATACCCACCGACCGGTGGATCTCATTGAAACGCCGGATGTTGGGCAGGTAGTTGTTGTATTCGTAGCCGCGCATCCAGACCAGTCGATAGTTGCCAATCGTCGCCAGGGTAGGCGTCGGCTTGGACGCCAGCCCCAGGGCATAGATGTGATCGACGTCATAGTGCCACTTCGGGTAAAGCACGCCTTCGGACTCATCCCGATAGGCACCGACCTGCACATCGACCTCGCCGCGCTGCACCAACCCGATCGAGCGGGTGTAGGGCACACTGCGGATCTCCAGCTTGACGCCTTCAGGCTCGAACACTGCACGCAAGATGTCCCAGCCCATTCCCTGGCCATCGGCCTGGGTGTAATCGGCCCACTCCTCGCTGGCCGCGCGGACCTTGTCAGGCAGCGGCGTAGACTCGGCCACCCTCGCCCCTATACAGGTTCCCAAACACAGCAACAGCAGTAGTGCGCGGCTTACGCCCATGCCTGACTCCCTCAGGTGAAACACCACACCAATCCTTGCATTGCCAGCCAGGCGAAAACCCCGGCCAATACATCATCGAGCATGATACCGACGCCTCCGTGCACATGCCGGTCGATCCAGCGGATTGGCCACGGCTTGAGGATATCGAAGAAACGGAACACCAGGAAACCCGCCAGCAACCAATACCAGCCTTCCGGTACCAACCACAAGGTGATCCACATGCCGACCATTTCGTCCCAGACGATGCCTTCATGATCGTGCACCCGCAGGTCGTCCGCCACTTTGCCACACAGCCAGAAGCCAAACAGCATGGTGATGCCCAGCATCAGCCAATAACCCCAGTCCGGCAACATCTGCCACAACGGTATGAAGGGTAGCGCAACCAGAGAGCCCCAGGTGCCTGGGGCTTTGGGCAAAGTGCCCGAACCGAAGCCAAATGCCAGGAAATGCCAGGGATTGCGCCAGACCGAAGGCGGAACGAACTCTGCCGGGACCTGGTTGGGATGATCTGTCACGGTGTCTCCCGAAAATGTTGATAGCCCCGCACTCGCGGAGTGATGTCGTGCCCGTCGCTGTCGACCAGCGTGACACCCTGCCCGGCCAGCACGCTGCCGATCACGTGGATCGACCAGCCTTCGGCCTGCAACGCCGACAATCGGCTCGGTGGCACGGCGAACAGCAGCACGTAATCGTCACCGCCGCTCAGGGCGACCTGCTCGGCGTCCGCCCGGCCAAGAAACGCTAATAGAGCGTTGGACAGCGGCAATCGGTCCCGTTCAACCTGTAAAGCCACCCCGGACGCCACGGCGATATGCCCGCAATCGGCCAACAGGCCATCGGAAATATCCATCGCCGCGCTGGCCTTGCCCCGCAGCGCCAGGCCCAGGTCGATCTGCGGACGCGGCGACCAGTAATGGGCCAGCAGCGGCTCGGCAATCGCAGGTTCGGCGCTGCGCTGGCCGAGCACCAGCGGCAACGCGCCGGCGGCATTGCCCAGCTCGCCGCCGACACACAGCAGATCGCCGGGCTGCGCGCCGCTACGGGTCAGGGCCTGGCCGGACGGCACGTGGCCGAACACGGTCATGGTCAGGCTCAGGGGCCCACGCGTGGTATCGCCTCCCACCAGCGCCACGCCACAGGCCTGGGCCATCTGGTTCAAACCGCGGGCATAGGCTTGCAGCCAATCGGTGGTCACCGTCGGCAAGGTCAGGGCAAGGGTAAAGGCGAAAGGCTTGGCGCCCATGGCAGCCAGATCGCTGACCGCCACGGCCAGCGAGCGCTGGCCGAGCAGGAACGGGTCGCACGGGTCTGGAAAATGCACACCGGCCACGAGCGTGTCGGTGGACACCGCCAACTGTTCCCCGGAAGGAACGGCCAGCAAGGCGCAGTCGTCGCCGATCCCCAGCGCAACGCCCTCGCCGCCTTGCGCGCAAGGCGCGGCGGCGAAGTAGTTACGGATCAGCTCAAACTCACCCATGGGATTTCAAGCGCCAATCAGCGCTT
Organism: Pseudomonas sp. Lb2C2; assembly: GCF_052112205.1. Taxonomy (NCBI): domain Bacteria; kingdom Pseudomonadati; phylum Pseudomonadota; class Gammaproteobacteria; order Pseudomonadales; family Pseudomonadaceae; genus Pseudomonas; species Pseudomonas sp. Lb2C2. The sequence continues at coordinate 74,984 of NZ_JAUTYW010000010.1, read as the reverse complement.
GAACGCCTTCACTTCAGCTTCACGCAGACGCGGGGCGAGTTTGTCGAGCACACCGTTGACGAACTTGTGGCCATCGGTGGAACCGAAGACTTTCGCCAGCTCGATCCCTTCGTTGATCACTACGCGATATGGTACGTCGACGCGCTTGAGCAGTTCCCAGGTGGACAGGCGCAGCACCGCCAGTTCAACCGGGTCCAGCTCTTCGATGGTCAGGTCCAGGCAAGGCGTGAGCGCGGTGTCGATTTCGGTCTTGAACTGCGGGACCCCGTGCAGGATCTCGCGGAAGTAGGCACCGTCGACATCACTGAAATCGTTGTCGACCCGAAACTGCGCTTCGATCTCGTTCAGCGATTGCTTGGCCATGTGCCATTGATACAGCGCCTGGGTCGCGAGCTGACGGGCTTCGCGACGCTTGACGCTTTTTGACGGCTTGCCGGCATCCGCAGGCTTTGGATCGCGCGGGTTGAAACGATCGCTTTCGTCGCTAATCACTTGGCCTCCAACTGCGCCAGCAGGCTGACCATTTCCAGGGCGGAGAGGGCTGCTTCGGCACCTTTGTTACCGGCCTTGGTGCCGGAACGCTCGATGGCTTGCTCGATGGAATCAACGGTCAGTACGCCGAAAGCGACTGGCACGCCGAATTCCATGGACACCTGGGCCAGGCCCTTGGTGCATTCGCCGGCCACGTATTCGAAGTGCGGAGTACCGCCACGAATGACCGCGCCCAGGGCGATGATCGCCGCATATTCGCCCTTTTGAGCGACTTTCTGCGCAACCAGCGGAATTTCGAAGGCGCCAGGGGCACGGATGATGGTGATGTCGCTTTCGCTCACGCCATGGCGAACCAGGGCATCGACCGCACCGCCAACCAGGCTCTCGACCACGAAACTGTTGAAACGGCCCACTACCAGAGCGTAGCGGCCTTTGGGGGCGATGAAGGTACCTTCGATGGTCTTCAGGGTCATTCGTCAGATCTCTTAAAGAGCCGGAGCGCGTTCTATAACGCGCTCCTCAGTGATATTAGCCACGAATACAGGGCCGGAAAATCCCGGGCTATTATTCGGAGGGCACGTATTCTACAACTTCCAGATCGAAACCGGATATCGCATTAAATTTCATTGGTGCGCTCATCAGGCGCATTTTTCGCACGCCCAGGTCACGAAGGATCTGCGAACCGGCACCGACGATGCTGTAAGTGGTCGGTTTTTTCACTGGCGCCTGGTCTCCGGTTTCACGGATGTGCGCCAACAGCACGTCGCCATCGAGCGGGTGCCCGAGCAGCAGCACCACGCCGCTGCCGGCCTCGGCCACCGCAGCCATGGCGGCCCGCAGGCTCCAGCGCCCGGGCTGCTTGACCATCAACAGGTCGCGCAACGGGTCCATGTTGTGCACACGCACCAGGGTCGGTTCTTCGGCGCACACGGTGCCCAGGGTCAGCGCCATGTGCACGTCGCCTTCCACCGAGTCGCGGTAGGTCACCAGGTTGAACTGGCCCAGTTCGCTGTCCAGCGGCTGCTCGGCAATCCGCTGAACGGTACGTTCGTGGATCATCCGGTAGTGGATCAGGTCGGCGATGGTGCCGATCTTGATGTTGTGTTCGGCGGCGAAGGTTTCCAGTTCCGCGCGACGGGACATGGTGCCGTCGTCGTTCATCACTTCGCAGATCACGCCGCTGGGTTCAAAGCCCGCCATGCGCGCCAGGTCGCATGCCGCTTCGGTGTGGCCGGCGCGAGCCAGGGTGCCGCCAGCCTGGGCCATCAGCGGGAAGATGTGGCCGGGGCTGACGATGTCTTCGGCCTTGGCGTCCCGGGCGGCAGCGGCCTGCACGGTACGCGCGCGGTCAGCGGCGGAGATACCGGTGGTCACGCCCTCGGCGGCCTCGATGGACACGGTGAACTTGGTGCCGAAGCCCGAGCCGTTGCGCGGCGCCATCAGCGGCAGCTTCAGCAGCTCGCAGCGCTCGCGGGTCATCGGCATGCAGATCAGCCCACGGGCATGCTTGGCCATGAAGTTGATGTGCTCGGCCTTGCAGCATTCGGCGGCCATGATCAGGTCGCCTTCGTTCTCGCGGTCTTCGTCATCCATGAGGATGACCATCTTGCCTTGGCGGATGTCTTCAACCAGTTCTTCGATGCTATTGAGCGCCACGCGGCACCCCCTTGGGTCAGGATTTGAGGTAGCCGTTGGCGGCCAGAAAACTTTCGGTGATGTTACCCGGCTTTTGTGGGGAGCCCGGCTCTGCGGCCTTGTCGCCCAGCAACAGGCGCTCCAGGTAACGGGCCAGCAAGTCGACTTCCAGGTTGACCCGGCGACCTGGCCGGTACGAGGCCATGATGGTTTCGCTCAGGGTGTGGGGAATGATTGTCAGCAGGAATTCGGCGCCATCCACCGCGTTGACCGTCAGGCTGGTGCCGTCGACGGTGATCGAGCCTTTGTGGGCGATGTACTTGGCCAGTTCCTTCGGCGCGCGGATGCGAAATTCCACGGCCCGGGCGTTATCCGTGCGCGAGACCACTTCGCCAACGCCGTCCACGTGACCGCTGACCAGGTGCCCGCCCAGGCGAGTGGTGGGGGTCAGGGCTTTTTCCAGGTTGACCGGGCTGCCGCTCTTGAGGTCGTTCATGGCCGTGCAGTCGAGGGTTTCGCGGCTGACGTCCGCCAGGAAGCCGTTGCCCGGCAATTCGACGGCTGTCAGGCACACGCCGTTGACCGCGATGCTGTCGCCCAACTTGACGTCGCTCAGGTCGAGCTTGCCGGTTTCGACGTAGACCCGCACATCGCCGCCCTTGGGGGTGAGTGCACGGATGCTGCCGATGGATTCGATGATGCCGGTAAACATGGAGTCCTCCTCGAGAACGGGCCGCCGCTTGCGCGAAAGCCGGGAATTATACGCTCGCCTGCACAACGGGAACGGCGATGACTCGCCAGTCATCGCCCACGGCGCGGATTTCGGTGATTTTCAGCTGCGGGGCGTCCTTCATCTGCGCCAGCGGCCAGTCCAACAGCGGTCGCGCCGAAGAACCGAGGAACTTGCCGGCGATGAAAATCTGGAACTCATCGACCAACCCTTGCTGGGCGAAAGCCCCCGCCAGGCGCGGACCGGCTTCCACCAGCACCTCGTTGACGCCACGGCCCGCCAGCTCCACCAGCAGGCGATGCAGATCGACCTGGCCGTCATCGCCTGCCACGATCATGCATTCGGGACCGTTGGCGTATTGTTCTTCCACCGCCATGCAGGTCGCGACCAGCGCCGGGCCGGCCTTGAAAAACGCGGCATCCAGCGGCACCCGCAGGCGCCCGTCCACCAGCACCCGCAGCGGCGGACGGCTCATGACCAACGCCGTCTGCTCGGCATCGAGCCCCAGTTCATCGGCGCGCACGGTCAGCCGGGCGTTGTCCGCCAGCACCGTATCGGCGCCGGTCAATACCACGCTGGCCTGGGCGCGCAGGCGTTGGACCGCCGAGCGTGCGGCGGCGCCGGTGATCCACTGGCTTTCGCCGCTTTCCATGGCGGTACGGCCATCGAGGCTCATGGCGAGCTTGACCCGCACGAACGGCAGGCCGTGCTCCATGCGTTTGAGGAAACCTTCATTGAGCTTGCGCGCTTCGCCTTCCAGCACGCCGCTTTCGGTGGCGATGCCGGCCTGGGCCAGCCGTTGCAGGCCACGCCCGGCAACTTCCGGGTTGGGGTCCTGCATCGCCGCCACCACCCGCGCCACGCCGGCATTGACCAGCGCATCGGCACACGGCGGCGTACGCCCGTGATGGCTGCACGGCTCGAGGGTCACGTAGGCTGTGGCGCCGCGGGCCTGTTCGCCAGCGGCGCGCAGGGCATGGACTTCGGCATGGGGCTCGCCAGCGCGGATGTGCCAGCCTTCGCCGACAATCTGCCCGTCACGCACGATCACGCAACCGACCCGGGGATTGGGGTGGGTGGTGTAGTGACCGCGCCGCGCCAACTCCAGGGCACGGGCCATATAGTGGGCGTCGAGGATGGCTTGCTGCGCCGAGGTGGTCATTCTTTCACCGGTTCACGGGCCAGGCGGTCGATTTCTTCGCGGAACTCGTTCAGGTCCTGGAAGCGCCGGTACACCGAGGCGAAACGGATGTAGGCGACTTCATCGAGCTTCTGCAGCTCGGCCATCACCAACTCACCGACCACCAGGGATTTGACCTCGCGCTCGCCGGTCGCCCGCAGCTTGTGCTTGATGTGCACCAGCGCCGCTTCCAGGCGCTCGACGCTCACCGGGCGTTTTTCCAGGGCGCGCTGCATGCCGGCGCGCAGTTTTTCTTCATCGAACGGCTGGCGGCTGCCGTCGGTTTTGATCAGGCGCGGCAACACCAGTTCAGCGGTCTCGAACGTCGTGAAACGTTCGCCGCAAGCCAGGCATTCGCGGCGGCGGCGGACTTGTTCGCCCTCGGCGACCAGTCGCGAGTCGATGACCTTGGTGTCGTTGGCACCGCAGAATGGACAGTGCATGGTGGCAGGCAACAAAAAAAGGGAGGGCCATGGTAGCGCATCCCACTGGCAAGACAAGCCATAGGGTTTACGGTATACAGACGGGCTTACCGTCAGATCCATGGAATTCACCTTGCTGGAGCCACACATGCCGCTACGATCGCTCGTTTTGCTCAGTTTTTTCAGCCTGCTGATGGCGTGCAGCAGCGATGCCCCCAAGCCCGCCGCTCCCGCCCCGGCCCCCGCGCCGAAACAGGCCCAGGAAAAAGCCCGGCAGGCCACCGAACTGGGGCCGCTGCCAGCGCATCAGCGCGAGTTGAGTGGCACCTTGCAAGGCGTGCCGGCCGGCGCCGAAGTGGAACTGGCGTTGCTGGTGATCGATGACAAGGACCGTCCGCAACAACTGCTTGCCAGTTCCAGCCTGATCGGCACCAACCAGGCCCTGCCCTTCCGCTTGCGCTTCAACCCGCAAGCCTTCCCGGTAGGCGCCCGCGTGGAACTGCGTGGCCGCGCCAGCCAGTCCGGCCAGTTGATCCTGCACTTGCCCGAGCAACGCATCAGCCAACCGACCACCCAGGCGTTGGGCGCCCTGCAATTCGTCAAAGCACCATGAGTGCACCGCAGGACCTGCAACAGGCATTGAGCGAGTTGCTTGGAGACGCGCGCCTGGTCGCTTGTCCGCTACCCGGCACCGACTTGAAGTTGTGGCTGATCGACGGCGACAACATGGACCGCGCCTTCAGCCCGGAGGAAACCCGGCGCATTCTCCACGAGCCGCCCTACTGGAGCTTCTGCTGGGCCAGCGGCCTGGCGATGGCCCGCTACCTGGCCGAACAGCCGCAGTGGGTCGAGGGCAAGCGCATATTGGATTTTGGCGCTGGTTCCGGCGTGGCGGGCATCGCAGCGGTCAAGGCTGGAGCGCTAGAGGTGGTGGCCTGCGATCTGGACCCACTGGCGATTGCCGCGTGCCGGGCCAATGCCGCACTCAATGGCGTGGAGCTGGGTTATTCGACGGATTTTTTTGCCGAAGTTGATCGTTTCGACCTGATCCTGGTCGCCGACGTGCTCTATGACCGGGCCAACCTGCCGCTGCTCGATCAATTCCTCAGCCGTGGCCGTGAGGCGTTGGTGGCCGACTCCCGGGTACGGGATTTCCAGCATCCGCTGTACCGACGCATCGACATGCTCCAGGCCATGACCTTGCCGGACCTGGCCGAGCCTGAAGAGTTTCGGCATGTGAGCCTGTACCACGCGCGGCGCTAGCCTTAAAAGCATCGCGAGCAAGCTCGCTCCCACAGGGGTCGCATGAACACTTGGGATCCCTTGTGCGAGCGAGCTTGCTCGCGAAGGCGTCCTGCCAGACACGAAAGACCTCCCCGCTTTCAGCCACCCCCACCAAGCCGTATAGTTGCCCCATTCAAGCGCTCTACGAGATTGCCCATGACTCAGGAAACGCCCTACATCTTCGACGCCACCACCGCCGATTTCGACCAGTCGGTGATCGCGAACTCTTTCCACAAACCGGTACTGGTGGACTTCTGGGCCGAGTGGTGTGCGCCGTGCAAAGCCCTGATGCCGATGCTGCAAACCATTGCCGAGAGCTATCAAGGCGAACTGCTGCTGGCCAAGGTCAACTGCGACATCGAGCAGGACATTGTCGCCCGCTTCGGCATTCGCAGCCTGCCAACGGTGGTGCTGTTCAAGGACGGCCAACCGGTTGACGGTTTTGCCGGTGCCCAGCCGGAATCGGCCGTGCGAACCCTGCTCGAACCCCATGTGCAGATGCCGCCTCCGGCTGCGGCTGACCCATTCGAACAGGCCCAGGCGCTGTTCGACGACGGTCGTTTCGCCGACGCTGAAGCCGTGCTCACGGTGTTGCTGGGTGAAGACAACACCAACGCCAAGGCGCTGATCCTGTATGCCCGCTGCCTGACCGAGCGCGGTGAGTTGGACGAAGCGCAGACCGTGCTCAACGCGGTGAAAAGCGACGAACACAAGGCCGCCCTCGCTGGCGCCAAGGCGCAGATCCAGTTCCTCGGCCTGGCCAAGCACCTGCCGGACGCCGCCGACCTCAAGGCGCGCCTGGCGAAAGACCCGCAGGACGATGAAGCGCTGTACCAACTGGCGATCCAGCAACTGGCGCGCCAGCAGTACGAAGCGGCCCTCGATGCACTGCTCAAGCTGTTCATGCGTAACCGCAGCTACAGCGAAGGCCTGCCCCACAAGACCTTGCTGCAGGTGTTCGAACTGCTGGGCAACGATCATCCGCTGGTGACGACTTATCGTCGCAAGCTGTTCGCGGCGTTGTATTAAGCCTCAGCCCCAGCCCAGCTATAGAGCGGCGTATCGGCGCCGCTCAATACCTTGACCTCGGCACAGTGGCGCAAGCGCACCAACAGGCGCTTGCCCGCCGAGGCGCTGCCGGTCAAGCCTTCGAGCTGTTCCAGCAGGTCCGGGCCGCTCAACTGCCCGGCCTTGCGCAGCAGTTCCTTGGCGATCTGCCATTGGGCATCGTCCTGACTCACTGGTTTGGCCGCAGGCGCCACTGCGCTCTCGGACTTGGCCACTTGCAACTGCGCGCCGAGCTGCGCCCAGTCGCCCTCATCCATTTCGATCGACAAGTCCACCGGCCAATCGCCGACGGTTCCGCGTATCCGCAACATCACCGTACTCCTGAATATTTCATGTACGCATGCTCCCATGGCCCTTGCGCGACGCCAAGCAGACGGTCAAACTCTCCGAACTTTCGTTATAAGATTACATAACCTTTTCGGAGACTCGTCATGCGTCGTCTGCTTCTCGCTTTGCCGTTCGCCCTGCTGCCATTGGCTGTCGCTCACGCGGCGGTCGAGCATGATCATGACCACGAGCATGGCAGCCTCAGCGCCCATGAACACGGCGTCGGCCGATTGAACGCTGCCCTGGACGGCCAGACTCTGGAGCTGGAACTGGAAAGCCCGGCGATGAACCTGGTGGGCTTCGAACACACCGCCACCAGCGATGCCGACAAGGCCAAGGTCGCCGCCGTACGCGCGCAGTTGGACAAGCCACTGGCATTATTCAACCTGCCGGCCGCCGCCAAGTGCACCGTGGCCCAGCAGGAACTGGAAAGCCCGTTGTTTGGTGATGAACCGGACCACGATCACGACCATGACGAAGACGCAGATGGCGACGAGCACCACGGCGAGCACAGTGAGATCCATGCCCACTACCAGTTCACCTGCGCCGCCCCGGGTGCATTGAAGAACCTGGACCTGGCGACCCTGTTCAAAACCTTCCCGGCCACCCAGAAGATTCAGGTACAACTGATCAGCCCGAGCGGCCAGCAAGGCGTGGAAGTGACGGCCAAGGCGCCAGCCCTGAAGTTCTGATTCATCGCAACCCCAATGTGGGAACAAGCCTGGTGGGAGCAAAGCTTGCTCGCGATAGAGGTCCGACAGTCAACATCCAAGCTGGATGTAATGACCTCATCGCGAGCAAGCTTTGCTCCCACAGTTGTTCCACAGGTTCCACTATTTTGAAGCGACAAACATGATCCAAGCACTCATCGAACTCTCCGACCTGGGCTTCAGTTGGCCCGGGCATCCGCCGTTGCTGGATATCCCAGCGTTTCGCCTGGAGGCCGGTGAGACGCTGTTTCTCAAGGGCCCGAGCGGCAGCGGCAAGACCACCTTGCTGGGGCTGCTGGGCGGGGTGCAGACACCGGATCGCGGCAGCATCCGCCTGCTCGGTCAGGAACTCACCGAACTGGGCGCCGGCAGCCGCGATCGCTTTCGCGTCGACCACACCGGCTACATCTTCCAGCAATTCAACCTGCTGCCGTTTCTCTCGGTGCGCGAGAACGTCGAACTGCCCTGCCACTTCTCGAAATTGCGCGCACAACGGGCGATCCAGCGCCATGGCAGCGTCGATCAGGCCGCCGCCACGCTGCTGGCCCACCTGGGCTTGACCGATCCGAACCTGTTGGAGCGGCGCGCCGACTCGTTGTCCATCGGCCAGCAACAACGGGTCGCCGCCGCCCGGGCGCTGATCGGCCAACCGGAACTGGTGATCGCCGACGAACCGACTTCGGCCCTGGACTACGACGCCCGGGAAAACTTCCTGCGGCTGTTGTTCGCTGAATGCCGCGAGGCCGGGTCGAGCCTGTTGTTCGTCAGCCACGACCAGAGCCTGGCGCCGCTGTTCGACCGCAACCTGTCGCTGGCCGATCTCAATCGCGCCGCCACGCCACTCGAGGTTTGAGATGTATTTGTTCCGTCTAGCCATGGCCAGCCTGGCGAACCGCCGCTTCACCGCGATCCTCACCGCGTTTGCCATCGCCCTTTCCGTTTGTTTGTTGCTGGCCGTGGAGCGGGTACGTACCGAGGCGCGGGCCAGTTTCGCCAGCACCATCAGTGGCACCGACCTGATCGTCGGCGCCCGCTCAGGTTCTGTGAACCTGCTGCTGTACTCGGTGTTTCGCATCGGCAACGCCACCAACAACATCCGCTGGGACAGCTTCGAACACTTCGCCAGCAACCCGAAAGTGAAATGGGCGATCCCCATGTCCCTTGGCGATTCCCACCGCGGTTATCGGGTGATGGGCACCACCGAGGCCTACTTCGAGCATTACCAGTACGGCCGCCAGCAGCACCTGGCGCTGGCCGATGGCCGGGCGTTCGCAACCGATCCGTTCGAAGTGGTGCTCGGTGCCGAAGTGGCCGAGGCGCTGCACTACAAACTCGGCGACAAACTGGTGCTGGCCCACGGCGTGGCGGTGGTCAGCCTGGTCAAGCATGACGACAAGCCCTTCACCGTGGTCGGGATTCTCAAGCGCACCGGCACCCCGGTGGACCGCACGCTGCACATCAGCCTCGGCGGCATGGAGGCGATCCACATTGACTGGAAGAATGGTGTTCCGGCCCAGGGCAATGGGCGCATCAGCGCCGACCAGGCCCGCAACATGGACCTCACGCCCCAAGCAATTACCGCCTTCATGCTCGGCCTCAACAGCAAGATTTCAACCTTTGCCTTGCAGCGCGAGATCAACGAGTTCCGTGGCGAACCGCTGCTGGCGATCCTGCCCGGCGTGGCGTTGCAGGAGCTGTGGAGCCTGATGGGCACGGCGGAAAAAGCCTTGTTCGTGATTTCGTTGTTCGTGGTCCTGACCGGATTGATCGGCATGCTCACGGCGATCCTCACCAGCCTTAACGAACGCCGCCGGGAAATGGCGATCCTGCGTTCGGTGGGCGCGCGGCCGTGGCACATCGCAACGCTGCTGGTGCTCGAAGCCTTTGCCCTGGCGCTGGCCGGGGTCATCGCCGGGCTGGCGCTGCTGTACATTGGCATCGCCGCCGCCCAGGGTTACGTGCAGTCGGCCTACGGCTTGTACCTGCCGATGAGCTGGCCGAGCGAATATGAATGGACGCTGCTGGCTGGCATTCTGGTTGCCGCCCTGCTGATGGGCAGCGTGCCGGCCTGGCGCGCCTATCGCCAATCGTTGGCCGACGGCCTGTCGATTCGTCTATGAGGACCTTGAAGATGCCCCGCGCCCTGCTTGCGCTGTTGATGATGGTCGCCCTGCCGCTATGGGCGGCCGAGCCGAGGGACCTGGCCTGGTCGGAAATGATCCCGCCGGACGCGCCGCCGGAAGTGCCGAACATGACGCCGCTGCACGACCTGTCGAAGATGAGCGATGCCCTGGCCGCCGAGTCCGCGCCAGCCGCCAAGCAGGACCTGCCCAACGCCCCGGTGGTCAAGGCCCTCGATGGCCAGCAGATTCGCCTGCCGGGCTACATCGTGCCGCTGGAAGTCAGCGAGGAAGGTCGCACCACGGACTTCTTGCTGGTGCCGTATTTCGGCGCCTGCATCCACGTACCGCCACCGCCATCGAACCAGATCGTGCATGTGAAAAGTGAAGTCGGGGTCAAGCTCGATGAGCTGTACCAGCCGTACTGGGTCGAAGGGCCGATGCAGGTCAAGCCGTCCACCAGTGAACTGGCCGATGCCGGGTATCAGATGGAGGCCGAGAAGATTTATGTGTATGAGCTGCCGGAGTGAACCCGGTGGTGATGTGTTGTTTGTAAGATAGCCATCGCGAGCAAGCTCGCTCCCACAGTTTGATTGCATTCCTTCTGAAGAAACTCGATCCAATGTGGGAGCGAGCTTGCTCGCGATGGTTCCCTCGAATTTTCCCATCAGCGTTTTTATTGAGCTGAGTCAATTAAACACCCCCTGACTCATTGAGCTGTGTCAAAAGACCGGAGCAGACGGCTTCGTACCATGAGACATCAAATTTCGATGCCCTTTGGAGCCCTCATGAACAAGTCCTTGCTCAGCGCTTCCCTCGTTGCCCTCGCGCTCGCTGCCCCACTCGCCCAAGCCCACACAGCCGGCGACATCATCGTTCGCGCCGGTGCTATCACCGTCAACCCGGAAGCCGATAGCTCCAGCGTCAAGGTCGACCGTGGCCCGCTGGCCGGTGCCGACCTGGGCGGCAAGGCGACCATGAGCAGCGACACGCAGTTGGGCTTGAACTTCGCCTACATGATCACCAACAACCTGGGGATCGAACTGCTGGCGGCCTCGCCGTTCGAACACGACGTGAAAATCAAAGGCACCGCCCTGGGCGCGGCCAACAACAAGCTCGGCACCCTCAAGCACCTGCCGCCGACCCTGAGCCTGGTCTACTACCCACTCGACGCCAAGTCGACATTCCAACCTTATGTCGGCGCCGGCATCAACTACACCTGGATCTACGACGAACACGTCGGCAGCGAAGCCAGCGCCAACGGCTTCAGCAACTTTCGCGCAAGCAACAGCTGGGGCATGGCGTGGCAAGTGGGCGCTGACTACATGTTGACCGACAACGTCATGATCAACGGCCAGATTCGCTACATCGACATCGACACCACCGCGTATGTGGACAACAACGCCGTGGCTGGTGGCACCCGGGCCAAAGTGAATGTCGATGTGGACCCATGGATCTACATGGTGGGGTTGGGCTACAAGTTCTGACCCAAACTTAAAGATACGAAAATCCCTGTGGGAGCGAGCTTGCTCGCGATGACGGTGGATCAGCCAGCGATGATGTTGGCTGACCTACCGCTATCGCGAGCAAGCTCGCTCCCACAGGTTTGTGGCGGCTGAAAATCAGCGCCCCAACAACCGCGCCAGCCCCACGCTCATCGGGGTTTGTGGTGGAAAGCTGAAGCGCTGCAGCAACCGATGGTTATCCGCCCGTGAATGACGGATGTCGCCGGAGCGCGCCGGGCCGTAGCTGATCGGCGGCAGATCGCCCACCACGGCGGCCAGGGCCTGGAGCATCTGCTTGAGGGTCGTGGCCTGGTTCCAGCCGACGTTCACCGCGCCCACTTCCACTTCGGGCTTCTCGATGGCCTGTACCAGCAAGTCCACCAAGTCTTCGACGTAGACAAAATCCCGAGTCTGCTCGCCGTCGCCAAACACGGTGATCGGCAGGCCTTTCTGCGCCCGTTCGCTGAAGATGCTGATGACCCCTGAATACGGCGAGGATGGATCCTGGCGCGGGCCATAGATGTTGAAGAAGCGGAACACCACCGGTTCCAGGTCGTGCTGGCGGCGATAGAAGTCGAAGTAGAACTCGCTGGCCAGCTTGTCCGAGGCATACGGCGTGAGTGGGGCCTTGGGGGTTTCTTCGTCGATGGACTCGCCTTCGCCGTTGTTGCCGTAGACCGCTGCGCTGGAGGCGAACAGCACCCGTTTCACACCGCTCTGGCGCATGGCTTCGCAGACATTCAGAGTGCCGATGAAATTGCTCTGGTGAGTGCGTACGGGGTCGTCCACCGAGGCTTGCACCGAGGCCACCGCCGCCAGGTGCGCCACGGCGCTGCAACCGATCATGGCCCGGGCCACCAGGGCGGCATCGGCGACGTCGCCTTCGATCAGTTCGACCGCCGGGTTGTCCAGCGGCAGGTTGCTGCGCTTGCCGGTGGAGAGATCATCGAGGATGCGCACCGAATGTCCCTTGGCGAGCAAGGCGTCGGTCAGGTGCGAACCAATGAAACCCGCGCCGCCGGTGATTAAAACAGGGCCTTCAGCCATGGCGATAAAACCTATCCAGTAAGCCCGGGAGTGCCGCGCGCCAGGCGCGGGGCTTGATCCCGAAAGTGTGCAGAATTTTCTTGCAGGCCAACACCGCGTGTTGCGGTTCTTCCGCGGCGTCCGGCCGTGCGGCGTGGGCCTGGGGGGTGGGCGACTCGATGGCCAACTGATGCAGGGCGCGGGCTTCAGTGAGGATCGCCTGGCCCAGCGCCAGCGGCGTAGTCGCCTCGTGGCCGGCGTAATGGTAGGTGCCCCACAGCGGCGCCGCGCAATCGAGTTGCTTGAGCACCGAGATGATCACGCGCGCGGCATCATCCACCGGCGTCGGATTACCGCGGCGGTCGTCGGCCAGCAACAGCTCGTCGGGCTGTTCGGCCCGGGCCAGGAAACGCCCGAGGATGCCATCGGCGCTGTCGTCCAGCAGCCAGCCAAACCGCAGCAGCACGTGTTGCGGACAGGTGGCGCGCACGCTTTGTTCGATTCGCCACAGCGCCTGGCCACGCACGCCCAGGGGTACGGGCTCGTCTTTCTCGCTGTAGGCCGTGGCACGGGAACCGTCGAACACCCGATAGCTCGACGGTTGCAGCAAGACGATGTTGTGATGCTGGCACAGCTCGGCCAAGCGCTCGACAGCGCGCTCCTGGCTGGCCAGGCGCTGCTCGCTGACGGCCTCGGCCTGGAACCAGTCGAAGTAGTACGCCAGGTTGATCAAGGCGTCCGGGCGGGTGTCGTCGAGCAGTTGCGTCAGGCTCGCGGCATCCCAACCGTCTTCGGGCGGGCGGGGTGCAAGAAAACCGATGTCTTCTTCTGCACCGAGGCGAATCAGCGCCTGCCCAAGGGCATTTCCGCCGCCCAGTAACATAAGGCGCATTCGCATAAAGTCAGCAGGCCCAGTCTATTGGCACAAGAATTTGGTCGATAACGCCCGCGGGCGTTGTCGGAATCGTTGCATTTTGCGGGTTTAGTGCGCAACCGTCATCCGCAATGTGCAGATCGCCGGGTTTGTGCAGGTCTTGAGGCCGCTATCGCGAGCAAGCTCGCTCCCACAGGGATCGCATGCACACTGGAGATCCCCTGTGGGAGCGAGCTTGCTCGCGAAGGGGCCGGAACAGGCAATAGAGGTCCCGGACGGTACTTGCATCTTGCCCACCCCACCCGCATAAACTGCCCCATGAATCTGCCCCTTGCAGCCAACCACGCCATGGCCGGCTTTCACCCCGCCGTTCGCGCCTGGTTCAGCCAGACATTCCCGGCGGTCACAGCCGCCCAGGCCCGGGCGTGGCCGTTGATCGGCCAGCGTCGTTCGACCCTGGTGGCGGCGCCTACCGGCTCGGGCAAGACCCTGACGGCGTTTCTCGCCGTGCTCGATGACCTGGTGCACCGCGGCCTGGAACAGGGCGGCCTGCCGGACCAGACGCTGGTGGTCTACGTCTCGCCGCTCAAAGCCTTGAGCAACGATATCCAGATCAACCTGCAAAATCCCCTGGCCGGCATCACCGAGCAGTTGCAACAAATGGGCTTGCCGCCCTTGCCCATCACCACCGCCGTACGCACCGGCGACACGCCGCAGAAAGAACGCTCGGCGATGCGCAAGACCGCGCCGCACATCCTGGTCACCACGCCTGAATCGCTCTACGTGCTGCTCGGTTCCGACTCCGGCCGACAGATGCTCGCCAGCACCCGCACGGTCATCGTCGACGAAATCCACGCCATTGCCGCCAGCAAGCGCGGCAGCCACCTGGCCTTGAGCCTGGAACGCCTGCAAGCCCTGTGCGCCGAACCGCTGATGCGCATCGGCCTGTCCGCCACGCAAAAGCCCATCGAAGCGGTGTCACGTTTTCTCGTCGGTGAGGGACGCACCTGTGAAATCGTCGACATCGGCCACGCCCGCCCCCGGGACCTGGACATCGAGGTGCCGCCGGTGCCGCTGTCAGCGGTGATGGCCAACGACGTGTGGGAACTGGTCTACAACCGCCTCGCCGAGCTGGCCCGGGAACACCGCACCACCCTGGTGTTCGTCAATACCCGGCGCTTGGCCGAACGCCTGAGCCGTCATCTGAGCGAACGCATGGGCAAGGACGCCGTGGCCGCCCACCACGGCAGCCTGGCGAAAGAATTTCGTCTCGACGCTGAACAACGCCTCAAACGCGGCGAGCTGAAGGTGCTGATCGCCACCGCGTCCCTGGAGCTGGGCATTGATATCGGCGATGTCGACCTGGTGTGCCAGATCGCCTCGCCCCGTTCGATCTCGGCATTCCTGCAACGGGTCGGTCGCTCCGGCCACCAGGTCGGCGGCACACCCAAGGGGCGACTGTTCGCCACCACCCGTGACGACTTGATCGAATGCGCCGCCCTGCTCGACTGCGTACGCCGTGGCGAACTAGACATCCTGCACATCCCCAAGGCGCCGTTGGATGTGCTGGCCCAGCAGATCGTCGCCGAGGTCAGTTGCCAGGAATGGCAGGAGCAGGCGCTGCTGGAGAGTTTCCGCCGCGCGGCGCCCTACACGGACCTGGACGACCACCACTATCAGGCTTTGCTGCAGATGCTCGCCGAAGGCTTCAATGGCCGCCAAGGCGTGCGCAGTGCCTACCTGCACCGGGACGCTGTTGCCCGGACCTTGCGCGGGCGCCGGGGCAGCAAGCTCACGGCCGTGACCAGCGGTGGCACCATCCCGGACAATGCCGACTACAGCGTGCTGCTCGAACCCCAAGGGCTGAATATCGGCAGCGTCAACGAAGACTTCGCGGTGGAGAGCATTGCCGGCGACGTGTTCCAGCTGGGCAATACCTCCTACCGCATCATTCGCGTCGAGACCGGCCGCGTGCGGGTCGAGGATGCCCAGGGCCAGCCGCCGACCATCCCGTTCTGGCTCGGCGAAGCGCCGGGGCGCAGCGCCGAATTGTCTTTCGCCGTGGCGCGCCTGCAAGCCCAGCTCGACCAACTGCTGGCCGCCACGCCGGGCCACCTGCAACCGGCCCTCGATTGGTTGACCGGTACCTTGCAACTGAACCTGGCCAGCGCCGAACAACTGGTGGATTACCTGGCCCCGGCGCGCCTGGCTTTCGGCGCGTTGCCGTCCCAGGACACGTTGCTGATGGAGCGGTTTTTCGACGAGTCCGGCGGCACGCAACTGATCATCCACACGCCCTTCGGCAGCCGCATCAACCGCGCCTGGGGCCTGGCCTTGCGCAAGCGCTTCTGCCGCACCTTCAACTTCGAATTGCAGGCCGCCGCCAGTGAAGACGCCATCGTGCTCTCGCTGTCCACCAGCCACAGCTTCGAACTGGACGAGGTGTGGCGCTACCTCAATAGCCACAGCGCCGAGCAGATCCTGGTCCAGGCGGTACTGGATGCGCCGCTGTTCGGCGTGCGCTGGCGCTGGAACGCTGGCGTGGCCCTGGCTTTGCCGCGCTACATCGGCGGACGTAAAGTCGCCCCGCAGATCCAGCGGATGAAAAGCGAAGACCTGATCGCCAGCGTGTTTCCGGACCAGATCGCCTGCCTGGAAAACCTGGCCGGCGAGCGTGAGATCCCCGACCACCCGCTGGTGGAACAGACCCTCGACGATTGCCTGCACGAAGCCATGGACAGCGAGGGCTGGCTGACGCTGTTGCGGCGCATGGAGGCGGGGGAGATTCGCCTGATCAGCCGCGACCTGCCAGCGCCCTCGCCGCTGGCGGCAGAAATCCTCAGCGCCCGCCCCTACACCTTTCTCGACGACGCGCCGCTGGAAGAACGGCGCACCCAAGCGGTGATCAACCGGCGCTGGAGCGATCCACAGGCCACCGACGACCTGGGCGCGCTGGACGCCGAGGCCATCCAGTCGGTCCGCGATGAAGCCTGGCCGGCGCCGGCCAATCTCGATGAGATGCATGAAGCCTTGATGAGCCTGGCCTGCATCGCCGACAGCGAAGCCGACGCCCATGCGCCGTGGCTGGATTGGTTGCCGGCATTGGCCGCCAGTGGTCGCGCCAGTCACCTGCAGATCAGTGCCGAGCGTGGTCTGTGGGTGCCGCTGGAGCGCCTGACCTGCCTGCAAGCCCTTTATCCACAGGCCCGCTGGCAACCGGAGCTGACGCCCCTGGCTGGTTTCGATGAAGCCTGGGACCGCGACGAAGCCCTGGTGGAAGTGCTCCGCGCCCGGCTCAGTGCCTTTGGCCCGCTGCCGTTGAAGGCCATCGCCTACCCGCTGGGGCTGTCGACCCCGCAGGTCACCCAGGCCCTGGCGCAGCTTGAGCAACAAGGCTATGTGCTGCGCGGACGGTTCACGCCGGGCACCGGCCAGGAGGAATGGTGCGAGCGACATCTGCTGGCGCGGATCCATCGTTACACGGTCAAGCGCCTGCGGCGGGAAATCGAGCCGGTGATGTTGCAGGACTTCATGCGCTTCCTGTTCGACTGGCAGCACCTGTCATCGTCCAGCCAAGGTCGAGGCAATGCCGTGCTGCCGTCGATCCTGGGCCAGTTCGAAGGCTTCCCGGCCGCGGCGTCAGCCTGGGACAGCGACCTGCTGCCGGCGCGGATCAAGGACTATTCGCCCAGTTGGCTCGATGAGTTGTGCCGCAGTGGCAAGTGGGTATGGACGCGCCTGAGCGCGCGCCAGAAGCCTTCCGCCAGTGCCCTGCGCAGCACGCCGGTGGTGTTGCTGCCGCGCAGTCAGGTGGCGTTGTGGAGCAGCCTGGCCGGGCAAACGGCCCTGGATGAGTTGTCACCCAAGACACAAAAAGTCCATCAGGCCCTCAGCGAACACGGCGCGCTGTTTTTCGATGAGCTGGCCCACGAAGCCCACCTGCTGCGCAGCGAACTGGAAATCGCCTTGCAGGAACTGGTGGGCGCCGGGTTGGTGAATGCCGACAGCTTCGCCGGCTTGCGCGCGCTGATCACCCCGGCCAGCAAACGCCAGGCCCGCAGCAGTCGACGCGGGCGTGGAGCGTTTGTCGGCGGCATGGACGACGCCGGTCGCTGGGCCTTGTTGCGCCGCAGCCAGCCCGTGCCGGCGGAAGGCAATCGTCCCGCGCCCACACCGCCCGACACCCTGGAACACATCGCCATGACCCTGCTGCGCCGTTACGGCGTGGTGTTCTGGCGCTTGCTGGAGCGGGAGGCGGATTGGCTACCGAGTTGGCGCGAGCTGCTGCGCACCTTTCATCGCTTGGAGGCGCGGGGCGAGATTCGTGGCGGGCGTTTTGTCAGCGGGCTGGCGGGCGAACAATTCGCCCTGCCCGAAGCCATCCCGCTGCTGCGCGAAACCCGCCGCCGCCCCACCGATGGCAGCCTGGTGGCGGTGTGCGGCGTCGACCCGCTGAACCTGGCCGGCACCTTGCTGCCAGGGGCGAAAGTGCCGGCACTGGCGAGCAATCGGCTGGTGTATCGCGATGGGTTGCCGGTGGCGGCGCAGATTGCCGGCAAGCAGCATCTGTGGGTGGAATTGGATGTTCAAGGGATGGCTGAGGTCAGGAACAAGCTGATTCAGAAAGGTTGAGGGCGTCTGGGCCGGCCCTATCGCGAGCAAGCTCGCTCCCACAGGGATTGTTCATTCACCACAAACCTACTGTGGGAGCGAGCTTGCTCGCGATGAGGCCATAGGCCCCACCACAGCCCCAGGCAATCATTGAGCTTGATCGGGCAGCTCATCCCCCGCTTTTTGCTCCTCGACCAACCGCTTGGGCAACACCACCTGCTGTGGATAAGTCTGCGCGAAGTGCACCGCCGGGTGGTTATCCACAAGCTTCTTCAACTGCTGGTTGAATGCCCGGCTCACCGCATACTGCCCGCCGGATACGGTGCGGAACTGCGCCGTGAGCACCACGCCGTTGAGGTCCATCTTGTCCACGCCAAACACATCCAGCGGCCCTTGCAGGTTGAATTTCAGGAACGGGTCTTCGGCGATCGAACGCCCGGCTTCGCGGATCAGTTCGATGGCCTGGTCCACGTCGGTGTCATAGGTGAACTGCACAGAGAAGAACGCAAAGGCAAATTGCCGGGACTGGTTGGTCACGGCCTTGATCTGGCCGAACGGCACCGAATGCACGAAGCCCTTGCCGTCGCGCAGGCGCAGGGTGCGGATGGTCAGGCCTTCGACGGTGCCGGCGTGGCCGGAGCTGAGCACCACCCAGTCGCCAATGGACAGCGTGTCTTCGATGATGATGAACAGCCCGGTGATCACGTCCTGCACCAGTTGCTGGGAACCGAAACCGATCGCCAGCCCTACCACCCCGGCACCGGCCAGCAACGGCGCGACGTTGATGCCCAGGTTGGCCATGGTGGTGATTGCGCAAATCACCACCAGGATGATTTTCGCCGCGTTGCGCAACAGCGGCAGGATGGTCTTGACCCGGGTGCTGGGCTGGCGGGCCCCGCGCTTGTTCAGCGGCGGTTTCAGGGCTTCCTGGATCGCCGTGTCGAGCACCACCCACGTGAGCCAGGTCATCAGGAAGATCAGGCCGATGCGGCTCAAGGAATCACTGATCGCCCGGCCTATGGCATTGCGCGAGGCGAACTCGAACAGGGAAAAACCCCAGATCTGCCCGAGGGCCTCAATGAATACCACCGCCATGACGATGCGCAGCAACGCGTGCAGCAGGCTCAACAGGCGCCCCTTGTAGGCGCTGTTGCGCTGGATGGCCTCGGCCTTGGGCGACTTGAAGACGTGTTGGAACACGGTGCTGAGGAACACCGTGGCGATCAGCAGGATGGTGGTGAACAGCGCGCAACGCAGGGCTTTCTGGTTGTCCTCGCCGACACCGATCAGGCTCACCGCCGACACCAGCACCATCAACAGGATCGGCCAATACCAGAGCCCGGAGAAAATCCGCAGCGACTCCTGCAAGGCCGGTTGCTTCAAGCGCTGGGCCAGCGGGCGGTTGCGGATCAGGTGCGCCACGGGCCGGCGCATGCGAATCACCAGCCAACCAAAGATCACCGAGGCGAACAGACCGGTGAACACCGCGATGCTGCTGGTGATGTTGCCACCCAGTTGCCGGGCGATCTGCGGGCTGGTCAGGGCATCGCTGAGGGCGGCAAGAAAGCCGATCATGAACAATGGCCGGGGGCTGAAGCGCCGGATCATCGCCACCGCCCGGCGTTTGTGGCCAGCGTTGAACATCACGATCACGCACAGCAACACCGAAGTGGAGAAAATGCCACTGCTGGTGGCGTAGGCGAAACACAGCGCCAGGGCGCGACCGACCGAGACCTGAAGGAAGTGGCTGACGTACAAGGTCAGCGGCAGGCAGATCAACGCCGCAGCGGTGTACGGCAGCAGATAACCGAGCAGGTCGCGCAGGCGCTGGCGGGTGCGCAACCAACGGCGCCGGCCCAGATGGCGCAGCAGCAGCCGCGCGCCCGACCAGATCAGTGCGAAAGCGCCGATCCAGACGCTCGACAACAACAGGAAATCCCCCGCCACGCGCCAGGACGAACGGGACGTCTGGTCCACCAGCCGGTCCACCTCATCCGCCGCCCGGTCCGCCCGCAGGCGCCAGGCATCCACCAGGCTCTGGTTGAGGTCGAGCTTGTCCTGGACGTCGTCGATGCTCGAACTGATGGCCCCCAATAAACCGCCCTGCACCAGCGGCGCGGGTTCGGCGGGCGGTTCATCGGCCTTGGCGGTGCCAGGGACAGCGGCGGTCCCGTAGGCGCTGGTGCCGGTCATTGCCAGCAGGAACAGCAGCAATACAGTGCTCAATCGAGACAAAACGCGAGGCTCCTTCACACGGGATCGGTAAGGAACTGATCAATAACGAGCGAGCAAGTTCGCTCGGAAGATCAATACAAACCCTGTGGCAAGAGGATTATGTGGGAGCAAGGCTTGCCCGCGATGGAGGCACTGCGGTCTTTCAGAAATCGAGGCGCCTCCTTTCGCGGGCAAGCCTTGCTCCCACACAGCGGGCCACGCCCTCCACCGCTGGGCACCCCATCGAAACTTTCCGGGCCGCGCAACAGTCATCACAAGACACAGGCAGTACGAGGTCATTGGCACGGGAGGGATACATGACGGCGATCCACATTGGTATTTCCGGCTGGCGCTACACGCCTTGGCGGGGGGATTTCTACCCCAAGGGCCTGACCCAGAAACGGGAATTGCAATTCGCCTCGCGAGCGGTCAATAGCATCGAAATCAATGGATCGTTCTACGCCCTGCAACGCCCCGAACGGTATGCCCAGTGGTATGCCGAGACACCGCCCGGCTTCGTGTTCAGCGTCAAGGCGCCGCGTTTCATCACCCACATCAAGCGCCTGCGGGACATCCGCAAGCCCCTGGCGAATTTCTTCGCCTCCGGCGTGCTGGAGCTCAAGGAGAAGTTGGGCGCGATCCTCTGGCAGTTTCCGCCCAGTTTCAAATTCGACCCCGGGCTGTTCGAAGACTTCCTCAAGCAACTGCCCCACGACACCGAAGACGCCGCCGCCCTGGCCCACGAGCACGAGCCGCGCCTGGACGGCCGCGCCAGCACCACCACGGATAAAAAGCGCCCTTTGCGCCACGCCGTGGAAATCCGCCATGACAGCTTTATCGACCCGCACTTCGTCACGTTGCTCAAGCGCTACGACGTGGCCCTGGTGATCGCCGACACCGCCGGTAAATGGCCCTATCGCGAAGACGTCACCAGCGATTTCGTCTACCTGCGCCTGCACGGTGCCGAGCAGCTGTACGCCAGCGGCTATACCGACGAGGCGTTGAAGCGCTGGGGCGAGCGGATCGAGGCCTGGCGCCACGGCAAGCAACCCGCCGACGCCCACCTGATCGACCCCGACAAGAAGCCCCGGGCCCGCAAAAGCCGGGAAGTGTTCTGCTATTTCGACAACGACATCAAAGTCCGCGCGCCCTATGACGCACGCCACTTGCTGGAACACTTCCATCTGGACAAGGACCTCGCCACCGCGCCCGGCGAACGCCCGGCCGAAGGGGTGTTGCCATGAACCGCCCGGAAACCAGCGAAGCGACCCACGAGCCGACCCAGCAACAGGCCCAGGATCTCGACCGGGTCAGCCACTTCACCGTGCTGACGGTCAACACCCACAAGGGCTTCACCGCCCTGAACCGGCGCTTCATCCTGCCGGAACTGCGCGAAGCGGTGCGCAGTGTGTCCGCCGATGTGGTGTTCTTGCAGGAAGTCCACGGCACCCACGAACACCACCCCCAGCGCTACAGCAACTGGCCGAGCATGCCGCAGTACGAATTCCTGGCCGACAGCCTCTGGCCGCAGTTCGCCTACGGGCGCAACGCGGTGTACCCGGCGGGCGACCACGGCAACGCGTTGTTGTCGAAATTCCAGATCATCCGCCACGACAACCTCGACGTGTCCATCAGCGGCCATGAGAACCGCGGCATGCTCCACAGCGTGCTGCGCCTGCCGGGTGATGGACCGCAAGTGCATGCCATTTGCGTGCATTTGGGGCTGCGCGAAGGTCATCGTGTCGAGCAACTCAAGCTGCTTTGCCAGCGCTTGAGCGAACTGCCGCCCGACGCGCCCGTGATCGTCGCTGGCGACTTCAACGACTGGCGCGGCAAGGCCAGTGAACTGCTCGAACCCTGCGGCCTGCGGGAAGTGTTCGCCGAACAGTGGGGCAAACCGGCCCGCAGCTTTCCGGCGCGCCTGCCGATCCTGCGCCTGGACCGCATCTACGTGCGCAACCTCAAGGCCCGTCATCCCAAGGTGTTGAGCGTACGACCCTGGTCGCACCTCTCCGACCACGCACCGCTGTCGGTGGAGATCGAATTATGAGCGCGACGATGAACAAGGCGACGGTTGAGCAGGTCGAGACGCCACCCACCGAGCGCAACCCGGCGCTGACGGATATCGAATACGGCTGGCACGGCAACAATCGCGTCAAGCTGCTGGAGAACGGCGAGGAGTTTTTCCCCAGGGTCTTCGAGGCCGTTCGCCGGGCCGAGACAGAAATCCTTATTGAGACCTTCATCCTGTTCGAGGATAAGGTCGGCATTGAACTGCGGGATCTGTTGGTCGAAGCCGCCGAGCGTGGCGTGCGCATCACCGTCAGCCTCGATGGCTTCGGCTGCGGTGAGTTGACCACCGATTTCCTGGCCTCATTGAGCAACGCCGGGGTGCGCTTGCAGATGTTCGACCCGGCGCCCCGGCGTCTGGGGTTCCGCACCAACTGGTTCCGCCGCCTGCACCGCAAGATCGTGGTGGTGGACGGGGTGATTGCGTTTATCGGCGGGATCAACTTTTCCGCCGACCATCTGGGTGATTTCGGCCCCGAGGCCAAGCAGGACTATTCCGTGGAGGTCAAAGGCCCGGCGGTGGTGGATATCCATCACTTCGCGCTGTTGCAGAGCGGCCGGCCCGCCCGGGCCAAATACTGGTGGCAACGCCGCCGCAGCCGCCGCCACGCGCTGGAGTTCAGCGACCATGACGGTCAGGTGCGCCTGGTCTACCGGGATAACCACGAACACCAGACCGACATCGAAGAGGTCTACCTGCAAGTGCTGCGCAGTGCCCAGCGACGGGTGGTGATCGCCAATGCCTATTTCTTCCCCGGCTACCGGTTGCTGCGCGAGATCCGCAACGCGGCGCGGCGCGGCGTGGAGGTGCGGCTGATCCTGCAGGGCCAGCCGGACATGATGATCGCCAAGCTCGCCGCACGCATGCTCTACAGCTACCTGCTCAAGGCCGGCGTGGTGATCTACGAATACTGCGAGCGACCGCTGCACGGCAAGGTCGCCCTGGTGGATGAGGACTGGAGCACGGTGGGTTCGAGCAACCTCGACCCGCTGAGCCTGTCCCTGAACCTGGAAGCCAATGTGCTGATCCGCGACCGGGCGTTCAACCGCGAGCTATTCGAGCGCCTCGACTTTCTGAGCCGCAACCATTGCACCGCCATGCCCGAGGACCACGCCCCCCGGGGCCTGTTGTGGCGCATGACCATCGGTTTCATGGTGTTCCACTGTTTGCGCCATTTCCCGGCCTGGGCCGGCTGGCTGCCGGCCCATAAACCGCGTCTGAAACCATTTTCGCCGCCGACGGCGGTCCGGAGCGAACCCCATGAACCACTCTGAAGCGCATGCCGCGCCGAGAGATGCCCATGCGCCGGAACAGTCCAAGCCCAAATCCCGCTGGAGCCGCTGGAAAAGACCGCTGACCCTGGCGTTCTTCCTGCTGCTGATCGTGCTGTTCACCGCCCTGGCCCGGCGTATCGATTGGTCCGAGGTGTTAGCCACCTTGGCCGACTTCAAGGTGCGCACCTTGATCATTGCCGCCGCACTGACCGTCACCAGCTTCATTACCTATGCCTGCTTCGATCTGATCGGTCGCACCTACATCCGCCAGAAACTGGGTTGGCGGCAGATCTTGCCGGTGGGGGTGATCAGCTACGCGTTCAACCTCAACCTCAGCGCCTGGGTCGGTGGCATCGCCATGCGTTATCGGCTGTATTCGCGACTGGGGGTCAGCACCGGGAACATTGCCAAGATCCTCGGCCTGAGCCTGGCCACCAACTGGTTCGGCTACATGACCCTGGCCGGCGTGGTGTTCAGCAGCGGCCTGGTGACCATGCCACCGGGCTGGAAGCTCAGCAGCGATGCACTGCAAGGCGTCGGCGCGCTGTTGCTGCTGGTGAGCGCGGGTTACCTGGTGGCCTGCCGATTTTCCAAGCGTCGGGCGTGGACGATTCGCGGCATGGAAATCAACCTGCCGTCGCTGCGCATGGCGGTGCTGCAACTGGCGTTGGGCGCGCTGAACTGGTCGTTGATGGCGGCGGTGATCTTCACGCTGCTGCCCGGCAAACTGGATTATCCGGTGGTGCTCGGGGTGTTGCTGATCAGCAGCATCGCCGGGGTCATTACCCACATTCCGGCGGGGCTCGGGGTGTTGGAGGCGGTGTTCGTTGCGCTGCTGCAACATGAAGTGTCGCGGGGCAGCCTGCTGGCGGGGCTGATCGCCTACCGGGCGATCTACTTCATCCTGCCGTTGCTGATTACCGTGGTGATGTACCTGGTGATCGAGGCGAAGGCCAAGGCGTTGCGGGTCAAGCCTGGGCCCAAGTGATGGGTTGCCTGGTTTGGCCCCATCGCGAGCAAGCTCGCTCCCACAGGGGATTTGTAGCGTTCGAAAGATTGGGTTCACACAGGTCCATTGTGGGAGCGAGCTTGCTCGCGATGAGGCCCGCCTGAACACCAAACATCTACCGCTCCTGGATAATGCTCAACCGCTCTCCCACCACCATTTCCGTGATCCAGCCCACCAGGATCGAGGTGTAGGCCTGCTGTGACACGGGGTCGCTCAAGGCATGGTCGGCGCCGTCGATGATCCGGTGCGTCAGCGAATGGGTCTGCTGGCACGCCGCCCGGTAGCTCATGATGGTGGCATGGGGCACGTAGGCATCGGTCTCGGACTCCACCAGCAATACATCGCCGGTGAACTGTGAACACGCATGCAAGGCGCGATTGGTTCCGGCGTGCACCAGGGTGCTGCGGTAATCCAGCAGGTCGGTCTTGTCCAGGTCGCGCTTGGGCGTGTGCCATTGCTCGTCGCGGTACAGCGCCGGCACCCGCAGGGCCAGCCAGCGCACCGGGCGCAGCGAAGTCAGAATCGAAGCCAGGTAGCCGCCATAACTGGTGCCCACCACGGCAATCGCCGAGGTATCCAAGGCCGGGTGCGCGAGCAGTCGGTCGTATGCCGCCAACAGGTCTCGCAGGTTGTCCTCGCGGGTGACTCGCGCCAAGGGAATCCCCGCCCCGCCGGTGTGCCCACGCAAGTCGAAGGTCAAGCACACGCAACCCAGGCCGGCGATGCCTTTGGCCCGTTCCAGGTCCCGCTCCTGGCTGCCACCCCAACCGTGCACGAACAGCACGCCAGGGACCTTCGACTTGGGACTCAGGAACGTCCCGTTCATGCGTTCATCGTCAATCTCGATCTGAATGGTTTCACTTCTAGCCGTCATAGGATTGAACCGTTACGTATTTGAGAAGGAAGTCGCCGTTGTGCGCCGGGCCGCGATAGACCTCCCTCGCGCCGGGCGGCAGCGATTGCTCGGCGTAGGTCTCCACCGAGGACACCCGCACCGCGCTGGTTTGCGGCGCGTCGACGAACACCTGCAACGCCGCCAGCTCGGCACTGCTGGCGCCGCCCATGCGCCACGACTGTTCCAACACGCCGCCACGGGGCTGGCCGGCGGTATCCAGGCCCTGGGCAATGTCGTAATTGCGCCGCGATGCAAAAAAGCTCGGGTAGGCCTGGCTGGCGGCGTCATCGAACACTTGCGCCAGCCGCACCGCCTCGCGCACATCATCGGGCAGTTCGAGCCTGAGCAACTCGATGTAGCCGCCCTGCACCACCAGCAGGTCCGACCCGCCGTACACCTCCAACCCTTCGCTGTCGTGGGTCAGGTGTTGCACACCGCAATAGCTCAGGACCTTGCCATTGATGAAGCTCTGGCCGACGCTCTGGGTCTTGACCTCGTTGAGGTGCTGTTCCAGCACCACCCCATCGCGAAACAGCGCCTGGGCGTCGGGCCCGGCGGCAATTTCATCGAACTGCGCCAGGCTCTTGATCAACCGTTGACCACGCCCGGCACAGGCATGGATCGGCTTGAGGCGGATCGGCCCGGTGTACAGCAAGTGCTCGGCGGCCGGGCGCGCATCCTTGAGCGAAAAGACCGTCACGCCATCGAGTACCGCGCCTCGCGTGAGCTTGGCAAACAGCGGCGACCAGCCTTTGGGCGCCACGGCGTCCTTATTCAACAGACCGTGGGTAATCGCCTTGGTGCAAATAAAATCGTGCTCGACATACCCGCCCCACACGTCCTCCGGCCCTTTGACACCCAGGCGCATCAAGGTTTCGGTGCCGATCAGGGTTTGCGTGGGCAACAGATAAAGATCATGACCGGCCTGAGGGTCATGACTGTCGCCGTACTCCCATCCCAGGATCTGTGCCAGCCACTGGGCCAGCGCACGATTGGTCTCGACTTCATGGTGCGGTGCTTGTGGATTGACCGAATAGGCCACTACCCGCTTGTTGCGATTAACTGGTGTCATGCCTTGCCCTTTTTCCTGCGCTCAATGGCTTTAGACAAGGGAAGGTGCAGAGATCAGGCCAACGAGGTGATGGGCGATGATGGTCAGCCAAGCGGGCGCATCGGAAGCAGTTGATAGCACCGGGCCTGTTTCATTCTGCACGACCCATGGCAGGCATCCCGCAAATTGCACGATGGCCAGCAGCAGACGCAGCCCTCTGTGGCGAGGGAGCTTGCTCCCGCTGGGGTGCGAAGCGCCCCCAAAAAAGAACCTACACCGCGGTGGGTCAGTCAGGATGGTGGGGCTGCTGCGCAGCCCAGCGGGAGCAAGCTCCCTCGCCACAAGGGTCAGTGTCATCCCTTGGGAGTACTCGGCGGATTTACTCCAAACCGCGCCCGGTAATCGCTCGGCGCCAACCCGGTGATTTT
This sequence comes from Pseudomonas sp. Lb2C2, assembly GCF_052112205.1. NCBI lineage: Bacteria > Pseudomonadati > Pseudomonadota > Gammaproteobacteria > Pseudomonadales > Pseudomonadaceae > Pseudomonas > Pseudomonas sp. Lb2C2. Next base: position 48,058 of record NZ_JAUTYW010000010.1, on the reverse strand, counting down.
CTTGAACGTCGCGCGAAAGGCGCTCGGGTCCTGGTAACCGACGGTCCAGGCAATGTGGTCGATGGTGCCATTGGTGAATTCCAGCATTTCCCGGGCCTTGCCGACGCGCAGGTGCTGGCAGTATTCGGTGGGCTTGAGCCCGGTGGCGGCGCGAAACCTGCGCAGGAAGGTACGTTCTTCCAGACCGGCGCGTTCGGCCATCGCACCGAGGGAAACCTCCACCGCGCCGCTGCTTTGCAACCAATGCTGGACCTTGAGAATCGCTGCATCGCCATGGCCGAGGATGGGCGCGAAGTTACTGCCACACTGGCTCGCGCTGTCGCTGTGCTCGATCACCAGAAATTGCGCGGTGCGCGTGGCGATGCTGGGCCCGAGCAGGCGGTCCACCAGGCGCAGCCCCAGTTCCGACCAGGCCATCAGCCCGGCGGTGGTGATCAGGTCGCCGTCGTCGACAATGGGTTTGTCGGCGTTGAGCTTGATCTTCGGGTAACGGGTGGCGAAATCCTTGGCCGAGGTCCAATGGGTGGTGGCGCTGCGCCCATCGAGCAGGCCGCTTTCGGCCAGCAGGATCGAGCCCACGCAAACTCCCCCCAACACCGTGCCGTCGGCATGTTGCGCCCGCAACCAATCCATCAGCGGCTGAGAGACCAAGCCTTCACTGAAACCGGCAAGGGACGGCGGAATCAACAACGCAACCAGCTTGCCCGCCGGGCCGGTTTCACTGTCGAAGACCCGCAGCGGAGCCTCGCCCTCCTCCGCCCGCCAGTGACTCACCCGCAGCGTTGGCAACTGCACGCTGGCATGCTCGGCCGCGATCCGTTGCGCCACGGAGAACAGATCGGTCAAGCCATGCACCGCCGCCAGTTGCGCGCCGGGGTAGATGAGCACCCCAATCTCGGCGACTGCCCTTTGCTGCGCCATTGTCAGTTTTCCCTCGCTTATTGTCGTTGCGGCCAATCCTCGAACCGGCGGTAAACACCAATACTGGCGCCCTACCCCACCTGATCAAGGAAGCCCCATGTCCAAGCAAGCGCTCATCGTAGTCGATATCCAGAATGACTACTTCCCCCAGGGCAAATGGCCGTTGGTCGGTGCCCAAGCCGCCGCCGATAACGCCGCACTCTTGATCGAAGCCTTTCGCCAGGCCGGCGACAGCGTGGTGCACATCCGCCACGAATTCACCTCCGATGACGCGCCCTTCTTCACCCCAGGTTCCGAAGGCGCCCAATTGCACCCCAAGGTGCTCAACCGCGCCGATGAACCGGTGGTGCTCAAGCATTTCGTCAATTCGTTTCGCGAAACCGAACTGCAAGCCATCCTCGACCAGCACGACATCGAGCAACTGGTGGTGGTCGGCAGCATGAGCCACATGTGCGTCGACGGTGTGGTGCGGGCGGCGGCGGACCTGGGTTACGGCGTCACGCTGATCCATGATGCCTGCGCTACCCTCGACCTGGAATTCAACGGCGTCGTCGTGCCCGCCGCTCAGGTGCATGCGGCGTTCATGGCAGCGCTGGGGTTTGCCTACGCGAGTGTGGTGAGTACCGAGCAATTTCTGGCGGCCAATCGCTAACGACACGACACCTCTAAAAAAAACCGCGCTTCGTCGGCGAAGTGCGGTTTTATCTCAAGCAGCAACGGTGTGCCGGAAGCGATCACGCATCCAGTACTTGCAGCAACCTCGGCATCGTCGCCACAAATCCCATCTGCTGTGCTTCGCGCACCATCCCTTTGAGCTTCTCGCCGCTGGCTTGATCGGCGCTACGCAGCCACTGCCCCGCCACGTCGATCAACCGCACATGATGGGTGATCCAGGCGCACGACGCCGACTCGGGCAATGCTGCCATCTGTTGTCCATGCCAGATCGCCTGTTCGGTATTGCCCGCCAACAGGCAGGTTTCAGCGGCGGCCACGCGAAAGCGCAAAGCGTTGTGGGCCAGGCAGGCCAGGGTGAGCTGGGCTTCGCCCTTCGCCAAGGCCTGCTGGCTGAGCGGCCCATCGTCGCTGATCATCGCCAGACTGCCGTAGACCCACGGCCCGATGTAGCGCTGCAGCTCGAAGCGCTCCACCAGGCTCGCCGCCTCCATGATCAAGCTCTGCGCCAGCCCGCGCTCGCCCTGGCGCAACGCCACCCGCGCCAACCCTTCCAGCAGGATCGCTTCGAAACGGCTGGCGCCGAGATTGCGCGCCAAGGCCAGGGCACAGGTCAGTTCTTGCTCCGCCAAGGCATCCTGACCAGCCGCCACCAACACCCAGGCCGCCGTGAGCCGCGAGAAAACCTGTGCCCGATGATTGCCCAGCCGGGTGCTGCATTCGATGGCTTCCATGGCGTCACGCAAGGCCAGCTCCGGCTGGCCCAGGTACAGCTGCGCCGATCCGCGGGCGCTGCGATTGCCCGCCTCCACGTGCGCCAGCCCATTGCGTTCGCACAGGCGTACGCATTGATCGAACACCTCGTAGGCGGTCTGCATGCGCCCTTGTGCGTAATAAGAGTCGCCAATGCCACTCAGGGCCTTGGCCTCGGTTTCCAGATCCCGACCGATGCGGGCAAAGGACAAGGCCTCTTCATGGAGCCGGCGACACTCGGAGTAATCGCCCCGTGGAAAATAGATGTTCCCGTGCAAGTGATTCAACCGGGCCAGCGCCGTATGGGCCTGCATGGCCCGGGCGATGGGCAGCACGCCCTCGATCAGGCGCTCCTCCTCGTCCAGGCAATCGAGGGTATTGAGGACTGCTGCCAGCCCCAGCGCGGCCTCGATCTGATCCTGTGGCTGCTCGGCCAAAGCCAAGGCCCGCTGCAAATGCGCCCGAGCCTCCACGGTCTGGCCCAGGCCCGAGCACGCCTGACCACACAACAATGCGAAAGGAAAACTGCCCTGCGTACGCTCGGCAAACACCGCGCACTGCCGCGCCAGCGCAAGGATACTGTCGTACTGGCAGGCCAAGCGTTTTTCGGCCATGGCGACCAACAACGCGTCGAACGCCGCCGGATCGTTGGCCCGCAGCAAATGCTGGGCATAGAGCACCCGGTCGCGGTCGCGGTAGAGACTCGCCACCTCACCGTGCAACTGCTCGCGAAGCAACGTAGGTATCGCGTCGTAGAGACAATGCATGACCAAGTCGTGGACAAACAGATAGCTGCCAGGCTCGACTTCCCGCAGCAGCCCCTGGCGCATGTCCGCCGTCGGCAGATAACCGGGCTGCCCCAGCGCTTGGCGCCACAGCGTCAGCTCGAAACGATTGCCCAGCACCGCGGCGTAATGCAGGGCTCGACGTTGCTCGGGGGCCAGCTTGTCAAAGCGGGTCTGGACCAGATGCCGCAGACTGTCGGGGAAAACACCTTGCTGGCTCGACAGCAGTTGCGTCAGGTACAGCGGATTGCCCTGGGCGCGGGCAACACACTCAGCCCGGTAGCGCGGATCAACATCGATGAACTGCTCCGCCAGGACCGTGGCCTCCCGCGCCCGGATCGGCGCGATGTCGAGCAGGCTCATGGGGCTGGAGGAATACGAACGGATTTCGCCGCCCAGCGGGTCATCTTCGGGACGGGACGTCAGCAGCCAGACCACCGGCGCTTCGTCAGTGGCATCGAGCAGCTTGCCCAACAGCGTAAACAGCGTGGTGTCGCCCCAGTGCAGGTCTTCGAGGCAGATCAACAAAGGCTGTTGCACCGCAACGCGCAGCAACACATCGAGCAAAGCCTGGAACAGCCCCTGGGTACGGGCCTGGTTGCCCATCGCGCCATACAGGAGGGGCGGCTCGGCAGACGACACGCCGGTCAGCACTTGCAGGAACATGCGATGTTCGGCGGCCACTTTCAGGCGGGACAAGGCCGCGTCCAACAACGACGCGCTGATGGGCGGCGCCCCACCGAGGTTGAGCAGGCTGGCCACCAATTGCCCCAGAGGCCACAGACTGTTGTCCATGCCGAAATCCAGCACATCGCCGCGATGGCAGGCGAAGCCACGCTGCCGAGCCATTTCGAAAAATTCGCTGACTAATCGGGTCTTGCCAATGCCCGCCATGCCCCGCACATACACGACATGCCCGTCCTGGCATTCCTGGGTGGCCTCGATCACTGCCTTGAACTGCAATAACTCAATGGATCTCCCCACCAACGGACGCGGCGCATTTTCGTCGAGGCTGCGTGGGCGCAGGCATTTGCGATAGGCCTGGAACTCATCGTCGGAGGCGGAAAACTCAAACCGGGCAGCGAGTTGTTCCAGCAGGTTCTGTGCAACATACACCGGCGCATTCCCATGACGATCCAACAACGGCTTTTGTGCGAGCAAAACAGGCTCAGCGTGGGGATCTGCCGCTTCGCCACTCAGGCGCACAAACCGCAGCACCAAGGCATGCCCTGGCGTGACGAATTGCTCGCGGCTCAGCGCCAACGCGCAGAGCAGGCCCCGTTCGCTATCACTGCGATACGCCTGCGGAGAGCCGAATTGGGCGATCACCACATCCTGCGTCATCCCCAGTGGAACGCCACCGAACTGACGCACCAGGCGCTCGATTTCATCCATGAGCGCCGCCACTGGCACACCATCGATCCGAAAGGACAGTTCAAGCACGTAGCGAATGACGCTGTCATCGACCTGTTTCTGCGCCTGTTGCGCAAAGGCCACCTGGTGCAGTTCGGTCATCGTCTGTTGGATGTGCACCAAAGCCGCCGAGACGGGATCGCCGAGCAGCGCACTCACATCGACCCCGAAGGCCGTCGCCAGGTGCCGAGCGGTGCGATAAAGCACCGGCTTGCCGGCTTCGGCCCGCTTGATGGAGGCGATCGAAACGCACAAATGCCGGTTCAGGCAGGCTTCGGCCAGGGTTTCCTGGCTCAGGCCATGCTGTTTGCGCAGCCCTTTCAACGACACCGCGTTCAGCAGAACACGACCGTCGGATATCGAGGTATCGCGCTTGGGCAGGGCAGCAAAGGTGTTTGGTCGCAAGTCCATGTCGATAACCCTTCTACCCTGGGACAACGGCAGCCGATCGAGTGTACTCCAGCGCTTCTTCCGGGTTAATGAAAAGATGGCATTTGGCCTGATACCAAACTGATACCGGACTGACACCGCTCTGGACTGTCCAGGGATCCCACCCCTCCCAATACTGACTCCCATCAACTGCACTTCTGCGGGAGCGATCTCGCGATAGCGGTGGTTCAGCCTGCTTCAATGTAGGATGTGCTGCCGCCATCGCGAGCAAGCCCCACAGACTCGCTGGGCGATTGAGCGCCCTTCCTCTAGCCCTCTTGCGTGCGTGGTCCCATACGATGCAAGTCTTCAACAGTGTTCCCTTTATTGGCGACGGCGTGGAAACAGCGCTCGATCCCCGCCGGTTTCCCTATCTGTTCAACGACCATGGGTTGGCGCAGCCGAGTGTCCAGGTGCGCGGCAACCTGATCCCGCTCAGCCCCGAGAATCCATCCCTGTCCCTGGGCACTCGCTACTCCGGCATCAGTTGGAGGGACCGTGAGGTTCCAACGAACACCGGCTCCTACTGGATAAAGACGTTCGACTTCCACGCCAGCGAAGTGCACTACGCACCGATCTGGGCAACCAAGGAAACGGCGCAAGCCTTCGGCATGACCCTGCTCGGCAACGGCGAATGCCTGCGTTTCGAGTACGACCAACTGATCCTGGGCCAATACACCTACGGCAAATGGGCCGGCCACCAATCGCCCTACCTGGGCCCGGCGCGCCAGCGCGAGCTGCTGACCTACAACCCGACCGACCTCGAATACCACAACTTCCCCCACGCGTTCTTTTCCCGCTACGGACGCTTGCCGCTGGTGATCAGCGTCGCCCGCTGGCGTCCTGCGGCCAGGGAAATTCATCTGGCTGACCTGTGGCTGCGGCCCGGTGATGCATTGGTCCTGCCGCCCAAGCATTACCCCGACATTGCCCCAAGTGACGCCCACGGCATCGAAAACTGGCCGGCCGTCGTGGACATGCATGGCAACCGAAACTCGGCGCTGGCCTGCTGGTTCGGGGAAGGCGAGGACTGTTTGCTGACGGAGACGATCCTGGCCAATTCGACCTTGATGAACTCCCCCCAGGGTAAACCGCACTATCACGAAGAGAAGACGCCGACACGGCATGAGTTACCGGCAAATTATCGGCCGTGAGAGTGACGGCACGGCAGGTGAACATGACCGCGATTGCCCGGTGTACCCAGCGCCCAACAAAAAGCCCCAAGAGCAGAGCACTTGGGGCTTTTCAGGAACTACCTGCGTTATGAGTTCAGGCAGGATCAGAACGGAATATCGTCATCAAAGCTGTCGAAATCCGGAGCCGGTTGCGGCGCGGCCTGTTGTGGGGCCGGGCGTTCGCGTTGTGGCTGTGGAGCGGACTGCGGACGAGGCGCCTGCTGACGCGGGGCCGGAGCCGACTGCTGGTAGTTGTTGCCACCTTGCTGCTGGTCGCCTTGTGGACGGCCACCCAGCAATTGCATGGTGCCTTGCATGTCGACCACGATTTCGGTGGTGTAGCGCTTGATGCCGTCCTTTTCCCACTCGCGAGTCTGCAGCTTGCCCTCGATGTACACCTGCGAACCCTTGCGCAGGTATTCGCCGGCGATCTCAGCCACCTTGCCGAACATCGACACGCGGTGCCATTCGGTCTTCTCGACCTTCTGGCCGGTCTGCTTGTCGGTCCACTGTTCGCTGGTCGCCAGACTCAGGTTGGTCACGGCGTTGCCGTTCGGCAGGTAGCGAACTTCGGGATCCTGGCCGCAAGTACCGACCAATATGACTTTGTTAACCCCACGGGCCATAACGTTCTCCTAGGCTTCGCACGTAGTCGGGGCCGGGTTGTTCACCAGGCGCTCGAGCGTCGCACGATCCAATAATTCGGTGTCCAGTTTGATGTAAACGGCCGCTTCGTCGGCGACCACCACTGCATCGGTTACTCCAACGACGGCCTTCAGACGCTCGGTCAGGCCAGCCTCACGAATCGCCTCGGGCGATAAGGGCAAGCGCAGGCTCGTCACATAGGGAGGTTCGCGCATGGTAACAGCAAAGGCTAACCAAAGTGCAGCCAGCGCGGCACATCCCAGGAACACAACCGACAAACCGCCGTGCTGGAACAGCCAGCCGCCGAGGATCCCACCCAACGCCGAGCCCAGGAACTGGCTGGTGGAGTAGACCCCCATCGCCGTGCCCTTGCCGCCCGCCGGTGAAACCTTGCTGATCAGCGATGGCAGCGATGCTTCCAGCAGATTGAACGCGGTGAAGAACACCACAGTGCCGATCACCAGGGCTCGCAAGCTATCGCCGAACTGCCAGAAGAATAGCTCAGTGAGCATCAGCGTCACGACGGCGCCGAGCAAAACTCGTTTCATTTTGCGTCGTTTCTCGCCATAGATAATGAATGGGATCATGGCGAAGAACGAAATCAGCAACGCGGTAAGGTAGACCCACCAGTGCTGTTCCTTGGGCAGGCCAGCCTTCTCGACCAGGGCCAGCGGCAGGGCCACGAAGCTGGACATCAGCATGGCGTGGAGCACGAAAATGCCCAGGTCCAGGCGCAACAGGTCCGGGTGCTTGAGCGTCGGGATCAGTGCCTGGCGCGCCACCCCGGATTCCCGGTGCTGCAGCGGCCCGGTGGCGCGCGGCACCATGAACGCCACGATCAGGATCCCCACCAACGCCATGGCGCCGGTCGCCAGGAACAGGCCCGACAAGCCAAAGGCACGGGTCAGCAAGGGGCCTACCACCATGGCGACTGCGAATGACAGACCGATGGTCATGCCGATCATGGCCATGGCCTTGGTCCGATGCTGTTCGCGGGTCAAGTCTGACAGCAGCGCCATGACCGCCGCGGAAATAGCCCCGGCGCCTTGTAGGATGCGTCCGGCGATCACGCCCCAGATCGAGTCGGCATTGGCTGCCAGCACACTGCCAAGGGCGAAGACGATCAACCCCAGGTAGATGACGGGGCGCCGGCCGATGCGGTCGGAAATGACCCCGAACGGGATCTGGAAGATCGCCTGGGTCAGGCCATAAGCGCCAATCGCCAACCCGATGAGGGCCGGGGTCGCGCCCGCCAGGTCCATGCCATAGGTCGCCAGCACCGGCAACACCATGAACATGCCCAGCATACGGAAGGCGAACACCAGGGCCAGACCGCTTGCTGCGCGTGTCTCGCCACTACTCATGCGTTCGCTGTGGGGATCTTGCATGTAAAAACCTCATGTGAACCGGCGGCGATTCTACCAGTCCCATCGATTGAGAGGGTATATGGCGACCGTTTGCCGCGCAGTCTTCATGTATGGCTGCAACCGCACCTTCAATAGTGTGCATCCATCCAGTATTTGCCCGTATACTCCTACGTTTTCGACGCCCGCCGAGCGAGGCCACTTTGGACAAGATCCTGATTCGTGGGGCCCGTACCCACAACCTGAAGAACATCGACCTGACCCTGCCACGGGACAAGCTGATCGTCATCACCGGCCTGTCCGGATCCGGCAAATCATCCCTGGCCTTCGACACGTTGTACGCCGAAGGCCAGCGACGCTATGTCGAATCGCTGTCGGCCTACGCCCGGCAGTTCCTGTCGATGATGGAAAAACCCGACGTCGACACCATCGAAGGCCTGTCGCCGGCGATTTCCATCGAACAGAAGTCGACCTCCCATAACCCACGGTCGACGGTCGGCACCATCACCGAGATCTACGACTACCTGCGTCTGCTGTATGCGCGGGTCGGTATTCCCCGTTGCCCCGATCACGACATTCCCCTGGAAGCCCAGACCGTCAGCCAGATGGTCGACCTGGTGCTGGCCCAGCCGGAAGGCAGCAAGCTGATGCTGCTGGCGCCAGTGATTCGCGAGCGCAAGGGCGAACACCTGATGGTTTTCGAAGAGCTGCGCGCCCAGGGCTTCGTGCGGGCCCGGGTCAACGGCAAGCTGTGCGAACTGGACGAATTGCCGAAGCTGGATAAACAGAAGAAGCATTCGATCGATGTGGTGGTCGACCGCTTCAAGGTCCGGGCCGACTTGCAACAGCGGCTGGCCGAGTCTTTCGAGACGGCGCTGAAGCTGGCCGACGGCATCGCCCTGGTCGCGCCGATGGACGACGAGCCCGGCGAAGAGATCATTTTCTCCGCGCGCTTCGCCTGCCCGATCTGCGGCCACGCCATCAGCGAGCTGGAACCCAAGCTGTTCTCCTTCAACAACCCGGCTGGCGCCTGCCCGACCTGCGACGGCCTGGGGGTCAAGCAGTTCTTCGACACCAAGCGGCTGGTCAATGGCGAGCTGACCCTGGCCGAAGGCGCGATTCGCGGCTGGGACAGGCGCAACGTCTATTACTTCCAGATGCTCGGTTCGCTGGCGGCCCATTACAAGTTCAGCCTGGACATGCCGTTCAACGAGTTGCCCGCCGACCAGCAGAAATTCATCCTGCAGGGCAGCGGCTCGCAGAATGTCGACTTCAAATACCTCAACGACCGCGGCGATATCGTCAAGCGCTCCCACCCGTTCGAAGGCATCGTGCCAAACCTGGAGCGACGCTACCGCGAGACAGAGTCGGCCAGCGTGCGCGAAGAACTGGCCAAGTTCCTCAGCACCCAGCCCTGCCCCGATTGCCGTGGCACCCGCCTGCGTCGCGAAGCGCGGCACGTGTGGGTCGGCGAGAAGACGCTACCAGCGGTGACCAACCTGCCGATTGGCGACGCCACCGATTATTTCGGCGGCTTGAAGCTCACCGGTCGTCGTGGCGAAATCGCCGACAAGATCCTCAAGGAAATCCGCGAGCGCCTGCAGTTCCTGGTAAACGTCGGCCTGGATTACCTGACCCTCGATCGCAGCGCCGACACCCTGTCCGGCGGCGAAGCCCAGCGTATTCGCCTCGCCAGCCAGATCGGCGCCGGCCTGGTGGGGGTGATGTACATCCTCGACGAGCCGTCCATCGGACTGCATCAACGGGATAACGACCGCTTGCTCGGGACCCTGAAGCACCTGCGGGACATCGGCAACACGGTGATCGTGGTCGAGCACGACGAGGATGCCATCCGCCTGGCCGACTACGTCGTCGACATCGGCCCGGGCGCGGGCGTGCATGGCGGGCACATCGTCGCCCAGGGCACCGCCGCCGAAGTCATGGCGCACCCTGATTCACTGACGGGCAAATACCTGTCGGGCCGGGTCAAGATCAAAGTCCCGGCCAAACGTACGCCGCGCAACAAGAAATTGTCGCTGACCCTCAAGGGTGCTCGCGGCAACAACTTGCGCAACGTCGACCTGGAAATCCCGATCGGCCTGCTGACCTGCGTTACCGGCGTGTCCGGCTCCGGAAAATCGACGCTGATCAACAACACCCTGTTCCCCCTCAGTGCCACCGCCCTGAACGGCGCCACCACCCTGGAAGCGGCCGCCCACGACAGCATCAAGGGCCTGGAGCACCTGGATAAAGTCGTCGACATCGACCAAAGCCCCATCGGCCGTACCCCGCGCTCCAACCCGGCGACCTATACCGGGCTGTTTACGCCGATCCGCGAACTGTTCGCCGGCGTGCCGGAGTCCCGTTCACGGGGCTACGGCCCGGGGCGTTTCTCGTTCAACGTCAAGGGCGGGCGCTGCGAGGCCTGCCAGGGCGATGGCTTGATCAAGGTGGAAATGCACTTCCTGCCAGACATCTACGTGCCGTGCGATGTGTGCAAGAGCAAGCGCTACAACCGCGAAACCCTGGAGATCAAGTACAAGGGCAAGAACATCCACGAAACCCTCGAGATGACCATCGAGGAGGCCCGGGTGTTCTTCGACGCGGTGCCGGCCCTGGCGCGCAAGCTCCAGACGCTGATGGATGTCGGCCTGTCGTATATCAAGCTGGGGCAGTCTGCAACCACGCTGTCTGGCGGTGAAGCCCAGCGGGTCAAGTTGTCCCGCGAACTGTCCAAGCGCGACACCGGCAAGACCCTGTATATCCTCGACGAGCCGACCACAGGCCTGCACTTCGCCGATATCCAGCAATTGCTCGACGTGCTGCACCGCCTTCGCGACCACGGCAACACCGTAGTGGTGATCGAACACAACCTGGACGTGATCAAGACCGCTGACTGGCTGGTGGACCTGGGGCCGGAAGGCGGCTCCAAAGGCGGCCAGATCATCGCCGTGGGTACGCCGGAACAAGTGGCCGAGATGAAGCAGTCCTACACCGGCTACTACCTCAAGCCGCTGCTGGAACGTGATCGGGACTGATTTCAACCGAGCACGAAAAAGCCCCTGTCATCTCATCGATGGCAGGGGCTTTTTGTTTTCCTATGGGAGCGAGCTTGCTCCCATAATAAATACATCAGAACTGCGATTGCAGGTAGTTTTCCAACCCGATCAGCTTGATCAGACCCAACTGCTTCTCCAGCCAGTAGGTGTGGTCTTCTTCGGTGTCGTTGAGCTGGATCCGCAGGATCTCGCGGGTCACGTAGTCGTTGTGCTGCTCGCAGAGCTCGATGCCTTTGCACAGCGCAGCGCGGACTTTGTATTCCAGGCGCAGGTCGGCGGCGAGCATGTCGGGCACCGTGGTACCGACGTCGAGATCATCGGCGCGCATGCGTGGCGTGCCTTCGAGCATCAGGATCCGGCGCATCAGTGCATCGGCGTGCTGGGTCTCTTCTTCCATCTCGTGGTTGATACGTTCGTAGAGCTCGGTAAAACCCCAATCCTCGTACATCCGCGAATGGATGAAATATTGATCACGGGCTGCCAGTTCGCCTGTCAGCAACGTGTTGAGGTAATCGATTACGTCTGGGTGACCTTGCATCGCCCTACATCTCCACAAGCTTTTAAAGGTTGTAGTTTGAACCAAGCTGACCGCAAGGTCACTGCCTCAACGCAACAAAAGCGAAGAAAATCCGAGAAAACCAGGTTAAATAACGCAAAAACCGCCCTAATGAGGGCGGTTCTGCTTCTCGTTTAGACTTAGTTAAGCGCTACACCCAAGGCTTTTGCGATGCCCTCTCCATAGGCAACATCGGCCTTGAAGAAATGTTGCAACTGACGGTCAACCACATCTGCCGACACGCCTCCCATTGCACCGGCGATGTTGCTGATCAACAGCGCCTTCTGCTCATCGCTCATCAAGCGGAACAGCGCACCGGCGTGGCTGTAGTAGTCGGTGTCTTCGCGATGATCGTAACGGTCCGCCGCACCACTGAGGGCCAGTGCTGGTTCTGCATAACGCGGGGCCTGCTTTGGCGCCTCCACGTAGCTGTTAGGCTCGTAGTTCGGTGCCGCCCCGCCATTGCTGCCAAACGCCATGGCACCGTCGCGCTGGTAGGTATTGACCGGACTGCGCGGCGCATTCACCGGCAATTGCTGGTGATTGGTGCCCACACGGTAGCGGTGCGCATCAGCGTAGGCGAAGACACGGCCCTGCAGCATGCGGTCCGGCGAGAGCCCAACACCTGGCACCATGTTGCTCGGGCCGAACGCCGCTTGCTCGACTTCAGCAAAGTAGTTCAGCGGGTTACGGTTGAGCTCGAGCACACCGACTTCGATCAACGGAAACTCTTTCTGCGACCAGGTCTTGGTGACATCGAAGGGATTCTCGTAATGCGCTGCGGCCTGGGCCTCGGTCATGACCTGGATGCAAACACTCCATTTCGGGAAGTCACCGCGCTCGATGGCGCTGAACAAGTCACGCTGGGCGTAATCCGGGTCGGTACCCGCCAGGCGTGCTGCCTCTGCCGGCGCGAGGTTCTTGATCCCTTGCTGGGTCTTGTAGTGCCACTTCACCCAGTGGCGCTCACCCTGCGCGTTGATCAGGCTGTAGGTATGACTACCGAAGCCGTGCATGTGGCGGTAGCCATCCGGAATGCCGCGATCAGAGAACAGAATGGTGACCTGGTGCAACGCCTCTGGCGAATGCGACCAGAAATCCCACATCGCCTGGGCGCTTTTCAGGTTGCTTTGCGGCAGACGTTTCTGGGTGTGGATGAAGTCTGGAAACTTCAACGGATCACGAATGAAGAATACCGGCGTGTTGTTGCCGACGATGTCCCAGTTACCTTCCTCGGTGTAGAACTTCAGGGCGAAACCGCGTGGGTCGCGTTCAGTGTCGGCCGAACCACGCTCGCCACCCACGGTGGAGAACCGCAGGAAGGTGGGCGTCTGCTTGCCGACCGACTCGAACAACTTGGCGCTGGTGTACAGGGTAATGTCCTGGGTGACGGTAAATGTACCGTAGGCGCCCGAGCCTTTGGCGTGCACACGGCGCTCAGGAATGTTCTCGCGATTGAAGTGAGCAAGCTTCTCGATCAGGTGGAAATCGTCGAGCAGCAGCGGGCCGCGCGGGCCGGCGGAACGAGAGTTCTGGTTATCGGCGACAGGAGCGCCGCTGGCGGTCGTAAGCGTTTTGGTCTGGCTCATGCTCAATCTTCCTAGGTCGGTCTTCGAACTGCCGGCTAATCGGCTGGAAAGGAGTATTGATCATATTAATGACAGTATCCAAATTCATTAAATCATGGACATCGATAGTCATTATCTAACGTTGAAGACTTGCGATAGCCAAGCCGGGCGAAACGGTTTGTCTGCTTTTCTATCAGGCACAAAAAACCGGGCACAAGGCCCGGTTTTTTGTATGTTGCCGACTTACTCAGCGGATACAGCTTCACCGCTGGTAGCACGATCAACCAACTCGACGTACGCCATAGGCGCGTTGTCGCCAGCGCGGAAACCGCACTTGAGGATGCGCAGGTAGCCACCCTCACGGGTAGCGTAACGCTTGCCCAGGTCGTTGAAGAGCTTACCAACGATAGCTTTCGAACGAGTACGGTCGAAAGCCAGACGGCGGTTAGCCAGGCTATCTGTCTTGGCCAGAGTGATCAGCGGCTCAGCAACGCGACGCAGTTCTTTGGCTTTCGGCAGTGTAGTTTTGATCAGCTCGTGCTCGAACAGCGACACCGCCATGTTTTGGAACATGGCCTTGCGGTGCGAGCTGGTGCGGCTCAGGTGACGACCACTTTTACGATGACGCATGGTTCATTCCTTACCAAACACAACGTTCGGTGATTACGACGATCAGGCAGTCGCCTTGTCGTCCTTCTTAAGACTTGCAGGCGGCCAGTTGTCGAGGCGCATGCCGAGGGACAGACCGCGGGAGGCCAGAACGTCCTTGATTTCAGTCAAGGATTTCTTGCCAAGGTTCGGAGTCTTCAACAGCTCTACTTCGGTACGCTGAATCAGGTCGCCGATGTAGTAGATGTTTTCCGCCTTAAGGCAGTTAGCCGAACGTACAGTCAGTTCCAGATCGTCAACCGGGCGAAGCAGGATCGGATCGATCTCGTCTTCCTGCTCGACAACCACTGGCTCACTGTCACCCTTGAGGTCGACGAACGCAGCCAACTGCTGTTGCAGGATGGTTGCAGCACGGCGGATAGCCTCTTCAGGATCCAGGGTACCGTTGGTTTCCAGATCAATAACCAGCTTGTCCAGGTTGGTACGCTGTTCGACACGGGCGTTTTCCACCACGTATGCGATACGGCGAACCGGGCTGAACGAAGAGTCAAGCTGCAAGCGACCGATGCTGCGGCTTTCGTCTTCATCGCTCTGACGCGAGTCTGCCGGTTCATAACCACGACCACGAGCTACAGTGAGCTTCATGTTCAGGGCGCCGTTAGACGCCAGGTTAGCGATTACGTGATCGGGGTTAACGATCTCGACATCATGATCCAGCTGAATATCGGCAGCGGTAACCACCCCCGAACCCTTCTTCGACAAGGTCAGCGTAACTTCGTCACGACCGTGCAGCTTGATAGCCAGACCTTTAAGGTTCAACAGGATTTCAATTACATCTTCCTGTACACCTTCGATGGCGCTGTACTCGTGGAGCACACCGTCAATCTCGGCCTCGACTACTGCACAGCCGGGCATTGAGGACAACAGGATGCGGCGCAGCGCGTTGCCCAGGGTGTGGCCGAAACCACGCTCGAGAGGCTCGAGTGTGATCTTGGCGCGGGTTGGACTGACAACCTGCACATCAATATGGCGGGGTGTCAGGAACTCATTTACCGAAATCTGCATGGATGCACCTATTTTCTAGCCCTTACTTGGAGTAGAGCTCGACAATCAGGCTTTCGTTGATGTCGGCGGACAGATCACTGCGAGCAGGAACGTTCTTGAAAACGCCCGACTTCTTCTCAGTGTCTACTTCTACCCATTCTACGCGGCCACGTTGGGCACACAGATCGAGAGCTTGGACAATGCGAAGTTGGTTCTTTGCTTTCTCGCGAACAGCAACCACGTCACCAGCACGAACCTGGTAGGACGGAACGTTTACGGTCTGACCGTTAACGCTGATCGACTTGTGCGATACCAGCTGACGGGATTCGGCACGAGTAGAACCGAAACCCATACGGTATACAACGTTGTCCAGACGGCATTCGAGCAGTTGCAACAGGTTTTCGCCGGTTGCGCCTTTCTTGCCAGCTGCTTCTTTGTAGTAGCCGCTGAATTGACGCTCGAGAACGCCGTAGATACGACGGACCTTCTGCTTTTCACGCAGTTGGGTGCCGTAGTCGGACTGGCGACCGCGGCGTTGGCCGTGGATACCAGGTGCTGCTTCAATGTTGCACTTCGATTCGATCGCGCGCACGCCGCTCTTCAGAAAAAGATCGGTGCCTTCGCGACGAGCGAGTTTGCATTTTGGACCAATGTAACGAGCCATTCTTTACAATCTCCTGGATTACACGCGGCGCTTCTTCGGCGGACGGCACCCGTTGTGCGGGATTGGCGTCACGTCGGTGATGCTGGCGATCTTGTAGCCACAGCCGTTCAAAGCGCGGACTGCGGATTCACGACCTGGACCTGGACCTTTGACGTTGACGTCGAGGTTTTTCAGGCCGTATTCCAGCGCAGCTTGACCAGCACGTTCAGCAGCTACTTGAGCAGCGAACGGGGTGGACTTGCGGGAACCGCGGAAACCCGAACCACCGGAGGTAGCCCAGGAAAGAGCGTTACCTTGACGGTCGGTAATGGTCACGATGGTGTTGTTAAAAGAAGCATGGATGTGGGCGATGCCATCAACCACTGTCTTTTTAACTTTTTTACGAGGACGAGCAGCAGGTTTTGCCATGATTAAATTCCTGTCGATTCGCTGGGGCGATTACTTGCGGATCGGCTTACGCGGACCTTTACGGGTACGCGCGTTGGTCTTGGTACGCTGACCGCGTACTGGCAGACCACGACGATGACGCAGACCGCGATAGCAACCGAGGTCCATCAAGCGCTTGATTTTCATGTTGATTTCGCGACGCAGGTCACCTTCAGTGGTGAACTTCGCCACTTCGCCACGCAGCTGTTCAATCTGCTCGTCGCTCAGATCTTTGATCTTTGCCGCTGGGTTGACCCCAGTCACTGCACAAATTTTCTGTGCAGTAGTGCGACCAACACCATAGATGTAGGTCAGCGAGATAACAGTATGCTTGTTATCTGGAATGTTGACGCCTGCAATACGGGCCATTCAGTGGGACTCCAATTGACAGCTACCTACGCCCCGGAAGCCAAGAAATAGGGCGCGAGATAATATCGCTGTAATAACAAATAATCAACCCGGCAGCGCACTAGCTGCCGGGCTTAAGCACAATCACACTCAGCCTTGGCGCTGTTTGTGACGCGGTTCCGCGCTGCAAATTACCCGAACAACACCTTCGCGGCGAATAATCTTGCAGTTACGGCACAGCTTTTTCACCGATGCACGAACTTTCATCACCAACTCCTCGAACCTTATGGACGCTACTCAGCGCAACATGCCGCTGCCGTAGCCCTTCAGGTTGGCTTTCTTCATCAGGGATTCGTACTGGTGCGAAACGAGGTGCGATTGTACTTGGGACATGAAGTCCATCACAACCACGACCACGATCAGCAACGAGGTCCCGCCAAGGTAGAACGGTACGTTTGCCGCAACCACCAGGAACTGGGGAAGCAGGCACACGGCCGTCATGTAAAGAGCACCGAACAAGGTCAAACGAGTCAGAACGCCATCAATGTAGCGCGCCGACTGCTCACCTGGACGGATACCCGGAATAAAGGCACCGGACTTCTTCAGGTTTTCCGCTACGTCTTTCGGATTGAACATCAACGCCGTATAGAAGAAGCAGAAGAAAATAATCCCTGCACTAAACAGCAGAATATTCAACGGCTGACCAGGAGCGATCGACTGCGAGATGTCCTGCAACCAGCCCATACCTTCAGACTGGCCGAACCAGGCACCCAACGAAGCCGGGAACAGCAAGATGCTGCTCGCGAAAATAGCCGGGATAACGCCGGCCATGTTCACCTTCAACGGCAAGTGGCTGGTCTGCGCAGCAAACACCTTGCGGCCCTGCTGACGCTTGGCGTAGTGAACAGCAATACGACGCTGGCCACGCTCAATGAACACCACGAAACCGATAATCGCTACTGCCAGCAAACCGATGGCAACCAGGGCGAAGATGTTGATATCACCCTGACGCGCAGACTCGAAAGACTGCCCGATCGCTCTCGGAAGACCGGCGACGATACCTGCGAAGATCAACATCGAGATACCGTTGCCAACACCACGCTCAGTAATCTGCTCACCCAGCCACATCATGAACATCGCGCCCGCCACAAAAGTGGTTACCGCAACGAAATGGAAGCCAAAGTCACCAGTGAACGCTACGCCCTGCCCCGCCAGACCGATGGACATGCCAACAGCCTGGACGAGAGCGAGGACGACAGTGAGGTAGCGGGTGTACTGGCTGATCTTGCGACGGCCAGCTTCACCTTCCTTCTTCAACTGCTCCAGCTGCGGGCTGACGGCGCTCATCAATTGCATGATGATCGATGCCGAAATGTACGGCATGATCCCCAGTGCAAAGATGCTCATCCGCTCCAGCGCGCCGCCGGAAAACATGTTGAACAAGCTAAGAATGGTCCCCTCATTCTGTCGAAACAGGTCCGCGAGTCGGTCCGGGTTGATACCTGGAACCGGGATGTGTGCGCCTATTCGGTAGACGATAATCGCCAGGAACAGAAAACGCAGACGAGCCCAGAGTTCAGACATACCGCCTTTGCCGAGCGCAGAGAGAGCACCTTGCTTAGCCATTTATTCCTCGAATTTGCCGCCAGCTGCTTCGATAGCCGCGCGCGCACCTTTGGTGGCGCCGATTCCCTTTCCGATGGTGACAGCACGAGCAACTTCGCCCGACAGCATGATTTTCACACGCTGAACGTTCTGGTTGATCACGTTGGCATCCTTCAGGGACTGCACGGTGACGATGTCGCCATCCACTTTGGCCAGCTCGGACAGACGCACTTCTGCGCGGTCCATGGCTTTCAGGGAAACGAAACCGAACTTCGGCAGGCGACGATGCAGCGGCTGTTGACCGCCTTCAAAGCCTGGAGCAATGGTGCCACCGGAGCGGGAGGTCTGACCTTTGTGGCCACGGCCACCGGTCTTGCCCAAACCACTACCGATACCACGGCCCGGACGATGCTTTTCACGACGGGAACCCGGCGCTGGACTCAGATCATTGAGTTTCATCGATTAACCCTCGACACGCAGCATGTAGTAAGCCTTGTTGATCATCCCGCGATTCTCGGGAGTATCCAGGACTTCTACAGTGTGACCGATGCGACGCAGACCCAGACCCTTAACGCACAGTTTGTGGTTAGGGATGCGGCCGGTCATGCTTTTGATCAGCGTAACTTTTACGGTAGCCATGATCAGAAGATCTCCTTGACGCTTTTGCCACGCTTGGCGGCAATGGATTCAGGAGACTGCATTGCTTTCAAACCCTTGAAAGTGGCGTGAACCACGTTTACCGGGTTAGTCGAGCCGTAGCACTTGGCCAGAACGTTCTGAACGCCAGCAACTTCGAGGACAGCACGCATAGCGCCGCCAGCGATGATACCGGTACCTTCAGAAGCAGGCTGCATGTACACCTTCGAAGCGCCATGGGCAGACTTCATTGCGTACTGCAGCGTGGTGCCGTTCAGATCAACCTGGATCATGTTGCGGCGAGCAGCCTCCATTGCCTTCTGGATCGCAGCAGGCACTTCACGCGACTTGCCACGGCCGAAGCCAACACGGCCCTTACCATCACCCACTACGGTCAACGCAGTGAAAGTGAAGATACGGCCGCCTTTAACGGTTTTGGCTACGCGGTTAACTTGAACCAGCTTCTCGATGTAGCCTTCGTCGCGCTTTTGGTCGTTATTTGACATAACTTAGAACTCCAGCCCAGCTTCACGAGCAGCATCAGCCAGCGCCTTGACGCGGCCGTGGTACTTGAAGCCAGAGCGGTCGAAAGCCACCTGCGAGACGCCAGCGGCTTTAGCACGCGTAGCGACCAGCTGGCCAACCTTAGTGGCCGCGTCGATGTTGCCAGTGGCGCCATCACGCAGTTCTTTATCCAAAGTCGAGGCACTTGCCAGGACTTTGTTGCCGTCGGCCGAAATGACCTGGGCGTAGATGTGCTGCGACGAGCGGAACACGCAGAGACGCACGACTTCGAGTTCGTGCATTTTCAGGCGTGCTTTGCGAGCGCGACGCAGTCGAGTAACTTTTTTGTCGGTCATTTGCTATGCCCTACTTCTTCTTGGCTTCTTTACGACGGACGACTTCGTCCGCGTAGCGCACACCTTTGCCTTTGTACGGCTCTGGTGGACGGAAGTCGCGGATCTCGGCGGCCACTTGACCTACCAGCTGCTTGTCGATGCCCTTGATCAGGATATCGGTCTGGCTAGGAGTCTCAGCGGTGATGCCTTCCGGCAGTTCATAATCCACTGGGTGCGAGAAGCCAAGAGCCAGGTTCAGCACTGTGCCTTTTGCTTGCGCTTTGTAACCAACACCGACCAGCTGGAGCTTGCGCTCGAAGCCTTGGCTTACGCCTTGGACCATGTTGTTTACCAACGCACGAGTGGTACCAGCCATTGCGCGAGTCTGTTGATCGCCATTGCGAGCAGCGAAACGCAGCTCACCAGCTTCTTCAACAATCTCAACGGACGAATGGATGTTCAGTTGCAGAGTGCCCTTGGCACCCTTCACCGAAAGCTGTTGGCCTGCGAATTTGACTTCGACACCGGCTGGCAGCTTAACGGGGTTCTTAGCGACGCGTGACATGCTTATCCCCCCTTAGAACACAGTGCAAAGAACTTCGCCGCCGACACCGGCAGCGCGCGCAGCACGATCCGTCATCACACCTTTGTTGGTGGAGACGATAGACACACCGAGACCGCCACGAACTTTTGGCAGATCATCGACGGACTTGTACTGACGCAGGCCTGGACGGCTAACGCGCTTCACTTCCTCGATGACCGGACGGCCTTCGAAGTACTTCAGCTCGATGGACAGCAGAGGCTTGATTTCGCTGCTGATCTGATAACCCGCAATGTAACCTTCGTCCTTCAGGACTTTGGCAACAGCTACCTTCAACGTAGAAGATGGCATGCTTACGACGGACTTTTCAGCCATCTGGGCATTACGGATACGAGTTAGCATGTCCGCTAACGGGTCCTGCATACTCATGGGCTAGACGCTCCTAATACACAAAAAATTAGCCTTTCGGCTAGTACGTGTCGCCGAGCGCATCCGCGCAATAAAAACACGGGCTCAGGCGAGCCGGGTATTCTAGACACACCCCACAAATGAATCAAGCCCCAAAAGGGGCTTGATTCAAGTTCAAGGCCACCGGCGGTCAGGATCTTGCGATCCCGAACGCCGCGACTTTGACAGTGCTTACCAGCTGGCTTTAACCAGACCTGGAACGTCACCACGCATTGCAGCTTGACGCAGCATGTTACGGCCGAGGCCGAACTTGCGGTACACGCCGTGCGGACGACCAGTCAGGCGGCAGCGGTTACGCATGCGCGAGGCGCTTGCATCACGTGGCTGCTTCTGCAGGGCTACGGTAGCTTCCCAACGCGCTTCTGGACTTGCGTTCAGATCAACGATGATAGCTTTCAGCGCTGCACGCTTGGTGGCGTACTTGGCAACGGTGAGCTGACGCTTCAGCTCACGGTTCTTCATGCTCTTCTTGGCCATTTTCCTACTCCAATCAGTTGCGGAACGGGAATTTGAAAGCGCGCAGCAGTGCGCGACCTTCGTCATCCGTCCGAGCAGTGGTGGTCAGGGTAATGTCCAGACCGCGGAGAGCATCGATCTTGTCGTAATCGATTTCCGGGAAAATGATCTGCTCTTTAACGCCCATGCTGTAGTTGCCACGACCATCGAAGGACTTGGCATTCAGGCCGCGGAAGTCGCGAACCCGAGGCAGGGAGATCGACAGCAGACGATCCAGGAACTCGTACATACGCTCACGGCGCAGGGTCACTTTGACGCCGATCGGCCAACCTTCACGGACTTTAAAGCCAGCGATGGATTTCCGAGCGTAAGTCACAACGACTTTCTGACCGGTGATCTTTTCCAGGTCGGCAACAGCGTGCTCGATGACTTTTTTGTCGCCGATCGCTTCGCCCAGACCCATGTTCAGGGTGATTTTGGTAACGCGCGGAACTTCCATCACGTTCGAAAGCTTAAGTTCTTCCTTAAGTTTCGGTGCGATTTCCTTCCGGTAAATCTCTTTTAGTCGTGCCATGGTCTTCTACCTAGCAGTGTTCAAGCATCAACCGCTTTTTGGGTCGACTTGAAGACACGAATTTTCTTACCGTCTTCTACTTTGAAACCAACGCGGTCAGCCTTGTTGGTTTCGCCGTTGAAGATGGCGACGTTGGAAGCGTGCAGTGGCGCTTCTTTCTCGACGATACCGCCTTGTACGCCCGACATCGGGTTTGGCTTGGTATGGCGCTTGACCAGGTTCAGACCACCAACAACCAGACGGTCATCAGCGAGAACCTTAAGCACCTTACCGCGCTTACCTTTGTCTTTGCCGGCGATCACGATGATCTCGTCGTCACGACGAATCTTTTGCATGTCGGATCTCCTTACAGCACTTCTGGGGCGAGCGAGACGATCTTCATGAACTTCTCAGTACGAAGTTCACGGGTCACTGGCCCAAAGATACGGGTGCCGATCGGCTCTTGCTTGTTGTTCAACAGAACAGCAGCGTTGCCATCAAAGCGGATAATGGAGCCATCTGCACGGCGAACGCCGTGACGAGTGCGGACTACAACAGCAGTCATCACTTGGCCTTTTTTCACTTTACCGCGAGGAATTGCTTCCTTGACGGTAACCTTGATGATGTCACCGATACCAGCGTAACGACGATGGGAGCCACCCAGCACCTTGATGCACATAACGCGGCGAGCGCCGCTGTTATCGGCCACATCGAGCATGGATTGAGTCTGAATCATATAATTTCTCCGACCCCTAGTCCTTAGACTTCCACAGCGCGTTCGAGAACATCAACCAGCGCCCAAGACTTGGTCTTGGCCAAAGGACGAGTTTCACGAATAGTGACTTTGTCGCCGATGTGGCACTGATTGGTTTCGTCGTGCGCGTGCAGCTTAGTCGAACGCTTAACGTATTTACCGTAGATCGGGTGCTTAACGCGACGCTCGATCAGAACGGTGATGGTTTTGTCCATCTTGTCGCTGACAACACGGCCAGTCAGCGTACGGACAGTTTTTTCGGCTTCAGCCATGATTACTTACCTGCCTGCTGGTTGAGCACAGTTTTCACGCGAGCGATGTCACGCTTAACTTGCGAGAGCAGATGAGACTGCCCCAACTGGCCAGTTGCTTTCTGCATACGCAGATTGAACTGGTCGCGCAGCAGGCCGAGCAGTTGCTCGTTCAGCTGCTGTGCTGATTTTTCACGAAGTTCATTCGCTTTCATCACATCACCGTCCGTTTAACAAAGGAGGTGGCGAGCGGCAGCTTTGCAGCAGCCAGGGCGAAAGCCTCACGCGCCAGCTCTTCAGAAACACCCTCGATTTCATACAGGACTTTACCTGGCTGAATCTGGGCAACCCAGTACTCCACGTTACCCTTACCTTTACCCATCCGAACTTCGAGTGGCTTCTTGGTGACAGGCTTGTCCGGGAATACACGGATCCAGATCTTGCCGCCACGTTTTACGTGACGGGTCAGAGCACGACGCGCTGACTCGATCTGACGAGCGGTGAGACGACCACGAGCAACAGACTTCAGCGCGAACTCGCCGAAGCTGACTTTGCTACCGCGCAATGCCAGGCCACGGTTGTGGCCGGTCATCTGCTTGCGGAACTTCGTACGCTTTGGTTGCAACATTTGGCGTACCCCTTACTTAGCAGCTTTTTTACGAGGCGCTGGTGCTTGTGGTTTCAGTTCTTCTTGGCGACCACCAATTACTTCGCCTTTGAAGATCCAAACCTTTACACCGATCACACCGTAAGTGGTGTGAGCTTCGTAGTTGGCATAGTCGATGTCGGCACGCAGGGTGTGCAGTGGCACACGACCTTCGCGATACCATTCAGTACGTGCGATTTCAGCACCGCCGAGACGACCGCTCACTTGGATTTTGATGCCTTTGGCACCAATGCGCATTGCGTTCTGTACAGCGCGCTTCATAGCGCGACGGAACATTACGCGACGCTCCAGCTGCTGAGCTACGCTCTGCGCAACCAGCATACCGTCGAGCTCCGGCTTGCGGATCTCTTCGATATTGATGTGCACAGGCACACCCATTTGCTTGGTCAGGTCCTGACGCAGTTTCTCAACATCTTCACCTTTCTTCCCGATAACGATACCTGGACGAGCGGTGTGGATGGTGATACGTGCAGTCTGCGCCGGACGATGGATATCGATACGGCTTACGGACGCGCTTTTTAGTTTGTCTTGGAGATACTCACGCACCTTCAGATCAGCGAACAAGTAGTCCGCATAAGTCCGACCGTCTGCGTACCAGACGGAGGTGTGCTCCTTGACGATTCCCAGGCGAATGCCAATGGGATGTACTTTCTGACCCATCTCTTCGACTCCGTTACTTGTCAGCAACCTTGACAGTGATATGGCAAGACCGCTTGACGATGCGATCAGCACGGCCTTTGGCACGTGGCATGATGCGCTTCAGCGAACGCCCTTCGTTGACGAAAACGGTGCTGACCTTCAGGTCATCAACGTCTGCGCCTTCGTTATGCTCGGCGTTGGCTACGGCCGACTCCAGCACTTTCTTCATGATCTCGGCGGCTTTCTTACTGCTGAAAGCCAACAGGTTGAGCGCTTCGCCCACCTTCTTCCCGCGGATCTGGTCGGCGACCAAGCGGGCTTTCTGGGCGGAGATTCGAGCGCCCGACAACTTAGCGGCTACTTCCATTTCCTAACCCCTTAACGCTTGGCTTTCTTGTCTGCCACGTGCCCGCGATAAGTGCGGGTACCGGCGAACTCGCCCAGTTTGTGGCCGACCATGTCTTCGTTAACGAGAACTGGGACGTGTTGACGACCGTTGTGTACTGCGATGGTCAAACCGACCATTTGTGGCAGGATCATCGAACGACGCGACCAGGTCTTAACTGGTTTGCGATCGTTCTTTTCCGCCGCCACTTCGATCTTCTTCAGTAGGTGAAGATCAATAAAAGGACCTTTTTTCAGAGAACGTGGCACTGTCGTATCCCTCTATTTACTTGCGACGACGGACGATCATTTTGTCGGTACGCTTATTACCACGAGTCTTCGCGCCCTTAGTCGGGAAGCCCCATGGCGATACCGGATGACGACCACCAGAGGTACGACCTTCACCACCACCATGTGGGTGGTCAACCGGGTTCATGGCAACACCACGAACGGTTGGGCGAACGCCACGCCAGCGCTTGGCACCAGCTTTACCCAACGAACGCAGGCTGTGCTCGGAGTTCGAGACTTCGCCCAGGGTCGCACGGCATTCAGCCAGTACTTTACGCATCTCACCAGAACGCAGACGCAGGGTCACGTAGACACCTTCACGAGCGATCAGCTGAGCCGAAGCACCAGCGGAACGAGCGATCTGTGCGCCTTTACCTGGCTTCAATTCGATGCCGTGTACGGTGCTACCAACTGGAATGTTACGCAGTTGCAGAGCGTTGCCCGGCTTGATCGGTGCCAGGGCACCTGCGATCAGCTGGTCGCCAGCACTCACGCCTTTAGGGGCGATGATGTAGCGACGCTCGCCATCTGCGTACAGCAGCAGAGCGATGTGAGCAGTACGGTTTGGATCGTATTCGATACGCTCGACGGTGGCAGCGATGCCATCCTTGTCGTTGCGACGGAAGTCGACCAGACGATAATGCTGCTTATGACCACCACCGATGTGACGAGTGGTAATACGGCCATTGTTGTTACGACCACCAGACTTCGATTTTTTCTCGAGCAGCGGTGCGTGAGGAGCGCCTTTATGCAGCTCCTGGTTGACCACCTTGACCACAAAACGGCGGCCAGGGGAAGTCGGTTTGCATTTAACGATTGCCATGATGCACCCCTTCCTTACTCAGCACTGCTGCTGAAATCGAGATCTTGGCCTGGCTGAAGGGAGATAACTGCCTTCTTCCAGTCATTACGCTTGCCCAGACCGCGAGCAGTGCGCTTGCTCTTACCCAGAACATTCAGGGTAGTAACGCGCTCTACTTTCACGCTGAACAGGCTTTCGACGGCCTTCTTGATTTCCAGCTTGGTTGCGTCGGTCGCAACCTTGAAAACGAACTGGCCTTTCTTGTCTGCCAGAACCGTAGCCTTCTCGGAAACGTGCGGGCCAAGCAGAACTTTAAATACGCGTTCCTGGTTCATCCCAGCAGCTCCTCGAATTTCTTCACGGCCGACACGGTGATCAACACCTTGTCGTATGCGATCAGACTGACCGGATCGGAACCCTGCACGTCACGAACGTCGACGTGTGGCAGGTTGCGAGCAGCCAGGTACAGGTTCTGATCAACAGCATCAGACACGATCAGGACGTCAGTCAGGCCCATGCCGTTCAGCTTGTTCAGCAGATCTTTGGTTTTCGGTGCTTCAACAGCGAAGTCCTGAACCACGACCAGACGATCAGTACGCACCAGCTCAGCAAGGATGGAACGCATTGCTGCGCGATACATCTTCTTGTTCAGCTTCTGGGAGTGATCCTGAGGACGAGCTGCGAAAGTGGTACCGCCGCCACGCCAGATTGGGCTACGGATAGTACCGGCACGAGCACGGCCAGTACCTTTCTGACGCCATGGGCGCTTGCCGCCACCGGAAACGTCGGAACGGGTCTTTTGCTGCTTGCTACCTTGACGGCCGCCGGCCATGTAGGCCACGACTGCTTGGTGAACCAGCGTCTCGTTGAATTCGCCGCCAAATGTCAGTTCGGAAACTTCGATCGCTTGAGCGTCATTTACATTTAATTGCATGTCAGCTTCCCCTTAACCGCGAGCCTTGGCTGCTGGACGTACAACCAAGTTGCCGCCAGTAGCGCCAGGAACAGCGCCCTTGACCAACAACAGATTGCGTTCAGCGTCCACGCGCACTACTTCGAGGGACTGCACGGTCACGCGCTCAGCGCCCATATGACCGGACATTTTTTTGCCCTTGAATACACGACCAGGAGTCTGGCACTGGCCGATAGAGCCTGGAACGCGGTGGGATACGGAGTTACCGTGGGTATTATCTTGCCCGCGGAAGTTCCAACGCTTGATCGTACCCTGGAAGCCTTTACCCTTGGACTGACCGGTTACATCAACCAGTTGACCAGCGGCGAAGATTTCAGCGTTGATCAGATCGCCGGCCTGGTACTCGCCTTCTTCAAGGCGGAATTCCATTACGGTACGACCAGCGGCAACGTTCGCCTTGGCGAAGTGGCCAGCCTGAGCTGCTGTTACACGCGAAGCACGACGCTCGCCGACAGTGACTTGCACTGCACGATAGCCATCGGTCTCTTCAGTTTTGAACTGGGTGACGCGATTCGGCTCGATCTCAATGACCGTGACCGGAATGGAGACACCTTCTTCGGTGAAAATACGGGTCATACCGCATTTACGACCGACTACACCAATAGTCATGTTGTAAACCTCATGAGTGTACGGGGCTTTCACCCGCTATGGCCGCCCATTTCAGAGCGTTACACGACTAAGACCGAGTCTTAGCCGAGGCTGATCTGCACTTCCACACCGGCCGCAAGATCAAGCTTCATAAGTGCATCAACGGTTTTATCCGTTGGCTGGACGATGTCCAGAACGCGCTTATGAGTACGGATCTCGTACTGGTCACGCGCGTCTTTGTTGACGTGCGGGGAGACCAGAACGGTGAACCGCTCTTTACGGGTAGGCAGTGGAATTGGACCACGCACTTGAGCACCAGTACGTTTCGCGGTTTCCACGATTTCCTGGGTGGATTGGTCGATCAGGCGATGGTCGAAAGCCTTCAACCTGATACGGATTTGCTGATTTTGCATTGGATTTCAGACTCCGGCTGCTATTCCCACCGAGCGCAATACGCCCGTTAAAAGGAGGCGCAATTCTATAGACGCCCCATATAGGTGTCAACCCAATAAAAAAGCCCCCGCTGGGCGGGGGCTTTTTCAACTCATCGAAGCTGACTCAAAAAGAGCTTACTCGATGATTTTGGCTACGACGCCAGCGCCGACGGTACGACCGCCTTCACGAATAGCGAAACGCAGACCGTCTTCCATTGCGATGGTCTTGATCAGGGTGACAACCATTTTGATGTTGTCGCCTGGCATTACCATTTCAACGCCTTCCGGCAGCTCGCAGTTACCGGTCACGTCAGTGGTCCGGAAGTAGAACTGTGGACGGTAGCCTTTGAAGAACGGAGTGTGACGACCGCCTTCTTCTTTGCTCAGAACGTACACTTCAGCTTCGAACTTGGTGTGCGGCTTGACCGAACCCGGCTTAACCAGAACCTGGCCACGCTCAACGTCGTCACGCTTGGTACCACGCAGCAGAACGCCGCAGTTCTCGCCAGCACGACCTTCGTCGAGCAGTTTACGGAACATTTCAACACCGGTGCAGGTGGTGACGGTGGTGTCACGCAGACCTACGATTTCCAGTGGATCCTGAACCTTGACGATACCGCGCTCGATACGACCAGTCACAACAGTACCGCGACCAGAGATCGAGAATACGTCTTCGATTGGCATCAGGAACGGCTTGTCGATAACACGAACTGGCTCTGGGATGTAGCTGTCCAGAGTTTCTACCAGACGCTTGACAGCGGTGGTACCCATTTCGTTGTCGTCTTGGCCGTTCAGAGCCATCAGAGCCGAACCGATGATGATTGGAGTGTCATCACCTGGGAAGTCGTAAGTGCTCAGCAGATCGCGCACTTCCATCTCAACCAGTTCCAGCAGCTCAGCGTCGTCAACCATGTCAGCCTTGTTCAGGAAGACAACGATGTACGGAACGCCTACCTGACGGGACAGCAGGATGTGCTCACGGGTTTGCGGCATCGGACCATCAGCGGCCGAGCAAACCAGGATCGCGCCGTCCATCTGGGCAGCACCGGTGATCATGTTCTTCACATAGTCAGCGTGACCTGGGCAGTCAACGTGAGCGTAGTGACGAATCGAAGAGTTGTACTCAACGTGCGCGGTGTTGATGGTGATACCACGAGCCTTTTCTTCCGGAGCGCTGTCGATCTTGTCGAAAGCAACAACGGCCGAACCGAAAACTTCGGAGCAGACGCGAGTCAGAGCAGCAGTCAGAGTGGTTTTACCGTGGTCAACGTGACCAATGGTGCCAACGTTGACGTGCGGTAGGGAACGATCAAATTTTTCTTTAGCCACGACAATTAACTCCTTGCCTAAAGGGCTGAATCAGCCTTGCTTTTTGGTAACAGTCTCGACGATATGCGACGGAGCTGTATTGTATTTTTTGAATTCCATAGAGTAGCTTGCGCGACCCTGAGACATGGAACGAACGTCGGTCGCGTAACCGAACATTTCACCCAACGGAACCTCGGCACGAATAACCTTGCCGGAAACCGTATCTTCCATACCCAGAATCATGCCACGACGACGGTTAAGGTCGCCCATGACATCACCCATGTAGTCTTCAGGCGTAACGACTTCTACTGCCATGATCGGCTCGAGCAACTCACCACCGCCCTTCTGGGCCAGTTGCTTGGTTGCCATGGAAGCAGCCACCTTGAACGCCATCTCGTTGGAGTCGACGTCGTGGTAAGAACCATCAAACACAGTCGCCTTCAGGCCGATCAGCGGATAGCCGGCAACAACGCCGTTCTTCATCTGCTCTTCGATACCCTTCTGGATCGCCGGGATGTATTCCTTAGGAACCACACCACCTACGACTTCGTTCACGAATTGCAGACCTTCCTGACCTTCGTCAGCCGGTGCAAAACGGATCCAGCAGTGACCGAACTGGCCACGACCGCCGGATTGGCGAACGAACTTGCCTTCGATTTCACAGTTCTTCGTGATGCGCTCACGATAGGAAACCTGAGGCTTACCGATGTTGGCTTCGACGTTGAACTCACGGCGCATCCGGTCAACCAGGATGTCCAGGTGCAACTCGCCCATGCCGGAGATGATCGTCTGACCAGTCTCTTCATCAGTCTTGACGCGGAAAGACGGGTCTTCCTGAGCAAGCTTGCCCAGAGCGATACCCATTTTTTCCTGGTCGTCCTTGGTCTTAGGCTCAACGGCAACCGAAATAACCGGCTCCGGGAAGTCCATGCGAACCAGGATGATTGGCTTGTCGCCATTGCACAAAGTTTCACCAGTGGTGACGTCCTTCATGCCGATCAAGGCCGCGATGTCACCAGCGCGCACTTCCTTGATCTCTTCGCGGGCGTTTGCGTGCATTTGCACCATACGGCCTACGCGCTCTTTCTTGCCTTTTACAGAGTTGATCACGCCGTCGCCGGAGTTCAACACGCCCGAGTAAACACGGACAAAGGTCAAGGTACCCACGAATGGGTCGGTAGCGATCTTGAACGCCAGAGCCGAGAACGGCTCGTTGTCGTCTGCATGACGCTCCAGTTCGACACTCTCGTCATCCGGGTCAGTACCCTTGATGGCAGGAATGTCGGTCGGCGCAGGCAGGAAGTCGATAACGGCGTCGAGAACCAGGGGAACACCCTTGTTCTTGAAGGAAGAACCGCAAACAGCCAGGACGATTTCGCCAGCGATAGTACGCTGACGCAGAGCGGCCTTGATTTCCTCGTTGGTGAGTTCTTCACCCTCGAGGTACTTGTTCATCAGCTCTTCGTTGGCTTCGGCCGCAGCCTCAACCATGTTGCCGCGCCACTTCTCGGCTTCTTCCAGCAATTCAGCAGGAATATCCTTGCGAACAGGGACCATGCCCTTGTCAGCATCGTTCCAGTAGACAGCTTGCATGTTGATCAGATCGATCTGACCCTGGAAGTTGTCTTCGGAACCGATAGCCAGCTGGATTGGCACTGGAGTGTGGCCCAGACGCTGCTTGATCTGACCGATCACGCGCAGGAAGTTGGCACCAGCACGGTCCATCTTGTTCACATAAACAAGACGCGGAACGCCGTATTTGTTGGCTTGACGCCATACGGTTTCCGACTGAGGCTCAACGCCCGAGGTACCGCAGAATACAACCACAGCGCCGTCGAGTACGCGCAGGGAACGTTCTACTTCAATGGTGAAGTCAACGTGGCCCGGGGTATCGATGACGTTGAAGCGGTGCTCGTCCTTGTACTGCTTCTCGGAACCCTTCCAGAAAGCGGTAATGGCAGCAGAAGTAATGGTAATACCACGCTCCTGCTCCTGCACCATCCAGTCGGTGGTCGCGGCGCCATCATGCACCTCGCCCATCTTGTGACTTTTGCCGGTGTAAAAAAGGACGCGCTCGGTGGTGGTGGTTTTACCAGCATCCACGTGAGCAACGATACCGATGTTACGGTAGCGGTTAATCGGTGTAGTACGAGCCATAAAGCCCTCGCAAATTGAGTGACGCTAAAATTAGAAGCGGTAGTGCGAGAAAGCCTTGTTGGCTTCAGCCATACGGTGCACGTCTTCACGCTTCTTAACTGCAGCACCTTTACCTTCAGCAGCGTCCAACAGTTCGCCAGCCAAACGCAGGGCCATGGACTTCTCGCCGCGCTTGCGGGCGAAGTCTACCAACCAGCGCATTGCCAGGGCGTTACGACGGGACGGACGAACTTCGACCGGAACCTGGTAAGTAGCACCGCCTACACGGCGCGACTTCACTTCGACCAGCGGAGCGATGGCGTCGAGAGCTTTCTCGAAGATTTCCAGGGGATCGCTGTTCTTGCGTTCCTTAACTTTGTCCAGTGCGCCATAAACGATACGCTCGGCAACGGCTTTCTTGCCGCTTTCCATTACGTGGTTCATGAACTTGGCGAGAATCTGGCTTCCGTATTTCGGATCGTCCAGAATCTCACGTTTGGCTGCTACGCGACGTCTTGGCATTGATAAGCCCTCAAACGGTCTTCAGGTTAGCCCGGGACAGCAGATGCGTGCCCGACCTTACTCTTATCGACTCAATAAAATTAAAAACTGCAAAACGGCCGATTATTTCGGACGCTTGGTACCGTACTTCGAACGACCCTGGTTACGACCTTTAACGCCGGAAGTATCCAAAGAGCCGCGAACGGTGTGGTAACGAACACCTGGCAAGTCTTTTACACGACCGCCGCGGATCAGTACCACGCTGTGTTCTTGCAGGTTGTGGCCTTCACCGCCGATGTACGAGGAAACCTCGAAACCGTTGGTCAGACGCACACGGCATACTTTACGCAGTGCCGAGTTAGGTTTTTTCGGCGTGGTGGTATACACACGGGTGCATACGCCACGACGTTGCGGGCAGTTCTGCAGCGCAGGCACGTCGGATTTCTCGACGATACGCTTACGCGGCTGACGTACCAGCTGGTTGATAGTTGCCATCTACTAGCTCCACTGTTGTCTTGCGACGCTATTGTCTTACAAGAAAAGCAAAATGGCAGGAACGAATTCCCGCCAAATTTAGGGGATCAAGAGTCTAAAGAGGATCTTGTCCCCAGTCAAGGCAAGGCCCCGACCTCCCCGCCCGCCGGATCTCGACAATTTGTCTCGATCCGCCGAACGGGGTGACCAGGGCCAGGCACTCAATTACCGCAGAACTCAGTTACCACTCGAGTTCAGTGCTTCGGTCAGTGCAGCTTCCACTTCACTGGCGCTTACGCGCAGCGGCTTGTCAGCATCACGGCGACGCTTGCGTTCGCTGTGATAGGCCAAACCGGTACCGGCCGGGATCAGACGACCCACGACCACGTTTTCTTTCAGGCCGCGCAGGTAATCGCGCTTGCCGGTTACCGCCGCTTCGGTCAGTACGCGGGTGGTTTCCTGGAAGGAAGCCGCCGAGATGAACGATTCGGTGGACAACGACGCCTTGGTGATACCCAGCAGCACGCGAGTGAACTTGGAGACGAACTTGTCTTCGGTCGCCAGGCGCTCGTTTTCCACCAGTACGTGAGTCAGTTCCATCTGGTCGCCCTTGATGAAACTCGAGTCGCCGGATTCAGCGATCTCGACCTTACGCAGCATCTGACGCAGGATGGTCTCGATGTGCTTGTCGTTGATCTTCACGCCTTGCAGACGGTAAACGTCCTGGATCTCGTTCACGATGTACTTGGCCAGCGCACTCACACCCAGCAGACGCAGGATGTCGTGTGGATCGCTAGGACCGTCCGAGATAACTTCGCCGCGGTTTACCTGTTCGCCTTCGAAAACGTTCAGGTGACGCCACTTTGGAATCAGCTCTTCGTACGGATCGCTACCGTCGTTCGGTGTAATGACCAGGCGACGCTTGCCCTTGGTCTCTTTACCGAACGCGATGGTGCCGCTGACTTCAGCCAGAATCGAGGCTTCTTTCGGACGACGGGCTTCGAACAAGTCGGCAACACGCGGCAGACCACCGGTGATGTCGCGAGTTTTCGAAGTTTCCTGCGGGATACGGGCGATAACATCACCGATCGCGATCCGCGCACCGTCCGCAACACCGACCAGGGCGTTGGCTGGCAGGAAGTACTGAGCGATTACGTCAGTGCCTGGCAGCAACAGATCCTTGCCGTTGTCGTCGACCATCTTCACAGCAGGACGGATGTCCTTGCCGGCAGCTGGACGATCTTTCGCATCGAGTACTTCAATGTTGGTCATACCGGTCAATTCGTCGGTCTGACGCTTGATCGTGATGCCTTCTTCCATGCCCACGTAGGTCACGGTACCTTTCATTTCGGTAACGATCGGGTGAGTGTGCGGGTCCCACTTGGCCACGATGGCACCAGCGTCGACCTTGTCACCTTCTTTAACCGAAATCACAGCACCGTACGGCAGCTTGTAGCGCTCGCGCTCGCGACCGAAGTCGTCAGCGATGGCCAGTTCACCGGAACGGGACACAGCAACCAGGTGACCATCCACTCGCTCAACGTGCTTCAGGTTGTGCAGACGGACGGTACCGCCATTCTTCACCTGGACGCTGTCGGCTGCGGAGGTCCGGCTTGCCGCACCACCAATGTGGAACGTACGCATCGTCAGCTGGGTACCCGGCTCACCGATGGACTGGGCAGCGATAACGCCGACCGCTTCACCGATGTTCACCTGGTGACCACGTGCCAGGTCGCGACCGTAGCACTTGGCGCAGATGCCGTAGCGAGTTTCGCAGCTGATCGGCGAACGTACGATCACTTCGTCGATGCTGTTGAGCTCGATGAACTCAACCCACTTCTCGTCAACCAGGGTGCCCGCAGGAACGATTACGTCCTCGGTACCCGGCTTGAATACGTCACGGGCGATGACACGACCCAATACGCGCTCACCCAACGGCTCTACAACGTCACCGCCTTCAATGTGCGGAGTCATTACCAGGCCATGTTCGGTGCCGCAATCGATCTCGGTCACGACCAGATCCTGGGCAACGTCCACCAGACGACGAGTCAGGTAACCGGAGTTCGCGGTTTTCAACGCGGTATCCGCAAGACCCTTACGAGCACCGTGAGTGGAGATGAAGTACTGGAGTACGCTCAGGCCTTCACGGAAGTTCGCGGTAATCGGGGTCTCGATGATGGAGCCGTCCGGCTTGGCCATCAGGCCACGCATACCGGCGAGCTGACGGATCTGCGCAGCAGAACCCCGTGCGCCCGAGTCGGCCATCATGTACATCGAGTTGAAGGATTCCTGGTCGACTTCGTTGCCATGGCGGTCGATGACTTTCTCTTTCGAGAGGTTGGCCATCATCGCCTTGGATACTTCGTCGTTCGCCTTGGACCAGAGGTCGATCACCTTGTTGTACTTCTCGCCCTGGGTTACCAGGCCGGAGGCGTACTGACTTTCGATCTCTTTCACTTCTTCGGTAGCAGCACCGATGATGCGGGCTTTTTCATCCGGGATAACGAAGTCGTTAACACCGATGGAAACGCCGGAAATGGTCGAATAGGCAAAACCGGTGTACATCAACTGGTCAGCGAAGATCACGGTCTCTTTCAGACCAACCACGCGGTAGCACTGGTTGATCAGCTTGGAGATCGCCTTTTTCTTCATCGGCTGGTTGACGACGTCGTACGACAGGCCCGGTGGAACGACCTGGAACAACAGCGCACGGCCAACAGTGGTGTCGACGATACGGGTGTTCTTGACGCTGCCACCATCACGATCGTTCACGGTTTCGTTGATCCGCACCTTGACCTTGGCGTGCAGTGCGGCTTCGCCAGCACGGAACACACGGTCAACTTCCTGCAGATCCGCGAATACACGACCTTCGCCCTTGGCGTTGATCGCTTCACGCGTCATGTAGTACAGACCCAATACAACGTCCTGCGACGGAACGATGATCGGCTCACCGTTGGCTGGCGACAGGATGTTGTTGGTCGACATCATCAACGCACGCGCTTCCAACTGGGCTTCCAGTGTCAGCGGTACGTGCA
Source organism: Pseudomonas sp. Lb2C2 (assembly GCF_052112205.1). Classification (NCBI taxonomy): domain Bacteria; kingdom Pseudomonadati; phylum Pseudomonadota; class Gammaproteobacteria; order Pseudomonadales; family Pseudomonadaceae; genus Pseudomonas; species Pseudomonas sp. Lb2C2. Next base: position 13,295 of record NZ_JAUTYW010000010.1, on the reverse strand, counting down.
CGGCCATTTGGTCGCCGTCGAAGTCGGCGTTGTACGCAGCACAGACCAACGGGTGCAGCTGGATAGCCTTACCTTCGATCAGTACCGGTTCAAACGCCTGGATACCCAGACGGTGAAGGGTCGGTGCACGGTTGAGCAGAACCGGGTGTTCGCGAATCACTTCGGCGAGAACGTCCCAGACCTCTGGCAGCTCGCGCTCGACCATCTTCTTGGCGGCTTTGATGGTAGTCGCGAGACCACGCATTTCCAGCTTGCCGAAAATGAACGGCTTGAACAGCTCCAGAGCCATTTTCTTAGGCAGACCGCACTGGTGCAGACGCAGGGTCGGGCCTACGGTAATTACCGAACGACCGGAGTAGTCAACACGCTTACCGAGCAAGTTCTGACGGAAACGACCCTGCTTACCCTTGATCATGTCAGCCAGGGATTTCAGAGGACGCTTGTTGGAACCGGTGATAGCGCGGCCACGACGACCGTTGTCGAGCAGTGCGTCGACCGCTTCCTGCAACATACGCTTTTCGTTGCGCACGATGATGTCCGGAGCGGACAGATCGAGCAGGCGCTTCAAGCGGTTGTTACGGTTGATCACTCGACGATACAGATCGTTGAGGTCGGAAGTCGCGAAACGACCGCCATCGAGCGGAACCAGTGGACGCAGGTCTGGCGGCAGAACCGGCAGAACGGTCAGCACCATCCACTCTGGCAGGTTGCCGGAGCCCTGGAAGGCCTCCATCAACTTCAGACGCTTGGATAGTTTCTTGATCTTGGTTTCGGAGTTGGTTTGCGGAATTTCTTCGCGCAGACGGCCAATCTCGTGCTCCAGGTCGATCGCGTGCAGCAGTTCGCGGACAGCTTCGGCACCCATGCGGGCATCGAAATCGTCGCCGAACTCTTCCAGCGCTTCGAAGTACTGCTCGTCGTTGAGCAGCTGACCTTTTTCAAGGGTGGTCATGCCTGGATCGATAACGACATAGCTCTCGAAGTAGAGAACGCGTTCGATATCACGCAGGGTCATGTCCATCAGCAGGCCGATACGGGACGGCAGCGATTTCAGGAACCAGATGTGGGCAACTGGCGAGGCCAGTTCGATGTGCGCCATGCGCTCACGACGAACTTTTGCCAGCGCGACTTCAACGCCGCACTTCTCGCAGATCACACCACGGTGCTTCAAGCGCTTGTACTTACCGCACAGGCACTCGTAATCCTTGACCGGGCCAAAGATCTTGGCGCAGAACAGGCCGTCACGCTCAGGTTTGAACGTACGGTAGTTGATGGTTTCCGGTTTTTTAACTTCACCGAACGACCACGAACGGATCATCTCAGGCGAGGCCAATCCAATACGGATGGCGTCGAACTCTTCGACTTGACCCTGGTTTTTCAGCAAATTCAGTAGGTCTTTCAAGGCCTTTCCTCCTGGCGGAGCAGAGAGCGGGCAAAACAGCCCCGCTCTCGATTCGCGTCACGTGTTATTCGGTTTCCAGATCGATATCGATGCCGAGGGAACGAATTTCCTTGATCAACACGTTGAAAGACTCGGGCATGCCCGGCTCCATACGGTGATCGCCGTCCACGATGTTTTTGTACATCTTGGTCCGGCCGTTCACATCGTCCGACTTCACTGTGAGCATTTCTTGCAGAGTGTATGCAGCACCGTACGCTTCCAGTGCCCAGACCTCCATCTCCCCGAAACGCTGACCACCGAACTGCGCCTTACCACCCAGCGGCTGCTGGGTAACCAGGCTGTAAGAACCGGTAGAACGAGCGTGCATCTTGTCGTCTACCAAGTGGTTCAGCTTCAGCATGTACATGTAGCCAACGGTAACCGGGCGCTCGAACTTGTTGCCGGTACGGCCGTCGAACAGCTGCATCTGGCCGCTTTCTGGCAGGTCCGCCAGTTTCAGCATGGCCTTGATTTCGCTTTCCTTGGCACCGTCGAACACCGGAGTAGCCATTGGAACGCCGCCGCGCAGGTTCTTCGCCAGGTCCAGGATTTCCTGGTCGGAGAAGGTGTCCAGCTCTTCGTTGCGGCCGCCGATTTCGTTGTAGATCTCGTGCAGGAACTTACGCAGGTCCGCGACCTTGCGCTGCTCTTCGATCATACGGTTGATCTTCTCGCCCAAGCCCTTGGCCGCGAGGCCCAGGTGGGTTTCAAGGATCTGACCAACGTTCATACGCGAAGGTACGCCCAACGGGTTGAGGACCACATCGACCGGGGTGCCATTGGCATCGTGCGGCATGTCTTCAACCGGCATGATCACGGAGACCACACCCTTGTTACCGTGACGACCAGCCATCTTGTCGCCCGGCTGGATGCGGCGACGGATTGCCAGGTAAACCTTGACGATTTTCAGCACGCCTGGAGCCAGGTCATCGCCCTGCTGCAGTTTGCGCTTCTTGTCTTCGAACTTGTCGTCCAGCAGACGGCGGCGATCAACGATATAGGCCTGAGCCTTCTCGAGCTGCTCGTTCAGAGCATCTTCAGCCATGCGCAGTTTGAACCACTGGCCATGCTCAAGACCGTCGAGAACTTCGTCGGTGATTTCCTGACCTTTCTTCAGGCCGGCGCCGCCTTCGGCTTTGTGGCCGACCAGAGCGGAGCGCAGACGCTCGAAAGTTGCGCCTTCGACGATACGGAACTCTTCGTTCAGGTCCTTGCGGATCTCGTCGAGTTGAGTCTTCTCGATGGACAGTGCACGAGCATCACGCTCAACACCGTCGCGAGTGAAGACTTGTACGTCGATGACGGTACCCTTGGTGCCGGTAGGCACGCGCAGGGAGGTGTCTTTAACGTCGCTGGCTTTTTCACCGAAGATGGCACGCAGCAGTTTTTCTTCCGGAGTCAGCTGGGTCTCGCCTTTCGGAGTGACCTTGCCCACCAGAATGTCGCCTGCGCCTACTTCAGCACCTACGTAAACGATACCGGCTTCGTCCAGCTTGTTCAGTGCAGCTTCACCCACGTTCGGGATGTCCGCAGTGATTTCCTCTGGGCCAAGCTTGGTGTCACGAGCCACACAGGTCAGTTCCTGGATGTGGATCGTGGTGAAGCGGTCTTCCTGAACCACACGCTCGGACAGGCAGATGGAGTCTTCGAAGTTGAAGCCGTTCCATGCCATGAACGCGATGCGCATGTTCTGACCCAGCGCCAGCTCACCCATATCGGTGGACGGACCGTCGGCCATGATGTCGCTGCGCTGAACCCGATCACCCTTGCTCACCAGCGGACGCTGGTTGATGCAGGTATTCTGGTTGGAGCGGGTGTATTTGGTCAGGTTGTAGATGTCGACACCGGCTTCGCCAGTTTCAACTTCGTCATCGGCAACACGAACCACGATGCGGCTGGCGTCGACGGAGTCGATCACGCCACCACGACGAGCCACGACGCAAACGCCGGAGTCACGGGCAACGTTACGCTCCATGCCGGTACCTACCAGCGGCTTGTCGGCACGCAGGGTGGGTACAGCTTGACGCTGCATGTTCGAACCCATCAACGCACGGTTGGCGTCGTCGTGCTCGAGGAACGGGATCAGCGACGCTGCAACCGAAACTACCTGCTTCGGCGACACGTCCATCAAGGTGACGTCTTCCGGCGCCTTGACGGTGAACTCGTTCAAGTGACGAACAGCTACCAGCTCGTCGACCAGGACCTTCTTGTCGTTCATCGTGGCCGAAGCCTGAGCGATCACGTGATCAGCTTCTTCGATGGCGGACAGGAACACGATCTCGTCGGTCACCAGGGCGTCCTTCACCACACGGTACGGGCTCTCGAGGAAGCCGTACTGGTTGGTGCGCGCATAGGCAGCCAGGGAGTTGATCAGACCGATGTTCGGACCTTCCGGCGTTTCGATCGGGCATACACGACCGTAGTGCGTCGGGTGTACGTCACGAACTTCGAAGCCTGCACGCTCACGGGTCAGACCGCCCGGGCCGAGTGCGGAGACGCGACGCTTGTGGGTGATCTCGGACAGCGGGTTGTTCTGGTCCATGAACTGGGACAGCTGGCTCGAACCGAAGAACTCCTTCACCGCCGCAGCCACAGGCTTGGCGTTGATCAGGTCTTGCGGCATCAGGCCTTCGCTTTCAGCCATCGACAGACGTTCCTTGACCGCACGCTCTACGCGCACCAGGCCAACACGGAACTGGTTCTCGGCCATCTCGCCTACACAGCGAACACGACGGTTACCCAGGTGGTCGATGTCATCGACGATGCCTTTGCCGTTACGGATGTCGACCAGGGTCTTGAGGACCGCAACGATATCGTCCTTGTTCAGCACACCCGAACCTTCGATCTCGGTACGACCGATACGACGGTTGAACTTCATCCGGCCGACCGCAGACAGGTCATAACGCTCAGGGCTGAAGAACAGGTTGTTGAACAGGGTCTCGGCTGCATCCTTGGTTGGCGGCTCGCCAGGACGCATCATGCGATAGATCTCGACCAGGGCTTCCAGTTGGTTGCCGGTGGAGTCGATCTTCAGCGTGTCGGAGATGAACGGACCGCAGTCGATGTCGTTGGTGTACAGCGTCTCGATGCGAACGACCTGGGCCTTGGCGATTTTCGCCAGGATCTCGGTGTTCAGCTCGGTGTTGCACTCTGCCAGGATTTCGCCGGTGGCCGGATGCACGATGACCTTGGCCGTGGTGCGACCCAGGACGTAGTCCAGAGGCACCTGCAGCTCTTTGATCCCGGCTTTTTCCAGCTGGTTGATGTGGCGAGCGGTGATACGACGACCCTGCTCGACAATAACCTTGCCTTTGTCATCCTGGATATCGAGGACAGCGATTTCACCGCGCAGGCGCTGTGGCACCAGTTCCAGGCTGAGGTTTTCACCTTGCACATGGAAAACGTTGGTGGTGTAGAACGCGTCCAGCACTTCTTCGGTGGTATAGCCGAGCGCGCGCAGCAGTACCGATGCAGGCAGCTTGCGACGACGGTCGATACGCACGAATACGCAGTCTTTCGGGTCGAACTCGAAGTCCAACCACGAACCGCGGTAAGGAATGATGCGCGCGGAGTAAAGCAGTTTGCCGGAGCTGTGCGTCTTGCCACGGTCGTGGTCGAAGAACACGCCCGGAGAACGGTGCAGCTGGGAAACGATTACACGCTCGGTACCGTTGATTACGAAGGTACCGTTCTCAGTCATCAGGGGGATTTCACCCATGTAGACTTCTTGCTCTTTGATGTCCTTGATCGCTTTGTTCGACGATTCTTTGTCGAAAATGATCAGGCGCACTTTTACCCGCAAAGGTACGGCGTAAGTAACACCGCGCAATACGCATTCTTTGACATCAAATGCCGGCTCGCCCAGGCGATAACCGACGTACTCCAGCGCAGCATTGCCGGAGTAGCTGATGATCGGGAAAACGGATTTGAAGGCCGCATGCAGGCCCACGTCGCGGAACTGATCTTTAGTCGCTCCCGCTTGCAAGAATTCACGATACGAATCCAGCTGGATGGCCAGGAGGTACGGCACATCCATGACGTCCGGCAACTTGCTAAAGTCCTTGCGGATACGTTTTTTCTCAGTATATGAGTAAGCCATCAGCGTTCCCCAGCTTGGTCACCTGCTTGTTTGGCCCCTCCCGACGGGAGCAGCCAGAAAATCGTGCAAACCCCATGGTTTGCGCCACCACATCGGGTGGTTACAGCTCGTGATCAGCACCGACCCAGTCGGCTGCCAATAACGGAAAAAGGCCGGTGGCAAGAGCCACCAGCCATCAGCCTGTCGCTTAACGCTCGGGCTGGAGACGCAAAGTCGATGCTTACTTCAGCTCGACTTTAGCGCCTGCTTCTTCCAGAACTGCTTTGGCTTTGTCAGCTGCGTCTTTGGCAACAGCTTCCAGAACCATGGCAGGAGCGCCGTCAACTACAGCCTTGGCTTCTTTCAGGCCCAGACCGGTCAGTTCACGTACTGCCTTGATCACGTTTACTTTCTTCTCGCCAGCTTCGGTCAGCATGACGTTGAATTCGGTTTGCTCTTCAGCAACGGCAGCAGCAACAGCTGGACCAGCGGAAGCAGCAGCAGCGGTAACACCGAATTTTTCTTCGAAAGCTTTGATCAGCTCAACAACTTCCATTACGGACATGTTGCCAACGGCTTCGAGGATATCGTTTTGAGAGATAGACATGACTCTAAATTCCTGGATTGGGGGACGGCCTACGCGACCATCGAAATAAACAAAAAACGCGAAAAGGAGTGTCGAGCCTTAGGCTGCGGCAGCTTCTTTCTGGTCGCGCAGTGCCGCCAGAGTACGAGCCAATTTGCTGGTTGCGCCTTGAATCACGCTCATCAGCTGGGAAATTGCTTCGTCACGGGTCGGCAGAGTTGCCAGTACGTCGATCTGGTTAGCTGCGAGGAACTTGCCCTCGAACGCAGCTGCCTTAATCTCGAACTTGTCCTGACCTTTGGCGAATTCCTTGAACAAACGGGCAGCAGCGCCAGGATGTTGGGTGGAGAACGCGATCAAGGTCGGGCCGGTGAACACGTCGTTGAGGACACTGTATTCAGTGTCAGCAACAGCGCGCTTGAGCAGGGTGTTACGTACAACACGTACGTAAACGCCAGCTTCACGAGCCTCTTTACGGAGTCCGGTCATAGCGCCTACTGTTACGCCACGGGCATCAGCCACGACAGCGGACAGAGCAGCTTTGGCAGCCTCGTTGACTTCAGCGACGATGGCCTTCTTGTCTTCGAGTTTAATTGCCACGGGTTTAACTCCTGCTTGTTACCGTTTCATCCGGTCGAAACCGAATGTCGTTTTGGTGTCTGATTCGGTAAGGAACCGGGAGCACCATCTGCGTAGGCTTGTGGTTTAAGACTTGCGTCGCCTACGGTCTTGGACAGCCCCCGCCAGGCAGGGACCCCAATTTTTTGATTGGCGCAATTACTTGCGCCAACCTGAGTCTTACGCGTCGAGCGAGCTCTGATCGATGACCAGACCTGGGCCCATAGTGGTGCTCAGGGTGACGCGCTTGACGTAGATACCTTTCGAAGAAGCTGGCTTGATACGCTTCAGATCAGCGATCAGGGCTTCAACGTTTTCCTTCAGCTTGACGGCGTCGAAGCCGATCTTGCCAACGGAAGTGTGGATGATGCCGTTTTTGTCGGTGCGATAACGAACCTGACCAGCCTTGGCGTTTTTAACCGCGGTGGCTACGTCTGGCGTTACGGTGCCGACTTTAGGGTTAGGCATCAGACCGCGTGGACCGAGGATCTGACCCAACTGACCTACAACGCGCATGGCATCCGGGGATGCGATCACTACGTCATAGTTCAGGTCGCCGCCCTTCATTTCAGCAGCCAGATCGTCCATGCCTACGCGATCAGCACCAGCAGCCAGAGCAGCTTCAGCTGCTGGGCCCTGGGTGAAGACAGCTACACGAACGGTCTTGCCAGTGCCGTGTGGCAGCACAGTAGCGCTACGAACGACCTGGTCGGATTTACGTGGGTCAACGCCCAGGTTTACAGCAACGTCGAACGACTCGCTGAACTTGACAGTCGACAGCTCAGCCAGCAGAGCGGCGGCGTCTACAAAGTTGTAGGCCTTGCCTGCTTCGATTTTGCCGGCGATAGCCTTTTGACGCTTGGTCAGCTTAGCCATTACACACCCTCCACGTTAAGGCCCATGCTACGAGCAGAACCGGCGATAGTACGCACGGCTGCATCCATATCAGCTGCAGTCAGATCCGCGTTTTTGGTTTTCGCGATTTCTTCCAGCTGAGCACGGGTAACGGTGCCAACCTTAACGGTGTTTGGACGAGCGGAACCGCTGGTCAAACCTGCAGCCTTCTTCAGCAGAACCGAAGCTGGGGTGCTTTTTGTTTCGAAAGTGAAGCTACGGTCGCTGTAGACAGTGATGATCACTGGAGTCGGCAGACCTGGCTCAAGACCCTGAGTACGGGCGTTGAAGGCCTTGCAGAATTCCATGATGTTCACGCCGTGCTGACCCAGGGCAGGACCAACAGGTGGGCTTGGGTTAGCCTGAGCGGCCTTCACTTGCAGCTTGATGTAAGCGGTAATTTTCTTGGCCATGAGGCACTCCAATTACGGGTTCGAACGCCTCGAAAGGCTCCCCGGCTACTTGCGCGTTTATCCCAGTGACGACAAAACCCCACAGCCTTGGGCTGCGGGGTTGGGATGCCTGCTCAATCAGACCTTTTCGACCTGACTGAACTCTAGCTCTACCGGAGTAGAGCGACCGAAAATGAGCACTGCCACTTGGATCCGGCTCTTTTCGTAGTTAACTTCTTCAACCGTGCCGTTGAAATCAGCGAATGGACCGTCGGTGACGCGTACAACCTCACCTGGTTCAAACAGTGTCTTCGGCTTCGGCTTGTCGCTACCATCAGCGACGCGACGCAGAATCGCTTCTGCCTCTTTATCCGTGATCGGCGCAGGCTTGTCGGCGGTACCGCCAATGAAGCCCATCACCCGAGGGGTATCCTTGACCAAGTGCCAAGTCCCTTCGTTCATGTCCATCTGCACCAGCACGTAGCCCGGAAAGAACTTACGTTCACTTTTGCGCTTCTGGCCATTACGCATCTCAACCACTTCTTCAGTGGGGACCAGAATTTCGCCAAAGCCATCTTCCATGCCAGCCAGCTTTACGCGCTCTACCAGCGAGCGCATAACATGCTTCTCGTAACCCGAGTAAGCATGCACAACGTACCAACGCTTAGCCACGGGACACCCTTAGCCAACAATCAAGGAAACAAGCCAGCCGAGCAGGGAATCGAGCCCCCACAACAGCAACGCCATTACCAGAACAACAGCCACAACGATCAACGTGGTCTGCGTGGTTTCTTGGCGAGTCGGCCATACGACTTTACGAATCTCGGTGCGAGCTTCCTTAGCGAGTACAAAGAAAGACTTGCCCTTGGCTGTTTGCAGGCCTACAAAGGCAGCAACAGCAGCAATGGCGAGCAATGCAAGTACGCGGTACAGGATCGGCGAAGCAGAATAATACTGATTGCCAACAACGCCAATAACCACCAAAGCGACTACCACTAGCCACTTGAGCAGATCGAAGCGAGAGCCTTGAGCTTCAGCTTTAGGAGTCATCTATGAAGATCCTGTGAAAAGAAAGCCAGACGCACTGAGTGAATCTGGCAGGTCAGGAGGGAATCGAACCCCCAACCTACGGTTTTGGAGACCGTCGCTCTGCCAATTGAGCTACTGACCTAAAACAAAATCAGGCCGACCATTATGCCGGCCCGAAAAAGACATTACAACTGTTTACTCGATGACTTTAGCTACGACGCCAGCGCCGACGGTACGACCGCCTTCACGGATAGCGAAACGCAGACCGTCTTCCATCGCGATGGTCTTGATCAGGGTAACAGTCATCTGAATGTTGTCACCCGGCATTACCATTTCAACGCCTTCTGGCAGCTCGCAGTTACCTGTCACGTCAGTTGTACGGAAGTAGAACTGTGGACGGTAGCCTTTGAAGAACGGAGTATGACGACCGCCCTCTTCCTTGCTCAGAACGTAAACTTCTGCGGTGAATTTGGTGTGCGGCTTGACGGTGCCTGGCTTGACCAGAACCTGGCCACGCTCAACGTCGTCACGCTTGGTACCGCGCAGCAGCACGCCGCAGTTCTCGCCAGCGCGACCTTCGTCGAGTAGCTTGCGGAACATTTCAACACCAGTGCAGGTAGTTTTCTGAGTATCGCGCAGACCGACGATCTCAACTTCTTCCTGGATACGGACGATGCCACGCTCAACACGACCAGTCACAACAGTACCGCGACCAGAGATCGAGAATACGTCCTCGATTGGCATCAGGAACGGCTTGTCGATAGCACGCTCTGGCTCCGGGATGTAGCTATCCAGAGTTTCCACCAGCTTCTTGACTGCAGTGGTACCCATTTCGTTGTCGTCTTGGCCGTTCAGAGCCATCAGCGCCGAACCGATGATGATTGGAGTGTCATCACCTGGGAAGTCGTAAGTGCTCAGCAGATCGCGCACTTCCATCTCAACCAGTTCCAGCAGCTCAGCGTCGTCAACCATGTCAGCCTTGTTCAGGAAGACAACGATGTACGGAACGCCTACCTGACGGGACAGCAGGATGTGCTCACGGGTTTGCGGCATCGGACCATCAGCGGCCGAGCAAACCAGGATCGCGCCGTCCATCTGGGCAGCACCAGTGATCATGTTTTTTACGTAGTCGGCGTGACCTGGGCAGTCAACGTGCGCGTAGTGACGCACGGCCGAATCGTATTCAACGTGAGCGGTGTTGATGGTGATACCGCGAGCCTTCTCTTCCGGGGCGCTGTCGATCTTGTCGAAGTCAACCTTGGCCGAACCGAAAACTTCGGAGCAGACACGGGTCAGAGCAGCGGTCAGCGTGGTTTTACCGTGGTCAACGTGACCAATAGTACCAACGTTGACGTGCGGCTTATTACGTTCGAACTTTTCCTTAGCCATCGAAATCACCCCTAGGAGAAGAATTTAGCGAGTCACACAAGCCATTAAAACAAAGGCAGATATTTTCATATCTGCCTTGTTATATGGAGCTCTTGAGCGGATTTGAACCGCTGACCTCACCCTTACCAAGGGTGTGCTCTACCAACTGAGCTACAAGAGCGAAACACTTTGCACAACCTGCAAACTTGGAGCGGGTAGCGGGAATCGAACCCGCATCATCAGCTTGGAAGGCTGAGGTTCTACCACTAAACTATACCCGCGGAGCTTGCAGCTCACGCTAAAAATGGTGGAGGGGGAAGGATTCGAACCTTCGAAGTCGTAGACGTCAGATTTACAGTCTGATCCCTTTGGCCGCTCGGGAACCCCTCCTAAGCGAGCCGGCATTCTATATCATGCCAGCCTTCTGTCAAGCATTTTCTCATTAAAAACCTGAGGTTAGCTGCGTTGACCTTGCTTCGTATCGCCAACCTTTAAAGGTCTTCGCTGCGAAGCGGGCGCCATTCTATGCAAACTACCCTGCGGGTGCAACCCCTTCGCATGGCATTATTTTATGTTTTAACTCATTGAATTCTTTAGAAAGGTTTTGAAGCAACGTTTCATTCACCTTTCCCGCGCTTTCCTGGGAAACCTGAACCCAGAATCCCCCACCCTCAGGGAGATTTGGCGAGTTCGGCGCAGCAGAACGAGCTACGACGCCCGAGGCGGCCAATCGCTGCTCCAACTGCCTGGCCAGCTCCGGACGAACAAAACCGCCCAAGTAAACACAGGTCTTTTGCGCTTCACCGGGTTTACCCAGGTCGCGCCTGACAAGTGCATCCGCCGTCTCGCTCAACAGGTGAATATCCTGCTGCGAACCGCGGTACAAACTGAGCGGAGTCACATCCTTGGCGCGAAGTGGAGCCTCCTGCTGATGCCAGATGTAGTAGAAGACATTCAAAACCAGCAACAACAGAAACAACCACCGCATAGAAACCTCAAGACAAGGGACAGGCCATCGCCAAACCGACAAAAACCAGGTCGGGCACCACTTTGGCATCAGGAACAACCCCGGAAACCAGATTGGCGTCTCCACCCGTGAGAAACACCACGAAATCCTTTCCCCAATATTGCCGCGCCAATTCAAGCTGCGTCAGGACAAACCCTCTGAGCATCAGCATGCAACCGCGCTCGACCGCTTCAACAGTTGTCCGACCTGGAGCGAGACTCTCATGGGCTCGCTCGGCCGCCATATCGTCATAGCGAATTCTTCGCGTATGAGTACGCAATTGGTTACGCATCAAAGGCATGCCCGGACAAATGAATCCGCCGAGATGTTCACCGTCCGTCGCCACAAAATCAGCAGTAATGGCAGTACCGAAATCGAGGACCAGGCACGCACCCGAAGCAAGATGGAACCCACCAAGCAGGGCCAGCCATCGATCAAGCCCCAACCGCTCGTAATCCTGGTAGCCGTTTTTCACCCCCGCCATTTCTCGGGCAGGCACAGCACGAGTCACCGACACCCCATACGCATCAACCAGAGAGGCGACCAATGAATCTGTCTCCTCCAGGGTCCTCACACTAACAAGACGACATTTCTTGAGCTGGAACTTCTCAGCATTACTCAGGCTCACCAGCAAATCGCTGTCAGAGCTGACCACACCGCCGTCAACCGGCGTCACCCCGTCGGCACGAAGAACACGCCATTTGATAAAGCTATTGCCGCAGTCAAGCTCAAGAATCATTACGCAACCTCAGACTGAGCTCACCACCGCTAAAGTTTTTTTCCACACCGTCCACCTTCAACCGCAGCGCACCCTGGTGATCAATGCCCAGCACAACACCGTCAATTTTATTAACACCAGCAATCAGGGAGACAGCCCTCCCCTGCCAAAGATGATATTGCTCCCACTCCGACTGTATTGCGGCAAACCCCGATGCGTGATGAAGCCTCAGATAGCGCTGAAGCTTCGCACCCAATCGTGCCACCAGCTCATTTCGATCAAAATCCCTTCCGGCTTCAAGGCACATGGATGTCCACTGCTGGTCGACCTCATCAGTCGATTGCATATTCACATTAATCCCCACGCCCAGGACAACATGGCAAACGTCCGCAGGATCCCCCACCAACTCAAGCAAGATGCCGGCGATCTTTTTCTCTCCCACCAGGACATCATTAGGCCATTTCAGCCCCGCCTCAGCGATGCCCATATCACGCAGGGCATGCATAACCGCAAGTCCGACGACCAGGCTCAGCCCTTCGATCTGCCGCATGCCGCCGTCAATGCGCAGCACCAGGCTGTGATAGAGGTTTTCGGCAAACGGACTGACCCACTTACGACCACGACGACCGCGACCAGCGATCTGTCGCTCGGCCAAAACCATGAACGGTGCCGCCGCCCCACGCTCGATCAAACGCAGCGCCTCGGCATTGGTCGAGTCGATAGCGTCAAAGACATGGACAGGCCACTCATGAAGGCCTTTTGCGTAAATCTCTGCAGCATCCAAAAGTACCAGTGGCTTAGCCAACTGATACCCCCTACCTCGAACCTTATGAACAGACAATCCTATTTCTGCTTCCAAGTGCTGCAATTGCTTCCATACAGCACTACGACTGATACCCAGCGCAGCACCCAGCGCCTGCCCTGAATGAAAGCGCCCATCCTTCAGAAGTTTTAGCAACGTGAGCATGCGGACTGCGCCCTGATAATGAGGCCCGCATGATAGCCATGCACAAGACCGTTGCATAGAAACACAAAATGACTTTCCTGCGGGCAAAACAAAACCCCTACCTGCATCAGCAGATAGGGGTTTCGGAATTTAATCTTGACGATGACCTACTCTCACATGGGGAAACCCCACACTACCATCGGCGATGCATCGTTTCAC
>NZ_JAUTYW010000009.1:0-299417 GCF_052112205.1 Pseudomonas sp. Lb2C2 | reverse complement strand
TCGGGGAGCAAGGTAGTTTGACCTCGGTGTTCACCTTGGATGAAGCGTTTCATGGGCAGCCCTTGCGATGAAATCCTGGGGGAATCATAGCAAGGGTTGGCTTCGGTGTTTTTACACACTCTGGGCCATGGATGGCCCTTCGCGGCGGGCCCACGGAGCAATGCCGGAGTGAGGGCACACCGAGCCTAGGCGAGGTGCCGAGTGGTGGGGCAAGCCTTTTTTGCTTACTTTTTTTGGCGTTTGAAAAAAAGTGAGTCGCCGTAAGGGCGAAACCCTAAGTAGCCGTTACCGAAGAAACGGATATACACACCATTCCCCCTGAACAAAAAACTACCAGTGCAACGAAATACCGCTCTCGAACACCCGCTCCTGACCAGTAACCGGATCAACAAAACGCAACCCTTGAGCCAGCAGCTTTAAAGGATTCGAGTAATCATCCTCAACATCCCGAAGCACATCAGGATAAAACGGATCATTGCAGATCCCCGCCCCAAGGGCATTCATGTGAACCCGCAACTGATGCTTCTTACCCGTAACCGGATACAAGCCATAGCGCCACAACTCGCCGTTCCTTTCCAGCACTTCGATGGCCGTTTCGGTATTGGGCTCGCCCGGCCCTTCCTGCATTCGGAAGAACGGTTCGCCATCGATCATCCGGCTTTTATGCACCCGTGGAAAGGTCAGCCCGGGCAATGCGCGGGCAATGGCCTGGTAGCGCTTTTCGATCTGCCGCGTCGGGAACAACGACTGATACGCCGAGCGGGTGTTCGGGTTGGACGAAAACAACACCAGCCCGGCCGTATGCCGATCGATGCGGTGCAAGGGCACCAGATGAGGGTTGTCCAACCGACGGATCAGCCGTCGCAACAAGGTCTGCTCGACGTATTCACCTGCGGGAGTGACAGGCAGAAAATGTGGTTTGTCTGCCACCACCAGGTGTTCGTCGGCGTACAGGATAGACTCCACCACCGGGATCGGCTTCTCGTCGGGCACTTCACGGAAGTAGTGGATGCGCAGGCCTTCGCGGTATGGCAAGTCGACCTGGATGGCCTTGCCCTCTGCGTCCAATACCCGCCCCCGAGCGATCCGGTCCAGCCACTGCTCGCGACTGATGGCGCTGAAATGCTCGCACAGGCACTCCAGCACCGTCTGCCAGGAACCGGGTGGCAGATACAACGTACTGGCCTGATGATGAGCGGCGGAAAACGATGAACCGGACATTGAAAACTCTTAGGCATTTTTGCAGGGTGGCATTATCCGACAGTCGCACCAGCCAGCCCAGCAATGATTGCCCTACGCCGTGACTGAAGTCGGTTTTGCCGCCGCTTCAGTGAACTCTTTCAACCAGCGCAGTACTTCCACCGCCTCCCAGCGACCTGGATCGTACAGCGCGTACAGCAGGCCCTGGTAACCCACCACATCCAACTGTTTGTGATAGCCGGCACGCTGGAACAACGCTTCGATCTCGGCAAAACAGGTGTTGAAATGCAGTTTATTGAAGGGTGTCTTGCCTTCGGTAACCAAGCCATCCAGGCGCAGTTCCAGGACTGCCTCGCGTACAACGTCCGCGGACATCCTGTTTACGCTGCTTTTCAGTTGTTCGACATTGACCAAGGGGACGCACTCCAGATAGCTGTATGGGCATACAGTAACCGAAGCATGGTACTTTCGCCAACCGCAGTATCAGGAACTGACGGATGAGCCGCTCAACGGAGAAAGGTCACGATCTGTTCGGCCTCGAAGGGCCAGTCCAGCTCGGCACCGGTATCCAGCCTGCGCAGCACGGGAATACGCAGCCCATAACTGTCCACCCAGGCTTCGCGTTCTGAAATGTCCACCAGCTCCACCAACAATCCATGTTCGACGAAAGGCATCAGTTCAGCTTCGGCTACTTCGCAAAGATGACACCCCAGGGTGCCGAACAACTGGCATTCAGGAAGCATGGCGGGTAGACCCAAAAAAGATAGACGGTCATTCTAGGCTCGACCCGGGAAACCGTCGAGTCGCTGGCTCGCTTGCGGGTGTATCGGTAAAACGCTGATGCACATCACTGAGCGCCAATGCTTTTCCAGCCACGCTTGTCGCATTTTCCCCTCTACGCTGTGCGTTGTAGCCTTGAAACGGAGTTCCCCTTGTTTGCCAACCTGCTGATCATCCTTGCCTCGTCCCTGGTGGTCATCGCCTTGTTCAGGCGGCTGCGCCTGCCACCCGTATTGGGTTATCTCTGCGTCGGGCTGGCGGTCGGGCCTACCGCGCTGGACTGGGTCAACGACAGCGAAGAACTGCCAGACCTGGCCGAGCTCGGGGTGGTGTTCCTGCTGTTCTCGCTGGGGTTGGAGTTTTCCCTGTCGAAAATGCTCGAACTGCGTCGGGTCGTGTTCGGCCTCGGCAGCCTGCAGGTGCTGTGCTCGGGGGCGGTCCTGGCGGGATTGCTGGTCATGCTCGGCGCGCCAGTGATCGCCGCGTTGTTGCTCGGTGCCGGGCTGGCCTTGTCCTCCACTGCCATCGTCAGCAAGGAGTTGACCAGCCTGGGAGAGATTTTCAGCAGCCACGGCCAGAACGCCATCGGCGTGTTGTTGTTCCAGGATGTGGTCGCGGTGCTGCTGTTGACGCTGGTGCCGGTATTCGCCGGCAGCAGCGAGCACCCGTGGTACTGGGCGCTGCCCTTGACCCTGGGCAAGACCCTGGTGTTGTTCGGCGGCCTGCTACTGGCCAGTCGGCTGCTGTTGCCCCGGCTGTTCCATGAAGTGGCGGCGTCCCGATCCGCAGAACTGTTCGTGCTGCTGGCCCTGGTGATCGTGTTGCTGACGGCATGGCTGACCCACCTGCTCGGCTTGTCGCCGGCCCTGGGTGCATTCCTGGCGGGCATGCTGCTGGGAGAAAGCCACTACCGGCATCAGATCGAGGCCGACATACGCCCGTTCCGCGACATCCTGCTGGGGCTGTTCTTTGTCAGCATCGGCATGCTGATCGACCTGCAGCTGTTCCTCGATGACGGCTTGTTGATCCTGGGATTGACCCTCGGCTTGATGCTCATCAAGGGCTGCGTGGTCGCGATCCTGGTGAAATGGCGCGGCAGCGACGTTGAAACCGCCTGGCGCAGTGGCCTGGCGCTGGCCCAGGGCGGCGAATTCTGTTTTGCCCTGATGGCGCTGATGCAGCAGAACCGCCTCATGCCCGCCGACATCAGCGGCTTGCTGCTGGCCGCGACATTCTGCTCGATGCTGCTGACCCCGTTGTTGCTGCGCGCCGCGCCACGCGTCGCCGCCCGCCTGCATCGCAAACCCAACGAAGAGGCGCAACTGGACCAGATCAGCGCACTAAACGCCGGCTTGTCGGGCCATGTGGTCATTTGCGGCTACGGCCGCGTCGGCCAGTCCATCGGGCGATTCCTGCGCCGCGAAGGCCAGGCGTTCGTCGCCCTGGATGACGACCCGGTGATCATCCAGGAAGCCACCGTCGGGGAAAACTGCGTGCACTACGGGGATTCACGACGAGGTGACCTGCTTGCGGCCGTTGGCTTGAGCCGCGCCAGGTTGCTGGTGATCGCGGTGGACAAGACCGACATCGCCATCACCGTGCTCAAGGCGGCCCGGCAGGTCAACCATCAGGTACCGATCCTGGTGCGCACCCGTGACGACAGCCAACTGGCCGAGTTGCAGGCGGCCGGGGCCAGCGAAGTGGTCCCGGAGCTGCTGGAGTCAAGTCTGATGCTGGCTTCCCACGCCCTGATCATGCTCGGCCTGCCCGAGCAGCAGGTCCAGCAGCATGTGGATCAGGTCCGTCACGACCGTTATCGCCTGCTCCATGGTTTTTATCCCGGCAACCAGGACAAGGAGCCTTAGTGCAACGCTCAGTCCTGGCTGACCGCACCGATCTTGTGAATCGACAGGTCGGCGCCGTAATACTCTTCTTCCTGGGTCAGGCGCAGCCCCAGCACGGCCTTGATCACGCCATAGACCGCAAACCCGCCGGCCAGGGCGACGACAACACCCAGCGCCGTGCCAATCAACTGGCTGATCAGGCTGACCCCACCCAGGCCGCCCAAGGCACTCTGGCCAAAGACGCCACAGGCAATGCCGCCCCAGACCCCGCACAGCCCGTGCAACGGCCAGACACCGAGCACATCGTCGATCTTCCACTTGCCTTGGGCCGCCGTGAAGCACCAGACAAACAAGGCACCGGCAATGGCACCGGTGGCCAGCGCACCGACCGGGTGCATCAGGTCGGACCCGGCACAGACCGCCACCAACCCGGCCAGCGGGCCGTTGTGCAGGAAGCCTGGGTCATTGCGCCCGACAATCAACGCCGCCACGGTACCGCCCACCATGGCCATCAACGAATTGACCGCCACCAGCCCGCTCACCCCGGGCAAGGTCTGGGCACTCATCACGTTGAAACCGAACCAGCCGACAATCAGGATCCACGAACCCAAGGCCAGGAATGGAATGCTCGAAGGCGCGAACGCCACCAGGCGACCGTCCCGGTAGCGGCCGTTACGCGGGCCGAGCAAGAGCACCGCCGCCAACGCCAGCCAGCCGCCCATGGCATGCACCACCACGGAACCGGCGAAGTCATGGAAACTGGCGCCGAACCGGGCTTGCAGCCACGCCTGCAGGCCAAAATTGCCGTTCCAGACCAGGCCTTCGAAAAACGGATAGACAAACGCCACGATCAGCACCGTGGCACACAACTGCGGTGCGAACCGCGCACGCTCGGCAATACCGCCGGAAATGATGGCCGGGATCGCGGCGGCAAAAGTCAGCAGGAAGAAGAACTTCACCAGGCTGTAGCCATGATCGGCGCTGAGCACCGCCGCCGGTTGCAGGAAGGTCACACCGTAGGCAATCCAATAGCCTATAAAGAAGTAGGCCAGGGTCGAGACCGCAAAATCGCTGAGGATTTTCGACAGCGCATTGACCTGGTTCTTTTGCCGGACCGTTCCCACTTCAAGAAACGCAAAGCCGGCGTGCATGGCCAGGACCATGACTGCGCCGAGCAGGATGAACAGCGTATTGGAGCTGTGGACCAGACTGTCCACGGCACTTTGTATATTTTCCATGGTATTGGCAGACCTGAAAAAGTTGAAAAAAGCACCAAATCGGCTCGCTTGCCTTGCGAGCGCACCAAGTTGAAACGACTCATTGGCCGGACGCAGGCCGCTGAACCGCTTTGGTGCGCAAGAACGGTCAAAACGAAATCCCGCCTGGAGGTGCTTCGCGGGTTTTGATTATTTGGGTTAAGGTTTTTCGGGCTTTCGCCCAGCTTCAGCGCACTGGCGCAGGCTGACGCACCAGTACATGGCAAAAGTCTGAGCAAAAGTTGTACCAGTCACTTTCACTGAACCTTCCGGGAAGGCTCATACTCGAACGTTTCAGACGTCACTTACGGAGATTCACCGATGGCCAGAACCCAGGCAAAGACTGCTCAAGAAACCCTGATGGAAGATTTCCAGACGCTGGTCAGCGACACGGAACGGTTGCTCGATCACACCGCGACGCTGGCAGGCGATCAAGCCGATGCACTGCGCAGCCAGATTCACGAAACCCTCCTGCGCGCCCGCGAAACGCTCAAGCTGACGGAAGATTCCATGCGCGAACGCGGCCAGGCTGCGGTGGTCGCCACCGAGGAATACGTACAGGCCAACCCTTGGCAATCCGTGGGCATTGCCGCGGGCGTGGGCTTTCTGATTGGTCTGCTGGCGACACGGCGCTAATGATGGGTATCGACGAATCCGGCTCGTCCGAAGCGGGCACACAACCGACAGCACGTCGCCTGGGCGCGGCGTTTCTTGGCTTGCTGCATAGCCACGTCGAATTGTTCGGCATGGAGTTGCAGGAACAGAAGGCACGCACCGTCAGCCTCCTGCTGTTCGCCGGTCTTGCGCTGGTGTTCGGCTTGCTGCTGTTGGTCGGGCTTTCGGCGCTGGTACTGATCCTGGTATGGGACACCTATCGCCTGGCGGGTATTATCGGCCTGTGCCTGTTCTACCTGCTGGCAGCGCTGTTCTGCGGTCTGCGGCTCAAGGCAGCGATCTATGACGAGTCCTCCCCTTTCAACGCCACCCTCGAAGAACTGGCCAATGACCGGGAGCGCCTGCTGCCATGAGCCTGCCTGATATCCCTCAAGCCCGAACCCGACAGGAAATGCGCAAGGCGCTGGTGCGTCTGCGCATGGAAATGCATCGCCAGGAAATCCGTCAGGAAACGCGCCAGTTGCTGCAGCCCTTGCAACGGGTGCGCGGCTTGACGCAAAGCTGGCACGAAGGTTTCGGCATCAAGCATGCGCCACTGTGGGGTGTGGCGGCGGTGTCCCTGCTCGGTTTCATCACCGGCAAACGGACCCGCAACGGCGGCGGCGGTGGCTTGACAGGCCTGATCCGCCTGGCAACGACATTGCTGCCGTTGATCAAGGTGGCCAAAGACCTGCGCAAACCCTGAGGGCCTCGCCACAGGGTTGTGTATCAAGTCTATGCAGGCCTATAGGCCTTGCAGGGCAGCCCACGAACCGGGAAGCTAGGGCATCGACATCATCAAACGGAGCAACCGGCCTTGGATTGGCATACCCTGCTGACTCGCGAACGCCTCGGAAAACCGCTGCACAGTCCGCAAGAGCTGGGCCGCAGTCCTTTCCACAAGGACCACGACCGCATCATCTTTTCCGGCGCCTTCCGCCGTCTCGGACGCAAGACCCAAGTGCATCCGGTCTCCAGCAACGACCACATCCATACGCGCCTGACCCATTCCCTGGAAGTCAGCTGCGTCGGGCGTTCCCTGGGCATGCGCGTGGGAGAAACCATCCGCAATGCCCTGCCTGACTGGTGTGAGCCAAGCGACCTGGGCATGGTGGTGCAATCGGCCTGCCTGGCCCACGACATTGGCAACCCACCGTTCGGTCACTCCGGTGAGGATGCTATCCGCTATTGGTTTCAGCAGGCCGCCGGCCGTGGTTGGCTCGATGCAATGAGCGAAGCCGAGCGCAACGACTTCCTCAATTTCGAAGGCAACGCCCAAGGATTTCGCGTTCTCACCCAGCTTGAATACCATCAGTTCGACGGGGGGACGCGTCTGACCTATGCCACCCTCGGCACCTATTTGAAGTACCCCTGGACCGCCCGCCACGCCGACTCGCTGGGCTACAAGAAACACAAGTTCGGTTGCTATCAGAGCGAACTGCCACTGTTGGAGCAGATCGCCCACAAACTCGGTTTGCCACAGATCGAGGAGCAACGCTGGGCGCGGCATCCCTTGGTGTACCTGATGGAGGCCGCCGATGACATCTGCTACGCACTGATCGACCTGGAAGACGGCGTGGAGATGGATCTCCTGGAATACCCGCAGGTGGAATCGCTGCTCCTGGACCTGGTGGGCGACGATCTTCCGGACACTTACCGCCAGCTAGGGCCGCTGGACTCGCGGCGACGCAAACTGGCGATCCTGCGAGGCAAGGCCATCGAACACCTGACCAACGCCGCCGCCCGGGCTTTTGTCGAACAGCAGGAAGCATTGCTTGCCGGCACATTGCCGGGGGATTTGGTGGAGCATATGCACGGCCCGGCAAAACGCTGCGTGTTGAATGCCAAGGACATGGCGCGCCGCAAAATTTTCCAGGACAAGCGCAAGACCCTGCATGAAATCGGTGCCTACACCACGCTGGAAATCCTGCTCAACGGATTTTGCGGAGCCGCCCTCGAACAGCACGGAGGCCGTACGCCTTCGTTCAAGAATCGCCGCATTCTCGACCTGCTGGGGAACAACGCGCCGGATCCCAACGGCCCTTTGCATGGTGCTTTCCTGCGCATGATCGACTTCATCGCCGGGATGACTGACAGCTACGCCAGCGAAATGGCCCAGGAGATGACCGGTCGCACACGCCAATAAAAGGCGTGGATCGACGGTGTGCTGCACCTGGCACAAAACCTGTGGGAGCGAGCTTGCTCGCGATGGCAGTGGATCTGTGCGCATCAATGCAGGATGTGCCACCGTCATCGCGAGCAAGCTCGCTCCCACAGGGATTGGCGGTGAATGTGAATTTTGTAGCGCTGCGCCACAAGGAGTTTGAAGTAGATAAATAACGATATGGCTTACAAAAAACTCGATTAAAACGCTTCTTTTGTTTGCACAAACAACACTATCAAAGAAATATCCCTTCACACATAGCCAACTCTCCCCCCCTCCTATTGCCACCCGCCTACTAAAAAACCGATTACATCGTAATATCTTGCCTCTTTTTTTGTAGGAAACTTCTGAAATTGAAGTTGCATGCCTGTCTCTTCGTACGGCCCTGGTTGTAAGTGGGCTAAGGTGCGCGCTTTATTCAAGTTCGCAGGGTAATTTATTCATGAACTCCGTTTTCATTGTCGACGATCATCCGGTCATCCGCCTCGCCGTTCGCATGCTTCTGGAGCATGAGGGCTATAAGGTCGTAGGAGAAACTGACAACGGCGTCGACGCGATGCAAATGGTGCGCGAATGCATGCCAGACCTGGTTATCCTGGACATCAGCATTCCCAAACTCGACGGGCTGGAAATCCTTTCGCGCTTCAATGCCATGACCACTCCGCTCAAGACACTGGTGCTCACGGCCCAGTCGCCGACGCTCTTCGGCATTCGATGCATGCAGTCCGGTGCCTCTGGTTACGTTTGTAAACAGGAAGACCTCAGCGAACTTGTCAGCGCGATCAAAGCAGTATTGTCCGGCTATAACTATTTCCCCAGCCAGGCACTGAATCCGGTACGCCCGGATGACCCTCGCAGTATCGAGCTGGACCTTTTCAAAAGTGTCAATGATCGGGAGCTGATGGTGCTGCAACTTTTTGCCCAAGGCCGTACCAACAAGGAAATAGCCAAAGGCATGTTTCTAAGCAATAAGACCGTCAGTACTTATAAGAAACGGCTGATGCAGAAACTCAAGGTCAAGTCCCTGGTCGAGCTGATTGAAATGGCGAAGCGCAACGCGCTGGTGTGAGAAGAAACAGGATGCTCAGACGCATAACCGAATGTCTCCTGCTGATCAGCGCAGCGTTATATGCAGGAGTGCTCATGGCGGCACCGGACGCGCCCGAGCACTATACGTTGCTGGGCCGTTCGTCCATGGCCCATACCGAGATCAAGCTGGATGACGTTCACCGCGCCTGGCTACAGGATCGGCAGGCGCTGGTCCTGGGAACGTCCGCGCCGGATTACCCGCCCTTCGATCTCTCCACCAGCGGACGCGACTACGAAGGCCTGACGGCCGATTACGCCGACATCATCGCCAAGGCCACCGGCCTGCCCATGAGCGTCCTGCGCTTCGACTCCCGCGAGGCGGCCATGGCCGCACTCAAGGATGGGCAAATCGATATGCTTGGCACCGCCAACGGTTTCGAAGCCCGCAACCCCGACATTGTGCTGTCGACGCCGTACGCAGTGGACCAACCCGTTCTCGTCACCCGAACGAATGAAAGCCGATCCCTGACTGACGATCTCGAAGGGTTGCGGCTGAGTATGGTCTACCACTACCTGCCGCTACGGGAAATTGAAAAACTCTACCCCAAGGCACTCATCACCACCTACCCGTCCTACCAGAACGCCATCAATGCCGTGGCCTTCGGCCAGGCCGATGTATTTCTCGGCGATACCCTTTCCACCCACTACATGATCAACAAGGGCTACTTGAGCAATATCCGCATGGCCAGCTTCGGCAAACACGAATCCCATGGCTTTGGTTTCGCCGTACGACGTAGCGACACCCGCTTGTTGGAAGTCATCAACGCTACGCTGAACCAAGTCTCCATTGCCGAGCAAGCCGCCATCTCCAAACGCTGGAGTGCAGGCAGCGACCTGTACCTCACGGACCACAGGATACAACTGACCGACCGCGAGCAACGCTGGCTGGCCAGGCATCCGGTGGTTCGGGTGGTGGTGAACGAAACCTCCGCGCCCTTCACCTTCTTCGATGCGGATGGGGACTTTCGCGGCATCAGTGCCGACCTGCTGGAACTGATCCGGCTGCGCACCGGCCTGCGCCTGGACATCCAGCGCCGCCAGAACGACAGCGAAATGATTACCGCGGTCCTCAACGATCAAGCCGACATGATCGCCGCGCTCTTGCCCAGCAGTGAACGACAACTCCAGTTGAAGTTCAGCCGCCCCTACGTTGACAGCTCGTTCGTCCTGCTGACCCGCAAACAGTCCGACACGCCCACGACACTCGATCAGTTCGGCCACGCCAGCCTGGCAATCGCCAAAGGCAATCCGGTCATTGAATGGCTACGCAGCCAGTACCCAGACATTCAAATCATCGAAACGGACGGCCCCTTGCGCGCCGTGGAAATGCTCGCCCATGGCCAGGTCGACGGCAGCGTGAACTCGCAGGTGATGGCCAACTATTTCATCTCCTCCTATGCGTGGCGCGACAGGTTGCAAATCAGCAGCACGGTGGGCACCCAACAGGCCATGTTCGCGCTGGCCACGGCAAAAAACGCCACAGAGTTGAACGCCATCCTCGACAAGGCCCTGACCAGCATCGACCCCGACGAACTGGGCGTCATCAACAACCGCTGGCGCGGTTACGTCTCGCCCTCGGAACACACCTGGCGCACCTACAACCGCCTGTTCCTCCAGGTCGGCGCGGGCATTGGCCTGTTGCTGCTGTTTTCCCTGGCGTGGAACGCCTACATGCAGCGCCAGATCAGGCAGCGTCAACGGGCGGAACTGGCCCTCAATGATCAGCTCGAATTCATGCATTCGCTGCTCAACGGCACCCCTCACCCCATCTACGTGAGGGATCGCAACGGCATCCTGCAAAGCTGCAACGACAGCTACCTGCAAACGTTCGATGTCAAGCGCGAAGACGTCATCGGCAAGAACCTGATGCCAGGTTCCATGAGCAACGCCTTCGAAGCGCAGGAGTACCAGGCGGACTACCAGCGTGTCATGGCCGAAGGCACCGCCCTGATCGTGGATCGGCCCCTGCACATCGGGGACAGGCAACTGACGATCTATCACTGGATCCTCCCCTACCGAAACTCTGCCGCCGAAGTGAAAGGCATCATCGGCGGCTGGATCGACATCAGTGAGCGGCGCCAGCTGTTCGAGGAACTGCGTGCGTCCAAGCAACGGGCCGATGACGCAAACCGCGCCAAAAGCACGTTCCTGGCCACCATGAGCCATGAAATCCGCACGCCGATGAACGCGGTGATCGGCATGCTTGAGCTGGCCCTGAAACAGGCCGACAAGGGCCGCGTGGACCGTTCAACCATCGAAGTCGCGTACGAGTCGGCCTCCGGCATGCTCGAGCTGATAGGTGACATCCTGGACATCGCCCGTATCGAATCCGGTCATCTGAGCCTGGCCCCCGAACGCGTCAATCTCGGGGCCCTGCTGCAATCAGTCATACGGGTCTTCGAGGGCGTGGCCCGGCAGAAGAACCTGGCGTTGTCCCTGCAGTTCGACGCCGCCGAGGGTAGCCCTGACGTGTTGATGGACCCGTTGCGATTCAAACAGGTGCTGTCGAACCTGATCAGCAATGCCCTCAAATTTACCGAGCAGGGCCAGGTAGTGATCAAGGTCCGGCTGTCTCCAACCGACCAGGACGACGTCCTGCAAATGCACCTGGAGGTCAACGACAGCGGCATCGGCATCGACCCGGCAGACCTGCAACGTTTGTTCAAGCCGTTTGCCCAGGTCGATAACACCAGCCGGATGGCCCGCAACGGCGCAGGGTTGGGGCTGGTGATCAGTCGCAACCTGTGCCGGATGATGGGCGGCAGCCTGGACATGAGCAGCCAGCCCGGCTTCGGCACCCAGGTCCAGGTCTGCCTGCAACTGACCGTCCTGTCGACGGCGCCGGTTTGCCCCCCACTTGAACCGGTCATCGGCACGGCCCAGGCCACCCTGAACGTCCTGATCGTGGACGATCATCCCGCCAACCGCCTGCTGATGTCGCAGCAACTGGAATACCTCGGCCATCACTACCAGGTCGCCCATGATGGTGCCCACGGGCTCGAGGTCTGGCAAAAAAACCATTTCGATCTGGTCATCGCCGATTGCAACATGCCCATCATGAACGGCTACGAACTGGCCCGGTCGATTCGTCGCGATGAGTCCGAGCAACAACGACCGCCCTGCACCCTCCTGGGGTTCACCGCCAATGCACAACCGGAGGAAAAACAACGCTGCCAGGACGCTGGAATGGATGACTGCCTGTTCAAGCCGATCAGCCTGAGCGCCTTGAGCCAATGGATCAAGACAGTCAAACCCGCCGGCCGCCCCACAGCTTTCAGCGTACAAAGCCTGCAGGCGTTGACCGGCGGCGACCCGTCGTCCAACCGGCGCCTGCTGGCCGAATTGCTCAGCAGCAGCCGCTCGGACCGCCAGGAATTGCTCGACGTCGCCCACGGCGCAAACAGGCAAGCGCTGACCGAAACGGCACACAAGATAAAAGGCGTCGCCCGCATCGTCCAGGCGACCTCGCTGATCCAGCGATGCGAGGCGTTGGAGCACGCTTGTCATCAAGCGCAGGCACCTGAGCAAATCAATGATTGCATCGACGCCCTCGACCGCGCCATGACCGAACTGGAGCGGGCCCTCGAAACAGAGATCGCCAAGGCAAAATAATCCAGCGTTTACTATGCTATTCGCTCAGCAGTGCGTACCTGGGGGGTTATCGATCGGTTTCCCTTGCACGCGGGAACACCCATCGAGAACACCCCCTGACACTTGGAGTGACTGCAATGCCCAGCGCACCGCGTCCGGACAAACGCCGGTTCCCCCTGCACGTCCACATCAGCGTGATGTTTACCCTGCTTTTGCTGCTGACCGGGGTGGTGCTGGGGATTTTCAATTACCGGCAAACCACGCAAATCATCCTGTCCAGCAGTGAAAAACTGTTCAACCGTATTGAACAGGATGTGCGCCTGGATTTGTACGACACCTACGAACCCATCCGTCACCTGTTGAGCCTGCTGGCTGACTACCCGGCGACGCGCACGCCGCAGATGGCGCAACGCCTGGCCCTGCTCGTGCCCTTCAGCCAGGCACTGCGGGACAACCCGAACCTGGCATCGTTGTACCTGGGCGATCAGCGCGGAAACTTCCTGATGGTCCGGCCGTTGCGCACCGCGGCCCTGAAAGCCGCCCTGCAGGCGCCGGCCGACTCGGCCTACCAGGTCTGGACCGTGGAGCGGGCCTCCGAGCAAGGCCCGGTTCATTCCCAGTCGCTGTTCTACGACGAGGCCCTGACACTCATCGGGCGCCGGGACATAGCCGACGAAATCTACGATCCCCGCGACCGCAGCTGGTTTCGCAGCGCCGTCGGCAGCACCGAGCAGATTACCACCGAGCCCTACGTTTTTTTCTCCACCCAAAATGTCGGCACCACCCTCGCCCGGCGCAGTGGCGAGCAGGCTGTCATCGGCGCCGACCTGACCCTGGTGGCGCTGTCCCAGACCCTGGCCAAGCACAAGGTGACGGCTGGCACCGAGGTCGTGCTGCTTGATCCCAGGGGCAACGCTGTGGGTTATCCCGACAGCCGCCGGCTGCTCGCCGACGCCCAGTCGGCACGCCTGATCAAGGCCCGCGACCTCAGCCCGGCCATCGCCGCCGCACTCGACAACAACACTGACACCACGCGCCTGGAAGTGGCCGGACGCCAGTGGATCGTTTCTCGCAGCCACATGCAGGAAGGCGGGCCCCAAGGCCTGGAACTGGCGTTGCTGGTCCCTGAAGATGAGCTGCTGGACAATGCCTATCGCATGCGCTGGCAAGGCGCGCTCATCACCCTTGCCACCCTGCTGCTGTGCCTGCCCCTGGGCTGGCTGACGTCCAGGATCCTGGTCAAGCCTTTGCGCGAACTGGTGCAGGAAGCCGATGCCATTCGCAGCTTTGACTTCAACTACCCGGTGTCCCGTCGCTCCCCGGTGCTGGAGGTCGATCAGTTGAGCGTCTCGATGGCGCGCATGAAAGAGACCCTGGCAAGTTTCTTTGAAATCACCGCCAGCCTGCGCGCCGAAACCCGCTTCGCCCCGTTGCTGGAACGGGTGTTGTTTGAAACCGTGAAGATCGGCCAGGCCCAGGCCGGCCTGATCTATCTGCGCGAGAACGACGACAATCGGGTCAAGCCGTATGGCCTGGTGATCGATGGAGCGCCCAGGGACCTCGACGCCTTCAAGTTGCGCAGTCATGAGCTACAGGCGAGCGCCAGCCCGCCATGGCTCCAGCAACTGGCTACCTCGGACAACCTCGTGGCATCCCTGGGCTTCGAACAGGCGGGCGACCTGCAGGGCGTGCTACGGGAGCTGGACTCGCCGCGGGTCCACTTGATCGGTATTCGCCTGCGCAATCGGCATCAGGAAACCGTCGGCGTACTGGTGTTGCTGGTCACCGACAGCGGCACCGAAGCCGACCTGGAAAAACTCCGGCCCGACCGCATCGCCTTCCTCCAGGCCGTGTCCGGCGCCGCCGCCGTGAGCATCGAGGCCCAGCGCCTGCAAGCCAGGCAAAAGCAATTGCTGGACGCCTTCATCCAATTGCTGGCCGGCGCGATCGACGCCAAGAGTCCCTATACCGGTGGCCATTGCCAGCGGGTGCCAGTCCTGACCCTGATGCTCGCCCAGGCCGCCGCTGCCAGCCAGGCACCGGCATTCGACGCCTACCGGCCAACGGAGGATGAATGGGAAGCCCTGCACATCGCCGCCTGGCTGCACGATTGCGGCAAGGTCACCACCCCCGAATACGTGGTCGACAAAGCCACCAAACTGGAAACCCTGAACGATCGAATCCACGAAATACGCACCCGCTTCGAAGTGCTCAAGCGCGACGCCTGGGTCGACTACTGGCAGGCCGTGGCAAGCGGCGGCGAGCCGTCATCCCTGGCGCAACAGCGTGACGCGACATTGACGGCCCTGGATGACGACTTCGCCTTCGTCGCCCGTTGCAACCTGGGCGCCGAAGCCATGGCCGAGGCCGACCTGCAACGCCTGCAGCAGATTGCCCAACGCCCGTGGACCCGGACCCTCGACGATCGCCTGGGGGTTTCCTGGGAAGAGAACCGACGCCAGGCCCGCACGCCCAAGCCGACACTACCGGTCACTGAGCCGCTGCTGGCAGACAAGCCCGAACACCTGCTCGAGCGCCACGCGGCCGAACTGATCCCGGCGGACAACCCATGGGGCTTCCAACTCGATGTACCGGCCTGGAAATACAACCGCGGCGAGCTTTACAACCTGAGCATCACGCGCGGCACGCTGACCCGCGAGGAGCGCTACGTCATCAATCATCACATGGTGCAGACGATTCTGATGCTCAGCCAGTTGCCCTTTCCCAGCCACCTGGACAATGTGGCGGAGATCGCCGGCGGTCATCACGAGAAAATGGATGGCAGCGGTTATCCCAAGCGCCTCAGACGCGAAGAGATGAGCCTGCCGGCGCGCATGATGGCTATTGCCGACATTTTCGAAGCGCTGACGGCGGCCGACCGCCCCTACAAGAAGGCGAAAAAACTGAGCGAGGCCCTGGGCATCATGGCCACCATGTGCCGTGACGCCCATATCGATCCCGAGCTGTTCGAGCTGTTCATCGAAGAAAAAATCTACGAGAGCTACGCCAACCAATTCCTCGACCCGCACCAGATCGATGAAATCGATCCCCACGGCCTGCTGGTCAAGGCAGGGTTGAAGGTATGATCAGCAATCCGTCAGGCGCAGGAAGATCGCGGCCAACTGCTCGATGCCGGCTTGATCATGTTCGGTAAAGCGCGCCAGTTTCGGACTGTCCAGGTCGAGCACGCCGATCAGGCACCCGTCCTTGACCAGCGGCACCACCAGCTCGCTGTTCGACGCGCTGTCGCAGGCGATGTGCCCGGCGAAGGCATGGACGTCTTCGACGCGCTGGGTCTGCCGGGTCGCTGCCGCCGTACCGCACACGCCGCGGCCAAAGGGGATCCGCACGCAGGCGATCTGGCCCTGGAACGGTCCCAGGACCAACTCTTCGTTGCGATTGAGGTAGAAACCGGCCCAGTTCAGATCATCCAGCTGACTGGACAGGAAAGCCGAGAACTGCGCGGCGTTGGCGATGAAGTCACGCTCATCGGCCAGCAAGGATTCCAGCTGTGCCGATAACAGCGCGTAGCCGTCAAGGCCGACTCCGGTGCCCTTCAAATCGATCATGCCTTGTGCTCCAACAATTTCAGGCCTACCCAATAACGGGCAAACTGATAAGCGCAACGTCCGTTGCGATTGCCGCGCCCGGTTGCCCAGCGCACCGCCAGCACATCCAGCGCTTCGTCGCGCTGCCAGGCCAGCCCGGCCTTGGCCGCCAGTTCGCCGATCCAGTGCTCCACCACGTTGAGGAAATGCTCCTGGGTAAACGGATAAAACGACAGCCACAGGCCAAAGCGGTCGGACAAGGCGATCTTGTCCTCCACCGCTTCGCTGGGGTGAAGTTCGCCGTCGACCCGCTTCCAATTCTCGTTGTCGCTTTCCTTTTCCGGCACCAGGTGACGACGGTTGGAGGTGGCATACAGCAGCACGTTGTCCGGCGCCTGCTCCAGGGATCCATCCAACACGCTCTTGAGCACGCGATAATCGCCTTCACCGGATTCGAACGACAAGTCATCGCAGAACAACACGAAGCGCTGGGGCAGTTTCGCCACCTGCTCGACCACGCGGGGCAGATCGGCCAGGTGATCGCGTTCGATCTCGATCAACCGCAATCCCTGTTGGGCATGCTCAGCCAACAGGGCACGCACCAGGGACGACTTGCCGGTGCCACGCGAGCCCCAGAGCAAGGCATGGTTGGCGGGCATGCCATCGATGAATTGCCGAGTGTTGCGGCCCAGTTGTTCAACCTGGCGGTCCACGCCGATCAGGTCCGACAAGCGCATGTCGAGGCTGACCTGCAGCGGCATCAGATAGCCGCTGCGCCCGTCACGCTGCCAACGGGCGGCCAGGGTCTGGGCCCAATCGATGGCGGGCCGGGGCGCCGGCAACAAAGGTTCGATCCGGGCCAGCACGGCATCGGCACGCTCAAGAAAAGCATTCAATCGCGAGTCCACGTCTTCTCCTCGGACAGGTTCACAGTAATGATGGCGCTCGTGCTACGAAACGCCGTATCCAATGGCGGGTCTACTTCACACAATACACACCGGCTGCACCGGTATTCAGAGATGATCAGCTATGCTTGACCGGCGAAGGGAAACGTAAGTGGTTCATCACTCAATGGACATCAGATTCACCCAACGGCTTTCCTATAAGCAGGCCCGCCTGACCGTCCTGGTGGGCTTCGTGCTGGGCACTTTGCTCAGCCTGATGCAGATCGGCATCGATTATGCCAGCGAAGACGCGTCGATCAACCGTGAAATCCTCTCGCTGCTGGAAATCAGCCACAACCCGGCCTCGCGCATCGCCTACAACATCGACGCCGAACTCGCCCAGGAGTTGTCCATGGGCCTGTTGCGCTCACCGGCCATCATCGGGGCCGAGCTGATCGACAACAACAATACCGTGCTGGCCAGCGTCAAGCGGCCCGAGCTGCAAAGCAGCTACCGGTTCATCAGCGACTTCCTGTTCGGCGCCCAGCGGCAGTTCGAGGACCGGCTCTACCTGGATCACTTGCCCAGCGAATCCCTGGGCATACTGCGACTGGACGTCGACACCTATGCGTTCGGCAGTCGTTTCCTGCGCCGTGCCGAGGTCACCTTGCTCAACGGCTTCGCCCGCAGCCTGATCCTGACCGGCCTGCTGCTGGCGCTGTTCTACGTGATGCTGACCAAGCCCCTGGTGCGGGTCATCCGCGAACTGAGCAGCCGCGACCCGAGCAGCAGCGAACAGAGCCACCTGGAATGCCCTTCCGGCCATCAGTCCGATGAAATCGGCGTGCTGGTGTCCGTCGCCAACCAGCAGTTCGAAAACATCTCCACCGAAATCCAGCAGCGGCGTACGGCCGAAAATCGCCTCACCGAATACCTGGCGCAACTGGAGAACATCGTCTCGGCACGCACCGCCGAACTCAAGGCCATCAATGCCCGCCTCAGCCAGTCCAACGAGGAGCTGGAAGTGGCCCGGCGCACAGCCCTGGACATGGCCGAAGCCCGCTCCGCGTTCCTCGCCAACATGAGCCACGAGATCCGCACACCGCTCAACGGCCTGCTGGGCATGATCGCGCTCTCCCTGGATGGCCCCCTGACGGCCGAACAACAGCAGCAGCTATCGATTGCCCATGACTCGGGCAAGGTATTGGTCGAACTGCTCAACGACATCCTCGACCTGTCGAAATTCGACGCCGGCCAACTGGAACTCGAACGCATTCCGTTCGATCTCG
Organism: Pseudomonas sp. Lb2C2; assembly: GCF_052112205.1. Classification (NCBI taxonomy): domain Bacteria; kingdom Pseudomonadati; phylum Pseudomonadota; class Gammaproteobacteria; order Pseudomonadales; family Pseudomonadaceae; genus Pseudomonas; species Pseudomonas sp. Lb2C2. The sequence goes on along the minus strand of NZ_JAUTYW010000009.1, from coordinate 281,118 downwards.
GCTCCCTGGTGGAGGATACCGCCAACCTGCTTTCCCAGAACGCGGCCCCCAGTGTCGAACTGGCGTGCCTGATCGACCCGCAGTTCCCGGCGCAGGTAGTCGGCGACCCAACCCGGGTGCGCCAGATCGTCAGCAACCTGCTGTCCAACGCACTGAAGTTCACGCGCTTCGGTCGGGTCGACGTGAAGATGAGTCATTACGAAGGCGGCGTGCGAATCGAGGTCTGCGACACGGGCATTGGCATTCCCCAGGAAGCCCAGGCGAGAATCCTGCAACCGTTCACCCAGGCAGGCGCCGGGATTACCCGCCAGTTTGGTGGCACCGGCCTGGGCCTGGCATTGACCTACAACCTCTGCGAAGCCATGCAGGGCCGGTTGACGATCAGTTCCGAAGCCGGCTTTGGCAGCCAGTTCTGTGCCGATCTGCCCCTGCCGTGCCATACCCCGGCGACGCCGGTCGAACCGTTGCACGGCAACGTCGTCGCCATCACCGCCAGCAGCAGCGGGCTGGCCGAGTTGCTAGGCATGCTGTTGCCGGGATGGGGCCTGGATTATGTGCAGCGCTCCATCGACGACGGGTTGCTGGGGCTCACGCCTGACGTACTGATTACCGACTGCCCGGAATGCCTGTTCAACCTGCGGCCGACCTTTGACGCGCCGATCCTGCTGGTGACCGCCTATGGCAGTTTCATGCCTGGCGAGGAAGCCGCCGCCCTCGCCCCGCTGATACAACAGGCCCGGCCGCTGGCGCGCCATGCGCTGTACCAGATTCTGCGACGCGCCATGCAAAGCGAGGCGACCATCATCAATGACGCACAGATCGAAGCCCTGGCGCCAGCCAAGCGTGGACGGGTGCTGCTGGTGGAGGACAACCCGGTCAACCAACTGGTGGCCAAGGGGATGTTGGTGAAGCTGGGCTGCGAAGTCACTGTCGCGGCCCATGGCGTCGAAGCCCTGGATCAACTGGAACAGCGGGTGTTCGACCTGGTGTTGATGGACTGCAACATGCCGGTGATGGATGGTTACGAAGCCAGCCGGCAGATCCGCCGCAGCGGGAGCTGGTCGGACCTGCCGATTGTGGCCCTGACGGCCAACGCGATGCCCGAGGAGCGCGAGCGCTGCCGTGCGGCCGGCATGAACGATTACCTGTCCAAGCCGTTTCGCCGCGAAGAACTGGCCGCAGTGTTGGACCAGTGGGTGCCGACTACGTCAGCGCTTTGATCTGGCCCAGCAGGTGATCGAGACCGTCTCGCAACGTTCCGAGGCGGTCCAGGTCAACGCCGCTGTCACACAACAGGCGGGCCTTGAGCGGGCCGACCTGTTCACGCAAGGCTCGCCCTGCAGCCGACAGGCTCAAGTGCACCTCCCGCTCGTCCCGGGCCGAACGCTGGCGCTGGACCAGGTCCAGCTGTTCCAGGCGCTTGAGCAGTGGCGTCAGCGTGCCGGAATCCAGCGCCAAACGCTCACCCAGGGCCTTGACCGTCGGCTGCTGCGGGGCCGTGTCCTGCCATTCCCACAACACCAGCATCACCAGGTATTGCGGATAGGTCAGGCCGAGCTGATCGAGCATTGGCTTGTAGCCGCGGATTACCGCACGCGAAGCGGCGTACAGCTTGAAGCACAACTGGCTGTCGAGCTTCAGCGAATCGGCTGACAGGTCATTCATTTGAGCAGCGCTTCGATCTCACCAGTCAGGTCCTGGGGCTTGGTGGTCGGGGCAAAACGCTTGACCACCTGACCGTCCTTGCCGATCAGGAACTTGGTGAAATTCCACTTGATGCCTTTGGACCCCAGCACGCCAGGCGCCCGCTGTTTAAGCTGGACGAACAGGGGGTGGGCGTTGGCACCGTTGACCTCGATTTTCTTGAACAGCGGAAAACTCACACCGAAGTTCAGCTCGCAAAACTCGGTAATCGCCCCTTCGCTGCCCGGCTCCTGCTTGCCGAACTGATTGCAGGGAAAGCCCAGCACCACCAGGCCCTGGTCCTTGTAGGTCTGCCACAGCGCCTCAAGCCCCTTGTACTGCGGGGTGAACCCGCACTGGCTGGCCGTGTTGACCACCAGCACCGCCTTGCCGGCGAAATCGGCGAGGGTCTTTTGCTCACCCTTGATGGTGGTGCACGGGATGCTCAGCAGATTGTCGCTCATGGCAAGGCTCCAGATGGGAAGAACAGAACGCTGAAGATAGCTAGCAATTAAATTGTATGCAATTTAATTATCAAAAATACCCACACCACAAACTGTGGGAGCAAGGCTTGCCCGCGATGAAGGCGATACGGTCGTTCAGAAATCGAGATGCCCTGTTTCGCGAGCAAGCTTTGCTCCCACCAAATTATTCTCGGGGGACCAGATCCAGGCACACCGAGTTGATGCAGTACCGCAACCCCGTGGGCGGCGGGCCGTCGGGGAAGACGTGGCCCAAGTGGGCGTCGCATCTGGCGCAGACCACCTCGGTGCGAACCATGCCGTGGCTGACGTCCCGCACCTCCACCACCGCGCTGCCCTCGATCGGCGCGTAGAAACTCGGCCAGCCGCAGCCGGAATCGAATTTGGTCTGCGAATCGAACAACGGTTCGTTGCAGCAGATGCAGTGGTACACACCGTCGGTCTTGGTGGCGTTGTATTTACCGGAGAACGGCCGTTCGGTGCCCTTCAATCGACAGACGTTGTACTGCTCCGGGTCGAGCATGGCATGCCATTCTTCAAGGGTTTTCTCCAACTTTTCCATCGTCCCACCTCGGCAATTGAAAAAGCCCGATCCGACGCTTTTCCGCAGATCGGGCGGCACGTATGATTGCGCCTCGTCAGACGCCAGTCTGGCAGCCACGTCATGCGCATTCAAACGGATTGTGACGCATGTACCGCGTCAGGCCTGGGCACAGACGCAGGATCCCCAGTACGGCCGTTCATACGCCACCTGGATCGTTCATTTTCGGGAACACATCGCCATGCAGGTCAGCAAATCGAACAAGCTCGCCAACGTCTGCTACGACATTCGCGGCCCGGTGCTCAAGCACGCCAAACGCCTGGAAGAGGAAGGCCATCGCATCCTCAAGCTGAACATCGGCAACCCGGCCCCCTTTGGTTTCGAAGCGCCCGATGAAATCCTCCAGGACGTCATCCGCAACCTGCCAACCGCCCAGGGCTACAGCGACTCCAAGGGCCTGTTCAGTGCCCGCAAGGCCGTGATGCAGTACTACCAGCAGAAGCAGGTCGAAGGGATCGGCATCGAGGACATCTACCTGGGCAACGGCGTGTCCGAGCTGATCGTGATGTCCATGCAGGCCCTGCTCAACAACGGCGACGAAGTGCTGGTGCCGGCACCGGACTATCCGCTGTGGACCGCTGCCGTGAGCCTGTCCGGTGGCAACCCGGTGCATTACCTGTGCGACGAACAGGCCAACTGGTTTCCCGACCTGGCGGACATCAAGGCCAAGATCACGCCCAATACCAAGGCACTGGTGATCATCAACCCGAACAACCCGACCGGCGCCGTGTATTCCAGGGAAGTGTTGCTGGACATGCTGGAACTGGCCCGCCAGCACAACCTGGTGGTGTTCTCCGACGAGATCTACGACAAGATCCTCTACGACGATGCCGTGCATGTGTGCACCGCGTCCCTGGCGCCAGACCTGCTGTGCCTGACCTTCAACGGCCTGTCCAAGTCCTATCGGGTCGCTGGTTTCCGCTCCGGCTGGATCGCCATCTCCGGGCCCAAGCACCATGCCCAGAGCTACATCGAAGGCATCGACATGCTGGCCAACATGCGCCTGTGTGCCAACGTGCCGAGCCAGCATGCGATCCAGACGGCGCTGGGCGGCTACCAGAGCATCAACGACCTGGTCCTGCCCCAGGGCCGGCTGCTGGAACAGCGCAATCGCACCTGGGAACTGCTCAACGACATCCCCGGCGTCAGTTGTGTCAAGCCGATGGGCGCGCTGTATGCCTTCCCGCGGATCGACCCGAAGGTCTGCCCGATCCACAACGATGAAAAATTCGTCCTCGACCTGCTGCTGTCCGAAAAGCTGCTGGTGGTCCAGGGTACGGCGTTCAACTGGCCGTGGCCGGATCACTTCCGCGTCGTGACCCTGCCGCGGGTCGATGACCTCGACCAGGCCATTGGCCGGATCGGCAACTTCCTCAAGTCCTACCGTCAATAAGCCAGACAGCGTGCGGGGAGCCGTCGCCTCGCACGCTGTTTGATTCAGCAACATATCCGTTCTGCCGACTCTGCAAGGCCTTCTACACTACGGGTTGGACCGCCGACGCCCCCCCCAGGCTCAACGTTCACGGGGTGCAAGCGTCGTATTTCTTTTCCCCATTCACTTTCAGAAAAGTCTTTCAAACATTTAGGACGCCTGTAGGACACAGTTTGAAATAGTCGGCGAGTTGAATAGCCTGCGGCAGCACCTTATATACCCCGCATAACGCTACATCTTTAGCACGAGGAGATTTTCACAACCATGATGCGCATCCTGCTGTTCTTGGCCACTAACCTGGCGGTCGTGCTGATTGCCAGCATCACCCTGAGCCTCTTCGGCTTCAACGGGTTCATGGCGGCCAATGGGGTTGACCTCAACCTCAATCAGCTGCTGATCTTCTGTGCGGTGTTCGGTTTCGCCGGTTCCCTGTTCTCGCTGTTCATCTCCAAGTGGATGGCGAAGATGAGCACCGGCACCCAGATCATCAGCCAGCCGCGCACTCGTCACGAACAATGGCTGCTGCAGACCGTCGAGCAACTGTCCCGCGAAGCCGGTATCAAGATGCCGGAAGTCGGGATCTTCCCGGCCTACGAGGCCAACGCCTTCGCCACCGGCTGGAACAAGAACGACGCACTGGTCGCCGTCAGCCAGGGGTTGCTCGAGCGGTTCTCGCCCGATGAAGTCAAGGCCGTGCTGGCCCACGAGATCGGCCACGTCGCCAACGGCGACATGGTGACCCTGGCGCTGATCCAGGGCGTGGTGAACACCTTCGTGATGTTCTTCGCCCGCATCATCGGCAACTTCGTCGACAAGGTGATCTTCAAGAACGAAGAAGGCCAGGGCATCGCCTACTACGTGGCGACCATCTTCGCCGAGCTGGTACTGGGCATCCTCGCCAGCGCCATCGTCATGTGGTTCTCGCGCAAGCGCGAGTTCCGCGCCGACGACGCCGGTGCACGCCTGGCCGGCACCAGTGCCATGATCGGTGCCCTGCAGCGCCTGCGCGCCGAGCAAGGCTTGCCGGTGCACATGCCTGACACCCTGAATGCCTTTGGCATCAACGGTGGCATCAAGCAGGGCCTGGCACGCATGTTCATGAGCCACCCGCCGCTGGAAGAGCGTATCGACGCACTGCGTCGTCGGGGCTGATCGTTAGCCTCAAGAGAAAACCCGCAGAAATGCGTAATGCTGGTTCAGCTTAGAGAAAACGGCGCTTCTTTCAGAGATGGGAAGCGCCGTTTTTTTGCGGTATCTACTTGCTTTGGTGTGTATATCCGTTGCTGCGGTAACGGCGGCTTAGGGTTCCGCTCTTACAGCGGCTCACTTTTGAGAAGCGCAAAAGTAAGCAAAACGCTTCATGCCCCACCACTTGGTGCCTCGCCTAGGCTCGGCATGCCTGAACGAAGGCATTGCTCCGTGGGCCGCCGCGAAGGGCCATCCATGGCCCAGCGCGGCTACCTCGGCATCCATGCCGAGGTGCCCACTGCGCAATACCTTCGTTCAGCCAGCGTGGTTAACGGGGCGCCGAGATCAACGTCCTCCCCGAGGCGGCCTGATAGCCGACCTGGTTCTTGATGGGGCCGCGTTTCTCCTGTGGGAGCGGGCTTGCTCGCGAAGGCGATGTGTCAGTTTGCGGTGATGCCGTATGTGCCGGTCTCATCGCGAGCAGGCTCGCTCCCACAGGTTTTGCGGTGCACATGGGCTTTGGGTCTGCTGAAGATCCAATGTGGGAGCGAGCTTGCTCGCGATAGCGGTGGCTCAGCCACATAGATGCCGGTATGTGCCCCGCTCTTGCTCTTGCTCTTGCTCTTGCTTTGGATCTTGACCTTGATCTGGAGCGCCCCGTTAACCACGCTGGCCGAACGCAGGCATTGCGCAGTGGGCATCCCGGCATGGATGCCGGGATAGCCGCGCTGGGCCATGGATGGCCCTTCGCGGCGGGCCCACGGAGCAATGCCGGAGTGAGGGCACACCGAGCCTAAGCGAGGTGCCGAGTGGTGGGGCAAAAGCGTTTTGGTTACTTTTGCGCTCTTCAAAAGTCACCCGCTGTAAAAGCGGAACCCTAAGTGGCCGTTACCGCAGCAACGGATATGTACTCGATCAACAAATCCAAGCCACCTGCCAGGCCGCCTTCGCGAGCAAGCCCGCTCCCACAAGGGAACTTGGGTGACCACAGGTTTTATGTTCACAGCAGATCCAATGTGGGAGCGAGCATGCTCCCGATGGCATCAGCACAACCACCGCTTCAACCTCTGGACAGCCGATAAACACGCTCATCCAGCCGCTTCACACCCGCCTGCAAAAACTTCCAGCTCTCCCCCAACACATCCTGCTCCTGCAACACCTCCAACTGCCAGACACCTCCCAGCAGCCGCTGCACCTCATCATCCCCGACAGAGAACGGTGGGCCAGGCATTTCATCCTGGTTGTAATCCAAGGTAATCAACAAACCGACCCCATCGGGCAGGATCTTCTGCAGATGAGCCGCGTACCGTTCCCGCATTGGCACGGGCAACGCGATTAATGCGGCGCGATCATACAGTGCCGTGCAATCGGCCACATCCTGCGGGCCCAGGGCAAAGAAATCACCACAGCGAATCTCGATATCACCGGCACGGAACACCCTGAAAGCACCCTCTTCACTCACAACCGGCTCAAGTTGATGCTCAAGGAAAAAATCAGTGGCGGCTTTTTCCGACAGTTCCACGCCCAACACCGAATACCCCTGATGGGCAAGCCACAGCAGATCCAGGCTTTTGCCACACAACGGCACCAGCACCCAACTGCCCTGGGCCAAGCCCAATTGCGGCCAGAAACGCTGAAGGTAGGGGTTCACCTCCGGCAAGTGAAAACCAATCTGGTTCGATGACCAGCGCTTGTGCCAAAACTCGGGCTCCATGATTCGCTCCAAAAAATTCGATCAAAATGGGCTAAAACTTATATTAGATTTAGATCATTGACCTGACGGAAGATGACTCCATCTTAACGCTCAGGAGTCCGTTCATGCTGCCCAGCCTGTTTATCTCCCATGGCTCACCGATGCTCGCCCTGGAGCCCGGCGATAGCGGTCCGGCATTGGCTCGCCTGGCCGCTCAATTGCCCAAGCCCAAGGCCATCGTCATCGTGTCCGCCCACTGGGAAAGCAACGAACTGCTGGTCAGCGCCAATCCGCAGCCGCGCACCTGGCACGACTTCGGCGGCTTTCCACCAGCCCTGTATGAGGTGCAGTACCCCGCGCCTGGCGATCCTCAACTGGCGACGCAAGTCGCAGCCATGCTCAACACCGCGCACCTGCCGGCACGCCTCGACCCTCAACGGCCGTCCGACCATGGCGTCTGGGTGCCATTGTCTTTGATGTACCCCGAGGCCGACATCCCGGTGGTGCAGGTTTCCCTGCCCAGCCGCCAGGGACCGGTGTTGCAGACACAGGTCGGCCAGGCCCTCGCGAGCCTGCGTCAGCAGGGCATCTTACTGATCGGTTCCGGCAGCATCACCCATAACCTGCGCGACCTGGACTGGAACGCCGGCCCCGACAGCATTGAGCCCTGGGCCAAGGACTTTCGCGATTGGATGGTTGAGAAGCTGGCGGCCGACGACGAGGCCGCGCTGCATGATTACCGTCGCCAGGCGCCGAACGCCGTGCGCAGCCACCCCAGCGATGAGCACTTGCTGCCGCTGTATTTTGCCCGGGGTGCGGGGGGCAAGTTCAGTGTTACCCATGCCGGGTTCACGATGGGGACGCTGGGGATGGACATCTATCGGTTTGACTGACTGATTGACCGCGTCGCTGCAATCGCGAGCAAGCTCGCTCCCACATTGGATTTCGCCGCTCACGCCTCCCCCTGTGGGAGCGAGCTTGCTCGCGATTGGCCGTCACACCACTCTCCCTGACAGAACACCAAACGACAGGCGAAAAAAATCCCCGAACCAGTCGGGGATTTTTATGTTCGATCAATCAGCCCAAGAGCCGATCAATCTTCGCGATAGCGACGCAGCTTGAGCTGCTTGCCAGCTACACGAGTGTCTTTCAACTTGGTCAGCAACTTCTCCAGACCATCTTCCGGCAGCTCTACCAGGCTGAAGCTGTCACGCACCTGGATGCGGCCGATCGCTTCGCGGGCCAGGCCGCCTTCGTTGAGAATGGCACCCAGCAGGTTCTTGGCAGCGATGCCGTCACGGGCACCCAGCGCGGTACGGCAGCGAGCACGACCTTCGGCCAGCGGGATCGGAGCACGACGCTCGCGATCACCACGGTCCGGACGATCACCGGTGCGCTCAGGACGATCGCCACGCGGTGCGTTGTTCGGCACCAGGGGACGTTCCTTCTCGATTGCAGCCAGGTTCAGCGCTTGGCCATTGGTGGCCTTGCGCAGCAGTGCGGCGGCCAGGGCGCGTGGGGTGCAACCGATGTCGGCGGTCAGGCGATCGAGCAGATCACCGTGGGTCGATTCGGCGTCAGCCACCAGTGGCGACAGGCTGTTGGTCAGTTTCTTGATGCGAGCATCGAGAACGGCCTGGGCGTCCGGCAGGCGAACTTCAGCTACCTTCTGGCCAGTTACACGCTCGATCACTTGCAGCATGCGACGCTCACGCGGGGTGACCAGCAGCAGCGCACGGCCTTCGCGACCGGCACGGCCAGTACGGCCGATACGGTGAACGTAGGATTCCGGATCGTACGGCATGTCCACGTTGAATACGTGGGTGATGCGCGGAACGTCCAGGCCACGGGCAGCGACGTCGGTCGCCACAACGATGTCCAGGCGGCCATCCTTGAGGGAGTCGATCACGCGCTCACGCTGGTTCTGGGCAATGTCACCGTTCAGCGCAGCGGCTTTGTAGCCTTTGGCTTCCAGGGCGCTGGCCAGGTCCAGGGTCGCTTGCTTGGTGCGCACGAACATGATCAGGGCGTCGAAGTCTTCCACTTCCAGCAAGCTGAGAACAGCAGACGTCTTCTGGTCAGCGTGAACCAGCAGGTGAGCCTGCTCGATCGCGGTGACGGTCTGGGTCTTGGTCTGGATCTTCACGTGTTGCGGATCGCGCAGGTGGCGCTCGGCAATGGCACGGATCGATTGCGGCAGGGTGGCCGAGAACAATACAGTCTGGCGAGTCGCTGGCAGGGCCTTGAAGATGACTTCCAGGTCATCCATGAAACCCAGCTTGAGCATTTCGTCGGCTTCGTCGAGAACCAGGTGGTTCACGGTAGCCAGGACTTTTTCGTCACGACGCAGGTGATCGCACAGACGACCCGGCGTGGCGACAACGATCTGCGCGCCATTACGGATGGCTTTCAGTTGTGGGCCCATCGGGGCACCGCCGTAAACGGCCACAACGGTAACGCCAGGCATCTGCTTGGAATAGGTTTCGAAAGCGGTTGCTACTTGCAGCGCCAACTCACGAGTTGGCGCCAGGATCAGGGCTTGCGGTTCGCGCTTGGCAGGATCGATGCGATGCAGGATCGGCAGGGCGAACGCAGCGGTTTTACCCGTACCGGTTTGCGCCTGGCCAATCATGTCGTGGCCGGCCATGATGATCGGGATCGATTGCTGCTGAATCGCCGAAGGTTCTTCGTAGCCGGTCGCAGTGACGGCAGCAAGAATGTTCGGGTTGAGATTAAAAGCGGCGAAGCCGCCGGTTTCCTGGGTCATGGGTCTGCCTCTAAGTGCATCCGCAAAGACCCATGCTCCAAAGCTGCGCGTGCCGTGTTGAGACTCAAGAGTCGCCCTGGCTGCTTTGTCGGCGGGGATTTGCGAAAACGAATGAATGAAAAAGAACGTCGTGGAAGCATCCGTTGTGCGGACATGCAACCGAAGCTGACTTCGGGGAATTGCGCTACCTTGACGCGGCCCGGCTAAAGGCCGGCGCGCACTATACCGGAATTCGCCCAAAAAGGGAGCTTTTTTTATTGCCTGACCCCGTTATGGGGCTCGCTGTCACAAGGCCTTGGGGCAGCCAGCTAAAACGATTCATCTCCAGACGTCACAGACTTCTTTGTGGCGAGGGGATTTATCCCCGCTGGGGCGCGTAGCGGCCCTATCGAGGCTCAGTCATTCGCAAATGTCTCAGATAAGTCGGGGGGCCGCTTCGCAGCCCAGCGGGGATAAATCCCCTCGCCACAGGATCTTCGTCATGCCCAGGGTTTGTGTCACGTCGCCGGGCGAATGGCCTTGATCAACGACTGCAACGAATAACCCAGTCGCGGCGCCAGCCCTTCGGCCCTGGCGACCAGTCCCTGCATGTCCAGTTCCTGGTCCAGGTCCGCCGGCACGATCAGGATCACATTGCCCTCCTTCACCGGCAGCTCCCAATAATGCCGGTGGTACAAGCCGCGCAACAGCGCCGCCCCCAATGGCTTGCCGTCATCGGTGGCCCACTGGTTGATCACTAGCCAGCCACCCGGGTTGAGGCGTTTCTGGCAATTTTCCAGAAAGCCCCAGGCCAGGTGCCCGACACCAGGACCAACATCGGTATAGAGGTCGACGAATATCAGGTCCGCCGGCTCTGCACTTTCAAGCAGTTCCAGTGCATCGCCGACGCGGATGTACAGGCGCGGATCGTCATCCAGCCCCAGGTATTCGATGGCCAGGCGCGGCACGTCGGGACGCAATTCGATGGCCTCGACATCTTCCAACGGCAGGAACTTGAGGCAGGCCTGGGTCAACGTACCGGCGCCCAGCCCCAGGAACAGCGCACTTTCCGGCTGCTCGTGACACAACGCGCCGATGAGCATGGCGCGGGTATAGTCATATTCGAGCCAGCTCGGATCGGCTGTGAACACGCAACTCTGCTCGATGGCATCGCCAAACTCGAGAAACCGGTAATCGGCCACTTCGAATACGCGAATCATGCCGAACTCGTCGTGCACCTCGGCGAGCAAATGCTCGACGCGCTCCTCTGTCATTTCATCTCCTGATGGTGGCCGTGCCGGCTTGAGCCTGCGAATACGGGACAAAGGCGCGATTGTCCGCGAAGCGACCGGAGCAGGTCACGCACTAATTTGCTGATAACATGGCCGTCCGAGCGTAAATCACCTAGAGATCATGATGAGCCAACCCTGGAGCCCTGACAGCTGGCGCGCCCTGCCGATCCAGCAGCAACCCCGCTACCCCGACGCCGCGCACCTGTTGCAGGTGGAGCAGACCCTGGCCAGTTATCCGCCACTGGTGTTTGCCGGTGAAGCCCGGGAGTTGCGCCGTCAGTTCGCCGAGGTGACCCAGGGCCGGGCGTTCCTGCTGCAAGGCGGCGACTGCGCCGAAAGCTTTGCCGAGTTCTCGGCGGCCAAGATCCGCGACACCTTCAAGGTGCTCTTGCAGATGGCGATCGTCATGACCTTTGCCGCCGGCTGCCCGGTGGTGAAGGTCGGGCGCATGGCCGGGCAGTTCGCCAAGCCGCGTTCGGCCAACGACGAAACCATCGACGGCGTGACCCTGCCGGCCTACCGTGGCGACATCGTCAACGGTATCGGTTTCGACGAGAAAAGCCGCGTACCGGACCCGGAGCGGTTGCTGCAGTCCTACCACCAGTCCACCGCCACCTTGAACCTGCTGCGCGCCTTCGCCCAGGGCGGGTTCGCCGACCTGCACCAGGTGCATAAGTGGAACCTGGACTTCATCGCCAATTCGGCCCTGGCGGAAAAGTACAGCCATCTGGCCGACCGCATCGACGAAACCCTGGCATTCATGCGCGCCTGCGGCATGGACAGCTCGCCGCAACTGCGCGAAACCAGCTTTTTCACTGCCCACGAAGCGTTGCTGCTCAATTACGAAGAAGCCTTCGTGCGCCGTGACAGCCTGACCAACGACTATTACGACTGCTCGGCCCACATGCTGTGGATCGGCGACCGCACCCGTCAGCTGGACGGCGCCCATGTCGAATTCCTGCGCGGGGTGAACAACCCGATCGGGGTCAAGGTCGGCCCGAGCATGGACCCGGACGATCTGATACGCCTGATCGACGTGCTCAATCCACAGAACGACCCCGGCCGACTGAACCTGATCGCCCGGATGGGCGCCAACAAGGTCGGCGAACACTTGCCGCCGCTATTGCGCGCCGTGCAGCGTGAAGGCAAGCAAGTGCTGTGGAGCTCAGACCCGATGCATGGCAACACCATCAAGGCCAGCAGCGGCTACAAGACCCGGGACTTTGCGCAGATCCTCGGTGAAGTGAAGCAGTTCTTCCAGGTCCACGAAGCCGAAGGCACCTATGCCGGCGGGATTCACATCGAAATGACCGGGCAAAACGTCACCGAATGCATCGGCGGCGCACGCCCGATTACCGAGGATGGGCTGTCGGACCGCTATCACACTCACTGCGACCCGCGGATGAATGCCGATCAGTCGCTGGAATTGGCTTTCCTGATTGCTGAGACGTTGAAGCAGGTTCGGCGGTGAATCAGTAGATCCTTCTTCGCCGGTTCAATCGCCTCGCGAGCAGGCTCGCTCCCACAGGGATATGCGGTGACCACAGCTTTTGTGTCCACGGCAAATCAAATGTGGGAGCGAGCCTGCTCGCGATGAGGCCAGGTCAGTCACCACTTAATTGGGCCAACGCCACCGCCAACCGCCCCCCACTCACTCGCTGGCAATTGAGCTGCACCCGCTCCAGCCCCAGCCACCGGGCCATACGCCTCAGGTTCAGCGCCAGGGCCTGCATCCCCTCCTCGTCCAGCCCCGACGCATCCTCGTGCACGGCATGCACGGCCAACTGCCCCAAGGCCCGTTCTGCCCGCAGGTCCACCCGCGCGGCAATGCGTTCGTGGTGCAGGAACGGCAACACGTAATAGCCATACACCCGCTTGTGCACGGGGGTGTAGATCTCCAACCGGTAGCGAAAGTCGAACAACCGCTCGGTACGGCCGCGCTCCCAGACCAGCGAGTCGAACGGCGACAACAAGGCACTGGCGGCGACCTTGCGAGGAATTTTCGCCGCAGGTCGGCACCAGGCCGGTTGTTTCCAGCCTTGCACCTGGCAGCGCAGCAGTTCCCCGGCCTCCTCCAGCTCGGCCAGGCGCCCGCGACAGTCGGCCGGAGCGAGGCGAAAGTAGTCGCGCAGGTCTTTCTCGGTGGCAATGCCCAAGGCGTCGGCAGCATGCATCAGCAAGCCGCGTTGGGCCTGGGCCTCGTCCGGCAACGGTTGCTGCAGGATCGCGGCCGGCAGTACCCGTTCCGGCAAGTCGTAGAGCCGCTCGAACCCGCGTCGCCCCGCCACCGTGACTTCGCCCGCGGCGAACAGCCATTCCAGCGCATGTTTCTCCGCGCTCCAGTCCCACCACGGCCCGGCCTTTTCCTTGCGCGTAGACAAACTGCCTGCGCCAAGGGCGCCCTGTTCCTGAACCGCGGCCAGGACGCGGCGGATGACATCCTGGCGTTCTTGACCGAAACGCGCCAACTGCTGGTAGATCCCTTCGCCACCCGAAGCCCGATCCATACGCCAGCGCATCAGCGGATACATCGACATCGGCAGCAGCGACGCTTCATGACCCCAGTATTCGAAGAGCGTGCGACGCCGGCCCTGGCTCCAGGCTGCTTGATCGAGCAAATCGCGATTGTAGTGACCGAGGCGGGAGAACAGCGGGAGGTAATGCGAGCGCACCAACGCATTGACTGAGTCGATCTGCAGGACGCCGAGGCGTTCGATCAGGCGGTTGAGGCGCGAGGGTTGCACCGAAGCTGGCGGTGACCGCCCATCGAATCCTTGGGCGGCCAACGCCATACGTCGGGCCTGTTTGAGGGTAAAGGACACAGTCGCGGGCATGGAGATCTCCTTGTCTGCTCGCAACCTACCTCACCAATAAGGGGTTTGTGTAGGAAAGGATGGCTCATTTGTGCATTGGGTCATCCCAGAATGGCCGGACCACTTCCTGCTCCACGTCGGCACGACTCACGCCGATGTCCTTGAGCGCCTCGTCGCTCATCCCGGCCAGTTGTTCGCGTTCGTGGTGCAATTCGTACCAGCGGCTAAACTTGTGCAGCAAGGCGCTGACGGATAAGCCGTGGGACAGTTTGTCTATCAGTAGATAACCTTTTTGACCTTTCATCGTGATGTCCTCCGTTGGGGATGGCTCAAGTCTCGCGCTAACGCTAAGATCAATCCAACGAATGTTTCTTATGCAATACATCTCGGAGATTGATCAATTGTCGAGTTACCCGAGCATCGATACGGAAGTGCTGCGGACCTTTGTCGCCATCGCCGACCAGGGCGGTTTCACCCGGGCCGGGGAATTGGTCAATCGCACCCAGTCTGCCGTCAGCATGCAGATGAAGCGGCTGGAAGAGGATGTATTACAGCGACGGCTGTTCGAGCGTGATGGGCGCCAGGTCAAGCTCACCGCCGAAGGCCAGGTGCTGCTGGGTTACGCGCGGCGGATCCTCAAGCTGCACAGCGAGGTGTTCAATACCCTGCGTGAACCGCACATGGTCGGCACAGTGCGCATCGGCACACCGGACGATTACGTGATGCGCTTCCTGCCAGGCATCCTGCAGCGCTTCGCTCAGTTCTACCCCCTGATCGAAATTGAAGTGCACTGCGAATCGTCCAAGCAGTTGCTGTTGCGCCAGGACCTGGACCTGTCCATCGTCACCCGTAAACCCGGGGACGAAATCGGCCAGTTGCTGCGCAAGGAGCGCTTTGTCTGGGCCGAAGCCGCCTGCTTCAACGTCCATGAACAAACCCCGCTGCCGCTGGCGATGTTCAACAGTGACTGTTTTTGCCGGCAATGGGCCTGCAATGCGCTGGATGCCATGGGCCGCGATTATCGCGTGGCATACAACAGCTCAAGCCTCTCGGCGCTCATGGCGGTGGTGGGCGCCGGCCTGGCAATCACGGCGCAACTCGAAAGCCTGCTGACCCCGGACATGCGCGTACTGGGCGAAGCTGAAGACCTGCCGGAACTGCCCGAGGCCAGCATCATGCTGATCCGCAACCTGCATAACCCCTCGCCGATCACCGAGTGCCTGGCCGAGCACATCGTCGAAGGCTTCAAACTTTAAAGGCGAGCAGCACCGCGCACAGCACCAGGAAACCGCAGAACAGCCCGCGCAACAGCCGCTCCGGCAAGGCGTGGGCGACCTTCACCCCCCAACTGATGCTCAGCAGGCCACCGACGGCCAGCGGCAGGCCGATGCTCCAGTCCACCTCATGGTGAAACGCATAAGTGGCGAGGGTCACGCCGGTACTGGGCAAGGCCAGCGCCAGGGATAACCCTTGGGCGACCACCTGGCTGGTGCCAAAGATGCTGGTCAGGATCGGCGTCGCGACCACGGCCCCGCCAACACCGAACAAACCACCCATGGTCCCGGATGCCGCCCCCAACACGCCGAGCAATGGCCAGCCATAACGCATCTGCGCCGAAGCCGGTGCGTTGGCGGCGAACATGCGGGCCAGGTTGTAGAGGGTCAGCGCGATCAGGAACGCGACGAAGCCGATCCGCATGCTGTTCGCGTCGATCCCCACGGCCCAGATCGAACCCAGCCAGGCAAAGCAGAAACCCATGGAAGCCAACGGCAGGACATGGCGCAATTCGATGCGATTGCGCTGGTGATAGCGCCACAACGCGAGCATCACGTTGGGTACCACCATGACCAGCGCCGTACCTTGGGCCAGTTGCTGGTCGAGGCCGAACCAGACGCCCAGCACCGGAATGGCAATCAAGCCGCCGCCGATCCCGAACAGTCCCCCCAGGGTGCCCAACACGGCACCAAACACCAAAAACTGCACAAATTCGAACAAGACGATTCCCCTTTCATCAGGGTGCTTATCCTACGCAGTCGGCGCCAGCGGGGAAACGTAACATCTGCTCATGACGTCAGAATTATCTGGCGCATTAAAGATTCGCCCGCTAGATTCGTAACGATCATTGATTGAAGGTTTTGCCATGAACACCCTGCGTGACACCCCCGAAGCTTGCGAAGCCCTGTTGCTCGACAACCAGGTCTGTTTCGCCCTGCACTCCACGTCGCTGCTGATGACCAAAGTCTATAAGCCGCTGCTACAGGCCTTGGGCCTGACATATCCGCAATACCTGGCGATGATGGTGTTGTGGGAAAAGGACGGATTGACCGTCGGTGAAATCAGCACACGCTTGCTGACAGACCCCGGCTCGCTGACGCCACTGCTCAAACGCCTGGAAGCCGAAGGCCTGTTGAGCCGCACCCGCAGCCGTGAAGACGAACGCGTGGTGATTGTCGAACTCACCGAACAGGGCCGCGCCCTGCGCGAAAAAGCCCTCGACATCCCCCAATGCATCCTCGCCGCCAGCGGCCTGACCCTGGAGCAGTTGAAGAAGCTGCAACTTGACCTGCAGGCATTGCGCGGGCATTTGCAAGACAGCCTCTGACTTACCTCCAACTGACCCACCGCTATCGCGAGCAAGCTCGCTCCCACACTTGATGCTCAGTGGTTATAAATCTGCGTCCGACGCAAATCTAATATGGGAGCGAGCTTGCTCGCGATGGCGGCAGTCCTGCCGCTCCCTGATCTGTAACTCGCCCATCTAAATTTTTTTTGCTGCGCTAAACGTTCTAGCTCAAGGGTTACACCCACTTTCAGCTTCGAAAATCCAACTCGCCTCGAAAATTTAACTTGCGCGCAAAATATTAGCACTATACATTCTTTTCACACCTACTTAGCGCGCAAACATTTAGCGCAACAACACCCACCCAGAAACGAGGCTCTCATCATGCAAACTCTCTACACCGCAATCGCAACCTCCACCGGCGGCCGTGATGGTCGTGCGATCTCCAGTGACAACATCCTCGACGTCAAACTCGCCACGCCCAAGGAACTCGGTGGTGCAGGCGGGGCGGCGACCAACCCTGAGCAACTGTTTGCCGCCGGCTACTCGGCCTGCTTCATCGGTGCGCTGAAATTCGTTGCCAGCCAAAGCAAACGCAAGATCCCGGACGACGCCTCGATTACCGCCCATGTCGGCATCGGCCAGATCCCTGGCGGTTTCGGCCTCGACATCGACCTGCACATCAGCCTGCCAGGGCTGGACCAGGCCGATGCGCAAAGCCTGGTGGATGCGGCTCACCAAGTCTGCCCGTACTCCAACGCCACCCGCGGCAACGTTGATGTGCGCCTGCACGTCACCGTCTGACCACCGACCCTGGACCCGAACCTAAGGAGATGCACATGAACACGCTCAGCAAAGCCTTGACCGCCACCCTTCTCGCCCTCAGCGTCAGCAGTGCCTTCGCCGACGGCATCGTCGAACACAACACCCAGGCGTTTCTCGACGCACTGAATGCCGGCACCGGCAAGCCCCTGGAGCAACTGTCGCCCAAGGACGCCCGCGCCGTATTGGTGGGCGCCCAGGCGGGGGTAAAACTGACCCTGCCCAAGGCCGACGTCAGCGAGAAAACCATCCAGGTCAATGGCCAGCCGATCAGCCTGACCATCGTTCGCCCAGCCGGGGTCAAGGGTGAGTTGCCCGTGTTCATGTTCTTCCACGGCGGTGGCTGGGTATTGGGCGACTTCCCAACCCACGAACGCCTGGTTCGGGATCTGGTGGCGGGCTCGGGCGCTGTCGCGGTGTTCGTCAACTACACGCCCTCACCCGAGGCGCATTACCCGATCGCGATCAACCAGGCTTACGCCGCCACGAAATGGGTGGCCGAACACGGCAAGCAGATCAACGTCGACGGCAAGCGCCTGGCCGTGGTGGGCAACAGCGTCGGCGGCAACATGGCGGCGGTCGTGGCCCTGATGGCGAAGGACAAAGGCACGCCGGCGATCCGTTTCCAGGCGTTGCTGTGGCCGGTGACCGATGCCAGCTTCGAGACGGCGTCCTACAACCAGTTCGCCGAGGGGCACTTCCTCAGTAAAAACATGATGAAGTGGTTCTGGGACAACTACACCACCGATGCCGGGCAACGCAGCGAGATCTATGCCTCACCGTTACGCGCCAGCACCGCACAACTCAAGGGTCTGCCGCCCGCGCTGGTACAGACCGCCGAGGCCGACGTCTTGCGCGATGAAGGTGAAGCCTATGCCCGCAAGCTGGACGCGGCCGGTGTACCCGTCACGGCCGTACGCTACAACGGCATGATCCACGACTATGGCTTGCTCAACGTGGTCAGCCAGGTGCCCGCGGTGCGCTCGGCGATGTTGCAGGTGTCGCAAGAGCTCAAGCAACACCTTAAGTGACTTGTGGCGAAACACTGTGGGAGCAAGGCTTGCCCGCGATGACGACAGCACGGTGTCTCTGGAACCGAGGCGCCTGTATCGCGAGCAAGCTTTGCTCCCACAGGGCAAGGATCAATCCCCTCACCACAGACCCCATCCTGTCCCTTGGTCTGAACATGATCCGCACGCATAAAAAAGCCCGACTCAATGGTCGGGCTTTTTCATACACAAGACTTCGCTTATTTAGCGCGGCCTTTGTAGGAACCGCCTTCGCGGGTATCGATCTCGATCATGTCGCCGATTTCGATGAAGTCAGCTACCGACAGCTCGGTACCGTTCTTCAGTTTGGCAGGCTTCATCACCTTGCCGGAAGTGTCACCGCGAGCGGAGCCTTCGGTGTAGTCAACCTGACGCACGATGGTGGTCGGCAGCTCTACGGAAACCAGGCGCTCTTCGAAGAACACGGCTTCGCAGACGTCGGTCATGCCTTCTTCGATGAACGGCAGAACGCTTTCGATGTCTTCGGCGTTCAGCTCGTACATGGTGTAGTCAGTGGTGTCCATGAACGTGTAGGTGTCGCCGCTGATGAAGGACAGGGTCGCTTCTTTGCGGTCGAGGATCACGTCGTCCAGTTTGTCGTCGGCGCTGTAGACGATCTCGGTCTTGTAACCGGTCAGCAGGTTCTTCAGCTTGGTCTTCATGATCGCGCTGTTACGACCCGACTTGGTGAACTCAGCTTTCTGAACCAGCCAAGGATCGTTTTCGAGACGGATCACGGTCCCGGGTTTCAGTTCTTTACCAGTTTTCATTGCGAATATCCGAATTTGGATGGGATTTACAAAAATCTAGGCCGCGTATCATATCCAATTTACATAAAACTTCACCAGCGCTGCGGCAAGATCGGCTCGCGAGGCCTGTTCCAGACACCACGCCTGGGCATGTTCGGCCAGTTCCTGCTGCTGTTCACGGGTGGCTTTCCAATGTTCGGTCATGTCCTGGCCGGCATTCCAGGCCCGCCAAAGACCGCTGGTCGCTTTTTGCGCCGCCTGCGAAAGCCCCTGATTGTAGAGCCTGAGAAACGCCTCGAGTTTTTCCAGGTGGACGTCTTCTTCCTGCTGGTAGATATGCCAAAGCAACGGCCGGCCAGCCCATTGGGCGCGCACGAAAGAGTCTTCGCCACGCACGGCGTTGAAATCGCAGCACCATAGCAGTTGGTCGTACTGGTCCTGGCGGATGAACGGCAACACCTGCACCGTCAGTGCGCCGCGTCGATGTACCGCACCGACCGCCAGGTCATCGACCCCAAGCCAACGCTCGACATCACCCAGCACCCGCCCTTCGGGAACCAGCACATGAAACGCCTGGGTATCGGCGGCCATAGCGTCAAACCAGCTCGCCAACCCGGCGTTCTCGTAGGCAAACAGCGAGATCAGGCAGGCCTGCGGCGCCCGTTCGACGCCCAATCCTTGCAGGAAAACGCGTTGTGCTTCGGCGTCCTGCTGAAAGTGCCGACGGCGCTCCAGAAGACCCGCCTCACGCAGCAGGCCGCCGGTTCCCTCCTGGAAGCCCGGGAAAAAGAAATATTTCTGCACGTGCTTGTATTTCACCGACGGCAAGCCGTGGCAACCGATCACCCAGTCCTCGGCGCTCAAATAATCGAGGTTCATCCACAGGGGCGTCGTCTGGCGCGCGGCCATCGCATCCATGTAGGCGCTCGGCAGCTGACAGGCAAACGCAGCGATCACCACGTCGGCGGCTTCGGTGGCCGCCCACTCCCCGGGCCAGTGACGCACTTGCACGCCCTGCTGCCATTGCTCGGACAGGGTGATGTCGATTTCCGGGCACAGTCGTTCGAAGGCACGCAGGTCGTCGACCCATAGCCGCACCGCGCATCGATGTTCGGCCACCAACTGCCGAGCCAGGCGCCACGTGACACCAATGTCGCCAAAGTTATCGACGACGGTGCAAAAAATATCCCAACGCACGGTCATTCCCGACTCCCTGTGGCAAAGGCCTGATTGTCCCGAATAAACCGATCACGCAGAAGAGCCGACGGCGATTAATCTTCATGCGACAATCACCGCCTGCCCATGACACTGCCAGGAAGCAGCCATGCCCGATCACTCGACACCCTCGCGCCTCACGGCTTTGCAATTGACCCTCAGCATCGCCCTGGGCCTGTGGCTGGGGTTCCTCGCCATCGTGTTGACGGGCTGGCTGCTGTCCAGATTTCTGTTCAACGAACAACTGGCACCCGTGGCCGCCGCCGTCCATCAACTGGCGCAACCACCGGCGGTGCAACCACCCCCAGAGCCGCCCACACCGATGTTCGAGCAGTACCAGCAGAACTTGCAGAGGAACGAGCAGCGCCAAGCGCTCGATCAGGCCCGCAACAATCCGCGCAACCTGTCCAACCCCAAGTGCCAGTTCTGGCTGCAACAGGACCAGAATGCGCCCAGTGAAAAAAGCCGCGCCAACGTCCTGCAATTCTGCGAATGACCATGAACAAACAGACCGTCCACCAGCTGATTCTCGACAAGCTCAAGATTGATCTCGACATCGCCGAACGCGCCGCGCAGACCGCCTACGAAACCGCGACCCACGAAGAAAACATCGCCGAGAACAAGTACGACACCCTGGGCCTCGAGGCTTCCTACCTCGCCGCCGGACAAGCCAGGCGCGTGGAGGAAATCCGCCAGGCCCTCACCCTCTGCCAGAACCTGACGCTAAGGCCTTACGACGAACAGCGCGGTATTCAGGTCGGCACCTTGATCGGGCTGGAAGATGAGGACGGTCGCCAGCAATGGCTCTTCCTGGGGCCGGATGCGGCGGGCTTGAAGGTCTCGCTGGTGGGCCAGCCGATCACCGTCATCACCCCTCGCTCACCGCTGGGCCGCGGCCTTTTGGGCAAGTTCGAAGGGGATGAAGTGGAGATCGTGGTAGCGGGCGCCCGGCAACAGTTCGCTGTCACCGAGGCGATCTAGAAGGGTCTTAGTGCACCGGTAGTTCGACACCGTCGAACAACTCTTCGAGTTCTTGCTTGTTGTGGCACTGAATGGCCTTGGCCATGACTTCCCGGGTCAGGTGCGGTGCAAATTTCTCGATGAAATCGCACATGAAACCCCGCAGGAAAGTGCCACGACGGAAGCCGATCTTGGTCACGCTGGATTCGAACAATTCGCTGGCATCCAGTACCACCAGGTCGCTGTCGAGCTTGGTATCGACGGCCATCTTCGCGACGATGCCCACGCCCAGGCCCAGGCGAACGTAAGTCTTGATCACGTCGGCGTCGGCGGCAGTGAACACCACTTTCGGCGTCAGGCCACGATGGCTGAAAGCTTCGTCGAGCTTGGAACGCCCGGTAAAACCGAATACGTAGGTCACGATCGGGTATTCGGCCAGGGCTTCGAGGGTCAGCTTCGGCAGCTTGGTCAACGGATGGCCCTGGGGCACGACCACGCAGCGGTTCCAGCGATAGCACGGCATCATCACCAGGTCCCCGAACAATTCCAGGGCCTCGGTGGCGATGGCGAAATCCACTGTTCCATCGGCGGCCATCTCGGCGATCTGCATCGGCGAACCCTGGTGCATATGCAGCGCCACGTCGGGGTATTGCTTGATGAAATTGCTGATAACCGGCGGCAGCGCGTAGCGGGCCTGGGTGTGGGTGGTGGCGATCGACAGGGTACCTTTTTTCTCGTTGGAGAATTCCTGGGCGATCTGCTTGATGCTTTCGACCTTGCGCAGAATCTCGCCAGCGGTGGTGATGATGCGCTCGCCGGCCGGTGTCACGCGGGTCAGGTGTTTGCCGCTGCGGGCGAAGACTTCGACGCCCAGTTCATCTTCCAACAGGCGGATCTGCTTGCTGATGCCGGGTTGCGATGTGTAGAGGCTTTGGGCAGTAGCGGAAACGTTGAGGTCGTGGTGCGCCACTTCCCAGATGTAGCGCAGTTGTTGAAGCTTCATATGTATCCCTCAAAGCAGTTGGACGCCACGGGCATCAGCGACGGTATATAACTATATGAAAGGTTTCGACAATAAATCTAGAACTTTTTATAAAAAGCCATCATTTCGCCTCAGGCCTCTCCCTGGCGTCGGCGCTGTACCAGCGGTACCAGGTAGACCGGTACCCGGGATAACTGCAATACCCGTGCAGCGGTTCGGCCCAAGGGGGTTTCACCGCTTGCCCCTTGGCAATGACTGCCTACGATCAGCAAGTCGACGGAGAGTTTCGCAGCCTGCTCCAGGATGACTTGGGAAGGATCGCCCTGGTACACCCTGACCGACTTGATCAGTTTCAAGTCCTGCTGCCCTTCCCCCAACTCCTCGCGGAAACTGTCGAGCACCCGCTGTTCGATATTGGCCATCACCGTATTCAGACCTTGGCGGTGGAATTCGTTCAGCGCCTGCTCGTCAAGATAGCTTTGCAACACCGACTCGGCGAACAACCCCATCGGTTCTACCGCATGCACCACATACAACTCGGCTTCAAACGTCCGTGCTAACGCCAAGGCATGCTGCATCACATAAGGGGCATAGAGGCCCAGGTCTGTGGCGTACAGCATCGAACGAATCATGTGACCTCCTCGCGTGCCAAAATGGCGGAGATTGATTCAGCTTAGCAGCGCCTCGGGGACTGCGACGTGCGGCTTGACGTCCCGGACCAAGGGCAGTCAGGGCTTCATTTCATTACTGATACCGTGGGGCACGTGGCCGGTGGCAACCACCTCTCGGGCCAGTTCGCAGTGGCCGGTCTGGTCATCGAAAAAAACATCGGCGGCGAAGGCTTCGAGGAAAGCCGATTTGGTCAGGCCGCCCAGGAACAGCGACTCGTCCAGACGAATATCCCACTCACGCAAGGTCCGGATAACCCGCTCGTGAGCCGGTGCCGAACGGGCCGTCACCAGCGCCGTACGAATGGGGCAGGCGTCCTCGGGAAACTCGCGCTGCAGTGCATTGAGCGCCGCCAGGAAGCCCTTGAACGGCCCGCCTCGCAGCGGCTCGCGGGCGGCCTGTCGTTCGCTGGCCTGGAAAGCTTCCAACCCATCGGCCTGATAGACGCGCTCCGATTCATCGGAAAACAGCACGGCGTCGCCATCGAAGGCAATGCGCAGTTCCTCGCTGGCCGCGCGACTGGCACCACCCGACAGGATGGTCGCGGCGGCAAATCCGGCGTCCAGGGCGCTGCGCACGTCTTCAGCGTGGGTGGACAAAAAGAGATCGCAACCGAATGCCTTGAGGTAAGGGTAAGGACTGCGGCCGCCAACGAAGGCCGCGCGGGAAATCGCCAGCCCATAATGATGAATCGAGTTGAAGACTCGAAGGCCGGTGTCGGCACTGTTGCGCGAAACGAGAATTACCTCGACCCGGGCACGCCCCAGGTGCTCGTTGAGGTTCAGCAGCTTTTGCACGAGGGCGAACGCATCACCGGGCGCCAGGACTTCGTCTTCATGCTCGATCTGGTATTGCCGATAGGCTTCGACGCCACTCGACAAGTACACCTTGTGGCTTTCCCGCAGGTCGAACAGCGCCCGCGACGAAATCGCCAGCACCAGTTTGTCGTCGATATTGTTTGCCATACCGCTCCCCCTTTCGCCCGCTCAGCGGTTATATCGGTCCACGAACGCCAACGCCTGGTACAAAGCTTCGATTTTCGGCAGCTCACACCCTGCCGCTTTCGCTGCCGCCAATGGCCGGCCGTAGATCGCGTCCAGCTCCAGCGCACGCTTGTGGGAATAATCGTGGTACATGCTCGGCCAGTAGTCGGGCATCTTCTCGGTCATCGTGAACAGATACTCGGCATAACCCGGCGCGATGTGATGCCCGCAGGCTTGCGCACCGCGGACCACCTCCCCCATCAGCGCCTGGATCAATTCGCGGCTATGGTCGTTGGCCATCAACGGCGTGGTACTGGCGCCCAACAGAACCGAAAGACCGTTGTATGGCACATTCCATACCAGCTTCTGCCAGCGGGCCTGTTGCAGGCCCGGCATGGCCTGGGCGTCGATACCGGCGCTGCGGAACAACGTCGCTGCCTCTTCGACGATCACCATGCGTTGTGCCTGATCGGCGCAAGGACCGCTGTGATAGCCGACGTTGACCGCACCAAGGGCCTGGTGGGTGACGACACCAGGGCCGACGCGATGCACGCAGATCAGGCACAGGCCACCCAACAGGTGCAACGAATCGGGCAACAACGGTCGAAGATCGTCTTCGACATCCAGGCCGTTCTGCAGCAACAGGACTTTTGCACCATCAGCGGCAGCCTGGGTAATGGCCGGGGCCAGCTCGGCATTGCTGGTGGTCTTGGCGCCGACCAGCAGCCAGTCGCAGGGCGGCATATCGGCTGCCGAGCGATACGCCTGGACGGGGTTTAGGGTCAGCGTACCGTGAACCGCGCTGTCGATCCGCAAACCGGCTTCGGCCACGGCAGCAAATTCGCTGCGCAGTAAAAAGTGCACGTCAAAACCGGCACGCGCCAGCATCACGCCGTAGAACCCACCGATCGCCCCGGTGCCGATCATCCCGATCCGCGGTTTCACGCCTGCCTGCATCTTTGCAACTCTCCTGGTAAAAGTCCCTGCACACTATCAGCGCGAGCGGCATGGCATGCAATCTTCAATACATCTGCTCACGAATCTGTTGCAGAGCCATCTCCAAGGCCTTTTCCCCAGCCTATGGGGCATTAAACCCGTCCCAGCCCATTGTCGAGCAGCCTCGTAACGCGATAAGGTTCGGCTCCCCGACGCGCTTAAAATCCGCTGTGCACCGCCGCGCGGGGATCGCTGGCGGCCGGCACCCGTGACCTGACGAGTAACACGATGGCTGATTTACCGATCAATGACCTTAACGTCGCCTCCAACGAGACCCTCATCACGCCTGACCAGCTCAAGCGCGATATTCCCCTGAGCGACGCTGCCCTACGCACCGTGACCAAGGGCCGGGAAGTCATCCGCAACATCCTGGACGGCACCGATCATCGCCTGTTCGTGGTCATCGGGCCCTGCTCGATCCATGACATCAAGGCCGCCCACGAATACGCCGAGCGCCTCAAGGTGCTGGCTGCGGAAGTCTCCGACACCTTGTACCTGGTCATGCGGGTGTATTTCGAGAAGCCTCGGACCACCGTCGGCTGGAAAGGCCTGATCAACGACCCGTACCTGGACGACTCCTTCAAGATCCAGGACGGCCTGCACATCGGTCGCCAATTGCTGCTGGACCTGGCGGAAATGGGCCTGCCCACGGCCACCGAAGCCCTGGACCCGATCTCGCCGCAATACTTGCAGGACCTGATCAGCTGGTCGGCCATCGGCGCGCGCACCACCGAATCCCAGACCCACCGCGAAATGGCCTCTGGCCTATCGTCGGCAGTGGGCTTCAAGAACGGCACCGACGGTGGCCTCACCGTGGCGATCAACGCCTTGCAGTCGGTTTCCAGCCCACACCGCTTCCTGGGCATCAACCAGGAAGGTGGCGTGTCGATCGTCACCACCAAGGGCAACGCCTACGGTCACGTGGTACTGCGCGGTGGCAACGGTAAGCCGAACTACGATTCGGTCAGCGTCGCGCTGTGTGAACAGGCGCTGAACAAAGCCAAGATCAAGCCGAACATCATGGTCGACTGCAGCCACGCCAACTCCAACAAGGACCCGGCACTGCAACCGCTGGTGATGGAGAACGTGGCCAACCAGATCCTGGAAGGCAACCAGTCGATTATCGGCCTGATGGTCGAAAGCCACTTGAACTGGGGCTGCCAGGCGATCCCGAAAGACCTCGCCGACTTGCAGTACGGCGTCTCCATCACCGATGCCTGCATCGACTGGAGCGCGACCGAGAACACCCTGCGCAGCATGCATGCCAAGCTCAAGGATGTATTGCCGAAGCGTCAACGCAGCTGATCGGCCTGCTTCAACGCATAAAAAGCAACACATAAAAAAACGCCGGGCTCTTCAGCCCGGCGTTTTTTTGGGAATCCGTTTTCTCAGAGTTTCGCCGCGTGCCGCTGGTGACGCTCCATGTAGCGCTCCACGTAGGAGCAGGACGGGATCACCGTGTAGCCCATTTCTTCGGCGTATTGCAGCGCCCGTTCGGTCAACGCGGCTGCGATGCCTCGGCCACGCAAGGCGTTGGGCACGAAGGTGCGATAGATGTCCAGGGTCTGCTTGCCCAGGTCCATATAGGTCAGATAGGCACGATGACCGTCCACATTGGTCTCGAACTGATGACCAGCCTGGTCATGGTGGATGGAAACCGCCTCGCTCATCACTACTCCTCGCGGGTCTGAATGCGACCCCTACCTTACCGATGTTTTTCCGGCGAAGGAACATCTACGCCACCCCGTGCCTTCCTGGTCACCGAGCGCCAAAACCGATCCGCTCAAACCCGAGCACGTCGTGAATAGTAGGCACCAATGACGCAAATGCTCAAGGCACGCCTGTCATCGAAGGGGGTAAACCTGGTCGGGTTTATCGATTGAGCGCCATCGTCGCGCTGTAGTCGGTCACGGTGCAAATAGCTGAACATCGCCAGTTGTTGAGTCTTGAGACGAGCGCGCGTAGTTAAAGTCACCGCCAATACCAATAAAGATGCCTGGAGGACTGCACAAAAAATGTACAAAAGTGTAGGTGAATCAATAAACAACGACGTTAGCGAGGGCTGCAAGAGTTCGCCCCGCTGCGGAACTTTTTTCCGCCGACGCGCTCCAGCCAAGGGCTTGGGACTGTATATTTTTTAAACAACCCTAAGAAAAGTTGCTCGAAAAAGAATCACCGCCTACAATTTTTTTGCTTCTTGCGCTACGTCAGTTTACTTACTACAAGTAATGGGTAGTATGTACGCCGGCTAACTCCTCAGTCTGGGGAGACAGTCACTAATAGAAAGTCCTTGAAGGGGAAACCGATGAACAACGTTCTGAAATTCTCTGCTCTGGCCCTGGCCGCAGTTCTGGCTACCGGTTGCAGCAGCGCATCGAAAGAAACCGAAGCACGTCTGACTGCTACCGAAGACGCAGCAGCTCGCTCCCAGGCTCGTGCAGACGAAGCTTACCGTAAAGCTGATGAAGCTCTGGCTGCTGCTCAAAAAGCACAACAGACTGCTGACGAAGCTAACGAGCGTGCTCTGCGCATGCTGGAAAAAGCTAGCCGCAAGTAATAGTCCCTCGGGATTGTTATCGAGCCGACCCATTTTTGGGTCGGCTTTTTTATTGCTTGAGTTTTAGCAGGCAATAAAAAACCCGCCGACATCGCGAAACGTCGGCGGGTTGTTTTCGAGCTTTTTACTGCTGCAAGTCGATCGGCGCGCTCGTAACCATCGGTGCCGAGGTGTTCGGAACAGCGATTTCCACCGGCAGGCCATCTTCGGCCGCTACCACGTCCCGCACCACGTCCCAGTTCATGCGCAAGTTGCTGGTGATGTCTTCACGCTTGAGCATCGCGTTGATCACTGCGGTGTGCTTGTCCACCACCGACGGGTTGCCCTTGTCGTCCAACGGTGTGTGAGCTTCCAGGTACACCTTGCCACCGCTCAAGCCAAGTTTGTAAGGGTCGTTGATGATCCGTACCGATGTACCCACCGGCACCATGCCGGCCATTTCCAGGACGTTGTTGTTGAACATCCGGAAGCAGCCGTGGCTGGTCCGCATGCCGATGCCGAACTTCTTGTTCGAACCATGGATCAGGTAGCCCGGGGTGCCCAGGGTGAACTTGAACGGGCCCAGCGGGTTATCGGGACCGGCCGGCACGACATTCGGCAGCGGGTCGCCGTCGGCGGCGTGTTCGGCCTTGATCGATGCCGGCGGGGTCCAGGTCGGGTTCGGTGTCTTGGCGATGATGCTGGTGTGGGCGATCGGCGATCCCCAGCCCTCACGCCCAATCCCCAGCGGGAAGGTGTAGACCACGTTCCGCCCCTTGGGGAAATAGTAGAGACGGTACTCGGCCAGGTTGATCACGATGCCTTCGCGCGGGCCCGGTGGCAGGATGAAGCGAGTCGGCAGCACGATCTCGGTGCCAGCGCCCGGCAACCAGGGATCGACCCCCGGGTTGGCGGCGACCATCTCGCTGTAGCCCAGGTCATAGGTGGTGCCCAGGTCGGCGAAGGTGTCTTCGTATTTGGCCTTGATGACCTGCACCTGGCCAATGATGTCTTCACCCGGCGGTGGCAGAGGCAGCTCCAGGGCGGCAACGGGGCCCGCCATACACAGGGCGGCAAGAGACAGGCAGCGGGCGACGGCAGGCAAGCGCGGCAACATCCGGGAAATCCTTCGCAGATCGAACAGGGTATGAAAACGGCGATTGTACACTGCCACCTGTTATTTCGGGGAGAGCGGTGGCAGGCGTCCGATGCGCAGCATGTCTGGAACTGAAATGAAACCTGTGGGAGCGAGCTTGCTCGCGATAGCGGTGGGTCTGCTTGCATCAATGTTGAATGTGCCGCCGCCATCGCGAGCAAGCTCGCTCCCACAAGGGACATGTGGGGAGTCAGGGGACTACAGCTCGAACCGCAGCTCCGGCCAGATCGGCGAAGTGCCGCGCTTCTGGGATTCCAGGATCGCCCGGCACAGCGAGCACAGGCGATGATCCTGGAAAATCTTGCGATCGACGCTCGACCAGCGCGGCTGGGCCGGCAGCAGGCTGCCGCAGAGGGTCCGGTCGGCCGAGCCACCCAGCTCCAACTGCCGGGTCACCAGGTGCACCCGTACTTCCTGGCAGGCGAACAGATCCAGCTGCTCGTCAGGCTCGATCAGTTGGTAGGCAAACAGGGACCAGGCGGGACGCGGCATCGGGGGCTCCAAATCGGGGGCGCCACATTAGCCGAAAGCCCGCCCGTAGAAAAGCGTCAAAGCAGCGGTTTCAGCGTCGGCCAGACATTTTCCAGCAACTGGCCCTGGGCCGCGACGGACGGGTGCAATCCGTCGCCTTGCATCATGGTCGGGATGCCACCGACGTCCTTGAGGAAAAACGGCACCAACGGGACTTTCTTCTCCTCGGCCACGGTGCTGTAGACCCGGGCAAAGGCCTCGGTGTAGCGCCGCCCGTAATTGGGCGGCAGTTGCATGCCCAGCAAAAGCACCTTGGCTCCGCTGGCGCGGGCGCTGTCGATCATCGCTGCAAGGTTTTGTTGCAATTGTGTTGGCGGCTGTCCGCGCAAGCCATCGTTGCCACCCAGTTCCAGGATCACCAGGTCCGGCTTATGGGCTGCAAGCAGCGCCGGCAGCCGCGCCTGGCCTCCGGCGCTGGTGTCGCCACTGATGGACGCATTGACCACTTTATCGTCAAAACCCTCGGCCTTGAGCCGTTGTTCGAGCAACGACACCCACCCTTGCCGGGTATCCAGGCCGAAAGCCGCGCTGATACTATCGCCAACGATCAGGACTGTACCCGCCGCTGCGTTCTGGGCCATGCACATCAAGGCCAGGCCGGCACTCAAAAACCACACACGCATCGGATTCTCCATGGGCTCAAGCATTCTCACCGCGACGGACCTTAGCAAAGTGGTCTCCAGCGCGGAAGGTGAACTGACCATCCTGCACGAACTCAGCCTGGAACTGAACAAGGGCGACAGCCTGGCCATCGTTGGCGCGTCCGGTTCCGGCAAATCCACCCTCCTGGGTCTGCTGGCCGGCCTCGACCTGCCCAGCAGCGGCGAGGTGACGCTCGCCGGCCAGGCCCTCAGCGCACTGGATGAAGACCAGCGCGCGCGGATCCGCGCCGAGCATGTCGGTTTCGTCTTCCAGTCGTTCCAGTTGCTCGACAGCCTCAACGCACTGGAAAACGTCATGCTGCCGCTGGAACTGGACGGGCGCAAGGATGCCCGCGAACGTGCCACGCAACTGTTGCAGCGCGTTGGCCTGGGCCAGCGCCTGACCCACTCGCCGCGCCAGCTCTCCGGTGGCGAACAGCAACGGGTGGCGATTGCCCGCGCCTTTGCCGCCGAGCCCGACGTGCTGTTTGCCGACGAACCCACCGGCAACCTCGACAGCCACACCGGCGAGCGCATCAGCGACCTGCTGTTCGAATTGAACAAGGAACGCGGCACGACCCTGGTGCTGGTGACCCATGATGAACGCCTGGCCCATCGCTGCCGGCGCCTGATCCGACTTGAAGCCGGCGAGATGGTCGCCCCTCTGGAGCCTTGATGGCACGCTTGCCGCTGTTGCGCCTGTTCAGTCTCGCTGTCCGTCAATTGCTTCGCGATGCCCGCGCCGGTGAGTTGCGGGTGTTGTTCTTCGCCCTGCTGGTGGCGGTGGCGGCAAGTACCGCCATCGGTTACTTCGGCGCGCGCCTCAACGGCGCGATGATGATGCGCGCCACCGAGTTCCTCGGTGCCGACCTGCTGCTCGAAGGCAGCTCCCCCGCCCGCCCGGAGCAGATCCGCAGCGGCACCGAACTGGGCCTGGAACACGCCCGGGTCGTGGAGTTCTCCAGCGTCGTGGCCACCGACAATGGCATCCAACTGTCCAGCGTCAAGGCGGCCGATGACAGCTACCCCCTGCGAGGCGAGCTGAAAAGCACCCCAACCCCGTTCGCCCCGGAAGAAATCGGCGGACGTCCGAACCCTGGCGAGGCCTGGGTCGAAGCACGACTGCTGACGGCACTGGACCTGAAGATCGGCGACAGCATCGACGTCGGCAACCAGACCTTGCGCCTGAGCCGCGTACTGACTTACGAGCCCGACCGCGCCGGCAACTTCTACAGCCTCACCCCGCGGGTGCTGATCAACCTCAAGGACCTGGAGGCCACCGGCG
Source organism: Pseudomonas sp. Lb2C2 (assembly GCF_052112205.1). Classification (NCBI taxonomy): domain Bacteria; kingdom Pseudomonadati; phylum Pseudomonadota; class Gammaproteobacteria; order Pseudomonadales; family Pseudomonadaceae; genus Pseudomonas; species Pseudomonas sp. Lb2C2. The sequence continues at coordinate 250,054 of NZ_JAUTYW010000009.1, read as the reverse complement.
TGGTCCAACCGGGCAGCCGTGTCAGCTATCGCGACCTGTGGCGTGGCCCGGCGCCGGCGCTGCAAACCTATCGCGACCTGGTCAAGCCGGGCCTTGAAGCCAACCAACGCCTGCAGGATGCCCGCGACGGCAACCGGCAGATCGGTGGGGCCCTGGGCAAGGCCGAACGCTACCTGAACATGGCCAGCCTGGTGGCGGTGTTGCTGTCCGGTGTCGCCGTCGCGCTCTCGGCCAATCGCTTTGCCACCCGACGTTTCGATGCCAGTGCGCTGCTGCGCTGCCTGGGCCTGTCACGCCGGGAAACCATGGCGCTGTTCAGCCTGCAATTGATGGTGCTGGGCCTGCTCGCCAGCATCAGTGGCGCCCTGCTCGGCTGGATCGCCCAACTGGGCCTGTTCGCCCTGCTGCATGACCTGCTGCCCACCACCGTTCCGCCGGGTGGCCTGCTGCCGGCGATCGCCGGGATCGGCACCGGGCTGGTGGCGCTGGCAGGGTTCGCCCTGCCGCCACTGGCTGCGCTGGGCCGGGTACCACCGTTGCGCGTGCTGCGCCGGGACATGCTGCCGATCCCCTCCAGCTCCTGGGTGATCTACGGTGCCGCGTTGGGTGCCCTGGGCCTGATCATGTGGCGCCTGAGCCTGGATCTGGTCCTGACCTTCGCCCTGCTCGGTGGTGGCGTCGTTGCCGCACTGGTGCTCGGCAGCTTGTTGTTGCTGCTGCTCCAGAGCCTGCGTCGCCTGCTGGCCCGCGCCGCCTTGCCCTGGCGGCTGGGCCTCGGCCAATTGCTGCGCCATCCCTTGGCGGCGGCGGGCCAGGCCCTGGCGTTCGGCCTGATCCTGCTGTCCATGGCGCTGATCGCGCTGTTACGCGGTGAATTACTGGACACCTGGCAAAACCAGTTGCCAAAAAACGCCCCGAACTATTTCGCCCTGAATATCCTGCCCAACGACAAGCAGGCCTTCACCGACAAGCTGCTGGCATTGTCGGCGCAATCGGCCCCGCTCTACCCCGTGGTACCCGGGCGTCTCATCAGCATCAATGGCGAGCCGGCCACAGAGTTCGTCACCAAGGAATCGGCCGGTGACCGGGCGCTGCAACGTGACCTGAGCCTGACCTGGGCCGAAGACCTGCCGGCGGGCAACATCGTCACCGCAGGGACCTGGTGGCCACAGCAGCCACCGGACGATATCCCCGGGGTTTCGGTGGAAGGCAAAGTGGCCGAGAACCTCAAGATCAAACTGGGCGACCGCCTGGTGTTCAGCGTGGGGGGTGTCAACCGTGAAGCGAAGGTCACCAGCCTGCGGGAGATCAACTGGGACAATTTCCAGCCCAACTTCTTCATGATCTTCCAGCCAGGCACATTGAAGGATCTGCCGGCGACCTATCTCACCAGTTTCTACCTGGCGCCGGGCCACGACCAACAGATCGTCGACCTGTCCCGGGCCTTTCCGGCGGTGACGATCCTGCAAGTCGAAGCCCTGCTCGAGCAACTGCGCAGCATTCTGGCCCAGGTGACCCTGGCGGTGGAGTACGTGTTGCTGTTTGTGCTGGCGGCGGGGATGGCGGTGCTGTTTTCCGGCCTGCAGGCGACGCTCGACGAGCGGATTCACCAAGGCGCGCTGTTGCGCGCACTGGGCGCCGAACGGCCTCTGCTGGTCAAGGCCCGGCGCATCGAGTTCGGCCTGCTGGGCGCGGTCAGCGGCCTGCTTGCGGCCCTGGGTTCGGAGCTGGTGAGCCTGGTGCTTTATCGGTACGCCTTCGACCTGCCCTGGCATCCGCATCCATGGCTGTTGGCATTGCCGCTGCTGGGGGCGTTGTTGATCGGTGCGGCCGGGGTGTTTGGCACCCGTCGAGCGCTCAACGCCAGCCCGCTGACAGTATTGCGCGAGGGTTGATAGACTCCCGGCTTCGCTATTACAAGAAGTTGCCATGAGCCGTTATCGCCCACCCCGCACCGCCGGCACCGCGCTGATCACCCCCGAGGGTGAAGCGCGGATGCGCGCTGAGTTCCATGAACTGTGGCATGTGCGCCGTCCCCAGGTGACCCAGGCGGTCAGCGAGGCGGCGGCCCAGGGTGACCGTTCGGAAAATGCCGAATACACCTATGGCAAGAAAATGCTGCGGGAAATCGACAGTCGCGTGCGCTTCCTCACCAAGCGCCTTGAAGCGCTCAAAGTGGTCAGTGAAAAACCCAGCGATCCGAACAAGGTGTACTTTGGTGCCTGGGTGACGGTCGAAGATGAGGATGGCAAGGAATCACGCTATCGCATCGTCGGCCCGGACGAGCTGGACCTGAAGCAGAACCTGATCAGTATCGACTCACCGTTGGCCCGGGCCCTGATCGGCAAGGCCCTGGATGCCGAGGTCAGCGTCCAGACGCCTACCGGCGAGAAACGGGTCTACATCGTGGACATCGCGTATCCGTAATCCTCGCCTCAGCGGCGCGTGATCAAGCCCTGCCGGGCGACACGGGTCAGTTGCCGGATCATTTCAGGAGCGTCCGCCGCGCTGGGGGACTGGATGACGGCCAGGTCGAAACTGTCATTGGCGAACCGCGCCAGCGACTCACCGTCTTCGACAAACTGGATCAGGAAAGCGGCGGGCCCGTGGTTGCGACGCGGCCAACCGTCGAGATAGCGCAAGAGCGTTGGCTGGTGAGTGCCGCCCAGGAGAATTTTCGGGTTGCGTTGCACAAGGTTCGCCGTGATCGGCGCAAGACGTACAAGGGGGCTGGGTGCGTTCATCGTGTCGTGTCTCTGCCTCAAAAGTCTGCATGGCAGGTGAGAGGCAACACCGAACCAGCGCTTTAGCGGTATTTCGAAGCCTTGTCTTCCGGCTTCTATCGGCAACTGGATGAGTCACCTGGCGCCCCGCAAGTAGCTGTTTAAATCGGCGCATGAGCGGCATCCTAGAGAAGCTGACTGGCCAGTGTCAAGAATCACTCCGCATAAAAAGGCCCGTCTTGTACCTAATGCTGTTCACCTAAGCCACCATTATTGAAGATTCTGATTATCTGTTCCGAGAGGCATGGTTTGGTGTGTATATCCATTGCTGCGGTAACGGCTGCTTAGGGTTCCGCTCTTACAGCGGGTCACTTTTGGAAGAGCCGGGAGCCGGACCAGCCAAAAGTAACCAAAAGCGCTTTGCCCCACCACTCGGTGCCTCGCCTAGGCTCGGCATGCCCTCACTCCGGCATTGCTCCGTGGGCCGCCGCGAAGGGCCATCCATGGCCCAGCGCGGCCTACCTCGGCGTCCATGCCGAGGTGCCCACTGCGCAATGCCTGCGTTCGGCCAGCGTGGTTAACGGGGCGCCCCAGATCAAGATCCAAAGCAAGAGCAAGAGCGGGGCACATGTCGGCATCTATGTGACTGAACCACCGCTATCGCGAGCAAGCTCGCTCCCACAGGGGGTTGTGGGCGTTCACAACATTTGCACACGATATAAAAACCTGTGGGAGCGAGCTTGCTCGCGATGAGGCCGGCACATCCAACATCACCGCAAACTGACACACCGCCTTCGCGAGCAAGCCCGCTCCCACAGGAAAAACACGGTCCCACCAAGAACCAGGTCGGCTATAAGGCCGCCTCGCGGTGGACGTTGATCTCGGCGCCCCGTTAACCACGCTGGCCGAACGCAGGCATTGTGGAGTGGGCATCCCGGCATGGATGCCGGGATAGCCGCGCTGGGCCATGGATGGTCCTTCGCGGCGGGCCCACGGAGCAATGCCGGAGTGAGGGCACACCGAGCCTAAGCGAGGTGCCAAGTGGTGGGGCAGAAGCGTTTTGGTTACTTTTGCGCTTCTCAAAAGTGACCCGCTGTAAGAGCGGAACCATAAGCCGCCGTTACGCAAAAAACGGATATACACACCAAAACAACAAAACCAAAAAAACGGCGCTTTCCCATTTCTGGAAGAAGCGCCGTTTTTCCGAAGTGAACAGCATCACGTACAAGACGGGTTCAAATCGTGCAGTCAACCCGCAATGGCACGATCGACCGACAGCTTGCCCGCCCCTTCGATCAGCACGGCAATACTGCCCGCCAGCAACGCCAGGGCAAACTCATAACCGTTGTTGGCCATGAACAAGCCGTTACCGATGTGCACAGAGAAAATCGCCACCAGCGACAGGAAGGCCAGGCCCAGTGCTGCAGGACGCGCGAGCAAGCCGATGATCAGCGCCAACCCGGCGAAAAACTCAGTACCGCCCGCCAGTGTCGCCATCACGTAGCCCGGGGTCAGGCCGATGCTTTCCATCCACTGCGCCGTGCCTGCCAGGCCGTAGCCACCGAACAGGCCGAAGAGTTTCTGCGAGCCGTGGGCGGCGAAAATAATACCGACGACAATGCGCAGGACAGTCAGGCCGTAGCCAGCGCGAGTAAACAAGACTTTATTGATCAACGAGCTCATGCGGGTTCATCCCTAGGTGTGTGGTTGTTGGTCGCTATATTAATCAAAAAAACTTGTACTAAAAGCGCAAAAAATGCGAGATAAAAATCGAATTAATCGATTATTTACGCAGGGCAACCTTTTGATCTCCAGGCTCCAGCGACTCGCGTTCACGGTCAAACGCCAAGTAGTACTTATTCACACTATTAACGTAGCTGACGGCGCCCATTCCCACCTGTTCCATGGCAATGCGCTCAACCTGAAAGAACCATTGGTTGGGGTTCAGCCCCCGCCGCCGGGCCTCGGCTCGCATGCCTTGGACGCGTTCGGGGCCCATGTTGTAGGCGGCCAGGACGAAGGCCATGCGCTCGCGCTCGTTGAGCTTGGGGCTGGCAAAGAACTTGCGGCGGATGAGGGCCAGGTACTTGGCGCCGGCCTGCACATTGGCATCCAGGTTCTGGATATTACCGACCCCGACCCGCTGGGCCGCCGACGGGGTGATCTGCATCAGGCCGGTGGGGCCTGCACCGCTGCGGGCGTTGGGTTGCAGGGCTGACTCCTTGAAGGCCAGGGCCGCCAGGTTGAGCCAGTCCATGCCTTGGGCATCGGCATGTTTTTGCAGTACCGGGCGCAGTTTTTCCAGGCGTTGTCGATTGGCCCGGGCCAACGGATAGTGGACCTGGTACAAACGCCGGTAGATACGCAGGAATGCAGCGTCCTGGTTGGAGGGCACCTTATAGGTCACCAGGAATCGATCGATGCTCGCCCGCAGCATGGCGGCGTCACGGCGAACGAACCAATACTCGTCACCCGGCTCGCCGATCAGCACCTGGCGGTCGAAGCGCAGCTTGGGCAGGATCTTGCCCCAGCGCTCCGCGATGGGCTGCTCGACGATGGTCAAATGAAAAATCCCGCCCTGGACCATTTCCAGGACATCCTCCACCGCCAGGGTGGGATCGACCCATTCGATCTTCACCGGCGGCAGCTTGAGCAGCGCCAGCTTCTGGTTGATCTGGCCCACGGCGTCGCCCGCTGCGCTGCCGTTGGGCAGGGCCAGGGTCTTGCCGGAAAGTTGTTCCACGCGGGTGTAGCGCTTCTCGCCCTTGATACCCACCAGCAGCAACGGCACGCCGGTACGGATCGGATTGCTGGCGCTGACCGCCTGGCCAGCCTGGGGCTCGAGCAGCTCACCCGGCGCCACAAGGTCGCCCTCCCCGCGCTGCAAGGCACCGAGCAGTTGGTCCTTGGCCTTGGGAATGATCTTGAGGGTGATTTCCTGGCCATCCCGGGCGTGGCCGTTGAGGTATTGCTCGAAAGCACGCAGCCGATGGTATTCGACGCCGATGGGTTGCCCCTGGACTTCACCGGAGCTGTTGCGGCTCTGGTTGACCAACACCTTCAACACGCGACTGCTGCGGATTTGCGCCAGGTCGCGCACCGTGCCCGGCGCTACCGCCTGCACCGGTCCGGGCAGCCGTGCTTCGGCCGGCATTGGCAACAACAGCGAACAACACAACAGTAGCAATACCTGGGGACGTGTCATCCACTCTCCGGAAGGAATACTGCGGACCGCCTCCCTTGAAAACGAGGCTGAGTCGACAGAAACAGAGCGCCTGGGGCGCTGAAAAAGTGCGGAAGACTGGCACAGTGATGGCTTTTATACCAACCCGATGTGTCTCGCGGCCTTAACAGACAGCCTCAACTCGTTGTAGTTCTTGGCTTTTCTTATAAATCTACAGCTCTGATATGCTTTCCAGCCTTTGGGCCGAGGTAGCACCATGCAACTCATCGATATCGGCGTCAACCTGACCAACCCCAGTTTCGCCGACAAACATCAAGCGGTGCTCGAGCGCGCCTATGAATCCGGGGTCTGCCAACTGGTCTTGACCGGCACCAGTATCGAGGGCAGCGAACAGGCTCTGGAACTGTGCCAACACCTCGACGACACGGGTGAGCGGCTGTTTTCCACCGCCGGCATTCACCCCCACAGCGCCAGCGAGTGGACCGCCGACAGCGCCCGGCACCTCAAGGAGCTGCTGATGCACAGCCGAGTCCGCGCGGTGGGTGAATGCGGACTGGATTTCAACCGGGACTTCTCCCCCCGACCGCAGCAGGAAAAGGTCCTGGAGGAGCACCTTGCCTTGGCAGTCCAATTGCAACTGCCGGTGTTCCTGCATGAACGCGACGCCGACCAGCGCTTGCTGGACATCCTCCGGGATTTTCGCGATCAGTTGCCGGCGGCCGTGGTGCACTGCTTCACGGGTGAAAAAAAGGCACTGTTCAGCTACCTCGATCTGGACCTGCACATTGGCATCACCGGCTGGATCTGCGACGAACGCAGGGGCACGCACCTGCACCCGTTGGTACGCGAGATACCTCGTGGTCGGCTGATGCTCGAAAGCGACGCACCGTACCTGCTGCCCCGCACGCTGAGGCCCAAACCCAAGAATGGCCGCAATGAACCAGCCTACCTGACGGAGGTCCTGCGCGAAGTGGCCTTGCACCGGGGCGAAACCCAGGAAGACCTGGCAGCCCACAGCACTGCCTGCGCCCGGGCGTTTTTCGGGTTGCCCACACTCTCCTCCTGACCTCCCACAAAGGGATCTGATTGTCTGTTGATCCACACAACCCCCTGGGTTCGATGTTGTCTGTTGACCCACATCAAAATCCCGTCACCTGAGTAGCGGCAGAATAATGGCACCTTGCCAATGCTGTTTCCGCTATCAGAGAAGACCTTCCATGGGTGCCTGGCTTAGCAATATCTCGTTGAAATACAAATTCTGGGCGGTCAATGCGGTCGCCTTTGTCACCACATTGCTGCTGGTGCTCTACGCGGTGCACCTCGAACAGCAGGCGCGCAACCACGCAGCCCAGGCGAATGCCCAGGCCCAGGCACACGTGCTTGCTGCCTGGCCGGCCAGCCAACCCCTGCCCAAGGCCGATGACCTCCTGGTATTCCAGCGCGACCAAGTCCCAGTGTTCAACAAACAACCGTTGCCCTCACTGGCCCAGGCCAACGGCTGGGTCAAACTCGACAGCGCGCTGCTGTTTGGCGACGACCCGCTGCTGGGCGCCCAAGTGATCCGTCGAGGTGACGGCCAACAAATCGCCGTGCTGGCCCAAGGTGTGAGCCTGAGCCAAGTGTTCGGTGAACGCTTCAGCCAATACGCCGCAGCCGTGTTCGTGTTGATGCTGGCGATGCTGGGCGCCTCGCAGCTGTTGATCCGTTTTCTGCTCAGCCAGCTCAACACACTCAAAGACGTAATGCTGCACGTGGAAAAAACCGGTGACCTGTCCGCCCGCGTGCCCCTGGCCTGCAAGGACGAAGTGGGCCAGATGGCGGCGGCGTTCAACGCCATGCAGGCCGGTTATCAACGGGTGGTCGACACCGTTGCCAGCACCGCCCGGCAGTTGGACAGCGGTGCGGCGCGCCTGGCGTCGAGCATGAACGATGTTCGTCACGGCATGCTCGGCCAGCAAAGCGAAACCGATCAGGCGGCCACGGCGATCAACGAAATGTCCGCCACGGTTTATCACATCGCCCAGCATGCCGGCGCCACCCGCGACCTGTCGAAAACCGCCGACACCCTGGCCGGCAACGGTCAGGAAGTGGTCGGTCGGGTGCAGCAATCGATCACCGGGCTGTCTTCGGGTGTGCAGCAGACCGCCGAAATGATCCAGCGCCTGGCCGAAGACAGCCAGAAGATCAACGGGGTGGTCAGCGTGATCCACAGCATCGCCGAACAAACCAATCTGCTGGCCCTGAACGCAGCGATCGAAGCAGCACGGGCTGGAGAAATGGGCCGGGGTTTTGCCGTGGTGGCCGACGAGGTGCGCAACCTGGCCAAGCGGGTACAGACCTCCACCGATGAAATCACCACCATGGTCTCGGCCCTGCAGGCCGGGACTCGAGACGCGGTGGATTTCATGCAGGAGAGTTCGCTCAAGGCCGACGATTGCGTGCAACAGGCCCGCGAGGCCGGCGATGCGTTGGCACAGATCACCGCAGCGGTTGCGCAAATGCGCGAGAGCAACACCCAGATCGCTGTCGCGGCCGAACAGCAGAGCCAAGTCGCCGAGGAAATGAACCGAGCAGTGGTGAGCATTCGCGACGTGACCGAGAACACCGTGCGCCAGACCGTCGACTCAGCCACCACCAGCCACGAATTGGCGACGTTGGCGGGCGAGTTGAGCAAGGCGATTGGGCAGTTGAAACTGTAGAACGCTGGCTTGCCCTAGTCCCACTGTGGTGAGGAGATTCTCTCTGTGGGAGCAAGGCTTGCCCGCGATGGGGGAACCTCGGTTCACCAAAGACCGCATCGCGCCCATCGCGGGCAAGCCTTGCTCCCACAGATAAGTCCCTCGCCACAACAGCAAAACTGTATGGCCGCCTATCGCTTCGATAGCCAACCGCCATTCGCCGCCCCGCCCGACCGGACCTATCCTTGGATTATTCAGTTTCATTCAAGGAACAGCATCATGGGCAAACGTCACCCCAATCTTCCGGCCTGGCAATGGCGCGCCTACCCCAACAATCATCGGCACCCCACCAACCTGGTGTTGCACCTGATTGCCGTGCCGCTGTTCATCATCGCGTTTCTGCTGATTGTGTCGGGGGTGTTCAGCTTGAGCCTGGGTGATATCGCCATCGGCATCATCGGCCTGGTCGCGGCGCTCGGCTTGCAACGTCACGGACACAGCCTGGAGGCCCAGGCCTCCGAGCCGTTCAGCGATCGCAAGGATGCCGTGTCACGCCTGCTGGTGGAACAGTTCCTGACTTTTCCGCGGTTCTTTCTCAGCGGTGGCTGGTGGCGCGCCTGGCGGGAGCGCCACCGTCACCACCGCAAGCCTTGACCGAAGCAAGTCTTAACCGGAGCAGCCTTACCCAAAGATCGTGACCGTCTGCCGACTCAGGGCGATCAAGCGGCCATCTGCGCTCCAGAACTTCGCGGCGACATGGCCGTAGCCGTCCTGGGCATGTTCGATCTCAGCCAGGTACTTGCACCAGTCCAGTGTCGTGAGCTCCAGCAGCGGCTGGACGAACTCGATGGTCCACGTGAGCGTGCTGCCCGGGGCCATTTGCGAAAGGTGAGGCAACAAGGCCGGCGGCCAGGCGTCCACCAAGGCCAGGATATGACTTTCGTTCAGCGGCTCCTCCTGCACATCGCCGCGCAAGCGCACCCAGCCGCCCATGCTCCGGGATTTATTGCCGCTGAACGGCAAGCCGCCAACACTCCAGCGCATCGCCAGGTGCCGCATGAATTCCGGGGTCATGCCCTTGACGTAAGGCAGTTCCTGGCATTGCTCCACGCTTTTGAATTCTGGCGCGGGGTCGGCCTGCACCGCCACTACGGACGAGCGCGATGCGCCGAAACTGCCTTGCACCACGGTCACCACCTGGCCGTTCTGCACCGCGCGCCCCAGCACCTGGCTCACTGCCTTGCCTTCACGCAACACGTCGACTTCGAAACTGACAGGCACATCGGGTTCGACCGGGCCGACAAAAGTGATCGCCAGCGAGCGCACCGGGCGATCCGCCGGCACTTGGGCACGCATCGCCTCATATTGCAGTGCCGCCACCAACCCACCAAAACTGGCCCGCCCCTGGCCCCACTCAGGCGCAATGCTCACCGCACCTGGCTGCCGGCGCACGGCATCGATCAAATCGGAAAAGCGCATGACGACCTCGAAAACAGGGAAAAAGATGAACGGATCTTAACCAGCCCGGGCTGGCGGCACAGGGCTCATTCCGGCCAAAGAGACTGACAGAAAAGCCGCAGTCTTTGAATTAACCCCAACCCACAGAGGGGGATGTGCTGGGTTCAGGATTATTTGAAGCAACTGACAAGCAGCTTGTCGAGCACCTTGTCGGACCTGGCCTCAGCCTTGTCCATCGTGGCGTGCCAGGTGGGCACACAAGCGTGCAGATCGGTTTCTTCCTTGGCCCTGGCCAGCCATTGCCAGCAATCGTGCCAATCGCCCAGCGCGGCCTGGGCGGACTTGAGCCGGGGCATGGCTGCTTCGGGCAGGCGGTCGAGTTCTGGGTAGGCTTCGATGGCGTAGCGCACGCGCTTGATCAGCAAGCGCAATCGATGGCGGTCATGGGCTGGATCGCGCAGGGCTTCGCCGAGTTTCTTCCACTGTTTGTCCAGGCGCTTTTCGATGCGTTTGCGCAAGCCCTTCAGCAACCCCTCACGCTGGGCGGCGCGAATGAAGCGCGGGAAGGCGTCGAGGATCATCAGCAACTGCGCCAGTTCAACACTCGCGGCCACGGCGGGATAAGCCTCGGCCATTTGCACCTGGCGTCGCCGCGCCGCCTCGGCCTGGCCATGCTGCTCCAGGTAAGCGGCCAACACTTCTCTATCGCGCAAAGGCGTGGTCAGGGTGCCGACCGCCGAAGCAGCCGTTTCCAGTTGTTCGACGCCGGGCAACCCACGCAATGGACGAAGCAGGCTGCGCAAACGGCGAACCGTGGTGCGCAGGTCATGCAGCGCTTCGCTGTCGGTATGGGCATTCAGGCGGGCCTGACAGGCCAACAGGCGGACTTCCAGGCCCAGTATGCGGGCCACCAGCCGATCAATCATGGACGTACTCCGTACACAGCCTTGAGCATCAAGCCGCAAGCTACAAGTGGAAAGCGATTTTGCATCCTTCCCTTGTAGCTTGCCGCTGATTGCTTGTCGCGGCCTTTATCGTCCGGCGCGGGACTCGCGGATGTAGAAACGTGCCTTCTCGGCTTTCTTGGCGCAGCCTTCGAATGCTTCGAATTGCTGCTGGGTCTTGGCGCCCGTCAGCAGGGACAGGGCCTTGGAGTAGCTGACGGTGCCGGCAAAACCTTCGGCCTTGGCCAGGTCCAGTTCACGCCAGGCGCTGTCGAGTTGGCTGCCGCAGCTGTCACGGTAAGCGGTTTTGCCTGCGCAACCGGCCAGGGCCAGAACCATCAGGGATGCCACCAGGGGCAGGCAGATCCGGGCTTTCATCGATTACACCTCAAGTCAGGAAAACAGTCGTGCTGGTAAGACGGTCGCGCCGGCAAAAAGTGCCAAGACCCGACCGTGTAAATTCAGTGTGGATGAGAATACGCAAATGCCACGCCGGCGTGTCAAAAAACGACGCCTGCACCACAACGATTGAGCCGAGCCGTCGATGGGTGCATTGTTGAAGTCTGTTCGACAAGAGGCCGGGTCATGACAAAACGTGTCGCATTGGTATTGGGTTCCGGTGGCGCCCGAGGCTATGCCCATATCGGGGTGATCGAAGAAATCGAACGACGTGGCTACGACATTGCCTGCATCGCCGGTTGTTCCATGGGCGCTGTCGTCGGCGGAATCTATGCCGCGGGCAAGCTCAAGGATTACCGCGACTGGATCGAAAGCCTCGACTACCTGGATGTCCTGCGGCTGGTGGACGTCAGCTTTCGCCTGGGGGCGATTCGCGGTGAGAAAGTTTTCGGGCAGATCCACAAGATCGTCGGCGACATCAATATCGAGGACCTGCGCATTCCCTACACCGCCGTGGCCACCGACCTGACCAACCAGCAGGAAATCTGGTTTCAGGAAGGTTGCCTGCATCAGGCAATGCGCGCCTCGGCGGCGATTCCCAGCCTGTTCACGCCCGTGATGCAAGGCAACCGCATGTTGGTGGATGGTGGCCTGCTCAATCCGTTGCCGATCGTGCCGGTGGTGTCGAGCCACTGCGACCTGATCATCGCGGTCAACCTCAACGCCACCAACCAGAGACAGTACCGATTACCGGTGATCCCGCGCCCCGCCGCGTTCCGGCGGCGCTTCGACACCCTGGTCAGCTCCCTGGGTTCGCGCCTGCCGTTTCGCCGCAAGCAGGCCGAGCAGTTGTTGCTGCTGGAGCAGGAAGCCCTGAAGGCCGAAGCGGCGGACATCAACCCGTGGATCGACTCGGCCGAGCCCGAAGGCCAACAACCGGCCGCCGCGCCAGAGAACGAAGGCGCACCGAAATCCGCCACTGGCTCGTTCATCATCGACAACGTCGGCCCGGCGTCGTTGCTGGACTTGATCAACCAGAGCTTCGAAGTGATGCAGACCTCGCTGGCCCAGTACAAAATCGCCGGTTACCCACCGGATGTGCTGATCAACGTGCCGAAACGGGTGTGCCGGTTCTTCGAGTTCTACAAGGCGCCGGAGTTGATCGCGTTGGGGCGGGAGATTGCCAGCGACACCCTGGATCGGTATGAGAGTGAACAGAACTGAATGTGATCGCAGGCCTCCTGTGGCGAGGGGATTTATCCCCGCTGGGCTGCGAAGCAGCCCTAAAACCTGAACACTCGGTGTGTCAGGTAAAAATCATGTCTGAAGCTTTTTTTGGGGCTGCTTCGCAGCCCAGCGGGGATAAATCCCCTCGCCACAACAGTGCTTGGCTTGAAACTTTTTGGCTAAACAGCACCCTCCCCCAACAACCGATACCCCACCCCCGCCTCGGTCACAATGAACCGCGGTCGGGTCGGGTCGTCGGCCAGTTTCTGGCGCAGGTGACCGACCACGATCCGCAGGTAGTGACTGTCTTCGGTGTGGGTCGGGCCCCAGATGTCCTTGAGCAGTTGCTGCTGGGTGATGACCCGCCCCGGGTGGCGCGCCAGTTGCGCCAGTACGGCGTACTCCTTGCGGGTCAGGGCCACTTCGCTGCCGTCCAGCAGCACCCGTCGATAGGCCAGGTCCACCGTCAGCGGGCCAAACTTCAGCGCGGCTTCCTGTGGCTCGCCCGCCGGCGCCTGGCGCAACAAGGCGCGGATGCGGGCAAGGAACTCCTGGATGCCAAACGGCTTGGTCACATAATCGTTGGCACCGTTGTCCAGCGCCTCGACCTTCTGCGCTTCGCTGGCCCGTACCGAGAGCACCAGCACCGGCACCGCCGACCATTGGCGAAACTCGCGCAACACTTGTTGACCGTCCATGTCTGGCAGGCCCAGGTCGAGCACCAGCAGATCGGGTTTGTTCAGCGCCGCCTGGGCAAGGCCTTCAGCGCCGGTGCCGGCTTCCAGCACCTTGTAGCCTTGGGAACTCAAGCTGATGCGCAGGAATTTGCGGATTTGCGGTTCGTCATCGATGACCAAAAGGGTCGCGGTCTGGCTCATGGGGTTCGTTCGTTGCACTCAGGTGAAAAGGCAAGCAGGTAGGACGAGAGTAACTCAGCGCCGCTCAAGCTTCATCGTCCATGCCCGGTTGTGCCTGCAAGGGCAGGTGCAACGTGATGCAGGTGCCGCGCCCGTCGAGACCATCGGCCACGCTGATGCGCCCGCCATGGGCACCGACCATGCCCTGGCAGATCGCCAATCCCAACCCCGTGCCCTGCCCGCCCCGATCACCGCGCGCGGCGGTATAGAACATATCGAAGATTTTCGCCCGCTCCTCTTCAGGGATCCCAGGCCCCTCGTCGGCCACGGCAAAAAACACTTCGCTGTCGGTCGCCCCGGCGCTCAGCAACAGCCGCCCTTGGGCCGGCGAAAATCGCGCAGCGTTCTCCAGCACGTTCACCAGGGCCTGTTCGATCAACGCCGCATGAACATAGAGCAAGGGTAATTCAGCGGGCACCTCGACACTGAGCGCCAGCGGTGCCAACACCGCCCGCAGGCGGTTCAGCGCGCTGCCGACGATGTCGGCCGGTGCTACCCAGTCCCGCGCCAGCTTCAGGGCACCGTGACCGAGACGGGTCATGTCCAGCAGGTTCTGGATGTAGCGATCCAGCCGCTCGGCCTCATCGCGGGTGCCTTCGAGCAGTTCACGGCGATCGGCCAACGGGATCGCCTCCCCCAGCGCCAACAGGCTGTCGATGCTGCCGCGCATGGCGGTCAGCGGTGTGCGCAGATCGTGGGACACTGAAGCCAGCAAGGCGCTGCGCAGTTGCTCGGTTTCACCGTGCAGGCGCGCCGCTTCCAGATCCTGAGCCAGTTGCGCCCGGGCCAACGCCTGGGCCAATGGTTGACTGAGGGCCGCCAGCAAACGCCGACGCTGGCCACTCAACGGCTTGCCTTCTTTCGGGCATACGCCCAGCAAGGCCAGCGGCCCGCCCTCCGCCGACAATGGCCACCACCACCAACGCCCGGAAGGCAATGTCCCAGTGCCGGCGCCGGCCGGCTGATCATGCTGCCAGGACCAGTCGGCCGCCGCGCGCTCGGCCTCGGTGAACGTCAACGGCTCACCGCTCTCGATTTTCCAACCGCCCTGGTTGTCGCGGTTGAGCAGGCACAGTTGCAAGTCGTGCCAACCGTTGAGGTGCTGCGCCGCAGCGCTGATCACCGCCTGGCGGTCGGTGGCGGCCGTGAGTTTGCGGGACAGGTCGAGCAACTCGCCGGTTTCCTGCTGGGTGTCGCGCAGGGCCTGCAACTGGCGACGCTGACGAGCGGCAAGGTTGCCAGTCAGGGCGGCCATGAGCAGGAAAAACACCAGCGTCAGCACGTCTTCTTCGCGCTGGATGGTGAAGGAAAAATTCGGCGGGATGAACAGGAAGTCATAGGCCAGGAACGACATCGCCGCGCAGGCCAGCGCCGGGCCGAGGCTGCTGCGTACCGCCACCAGCAGCACCGCCATCAGGAACACCAGGGAGATATTGGGCAGCGCCAGCCACCCTGAAATACCCCAGGCCAATGCGCTGGCCGCCACGGTCGCGGTCAGCGCCAACACATAGTCGAACCCGGTCTGGACGGCGTTCGAACGCACGCGGGCGGGACGGGGCTGTTCATCGCTGTCCAGCACGTTGATTTCCAGGCCCCGGGCATCGCGCAGCAAGCGTGAAGCCAACCCCCCGCCGAACATCCGCCGCCGCAAACGCGGCCGGGACTGCCCCACCAGCAGCAGCGTGGCGCGACGCTCGCTGGCATGCTGGATCAGCGTCCTGGCCACTTCGCCGGCCCGCAGCAGCACCACTTCACCCCCGAGGCGTTCGGCCAGTTGCTGGGCATTCTGCAGGCGCTGGCGCGAGGGCTCGTCACGGGCGCTGCCATTGTCCACATGCACCAGGCTCCACGGCAGATGCCGACGCTGTGCAACGCGGCTGGCATGACGCACCAAACGTTCAGCCTGCACGTCACCGTCCACCCCCACCAGCAAGCGTCCGCGTACCGCGGGCGCGGCCTGGCCCAGTTGTCGATAACCCTGGGCCAGGTCATTGTCGACCTGAGCGGCGGCGGTCTGCATGGCCAGCTCACGCAATGCGGTGAGGTTGGTCTGGGTGAAAAACGCATCGATCGCCGCCCGGGCCTGTTCCGGCACGTAGACCTTGCCATCACGCAGGCGCTCCAGCAGCTCACGCGGTGGCAGGTCGATCAGCAGCAGTTCATCGGCCTCCTGCAGGACCCAATCCGGCAACGTCTCGCGCACCTGCACACCGGTGATGCCGCGCACTTGGTCGTTGAGGCTTTCCAGGTGCTGGACATTGACGGTGGTGTAGACATCGATGCCAGCCGTGAGCAGTTCCTGAATGTCCTGCCAGCGCTTGGCATGGCGACTGCCGGGCGCGTTGCTGTGGGCCAGTTCGTCCACCAAAACCAGGGTCGGGTGGGCGGCGAGCAGGCCGTCGAGGTCCATTTCCTCAAGCATCACACCGCGATATTCCGAGCGCACCAACGGCTGCTGCGCCAGGCCGCCGAGCAGCGCTTCGGTTTCGCTTCGACCGTGAGTCTCCACCACTCCGGCGATGACCTTCACGCCTTGACGCAGTTGGGTGTGGGCCGCTTGCAGCATGGCGTAGGTCTTGCCGACACCTGGGGCCGCGCCAAGAAAGACCTTGAGTCGACCACGGTCGTTGCGGGGCAGATTGGCTAACAGTGCGTCGGCGCGGCCGGAGTCGCTCATGGCGTGGAAATCTCTTTCAAATATTGATCAAACACCCTGTGGGGAGTCGGACCTGTGGGAGCAAAGCTTATGGGAACTGGACCTGTGGGAGCAAAGCCTGTGGGAGCTGGACCTGTGGGAGCAAAGCTTATGGGAGCTGGACCTGTGGGAGCAAAGCTTGCTCGCGATGAACGATAACGCGGTTCATCAGTTGAACCGTGTCGCCTTGATCGCGAGCAAGCTTTGCTCCCACAAGCTTTGCTACAGCAGGCTTTTGCTGCAGCAAGCTTTGCTCCCACAGGCGCTACTCCCACAGGTTTTACAGTTTTTCCAGGGCCAGGTTCAGCGCCAGTACATTCACCACTGGAGGTCCCACCAAGGGTTGCTCGGTGTTGTCGTCAAGCAGTTGCTGCAAGGTCGAGGCCGGCAGGTTGCGCGCTGCGGCGACACGCGCCAGTTGATAGGCAATCGCCGCCGGAGGCAAGTGCGGATCCAGCCCGCTGGCGGAGGTGGTCAGCAATGCCAGCGGCACCGGGCCCTGGCCGGGCACCAGGAGTTGGTGAGCGTCATCGATCACTCGGGTGGCCAGGGCCGGATTGCTCGGGGAAAAGTTGCTGGCGCCGCTGGCGACCGTGGCAAAGGCACCGGCCGATGGCCGTGGATGAAACCAGGCATCGCCGGTGAAATCCTGGGCGATCAGCGTCGAACCACGGACCTTGCCGGCGGCATCGACGACCAAACTGCCATTGGCCTGGACGGGAAAGGCGACTTGCGCCACGCCGTTGACCACCAGCGGGTACGCGACACCGGTGATCAAGGTCATCAGGAATAACAGGCTCAAGGCCGGGCGAATCAGAGTGGACATCTCAAAACCCTCGAATAAGAAAACAGCTGATTTCCAGGCATACCTATTTGTGGCGAGGGAGCTTGCTCCCGCTGGGCTGCGCAGCAGCCCTGAAAATCAGCGAATGCGGTGTGCAGGGCAGATAGCATTCAGCTTTTTGGGGCTGCTTCGCAGCCCAGCGGGAGCAAGCTCCCTCGCCACAACGGCCTCACCTGCCACAACGACTCAAACCAGACCCAACGCCGTCAGCAACATATCGATCGCCTTGATCCCCACGAACGGCACCACGATCCCGCCCAGGCCATAGATCAACAGATTGCGTCGCAACAGCGCCGCCGCACTTGCCGCGTGCACTCGCACGCCGCGCAAGGCCAGGGGGATCAGTACGACGATGATCAATGCGTTGAAGACGATGGCCGACAGGATCGCGCTCTGCGGGCTGCTCAGGTGCATCACGTTCAACACGCCGAGCTGTGGATAAATCGAGGCGAACAGCGCCGGCAGGATCGCGAAGTACTTGGCGATGTCATTGGCGATGGAAAAGGTGGTCAGCGCCCCACGGGTCACCAGCAGTTCCTTGCCGATCTGCACCACGTCCAGCAGTTTGGTCGGGTCGCTGTCGAGGTCGACCATGTTGGCCGCCTCCCGCGCGGCCTGGGTGCCGTCGTTCATCGCCATGCCGACATCGGCCTGGGCCAGGGCCGGGGCGTCGTTGGCACCGTCTCCGCACATGGCCACCAGCCGACCGTCATTTTGCTCATGACGGATACGCGCCAGTTTTTTCTCCGGCGTGGCCTCTGCCAGCACGTCATCGACACCGGCCTCGGCGGCAATCGCCGCGGCGGTCAACGGGTTGTCGCCGGTGACCATCACCGTGCGAATCCCCAGCTTGCGCAGCTCGGCAAAGCGCTCGCGGATGCCGGGCTTGACCACATCCTTGAGGTGGATCGCGCCGAGCAGCTTGCCGTCCACGCACACCAGCAACGGCGTGCCGCCACTCTGGGCGATCTTGTCGACCTCCCGCGCCAGTGCCGACGGCAACTCATTGCGTGCAAAGCCGATGAAATCCAGCAACGAGTCCACGGCGCCCTTGCGGTAGATACGGCCCTGATAGTCGACCCCGGACAAACGGGTTTCAGCACTGAACGGCACGGCCGTCAGCGCTTCGACGCCAGGCTCGGGCTGTGAATGCAAACCTCGCAGGTACTCGACGATGGACTTGCCCTCGGCCGTCTCGTCAGCCAACGAGGCGAACAGCGCGCCTTCGGCCAGTTCCTTGGCACTCACACCGGGGGCGGCATAGACCGCTGTACAGCGACGATTGCCAAAGGTGATGGTGCCGGTCTTGTCCAGCATCAGCACATGCACATCCCCCGCCGCCTCGACCGCACGGCCGGATTTGGCGATCACGTTCAGGCGCACCAACCGGTCCATCCCGGCGATGCCGATGGCCGACAGCAGCCCGCCGATGGTGGTGGGTATCAAGGTGACCAGCAGCGCCACCAGAAACACCAGCGGCAGGCTGGCGTTGGCGAAATGGGCGAACGGTTGCAGCGTCACCACCACCAACAGGAAGATCAGCGTCAGGCCGATCAACAGGATATCCAGCGCCACCTCGTTCGGTGTTTTCTGGCGCTTGGCGCCTTCAACCAAGGCGATCATGCGGTCCAGGGTGGATTCGCCGGGATTGCTGGTGATGCGTATCAGCAACCAGTCGGAGACCAGCCGCGTATTGCCAGTGACGGCCGAGCGATCGCCGCCGGACTCGCGGATGACCGGCGCCGATTCGCCGGTGATCGCCGCCTCATTGACCGCAGCAATGCCTTCAATCACTTCACCGTCGCCCGGGATCATGTCGCCGGCCTCGACGCGTACAACATCGCCTTTGCGCAATCGGGTGGCGGGGATGATTTCAAAACCGCTCGCGGTCTGGCGACGTGCGTTGAGGCCTTCGCTGCCGGCCTTGAGGCTGTCGGCCCGGGCCTTGCCGCGGCCTTCGGCCAAGGCTTCGGCGAAGTTGGCGAACAGCACGGTGAACCACAGCCACAGCGCAATTTGCGCGGCGACAAACGTCGGCACGGCGCTGTCGGGGATGAAGCACAACACGGTGGTGAGGATCGCGGTCAGTTCCACCACCAGCATCACCGGTGCGCGGTGCAACTGGCGTGGATCGAGCTTGACGAAGGCTTGCACCAGCGCCGGCCGCCAGAGGGCCGACAGGTGGGTCTTCGGTTGTTCCGGTGCCTTGGCGGCGACGGTTTTGCTCATCGGCATATTCATCTTCATATCCCTCAGAAGCCCAGGCTCAAGTGTTCGGCAATCGGCCCCAGGGCCAGGGTCGGCAGGAAGGTCAAGCCGCCCACCAACAGGATGGTCACGGTCAACAGGGTCACGAACAGCGGGCCGTGGGTGGGAAAACTGTTCTGGCCAATCGGCGCGGTCTTCTTCAAGGCCAAACTACCGGCCAATGCCAGCACCGGCAGGATGTA
Organism: Pseudomonas sp. Lb2C2; assembly: GCF_052112205.1. Taxonomy (NCBI): domain Bacteria; kingdom Pseudomonadati; phylum Pseudomonadota; class Gammaproteobacteria; order Pseudomonadales; family Pseudomonadaceae; genus Pseudomonas; species Pseudomonas sp. Lb2C2. The sequence continues at coordinate 230,535 of NZ_JAUTYW010000009.1, read as the reverse complement.
GCCGAACCGGCCGATCAACATGCCCAGGCCCAGCATCAGGTTGTGGAAAGGTGTGTTAGCGCCAAACCCGGCGAATGCCGAACCGTTGTTCGCCCCCGCCGAGGTGTAGGCGTACAACAACTGGCTGAAACCATGGGCACCCGGATTGCTCACCGCTGCGGCCGGCCCGGGCAGGCTTGCGGCGACGGCCCCCAGCACCAGCACGCTGACGGGCATCACCAGCAGGGTTGCCACCAACAGTTGCACTTCCCGGGCGCCCAGCTTCTTGCCCAGGTATTCCGGGGTGCGACCGATCATCAAGCCGGCCAGGAACACCGCGATCAACACGTTCAACAGCATTCCGTAGAGCCCGGCCCCAACGCCGCCGAAGATCACCTCGCCGACCATCATGTTCACCAGCGACACCATGCCGCTGAGTGGGTTGAGACTGTCGTGCATACCGTTGACCGAGCCGTTGGAAGCCGCCGTGGTGGTCACCGACCACAGCACCGTGGCGGTGGTGCCGAAGCGCGCCTCCTTGCCTTCCAGCGGTGCCGCTTGCTCGACGGCCGGGTTGTTCAGGGCCGGGTTGGGTTGGTATTCGGCCCACAGTGACGTGGCGCCGCCAATCAGGAACAGGGCAAGCATGCAGGCGATGATCGCCCGGCTCTGGCGCAGGTCCTTGACGTAATGACCGAAGGTGAACACCAGCGCGGCGGGAATCAGGATGATCGAAGCGACTTCGAACAGGTTGCTCCATGCCGTCGGGTTTTCGAACGGATGCGCCGAGTTGACGCCGAAGAAACCGCCACCGTTGGTGCCCAATTGCTTGATCGCGATCTGGCTGGCGGCCGGCCCCAGCGGGATGACCTGGTCGACGCCCTGCAGCGTGACCCCGTGCACATAGTGCGCAAAGGTCTGCGGTACGCCCTGCCAGACCAGGAACAATGCCAGCAGCAGGCACAGCGGCAACAGCCCGTAGAGAGTGGCGCGGGTCATATCGACCCAGAAGTTACCCAGCGTCGCAGCGGACTTGCGCCCGATGCCGCGACACAACGCCACGAGCACGGCCAGGCCGGTGGCGGCGCTGACGAAGTTCTGCACGGTCAGGCCGACCATCTGGCTCAGGTAGCTCAAGGACGCTTCACCGCTGTAGGACTGCCAGTTGGTGTTGGTCATGAAACTCACGGCCGTGTTGAAGGCCTGGGTCCACTCCATGCCGGGCAGTTGCTCGGTATTTAGCGGCAAATATCCCTGCAGCAGCAGAATGGCGAACAGCAAGACAAAACCCGCCAGGTTGAAGGCGAGCAAGGCCAGGGTGTATTTCTGCCAGCTCTGCTCAACGGTGGCGTCGACACCGGCCAGGCGATAGCAACCGCGCTCCACCGGGCCGAGGATCGGCGAAAGCCAAGTACGCTGGCCTTCCATCACCCGGTAGTAAAAACGCCCCAGAAACGGTGCTGGAATCAGCACCAGGGCGAAAAAGCCGAGGATCAGCCCGTAGTCATAACCGTGCATAGCCGCTCCTAGTTCCGATCGGCGCGCAACAGCGCAACCAGCAGATAAATGAACAGCGCCACTGCCAGCAGCAGCGACACCCCATCCAGAACATTCATGGGATTTCTCCGTGGTACGGCGTCGTGCCGTGTGTGGAGTGATTGTCGACAGGGAGGCTGTAAAGGAACGAGATCGAGAGATAGGTTGGCGGATAAAGAATCCGTAAAAAGTGTTGGCTGGGCTGGCCTCATCGCGAGCAAGCTCGCTCCCACATGGGATCTGTGGTGAATAGAGAATTTGTGTTCACTGAAGCCCTCCTGTGGGAGCGAGCTTGCTCGCGATGAGGCCAGCCCAGGCGCCGACGCTCTGAACTGGGGCACAAAACCAAGCCATCCGGCAGCGAACATCCCCGATACGACACGATTTCACCCATTACGACCGCCCTCGCCACACTGGCACGCCCACTGCACTGCCCCTCCCCAGCGCTTTTGCTATGGATCGAGGGGAGCCACTGATGAACACACAACTCAAACCCACCCTGGGCACCCTGCATTTATGGGGTATTGCCGTCGGCCTGGTGATTTCCGGCGAGTATTTCGGCTGGAGCTACGGCTGGGGCGTGGCCGGGACGCTGGGCTTTCTGGTGACGTCATTCATGGTCGCGGCCATGTACACCTGCTTCATTTTCAGCTTCACCGAACTGACCACCGCCATTCCCCATGCCGGCGGGCCGTTTGCCTACAGCCGTCGGGCCTTCGGCGAAAAAGGCGGGTTGATCGCCGGGCTGGCGACGCTGATCGAATTCGTCTTCGCCCCGCCGGCCATTGCCCTGGCCATTGGCGCCTACCTGAACGTGCAATTCCCGGCGCTGGATCCGAAACACGCAGCGGTCGGCGCCTATATCGTATTCATGGGCCTGAACATCCTCGGGGTCAAGCTGGCCGCGACATTCGAGCTGATTGTCTGCGTCTTGGCGGTAGCCGAACTGCTGGTATTCATGGGCGTCGTGGCCCCGGCGTTCAGTTTCAGCAGCTTTGCCCTGAACGGCTGGGCCGGTTCCGATGTATTCGGCGCACCGGCCATCGCCGGCATGTTCGCCGCGATTCCCTTCGCCATCTGGTTCTTCCTGGCCATCGAAGGCGCGGCCATGGCCGCCGAAGAAGCCAAGGATCCGAAACGCACGATTCCCAAGGCTTACATCAGCGGCATCCTGACCCTGGTAATCCTGGCGATGGGCGTGATGTTCTTTGCCGGCGGCGTCGGCGACTGGCGCACCCTGTCGAACATCAACGATCCCCTGCCCCAAGCCATGAAAACCGTGGTCGGTGAAAGCTCCGGCTGGCTGCACATGCTCGTGTGGATCGGCCTGTTCGGCCTGGTGGCGAGTTTCCACGGCATCATCCTGGGCTACTCGCGCCAGTTCTTCGCCCTGGCCCGCGCCGGCTACCTGCCCGCCTCCCTGGCCAAACTGTCACGCTTCCAGACCCCGCACCGGGCCATCATCGCTGGTGGACTGATCGGCATAGCGGCGATCTACAGCGACGGCCTGATCAACCTCGGCGGCATGACCCTGACCGCGGCGATGATCACCATGGCCGTGTTCGGCGCCATCGTCATGTACATCATGAGCATGCTCAGCCTGTTCAAATTGCGTAAAACCGAACCCAACCTGGAACGTACTTTCCGCGCACCGGGCTATCCGATCGTGCCGGGCATCGCCCTGGCACTGGCCGTGGTGTGCCTGGTGGCGATGGCCTGGTTCAACGCGCTGATCGGGCTGATCTTCCTAGGCTTCATGGCGGTGGGTTTCGTCTACTTCATCCTCACCGCACAACTGCGTGCAGACGCTCCCGCCGATGCGATGCTGACCGGGCTTTGAGGTGAATCCGACCGAACGGGCGTAGTATTGAACCACTGCGAACAACCTTCGCTCATAAGTGGTAGGTGCGATGGATCGGCGAAATGTTCGTCCGTCCATCGCCCCCTCAAGGAGAACCCTATGCCCTGGTATGCCTGGTTGATTCTGATTGTTGCAATCGGCTCGATCGTAGGTGGTCTGATGATGCTGCGCGACACCGCCCACAAGGTCGAGTTGACCGATGAGCAACGCAAGCGCGTTGCCGAGCGCAATGCGGAAATGGATGCGAAGGAAGCCAAGGATCGTTGATTACCTCACTACTCAGCGCTTTTGTGGCGAGGGGATTTATCCCCGCTGGGCTGCGCAGCAGCCCCAAAACCTACAACCCAGTGTGCCTGATGAACTGGTTGGGTTTTTGAAAGAGGGCCGCTGCGCGCCCCAGCGGGGATAAATCCCCTCGCCACAAAAAAGCCAGCACCTACTGCATCACTTCTCCCAATCTGCCTTGGCGATATGCAAGCCATGCAACCCCCTGTACGCCGCACGCTCAGGCTGGCTCCAGCCCTCCAGCAATGAATCCTCCAACCGATAGATCTCAACCCCCAGCGGGCGACAGACGCTAAGGGGATCCTGCGCATCCGGCCCCCACATCGCCAGCGACAGGTCACCACCCGGGCAGGTGGACAGGGCGCACAACAAATCAATCTCGGCAAAAAACTCCAGGTAATCGCCCTTCTGCGCCGGACAGGCCTTCATGAAGTACATGTCGTCATGATTAAGCCCCGTGCACTGGAAAATATTCAGCACGTCATGCACATCGAACTCCGTCAGGCCGTGGGGCAACACCGCCCGGGTCAGGTTCGAGTGACAGTGATGATGGAAGTCCTCCCCCGTCAGCATCCTGTTCACATACGGATCACAGCGCGTCCCCAGTAGATCGTGCAGCCGTCCACCATGCTCGTCGATGCCATAGCCGGCCAGACTGTCATCGGTGATGGTCACCAAGGGCCGCAGGAATGGCAGGTTCGACCACAACCGATCATGGGTGCTGACGTGGGCGCCTTGAAGCTGGCGCGTGCGCGCTGCCCACAAGCGTTCCCGTGGATCATGGGCATTCCAGACGTTGAAGTCTCCTACCTGCGGGCCCACCGGGGTCGTGACGCGGAACACATGACCGGCAGGTACGTGCCAAGCGCGGCCGGTGCGGATGGGTACCTCGAACTGTTCGATCAGCGTGCGCTTGTCTTGAGCGGTGCGGATGCGGTCGTAGAAGGGTTTGTCCACTTGCAGGGCTGAACCTTTGCTGACCTGGTAGGCGGCTGGGTAGTCTTTGTACATGGCGCGGGTCCTTGATCAGTGGTGATGGGTGGGAGTTAGCAGTTGCTCGGAATCATCGAGGTAAAGGCTCATGGCTTCGTGGGCCGCAAGCTTGTCGCCCTCGGCCAGGCAATCGTGGATGTACCGGTCACGCGCTAGCCACGGCGCCTGGAAACACGCCTCGTCGGGTGCGGAGCTAAATACCAGACGCAGTTGTGCAACCACATTGGTGAAAAACTCATCAAGTAATGGGCTGCGCATCACCTCTTTGTTGCGCACACAATGGGTCAGCCCTTCCTGGCCGAGACGTTGTAGCGCTTCGCGGATGGTGTTCGCGGTAAGCGCTTTCCCCCAACCTAGTCGAGCTTGGGAAAATTGAACCCGACTATAGATGTGCACGTTGGCGGTGGCGGTGGCGCTCCTGAACATATCGCTACGCAGCCTCGGTTTGCGTCCTATACAAACAGCTTGATCGCTCTTTCCACCGCATTGTTGTCGATGAGTAAGAAAACCTCAACGATGCAGGATTCACAGAATTGAGCATTATTACTTCGTTGCTACGAGCCAAGAGTAAGGCGCAGAGGAACAGTAGAGTTTCCGCAGAAGTAAATTAAGGCTCTGCTGGATCATGCCGATGACAATATAACGAAGCACTATCAGCGGGCACACCAATGATGTTTGGTTTATATCAAGACGAGCGCCTACCTGAAGGAATAGGTCCCCTGGTCGTTTGGCAAAAACACTAAAAAAGTTTGCTCAAGCCCAAGCTCAAGACGCAAACAAGGCCACCTCTCGGTTACTCTTATAGGCCGCTCAGAAAAGCGGCTTTCGTTTGGTAGGCGCGACTTCAATAGGTTAGTGTTGGATATCACTACAGTAATATTAGAACGCTAATTTTCTTGCTATGTCGCCGGCATGATAAAGAGTTCCCCCGAGAAGTCTCGTGTGGTTTTGATCAACGGATTCTTCAGCACAACAATCAGTGACTGATCGTTGACCCTTACCAGCGTCGGAGAAGCGAATCTCCCATTCTTAAGCAGTTCGAGCACATGTCCAGTCGTTAAGTCTTTTCTAACCAATCCGCCGCTTTTAGGGGAAAAAACAGCAAAGAGCCCATCGTCCGTAATTGCCGATCCGCCAGCGTAAGTATGGACCGCCACGTCAGCAATCTCTCTATTAGAGAGGCACCGCCGATTCTCCACATCCACCAGAATAACTCTGCTGAGCCCGACCTGCCGAGCTTCACTCATTTGGGTGTAGGACACCGACAAAACGCTTTCAGAAACCCACTTGGTCTCAAATGGAACAGTGTCCGCCAGTGCAAAGTCTCCGAGTTCGATAGGTATCTCGATTTTTGTTTGAAAGGCATCGCCAGTGATGAGCACCGTCAGACCTTGATGACGTTTCTCCGTGGCTGAGTATATGGCGTATGTCATCGCGCAACGCCCATTGACCGAAGTTGACAACGCCGTTGAATATGGGAAAGTGCCTGGCCCAATACCTGCGATCAGTATGGGGTTGCTCCAGGTATCGCCACCGTCCTCCGAAGTTCTTGCCACGACTTTACGCCACTCACCTGCTGAGTACTGCCCAACACGCTCTTGTAGTGTATGCATAAGAACGATTTTTCCGTCTGGCAACGCTGCCAACGAAACATAGGTCGAGCGCCCACCGTCGATTATGCGAACCTTTCCCCACTCACCAATTGTTTCTGGGCGTGATGTGCGAGCGAAGAACAACGGCGAAGAATGGTTGCTGAAACAAGCAATTACGTGACCGGCATATTTCCCTGAAGGGATTTTCAATAGCGACGGAGAACCATGGTCGCTAGCCCCATCGAAAGTATGTAACTTGACGGTCCTATTAACAAGCAATTGCTCACTGACTTCAGATACCAGCACATCACCGGCTGAGCTGATATAACCAATGCAGAACCCCCCAAAGACTTCAGCGACAGCCGGGCGATTATACCAAAGACTGTATGCGTTACGAATGTTCAATGGTCGATTCGGCATATAACGCCGAATTAGAGGAACTGAAGTGAACGCTGCAACAACCCCTGCCGATATCAGAAAGCTCCTACGGTTCATCAAAAAACCCGCCTGCGTGAAAAGGCTGAATTATGACACCACAAACGCCGCTGGCTACGGATTTGCTCATATCATTTCTTGCCACCACTTCATGGACGTAGGCTTGGCAGGCAGCCAGCTTGATCATCGCCCTGTCGCTGTCGTCGATGACGGCGACAATTCATTGGGCATGCGCTTCATTTCCACGTCAGCTTGATGTCGTAACCCCTCCCCCAACATTCAAGGCCGCCAAATGATCCCGGATGCTCCCAATGCCTGCGTTAAAAACTCTATCTCTACGAGTCGGTAGACCTTCGAAAATCCATAGATGGCTTGGGTGCGCTGATCGAACAGGGGATCGAGGCCGTTTTCAAAATTGTTGTACCGGGATTCAACCGGCTCCGCCCCTTTGCTAAAGCGTCAGGAGTCCAAGCGATTCAAAGCCTCCCCCGATGAACGGGACGAACCATTCGTGTTGACGGCGCAGGAACTGAACTGGTTACCTGGATAAGTTCGACCTCTGGCACAATCGCCTGCACAAGGTTCTGACTCCAAGGTTTGTTACCTTAGGGGTGTAATCCAAGACATGCGCCCCCTACCCAGGCACTCACGAAGCCTTTTTGCCGTGGAACTACTCACCAAAAAAGCCCCGTTGATGGAAGCACGCGTAGCGGTAGGTGTGCTTCACGGATCAGATACATTCCCCTTGCCTACAGCATTCGCCCCAAAGCTAACAAAGCCGCAGGAGCTTTTGGTCGAGCGTCAGAAATACGGTTCACCCCTGCCGTTTCTGAATCACCACCCTAGGCCAGACAGCCAAGGACGGTGAAGATATTGAAGCCCGGTATCCAGTGGATCGAATGGCTGCTCTGCCTAAATGAACAGCATTAGCTTAAAGTCGGCTTTTTAATTGAATAACCCATTAAATGCGGCCAATAAAATATCTATTTTTCCCCAAACAACCAGTCGAAAGCTAGCTCTTCGGACTTATATATTCGCTCCAAACCAGCATCACCTATATGGTTTGTATCAACGTACAAAACACCCTCCTCGCCATAACTCCTGCATTTTTTTTCGTCACAAAAATTATTAACAGGATCGATAATTCTGACATTATTTTCCCCTGCAATTGATTCACGAATCCAAGAAACAACATCATTCCGTTCTTTGTCAGCTGAAGTGCGAGTAATTGAGCAATGCGTGTCGCGATCAAGCATGTATCGGTCTGTTCGCATCACGCAAGGCGGAGCAGGTGCTTTGAATATAGGCACAGGAGCAATAACCAATATCCTTTCAACACCCTGCGCCCTAAGGTAGTCATAGGTGCCTCGGAGCTTTTGAATGAATCCAGCCTGAGTATTTGGGAAAGGTGTGGTCGTTCCAGGCTCGCTTAAAGAGTACCTTCCGCGACCGGCATAGATTGTCCAGCTCGAAAAAAGTACCGCAAACTTCGGCTTTATCTTGTCCCCCACCATCGACAAGGCATTCTCCCGACCTTTCTCGCAGCGGCCCTGCATCGCTATATCTGGATTGTTCACATGAACATCCAGAAGAGCGGCACAACCACCGGAAGACATGGTGGCAATCACAGCACCATTTTCAACAGCGTGCTTTGATAGGCCTCGGTATGCAGCATCGGCGTGGGAGTCACCAATCAAAAGCCCTAATGTTTTATTTTTGGCCGAGTCGACACATGCGTCCGGGCTTGCAACAAAGTGAAGATCGCAAACCCCGGCACGCGTCGCCGGCTTTGGGGTTTGCGCCTCTGTAAAACTTTTCGCTACCGACGGAGCGTACTCGTTTGACATGTACCATCCTGCCGCCCCAAGGGGTATGCACAATGAAATCGACATTGCTGTATGGCCCCAGCCGGCACCGCCCTTTAGGCGTTTTCTCCAGGCAAGAATTTTTTTATCCAGCAGCGCGTAGGTAGCCCAGCCCAAAAGCAACGATATAGCAACCATTGCAATGTCGAATGGAAGGATGCGCTCACCAAAATTATAAATCCGCCCAAAGGTGAGAAGAGGCCAATGCCACAGGTACCATGCGTACGAAACAAGTCCAATAGCAACGAATGGCCTAAGTGCTAGCGCGCGCGCCACAAGAATGCCCGGGTTAACCACTCCGCAAAGAATGATGAGCGCGGCGCCAGAGACTGGGTAGATCGCCCGCCATGAAGGATAGGGACTCGAACCAGAATAAGTGAAAATTGAGTATCCGATCAACCATAACCCAAGGCACGCCGCCACCTCAACGACGAAACGAGGGATCCTCTGTGCAAGCGGCACTAAAAATGCGATCGATCCGCCAGCAATGAATTCCCAAGCACGGAGTGGCATCAAGAAAAAAGCATAGTTTTTGCCTGCGCCACCTCCGCTGAGGCTCATGCTGCCATACAGTGACAGGGTGAAGATGGAGAGCACCACTAATCCGCAGATCGTTACAGCCTGCAACGGCGTACGTTTCCTGGTGAGCGCAAATAGCCCGAATATAAAGATAGGAGCAATGAGATAGAATTGTTCCTCGACAGCGAGAGACCACAAATGAAGCAACGGCTTCGTGTCGGCTAGGCCGTCAAAATAGCCCTGCTGCCCTAGGAAATAATGATTGACGAGCATTGCTGCTGAATACGCAACCTGATTACCGAACTCCGTCAATTCTTTAGGGAGGATGAGGATAAACGGCGCTACAACGGAGCATGCGAATATGATCAAAAGGTAAGGCGGCAGGATTCGAAGCGCGCGCCTAGCCCAAAACTCTCCAAAGGAAAAGGAGGCAGATTGAATGGCACTCAGGATATGGGTGACGATCAAGAAACCTGAGATAACAAAGAAAACGTCAACCCCAATAAAGCCACCGGATATCTGTGTGATACCGGCGTGATAGCCCACGACAGCCAAAATCGACAGAGCCCTAAGCCCGTCAATAAAGGGCTTATAGCCCGATGAGGTTTGTATCGCAGCTTTGACAATCATTCCTATGCGTATCCCGTCGCGAAAAATGCTGCGCAGTATACGGGCTGTAGCGGCTTGAAAAAACCCGCCCCTTCCACCGGAGGACAGGAAGCAGGCCAGCTCAATGGTAAATTCTTATCGAAGCCCACATAATCCTAAAAACCCATGTAAAATGCGTCATTTTTTGAATGGCAGTAATCGCCACGAACGGATCCCAAGGATGAGAACATGACCATCAAGACCTTAGCGATAGAGAGCTTCAAGATCGCTACCTTGGCGGCGCTCAAAGCGCCCACACTGCTTGTCACCTTTTATGCTGACCTATGAAAACATCGCGTCCCACTACTGATCGCCTCGCTCTACTTTCAATGCTAGCTTTGTTTCCTGGTGCATTTTTCTATCAGGTTTGCGTAGGTACTGGACTCATACCAGCGTTTGCGGGCGGTTACTTCGGCGTGGCATGCGCTGCGCTGTTTATATTACTCGGTGCGCGATACGCCTTAGACACATTGAAAAACCTCAAATTACAGACGTTTGATACTGCTTATTTTGGATTTCTACTCTACTTCGCTGGAATCGCCATTTTTAACGCGATCCTCATGGATGACAGTAAATATTTAGCCTGGCATCTTGCGTCAATTATCCAATCCGCTGCTGTCTATTTGGTATTTAAGGGAATGACCCGACAGTCGACAGCATCAAAGTTTTTGTTATGGCTTTCGGTTTTAGCCATGACGACATGCATATTTTATTTTATGGAAGAGGGGGTATTTTCCATAAGATCAATATCCGGAAAAACAGAAAACATCTCCAGCTATCAAGGTTTTGCACTGTACTACTTACTCTGTGTAATTGTCGCAATCTCAAGCACACAAACTAGAATATTACGAATACTTACCTATCCCGCTATAACATATGCTTTGTACGTGAACGGCGCTCGAAGTGAGTTTATCGGCCTACTAATATTCATCGTATCGTTCGAAGTATGCAGATCACGGATTAAAATGTTTTCTGTCATTTCTTCGATAGTTCTAATTTTCACTCTCTCAGCCACACTTTATTCTGGCATCATTAATCTTCCAGAGAACAGGGTGACACTACTCCTAAATTTAAGTAACGATAATTCATCGACGGTGCGAGATCAGCTTTCCGAACAAGGGTTCTCTAAAATAATGGACAATCCTATTCTTGGGAATTATGGAGAATACGAAAAGGGCTACTACATACACAACATATTATCTGCATGGCTAGACTTGGGCCTTTTTGGATTTATTTATTTCCTTATTTTAATCCTTATCCCTTTATCCACAACTGGCATGAATATCACCCTAAAAGGCAGATCAGATGCAGGGCAGGCATTTATTTTCTCTGCAATGCTTTCGTGCTTTATTCTTCTTGTTTTTGGAAAATATTTCACCTATCTAATGCTACCAGCCGTCCTTGGTTATTATTCTTCGACCAGACTCATAGCGCCCAGTACTAGACTCTGTACGAAACCAACCGAGACTAATTTTAAATCCGCACCTGTTGAGATTCAGTAAAGTCTGCGTCCATCAAATTGCGCATCCCCACTCGTCAAAGGCGCATCGAGTGAATAAAATCAGCGTGCGATTACAGCCCCTTAGTTGACGCCGGTTAAGACGTGCTGCCACCTGATGAAACTCGACGAAAGTCGATACACATGTTGATGCCTAACATGAAGAACTCCATTGTGCTTGCATCTGAGCTTACGCTATGAGGCAGTTACTCAAAGGTATATCTAATCTCAGGCCTTGCCGGCTCGCATAGAAAAAATTAATGGCGCCGCCAACAACGAAACATTTTTACATCGGTTAAAAATTTATACCGACCAGAAAGTAAAAAGGCCGATCAATTCGACCGGCCCGCCTTCAATTACACACTCAATTCACCTCGAGCTTGTCACGGTTCCTGTCGAGAATAGCTTTGCCGATCCCCTTAACTTCCAGTAACTCTTCCACCGAAGAGAATGGACCATTACTTTCTCGGTATGCAACAATCGCTTCTGCCTTGCCCTTGCCTATCCCTGACAACTCACGCTGCAGCGTTGCAGCATCCGCCCCGTTTAAGTCCACCTTGGCGCTCTGCGTTTTGGCCGGCTGTTCCACTGACGGTGGCGTAGCCACCGACTCGGGTTTGGCTGCTGGGGCGGCGACAGCCACAATCGAGGCGCTGGTCAGAAGGGCAAAGATCAAAGAGTAGAAATAGCCTGTACGCATAAATGACGCTCCATGACATCGTTAAGAGAAGCAGCTTTTCCGAGGCTGCCTCTCAAACTTAGGCGATGACGTATCGTTGTCAAAAATGTGTATGTTACAGCTTATGTAACAATCAGGGTTCAAGGCGACGCTGCTGATAAATCCAATCGACAATTTCTCCGTCCGGAGCGTAGCCACTGACGGTATCGCGAAGCAGTTGACGGACCCTGCTGTAGTCATCCTGTTCGATGGCGGTCAACAACTCGGCCAGCTTGAGCTTGAGCGCGTCCCAGGGCAAATGGTCCTCGTTGGCACTCATGATCATAGGATGCTGGGTCGCGACGACATTGTCGCCAATCAGCAACTCTTCGTAGAGTTTCTCGCCTGGTCGCAGGCCCGTGAATTCGATTGAAATATCACCGTGGGGGTTCTTTTCCGAACGGACACTCAGACCAGAGAGATGAATCATCTTTTCCGCCAGCTCGATAATCTTTACGGGTTCCCCCATATCCAGCACGAAAACGTCTCCGCCCAACCCCATGGACCCCGCCTGAATTACCAACTGAGCGGCCTCGGGAATTGTCATGAAATAACGCGTGATCTTCGGATGCGTAACGGTTAAGGGCCCACCTGATTTGATCTGCTTATGGAACAGTGGAATAACCGAACCGGATGACCCCAGTACGTTACCGAAACGGACCATCGTAAAACGGGTTTTATTAACACGTGAGATGTTGGCCTTATCGCCGAACAGCACAGGCGCCAGCTCACGACTAAGGGCTTGTAAGGTAAGCTCAGCAAGGCGCTTGGTACTGCCCATCACATTGGTGGGACGCACAGCCTTGTCCGTCGAAATCAATACAAAATTCGATGCACCTGCTTGTAGCGCGGCCTGCGCGGTGTTCAGCGTTCCGATCACGTTGTTCAAGACGCCTTCAGCAATATTATGCTCCACCATTGGCACATGCTTATAAGCCGCCGCGTGGTAGACCGTGTCGACATTCCACGTCTTCATCACGTCCAGTAGCTTGTCCTGATCCCGTACCGAACCCAAGATAGGTAGCAATCGAACCGACAGCGACTCGCGAGCAATTCGAGGTTCAAGTTCGGATAAAATGCTATAAAGATTGAATTCGCTATGCTCGAACAGCAGCAGAGTCGTTGGCTTGAGCGCGAGGATCTGCCGACATAGTTCGGAGCCAATCGAACCACCCGCCCCGGTCACTAGAACTGACTGTCCAGCGACACAATGCTCAAGCAAATCAGCCTGTGCAGGTACCGGATCACGCCCAAGAAGGTCCGCAATATCGACTTCCTGGATATCGTCGACCTTGACCCGACCGCTGGCCAGATCCATGAAGCCGGGGATACTACGCACATGCAGCGGAAAACCTTCAAGCAGCGTCAATATCTCTCGACGGCGACCCCGTGACGAAGACGGAACGGCAAGCAAAATCTCTTGCGCGCCGGTGACATCAATCATTTTTTGAATGTGTTTGGGTTGATAGACCTGCAACCCGGCAATGACTCTATCGGCGATGCTGCTGTCATCGTCGATGAACGCGACCGGCCGCATCACTCGCCCCATGCGCAATGCCGCAACGAGTTGGTTACCTGCGGCTCCGGCACCATAAATAGCGACCTTGGGCAGGCCATCATCACGACTGGTAAACGGTACATGTTGGGCTGCGGTAAACCAGTCCCCCAGAAAATACTGCCGCATCACTAGGCGCAACCCGCCAATCGTGATCAGGCTCAACCACCAGTAGTTAAAAATGATAGAGCGAGGCACTACGGTCTTATGATTGCTGTACCAATACACCACAAGAGCCAGCAGCAAGGCCGAAAGGCTGACAGCCTTGCAAATAGTAATCAGCGCATCGTTACCGAAATAACGCATGACGGCGCGATACATGCCAAAGCGGATGAAAATCGGTATGGCAATCAGCGGAGCAGAGGCAAAGAGCCAAAGATGCGTTTCGATCGGGCTGGCCAAAGCCTCGACGCCGAGCCGTACGACGAATGCCAGCCATAAGGCGACCCAGACCAAAACGACATCAGTGGCCACTTGGATAGCGCGCTTGTGGCGTCTCGGCAGCCCCAGTAGGATTGTTCTTAATTTGCCCATAAACCCTTCACGCACCTTGGCCAGCTCCTAAACTAATCCATTTTCGATACACGCAGTTACATTTTCGTCCGTTGGACAACCGATAAACAAAAAACGCGACCCCTACAACGAAATCAGGCCTTCTCAAGCTCACCGGCATGAAACCTGATTGCCAGTACCAGCAGTGGCACGTAAGCCAATATTAAAGCCAATGCTCCATCCATGCTCCACAACACGACACAAGCTGCCAAAGGCAGTAGCCAGAACAGATTGATTGCCGTCACTGCCAACGTAACCGGCAAGTGGCGGCCATAATGACGGGAAGCGAACTGATAGGCGTGACTGCGATGAGCCTCGTAGACCTTATCGCCGCGCAGCAGGCGCCGTACCAATGTGGCGGTAGCATCGACAATGAAGACCCCCAGCAAAATCAGCCAGACCCAAAGAAGCTTGGGTGAACTCCAAGCCGCCTGCAGCGATAGCAACCCCAGGATAATGCCAAGAAATCCACTACCCGCGTCGCCCATGAAGATACGGGCGGGAGGAAAATTCCAGTACAGGAACCCCGCTACTGCCATCGCAAGTACCAACGGAGCCAAAATCAGGTTTTCAAAACCTCCCAACCAATAGAGCAGACAGGCTCCAAGGCATGCACAAATCGCCTCGACGCTGGCGATTCCATCGATGCCATCCATGAAATTATAAAGGTTGAGCATCCAAACCAGATAAATCGCCGCGAGCACATGCCCTAGCCAGCCCAAATCCAATACAAAACCAAACAGCTCCAGCGCAGGCAGGCCACCCAGCCAAAAAAGAGCCCAGCCAGCACCGAGGAAATGTCCTAGTAATCTCCAGCGTGCAGCGATGTGGCCGTGGTCGTCGAGAAAGCCTAAAAGCGCTATACCTGCTCCCGCCCCCAACAAAGCCCAGGTAAATGTCCAACTGAGCCCCCCAAGAAAAGCCAGGATCGGCAACACCGATAGAAATCCTAATACGATCGCCACGCCACCACCACGAGGCGTTGGAACCGAATGTGAACTTCGTGCGTTCGGAACATCCATAAGGCTTCGCGCCAAGGCGTAACGTCGTAAGCCACCGGTTAAGACCAACGAAACAAAAAATACAACACACACTACAAAGAAAATTGCCATGAATTCAAACTCGACCTTTTTTTGATGAAAGGGTCATATAATCCGCGCCAGCCTTGAATAACGCTTCAGTTGTTCCAAGCGGGGGCGTCCAGTCAAGTAGCTGATGCGCTTTGCGGGAATCAATAACCAAGGAGCCAAATAATTGGGAGAACATACTTTCTTTTCCCAATAGTTTTGCTCCCAAACGGATGACTCCTACGGGCACATAAATCAAGCGGGCTGTACGTCCCATGCCGCTGGCAACAGAACGTACAATATCGGCTGTAGAGATATCGGTCCCATCGGAAATCAAAAACAGCTCACCGGCCGCCGCAGGATGTTTAATGCAGCGCGCGATAAAATCTATAAAATTATCCAGTGCAATCATGCTGCGTTGATTATTTGCCGCCAAGAAAGGTAGTGGGATGCCGAGTTGAACAATTTTCAGCAAGCGGTGAAAATTTCCAGGGGCACTCCCGCCATACACCAAGGGTGGGCGAATAATAACCAGCTCCATGGAGGAATTTTTAACCAGCTCCTTTAAGGCCTCTTCTGCCTCAAATTTTGAAAGCGCATATGGCGTATTTGGGTTATTACCACTCAACTCAGAAACTTTTGAGTTTTTTGTCTCCGTAGCGTTGACACCAATTGAACTGATAAAAATAAATCTCTTAACACCGCAACGCATTGCATTTTTTGCCAAACGTAGAGTCGCGTCTACATTTGCACGTCTGAAAGCGGAAAGAGGGTCCTTTTCCTTTTCATTCAGAATATGGGCCCTTCCTGCAAGATGTACGATTGTGTCGACATCAAGACACAATCCCTCTAGAGGATCTTTTTCAAGATCCACAGATACATAATCAAAACCCGGCGGCGAGGTAATGGAACTACGACCGCTTCCCCTCACGACGTAACCTCGCGCCTTCAAAACCGTACAAAGCAAACCGCCTATATAACCTGACGCTCCGGTAACCAACAGCATGCAATGCACCTTAATTAATTTTCCAGAATCCGCCGAGCCAGAGACGTATACTCAAAATTAGCCTCCAAGAAAAGGCGACCTCTCACACCCATCTCCTTCAAAATATTTCGATCAAGCAACAACATTTTTGTGAGTGTATCTGCAAGCTGCTCAGGTACACCAGGATTTACGGACATACCACAATCGGCTTCTTTTACCGGGTCATTAAAAGCATTGTATGAAGCAACAACAGGAACACCTGCAGCCATATAATCATAAAGCTTGTTCAAGCTTACACCGAACCTATAAATAGGCAGGTCATGCATAACAAAAAAACCAACATCTACGAGCGAAAGAGCTTGCTGAATCTGAGCTTTATCAACCTGCGAGTAAAACAGCACAAAATTGTACCCAAGCTCCTTACAGCGAGCACGCAACTCAGCGTCCTGCTCCCCTTTACCGACAATAATAAACTTTACCGAGACACCCTCAGGAACTTTAAAATAACGTAGAGCGTCTAAAAACAAATGCATTGCATTTGGTTCTCCCAAGGCTCCCGCGTAAAAAAATAAAAAATCGCCCTGAGACTTAAATTTCGTTAAATCTTCTAATAAACTAGCGCTACTAATTTTGCTGATAGAGCAAGCATTAGTAAGCGAAAAACCATTAGGGACGTATTGAAATTTTTCAGCCTTCATTCCTCGAGATACCATATACTGCTGGGCCCCAGGCAATAGAGAAATGACCGTATCAGCTGAAATATATGCAAAACGTTCAATAAGCGACAAAACGAGGACAACTGGATGAAATTTATTAAAACCAGCGATCTCTATCAGACTTAAAGGCCAGATATCTCTAACTTCAAAAGAAATTTTCGCTCCAAAAAGTTTTGCGCAAAAAAAAGCAGCTGGATAACCAAACGGGTGTGCAGAAGAGTATATAATACGTTGCGGTCTTTTTTTCAGCCCCAGACGTAATAAAAAAAAGAAAAGAACAAAACCAAAACACAACATGGACAAGAGCCTACCAACACCATTGCCCTTGTACCTTATACCCCTAACAAAGTTATATGAGACTCCTTCAATGACTTCACTCCCTGATTTTCTTGTTTCTCCATCCATCAAATGATGATAGCTAGGGGTAATTATCTCAACACTGTTCCCTTGAGCCTTCCATGCGTTAGCCAAATAAAACGAACGCCAATAGCGACCAACCCCAGGACCGCCTGCATAAGGATTAATATACCAGATATTCATATCTGAACCTTAAAGACCAGCTTGAAACGTTAAATAAAGGTCTAGAAGTTTTTTTTCTTCAACCCCCCAATTGTAACGACTCAACACAGCAGCTCTACCATTCGCCCCCATCTCAGCGGCTATCGTGGGGTTCGATACAATATAATCAATAGCTTCTGCAATTTTACTCGGATCAAGCGGATCAACGCATACACCACATTTGCTACTCTCGATGATTTCTCTCCATAACGGGAAATCTGAAGCGATCACCGGTAACCCGGCACACATATATTCAAACATCTTGACGGGCAAAGCATCTAAGTAATTAATCACGGGATGCAAAGTAACCAGACCAGCCGAAGAGCGGGCTAGAGTATTTGCTATCGACTCCCTATCCAGCCATCCAAGGTCTTGCACACGATCCCAACCAGGAAGCGACTTAGTCTTTACTTCAACATCTCTTTCAGAAAACTTACCACCCAACAGTAGCTTCACATCACTCTTTACAAATTGCATTGAAGAAACGATTTCGTATATACCTCTTATGACAGAAATACCTCCCACGTAGCATATTTCTTTTCCATCTCTAACAGAGGGATTTGAATCGACAAAAGAAAACTCGCTTAAAATAGGAAAATTATTCACAGAAACAGACAGTGGATTGATTTTTAAAAATTTCTCTTCAATGAACGGCGTAGCCGCTACAATTGCGTTAAATTTTTTACAAGCCCACTGCTCATAAAAGGAAAACAACCTAGACACTATCCTAGCAACCACCTTATTAAAATAAGGTTTTGCCAACAATTGAGACGGAACATCTTCATGCGAATCAAAAATGACAACCTTTCCAGCTTTTACCAGCTTTACTCCACAAGGTATCAATTCAGGGTCATGGATATGATAAATGGCCGCATTTTCAGCCAGTGCGGCCTTAAATACTTTTCTAGTTGTATAAAATACTCGACCTAGCCGGCCTGAGGCTTTACCCACATCAACAATTCTTATATTTTTTTTTGTTTCCGCGCCCTTACCATCTGCTACAACAAGACTAACATCGTAGCCAGCGGCTACGAGCGAGCAGCATTCCTTATGGAAAATTCGCATATCATCGCGTGGATGAGCAGACGTAAGATGAGCAACTTTCATATTAATCCCTTAACCATTTACGAATAAACAGCAATTTTTTTCCCGGTAACTTTCTGAATAAATTTTTGAGTTTTTTTGGTGCCGCGTTGTAGCCCGCCCCAGTTTTTAAAACTTGTAAAATCTTGGATTGGAGCAGCCATTAACTCATCAAATTGACTTCGCGTAATACGCATTTTTTTACAAAAATACTCTATATCAATCTCAAGCTCATGAGCGTCATAAAGAGGCTCTTCTAGTTTTAACAATGCCTCTTCCCGCGACAGCTGTGAGGAAAGAACCATACTCGAATAGTGCAACTTGCGCTTATCATATCCAAACTTAGTAGGAAGATAGTAGTTCTGGAACAACTTAGTGAAAACAGACTCTCCATGTTTACGAGCATAAGACCGGTATCCAATTGTTTCCTGAAGATACTTTTCCGCCTCTTTTTTATTATATTCCATGAAATTTAGAGGTCTCACCGTGCGCATCCCTTTTATAAAAGGGTACCAAAAATAATACTCAAAAAAACTGATGGTTTTATAGTCACGCAAAGGTTTTGAACCATATCTCTTATGAATATCCTTTAAATTAATAGCATCCATTGCACTTCCGTGCCAAGAATCAGGAAATACTGCCTCAGTGGCTAAATTGCCGCCACTTAGAATGTATTTAATACCATTTTTCACGGCAAAGTGATACATACTAGCAAAAAAAGCATGATCTTGAGGAACATCTTGATTGGCCACCGCAGCCTTCATATAGGAAAGCTGTAAGTCACGCATCTCCTCCCAATTAATCACATGAGTATGGAGATCATATCCGCAATACTTAATAATTTTTTCGATATTACTTACTGCAAGCTCACTGTTCCAACCTGCATCTACATGCACCACCAAAGGTCGCAGGCCAAAATCCTTGACCTTTACAGCCAGATAAGAACTATCAACTCCGCCGCTCAAGCCAATAATGCAATCGTATTCCTTACCCGCTCCCTCTCGCTTTATCTTATCAATTATGCCTTTCAATCGAGTCTCACCTTCGACTCCGCTAAACAATTGAAGGGACTGCACATCATCAAATTTATGACAATGATTACAAACGCCATGCTCGTCAAATTTGATATTCGCGTCAGTTTCATCCATCACGCAGCGTGAACATATTTTATACACGGTCTTTCCTCTCGAATTCATTACAATTACTTCTAATCCCCAGCTCAGTCATGACGGCATAAGAACAAAATTTACAAGAGCGCCAAGACCAAGGAAAGCAACGTATCTATCCAGGTATAGAATGATTAAGATCCGGATAACTTATCAAAACCGCTTTATGCTTTCCGTGAAAAACGAAAAAACTTCCTGCCGCGACCGCAGAAACACCCGCTTTTTCAAAGGGCTCGTTAAGGTCAGCTATTGAACCCGCTCCACCACACGCCACGACAGGTATATGAACTCCAGCAACAACCGACTTGATGAGCGGGATGTCAAATCCTTGCATAGTTCCATCACGATCTATGGAGTTCAGAAATATTTCCCCGGCTCCAGCATCCTCGACCCTTTTCGCCCATTCGACTGGTGAGACCTTGGTATCTTTCGTGCCTGATTGAGAATAGACCGAATAACGGCCCAACAAGCTTTTTTTACAATCAATAGAACAGACGACACTTTGAGAGCCGAATTGATCAGCTATTCTCCGTAGAAGCTCGACGTCCTCCAAAGCCGCAGTATTCAAGGCTATTTTTTCCACACCTAGAGCAAAAACGCGCTGTGCGTGCTCAAGCGTACGAATACCACCACCGTAACAAATAGGCATGAAACACTCGCCTGCCACTTCGGACAACAGCTCATAGTCCGGCTCACGGCCTAATATAGACGCCTCTATATCCAGTAGAACCAGCTCATCAACCTCTTTTTCATTGAAAATGCGAATAGCATTAATCGGGTCACCCACATATTTCGGAGCTTTAAACTTTACCGTTTTAACCAGCCCCCTGTCTTTTAACAGTAAGCATGGAATTACGCGTTTTCTCTGCATCAGATTAACTCGACGAAATTTTTGAAAAGCTGCATGCCGAAGCGATGACTCTTTTCAGGATGAAACTGAAAACCGAAAACATTATCCTTGGCAACCGCTGCCGTAAATTTCTGCCCATAATCGGCCGTCAAAAGCGTATCGCGTTCATTATCGGGACACATATAATAGCTGTGGACAAAGTAATAGCGACTTTCGTCTGTTAGACCTCGCACCAATGGATGTTCATAATTACATGAAACATGACTCCACCCCATGTGAGGCACTTTTCGTTCTGGACGCTTCTCAAAACGCTTGATATCCATATCGATCCAGCCTAACCCTGGTTCGATACCTTCCTCAGAACGACGTCCCAGCATCTGCGACCCCAAGCATACTCCCATCACAGGTTTACGAGCGACAAGCACCTGATGATTAAGTACATCTATGAGGCCACTCTCACGCAGGGTCCTCATTCCGGCATCAAATGCCCCGACGCCGGGCAAAATCAGTTTTTCTGCGTTTACAATTTCATCGACGAGGTTGGAAGCCTTGGCCTTCGCCCCAACTCGCTTCAACATATTCAGTACCGAGGCGATATTCCCCACACCATAATCGACCACTACAATCATGAGGAAACTCCCTTAGCACAACGATATGACATCGCAAAATAAATAATATACATTATGGCATAGCTTGCCGAGTACCACCACAGGGCGTCTATTACCGTCCCCGCAAGCAGAAAGCATGCCGTCGTGATGACCAGCAACCCCAATTGCCAGATAAGATCCAACCCTTGTCGTTGGGCAATATAAATAGTGTAACTAAGAGGGCTAACTATAAAGCGCATATAGAACATGGGAATAAGCAAAATTGCATATTTCCCTGACTCAATCCATTCTGTACCAAATACAAACATGAACGCCCACTCACCCAACCACCAAAACAAAAGAAAGGGGGGCAAGGCTAATAGGGCGAGGACAACAAAAGTACGCAAGAAAACGGAACGGCAAGAACCTTCAACCCTGTAATCCCGAGCAGCTTGCTCTTTGAACACATCCAAGACTGAAGTGGCAAGCAATGTAATGGGCGCCCCCATCATTTTTATTGTTAGTGCAAACCAACCTGCAGCCTCTGCGCCAAACCGGGAGGCTATCAAGATGACAGGTAACTGGCTGGCGATAGTGTTGACAAGATCAGCGGGGAGGGAAAACTTTGGAAAGTCTTTATATCTACGTGCGGCGTTTCTCACTGAATGAATGTTTTCGTTCCAACATGTTTTTAGCCAAGAGCGATCAAACCAAAAAAACACCAATAGCGTGGCCAATAGCACGCCAACCGTTTGACCGTAAATTAGCCCGCTTACTCCCAATGCGAAATAACCAGCCAGTACCTGCGCCACCGCAACAGCACTTGCCAGCGCGACTCTGGCAACTCCAAGCTTACTGAAAGCTTGTTGAAAAGCTAGTAATGAAAGGAGTGCTTTATTGATACCCATCCCAAAAACGACAAAAGCCAAGACAAAGGAGTAGCTTTTGACTATTGGAGGTATTTGCTCTACAAACAAACTCGCTATCGAGACTATAAACGTAGTTAAAATTGACAGGCCGATGGTTACCAAAAGAACTAATTTAATAATTGATTTTGAATCATCATTCGCATCACCGCTAAATAATGCAAGTTCATAGCGTCCAGTGACTATAACCGCCATTATTGTAGCGAATGAGAGCCAAACGTTAAAAGAGCCCAGTTCGCCTGGAGAATACAATCTTACCAGAAGCAACATCACACCCAATGATATCGCCTGGGCCCCCAACGTCCCAACGAGCACACTCCGTACTCGAGAAAAAAATCTGTTCTTCAAGCTACGCTCCTAATCCGGGCCATTGACTCTCCAGAGAAGGCCAGGGATCCCACATACTCCAATTCAAATTAGAGCCCCTCAACCAACAAACATCGCACCGAACAGCAGCCAAGAAATATAGACTCCTCCATCATAACTAAAACAAGACATCAGAAAAAATACTGAAAATACAACCCGGCACTTCCGAAACAGATAAAAAAGTACAAGGCACCCAAAAAACATCTTTACCAACGTTCAAAGAAACATACATACCTTAACCAGCTACCGCAGCACAAATAGTTGCCACAGCCTCATCATCCAGATAAGGATGCATTGGCAAACTCATGACCTGTTCTGCGACGCGATCTCCCGTAGGTAACTGGACGTTTGCATCGGCCACAGCAGGCTGTTTGTTCAACGGGATAGGGTAATGAACAGCCGTCGGAATTCCCTGCTTCTTTAGCTTCTCTTGTAACTGATCACGCTCGTCAACGAGAATTGTATATTGAGCATAGGCACTGGTATTCCACTCTTCCACGTAAGGAACTGTGTTTACACCTAGAGCCTTGAGTGACTCATTATACAATTTTGCAACACGCTGACGTTGCTCAAGCTCCTTCTCAAAAATTTCAAGTTTGGGCAAGAGAATTGCCGCTTGCAGTGTATCCAGGCGACTATTAACTCCCACGCGCACATGATGATAGCGGCGGTCCTGCCCGTGCCGGGCGATCTGCCGCAGTACTTTGGCCAGTTCGTCATCATTGGTAAAAATCGCACCACCATCCCCATAGCATCCCAGCGGTTTGCTTGGAAAGAAGCTGGTGCAGGCTATTGTCGTGAGGTTGCAGGAGCGTTTCCCTTTGTAGGTAGCGCCGAAGCTTTGTGCTGCGTCTTCGATTACGGGGATTGAATATTTAGCGGCTATCGCATTGATCGCATCGTAGTCTGCACACTGTCCGTATAGAGAAACAGGAATGATAGCTTTCGTACGCGGGGTAATAGCTGCTTCCAGCTTTTGCGGGTCGAGATTATATGTGCGTGGATCAATATCCACGTACACCGGTTTTGCACCGAGCAAGGCAACTGTCTCGGCGGTCGCAATATAGGTGAAACCTGGTGTTATAACTTCATCACCTGGCCCAATTCCCAGCGCCATTTGAGCGATCTGCAAAGCATCGGTGCCATTGGCGCAGGTTATGCAGTGTTTGGCGCCAACAAACTGAGCAAGTTTTTCCTCGAGTTCCGCTACCTCAGGGCCGAGAATGTACTGGCCGTGGCTCAAGACACGCTGGATACCGGCATCGATCTTGTCCTTGATACGTGCTTGCTGGCTTTTCAGGTCAATGAATTCAATCATGCTCAGGCATCCGTCTTGTTCAAAAGTTTTCCGTTCAGCACGTAGCGCGCCCCCGTATGCGAGCAGAAGGCCTCGCCCTGCTCGTTCAACTGCAATTGCTCGCCAAATTCGCTCATCCAGCCAATCTGCCGTGCGGGCACACCCACCATCAATGCGTAGGCCGGTACATCCTTGTTGATGACCGCGCCGGCACCGACGAAGGCATATTCACCAATGGTAACGCCGCAGACGATGGTGCAATTGGCGCCAAGCGTCGCGCCCTTTTTTACCAGCGTATCGAGGTACTGGTCCTTGCGCTCGATCAGCGAACGCGGGTTATAGACATTGGTGAAGACCATGCTGGGGCCACAGAACACGCCCTCTTCCAGCGTGACATTGTCGTAGACCGACACATTGTTCTGGACTTTGCAGCGGTCGCCGATCACGACTTTGTTGCCCACAAACACATTCTGACCGAGCGAAACGCCGACACCGATGCGGGCGCCCGCGCAAACATGGACAAAGTGCCAGACACGGGAGTTTTCACCGATCTGCGCGCCCTCATCGACGATCGCGCTTGGGTGCTGATAGTAACTCATGGCTTCAGACTCACATTAGACTGAGATTGATCAAAAGCACGCTGCAGTGGCTCGGCAGCATAGTGCCCATAACGACTTGCACCCACCTCGTTGAGGTGGTGGCTGTCACGGTAGATGAGCAAGCCCTGCTGATAAGGCGCAGCGGCAAAAAAACTGCTATTGGAAAAGTCCAGGAAACGCACGCCCGGCGTGCGGTCGACGATGGCCTGAACTTGCTGGTTGGCAACCTGCCACTCGCGATTGAATGTCAATGGCGCCGGCAGGCCAAGCTCGGTAAAGCGCCTTACCCGCTGCACGTCCGTTTCAAACATGGGTACCTGAGCAAGCACCACGATGTGCTTATGGGCTCCTGCAGTATCGACGAGAAATTCAGCAAACGCCTTGGCGAATGCTTGGCTCTGCATCTGGTACTGCCACATGCCTGCGATGATCACCCGCTCCACCTTCGGCAACTCACGAGCCACGGCCTCGATCTGCGCGCGGCAAGGTTTTTGCGCCCAGGCTGGCAGGCGTTCAATGTCGAAACCGGGGATAGGCACACAACTGCTGGCAGTGAGCACGCGGTAAGCAACGCCCTGCTCTTCGCCCACTTGGTCGAAGAAGTAGTTCAATTGGGCGGCATGGCTATCGCCAATAACCAGGACGGACACTTCGGCATCCGACTTGCCTCGCTTGCACGCGCCCACTTGGGTGCCATGGCAGATAAGCTCTGGAGCAGCATAACGGGTGAGTTCCACAGGCAACGGAGCGACCAGCGAGGCGTTGACACGTTGCCCACCCCACGCCACCAGCACGACCACAGCACCAGTTACAGCCCACTTGGGCAGCTGGCGCATCATGCCGGAAGCGTTTCTGGCAGGTGTTTCGACCAAACGATAGGAAAGCCATGCCAGCAGTACAGAGCTGGCCACGAAAATCAGCAACCATGCGGCCGTCAGCTCGTACTGCCCCGTGTAATAGCGAATGAACGCTAGCACCGGCCAATGCCACAGGTACAACGAATAGGAAATGCCGCCGATCCAGACCATCGGCCGAGTGGCCAGCAACGCGCTGACCGGGCCACGTCGGGCGACGATGAGCAGCCCTGCCGCAACACAAGGCAGGATAGACCAGAAGCCTGGGAAGTGTTGCTTATCGATAGCCAGCACCGCCCAAGCCAGCAGGATTGCGCCCAGCCCACCGAACACGCTTGCCAGTAAAATCGGTAGCTCGCGCTGGCGCATCAGCAAGGCAGCGATGGCACCGACCATGAACTCGGGAATCCGTGCCGACAGGGCAAAGTACATCCCATCTTGCGATTCACCCAGTCCACGGTAGCCGCTCCAGGCAAACAGACTGGCGGCTAGCAAGGCAAACGCCATGAGACGCCATTGCTTTGGCAAGCAAATGACCAGCACTGGGAAGAACAGGTAGAACTGCATCTCGATGGCCAAGGACCAGGTATGCAGAAGCGGCAACTCATCGGCCCGCGGCGCGAAATAACTGCCGAAGCCAGAGAAGTACTGGTTGCTGGTAAACAGCGCCGAGGACTTCAGGCTGTCGAGGAAAAATGCAAAGTCATCAGGCAGAAACAGAAGCACGGACAGCGCGCACACCACCACCAGCATGACGAAATACGCCGGCAGAATACGCTTGATGCGGCTGGCATAGAATGAAACGAGATCGACCTTGTCGCTTCGCTCGGTCAACAATGCCGTTATGATGAAGCCAGAGATGACAAAAAAGATGTCGACACCAACATAGCCGGCTTTCAGCCAGCCATTATTGGCGTGATAAAGCATGACCGCCAGCACCGCGATTGCACGCAAGCCCTGAATATCCAGACGAATACTGCGCGCGTGGCGGATTGCACCCGCTTCGTTTGGCTTGTTGAAATTATTATTCGACACGCTGGCTTGCGATCCTGCTTGGGAAACTTGAAACGGGTGGCGCAAGGCCACCCGTGTTGTCTCGCCGATCAGCGAGAAAGGGCTTGGACGAACGGATGCGCTTCGTTGTCCGTTGCCACGACGATGGCCGCGCTGCGAATGGTATTGACCGTCTCCACGCAGTGGCGAGCATCCTCGATGCCATACCCTCGCCCAGCCAGGATTTCCTCGTAGCTGGTGGTGTGCAGGTCAGTGAAGCCTTCGGAGAACTCCATTTCCTCACCGTTGACGGTAATCGAACGGTAAGTCGGCTTCTTGCCCTTCACCGATTCCGGGAGGTCGTTGGCGTCGACCGACAGGAACCAGCGTACGCGTGCTTTCTCGTATTCCAGGTAACCGGCCGCCTTGTGTTCGGAAGTGAAGTGCACAACGTTACGCTGCAGCTTGCCGAAGATGAAATGCAGCATGTCGTAGAAGTGCACGCCGATGTTGGTGGCTACGCCGAACGACTTGCGTGGGTCACCTTTCCAGCTTTGCAGATACCACTTGCCGCGGGAAGTGATGTAGGTCAGGTCGACTTCGTACTTGTGCGGGTTGTTCTCGCGGGCAACCTTGTCCTTCAAGGCAATGATTGCCTGGTGATGGCGCAGTTGCAGGATGTTGAACAGGCGCTTGCCGGTTTCCTGCTCGATCAGGGCCAACTGGTCCAGCTGCTGCGGGGTCGGCACCAGCGGTTTTTCGCAGATCACGTCACAGCCCAGGCGCAGACCGGCGGCAATGTGCGGTTGGTGCAAGTAGTTGGGCGAGCAGATCGACACGTAATCCAAGGCGGTCGCTGGGTCGCGCTTGAGGCTGTGGGCGTGATCAAGGAAGAACTCGAACTCGGTAAAGAATTCGCTTTGCGGTGAAATGCTGTCGATGATGCCTACCGAATCATTGATGTCATAAGCGGACACCAATGTATTGCCGGTATCCTTAATGGCGCGCATATGGCGTGGGGCGATATATCCGGCGGCACCAATTAGAGCAAAACGTTTCATCCAGAACTCTCCTGTCATCAAGCTTTGATAATATTCGATTGAGGGGCGCGATATTTACCACGACTATCGATGATCAGTTGAGCATGTTGACTGATAAGCTCATAGTCGAACCTATCGTGGTCTGTGGCCAGGATAACAGCATCATAAGCCTTTAGGACTTCAGCGGTCAGAGGCTCACTGGAAAGGTCAAAGTGGTGCTCACGCATCTTCGGAAACTTCAGGACGTGGGGGTCGGAATATCCTACGACGCCTCCTTTGGCCTCGATCAACTCCATGATTTCAACCGAAGGCGACTCACGCATATCATCTACGTTCTTCTTGTAGGCGATACCAAGCACCAGAACTTTGCTGCCTTTCAAAGGCTTGCCGCGATCATTCAGGCCGTCCATCAGCTTGCTCAGAACGTACTCTGGCATAGCCTGGTTGACTTCACCCGAAAGCTCGATAAACCGTGTATGCAAACCATACTCACGGGCTTTCCAAGTCAGATAGAACGGGTCGATTGGAATGCAGTGACCACCAAGACCGGGGCCCGGATAGTAGGCAGTAAAGCCGAAGGGCTTGGTTGCAGCGGCGTCGACCACTTCGAAAATATCAATGCCCATGCGGTCTGCGACCACTTTCATTTCATTCACCAAACCGATATTGACCGCACGGTGGATATTTTCCAACAGTTTGGTCATTTCAGCAGCTTTGGTAGAACTAACCTGTACCACTTGATCGATCGCATGCTCATAGAGAGCGACACCGACCTCAAGGCACTCCGGCGTATGCCCGCCGATTACTTTTGGAATGGTACGGGTCTCAAAGTTCGGATTGCCCGGATCTTCGCGCTCAGGAGAGTAGACCAGGAAAATGTTCTCACCCACACGCAATCCTTTCTCCTGGACACGCGGCAGCAGCTCTTCTTCTGTGGTGCCCGGGTAAGTCGTACTTTCAAGAGAAACGATCTGGCCCGCCCTTAGATAGGGCTTTATCGCATCAGTAGTGTTTATCACGAAGCTCATATCGGGTTCGCGATACTTATTCAACGGTGTTGGTACACAGAGAATCAGCGCATCACATTCCGGCACACGCGTAAAATCGGTAGTGGCTTCAAACCCACTCCGGCAAGCGGCTTCGATTTTTTCGCCAGGAATGTGCTCAATGTAGCTTTTGCCTGAGTTTAGCAGTTCAACTTTTGAACTATCGATATCGAGACCAATGACTTTGAACCCAATCGCATTATAACGCAGCATCAAAGGCAGGCCGACGTACCCAAGACCGACGATACCGATGACGGCCTCTTTTGCTTTAAATTTGGCGACGCTCGCCTGCTTTATGCTCGACATCCAACTCTCCATTTAACTTGTCAAAATCATCTAATTCATCAGAGCTATGGATCAGGCCTAAATCTGCCTGCCCCTACCATTGCATAACAGGTAAACCTCCGTCTCAGCCCGCCAGACGGATGCTGGACGCTTTCACCTCAGCTCTTGCTGAAAACTCATTATAGGGCCGCACCTGCGGCACCTACCGCCGGCTCTCCAGATGTCTCACCATGGGCTGATTGCAATACACGACAGGCCTGTTGCTACCGGCTTCCGAGCGGCACGCTCATCCCGCACCACCACAAACCGCCATTATGCCTGTTGTGTAGCGAAATGGCTTTCCTGGATTGCACTTTACTGAGTTCTGGTTAGCTTTGAGGGGCTTGCTTCAGTTAGCCGGCTTGATTTTTGACATCATTATGACATCCAATCACTGTGACCGACCCCGCTGGCGTACCTCATGACGACAACAGACGAGGTTTCGCCGCTTATCCAAACCACGCGCCCATGGCAACTCCAACCCAACTTAAACCAGCACCCATTTCTAATTTATTCAACCCCATAAAAAACCCATCTTTACGAAGAGGATCCTCATAAAAACGGGCTTAAAAACAATTACTCGGAGCTCTCTCTAAGGAGCCACGAAAATACTTTGGAATAGAGAAACTGATCATCTCAACTCTGCAGTTGCTGCTCCTTACTCCGAATAACCGCAAATCGAATTAACGCTATGAAACCACCCAACACCGCGCCAGCAATAATGCCCAGCAGCAATATCAAAGCCTTTCTTGGTTTAATCGGGCTTTGCGGCACCTCGACGCTACCGTCTTGCCGATAAACCGAAATGCTTTCTGGATCAATATTCAACTTACGATAAAAACTGTATCGCATCTGGAGCGTACGCAAATCCGATATGAAAGCGTCGTCAGAAGCTCTCGACTCCAGCGCTTTCACTTCCGCAGCCAAGGCTTTGCTGCCTCGCTGGTAATCCATTTTATTGCCAGTTTCTACCGTTATATCAACGGCCGCCGTAGAGTTTATACTCGGGCTGGTGAGACCAATTGCTTCGGCGATCTTCAATGCTTCGCGCAATTGCTGGATCCGATCCTCACGTATTCGCTGTGCAGTCTCGCGCAAACTGACAATACGCTGTTCCAGATTACGTGCCCTTACTGCAGCCTCAGCCGTAACGTTCTTGATCAGCTCTGACTCAGCCGCTTCACTGGCACGCGCCACATAAGCCTTCGCCCAATCCGTAGCTCGAACGGGATCCTGACCCTGGACCGTCACCGAATAGCGGTCTGGCGTATCTTTACCAGCCCCCTTTATCACCAGCTCTCGAGAGAAGCGCTCATACAAGCGGTCAAGTGCACCCTTTCGCTCGG
The DNA here is from genome assembly GCF_052112205.1 of Pseudomonas sp. Lb2C2. NCBI lineage: Bacteria > Pseudomonadati > Pseudomonadota > Gammaproteobacteria > Pseudomonadales > Pseudomonadaceae > Pseudomonas > Pseudomonas sp. Lb2C2. Next base: position 200,696 of record NZ_JAUTYW010000009.1, on the reverse strand, counting down.
ACTCATCAAGCGAAGGAAGATAAACCTCATTGAAAAATGTTTGACGAAGAGACTCACCCTGTAGGTTTCGGGTAAATACGTCGTAGACATGCTTGATGGAATAAGGATCCAGCTCAGTGCTTTTCCCTCGACCATAGTTCAACTCAGCAATACCGTTCTGAGTAGGTGGCATGATAAAAAGCTGGGCTTGATAGACCGGTTTACTGAGGTACGCATAAGCAGCTGCACCCACGGCAACCAACAAGGTGACCGCAAGGATCAACCACTTTTGCCCCCAGAGCCCGCGTGCAAGCGCAATCAGATCGATCTCATTGGCGCCTGGGGTTTCAATACGATTATTTTGCATAGGTGATCCCGACTCCCTTTTTTGGCATTGCGTCTACAGACACATCGAACTCACTAAAAGGCAAGACGGGCACAGCGACAAACCGAATCAAGTTAAATTTGAACAAAACGCACCCAAAGTCAGAAAAAATTGTTGGCCGTGATCCTTACACCAAGACTACTGGGCTCACATATCCATTATTTTGGCCGTCTGCGCATTCCCAGGAACCACGCAAGCGACGGCCCGACTATCATACCAGCGAGAAGCGCCAGGATCACGAAAACCGAGACAGGAAGCTGCGGAGCCGACCAACCTAGAAACAGGAGTGCAACCGGCTGGTTATTTTCAAGCACGAACAACACGATAGCTGAGGCCACGAGCAGCGCAAGTACGACAAGGGCCAAGCGTTTAAAGTTCCGCATGAGAACTCCTTTGTTTTTGGGCTCCGTCAGAGCTCATCCCCCTCCTCCTCATTCACGCGATCCCTAAGCTCTTTGCCCGGTTTGAAATGAGGGACGAACTTTCCATCAAGACTGACGGACTGGCCAGTCTTCGGATTACGACCTACCCGCGGGGCACGGTAATGCAGGGAAAAGCTGCCGAAGCCACGGATTTCAATACGATCCCCAGTCGCCAGGCATTGGGACATTTGTTCAAGCATGGTCTTGATGGCCAGCTCCACATCCTTGGATGAGAGCAGCCCTTGATGGGTGACAATTCGTTCGATCAACTCCGACTTCGTCATATTTTTCCCTTCTTTTTCAAGCAGCTAGGAAAATCGCTTGAAAAGGTTTTAGCATGGTCGGAGGGATTTGAACAGCCCAAGTATTGACATTCTTCTTGCTCCCTTGTCGCCTCTTTCCATGCAGGCCGGGAGATTTCTCAAGCTATCGGCAAATGACCAACATTGTGCGCGTCAGATAGCCAGCCGGATTAAAACCAAAGAGGTATTGATCGTTATCCTTCGCGTCATCGGATCGGGTAATGACTTTGTAGCCAGCGCCCTTGCACTCTCTTGCGGCTCGCTTATGGCACTTCTCCCAGCCAGAGCCCAACCCAGAGCAGTCGACCTCGATACCGCTGACACCACGCACTGCGTGGGTCTTGGCGCTCGTAGTGCAAGCTGGCAATGCCAATATTGCGAATATCAGGATGAGTCTGTTCATTCATCTCCTTAAATACCCATCACTCGGCTGGGTGGTGCCTGATCTGGCACTATCGCGAGCAGGCTCGCTCCCACATTGCTCAGGGGGAACCATGACATCTGCAATCCAGCCTTAATAGATGATTGATCCGCTTAAAGAAAGAGACAGCTGGGCTGCAGGATTGGTCTCACAGCGAGACCAGACAGCACACCTGGAACGAGTAAAGTCTGGTTTCCCCGAATCGCGCCCACAAAAAAGGGCGACCGAAGTCGCCCTTTTTCTATGGTCTGACAGAACTTAGTTCTGTTTTTCCATCTGTGCACGCAGCAGGTCGCCCAGAGTGGTAGGACCAGGAGCATCAGTAGCTGGCTTCTCGCGCAGGCTCTGGATTGCTTCTTTCTCTTCAGCATCGTCTTTCGACTTGATGGAGAGCTGGATTACGCGGCTCTTGCGGTCAACGCTGATGATCTTGGCTTCTACTTCTTCGCCTTCTTTCAGAACGTTGCGCGCGTCTTCAACGCGGTCACGGCTGATTTCGGAGGCTTTCAGAGTCGCTTCGATATCGTCGGCCAAGGTGATGATGGCGCCTTTGGCGTCAACTTCTTTCACGATGCCCTTAACGATTGCGCCTTTGTCGTTCTCTTGAACGTACTCGGAGAACGGATCGCTTTCCAGTTGCTTGATACCCAGGGAGATGCGCTCGCGCTCTGGGTCAACCGACAGGATAACGGTGTCCAGCTCGTCGCCCTTCTTGAAACGACGTACGGCTTCTTCGCCCACTTCGTTCCAGGAGATGTCGGACAGGTGAACCAGGCCGTCGATGCCGCCGTCCAGACCAATGAAGATACCGAAATCGGTGATCGACTTGATGGTGCCGGAGATTTTATCGCCCTTGTTGAACTGGCCAGAGAAGTCTTCCCATGGGTTGGACTTGCACTGCTTGATGCCGAGGGAGATACGACGACGCTCTTCGTCGATGTCCAGAACCATGACTTCCACTTCGTCGCCGACTTGTACGACTTTCGAAGGGTGGATGTTCTTGTTGGTCCAGTCCATTTCGGAAACGTGTACCAGGCCTTCAACGCCTTCTTCCAGCTCAGCGAAGCAGCCGTAGTCGGTGAGGTTGGTAACACGAGCGGTGACGCGGGTGCTTTCTGGGTAACGGGCTTTGATAGCGACCCACGGATCTTCACCCAGTTGCTTGAGGCCCAGGGAAACACGATTGCGCTCGCGATCGTACTTCAGAACCTTGACATCGATCTCGTCGCCAACGTTGACGATTTCCGAAGGATGCTTGATACGTTTCCAGGCCATGTCGGTGATGTGCAGCAGGCCATCGACGCCACCCAGATCGACGAATGCGCCGTAATCGGTGAGGTTTTTGACAATACCCTTGACCTGCTGGCCTTCCTGCAGCGATTCCAGCAGAGCTTCACGCTCGGCGGAGTTCTCGGCTTCCAGGACACTGCGACGGGAAACGACAACGTTGTTGCGCTTCTGGTCCAGCTTGATGACCTTGAATTCCAGCTCTTTGCCTTCCAGGTGCGTGGTATCGCGCACTGGACGGACGTCAACCAGGGAACCTGGCAGGAACGCACGGATGCCGTTAACGTCGACAGTGAAGCCGCCTTTAACCTTACCGTTGATAACGCCCTTGACCACTTCCTCAGCTGCGAAAGCCGCTTCCAGAACGATCCAGCATTCAGCGCGCTTGGCTTTTTCACGGGACAGCTTGGTTTCACCAAAGCCATCTTCAACCGAATCCAGCGCAACGTGAACTTCGTCACCGACGTTGATATTCAGTTCGCCAGCGTCGTTGTAGAACTGCTCAAGCGGGATGAGTGCTTCAGACTTCAGACCAGCGTGAACGGTTACCCAGCGAGCCTGGTAATCGATATCAACGATAACACCGGTGATGATGGAGCCTGCCTGAAGGTTCAGGGTTTTCAGGCTTTCTTCAAAGAGTTCCGCAAAGCTTTCGCTCATTTTAATTCCTGTTGATTAGGGCGAAGAATACGCCCGCCTCCACATCCCAGACGATGTGGGTTAGTTTCATATAAAAGAAGCATCGCAGGACTATGACTGGTCCCCTGCGAAGCTTCCTGGTCACCCGGCGATATCGCGAATGGCGATCTCACTCATGATGCGTTGCAGCACCTGGTCGATGGACAACTCCGTGGAATCCAGCTGTATCGCGTCGGCCGCCGGCTTGAGCGGGGCTACTGCGCGCTGGGTGTCACGCTCATCGCGTGCACGGATCTCATCTAGCAGACTCGACAGACTAACATCCTCGCCTTTGCCCTTCAACTGCAAATATCGGCGACGCGCCCTCTCCTCCGCACTGGCGGTGAGGAAAATCTTCAACGGTGCATCGGGGAAAACCACCGTGCCCATGTCCCGACCGTCCGCCACCAGCCCCGGCGGCTCCTGGAAGGCGCGCTGGCGCTGCAGCAAGGCTTCGCGCACCGCCGGCAGCGCGGCGACCTGGGAGGCCCCGGCACCCACGCTTTCGGTACGAATGACGTCGCTGACCTCATCGCCTTCCAGAATAATGCGCTGAAGCTGACCGTCGGTCGCCGCAATGAATTGCACATCCAGATGAGCGGCCAGTGCCTTGAGCAGTTCTTCGTTGGTCAGGTCGACGCCGTGGTTCGCGGCGGCGAAGGCCAGCAGACGGTACAACGCACCCGAATCAAGCAGGTTCCAGCCCAATTGCCTGGCCAGGATCCCGGCGACGGTGCCCTTGCCCGAACCGCTTGGGCCATCGATGGTGATGACCGGTGCTTTGATGTTCACGACTGTGCCTCTTGTGCCACTCGGATACCGACCTGTGCGCACAGCGCCAGGAAGTTCGGGAACGACGTCGCGACGTTGGCGCAATCATGGATGCGAATCGGCGCGCTGGCGCGCAAAGACGCCACACTGAAGGCCATGGCGATACGATGGTCACCGTGACCATGGACTTCGCCGCCGCCGATCTGGCCGCCGTCGATGATGATGCCGTCCGGCGTTGGCTGGCACTTGACGCCAAGGGCGAGCAAGCCATCTGCCATCACCTGGATGCGATCCGATTCCTTGACCCGCAGTTCTTCGGCGCCCGTCAACACGGTACGCCCTTCTGCACAGGCGGCCGCCACGAACAGCACCGGGAACTCGTCGATGGCCAGCGGAACCAGCGCCTCCGGAATCTCGATACCCTTGAGTTTAGCTGCTCGTACGCGCAGGTCCGCCACGGGTTCGCCGCCGACTTCACGCTGGTTTTCCAGGGTGATGTCAGCGCCCATCAAGCGCAGGATGTCGATCACGCCGGTACGGGTCGGGTTGATGCCAACGTGTTCGAGCACCAGGTCGGAACCTTCGGCGATCGAGGCGGCCACCAGGAAGAATGCCGACGACGAGATGTCGCCCGGCACTTCGATGTGGGTAGCGGTCAGCTTGCTACCAGACTCAACGGACGCCGTGGCACCGTCGACCGTGACCGGGTAGCCGAAGCCGCGCAGCATGCGCTCGGTATGGTCACGGGTTGGGGCCGGTTCGGTGACGGTGGTCTTGCCTTCGGCGTAGAGACCCGCCAGCAGCAGGCAGGATTTCACCTGGGCGCTGGCCATCGGCATGGTGTAGGTCAGGCCCTTGAGCTTGTTGCCACCGCGGATGATCATCGGCGGACGACCGTCGGCAGCCGTCTCGATGACCGCGCCCATTTCCCGCAACGGGTTGGCGACACGATTCATCGGGCGCTTGGACAACGAGGCGTCACCGGTCAGGGTGCTGTCGAAGTCCTGCGCGGCCAGCAGGCCGGACAACAGGCGCATCGAGGTCCCGGAGTTACCCAGGTAGATCGGCCCCGGGGCAGGCTTGAGGCCATGCAGGCCGACACCATGGATAGTCACGCGACCGTGGTGCGGACCTTCGATGACCACCCCCATGTCGCGAAACGCTTGCAGCGTCGCCAGGGCGTCTTCGCCCTCGAGGAAGCCTTCCACCTCGGTCACGCCGTCGGCCAGGGAGCCGAGCATGATCGAACGGTGGGAAATCGATTTATCGCCCGGTACACGAATACGCCCGCTCAGGGAGCCACCAGGTTGTGCCAGGAAAATCAGATCGTTGGAGTTCATAGCGTCCACATAGGCCCGACGGGCCAGGATTTTACTGAAATGCTCGCGGGCCACCCTGGCGCGTGTGAAAACGCCCAGCAATTGGTGCCCGTCCCCTGCATCGACCGCGTCGCGCAAGGCGTCGAGATCGCTGCGAAATGTATCGAGTGTGCGCAAGACAGCTTCGCGGTTGGCGAGGAAGATGTCGTGCCACATGACCGGGTCGCTTCCAGCGATTCTCGTGAAATCGCGGAAACCGCCGGCAGCGTAACGGAAGATCTCAAGATTTTCATTGCGTTTGGCCAACGAATCCACCAGGCCGAACGCCAACAGGTGCGGCAAGTGGCTGGTGGCAGCCAACACTTCATCGTGACGCTCGACCTGCATGTGCTCGACATCGGCGCCCAGTTCGCGCCACAAACGATCAACCACTGCCAACGCGGCTGAATCCGTCTGCTCCAGCGGCGTGAGGATCACTTTGTGGCGACGAAACAGCTCGGCATTGGAGGCTTCCACCCCACTCTGCTCGGAACCGGCAATCGGATGGCCGGGCACGAAGCGCTCCGGCATCCCACCGAAGGCCTCGGTGGCCGCACGTACGACGTTGCCCTTGGCACTGCCGACGTCGGTCAGGATCGCTTGCCCCAGGTTCATGGTCGCCAGACGCGCCAGCAGTTTTTCCATGGCCAGGATCGGCACCGCCAGTTGGATCACGTCCGCGCCCTGGCAAGCGATCGCCAAGTCATCCTCGCAGCGATCGACCACCCCCAACTCCACGGCCAGCTTTCGCGACTGCGGATCCAGGTCGACACCGACCACCTCGCGGCAAAGGCCGCTTTCACGCAAGCCCTTGGCAAACGAACCGCCGATCAACCCCAGACCGACCACCACCAGGCGACCGATCATAGGGGCAGCAGGTTGCAGCGAAGTGACATCAACCACGAGCCAGAACCTTGCTCAACGCCTCGAGGAAGCGGCTGTTTTCCGCTGGCAGGCCGATGGTGATACGCAGGTGATTCGGCATGCCGTAATTGGCCACCGGACGCACGATCACACCTTCGCGCAACAACCCCTGATACACCGGCGCGGCGACACGGCCCAGGTCGACGCAGATGAAGTTGCCTTTGGATGGAATCCAGCTCAGACCCAGCTCCCGGAACCCCACTTCCAACTGCTGCATGCCGGCCGCGTTAAGGCGACGGCTTTCAGCCAGGTAGGCCTCATCCTGCAATGCAGCACAGGCGGCAGCCAGGGCGAAGCTGTTGACGTTGAACGGCTGGCGCACGCGGTTCAGCACATCGGCCACCACCGCGGAGGACAAGCCGTAGCCGACCCGCAGCGAAGCCAGGCCATAAGCTTTGGAGAACGTGCGTGAAACCAGCAGGTTCGGATAAGCCGCGAGGAAATCCAGGCCATCGGGCAAATCGCTGCCTTCGGCGTATTCGATGTAGGCCTCGTCCAACACCACCAGCACGTGCGCGGGCACGTCTTGCAGGAAGTCGTCCAGGGCCTGGGCGTCGAACCAGGTGCCAGTCGGGTTGTTCGGGTTGGCGATGAAGACCACGCGGGTGTTGGCATCGATGGCAGCCAGCATGGCCGGTAGATCGTGCCCCCAGTTCTTGGCCGGAACCACATGGGCATCCGCGCCGACGGCCTGGGTCGCGATCGGGTAGACCGCAAACGCGTGCTCGCTGAACACGGCGTTGAGACCTGGTGCCAGGTACGCGCGCGCCACCAACTCAAGAATGTCATTGGAGCCATTGCCCAGCGTCACTTGGTTGAGCTCGACACCACAGCGCTCGGCCAGCAGGCTTTTCAATGCAAACCCATTGCCATCGGGGTAACGGGTCAGCTCGGCCAGTTCGTCGCGGATCGCCGCCAGTGCCTTGGGGCTCGCGCCCAACGGGTTTTCGTTGCTCGCCAACTTGACGATGCTGGCCGGATCCAGGTCCAGCTCGCGGGCCAGTTCGTCCACGGGCTTGCCCGGAACGTAAGGCGAGAGTTGTTGCACGCCTGGCTGAGCCAGAGCGAGGAAGTTGCCACTCATTTGCTATCCGCCCTTAAAGAACTGCCTTGGGGTAGGAACCCAGCACCTTGAGTGCCACTGCTTCCTGACTGATTTTCTCCAGCACACCTTTTACCAGCGGATCGCGGTGGTGGCCGACAAAATCGATGAAGAACACGTAGGTCCATTTACCGCTGCGCGACGGACGGGTCTCGATCCGCGTCAGGTCGATACCGTTGTCGTGGAACGGCACCAGCAGTTCATGGAGCGCGCCGGGCTTGTTGCTCATGGACACGATGATCGACGTCTTGTCGTCGCCGGTCGGCGGTACTTCCTGGCTGCCGATCATCAGGAACCGCGTGGAGTTGTCCGGGCGATCCTCGATTTTCTCGGCCAGGCGAGTCAGCCCGTAGAGGCCGGCCGCCATATCGCCAGCAATCGCCGCCGAGTTCCACTCACCCTTGACCCGCTTGGCCGCTTCGGCGTTGCTCGATACCGCCACGCGCTCGACATTCGGGTAATGGGCGTCCAGCCACTTGCGGCACTGGGCCAACGATTGGGCGTGGGAATAGATCCGGCTGATGCTGTCGGTCTTGGTGTTCTCGCCGACCAGCAGGTGATGGTGGATGCGCAGCTCGACTTCGCCGCAGATCACCATGTCATGCTCGAGGAAGCTGTCCAGCGTGTGGTTGACCGCGCCTTCGGTGGAGTTTTCCACCGGCACCACGCCAAAATTCACCGCACCGGCGGCGACTTCACGGAAGACTTCGTCGATGGCAGCCATCGGTTTGCTGATCACGGCGTGACCGAAGTGCTTCATGGCCGCTGCCTGGGTGAAGGTGCCCTCCGGGCCCAGGTAGGCGATTTTCAGCGGCTGCTCGAGCGCCAGGCACGACGACATGATTTCGCGGAACAAGCGCGCCATCTCTTCGTTGCCCAGCGGCCCCTTGTTGCGCTCCATGACACGCTTGAGCACCTGAGCTTCACGCTCAGGACGATAGAACACCGGCACTTCGCCTTCGGCCAGGGAGGCCATCTTCACCCGGGCAACTTCCTGGGCGCAGCGCGCGCGCTCGCTGATCAGCTCCAGGACCTTTTCGTCCAGGGCATCGATGCGCAGGCGCAGCGCCTTGAGTTCTTGCTCAGACATCAGCCATGTTCCTTCTCGAACTCTGCCATGTAGGCGATCAACGCATTGACGGCGTTGATGTCGACGGCGTTGTAGATGGAGGCACGCATGCCACCGACCGAACGGTGGCCCTTGAGGTTCAGCAGGCCACGCTCGTCGGCACCGGCCAGGAACGGCTTGTCCAGACGGTCGTCGGCCAGGCGGAACGGAACGTTCATCCACGAACGATCGGTCTTGTTGATCGGGTTGCTGTAGAGACCGCTGGCGTCGATGAAGTCATACAGCGTGCGCTGCTTCACTTCGTTGAGCTTGCCAATGGCTTCGACACCGCCCTGCTCTTTCAGCCACTCGAAGACCAGGCCGGACAGGTACCAGGCCAGGGTCGGCGGGGTGTTGTACATCGAGCCGTTGTCAGCCGCGACCTTGTAGTTGAGCATGGTCGGGCACAGGGAACGGGCACGCCCCAGCAAGTCTTCACGGATGATGTTGACCAGGATGCCGCTTGGGCCGATGTTTTTCTGGGCGCCGGCGTAGATCATGCCGAAACGGGAGATATCCACAGGGCGCGAAAGAATGTCCGAGGACATGTCGGCCACCAATGGCACGTCGCCAGTTTCCGGGATCCAGTTGAATTCCAGGCCGCCGATGGTTTCGTTCGGCGCGTAGTGAACGTAGGCCGCGTCCTTGGACAGGTTCCATTCGTTCTGGCCGGGGATCGCGAAATAGTCGTAGGGCTTGGCGGTGGCAGCCACGTTGACGTGACCGTAGCGCGAAGCTTCTTCGATGGCTTTCTGCGACCAGATACCGGTATCGATGTAGTCGGCCTTGCCACTTTCCGGCAGCAGGTTCAACGGGATCTGGGCGAACTGCTGGCTCGCGCCGCCCTGCAGGAACAGCACCTTGTAATTGGACGGGATGCTCAGCAGATCACGCAGGTCCTGCTCGGCCTTGGTGGCAATGGATACGAACTCATCGCTGCGATGGCTCATTTCCATGACCGACAGGCCCTTGCCGTGCCAGTCGAGAAGTTCACCCTGGGCACGCTTCAGGACCGCCTCAGGAAGCGCCGCCGGGCCGGCACAGAAGTTATAGGCTCTCTTGCTCACATCCAATCTCGCTCTGATCTGGGGGTTCACGCAATTAATACGGTATCAGGTGGTGCGCATTGTGGACCTAGGGCGGGAGAGCAAAGGTGTGGGAGCAAGGCTTGCCCGCGATAGCAGACTGTCATCCAACATTGATGTTGACTGGTCTACCGTCATCGCGGGCAAGCCTTGCTCCCACAAGCCTTGCTCCCACACAAGCCTTGCTCTCACAAAGCTGCAATTTGATACGAAATTTCAAACGAGACAAACAACAAGGGGGCGAATCTTCATCCGCCCCCCGCGTGTCCGCTTAGTCCTGCGGTTCTTCTTCGTCTGCGGCAGCGTCGAGCGGTTGGTCGCCGGTCACGTCGTCGACATCGGCACCCAGGGTGCCGTCGAATGCCGTGCCTTCACCTTCCTCTCCTTCCAGCTCCTCGCCTTCGACTTCCGATGGCTCCTGCACTCGCTCAAGCCCTACCAGCGTTTCGTCGCTGGCCAGCTTGATCAGCGTCACGCCCTGGGTGTTACGGCCCAGGCTCGACACTTCGGCGACTCGCGTACGCACCAGGGTGCCCTGGTCGGAGATCAACATGATCTCCTCGCCATCGAGCACCTGGACAGCGCCGACCAGACGACCGTTACGGTCGTTGCTGACCATGGCGATCACACCCTGGCCGCCACGCTTGTACTCAGGGAACTCGCTGATGGCCGTGCGCTTGCCATAACCACGCGCCGAAGCGGTGAGGATCTGACTGCCTTCTTCGGGGATCAGCATGGAAATCAGCTTCTGGCCTTCCGGCAGGCGCATGCCGCGCACACCACGGGCGGTACGGCCCATGGCACGCACGTCGGATTCCTTGAAGCGAGTGACCTTGCCACCGTCGGAGAACAGCATGACCTCACGCTCGCCGTCGGTAATAGCGGCGGAAATCAGCACGTCGCCTTCGTCCAGCTCCAGGGCGATCAGGCCGACGCTGCGCTGGCGGCTGAAGGATTCCAGCGGGGTCTTCTTAACGGTGCCGTTGGCGGTAGCCATGAAGATGTAGTGACCTTCGGTGTATTCCTCCACCGGCAGCATGGTGGTGATGTATTCACCATCGTCCAGCGGCAACAGGTTGACCAGCGGACGACCACGTGCGGCACGGGACGCTTCCGGGATCTCGTAGGTCTTGAGCCAGTACACCTTGCCTTTGCTGGAGAACAGCAGCAGCGTGGTGTGGCTGTTGGCGACCAGCAGGTGAGCGATGTAGTCCTCGTCCTTGACGCCGGTCGCCGACTTGCCTTTGCCGCCGCGACGCTGGGCCTGGTAGGCGGCCAGCGGCTGGGTCTTGGCGTAGCCACCGTGGGAAATGGTCACCACGCGCTCTTCTTCCGGGATCATGTCACCCAGGGTCAGGTCCAGGCGCGCATCGAGGATCTCGGTGCGGCGCACGTCGCCGTATTCGGCGCGGATCACTTCCAGCTCTTCGCGGATCACTTCCATCAGGCGCGTGGCGCTGTTGAGGATGCGGATCAGCTCGCCGATCTGGTTGAGGATCTCCTGGTACTCGGCCAGCAGCTTCTCGTGCTCCAGGCCGGTCAGGCGGTGCAGGCGCAGTTCCAGGATGGCTTGCGCCTGTTCCGGGGACAGGAAGTACTTGCCTTCGCGCAGGCCGTATTGCGGGTCGAGGTTCTCCGGGCGGCACGAGTCGGCGCCAGCGCGCTCGACCATTGCCACCACCGCGGAGGACTCCCAAGGGGTGCTGATCAGCGCTTCCTTGGCTTCCGACGGCGTTGGCGAAGCCTTGATCAAGGCGATCACCGGGTCGATGTTCGACAGGGCAACGGCCTGGCCTTCAAGGATGTGACCACGCTCGCGAGCCTTGCGCAGTTCGAACACGGTACGGCGGGTGACCACTTCGCGACGGTGACGTACGAAGGCTTCCAGCAGGTCCTTGAGGTTCAGGATCCGCGGACGGCCGTCGATCAGCGCGACGATGTTGATGCCGAACACGCTTTGCAGTTGGGTCTGGGCGTAGAGGTTGTTGAGGATCACCTCAGGCACTTCGCCACGACGCAACTCGATCACGACGCGCATGCCGTCCTTGTCGGACTCGTCACGCAGCTCGGTGATGCCTTCGAGTTTCTTCTCTTTCACCAGCTCGGCGATCTTCTCGATCAGGCGAGCCTTGTTCAGCTGGTACGGCAGCTCGGTGATGACGATCTGCTGGCGGCCGCCAACCTTGTCGATGTCTTCGACGGTGGAGCGGGCACGCATGTAAATGCGGCCACGGCCGGTGCGGTAGGCTTCGATGATGCCGGCGCGACCGTTGATGATCGCGGCGGTCGGGAAGTCCGGACCCGGGATGTATTGCATCAGCTCATCGACGGTCAGCTCGGGATTGTCGATGAGGGCCAGGCAACCGTCGATGACTTCACCGAGGTTGTGCGGCGGGATGTTGGTCGCCATGCCCACGGCAATACCGCTGGAGCCGTTGACGAGCAGGTTCGGGATACGGGTCGGCATGACCGCCGGGATCATTTCGGTGCCGTCGTAGTTCGGCACCCAGTCCACGGTTTCCTTGTGCAGGTCGGCCAGCAGTTCGTGGGCCAGCTTGGTCATGCGCACTTCGGTGTATCGCATGGCCGCGGCGTTGTCGCCGTCCACGGAACCGAAGTTGCCCTGGCCGTCTACCAGCAGGTAGCGCAAGGAGAATGGCTGGGCCATACGAACGATGGTGTCGTACACGGCAGTGTCGCCGTGGGGGTGATACTTACCGATCACGTCGCCGACGACACGGGCAGATTTCTTGTACGGCTTGTTGAAGTCGTTGCCCAACTCGCTCATCGCGAACAACACGCGCCGGTGCACGGGCTTCAAGCCATCGCGCGCATCCGGCAGCGCCCGCCCGACAATTACGCTCATCGCGTAGTCGAGGTAGGACTGTTTCAGCTCGTCTTCGATATTGACCGGGAGGATTTCTTTGGCCAGTTCGCCCATGAGAAGCCTGATTCCTTTTTCTGGTGAAACCTCGTCACATCCAGATGGGACGAACGAAGCTCGCCGCTGCAGAACAAATGCCGTGCAGCGACTTACGACAAATCAACGAGTTATGCCATGGATCTGCGCAGTAAAGGCCACCTCGCGAGGCAGCCTTGGAAACCGCCGAATGTTATCACAAGAGCCGCCACGCACCTATCCCCCAGACGCGCATGGTGCATAGTTAGTTGACCGGTGACAGGCTGATATGGGATCAGAGGGGCTTAGAAGCGCTGCGGATGGAGATTCAGGGGGAAAATGCAAGGTATTTGTTGCCTTTAAGGGCCTCATCGCGAGCAAGCTCGCTCCCACAGGAGTTTTGTGAACGCCAAAAAATCCAGTGTGGGAGCGAGCTTGCTCGCGATGGCGCCAGATCAAACCCTGAAAATCTTCAATGCAACCGCTTGCGACACATCAACTGCGCCAGCTTGGCGGTGTCCGGGCGCTCGATGATGCCCTTCTCCGTGACGATGACGTCGATCAGGTCCGCCGGGGTGACATCGAATTCCGGGTTGAAGGCGTCCACCTCCGCGCCGAGCCACTTGCCGCCGATTTCCAGCAGTTCGCGCCCGTCGCGCTCCTCGACCGGGATGTCATCACCACTGGCCAGGCTCATGTCGATGGTCGAGCTCGGCGCCACCACCATGAAGCGCACGCCATGGTGCATGGCACAGACCGCCAGTTGATAGGTGCCGATCTTGCTCCCCACGTCGCCATTGGCGGCGATGCAGTCGGCACCGACGACCACCCAGGTCACACCCTTGGTCTTCATGATGTGGGCAGCGGCGGAGTCGGCGTTGAGGGTCACCGGGATGCCTTCGCGGGCCAGCTCCCACGCTGTCAGGCGCGAGCCTTGCAGCCATGGACGGGTTTCGTCGGCATAGACGAGCTCCACCATGCCTTCAATATACGCGCCACGGATGACGCCCAAGGCCGTGCCGAAGCCACCGGTCGCCAGGGCACCCGTGTTGCAATGGGTCAGGATGGCCTGGGCATTGCCCTGGTGTTTGCGGATCAGGTCGACGCCCAGCTGAGCCATGGTCAGGTTGGCTTCGCGGTCACTCTCGTGGATCGCGATCGCTTCAGCCTCAAGCACCGCCAGCGGCTCGGGGTGCTCTTTCAAGCGCCCCAACCGGTCGCGCATCCGATCCAGCGCCCAGAAGAGGTTTGCCGCCGTCGGCCGAGCCTCGGCCAGCAGGGTAAAATCCGCCTCCAGCGCCGCTTGCCAGTCACCGCCCTCGGCGATCCTGGTCCGCGCTGCCAGCACAACACCATAAGCCGCACCGATGCCGATGATCGGCGCGCCGCGCACTGCCATCGAACCAATGGCCTCGGCCACATCGGCGGCACGGGTGCAGGCGATCCAGCTTTCCTCGAACGGCAGGACACGCTGGTCCAACAGGTACAGGACGCCATCGCGCCAATCGATGGCCTTCACCTTCTCCGCAGCCAATAGTCGATCGCGCATCCTTCACCCCGTACTCATGAACAAAAGCCGCCGATTATAGCGATCCCTCCGCGAAGACGCTCGGGTATACTTCGCCATCCTTTATACCCCATGGAACCGCTCCACGATGCCCAAGCCTGCCGTTGCGCTCGACTTATTATTGCTGCCGACCTGGTTGGTGCCTGTCGAACCCGCCGGTGTAGTGCTCAAGGATCATGGCCTGGGCATTCGCGACGGTTGCATCGTGTTCATCGGCCCACGGGCAGAAGCCCTGAAGTGTAACGCCGCCCAGGTCCGTGAACTGCCCGGCATGCTGCTCTGCCCGGGTCTGATCAACGCCCACGGCCACGCGGCCATGACCCTGTTCCGCGGCCTGGCCGACGACCTGCCCTTGATGACCTGGCTGGAACAGCACATCTGGCCGGCCGAGGCCAAATGGGTCGATGAAGATTTCGTGCGCGATGGCACCGACTTGGCAATCGCCGAGCAGATCAAGGGCGGCATCACCTGCTTCTCCGACATGTATTTCTACCCCAAGATTGCCAGCGAGTGTGTCCACGACAGCGGCATTCGTGCGCAAATCGCGATTCCGATCCTCGACTTCCCGATCCCCGGTGCCGCCAGCGCCGACGAAGCCATTCGTCAGGGCATCGAGTTGTTTGGCGACCTCAAGCACCACCCGCGGATCAAAGTCGCATTCGGCCCGCACGCGCCCTACACCGTGGGCGACGAGAACCTGGAGAAAATCCGCGTGATCGCCGAGGAACTGGACGCGGCCATTCATATGCACGTTCACGAAACCGCCTTCGAAGTGCAGCAGGCTGTGGATAACACCGCTGAGCGGCCGATGGCTCGCCTGGGACGCCTTGGCCTGCTGGGGCCACGCTTTCAAGCCGTGCACATGACTCAAATCAGCGACGAAGACCAGGCCTTGCTGGTAGAAAGCAATTGCAGCGTGATCCACTGCCCGGAATCGAACCTGAAGCTGGCCAGTGGTTTCTGCCCGGTGGAGCGTCTGTGGCAGGCCGGCGTCAATGTCGCCCTCGGCACCGACGGTGCGGCGAGCAACAACGACCTGGACCTGCTCGGCGAAACCCGCACCGCTGCCCTGCTGGCCAAGGCCGTCGCCGGCTCGGCCACGGCCCTGGATGCCCATCGGGCGCTGCGCATGGCCACGCTCAATGGCGCTCGGGCGCTGGGCATCGAGGCGACAGTCGGTTCGCTGGAAGTGGGCAAGGCAGCCGACCTGGTGGCTTTCGATCTGTCGGGCCTGGCCCAGCAGCCGATCTACGACCCGGTGTCACAGCTGATTTATGCCACCGGTCGCGATTGCGTAAAACACCTGTGGGTGGGCGGCAAGCCGTTACTGGAGGATGGCCGACTGACCCGCATGAACGAATCAACACTGATCGCCACGGCCCAGGCCTGGGGTCGCCGCATCAGCGGCCACAACGAATGACCACGCCCCTTGAGCCGCGGCTCGGGGCACCTGATTTTTCAAGCTTTTCGAGGATCTGCACATGAGCAACGTCGACCACGCCGAAATCGCCAAATTCGAAGCCCTGGCCCATCGCTGGTGGGACCGTGAAAGCGAATTCAAACCGCTGCACGACATCAACCCGCTGCGAGTCAACTGGATTGACGAACGGGTCAACCTGGCCGGCAAGAAGGTGCTCGACGTCGGTTGCGGCGGCGGCATCCTCAGCGAAGCCATGGCCCAGCGCGGCGCGACGGTGATGGGCATCGACATGGGCGAAGCGCCGCTGGCGGTTGCACAACTGCATCAACTGGAGTCCGGTGTCAGCGTGGAATACCGGCAGATCACCGCCGAAGGCCTGGCCGAAGAAATGCCTGGCCAATTCGACGTGGTCACCTGCCTGGAAATGCTCGAGCACGTGCCGGACCCATCGTCGGTCATCCGCGCGTGCTTTCGCATGGTCAAACCCGGTGGCCAGGTGTTTTTCTCCACCATCAACCGCAACCCGAAGGCCTACCTGTTCGCCATCGTCGGCGCCGAATACATCATGAAGCTGTTGCCGCGCGGCACTCACGATTTCAAGAAATTCATCCGCCCCTCCGAACTGGGCGCTTGGAGCCGTGCGGCCGGGCTGACCGTCAAGGACATCATTGGCCTGACCTACAACCCGCTGACCAAGCACTACAAGCTGGCCGCCGACGTTGACGTCAACTACATGATCCAAACCCTGCGCGAGGAGTAAGTCGATGCGTCTCAAAGCGGTTCTCTTCGACATGGACGGCACGCTGCTCGACACCGCGCCGGATTTCATCGCCATCTGCCAGGCCATGCGCGCCGACCGTGGCTTGCCACCGATGAACACGCAGCACATTCGCGACGAGATTTCCGGCGGTGCCCGGGCGATGGTCGCGGTGACCTTTTCCATGGACCCGGAATCACCAGGATTCGAGGAACTGCGCCAGGAGTTCCTGGATCGCTACCTCAAGGGGTGCGCGGTCCACAGCCACTTGTTCGACGGCATGGCCGAAGTGCTGGCCGATATCGAAGCGGCCAATCTGATCTGGGGCGTGGTCACCAACAAGCCGGTGCGTTTCGCCGAACCGATCATGCAGCAACTGGGCCTGGCCGAACGCTCGAAAGTGCTGATATGCCCTGACCACGTGAAAAACAGCAAGCCGGACCCGGAACCGCTGACCCTGGCGTGCAAGCTGCTCGACCTGGACCCGGCCAGCGTGCTGTTCGTGGGTGATGACCTGCGGGACATCGAGTCCGGTCGCAGCGCCGGCACCAAGACCTGCGCGGTGACCTATGGCTACATCCACCCGGATGACAACCCCCGGCACTGGGGCGCGGATGTGGTGATCGATCACCCCTCGGCGCTGCGCGAGGTGCTGGATAACGCGTTGTGCGGTTGCTGAGCTGATTCTGCCGATGTCGCTTTGGTGATGTCGCTTTTGTGGCGAGGGAGCTTGCTCCCGTCCGGCGGCGAAGCCATCGCCTGGGGACCGCTTCGCGGTCCAGCGGGAGCAAGCTCCCTCGCCACAAGAGCCCACCTAGCTCACTAAGCTCACTAAGCTCACTAAGCTCACTGGCCATGATTGCTCTGCACCCACAGTACCGTGCCGCTTTAATTTGTTGAGGTTCTTTTATGTTTGATTATTCCGCCCGCCCCGACTTGCTCAATGGCCGGGTGATCCTGGTCACCGGCGCCGGTCGCGGGATCGGTGCCGCTGCGGCGAAAGCCTACGCCGCCCACGGTGCCACCGTACTGCTGCTGGGCAAGACCGAAGCCAACCTGACCCAGGTCTACGATGAAATCGAAGCGGCCGGTCATCCGCAGCCGGCGGTGATCCCGTTCAACCTCGAAACCGCGCTGCCTCATCAGTACGATGAACTGGCGGCGATGATCGAAACCGAGTTCGGTCATCTGGACGGCCTGCTGCACAACGCTTCGATCATCGGCCCGCGTACGCCGCTGGAGCAGTTGTCCGGTGAGAATTTCATGCGGGTGATGCACGTCAACGTCAACGCGATGTTCATGCTCACCAGCACCTTGCTACCCCTGCTCAAGCTGTCCAAGGATGCATCCGTGGTGTTCACCTCCAGCAGCGTCGGGCGCAAGGGTCGGGCGTACTGGGGCGCCTACGGCGTGTCCAAGTTCGCCACCGAGGGGCTGATGCAGACCTTGGCCGACGAAGTCGACACCGTTGCCGCCGTGCGCGCCAACAGCATCAACCCCGGTGCCACCCGCACCAGCATGCGCGCCCAGGCCTACCCGGGGGAAAACCCGCTCAACAATCCGACGCCCGAGGAGATCATGCCGGTCTACCTGTACCTCATGGGCCCGGACAGCACCGGCGTCAATGGCCAGGCGTTCAACGCGCAATAATGAGCCCTACCGGTGTCGCGACGATTTACCGTCGCGACACCGGCCCAGGTCGATGCCCAGCGAGGCGAACCGCCAACTCCACGTCGCCGGGCTTGCCGCACCTTGCTGCCAATTCATTGATTTTCAATCGGTTTTTATTGAAGTGAACCGAATGGCACGACTTTCGCTCTAAACTTCCTCAAACATGCCATGTTCGGCAAGTAATGGACGTTGAGACGAGACTTATGCCTGCCAGGGAAAGCAGACTAAACTCAAATCAGTGTCCTACGGGACTGAAGGACCAGTACGACGTGCAGCCCAAAGCCGCCACACCCAACCTGCCAGGACAGATTTAGCTTAGGGGCTAACGCCATATGAAAACGCCCACCCAGATCAACGCGATTGACTTCGACAGCGCCAAATTGCAGCGTCTGGGTCTTGGCCAGCCATCGCCGCTCGCGGCACGCTCCGTCAGCCTTTCGCAATTGCGCCAGCAACTGAGCCAGCAATTGCAGACCAGCCTGGAGCCACAGCGCATCCTTGGCCTGTTTTTCCGGGAAATCCAGCGGTTGGTACCCCTGGATGCGTTGGCCTATCAGCACAAGGCCAGTGACCTGCGCCTGGAGTTCGGACAACGCGGGCATCACACCCTCAGCTATAACCTCAGCCATGAAGGCGAACACCTGGGTGAACTGGTATTCCGTCGCAACCAGCGCTTCACCGAAGCGGAACAGAGCGACCTTGAATCCATCATGTCGACGCTGCTGTACCCACTGCGCAACGCGCTGCTCTACCGCGCCGCCACCCAAAGCGCCCTGCGCGATCCGCTGACCGGTACCGGCAACCGCATCGCCATGGACCAGACGCTGATGCGTGAAATCGACATGGCCAAACGTCATTTGCAACCCTTGTCGGTGCTGATGCTCGACATCGACCATTTCAAGCGCATCAACGATAGCCATGGTCACGGCGTTGGCGACGAAGTGCTCAAGGCCGTGGCCGAGTCGATCAAGAGCCAACTGCGCAACGTGGACATGGTGTTCAGGTTCGGCGGTGAAGAGTTTCTGATCCTGCTGGCCAATACCAGCCGGGATGCTGCAGCCATGGTCGGTGAACGACTGCGTTATGCCGCCCAGACCCAGGACTATTTCGCCACAGGCAAAAGGATCGAGCTGACGGTCAGCCTGGGGTGCGCCACCCTGCTACCGGGGGAATCATCGGAAAGCCTGCTGCGCAGGGCCGACAGCGCGCTGTACGTGGCTAAGCGCGAAGGCCGTAACCGACTGGCAATGGCAGGCTGAAAAACAACTGTGGGAGCGGGCTTGCTCGCGAAAGCGGTCTGGCAGTCAACCTCCCCGTCGACTGTCAGAGCGCTTCGCGAGCAGGCTCGCTCCCACATGGGTTGTGGCTATCTGTTGGGGTAGAAATCAGCTCTGCGCCAGTGCCAGGCGCTCGCGGGTGGATGAAGACTTACTCACCGCCTCCGACTGCTCCAGTTGCATGCAACGCTCCAGGAACAGGTACATGTAGTCATAGCTCTTGCACACGGCCTGGCGCAACTCGGCTTGCAGGGCCTTGCTCGGGTTCATCCCAGCCAGCGTACAGATGATTTCCAAGGCTTCCCAAGGATGGGCATCGTCGTACTGGGCATGCATCTTCAGCCATTTCATGGCCCGCTTGCGGTCTTCCTCGGCGAATGCGGCCGCGTAGACACCGCTGGAACACACCAGCGCCGACCACTCCCCAGTGGCCCCCTCAATGGCATAGTTGGTCGCGGCAATGGCCACGATCAGCGAATCCGAGGAACTGGTGTGCCAGCACCAGTGGCTCAAGGCATGCAGCTCAGGCGGCACATGCTGGGCTTGCAGGTCTTCCAGGGTCACGCCATGGGCGGCGCTCCAATTGACCCAGTAGTCGGCATGGTTGAGTTCGACACGAATGTTGCGCATCAGCCAGCGACGCGCCATGTCCTCGCCGGGGTGGCGGGCAAAGCGGGTCTTGGTGAGGTTCTGTGCCATGTATAAAGCGAACTGTTCGACGACCGGCCAACCACCGATGAGGTAGTGGCGCATGGTCCTGGCGCTGAGCTTGTTGTCGCGCATGCGCTGATACAGTTCGTGTTCGACAACCCGGCGCTTGCTCTCGCTGCAATCGGTAATGAGCTGCTGTGCCCATTTCGGATAGCTCGTGGCGTCCATGAGCGGGCCTGTTCGGTTGAATGTGTCGATCACTGTCGGGCTCCTTTTGATTGTGATTTTCCAGATCAACAAGAGGTTCAGCGGAACGTGCCGGGGGCCTTGAATAACAACGGCTGGGGCCGGGCCGGCCGACATTGCAACGTGTCGCAGGTAAACAATTGCGGGCGTTCGATCACATACCCCTGAGCGTAGTCCACCCCAATCTCCAGCAATGCCTGCTCGATCTGGGCGGTTTCAACAAACTCGGCAATCGTGCGCTTACCCATGACGTGGCCGATGTGATTGATCACTTCGACCATTGCACGGTTAATCGGGTCGTCCAGCATATCCTTTACGAAACTCCCGTCGATCTTCAGGAAGTCTACAGGTAAATGTTTCAGGTAAGCGAATGAAGACATTCCGGCGCAAAAGTCATCCAGCGAGAAGTAGCATCCCAAGCTCTTGAGTTCATTGATAAAGCGAATCGCACTGCCTAAATTCGAAATAGCGCTGGTTTCTGTAATTTCAAAACAAATCATTTCTGGCGGAATCGAATAAGCCGCGAACTGTTTACGCAAAAAGTCGAGGAATGCTTGATCTCCGATCGTTGTGCCTGACAGATTGATCGCACACATCGCCATGGGCCCCTGTCGTGAATCATTCAGGCACTGGCGGATGATCTTGAAGACATTCTCCACCACCCAACGGTCCAGGGAGGTCATCAGGCCATAGCGCTCCGCCGCGGGAATGAAGCTGTCCGGCAGGATCATCCGCCCGGCTTCGTCATGCAGGCGCAACAGGATTTCAATGTGTCCACCGCCATGATCGCCCGGGCCCAGCGCGGCGATTTCCTGGGCGTAGAGGCAGAAGCGGTTTTCCTCCAGGGCCATGTGCAGGCGCTGGACCCAGGCCATCTCGCCAAAGCGCAGGGACAGCTCCGAGTCGTCGGCATGATAGACCTGGACCCGGTTGCGCCCCTTTTCCTTGGCCATGTAGCAAGCCATGTCGGCAGCCCGCAGGGACGCCTCCAGGGTCGTCGGCGTCTGGGCAATATGCACCAGGCCGATACTCACGGTGGTCACGAACGGCCGGCCCTTCCAGACAAAGTGCAGGTTCTGCACGGTCTGGCGCAGCCCTTCGGCGATTTTTTCCGCCGCTTCCGGCGAACAGTTCTCCAGCAGGATCCCGAACTCATCCCCGCCCAGCCGGGCCAGGGTGTCGTTTTCCCGCAGCCCTGATTGCAACAAGGCGCAGATATGCCGCAGCAATTCGTCACCTGCTGCATGGCCGCAGGTATCGTTGACCAGCTTGAACTGGTCCAGATCGAGAAACATCAAGGCATGGCGCCCGATCTGGCGAGTGAGGTTGTGCAAGGCCTGCTCGAGGCGATACTCGAACTCCCGACGGTTGGCCAGGCCAGTCAGGGCGTCATGGGTAGCCTGCCACGACAGGTTGGCGATGTACTGGCGTTCCTGGGTCATGTCATGCAACACCAGCACCGCGCCGCTGACCTTGCCCGCATGGCGGATCGGCGCGCCCACCAGGGTGACCGACACGGTGCTGCCATCCAGGCGCTGGATCAGTTTGGAATGTTCGCTGGCGCCGCTGAGCCGGCCGCTGAGAATGTGCTCGATCAGGGTCAGCCCCTCGGTCTGGGCGTTGTCATCGAGCAAATTGAACAGCGCGGCCAGGGGCAAGCCCGAGGCGTGTTCGGCTTTCCAATGGGTCATCGCCTCGGCAGCCGGGTTCATGTAGGCGATGGCCCCCTCGACGTCGGTGGTGATGACCCCATCGCCGATGGATTGCAGGGTGATCTGCGCCCGTTCCTTCTCCATTTGCAGCGCATTGGCGAACACCTGCCGCTGGGCCAGCAGTTTATGGGTACGCAACAACGCCAGGACGATCAACCCCAGGGCGGTGGCGAAATTGGTCACCAGCAAAAGCCGCAGAATGAACCGCGAACCCTCGCCCAGTGCGTCGCTGAATGCCTTGGCGGCCGGGGTGACGGAATCGTTGATCGCAAAGATCTGGGCCTTCCAGCCGCGGATATCCACCTCCGTCGCCTGGCCTGCGGTAATGCTGCTGTGCATCTGCCGGGCGACGTTATCCAGCTCGATCAGGTAGCCGTCGCCCACCGTCCAGAGATCGATGGCTTCTTCCAGGTAACTGAAGTGACGGAAATTGAGGTACAACCAGATCACGCTGGACACGTCGTCAGGATGGTTACCGCCTTTGAGAATCCCGACCCGTGCCGCTTCCAGGTCCGGCGGTTCGCGGTCCAGCGCCACCCGTAGTTCATGGCCGCCTTCAGGTACGGCGATGGCTTGCTGGTATTTGCGGAAAATCGCCTCGTCGCGGCTGTCGGCGTAGAGGTTGAGGTAATAGATGGCGTCTTTCTGGCCCTTGGACCAGAGACTCTCCCCCGCCACGTAGCCGCGAACGGCGGACAGCACGTACAGGCTGACACCGCCAAGCAATGCCTGAAATAGCACGACGGCGATAAAGGGCCAGACGATGCCCAGCAGCCGTGGTGTTGCGAGAGTCTGCTTTTGCTTCATGAGGTCCCTTGCACAGGTATTGCTGGACGAACACCCGCCAGAATTCCGCTCCTGACTCAATAGCCTAGGCTAGTTTTCAACCCTTCGAATGAATGGATGAACAGATCGACAGGCTTTGCGTGGAATTCGGAAAAATCGGCGTGTTTGCCTGCTTTTTTTCCGATACTAAGCGCAGAAAAACCCGGGAAACTCAAGGCTGCTGTATCTGTTGCAAATGGCCGTAGAGTCGCGCGTAGAGGCCTCCATCGGCAATCAACTGCAAATGGTCACCGTCTTCAGCGATTTGCCCTGCGTCGAACACCAATACCCGATCGGCCTGCTTCACCGCCGAGAGTCGGTGGGCGATGATCAGCGTGGTGCGTGCGCTCAAAAAGCGCGCCAGTGCCTGGTGGAGGTTGTACTCGGTGGCAGCGTCCAGTGCCGAGGTGGCTTCGTCGAGAATCACCACCCGTGGGTCGGCCAGTACCATGCGGGCGATGGCCAGCCGTTGACGCTGCCCGCCCGACAGCCGCACCCCGGAACGTCCAACGACACTCTCCAGGCCCTGGGGCAGCGCCCGTACGGTAGCATCGAGCTGGGCGATTTCCAGTGCCCGCCAGCAGTCGTCGTCACTGCACTCACGGCCCATGGCGAGATTGGCCCGCACCGTGTCGTTGAACAGCGCCGGATGTTGCAACACCACTGCAACATTCTCGCGGATGGTCTCCAGGCCGATCTCCTGCTGCGTGGCGCCGCCGAAACGAATGCTGCCCGATTGTGGCGTGTACAGCCCCAGTAACAACTGCACCAGGGTGCTCTTGCCGCCGCCGCTGGCGCCGACGATGGCGACTTTCTCGCCCGGCGAGATGGACAGGTTCAACTGGTTGAGCACCAGCTCCTCGCCGTAACCGAAACTCAACCCCTGGATATCGATGCCCACGGTGTCACGGCCCTTGAACGGATCGACGCCACCCGTGTACTGCGGCTCGTCGGCCCGGGCCAGCAGTTCATTGATTCGACTCAAGGCGCCGCCGGCAGCGTAAAAGGCGTACTGCAAGTTCAACAGTTGCTCGACCGGCCCGATCATGAACCAGAGGTAGCTGAACACCGCCAGCATCTGGCCGATGGACAGGTCGGAAAACACCACGGTGAGCATGGCCGCTGCGCGAAAAATATCGATGCCGAACTGAAACAGCAAACCACTGGCGCGGTTCGAGGCGTCGGTTTTCCACTGCGAACTGACGGCGTAATCACGGACCTCCTTGGCACGCATCCCCAAACGACCAAGGAAATAACCCTGGCGGTTACCGGCGCGCACTTCCTGGATGGCATCCAGGGTTTCGGTCAAGGCCTGGGTGAAGCGTGAGGTGCTGTCGTTCTCCAGTTTCTTGAGGTGCTTGACCCGCTTGCCCAACTGCACCGTGGCATAGATCACCAGCGGGTTGAACAGCAGGATCAGCAGCGCCAGCTCCCAGTGCATCCACACCAGGATCCCGGCGGTGCCCACCAGGGTCAACATCGCCACCAGGAAACGGCTGAGGGTTTCGCCGATGAATTTGTCGAGGGTGTCCAGGTCAGTGACCAGGTGGGCCGCCACGGTGCCACTGCCCAGGCTTTCGTACTCGCCCAGGGAAATGCGCTTGAGCCGTTCGATCAAGCGGATGCGAATGCGATAGACGATGTCCTTGGCCAAGCGGGCGAACAAGCGCGCCTGCAGCACGTTGAACAGCAATGCGCCACAGCGCAGGGCCAGGGTCACCAGCAACATCAGCCCAATGTAGCCAGCAGCGCGCTGCCACTGCGTGGGCAATGCCTGGTTCATGACTTTCAGGGCTGCATCGCCATGCCCCAGCAGGACTTCATCCACCAGCAACGGCAACAGCAACGGGATCGGTACGCTGCACAGTGTCGCCAACACGGCCACGCCGTTGGCGATCCACAGGGCTTTTTTATGCTTGAGGGCCAGTCGACGGATTTGTGCCCAGCTCAACCGGTCGATGCGCTGCGAGGGCGATGTATCTGGCGGCCGGTCAGGCACAGGCCGCGCGCTCCAGCCAGCGGCCAAGCAAAGGCGACAGTTGGCTCAGGGGCTGGTAACCGTTGGTCAGCAAGGCCAACTGGCCGTCACGCTCGGCCAACAGTGTGGGGAACCCGGCGATGCCCAAGTCCTGCACCCAGGTGAAATCCGCAGCGGTGGCCGCATGTTGGTCGGCACGGTCGAAGGCCGCGGCGAACTCGATGCGTGGCAGCCCGGCCTGTTCGGCCAGCTCAACCAGGACGCTGGCGTGGGTCACGTCACGGCCTTGCACATAAAAAGCCTGCTGGATCAGCTTCACCAGTTTCCAGGCCAGGTCTGGAGCCAGGCTGCGGGCCGTCACCAGTGCCCGGCAGGCAGGCTCGGTGTCGTAGACGAAACCGTCCGGCAACGCGCCTTCAAGCTTGAAGGGCTGGCCGGTGGCCTGGGTGACCGCCTGCCAGTGTTCAAGAATGTAGCGCCGGGTGGTCGGCTCCAGCGCCGAACCACTGCCGGTACGCAAACCGCCCACCACCAGGTGCAATTCCACCCCCCCGGCATGCGCCTGCTCTACCAACGCCTCGGCCACCGGCGCAAAGCCCCAGCACCAGGAGCACATCGGGTCCATCACATAGAGCAGGCGTGACGCCATGGTTCAAGCCTCGGAAGATGTTTGCTTGTAGTTGTAGCCGATCGGGTGCGGCATGTTGCGCGCCTTGGCCAACTCGATCTGCTTCTGCCGGTCGATGGCGCTGCGACGGGTCTTCTCGCTCAGTTTATCCCAGCAATGCGGGCAACTGATGCCAGGCACATAGTGCTCCGAGGCGCGGTCTTCTAAGCTTACCGGGGTACGACAAGCGTGACATTGATCGTAGTCCCCTTCGCTGAGGTCGTGGCGAACGGTTACACGGTTGTCGAACACGAAGCAGTCGCCGCGCCACTTGGTTTCTTCCTGAGGGACCTCTTCGAGGTATTTCAGGATGCCGCCCTTGAGATGATAGACCTCATCGAAACCCTGGCCGAGCATGTAGCTGGAAGCTTTTTCACAACGAATGCCGCCGGTGCAGAACATCGCAACTTTCTTGTGCCTGGCCGGGTCGAAGTTGGCCTTGATGTACTCAGGGAATTCACGAAAGCTGGTGGTCTTGGGGTCGATGGCGCCTTCGAAGGTGCCAATGGACACTTCGTAATCGTTGCGGGTGTCGATCAACAGCACTTCAGGATCGCTGATCAGCGCGTTCCAATCCTGCGGCTCGACATAAGTGCCGACCTGCTTGTTCGGGTCCACGCCTTCGACGCCGAGGGTGACGATTTCTTTCTTGAGCTTGACCTTGGTGCGGTAGAACGGCTGCTCATCGCAGTACGACTCTTTATGGTCGATGTCGATCATGCGCGGATCGTTCTTGAGCCAGGCCAGCAGGCCGTCGATGCCTTCGCGAGTGCCGGAGACCGTGCCGTTGATACCTTCTTCGGCGATCAGCAACGTGCCTTTGATGCTGTTGTCGAGCATGGCCTTGAGCAAAGGCTCACGCAGTTCGACGTAATCTTCAAGGGTGACGAACTTATACAGTGCCGCCACGACAATGGGTTGTGCCATGGGTGTTTCTCCAGGTGGCTACCCTCGTAAAGGGTGAACCGGATGCGAAAAAAAACGCGCCCGGGAAGGCGCGTTGCGGATTCTAACAAAAAACAGGAGGGGTGCAGACAGCGATTGCTGTGGGCAACAGCGCCGTGAGGATCACTCGGTGGGAGCAAGACCCTGTGGGAGCAAAGCTTGCTCGCGATGCAGACACCTCGGTTTTTGAGAGACCGCATCAACTTCATCGCGAGCAAGCTTTGCTCCCACAAGTGCTCACTCCCACAGGGCTTTGCTCCCACAGACTCAAGGCTTTGCCATCCACCGCAGCCCAATCAGTGCTTGCTGCCACCGGCACACGTCGGCGAAGCCGGGGCCGCGTCGATCTGCGCCCATTCTTCAGGGGTGTAGGTGTGCAGCGCCAACGCATGGAACTCACCCATCAGCTCGCCCAGCGTGCCGTAGACCTTCTGGTGACGCTTGACGCGATTGAGCCCTTCGAACTGCTGGCTGACCACCACGGCCTTGAAGTGGGTCTGCAGGCCACGGCTGTGCATGTGGCTTTCATCCAGCACTTGCAAATGCTCGGGCTGCAGGAGCCCGAGTGTCGATTCGATGCGTTGTTGCATGCTCATACCAGGCTCCGCTTACGGCTTTTTCTTGGCTGGGGCGGCTTTTGGCTCGAGCTCGGCCGTCATGTCCGCGAGCAGTTTGTTGACCACCGGAACCGCGCTTTCAAGCTTGGCCTGGGTCAGTTGGGCCGATTGCTGGGTCAACTGCGGCATTTTCTCGAGGACTTTCTTGCCCAATGGCGATTGGTAGAAAGCGACCAGGTCCTTGAGCTCCGATTCGCTGAAGTTGCTGGTGTAGAGCTTGACCATGTCCGGCTTGAGCTTGTTCCAGCCGATGGCCTGGTCCAGCGCGGCATTGGCCTTGGCCTGGTAGGTTTCCAGGGTGGCTTTTTTCGACTCAGGGGCCTTGGTCTGTTCAAAGCGCTGGGCAAACATCTGCTGCACTTGCATGTACACCGGAGTACCCAGTTTGTCAGCGTGCGCCAGGGTCAGGAACGCTTCGGCGCTGGCGTTGTGGCTGGCGGTATCGGCGAAAACAGGGCCGCTGGCACACACCAGAGCAACTGCGGTACAGATGGCACGAAGACGGGTCATCGAGTTTCCTTTCATTACAGGCGAGGTAAAACCCCAAGGGCGACCATTCTGCGCCTAAAAAACGCCGGGCCTCAACCCCGGAGCTTGCCGGGTCCGATTGACGGGCCGAACCCACCGCTCCTGGATTGAGGGATGATTGAGGGAACCGGAGCCGCCCATCTGGGCCTAAACTGCGCATTCAGCCCTTAAGGAGTTTGACCCGATGAGCCGTATCGAAACCGACAGCCTGGGCCAGGTTGAAGTCCCGGACGACGCCTACTGGGGCGCCCAGACGCAGCGTTCCATGATCAACTTTGCCATTGGCAACGAACGCATGCCGCTGTCGGTGTTGCACGCCTTGGCACTGATCAAGAAAGCCGCCGCGCGGGTCAATGATCGCAATGGCGACCTCCCCGTCGACATTGCCCGCCTGATCGAACAGGCCGCCGACGAAGTGCTGGCCGGCCAACATGACGACCAGTTCCCGCTGGTGGTCTGGCAGACCGGCAGCGGAACCCAGAGCAACATGAACGTCAACGAGGTGATTGCCGGGCGCGCCAACGAACTGGCCGGCAACCCGCGCGGCGGCAAGAGCCCGGTGCACCCCAACGACCACGTCAACCGCTCGCAGAGTTCCAACGACTGCTTCCCCACCGCGATGCACATTGCCGCCGCCCAGGCCGTCCACCAGCAATTGCTCCCGGCCATCAGCGAGCTGTCCGGCGGACTGGCGGAACTGGCGGCGCGCCATATGAAACTGGTCAAGACCGGCCGCACCCACATGATGGATGCCACGCCGATCACCTTTGGCCAGGAACTGTCGGCGTTCATCGCCCAACTCGATTACGCCGAACGAGCGATCCGCGCCGCGCTGCCGGCAGTCTGCGAACTGGCCCAGGGTGGCACGGCGGTCGGCACCGGGCTCAATTCACCCCATGGTTTCGGCGAAGCGATTGCCGCTGAACTGGCGGCGCTGTCGGGCCTGCCGTTCGTCACCGCACCGAACAAGTTTGCCGCGCTGGCCGGCCATGAACCCCTGACGTCCCTGTCCGGCGCACTGAAAACCCTCGCCGTAACCCTGATGAAAATCGCCAACGACCTGCGCCTGCTGGGCTCCGGACCGCGGGCCGGGTTCGCCGAGGTGAAACTGCCGGCCAACGAGCCGGGCAGCTCCATCATGCCCGGCAAGGTCAACCCGACCCAGTGCGAAGCCTTGTCGATGCTGGCCTGCCAGGTCATGGGCAACGACGTGACCATCGGTTTTGCCGCCAGCCAGGGGCATTTGCAGTTGAACGTGTTCAAACCGGTGATCATCCACAACCTGCTGCAATCGATTCGCCTGCTGGCCGACGGCTGCAGCAACTTCCAGCAGCACTGCATCGCCGGGCTCGAGCCGGATGCCGAGCAGATGGCCGCGCACCTGGAACGAGGGTTGATGCTGGTGACCGCGCTGAACCCGCACATCGGCTACGACAAGTCTGCAGAAATCGCCAAGAAAGCCTACGGCGAAGGGCTAACCCTGCGTGAGGCGGCGCTGCAACTGGGGTACCTGACCGATGAAGAGTTCGATGCCTGGGTGCGGCCGGAGAATATGCTGGAGGCGGGTAGCCAGGGCTGAGTCTTGCGTTGATCGATAGGCCGCTATCGCGAGCAAGCTCGCTCCCACAAGGGGTCTGTGTGGAGCGCAATATTGCGTCCACTGAAAATCACTGTGGGAGCGAGCTTGCTCGCGATGAGGCCGGCAGGCTCGACATCACTACTGCCTGACAGACCGCCATCGCGAGCAAGCTCGCTCCCACAGGGGGCTAACGCCCCACGCGCCGGGCCCTGAGCCCGGCGATCAGCGACGGGCCCAGGGCAACCAGCGCCGACCCCAGCACCACCAGCACCGCCCCGCCATACCCCAGCAGATTGATCTGCTCGGCATGGACATAATCAGGCCACCACCAAGCCGCCATCGCCACTGCGGCGAACGTCACCAGCGGCGTGATCGCCAGCGTCGCGCTGACCCGCGAAGCTTCCCAATGGGCCAAGGCTTCGGCAAACGCACCATAGGCAATCAGCGTGTTGAGGCAGCACGCGAGCAACAGCCAGCCTTGCAACGGGCTCAATTGCAGCGCCTCCAACGGATGCACCCAGGGCGTGAGCAGCAACGCGCAGAACAGGTAGATCACCATCATCACCTGCAACGAATTCCACACCGTCAACAATTGCTTCTGGCCCAGGGCATAGAACGTCCAGACCGTCGACGCCAGCAACACCATCAAGACCCCGGCGGTGTAGTCGCTCAGGGACGTCAGCAACTCGCCCAGGCGCTGGTTGAAGAACAGCGCGAAACCGATCAGCAGCACCAGCAGGCCGATGCCCTGCCCCACACTGAACCGCTCCTTGAACACGAACAGGCTGGCGACCAGCAACATGATCGGCCCCATCTGCACCACCAATTGCGCGGTGCCGGGGCTCAAGCGATTCAGGCCCATCAGGTACAACACGTAGTTGCCCACCAGTCCGAGCACTGCCATCGCCACCAGCCAGCCGCCGCGTGGGCCCAGGACCTTGTGACTGGGCAGGCGTCGGGTCGCCGCCAAATAGATGAACAGCAAACCGCCGGACACCAGCAAGCGAAACCAGGTCACGGTGACCGGGTCCATCACTTGCAGCACTTGCTTGAGCTTGATCGGCAGGATTCCCCAGAGCAGGGCAGTCAACAGGGCGAGGAACAGGCCATAGACCCAGCGACCGGACGATATGTGCATGCAACCCTCGAAGCCCAAGACAAAGGACGTCCATTCTAGGCGTCTATTGCGTCACGACACAGGGACAGTTGGGCAGAGGCCGCCCGTGGGATTGTATGGGTCGTAGCCGTCGATCGGCTGGACAGGCGGGAATCTGGGACAACACATATGCTCATTTGAAACAGACCTCGCTGCACTCTGGAGACCCGACATGCTTGGAAAACGCGCCTTGGATCCCGCCCCTACGACTATCTTTCGCAGTGACCGGATCTGCCGGGTTAACGGCGAGTTTTATTTCAATACACGTGAGGGCACCCAAGAGGGTCCGTTCGCCACCCGCGAAGCGGCAGAAGTGGAGATAGAAGCGTATATCCAGCGGATGCAGCAACTGACTCAGGTTGCCAGCTAAACACTTCCACGGCTGGCGCAGCACCTTGTGGCGAGAGGATTTATCTGTGGGAGCAACGCCCTGTGGGAGCAAAGCTTGCTCGCGATGCAGACACCCCGGTTTGAGAGACCGCATCAACTTCATCGCGGGCAAGCCTTGCTCCCACAGAGATAAATCCCCTTGCCATAAATAATCCCCTCGTCAGCGCCCGGTTATCTCACCGCCTCAAACAACCCCGTAGCCCCCATCCCGCCGCCCACGCACATGGTCACGATGCCGTAGCGCAGGTTGCGCCGTTGCAGCTCGCGCACCAGATGCCCCACTTGCCGCGAGCCGGTCATGCCGAATGGATGGCCGATGGAGATCGAGCCGCCGTTGACGTTGTACTTTTCGGGATCGATTTCCAGCCGGTTGCGGCTGTACAGACACTGGGAAGCAAACGCCTCGTTGAGTTCCCACAGGTCGATATCGGCGATCTGCAAGCCCTTGGCCTTGAGCAGCTTGGGCACTGAAAACACCGGGCCGATGCCCATCTCGTCCGGCTCACAACCGGCCACGGTGAAGCCACGGAAAAATGCCTTGGGCTTGAGCCCCAGCGCCAGGGCTTTCTCCAGGCTCATCACCAAGGTCATCGAGGCCCCGTCGGACAACTGCGACGAGTTACCCGCCGTCACCGAACCGTCTTCGGCGAACACCGGTTTCAGGCCGGCCAGGCTTTCATAGGTGGTGTCCGGACGGTTGCAATCATCACGGTCGACCACGCCATCGAGGATCTGCACAGCGCCCGTGTTCTTGTCCTCGACCCGGTACTTGACCGCCATCGGGATGATTTCGTCATCGAACAACCCGGCCGCCTGGGCCTTGGCGGTGCGTTGCTGGCTCTGCAGGGCGTAGCGGTCCTGCTCTTCGCGGCTGACCTGGTAACGACGGGCAACGATCTCGGCCGTCTGGCCCATGGGGAAATAGATCCCGGGCACCTGTTCCTTGAGCAGCGGGTTGATCAGGTTGTCGGTGTTGACGCTTTTCATCGTCAGGCTGATGGATTCCACGCCGCCCGCCACAATGATGTCGCTGCAACCGGAAGCGATCTGGTTGGCGGCGATGGCAATGGCTTGCAGGCCCGAGGAGCAGAAACGGTTGAGGGTCATGCCGGCGGTGCCGGTGCCCAATTGCGAGAGCACCGCCACGTTGCGCCCGATGTTGTAGCCCTGGGCACCTTCATTGGACCCGGCTCCGACGATGCAGTCCTCGACACTGGCCGGGTTGATGTCGTTGCGCGCCAGCAAGGCATCGACACAATGGGCCGCCATGTCATCCGGACGGGTCATGTTGAACTTGCCGCGAAAGGACTTGGCCAGGCCGGTCCGTACGCTGTCGACGATCACCACTTCACGCATGGCTGTACCTCATTGTTGTAGTCGGTTGAGAGTGGATCGAGCATAAATCCACTGCATAACCGACCGCGACAATCATTCACCCCGCGTATGCGTGCCCATCGCCCTAGCGCTTCTTCTTGCGAGCCTGTTTTGCAGTCCGCTCGAAAGCTGCCTCCAGCGCCTGGTTGAGGGTGCGCAACACCTTGACCCGCGCCCAGCGCTTGTCGTTGGCTTCCACCAATGTCCAAGGGGAAATCTCGGTGCTGGTGCGGTCGACCATGTCGCACACCGCCGCGCGGTAGGCGTCCCACTTGTCGCGGTTGCGCCAGTCATCCTCGGTGATCTTGAAACGCTTGAACGGGATCTCCTCGCGCTCCTGGAAACGCTCCAGCTGGGTTTCCTTGTCGATGGCCAGCCAGAACTTGACCACCACCACGCCGGCATCGGCGATCTGTTCCTCGAAGTCGTTGATTTCACCGTAGGCCCGCAACCAATCGGCCTGGCTGCAAAACCCTTCGACCCGCTCCACCAGCACCCGGCCGTACCAGGAGCGGTCGAACATGGTGAACTTGCCTCGCGCGGGAATATGCCGCCAGAACCGCCACATGTAGGGGTGGGCGCGCTCTTCTTCAGTGGGCGCGGCAATCGGCACGATGCTGTATTGGCGCGGGTCCAGGGCCGCCGCAACCCGTCGGATCGCCCCGCCCTTGCCTGCCGCGTCATTGCCTTCGAACACCGCGACCAAGGCATGCTGGCGCATGCGTTTATCCCGCAGCAGGCCGGCGAACCGAGCCTGCTCGGTGATCAGTTGCTCTTCGTAGTCGGCCTTGTCCAGGCGGCGGGTCATGTCCAGGCTGTCGAGCAGCGTGACCTGGCCGTCCAGCGCAGGCAACGGCGCCACGTTGACCTTTTGCGGCTTGATCTTCGACCGGTCCAGGGCCTGTCGCAAGCCGTCGAGCAGGATCCGCCCGACGGTGAGGCTGCGATAACAGCTGTCCATGCCTTCGATTACATGCCACGGCGCGTAGTCGCGACTGGTGCGGCGCAGCACACGCTCGCCGTATTTGACGAACTTGTCGTAGGTCTGGGACTGCTGCCAGTCCAGCGGGCTGATGCGCCAGCTGTGCAGCGGGTCATCCTTGAGCCCCTTGAGCCGAGCCTTCATCTGTTTCTTGGACAGGTGGAACCAGAACTTGAAGATCAGCGCGCCTTCATCGCAAAGCATTTTCTCCAGGCGCTCGGCACCGGCAATCGCCTGGTCGAGCCGCGGGTCCTTTATCTCGCCATGGACCCGGCCCTGCAGCATCTGACTGTACCAGTTGCCGAAGAAAATCCCCATGCGCCCCTTGGCCGGCAGCATCCGCCAGTAGCGCCACGCCGGAGGCCGCGCCAGCTCCTCGTCGGTCTGTTGGTCGAAGGTGCGCACTTCGATCAGCCGCGGGTCCATCCACTCGTTGAGCAACTTCACCGTCTCGCCCTTGCCCGCACCTTCGATGCCGTTGATCAACACGATGACCGGAAACCGGCCCTGCTGCTGCAACTCGAATTGCGCCTCCAGCAGCGCTTCACGCAGGGCCGGCACCTCGGCCTCAAAGGTGTCTTTATCGATGACATGACCGATTTCAGCGGATTCAAACATGGGCAGCTCCTTCCGGGGATGGGCCAAGACTAGCGGATTGGATGCGGTCCTGTGCAGCAGATTCCATCCAGATTCGCGCTCTGTTGCGATGGGTCAAGCAAGCCGATACCGATCGGCTAGAATGGCCGCTCAGTTTTGACCGAGCCAGCCATGACGCCCATCCAGCAACACGCCCAACTCGACTGGGATGATCAGGGTCGCCCGCGTTCGCGGGTGTTCGACGATGTGTATTTTTCCGACCAGTCGGGGCTGGAAGAAACCCGTTATGTGTTCCTTGAGCAGAACAACCTGGCCGAGCGTTTCACGGCCCTGACCGATGACGGGCGGCTGGTGATCGGCGAAACCGGATTTGGCACCGGCTTGAATTTCCTCTGCGCCTGGCAACTGTTCGAACAGTGCGCACCGGCAGGCGCCCGGCTGCATTTCGTCAGTGTCGAGAAGTACCCCTTGAGCCCCGAGGACCTGCGCCGGGCCCTGGCCTTGTGGCCGCAACTGAGCCTTCAGGCGGAGCAATTGCTTGAGCAGTACGTGGCGATCCACCAGGGTTTCCAGCGCCTGGTCTTGGCGGACGGACGGGTGACGCTGACCTTGTTGATCGGCGATGCCCTGGAGCAGTTGCCGCAACTGGACGGGCAGATCGACGCCTGGTTCCTCGACGGTTTTGCGCCGGCCAGGAATCCCGAGATGTGGACCGCCGAGCTGTTCGCCGAACTGGCCCGGCTGGCCGCACCCGACGCCACCCTCAGCACCTTCACCAGCACCGGTTGGGTCCGGCGGTTGCTGAACGCGGCGGGCTTCAAGATGAAGCGCACGCCGGGCATCGGCCATAAGTGGGAAATCCTGCGCGGTGTGTTTCTCGGCTGGCCGGAGCAGACACCGGCGCCGTCCCCGGCAAAACCCTGGTACGCCCGCCCCACCGCGCTGACCGGCGAGCGCCGGGCACTGGTGATCGGCGGCGGCCTGGCCGGTTGTGCCAGCGCTGCCAGCCTCGCCGCGCGTGGCTGGCAGGTGACGCTGCTGGAGCGTCATGCCGGGTTGGCCGAGGAAGCTTCCGGCAACCCCCAGGGTGTGCTGTACCTCAAGCTGTCGGCCCACGGCACGGCGTTATCGCAGATGATCCTCAGCGGCTTCGGCTACACCCGGCGTGTGCTGGAGCAACTGCAACGCGGCATTGACTGGGACGCCTGCGGGGTCTTGCAACTGGCCTTCAACAACAAGGAAGCCGAGCGTCAGGCGCAACTGGCCGAGGCGTTCCCAAGGGATTTGCTGCACCCCCTCGATCAATCCGAGGCGCAGGTGCGGTCCGGCATCGGCCTGGCCTGTGGCGGTCTGTTTTACCCCGAGGGCGGCTGGGTGCATCCACCGGCGTTGTGTCGCTGGCAAGCCTCGAGGCCGGCGATTGATGTGCAACCCCATCATGAAGTGCTGCAACTGCGCCGAGTCGACGGCCAATGGCAGGCATGGGACGGAAAACGCTGCCTGGCCAGCGCGCCGGTGGTGATCCTCGCCAGCGCCGCCGAAATCAAACGTTTCGAACCGGCCGCCGACTTGCCGCTCAAGCGCATTCGCGGGCAAATCACCCGACTGCCGCAAACCAGCCGCAGCCAGAGCCTGGCAACCGTGGTGTGCGCCGAAGGCTATGTGGCTCCGCCGCGGCTGGGCGAGCACACCCTGGGCGCCAGTTTCGATTTCAACAGCGACGACCTGACGCCCACGGCCGCCGAGCACGCCGGCAACCTGCAGATGCTCGAAGAAATCTCCCAAGACCTGGTGGACCGCCTGAACGCCGGCAGCCTCGACCCGGAACGCCTCGAAGGTCGCGCGGCATTCCGTTGCACCAGCCCGGATTACCTGCCGATTGTCGGACCGTTAGCGGACCGCCAGGCCTTTACCGAGACCTATGCGGCCCTGGGCAAGGACGCCCGCCAGGTGCCAGACGCTCCCTGCCCGTGGCTCGATGGCCTGTACATCAACAGCGGCCACGGCTCCCGCGGCCTGATCACCGCGCCGCTGTCGGGCGAACTGATCGCCGCCTGGCTGGACAACGAACCCCTGCCCCTGCCCCGCAGCGTGGCCGAAGCCTGCCATCCGAACCGGTTTGCGTTGCGGGCATTGATTCGGGGCAAGGCCTAACACCCATTTAATGGTGTGCCCCCATCCCCTGTGGGAGCGAGCTTGCTCGCGATAGCGGTGGATCAGTTGGCATCTGAGTTGACTGACCCACAGCTATCGCGAGCAAGCTCGCTCCCACAGGTTCCCCGTGAGGCATGGGGCAACCCCCTACCCGCCGGCTTATAACGCATCGATCTAAAACTCACAGCAATCCCTCCGGTCAGTTTCAGGGTACCCGCCCTTTTGGCGGGTGCGGCTTGACCCCTCCCCAACGGAAAAACCGGTAAGGACTTATGTGCGGATTAGCTGGAGTATTGAAGCTGGGGATTTCAAAGGGTTTCAGGGGGGCGTAGCTCCCCTTTTTCCCCCTCTAAAATGCCAGATTGGTACGAAAAGTGGTACGAGACTACTTGAGCAGCTTACACATTATTTCGGGATGGTTCGTAACTGCCTCGTGTTGATGCTGCATCATGTTGTATGCCTGAAATGATTCTTCAAATTTTACGCCAAGCGTGAGCACTTCCTCGTGCCCGCCGACATAAATTGCCGAGGCGCCCTCGAAGTGCTCCGGAGGTAACTGACACATGATATTGGCAATCAGACCGTCGAAATAAAAGCGATAGCTGTGTGCGATTGCTGGAGGCTTGCCCCTCTCTCCCTGCAGGGGCATCTCCATATGTAGAGGACCTAGGTTGTGCCTTCCTCCCTTGGTTGTAAGCTGCGTCAATTGGATTGGCATGAAGCTCAAGGGGTAAGGGTCTTTCTTTAGTACCATCTGACGTAGTTGGTCTAGATCGCTTTCATTTAGATGGACATCAGAGTTTTGTCTCAGGCTTGAAGCCGCAGATCGCCATAACAAACTCAGAAAAAAAACTCTCAACTGTAGAACATCTAAACCTGGTATCAACCTTACTGAATATGGAGAGCCTGGATAGGCAACGAAATATTCCAACAGCTCAACTTCTTTTCCCCAACCGCTCCATACTAGTCGAGCTCTACGAAGTTCTGTTGCGGCGAAATCATCCAATTCTGCAAGTATGTCTTCACCTGCCCGGGTAACGAGCCCCCGATCATACCAACTGGTCGGCCTTCTAGTCGGTCGGTCGCCAGGTGCGCAGTCGATGAAGAACCGCCCATCGCTTGGGGCTGTGAATGCCCTAGGGATTAAGTGAGATTTGACAAACTTCCCTGGCTTCAACGTCAGCTTGCATATCCCTATCGTCACATGCAGCCCCTCTAATCTGGTTCATCTTGGGGTGTTTGAAAATCGGTGTAGCAGCAATATGACAGCTCACCAAAGCATGTGATAGTGTTTGGCCACCTTCTGTACATCAGCCACACGATGCGACTTATCGTGCTGCGACCGGCCAGTTGGGTATCTGCCACCGTCCTCCTGGAAACACCGCGCGAGCGGAAAAAGGGAATAGGCAGAGACAGTCTGAACCTCCTTGCCAACTGCTTCATGAGCTCGGGAGAACAGCTAGGGAGGATTGCCATGGGCATTTCTGAACAAGCTGGTTCAGCAGCTTTACACCTTCGCCTCACGGCGTTGGGCAGCTTCGTTGGGGTGCTTTGCACCTGCGGCGTCGCACCAGTAATCGCTGTTGTGCTGGGGCTAATTGCTGCTTTTGTTTTAAACAGGGTGTAAGGCTAGGGTGGTCATGGGCGCGAACATGGCCATTCGAACCTTATCGATTTCCTCCCCGACTGTCTTCTCGCCTGAGTACCAGCTCATTTTCGCGGTTCCCGCATGCGTCGAGTATGGTGCCGGATTAATCCTCAAACGCCGACAGCGTACCCCAGCATGGTTCGGCCCACGGCTATAAAGGCGGTAAAGCCATTCAACGCACCAACTGGCGAGCCGTTTTAGCGGCTGCTACGCTCAAACGAGTACGGCCCCTCCTACTTGAGTCAAACTGTCGCCCGCTGCGCAGCAAGAGGTGGCCGTACCTCCCATAAAGCGTGAAAGTGTGCGCCCATGACCAAACCACTTGTTCAGCCCCGAATCCTTAGGGCCTCTCAAGCGCCAACTTACCTGGGTATGTGCCGGGACGAGTTCAACAAGACAGTACGGCCGAACGTGCGCGAGTTCCCGATCGGCAAACGGGGCGTCGGCTTTGACCGTGTGGAGCTAGATACCTGGGCGGATGCGTACATTGCCGCCAATGCCATCGCAAAACATCCTGCGACCTCCACAGCAACGAAACTACCTGAGGCCGCTGCGCAGCCAATCTCGCGACGGCAGTCTGGAGTGTTCAATAGGAAAACGGCGCCAGATCACGCAACCAAGGAAGAATTTGACAGATTGATAGAGTCGATCTTGGGCAAGCGAAAACGGAAGCTCTAATCAGGATCTAAGCATACGTTGCTGGGGAAGTTGCCTATGGACGATGAATGTGAGGTCGTATATGTAGCAGGCTTAGGAAAAATGCTCGGGCGAACTGAAGCCTCGGTAAGAGAAGGGATTCGCCGCGGCGTGGATTGGCTGCCGAAGGGATTCAAAATGGGCACCAGGCATTGCTGGCTCAAGGATGATGTGAAGGAGTTTCTGCGCGCTTGCCGGGATGGCGAGAACAAAACTCCGAAGGTGGGCAGGAAGCGGCGCCCGCCGCCGACGCTCGTAACTCTTCGCTGAAGAGAGAGCAACCCATGCCAACCAGAGCCGGAACAAACAGCATCGATCGCTTCATGCGCCTTGACGAGGTACTTCACGTCACCGGCCTTGGCCGTAACACGGTATATCGCCGCATCAGAGAAGGCACATTTCCAAAGCAGCTTAGGATAGGCCCCAATTCAGTCGCGTGGCGTCAGTCGGCGATCATTGAATGGATGGATTCGTTCACGCCGAATAAAGATCAGCCCTGGTGATGACGGCAGCCTGTGAATAGGAGAGCACTAT
The DNA here is from genome assembly GCF_052112205.1 of Pseudomonas sp. Lb2C2. Taxonomy (NCBI): domain Bacteria; kingdom Pseudomonadati; phylum Pseudomonadota; class Gammaproteobacteria; order Pseudomonadales; family Pseudomonadaceae; genus Pseudomonas; species Pseudomonas sp. Lb2C2. Next base: position 162,004 of record NZ_JAUTYW010000009.1, on the reverse strand, counting down.
CTTGACGCTGATATCAATCACGAAGGCCGCGGCTATATTGGGCATCGGTCGCACCACTGCCTATCGTCTCGCGAAGGAAGGCCGCATCCCATGCGTGCGAAGCTTTGGGCCCTTAAGGGTTCACGAAGAACGACTGCGAGCCTTGATTGATGCGGAAGCTGACGCAAGCGTGACGTCCGCCCGACACTCAAATTGCAACCCAGCCTCCAGCGCTGCCGGTGAAGCAGGAGCCTACGGATTAAATTCACCAGCCCGTCTCACGCGAGAGCTAGACGAGTTACTCCAGGCCAGGCCGAAGAACCAGAGCCATTGATCAAGCTCACACGAATCGCAGGTCACGAATACCGTGCGGGCTCCCAAGAGTTCAGCCGCGACACTGCGAAGGACGGAAATATGCGCTATTTGACCATCAGAAAGTTCTCGAACGAGTCCGGGTACACTGAAGCGGCAATAAGAGCAAAAATCGCCGATGGAACATGGATTGAAGATCACGTATGGAAGCGAGCCCCTGACAACCGGATTTTGATCGATGTGCATGGGTTTGAGGAGTGGTTGGTAAACGGAAAACCTCGAAGAATAACAAAGCAACCATGCTTGAGATCGCCCTCACTCATGAAAAATAAACCTTCACTCAGCCCGCCCCCTTTAGTCTAAGCCTCGCAAGAGGAGCCTCCCAGAAAGGAGTTCACCAATGCCCAACTCGGACCTTCTCCCTTCCCTGCTGTGCAAGATCAACGAGAACCAGCTCGCGCTTGAGGCCGCCATCATGGAGCTATCCAATTGGGTGGAGGCACGTTGTCGGCTGACGTAGCCGACAACGTGCGCGGCGCCTTGGACACCATCGACAGGAACGAAGAATTTATCAAGCTGACGCTTGCCGTGCTGATGGCGCCGGAATGAAATAACGCTGCTCGTCGGCTCACTCTCGCCCGGGTCACATCGCCTCGATTACTGTGCATACAAACAGTATCTAGCAAGCGATCCCCATCATGAACTTTGAACAGGCCAAGGCGCTGAGGATCCAGCTCTGGCGAACAACCCTCGACGACCACGACTTCCGAATGGAGAGCCCGGAGGCGCATCGTTCCACCCTCCTCGAGTCAAGCGCCCGGCTAGCAGAGGAAGGGCTCATTGATCGGATTGAACAGTTCGAGATGGATGAAATGGCGAACGCCGCGTACTGGCACGCCGTGGAAGAGCTGCAATCGAACCCGACTATTTTCCGGCCCTCATATGGTTATGACGTCCTCCCTCGAGGCGGAGGGCCAAGGATCGGGACGATTTTCCATTCTGTTCTTCGCCTGGATGCAAGCAGTAGCGATTCACTCCGCCCGTATGATGGGAAGGTTTACCGGGACGAGACTGGGCTGGTGCTGAAATACAGTTCCTCGACGGAAACCGGGAGCATCGAGGGGTTGGTCCTGACTATGGCAGACGGAAGGCAGTTCGACCTGATCGAGGCCAGGCGGATGGTGCAGGGAAAGGTGTACACAGCTATTGAGGATCCAGACGTGTATCGCTGGATGGTCGATGTCGTCCAGGTCGCTACTGAAACCCGGGACGTCGACATCGTGGAGAGAATCAGGCCCTTCCTGGAACTGGCGAGATTCCGTCAGTGCTCGACGTGCCTAGACAGCTTTGGCAAACGAGAGGATTGCACTGCATGCGACGGCCAGGGTTTCGTCCCCAAGCTCTTGAGCCGTAGCTATCTTCATAATTCAGAGGGCTGAATATGTGCGGACGACTCTCGCAGTACTCCGGCATCCATGACTTCGTGGCGGCCTTGAGCATGCCCAACGCTTTGGTCAATTCCGCCGGCGATCTGCCGCTGGAGAGGTACAACGGAGCGCCGTCGCAGCAGCTCGCCCTCTTCCACTTGGAGGATGATGTCCTACACGCCGATCTGGTGCGCTGGGGCTGGCGGCCGGCATGGGCCAAGGACCGGGCAGCGCCGATCAATGCCCGGGTCGAGAAAGTCGCCCACGGTCCGTTCTACCGGTCGATCTGGCCGAACCGCGCCATCACACCGATCAATAGCTGGTTTGAATGGGTCGACGAGGGTGGACCGAAGAAGCAGCCCTACCTGATCCGCCGGCGGGACCAGGCTCCTGTCCTGTGCGCGTCCATCGGCCAGTTCCCCACCGATGGCCGGGAGCCGGGTGAGCACGACGGCTTTGTGATCATCACCGCCGACAGCGCGGGCGGCATGGTCGACATCCACGACCGTCGACCGGTGGTGCTGGGGGCGGACCTGGCCCGCGAATGGCTGGACCCGGCCACACCCAAGGAGCGCGCCGAGCAGATCGTCATGCAGCAGGGCGAGCCGGCCGATGCCTTCGAGTGGTTCAGGGTAGACCGATCCGTCGGCAACGTGCGGAACCAGGGCCCCGAGCTGATCAGGTCTCTTGCTCCTCCTGATCATGTAAATCCGACGAGCGGCACTCAAGAAAAATGAAGCATTTGCCGATCTTTTTAGGTCAGACGTTACGTATCAGAAATTTTTTTTAATCGCTATGTCACGTGCTAGACGCATTAATTAAACGAATTGAATGGATAAGTAACTCTTATTGACGAGACGCAAAACCTAGCCCATATTTGGATTGTGACCCGAAAGCTAGATTGACAGTCTCACCAATAGCTATAGAATCCCGCGACCTTTTACTAAAGAGCAGGGTCGTCGGGGATGGTTCAGGAAGAGCTAAGCAAGAAGCAAAAAACTGTTGCAATTCTCTACGATGCTGTGCTACACGCTGCAAACCGAGTATTGCACCAGGCAAAAAACTATTCGATCAGCGTCCTCAAGCTTGAAAACCCGACGTACGCTGAGATTGCAGCACAGTTCAGGGAAGTATGCTCGATCATCGATTTGCTCGCCGCCCAAATTGATGATGCTCACACGGCGCAGAAAGCTACTGAGTACGTGAGCTGCATGGAAGGTATTGCGAAGGCGATTGATGAAGACGACGCCGACGCACTCGACAGCTTTGTTAAACAACTAGATATGAGGCCATTCCTTTGAAAAAGCTAAGCGATTTCGAATTTGCCAAACTGGCTAAACGCGCCGCAGCTATTCTCGAATCCATCGAGAGCAAGCTTGACGCTACCGAAAAAGCATTGGCATCCCATGTAGGCGCCAAGCAAGCAGCTTAATAAGCCGCGAAAAATTCCAGGCCTCGCATATTGCGGGGCCTTTTCATTTCTGAACGTTTATCTCCCTGGCATACGCCTGGCACGCCTGCATCGCGATCAACCCCCGATCGCCGGCATCGGTGATGGCGATAATTCGTTGAGCATGCGCTGGGTCAAGTGGGGCTCTTGCCCTTCCATGAACCACGCCGCCGGAGACGGCGGCGGGAGGCGCTGCGTTCCAGCTCCAGGCGCCCGCCCTGCCCTGTCCTAAATCTGATCTGTAGGCACACCAACCTCACCCAATGCTGACCAGCGTAAAGGTGCGGGAACTTGCATCGCCGTTCCGAATGTTCAACAACCCTCCGGCACCTGCCCAGAGGCGAATAGTCCCTGACGCAGGCTCTGCCGTGGTACCGACCACAATGTCAGTGCTGCCTGCCGTTAACAGCGTCACCCCAGTTGGAGAGATTGCTATTAGGGCCTGCGACAAATTTCCTCGGTTTACTGAGAACAGTGCCAGGCATGTACCGTTATTCACTCCGTGACCCGCCAACGTGCCAGTAGCCCCAGCGACGATACTCGTGCCCTGAACTCGCATGCTCCCGCCTATGGCCTGCCCTTCGCCAGCAATAGCGAAGGGACGCATAAGACTTCCTGGGTTGGGCAGAAAGGTGTCAGCGGAGCCAACCCGAGTGAACCCAGTGCAAGCATATTCACTGAGCTCCGCCGTGACCGAGTTCCCAGCGACGCGATGGGTCAGCAGCGGTTTGATCGACCCGCTGTTATAGCAAGTCGTGGCGAACACCTTCGCAGCAAATGGCGATGACAGGCCGCTAGTTTTAACCCTGACAAGCTCGGACGAAAGGTTGTTCACGCAAATATCGGAAATGCTCAGGGCGTTCGCGTCCCCGTCGACCAGATATTCGACCAAACGGTCTATCGGCCCCTGCACTTCAACCTTCGATATAGAAACAAGCCCCGCATCGTTCGCCGGCGAGAACGTTTGCACGATATGTTGAATTGCCGGAGAGGAGTGATTCACGATAAACACACCATTCACTTTCAGGGCTGGACGCCTGCGATCAACGGTCCCCTGCCCTCCGTTGATTACGCAATACGGCACGTTGCCGCCGTAATACAGGCAGGTGATGTCCTGGACGAACCCCGCCCCCTGCTGGAATCCAATCTCCTCGTTTCCGCCAACCGTTGGCCCTGTGGTTCTGATAAATTTAGACCCAACAATCTCGCCAGTAGTCATCTGAGACTTGATGCTGCGACCCCAGCAGTTTGTGAATACTCCCCCGTTTACCCTGAAGGTTGAGTTGATTGCTGCCGTACCCGCGGTCACCGCATGCGGGCCAAAGCAGCGGATGCCGTCTTGATCAGAGTTATAGGCGGCGTCCTCACTGCTGATATTGTCAATGACAGGGTCATTGATCGTCACACTGCGTGGATACCCGATGCCATCACTGTTGCCAAAGATGGTGATCCCGCTCACACCGACAATTCCCGGGATTCCGGCGCCAGAAGCAAGGACAACGTTCTTTACTACAGGCCTATCGAACACAACCGTCGTAAACCCGCCGCGAATGAGAATGCCGTCCCCGTTTGCATAGGTAGAATCGGCGCGACGAATGTTTTGCACTTGGGTATCGGCGCTGTAGAAAGTGCCATAACCAATCGGGAAGAAGTCCGTGGAGTTGTTGCGCAAGTAGAGGCCGCAGAAGGCCTTGCTGGCTCCATCAAGAATGAGCACGCCCTCAATACGGTGGCTCAGTGGCAATACCGAGAAATACAGCATCGATTCTGTAATGACGGCCGAGTCCAACTGAATCTTCGCGCCGTTAGATTTCCAGTTGATCGCGCCAGGAATCAAGGCCTGGTTGCCCAGAGCGCGAGTGATCCGAATTATTCCAGATCCGAAGTCAAGCGGTACGCCGGCGAGCAGAGCATTTTCGAGGGCGGTCGAGTCATCGGTTATCCCGTCGGACTTCACGCCAAATTTCCGCACATGGACCCTGGCCGGAAGATAGTCCACCACAGTCCCGCCTGGGGCGCCGATACCGCTAGCCCCTGTAGGCCCGGAGAGATCCTGAACAACGTGCGCCGTGCCGTCTGGGTATTGATAGAAAATGTTGAGCGCGTTGTTGATCGGCCCCTGAATCGCCGCCAGCAAATCACCGATGTACTTCGTTACCCACCATTTTGTTGCGGCGTCCTGATCCTGGGTGGGATTGGCGACATTGGCGATCCGTCGATTCTCGGCGTCGTAGTAGTCTCGCCCCAGAGGGCGAACGAGCGCCCGCTTGAAGATCGAGAACCCCTGCTGGATCAGCATTGTCAGTCGGTCGAAGACGTCTTCATGCGTCTCGGCCAGGAACTTGCCCTGGTTGCGCAAGGACGTTTGCTGATAGGCGTCCATTTCCCGCGACACGATCAATTGCCCGGGGCCGGCCAAGGCCGTCGTGGTCACAATGCTGCCGCCGCCTTCATCGCCAGCACCATTTACGGTGTATTGCGACCCGTACGTCAGCGGCGTGCTCACTCCTACCGGGCTGACGTAAGTGACGATCAGGTCCTCGTTCGCCAGAAACTTGAAGAAGAACGGGAAATTCGTGGTCACCCCATTAGTTGAAAACTCGGCGACGCTGTTTAGAGTTGGTACGGTCACTGTCGTGACTCCTTTTCTCTGGACGAAAAAAAGCCCGCGCGGCGGCGGGCTTGATGGGGTTCGTGTATCTTCGCTAGGTACTAGTGAATGGAGGATCTAAACAATGGAATCAACAAAGGTCGTATCGCTTTTGGCCTGGATGTCCTTCATTGCGCTTGTGATATTTTTCCTGTTCAAGGCGATCTGGATCGCTTGGGGTGACGAAGCCTTTATATCTTCAATCCTCCTGTGGTGGTCGGCCGGCGTTTTGGTAATTCCATCTGTCGTGCTTCCATTTGTAATTGCCTACCGGGTGGTGAAAGTACTGTCCAAGAAAACCAGTAACCTAGGGATATTTGCTGTAGCGGCAGCTCTATCAATTGTTATTTCAGGCGCATCAATCATGGTATCCATCCAATCAACCCCAGGTATTGGATGGCGCTATGTGGCGCTTTCTGCTGATGCATTTGATCGTTAGTGCTTCGGCGCGCCATGCAATAAAGCCTTGATGAACGCAGGCGCGTCTTCTGGGGTCTCGTCTCCGACGGCTACGTTCCACAGGTACGAGCCCTGGCGCGTTATCGGTTTGGTGGGAATGCCCATCAGGTAGCCGCCGGCCGTGACCATGGACTTGACTGCGGCACCGGCCTCCTTGTCACCCGTTGCCAGGCCGGTAATCGCTCCAGCAGCTTGTCGGCCAGCATTGATGGCCTGCCAGGCCGGCGATAGCGATCCGGCGTGGCCGCTGAGTGCTGCACCCAGGGTGTCGCGTATCACTGGGAAGCCGGAGACGCCGAAGCCAAGCGTGCTTTTCGCCATCCAGGCGGCCAGGTTGTCGTCTTCGTCCGGGCCTTTGCCGGTGAGCAGGTCGCCCACCACGCCCTGGAAGAACGCCAGCGCGATCATCGAGGCGACCGCACTGGCCACTGTGCGTGTTCCTTGCTTGGCCTCGAAGGCCAGGTCGCGGTTCTGGTTGTAGTAGGCCGAGAACGGCGTGTAGAACATGGTCAGCAGGCGCATGGCCGCACCCTGGTCCTTGCGCTGAATGGCTGCGATATCCATAGCCCCGGTACCGCCCTGCGAAAGTCGCACGGCGTTGTCGCCATCGAGCGCGGCGGCGGCCGGTTCCTTGCCCGCTGCCAGTCCTTCGCGGTAGCTGGCGAGCCAGATTGCGCCGGAAATGCCGCGGTCCAGATAGCCCAGCAGGTTGAACGAGAACCGCACCAGGTCGTCGCGCTTGCGGAAGAAGGCGTTCTTGCCGATCAGGTCGGCCATGCTGGAAGCCAGCCGGCCATCCTCCGTGTCCCAGCGCAGGCGCATGGCCGGGGATGCGTCGGTGATCATCCGGTATGTCTCGACCGGCGAGCGGATACCGTCGAGCAGGCTTTGCGCCAGCAGCCTTGGCTTGACGTACCGCAGCCCGGGGATCAGGCCGCCGATCTGCGCCAGCATGGTGGTGCTGGAAAGGCCGAGGCCGACAATCGACGTGTTTGTCCGTGCAGCATCCAGGAACCGGTTAAAGTTGCCGGTCTCCGGCGGGTTGCGGTCGTTGGCGATCGCCTTGAGCCACGGCAAGAAAGAATCCGCACCGCGCGGTCCAAGCTTGTCGATCAGCACCGCCCTGATTTGCGGGTCCTTGGTCAGGCGGTGAGCATCCTGCAGGGCTTCCCGGTGCGTCAGGTCGTGGACGTGCTGCGCCAGGCGCTGGGGAATGGCGCTCAGGTCCAGCAGCAGCGGGCCGCTGGCGTTGTCGTTCCGCTGGTTGGTGAAGCCGTTGGAAGGCAGCGCCCCCTCAAACCCTTCATTGAACAGTTCGCCGCCCACGGCAGCCGGTGGCGCACCAGCTCGCTTGCGGTCGTACATGATCGGGAAGTACCCGCCACGGTATTCACCAAAGGCGGTATTCACCGGCTTCGGCTCAATGCGCGGTGGCGCCACGCCAGACAGGCGCTTGTACATGGCAGCGATGTCCGGCCACAGCGCATCGAAGGAATCCCACACCGACTGCACCAGGTCCCAGTCCTGCTTGTCCAGGCGGCCCAGCATGTCGGCCAGGGCCGCGTCGTTCAGCTTGTTGCCCTTGAGCAGCTTGGTACGATTCGATTCGTTGCCGGTGTTCAGCGCGTGCATCAGGATCTCGCGACGATTGAACGACTTCCCGGCACTGGCGATGTAGAAACGGTCAGCCAGGCGCTTGGAGTCCATGCCGGCGAAGCGCTCGACGATGGAGCGAATGCCATTCTTGAACAGCGTGCGTTCGTTGGCCTGAGCCTCGGCCAGCGGGTTCCACACCAATTCATGCCAGGGGCCGCTGGTGTTCTTGCCGTCCAGGCGATTGATCACGTTCTCCATGCGGGTCAGCGAGGCGTCGAGCCCGGACAGGGCGTTGTAGGCTTTATCGGTGGTGCTCTCGCTGCTTTCCGACGTCGCTACCTTACGCGCGTCGACAGGCACGTTTTTATTGAGGGCGCCGATCAGGTCACTGCGAGCCTGCTCGTAGTCGCGCTTGTCCTTACGGTTCAGCAGCTTGTTCTTCAGCCTGGCAAGGTGCTCGATGTTCACCACGGCATCGCGCACGCCGTTCAGTTCTTCAAAGGTCAGGTCTCGATAGTTGACCTTGGCGCTTTGCTCGATCAGGTGCTGGGGCACGGTGACCACATTGCCCGCCGCTTCCTGCTCGCTGACAAACTGGGCCAGGCTTCGGCGGCGCTCTACCTGCGATCCGCTGACTTTGCGGAACTCGTACTGATCCAGCAGCCCTTCGATCTGTTCCAGGTAACTGGCGCCAGCCTTGCCGATTCGCTCGCGAGTCGATGCTTTTTCGAATCGGCGCATGAAGGTGTAGATCTTTTCCTCTTCCTTGCGGGCGGCGGTGGCCTCCCGGTATAGGTAGTGGTTCAGCAGCTCTCGCTGCTTGGCCTCAGCGGCTTCCTGCCAGCGTTTTTTGCTGGCGAAGTTGAAGGCGTCACGGTTGGCCTTGCGCTCGGCGTTCAGGTACAGGTGCGGCTGGATATCGCGCACCGTCTTCTCGGCGATCACCTGGGTAGCGACGGCCCGAATGTCCTTCAGCGATGGGATGGCGCTGTAGGAGTCATTACGCAACTCTCGAGAGTTCGAATCCTGGGCCCGCTGGACTTTTTCAACTTGGCGGCGCAAGCGATCGATTGCGCGCAGCTCAGCACGAACCACCTGGGCGCGGTCATCGTTGTGCACGGCTTCGATTGCACGGTCAGCCAGCGACCCGTCGTTGAGCATATCGCCATACTCGGCGCGCATCCTGGCCTCAGTTTCAGCCTGGATCAGATCCTTGCGCGCGCGCGCGCCAACCAGGGCTTGGACCATTTCGTCGCCGGAGGTGTAACCGAACTGTTCGGCCACCAGATCAGGATGGATTCCATCATCGCTGGTCATGCCGCGCAGGCGCGACACCACCGGCTTCCCATAACGTTCCACCAGCGGTCCCCGGGCAAGCTTTACTGGCTCACCCACGGTGCCGTCGGTTTGAACCCCTTTGAGCAGCAGATCCTGCACCCGATATGCGGGCTGGGCATCGACCTCCTTGGTTACCGCGTTCTGCATGACGACGCGGGCTTCCTTCCACCATTTCTGTTGCTCGCGAGTCAACTCGTGCAGGGCTTCGGCCGTCAGGCGTTCCTCGGCGGCCTGGCCTGCCTTGTCGGCGGCGGCACGGTACGCGTCGAACTCGGCCGGCGACATACCGGCGACCTTGGCATCGGCGAACAGATTTCGGTACGGGGCCTGGGCCACGGCAATCTCATCGTCGGTGGCCAACAGCCGGTCGAACACCCGGCGAACCTCGTCGTTGAGCTGGACGTTGAGGCGACTGGCATCGCGGTAGATCTGGGTCAGCCAGGCCTTGAACCGGGAGAACGCCGACTGCAACGCAGCGCTGGGGGCCTTGCCCTCGCGCAGGTACGCCTCGAAGCCGCGGGCAAATTGCTCGTGCTGCTCAACCTTGATGCCGGAACGATCATTCACGCCAAACCAGTCGAGGATCGTTTGGTAGTCCTGCTTTACTTGGTCAGGCACATCAGTGCGCGCCGCCAGGTCGCCCATGACCTCAAGGTAGAAATGCCCGGTTTCATGCAGGAAGGTCGACAGGTTGGCCTTGTCCGTCAGCTTGATGTTGAACTTGCGCCCGGCATCGAACTGGATGAATCCGCGGGCACCACCCTCCTCCTGGTCGAAGCGAACGGCATCACTGCCCAGCAGCGCCTTGCGCACCGCTGCGTTGTCGAGCACGCTCAGGTCCAGGCCTGACTGGTCAATGGCTCGCTGCAGCTCGTCCAGGGCCCCGCGAGCGTTAAGCTTCTCCTGGTTGATGTTGCCAGGGGCAGACTGGCGCTGGCCGCGAAGCTCCTTGTCGAGCGCTGCGAGCAGCATGTCGGGGGTGGCGGTCGGGACATTGCCAAGATAGCCCGCCTCGGCGGCCTGGGTGGCCATGTCGTCAAGGCTGCGCCCGCCCTTCCTGGCTATACGGTTATTGCCTCTACGTCCGACATCGGCGTCCCGGGCGGCCAGTTCACCGCCTTCATCGTTGATACCGCCCCGCTCACGGATGAAGTCGATCAGCGATGGACCATTGATTGCTGCGTCGTCCGGGATATCGCCAGTGCGCAAACGGTCAAGCAGGAGGTCCAACTGATCGGCGCCGCCCGGACGGCGCAGCACCTCCGGGATGTCACGCCCAACACGAAGCTGGTACTGGCTGAACAGCTCATAAGGATCAATGCCGGAGCGCTCGCCCAGGGAACGGAATGCCGACTGGTACAGAGATGCTTCCCGGTCGGCGGTCTGTGCCTCGCGGCCAATGCCCAGCAACTGGCCGCGCACGTCTTCGAATACCCGGCGATCAGACGCGGCAATCGCATCCTGCTCGACCCGGTCACGCAGCCGGTCCAGCTCTTCCGGGGCGCGCTGCTGAAACTCTGCCAGTTCGCGCAGGGTCATGGCGTCAGGGGTGGCGCGCATATCCTGCTCCAGCCCCCGGTGGTGCCCATCCTTCGCGATGACCGAAGCCCACTTCTCCAACGGGATCGAGATATCGCTGCCCAGGGTCAGCGCTTCAGCCAGTGCGTCAGCGTTGCCCGTGGCTGCGGTGGCGAACTGCTCAGGGTCCAGGTTGTTTTCCTGGAAATAGCGCTGGAACTGCTCGGCCGGCACCAGGATGTTTTCCACGTTTCCGCCGGCCTGCTCTTTCAGTCGAGCAATCAGCGCTTCGGCGCGCGGCGGGGAGCGCTTGAACAGCTTGGAGTTCTCGGCCATGTCGCCCAGGCGCTGGACGGCGGCCAGGTCCTGCTCGATCTGCCAGTAGCGACGGCCAGAGCTTGCCCCTGCAATGGCGACGTCAACCGGCGCCGTCGCCAGCCCCAGGGCGGCATTCAGGAAAAGCTCACCCCCGGTGGCCTCTTCGCCCACGGCCGCGGCGCCTGCTGCTGCGCCACCAGCACCACCAGCGGCCTGGGCGGTGCCTTCGACCGCGATGTTTCCAAGCTTGCCACCAATGCCTCGCCCAGCGAATGGAATGGGCAGCATGCCGCCCAGGGCGTTCACCGAAGCCTCGGCCAGCGTGCGCTTGAGGCTGTAGGCGTAGGACTGGTCAATGTCGCCGGTTTTCTTGAAGCCTTCCGCCAGGTTCTCCCCGGCCCCGCCAGCAACACCGGCGCCGAAGTTCACGCCGCCCACCACGATAGCCTTCTCGGCGGCGCGCTGGGCGAAGGTGCTGGCAAGGCGACTGACGGCAAGGCTCTTCGCCGGCTGCGCCGCAATACCGCCCAGACCACCGCCAACCACGAGGCTTGGCAATGCCTCAGTCAATGCGTTGCCAATCAGGCCCGGGTTACGCAATGCATACTGACCACTATCAGCCGCCGCACTGCCAAACCCGGCACCGCCCGCCCGGGCTTGGTCGAACACCTGGCCGGCGAATGCAATGCGCTGGTCACGCGGCATGGACATGTAGCCCTCGACAGCGCTTACAACGCCGCCCTCGCTCTGGCTGGTGTAGTTCGGTTCATCCGTCCCATTGCGGTCCAGGGCGCTTTGCGGGGCCAGCATGTTGACGAAGAACCCGCCGACCGAGGACAGCGAGCGGTCCAGCAGGTTTGCACCGGCCTCGCCGATCAGGCCAAGCTGCCCAATGCCGCGAGAAAGCGCGTCAGTCGTATCGGTTGAGTGCTGCTGCCCCGACTCTTTGACGAAGCTGTCGAAGGCGCCCTCAACATCCGACAGCGCGTCGATGTCGTCGTGGGCCACACCGGCATTGTTTGGGTCGGTCAGGAACTGGTTTGTAACCGGAGCACGGCTCAGCAGTGCGTCATAGTCCACGGCATCGAGCTTCGCCTTGCGCTCAACCTCTGGCCGGTTGCGCGATACCATTTCCGGCGCCAGGCCGGTCAGCTCAGCCAAACGTTGGATATTGGCCTGCTCGTCCGGGTTGGTGTCGGCTACATAGCTCAAGGCTGTACGTGGGTTTGGCAGGTCGCGCTGCCGCTGGATCACTGCATCGTATTTGTTGGGCTCACCCTGGCCGTCGGCACTGGAAAGAATGTCGTCGTAACGGCTCATTGATTGGCCTCGTTGAAGAGTTTCAGGATTTCAGCGTCATTTGCCACGCGGCCATGGCGCTTGAGCGCTTCGACGATCTGCTGGTGCTCGTCGGCTGGAATCTGCTTGATGTCCCGGACGATCACTTGATCGCCAGGCTCGCGTTCGAAGGTGCGTTTCTTGGTGGAAAACAGCCCCATCAAGCCGGAACCCGACACGTCACCCTGAATGAATGCCCGGTCCACGACCTTCTGCACCTGGTCGGGTGTTGCCTTCTTGCCCTGGTCCTGCTCCAAGGCGCGGATCTGGGTATCGACGTACCGTCGAGCGGCCGCTACAGACTTGGCGTCGGCCTTGCCGGCCTTGGCGCTCGGATCGATTCCAGCGATGCGCAAGGCCTCCTTGAAGATGTCGTCATTGCTACCGATGGATGCCGTGGCTTCGGCGCCCTTCTCCCGACGGTCCTGCTGAAGCTTGGTCAGCTCCTGGAAGTCGGTGTCGGAAAGCTTTCCGCGCATGGCCAGCAGGTTCATCTCGTTGCCACTGACGATCTCGTCGCGGGCCCGGTAGTAGACTTCCTGGTCCGTTGGCCGGCCAGGCTTGTATTCCATGATCTGCTTGCGACCCGCGGCGGGCAGCGCGGCCCAGGTGGCGGCCGGTATTGAATCCCAGCTATTGCCCTGCAAGACGGTATCCCACGCGGACTCCAGATTATGGGCGTCCTGCTGCTTGCGCTGTTCGGCCTGCCAGTCGATCCGGTCCTTCGCCGCTTTCAAGGCAATCGCTTTCTGATCTGCCGTGAGGTCGCCTCTCGAGTCGATGGCCTGGGCCACCTCACCAAAGCTTGGCTCTTGCGCCTGCAATGCCTTGCCCAGCACCTTTTGGGTGTACTCGCGGGTTTCCTTGAATGGGATCCGGTCGAGAAACTCGGTTTGGCTCACTTCGCCGGTTCGCGGATCGCCCAGCTTGAGTTTGCTCTCGTTCTTTCCGGTGGCATTGGTGCCGTTGATCCAGTCGTTCACCATGCCCGGGCCAGCGTTGTAGGCTGCCACCGCTAACGCGGGCGACCGGAAGTCATTGGTCAGTTTCTGGAAATAAGCCTGGCCCAGTTGCCGGTTGTAGTCGGCATCATTGCGAAAGCGGTTTTCATCCCATTCAACGCCAGCAAGCCTTGCCGCTTCTGGCCCCGTACTCGGCATGATCTGGGCGGTGCCGATAGCGCCACGACTGGAGGTCATTGGTTCCCCATTGCGATCGAACTGCTTGCCACCGCTTTCAGCCTGCAGGATTGAGGCGAACACGCGATTGTCCTGACTGCTCACGGCCTCGACTGCCTTGGAACCAACGCTGACGCCGACCTGGCGGTCGATCAGCGGCTTGAGCATTTCCGCTGCCTTGATCTGTGCGTCAGCGGTCATGTTGATGGCGTTGCTGGTGAAATATTCCCGGGCCTTCATCGGATCGCGTGCGGCGAGCTGTTCGATAACTGCAGCGTTCAACCTGGTGTTGGCCTCCAGACGCTTCTGTTCCGCCAGTTCAGCAGGAAGCCCTTTGCGCTGCGCCTCAGCCCCCTCAACGATATTCATTTTGGTCTGGTAATAGGCCAACTGCTGCGGGTCATCGGCGTACAGCGATGCGCCCTGAATGGCGCTCTTGCGCTGCCCTTCGGCGGTATCGTCGTAATACTGCTCCCGCTGGGTGAACTCGTATTTGTTCAGCTCGTTGGATAGCGAGGTACGGCGACCTGCAACAATTTGCGCATACCTGGCCCTCTGCTGCTCGCTGGTCAGGGTCTGCCCGATCTTGGCTTGAGTTTCCTCGAACTGGCTCAACGTTTGATTGGTGATGTCCAGAGCGGCTGCGCCCTTGCGGGTGTAGACGCCGCCCTCAGGGTTGAACATCGTGCTCTGCTGCCATTCGGTCAGCTTGCGATCGGCATCCATGATTGACGCAGTATCGGCCTGTTCTCTCGACCTGCTGGCCAGAATCTCAGCGCCACGCTGAAAACTACGCAGCCCCTGCTCGATCCCTGAGTTATCCGGCGCCACGCCGCGCAACTCGACGGCACGCCCTGGCTGCTGCTGGATCTGCGCCGTGTCGAACGTTGGCACCCTCATGACATGCCCCCGGCGAACGAGCCAAACGCGCCGCCGATGCCGCCCAGGATCGAACCTGTGGCCTTGTTGCCGGCGTTGGTCAGGGTCTGCCTGGCGTTCATCCGGTCCTGGTCAGCCTGGATCCGGTAGCCGTAGGCCTCCCGGGCGGCGTTGTTCTGGATGGTCAGGGCATCCAGCTCGCCAATCATGGACGTGTCGTCCTGAAGCTGGGCCGCGCTACCGCTGTTCACGTCGATGCCGTTGGCGGCCTGCACGGCGCGCTGCGTGCCGATGGCCTGCCCGGTACGCACGCGCTGCCAGTCTGCCGAGGTGTCGCCCGCGAACAGCGTTTCCTGGGCCGTCTGGTCCTTCAACTGGGCGTTGCGGTTGAGCATTGCGGCGCTGAACGCGCCTTCCTGCTTGGCGTTCTGCGCGCCCATCATTCCGCCGACCAGGGATATGGCGACCGGGATCAATGCCATCCAGCACATAATCAATTCTCTCTGTTCAATGTGAATGGGTGAAACGGGAAGCCCTTGTGGCCGTAGGGGATGGCCGGGCCAAAGGTGAAGCCCAGCCACTTCAGCCAGCGGATGGCGGCTGTGTTGCGGGCGTCAACGTAGTTCAGGAGGTGACTGTGCCGGGTGAGCATGCCTTGCACCTCAGGCTTGCAGACCTTCAGGAAGGCCCGGGCGTGGCGCTCGACGTGCACGGTGCTGATTAGCCACGGAACGCCGACCGAGCCGAGGATGCTGTAGGTGGCATCGCCGAACACCGCGACCACCTCGCCATCCACCACGATCTTCTTGGCGTTGAGGCTGTCCGTGACGGCATCAATCAATGCCTCTTCCATGGGGATGCCTAAGGCTTCGGTGATTTCGTCTATGTCTGCCTGGCGCACCAGGGGCAGGATGGCCGGCACATCCTCAGCCGATACCGGCAGGACTTCAGCGGCCACCGATGGTCACCTCTGGAATGACGGCCAGCACGGACAGGGGCAGCGGGTCGGACTGGCGAATGAACACCCTCCCCTTGCCCTGCCAGTCATTCGAAACGTTGATCTCGACCTGGCCGGTGATCGAATCAAGAGCCTGCTCGTAGGTGTCTCGCTCGGTTTTGGCCTCGTACAGCGAGTTCTTGTCCTTGCCGGCGAAGATGCCGCGTGATTCCTCGACCATGACCGTCAGCGACGTGAAGGCGATTTTCTTGTCAAGAACCGTCTCGTTGCCGTTCTTCAGCTCAAGGTCGAGGGTTTCCATGTCGGACTTGTACGGCAGGCCGATGTGCGCCACGCCCGCGGCTTCTTGCAGCACGACGGAGCCGCCAGATACCACGCGTTGCGGGTGAACACTGCCGTCGGACAGTATGGAAACGGTCTTGCCTTCCAGATGGGCCAAGCCTGAAATGGTCCTTGCCTGCCGGGCCCAGCCCGATACAGCCACGTTGCGCAGTGCATCAGGGCAAGCGATCAACAGCTTGGCGGTAACCACCGTCGAGCTGGTGTAACCGACCACCTCAACCCGAACCGATTCGGTCGCGGTGTCTTCATTCGCATCAGTGGTGTCCAGCTTCAGCGAATAATTGACGCCAACACTCCCGGCGGTGAACGGCGCATGCCCTGAGGCCGTCATCGTCACGACTTCGGGATATTGCCAGGTGGTGCCGCCAGATAGCCGCATCGTCTTGGCAGCGTCAGTGTTGCGCCCGTCGTAGGTCAGGCCGCAATCCACAAAGAACGCGTCCTCAATCTCCAGCACCTGACGCGTTGCCATGCGCTCGACGTAGCGCTTCTGGACGCCACTGATCGTCCGGCGCACTACCATGTAAAGCGCGTCCTCCTGGCCCTCAGGGATGCAGGCGATGGACTCGACGAACCCGTCAGTGTCGTGCCAGTGCCAGCCCACAAGCTGTTGCTCGGGCAGATAGGTCATGCCCAGAAGCTTCCCGTCGTCGCGCACGTACCAGACGATCGAGTCTGGGATTTTCTGGTAGGCCACGCTGGTCAGCTCGTAACCGCGGAACAGGTGAGCGCTGAACAGCGTCAGATCATCAGCGGCGAACCCATCGGCGTCGAGCGAGTAGCCGAACGACGAAACCCGGTTACCCCGGGCCTGGACGTACACGGCACTGGTGCCGACCACGACCGGTGGGACCAGAGCGGAACCGTCATACCCTTCCTGGCTGGCCTGGATCGTTTTGGCTGTCAGTCCAGAATCACCCCCGGTGAACGTCCATTCACCACCCGAGGTCAGGCCCAGCAGCTTGCGCAGGCCTATCAGGTGCCGGACTTTGTTCACCTCCGTGCTGGCAATGGTGAACGTGATCGAGTCGTCGTCCTTGTTCGGGATCGAGTAGCCGAAGTTCTTGAACAGGCCGGTCTTGCTCATCCAGAAGGTTTGCGGGCTCAGGTTGCTGCCGGCGAAGACCAGGCGCTGCTGGAAGTAGCCCACGGCGCCCGGGTAGTTGTTCGCTCCCACGAACGGGTCATTGCCATTGGGCGGCGTGTCAGTCTTCACGGCGGTGATGTTGCGGTCCGTGAAGGTCAGTTCCGTGGCGCGGCCAATGAACCCATAGATCCCAGCGCCGGCATTGTCCTTGTAGACGATGTAGTACGTGGCCCCAGTGACCGCCGGCCAGGTGATCGTGGCGGCGGCCGTATCGGCAAAGATTGTCACGGCGTTGGATGTGACCGGCAGGGACTCATCCAGGCTGTTGCCGTCATCCAGCACGGCGGTGACCTGGTAGCGCCACGACTGGGTGACGCCAGTGCCTGCCACCGCTACCGCTGTGGCCGAGGCTGGTGCCGCAATGCGCGGCGCAAGGTTCAGCTCGGCAGTCGTCCAGTTGTCATGGGCCAGGCGACTTAGTTCCCGTGGCTTGTATGACGTGTGGGCGAACGTCATCACGTCGGCTGACTGGGTGAAGTTCAATTGCTTCAGGTCGAACTGACCATAGGGCATGGTGATTTGATACGGCAGGCCCACGAATGGCCCAGGACCAAACAGCACCTGGCCGCCATCCTTGATCACACGCATCTGCAGGTCGCTGAACTGAAGGATGTAGGTCTGCTCATCGTTGAACTGGAACGGGATCAGGCGTGTCAGCTTCGTTGAATCGGCCGCCTCACACACGAACTTGGTGCCAGGCCGATTACGGACACCGCCGTACGGCATCACCATAAAGTTGCGGCACAGCTTCAGGCCGGTGTAATAGCGGGCGATGTCGGTACGCGCGCTGGCAGATGGCGACAGCTCGCCGGCGGCGAAGGTTGGCTGCAAGGCACTGGTCATGAGCGCACCGTGACGAATTCGCTCTCAGGCTCAGGATCATCCTGGGATTCTTCGAAGGCCGCCCCCTGGGCCTGCGTCTTCGCCATTTCGTATTGCTGCTGACAGTACTGCTGCAAGTCAGGCTTGGAGCTGAGCGGCAAGGCCAGGTCCTGCCCCAGGCGCCAGGCCAGTGCGTCGGCAAACAAGGGGTCGAAGAAAGTCGAGTCCTCAACCTTGAACGTGAACCGCACACCGGCCTCTTCCTGGTCGGTGTGGATCACCCGGCCGCCGGAGTCGTAGCCGATTTTGTACGGAATCTGCTGATCGCTCGACAGTGGTCGGCGCTGGCCCGGGATGATGATCTCCCGGACCTTGAGGCAGTCGGCCGGGTAGCGGTAGCGATACAGCCAGCCCGGCGCAGGGCTCCCGACATCGGCCAGGGTCACGATGGATTCAGCGAACGGCCACGGGAAGTCGGCCAGCACCAGTTCGCGCAACGTGGCGTAGAAGACGCTGCACAGCTCGGCCGCCTTGCTCTTTTCCGTGAACGACACAATCGGCTGAGTGTGCGCAACCCGCGAAAGCGCGACGTTGCAGATCTCGATATCGCTTGGCATTCGGGAACCCCAGAAATTAGAAAGGGCCCCGAAGGGCCCTTAGGTTTGTTGCAGGTGAATCAGGCGTCGGGCAGGTCGTTGCCGTCGTCGCCCTGCGCATCCTTGGCCGGGGCAATGGCGCCGCCCTGGTTCAGGCGCTCGGCCTCTGCATCGGCTTCAGCCTTGGTGCCGGTGAAGGTGCCGATCATCTGGCCGGCTGCATCCTTGACGACGAACTTTCCGGCGGCGCTGCGAGCAGACACGTAGCCGGTGAAGGACTGCGCATCCTTGGCCGGGGCTTCCGTACCCTTGACCATCCATTGATCGCTGAAGTGTTTCTTGTCGGTCAGCACGAAGGTGTCGCCCGGGTCCTTGATGCCAGCGCCGTAGAAGCCGCGCTCTTTCGCTGTAACTTGCATGGATCACCCCCTTACAGGATCGCGAAGCCGCTGGCGTACTTGGTGTTGTCCTGTACGTCTTTGACCAGGCCGGCAAAGAAGCTACCAGCAGTGAGTGGACCGGTGCCGATGACGTAGTTCACGCGCAGATAGCGGCGCACTCCACGCGGAACGGCCACCTGAACCGGGCGAGCGCCGGCGGTGAGGGCGGACAAGGCCAGCGAGCCGGAATCAAACAACGTCACCCAGGTGCTGTTGTCGTCACTGGTCTGGAGCTGGATGTTGGTGGTGGCGGCGCCGGCTGCCGTGGCGGTGGTCAGTGCGGCAACCACCAGGTAAATCGGCTCGCCCGCACCAATGTCGCGGCGGGTGTTGCCGTGGGTCAGCGGCCCCAGGTCCAGGACATCAGTGGACGCGGCAGAAGCCGTGACCGCCTGGCCATTGCTGAAGGTGTTGAGTTTGTCGGTGATCATGTTCAGGTCTCCAATGAGCGAGGGACAGCGGCCTTAGACCACTGGCGCCTCGTTGTTGAGCAGGGCGTCAACGGTGCGGAAAGGCACGCCGCGCAGGCTGGTGATGAACTCGCCGTCGTACTCTTGGATCTTGAGTTGGACGTTGGACTTGTTCATCGCCTGGATGTCCAGGCATTCCAGGATGGTGCGGTTCATGTAGAACGCTGCGCGGCCCATCTTCAGGTTCGGGATGCGGTGAACGGCACGGATCATCGCCTCGATGATCTTCACCGTCGCGCCAGTGGTGTCGGCGAGCAGGTCGGAAACATCGATGTTGCAAATGCGGACCGCATAGCGCCAGTCGCGAAGCGCGATGCCCGGTACCCACTTGTAGTGGTCGCGGTAGGCGCGGAATTTCTTCCCGGTACCGTCGTCCACCAGCTCAATGCCCATGTCGTTGTGTTCGATGCCGGCCTTCGAACCTTTCGGGTAGATGCCATGCACGCACTGATCACCCCACACAACCAGCCAGATCGAGGTGTTGTCCGAGCCAGCGCCGCCCATCTTGATGATGTTCTGGCCGTTCTTTGCGGTGCTGTCGTTGTAGCGCGGCGCCAGTCCCAGGAACTGGGCCGGGGCCAGCGAGTCGTTGTTGTAGAACAGGCCGGTAGCCATGTCCTGGTTCATGCCCTCGATGAAGGCCGAGTTTTCCGAGAGGCGGAACGCCGCGGTGTTGCCGTTCAGATCGGCAAGCGCAACGTCCACGACGCCGAGGTTTTCCAACATCGCGCAGGTTTCATCAATCTGTGCGGTGGTGGACTTACCGGTGGCGATACCGCCATTCAGTGCACGCCAGGTGCCGGAGGGCAGACCGGTGCGAGCCGTGGTGCGGTGACCGGTTGGCAGGTTGCCTTCCAGCCAAAGCATGTCGGTCAGGATCTCGTTGGTCTGGTCCAACATCTCCACGATGCGGGCCTGCTTGTTGTCTGGGTCTTGACGCTTTGCCCAGTCCGCCAGGGTGATGGCGGTATTCGCGATGGTAGCCATGCGTGTTTACTCCGTGGTTAAGACTTGCTGCCGCCGTAGAACACTTCTTCGTTCGACTTGCGGCCGGTGGATGATTGGCTGCCCGGCAAGACGAACTTGTCTTCCGAGATCGCCTGGCTGATGCGGTGGCAGAACTTGAACAGCGCGGGGTGATTGCCCAGGCCGGAGCCGTTGAGCAGCTCCCGCAACCCCTCATCGCCGAACGACTGAATCACCTTCACGGCACTGGCTACGCTCTTGTCGTAGTTGGCGCCGCCAAGTTCTGGATCGTTCTTGACTGCCGCGGCCCACTCCTGGCCCTGTTTGAGTGCAGCGGCCTGGTACTCCTCGGCCTGCTTGGTTGCCAGCTTGGTTTGGAAGTCGACGATCTTCTGTGCCTTGTCCTGGGGCAGGTTCAGCTCCTTCGCAAAGGCGGTGAACTCGCCAAGAACGTCGGCATCCAGCTCCATGCCTTCCGGCAGGGTGAAGTCGGCGTAGGCCTCGGGCGCGCCCTCTGGCTTAGCCGCATCGCCTTCCTTGGGCTTTGCGTCGGCTGGCTTGGTGTCATCCGGCTTGGCTACTGCATCGGCAGCGGCTGGGGCCGGGTCGGCTGCTGGAGTGCTCGGAGTGAGCACGGTGGTATCCGACTGCGTTGCGGCTGCTGGCGCGGCGGTGGCGTCCTGAGCGGGAGCGGCTGTTACATCAGTCATGGGATTCTTCCTCTACTGGTTGCGTGGCGTTTTCGGAGGCCATGACGGCGAATCGCGCCGGACACAGCTTGTTCACTTCGCCCAAAAGAAAAAGGCCAACATTTCGTTGGCCTTCGTTGAAGTTCATCACGCCCCCATGGGTGCTGAATGAGGGCTGGAACACCTTGCACTCCCCCATCATTCGCCACATAAAGCGTCGTCCGCGAGGGTCATCCATCAGCCATAGGAAGTCGGCGATCTCCTGATCACGGGCGGTCATTTCCTCAAGCCTGGCTTTCGCTTCCTGTTCGTTGACGTCATCCATCACACGGCACCCGCCAACTGAGTCAGGGCGTTGTTGCCGCTGGTGTCGGTTTCGCTGAGCAGTTGCGCGCCTTGGATAACCGCACCCAGATCCTGCTGCATCTGCTGCGCCTGCATGGCCTGGTCACGCTGCTCGCGAATCGCCAGGACGGCATCGTCAGAGCGGACCAGCGTCGGCGGCACGCTGACAGCCTTGAAGTACTCGCGCAGGGCGCTGTCAGTGTCGAGCAGGTCCAGGGCCGACGGGTCTTGCTTGATGTTGGCGACAGTGCCGGCGAACCCAATAGCGCGCTCAATGCTGCCACCTTCCACCGCGCGCTGGGCCTGGGCCAGGATGCTGGTGTATTCAATGCGCAGGTCCAGGTTGCCCAGTTCCTTCGGTGGCGGTGGCAACAGCGGGTTACCTGGGAGAAGGCCCATCCAGCGCGGGATCGATTGCTCAACCATCAGGTGAAACACCTGGTCGATGCACGGGTCCAGGAGGTCGTCGTTCTGGCGCTCAAGCACTGGGCCGAGCATCAGCATCTTCTCTTCCTTGCGCGTGGCGATCTCGTAGGCCGTGCGCACGCTGTCCATCTGGCTGATCATCAGGAACAGGTCAACGAAGAACGCGGTGTCGGCGATCTGCTCTTCTGCCTGGATCTCACCGCGCAACTGGCCGATCCACGCTGGGTTGACCATATACAGCGGCTCGAACTTGGCGCCGATCTGCATGTCGTTCAGGTAGGTGATGCCGCCTGGCAGGATCGAGGCGCGCTGTCCCTTGAGACTGGCAGGCGCACCCATTGGCGGGCGAACGCCCTTCTCCATCATTTCCGCCTTGCGACGCTCCATGAGCTGCAACGCCTTGGTGGAGCCAATGCACTGGGAGCCCGGGCCGGTGCCGTAGACATCCTCGCCAAGCACGTCCCAGCGTGGCGCCATGACCGGGAATTCCTGGAAGCCCGACTGGCGCAGCACCTTGTCCTTGTCGCCGCCCTTCTCCCAGTACACGGACCGATAGGCCATGTTGGTGTTGTCTTTGCGGCCCTGCTCGCGCTTGTCGTTGGGTTCGGTCGCGTGGCACACGTCCACCCAAGCTTCGCTGTTGCTGTCGAGCAGCGTCCGCACGGTCTGGCTTAGCGCCTCCTTGCCAAACTGCTGTTCCATCTGGCGGGCGGTCATCTTGAACTCGCGATACAGCGTGTCCACCTGCTGGCGGTCGCTGTTGGCGATCATGTAGCTGCCACAGGTGAACGGGTAGAACCGCACGGTGTCGCGCTCATCAGGAAGCGCAGCCATGGCGGCAGTGCCGAACACACCCTCTTCCCCGTACACGGTGGGCAGCACGTTATAGAGGTTCGAGCGGGCCATGACCTCGCGCATGGCTTTCTCAACGGCGTACAGCCATTCCTTCACCGGGCCGTACTGCATCAGGCCTGGATCAGGTGTGCCGAGCTTGAACCAGGGCGATGCCGGGCTAGTCATGCCGCTGTGCATGCCGGCGGCCAGGACCCGAGCGGCGAACGTGGCGCGCGGGTTGATGATCTTCTTGTCCCGGCGCTGCCCGCGGTTCACGTCAGTGGTGTTGAACCGGCCAGCCCGGGGCAGGATGTAGTCGCTCAGCTCCTGCCACTCAGGCAGCCAGTTACTGTCGCGCTCCTGCTTCAGCCTTGCCAGGCGCTTGTCGAGCTGTTCGCGCAGGGAGTCAGCCAACTTACACCCCCAACAGCGTTTTCTGGCCGGTGTTGGCACCGCCAAGCAGGCCAGATGCACCGGTCAGGATGGTGCCGTTCTGCCCGGACTGGGCCAGGCGCCGGCGGCGTTCGGCGTCAATGGCGGCCTGCACCGAGTCGCTGCTAGTGGTCGGTGCCGCTGGGTTGGCCGTGGTACCCGAGCCGGTCATGGCCTCGGCAGCGGCCTTGTCGCGCTCGGCCTTGTTCAGGAAGCCGGTGTTCTCGCCGGTCAGGTTCGGCAGGCCCATACCTTCCAGGATCACGTCGCCGCCGCGCAGTGGGTCCAGGTCGATGACCTTGTTCATCAGCTTCTTAATCTTTTTGCCGCACATGTTTATGCCTCCGCATAGGGGTCGTAATCGGATTCCAGTTCGCTGTTGGGGCCGCCACCGGTTCCGGTGTACTGGCTCTTCATCACGGGCATTGCGTAGGTCAGGGCCAGGGCATCGGCGTAGTCAGGCGACAGGCCGAGGCGCTTCTTGATGGCGTCTTTCTTTTCCAACGCGATCTGGTCGCTGCCGTTGTGCCCGTACATGGGCGAGGTCAGCTCCGACTCAAGCTCGGTGTTTTCCTCGAGCGCCAGGCCGGCGCGCAGGCCTTCACGCAACTTCCACCACATGTAGGTGCGCATGTTGGCGTAGTGGCGATCAGGTGCGGCGCTGGCGAAGTTCACGTCGAGGATGACGATGCCTGGCATCAGGCGGCGCAGCTGGTCAGCAACTGGACCACCAACGCCGGTCGAGTCAACGAACACAGCATCAGGCCGGTGCTCCTTGACCACCGTGCAGACCTTGGCGATGAACAGAGTGGTGTCGCGTGTCTCACTACCTGGGATGCTCATGGCTTTGATCGAGCGGGCATCGAGACCGCGCCGGAACACGATCACGTTGCTGTCTGCGCCGCCCCGGGCGATGTCTATCCCGCATACCATGGCGTCATCCAGGCCATACACAGGCTCGCGCTTCATCGCCGCGGCTACCCAGTCGGACGGGATCAGTTGCAATTCGGAAGCCCTCGGGAACATGCCGCGAACACGGATACGGAAGAAGTCGCTGTCTTCGCCGTAGTCCGCCTGCCATTTGGCGATTTGCGTCTTGTTGGTGCCGTCCACCGTGCGGCTATCGACTTGCCGGTGACTCCAGCGGTGTTTGTATCGGGTGAAGCACTCGCGGAACCGGCCAGTGTTTTTAGTCGGGTTGCCGAATGCGGCCCAGATGATCTCGGTGTTCTCGTCCGTCAGCGCACCCTCGGCCACCTCCCATACCAGGTCAGCAATGGCTGAGGCCTCGTCGAAGATCAGCAACAGGCGCTTACCTTCGTTGTGCAGGCCGGCGAAGGCCTCGGTGTTGCTCTCGGACCAGGGCACGGCGTCGATACGCCAGTTCTTTTCGTGCTCCGGATCAGTGCTGATCAGCGCTGTGGCTGTGAGCCTGAACCAGTGCGACGTGATGGATAGCCGGTTCCACTTCGCCACCTCGGGCCAGGTCTTGGTCCTGAGCTGGGTTTCCGTGTTGGCCGTCACAACGCCGCGCGTGTCGATGGCTGTGTCCAATGCCCACTTGATGATCCAGGACACCAAGGCGGACTTGCCGATGCCGTGGCCGCTGGCTACAGCCTCATGGATGACATCGCCCAAGTCCTTGGCGCCGGCCCGGATCTTCTTGCCAATCGAGTCAAGGACATCTATCTGCCACTGCCTGGGCCCGGTCTTGTTCGCCAGCTCAGTGCCCGGCTCACCCCAGGGGAACGCGTACCAGACATAGCCCAGTGGATCATCAGCAAATGAAAGGATGTCCTCGACCAGTTGCTGTTCGAGGTCAATCTTTGCAGGCGCGTTCACGGGCTTTTGCCATCCGCTCAGATAGGGAAACGTTGACATCAACGCTCACCTGGTCGCGGAAGGCGTTCACATTGACGTGCTTGCCAAGGAGTTCGAGGTTCTTGACCTTGTCCGGCCACTTGATCTTCTTCATCAGGCCGACCATTGAGCGATCTTCGCCATGACCTTTGAACATTTCAGCGATATCGAAGCCGACCAGATATTGGCGCCAACCCTTCGGCCATTCCGACAGAGGTTTGAAGCTCATGTCGTCCTGCAGGATGTCCAGCACGTCCAGCTGATCGATCTCAACCAGGCGCTTCAGCACGTAATCGGCATTGATCTCGGTACGCTTCTCACGGTCTTGCATGCGCTTCTGTAGCTGCGACTGAACCTCAACATCTTTCAACAGGCGCTGACCCTGGGAGTAAGCCGTCTTTTCGCTGTATCCGGCCCGTACGGCTGCCTGAGTGGCATTCAGGTCGATAAGGTACTCATCCACAAAACGAGCACGCTTACCGGTTGGATCAGCCATGGTTATTCGCTCACCGGCTCAGCAGGCGCCGGCTCTTCAGTCGCTGGCGTTTCTGGTGCGGCTTCCGGCTTCAGGTTCATCTCTCGCACCCACAGATAACGGGAGAAGCCTGCGGTGACCTTATCGGCAGTGATGAACATCAGGCGGACGCCATCAGTACAGAACTCAACGCGGTCAGCAGTGACGGTAACATTCTCTTCGTACGTGCGGACGTTGAAGGTAGGTATGGTCAGTTTCCTTTCAAGCAGACGTTGGCGATGTAGGCCTGAGCAGCACGCAGAGCGATCAGTCCTTGGTCGCCGTCGTCGGTGATGGCGACAATTCGTTCACCAGCCGCTGGGTCAAGTTCGGCTCGCGCTTCTGCATCACCCAGGCCGGTGGAGGTGGTGGCGTCTCGCACAGCGGGACAGGTGGCTTTGACTGACAGCCGGAGAGCGCCATTGCGGACGTCAGTGCGAAGCTGGTTATTAGCGGCTTGAGCATCGGTCAGGGCCTTTGTGTGTTCGGTGTCGAGTTGGGCCAGCAGCTTCTGAGTGTTGCGGCGGGATTCGGCGGCGCGCTCCATGGACTGGATCTGTTCGCCGGCAGCCTGCAATGCAGCGGACTGGCCTTTGATCTTCTGCCAGCCGCCCCACATCAGCAGGATGCAGGCGGCCAGGGCGGCGATCAGGTAGCGGTTCATGGCTCGATTATTCGGTCGGCGCTTGGGCTGGCAGTCGGCGCTGGTATAGGCGCTCCTTCAGCTCATAGCCCATCAGCGGCCACAGTTCCTGGGTGGCGTTCTCAATGGCGATCTTCTCGCCGATCTCTGCGTTGTCGTTCGCCGAGGACGCGCTTGCGGATGGCCGGCCAGTCACGGCGAAGCCATTGACGGTGGTCAGTACAGCCCAGCGCAGGACCTGGCCAGAGGGAGAAACGTGTTTAACGATCTCCGTGTGAGCAATATTGGCTTGCATATCTGCGAAACTGACACGCGGCGCGGTCAGGCCCTTGGCTTGGATTTCCATTTCTATCGCTTGATCGGTCATTGGAGTTTCTCGGTGGGCACGGGTTATTGAACCGCCATGCACTTGGCATAGCGCTGGAGCTGGCGCGTCCATACACCCGGGCAACGCTTGTTGCCTGGGGTGGAGCAGTCGAAGCCCGCGGCGAAGCGATACTTGAGCAGGTCGTGGCAGGCCTGGACGTAGTTCCCGGCAATCAGGCTCTTGCGGGGCGAGCCCTTGCGCCAGGTGCCGATGCCGTACTGGCCTATGAAGTCCATGTACAGATCGAACTCGTCCTGGTACAGCTTCACGCCCTTGATGGACGCGGCAAACAGCTTCTCGTCCTGGCTGATCAGGTTGCGGGCCAGCACGTCAGCCCGTTTCCGGGTGATGGTGTCGCCCATGCGGACGGGTGTGCCGTCTTCGTAGCGGGTCGAGCCGTGGCCGATCGTAGGTACATCGCCCTTGGTGGGGATGACCGCGTGGTCGGTGTAGCCCTCGTTCGTTTTCCAGGCACCGATGCCGGCCAGGCTCATGGTGAGCAGGCCCACGACAACGCGCTGGCGGCTGTTCATGGCCGGCATTGATCGCGCAGGGCCTGGATACGGGCGGCGCTCTCGGCGTGCTCCCGGCGATCCCGACGGACCTGGAAATAAGTGCTGATCAACAGGCCAAGCACTGCAACAACAACACCGGCAATCCCGATCCAGTTCACCTGGGACAGCCAGCCAATGAAACCAGCACTTGCACCAACCATCATGCCTTTGTTGGCCACTGACGCTCCCACCACCTCTACGATGCTCTCGGGCGTCGGGCTGGCCATGCTTGAACTCCTGCCTGGGGCTGCCATGGTGGGCCTCCAGAAACGAAAAAGCCCCGCACGGTGGCGAGGCTCAGGGTTAAATTTCAGATACAAAAAAGCCCGACTCAATGGCCGGGCCTGAGGAGCGGCGGCGCTCCACACCTGCATAAACAAAGAGCCCCACACCAGGTGGGGCGATCAGCTAGTCATTCTTGCTGGTAACGCAAGAACGGATTGTTCTTCAAAGCCTCCGCACTTTCGATAGCATCGAGATAGTCATAACCGGCGGATGTGACCCTCACGATCGAGGCGACTCCTCCAAAGCTATCCACCGTTACGCATCCCATATCTCCCAGTATGCGCACATGCCCTTCTATCACTGTTTCCGGCCACTGCGCCTTATGCTCACTGTCGAGCGATTCGTACAGTTGCCCGCGAGTCAGTTGGAGATTCCATTCGGAGGTTCCGTTTACGCAAAAATCCATGATCGCGTGAAGTAGCGGTTTGCTTCTATGCATATCAACCTCGATAGCGCTGGGTGCGCAGCTTATGCGATCTCAGCGGGAGGCTGTGATTCTGGCGATCTCGGTAAGTGCTGCTTCCAACGCTGCATCGTCGATCCCTAATTTCTTAAGGGTTTCGGATGGGTTAGCAGTCAGGGGACTTAACGCTTTCAGCGTGTCAAAGGACACAGTAGCGGCGGGTTTACCCTGCTCATCGAATAATTCCATCATGGCGACTCCTTCCTTACGCGTTCTTTAAGCCCAGAGCATCTGGCGCTTTGCCATCGTAGAGGATAAAACAAAAAAAATCCCGACTCGAAGGCCGGGACTTTTGTATGTGGAGTCGTGCTGGAACAGCTGAACACCATGCCATGAAAGCAGGTGTTTATCCGGCATGAAAGGTTTATTTACGCGGCATCGCTCATTCCGTGCAGGACGCCATCAATCCAACCAACACCTGACTTGATTATCTCTCTCGTTGAACGCTCAGAAATACCTGCCTCCCCGCCTCCCGCCGATTCCCCTATTCGAGCCATCGTCCACTTGGCACCGAAGTAAAGCCAGAGAAACAGGCCCATCTGTGCGTTGCGCTGCGTGAGCTTGGCCATAGCGGAATCCACTGCCAGAGCTTGGTCGTCCGTGATCACGTAGCTGGAAACGCTGGGCATTTGAACATTGTCCCGCATGAGCGCCAATTGCGGCGAGACATACCGAGGCACGCCCATTCCGTCCATGCGCCACCAACCCCACTGCTCGAGCAAGTACTCCGTATCTCCCAGGGGCTTGTCCGTATAGGTGCGCTTTTTCATGCTGCTTTCCTCGGGTCAGGATCACTCAGGCCAAACAGGTCTCGAAGCAACCGGTCGGCTGCAGATTTCTTCGCATTGCCTTCCAGCAGCCAGCGCTGACCGTAGTCATGAAAGCCGATCTGCAAGCGACTCGAGTGCCAACTGGCAACCATATCCAACAGAGCTGCCAGCGCGGCCGGGCCTCCCATTTTGACCTTGGCCAACTCCTCGCCTGCGATTTTCAGGAACTGGCACTCGATGTCGCTCATAGCTTTGCGCGGCAGCGCCGCTCCGACGTTACTCATGAATTGCTCTCCCCTTGATGCGGTCGGCGAAGGGGCGATTTGCTTCGACCTCCTCCTGCGTGGGCTCGCGGCCTGCGAAGTTGACGAATCGGGCGAACTGCCCTTGCCGTTGAACCATGCATGACCCAGCTGGGGCTTGGCGCCCCTTGTCCAGGATCAGCTCGGAGACACCCTGCTCCCCCATTTCCGACTCTGGGTCGTGGTGAACCAGAAGCACCGCGTCGGCGTCTTGTTCAATCTGTCCGGAGTCACGCAGGTCACTGGCCTGTGGCTTTTTCCCGGGGCGGCTGGCCGGGTTTCGGTTGAGCTGCGCCAGCACCAAGACCGGGACGCCGAGCTCCTTGCTGAGGTTTTTCATTGCGATCGATATCTTGCCGACGGCCTCACCCCGGTTCTGCGCCTTGCCGTCTGAACCCACCAACCCCAAATAGTCCACCATCAGGATGTCGAGACCGATTTCTCGCTGAAGCTTCAGGGCTTCGGATCGGATCGCGGACATCGTCAGCCCAGGGGTGTCGTTTAAGTACAGCTTGGCGCCGTTGATCTTTCCTGCGGCAACGCCGATGCGGTCCCATTCCTCTCGCTCAAGACACTTCACCTCCTCCATTCGGCGCAAATCAATGCCGCCCTGAGCAGCGATGGTCCGGACAGTCAGCTCCTCTTCACCCATTTCCAAGCTGATGATCAGACCCACACCTTGGCCACGGATGGCGACATGGTTGACGATCTGCAAACCGAGCATGGTTTTGCCGCTGCCTGGCCTCCCAGCGATCACAACCATCGACTTTGGCCGGAGGAAGCCAATCAACTTGTCCAGATCCGCCAGGCCGGTGGACAGCTTCGGCGGCGCCCGGTCGTTGAGCACGTCATCCATGCTGGCCAGCACCTTGGGCAGCACGTCCGCCATCAGCTTGTAGCCGGCCTTCCCTCCGCTCTGTAAGTCGCGAAGATCGGCCAGGGCCTGCTTGCATTGCGTGATGATCTCCGAGGCTGGAAGACCGGCCTGGAACCCATCGACGGCGATGTTGCCGACGCCGATGAATTGCCTGATCACCGCCCACTGCTTCACATGATCGGCGTAAGCCTTCCAGTTGGCGGTGGATGGAACGTCCCTGCTCAAGGTCGCGGCGTAGGCCATCGTGGATTGTCCGCTGGGCAGTGACCGCTGGATTGATCCAACAGTCACCGCATCAACGGGCATTTTCTGGGCAAGACAGTCGTGGATGACATCGAACAGCGCGGCGTTGTCCTCGTGATGAAAGTCGGCGGACTTCATCTGCGAGACAATTTCGTCTACCAGCGCCGAATCGCCCTGAAGCGATGCCCGCATGATCGCACCGAGCACCCCGTATTCAGCCTCCGGCAGGTAGTACTCCCTTGCCTGACTCATGTGCGCCCCCTTGCCGAGGCCCAACTGAACCCGGCCAGGAACGCGCCGTTCTCACGGAGTCGATCGAGCGCCCGGGCGCCGATGTACTGCTCCAGGCTCGGGGCATGCTTTCCTTCGGCGTCCTGCTTCGATTTGGCAGGCAGGTTAGAAACCACCACAGTTGGCCTGACCAATTGATACCGGCGGTCGATCACCTCATGCAGGACCGCCAGCTCGTACTGTGTGCCCGCCTGGGCGCCGACTTCGTCAATCGCCAGCAGGTCAAAGCTCGCCAGTTCGTCGATCACGTCGCCCTCGGTATAGCCAGAGTCTCGGGCCATAGAACGCTTGAACACCCGGATGATCTCGGCCGCAGTGGTGATCACCGCCACGGCGTTCTCACGGCGAATCAACTGCTGGACGATGCTGCAGGCCAGGTGCGTCTTGCCGGTACCGACGTTTCCGGTCAGCAGCAGATTTCGGCCGGCGCGGTAATGGTCGCCGAAGTGGTCCGCGTAGTTCCGGCACAGCTCAAGAGCCTGGCTCATGGCCGGTATCGTGGCGCGATAGTTGTCGAACGAACTGTCTGCAAACCGCGGCGTGATGCCAGAGCCTATAAGCGCGATGTTGACGCTCTCGGCCTTGAGGTTGGCCAGGGCCTGGGAGTGCTCCTCGCTGCCGGTGGGGGCAATCCGTAGCCCGTGGTACTGGCAGCTTTTGCAAGCACGCACCTGCATCGTCCCGTCGAACTGCTCGACCTCGCTGCGCGTCACCACCTCAGGGTGATGTGGGCAACTGCCGTTGAACGAGCGCATCTCAGGCTGACGGCGGAAATTAGAACGCTGGGCCATTGCCGCCTCCTTGGTACATGTCTTCGGTGTGTTCGGGCAGGTTGGTGTAGGCCGGCGCTTTGCCGTTTTTAGCTCCAGCACCAGGCAGAACCGAATCCGGGTAGATGTCCGACCAGCTGCTGGTGGTGGACTTATCCAGGACGGCATCCGGGTCTGGATGGTTGGCCAGCTTCTTGGCGATCAGCTCACAGGCTCTCAGAGTCAACGGTGCCCGCTTCGCCTTTCGCATTTCACAGAAGTCTGCCCAGGCATTTTCGGAGGCGTTCGATGGCTTGGCGGACAGTGGATCGAACTTTTGAGCTTTCCCCTTCCCGACCTTCTGAGGTGCCTTGGCGCCTTCTTTTTGGTTAAGGATGGTTAATGGGTGGTTAAGGGATGGATTGGGTGCACCCGGTGCACCCCGTTCGGTCGTGGTGTGCACCCCGTTCTGTTCTGGCGTGCACCCCGTTGCGTCTTCAGGTGCACCCCGTTCGGAGCGGGGTGCATCCTGTGCACCCCGCGAAAGGTCGAGGTCGTAGCAGACCGGAACACGATCGCGCTGCGTGATATAGGCGGCGGCAACTGCTTGATTTCCGCGCTTTATCAACCCAATCGACTCCAATTCACGGAGGCGATATTGAACGGTACGGGGTGCCAGGCCGGTATCAAGCGCTAGGCTCGAAACGGCAGGGAATGCAGCGCGACCGGACTGGTCGGCATAGTTGGCCAGGCACAACAGCACATGCCGTGTGTGCGAGTCGGTGACAACCTGCTGGGTAAGCGCCCAGGACATGGCTTGAACACTCATATGTCCAACTCCCGCGTCACACGGCGCACGAAGTCGTCATAAGCCTCGGCCATGACGAAACCCGCCTGTTCCAGCATTTCCCGGTGGGCCTTTGCGCCTGAGTACATCAACCAGCGTTTCTGTTCCGGCAGATCGGCGAACGCGGCATAGCTGGGCCATGGGCCCACGATCACCGGTGCTGGGGCGAGTAAACCACCCAAATTCTGGGTAGTTGTTTTCGGAGGGATGATCATTGCAATGTCTCCCCTGGCTTGCGACACATCCCGGCACCCATGGCTTCCACTGAGCCGCCAGACAGGCGCAAGACCAGCAACCGGAGTGCTGTAGTGGAATCAATGGAGACCGTGCGCGCCTCGTCCAACGCCAAAGCCTGCGGTGTGTGTTCCATGATCAGAACTCGAACGCGATCGCTGTAGTTGAACGCCGCGCAAGCCAGCTGTTGGTCAGTCAGGCCTTCGAACGCTTCATCAGGCAGGCACTCGACCGGGTACACGACGACGGGGATTTTGTTTTCAGGGCGCGGCTCACCTGCCAGCAGGTGGCGGGTCATTGCCTCCCAGTGATCTTGAGCAACTTCCCTCGCATCGTGACCGGTCCTGCGCCTGAACAGCACCTTGAGTGCGTAGTAGGCGCGATACAGGTCGATGTGCGTGTCATCCTCCTTTTCAATGGAATATTCAGGCTCGTCGATAACGTCCAGGGCGTCCTTGACGACCTCGAAGCACTTCAGCAACAGGGCGACGTCGGGATACTTCTCAAAGTGCGCCTCATCAATATGCTCCACGATCTGCGCCGGCTGGGGGAAATTCAGTATGTTCTTCATGCGGGATTCCTCTGGCACAGCTTGAAGCGGCCTTGCTGAATATCGGGATGGGTCGCGCGCTCAGCCGTGACGAAGGTGCATTCGGCGGCGAACCGGTCAAAACGGCGGGTGATGTCGGCCTTGGGCCAGATCGCGTATGGCTGGGCGCCGTCATCGGCGTGCTTGCTGCGTACCATGGCGAATGGCAAGGGCGCGCCTGGGATATCGCGCATGACAGCGTTGACCACCCACTGAGGAAGGCCAAAACGCAGGTTGATGCGCTCACGGATCGAGGTCATCGACTCGAAGCCTGCCGGCCTGGAGTCCAGGTAACGTACCTGTTCAACATTGGCCACTCGGGTTTCGATGCGCTCCAGCGCGACCTGCTGCTCCCGCTGCTGGCGCTCCACGGCCACCAGGTGGTTCGCGTTGGCGGCGGTGATCTCGGCCTGGGTCATTGGGCGGGCCGCCTGCTCTTCCAGGGCCTGCCAGCGATCTACCAACGCAGCGGTGAATTCCGGGCAAAGCTGCGCCACAACAACGAAACTGTCGCGCTTGTTGACCAAGTACTCAGTAGCAGGCCGGCCGAGGCTATCGAGGTATTCCCCCAGTGGGGGAAGATCGATAACGGGCTTTCCACTGTTGTCGATGCGAGCAGACAAGCGCTCAATCGATTGCTTGACCTTGTCATGCCGAGAGCCGACCAGATCAGCGATCTCGCGGGAGGACATGGTGACGGCATCGCCGCCTGGGAATTTGGCGATGGTCATTGGCCGCCCCCACTTTCCCGCGCCACGTTTTTGGACTGCACGGTTTGTGCCGCGGGCTCCGTCTCGCCGAGCCCCTTGAACAGGTCGATAGCGCTGTAAACGCCCCCGAAGCCGGTGTCACTGAAGTACTTCGAAATCTGAACCAGGGCGGCGGCAGATTTGCCATCCCCGTGCAGATGGTCCAGGTGAACAGCGTTGATCAGCGCGAACTGCCACTCAAGCGTGTCTTTGGCGACGAGCAACTGAAACTCGGCCTCTTGTGCAGCCTCTTGCATAGTCGGAATTGGCTTGTTCATTTGGCAGCCTCCCGAGGGTTGTTGTGCAGCTTGTAGTTAGCTGCGGCACCCCGCTCGTAAAGCGTGGAGGCCAGGCGCGCCAGGTTATCCACCAGCCAGCCGGTGTTCATCGCAAGGTCTTTGGTCAGCTCACCACTCTCGGCGGTGCGCACCAGTAGCTCTCCGATAGCCGACAGCCCGTACAAGATCGAATCGCCGTATTGCTCAGCGGCTTCCTCAATCGTTTCAAGCTTCTTAACTTGGTCGGCGGTGAGCGGGGCACCACTGACGCAGGCGTAACGCGGGTGCATTTCTACGTCGTGGATAATGGCGTTCCAATGCGGGGCGCTCATTGGGCACCCCCTTCTGCCGCATGTGCCTCTACGCCTTTTTCAGCCGCCCAAACCAGCGCGCTCACAGTCTCAGCCAGGAAGCCCAACGCCGCGACACCGTCGCAGTAAGCCAGCTCGCCCATATTGAGGCTGTCGTGCAGGTGCCGGCAGATCTGGCCAAGGCCAGAAGAAAGGACCCTCGCCGCCTGTAGCGCGTCTTCTGCGTTCGTGCCGGCCGCAACGTTGAGCATCTGGACGCCTTTGTTGTCGATGGGAGTGTTAAGAAATCCAACCTGCGAAGTTAGCAATGCTTGCGCTGCATGTTGGGTGGTGCTATTTTTCAGGTGCATGAAATCGTCCTCCACAGACGAAGTAGTACGAAGACCCCTGCGAAGGGTCTGGTTAAGAAGCCCGCCTGCGAAGCGGGCTTTTTGTTGCCCGGAAGAAAGTCAGCCGGACAGCAAAAATTGAGATGGGATGCGCTGGCTCATGCCGGATTCCTTTTAATTGGGCAGGCAAAAGCCAACCATTGGAAGTCTCTGAACAGGCCCTGGCGAGGGCCTTCCTTTTTCACCGGAAACGTGCAGGTCCGTAAGGTACCCATTAACCGAGGGCCTCAGGAGGGTCGATTTTCTGGGTGTGCGCGTCTGCGAGGTCATGTGATAGCTCCGAAATTTGCTGCCCTTACCTAAGTAGTGCTGGGCAACTACCCCCGATAAGGAAAGAAAATTTGAAGATCGGAGCTTTTGGCTTGAACGACATACGATTTGGCGTAAATAGCATGCGAATAATCCAAATACCTGCGCATGCGCGGAATATCTAAAGTTTTCGCATGCGAAAGTTTTCATGACTCTGACCAAGCACTGGATGGATTTACAGGTACATCCGAACCTGATGCTTCAGGCCTTGCGGGATTATGATTTGAGCATTGGCTGGGCGCGTTACGCCGTTTCTGACCAGGAAATGGTTTTTCTTCAAAGGCAAACAGATTGCCGTCGTCGCGCACAATCACGAAGATGGAGCGACCTTCACGGATAGCCTTGCTCAAAGAACCCTGGCTCATTCCGAGCTTTTCGGCTGTCCGGGCATGTCGCTTTGCTGCGTACTCAGCGAGGGGAATTCGTTGCACCGGAGTCACTCCACAATTTCGTTTTCTCTCTTTAAATAGTGCTGGCGGGATTTTTTAAAGTCAATGCCTGCGGCATTTGAATTTTAATGCCGCCGGACATATGGTCGATTTATGAAAAAGAAAGAGCTCTCACCTGTAGGCAAAGAGGAATGTGCTGCGCTGAAGGCCATCTTCATGGAGAAGCGTAAAGCGCTCGGCTTGACGCAAGAAAAAGCCGCCGCTGCGCTAGGAATGAACCAAGGGTCATTCAGCCACTACCTCAATGGCAGAAATTTGATAAACACCCCTTTCGCAGTACAGGTATCGCGGCTTCTTGGAGTGCCTGTCGAGAGCTTCTCGCCTCGCATCGCAAAACACATAGCGATGATGACTCGGTCGATCTCTGGTGAAGGGCTTGCAGACATGCATCAGGGAGAGCGCGACGAATCCACTTTGGATCCGGCCG
This sequence comes from Pseudomonas sp. Lb2C2, assembly GCF_052112205.1. Classification (NCBI taxonomy): domain Bacteria; kingdom Pseudomonadati; phylum Pseudomonadota; class Gammaproteobacteria; order Pseudomonadales; family Pseudomonadaceae; genus Pseudomonas; species Pseudomonas sp. Lb2C2. Next base: position 126,595 of record NZ_JAUTYW010000009.1, on the reverse strand, counting down.
TCCAGCGGTGGATAAAGGCAAAGAAGTACCCACTGATATCGTGGTCGGAAACCGACAACCAGGTTCATCCGCTGAATTCACTGAGGAATAAGAGGATACAACAGGGGATGGAGTATTTACCGTCAACAGAGGACGCTGGCGAGAATGGCTACTGGCTCACCGTTGAGGGATCTTCCATGAGCCACAGCGGAAGTCCTAGCTTCCCAGTTGGGACCCGAATCTTGATCAAGCCGCAAGGGTTCGATTTGATCAGCGGCAAGTATTACGTCGCTGAAAATAAGGACGGAGAGAAGACCTTTAGGCAGCTCGTAAAGGAGGCAGGGGCTTTTTACCTTGTACCGCTGAACGCCTCGTTTAAACCGCTCGAAATCGGTGAAGATTGGCTACTGATCGGTCGGGTCATTGACGCAAAAATGGACGGCCTGTAAGAAATAATCCCGCAGGCATTGACAGCAGTTAATCCCGCAAGCACTATTGCTCCATCTTCAATAAGATCTGGAGCGTCGCGCAATGGCATCAATCACCTGCGGTTCATGGAAAGGCTTACTAGGCAACGGTCTTGCAGAGCGCGAGCTTATCTGTGTCCTCGCCGTTGCTGCCGGCCACACTGACAAAGAAATAGCGCGGCGTGACGGTCTATCTCCTCGGTCAATCAAAGGCCGTATCGAATCAGCCATGTTTAAGCTCGGCGTCTATAAACGTCCTGCCCTTGTCGCCGAGGCCATGCGCCGCGGGCTAATCAGCCCGATGATAATGGCCCTTTGCGCCATCCTTGTGGGCCAGTCAGCAACCAGCGACAACCCGCTCAGCCGAATCCGACGCCCAGGCGAGCGCCGTGTCGAAACCCGCGTGGCCGTCCGCCGCATTGAGGTCGCCCTCACCGCCTAATTCAACCTGACTTTTTGCGACAGCCAACAACGCGGCCGGGATTCGCTCGGCCTGGAGAAAGTGATGACACAGAAACGCTTATCGGCAATGCGCCTCTTTGAGGTGCTGATGTTCATGTTCGTCTACGTCGCGCTCACGGTCGCGTGGTTTGGCTTCGCCGCGCCGGAAATGATCAGCAGCGTCTCAACCGGCGCTGTTCTCGTTGGGTTCGCAGGTTCGGTCCTGTGGCTCATCTGCACCGCATGCATCGCTGTTTACATCATCAACAAATGGCATTCAGCCGAAACCACGGAGAAGCAACCATGAAGCGGCACGACTCCCGCACCGCCGATAAATTCGTGGTGCGCCTACCAGACGACATGCGAGCCGATGTCGAGGCCTTGGCGGTCTTCGAAGACCGCAGCATGAATAGCGTGATTGTTCAGGCGATCCGAAACCACCTCGATTTCAATCGCCGCCAAGAGCTATTGCTGGACGCCCTGCGCGCAGCATCCGCGCGCAAGCAACTGCCCGCTATCTGTGGGAGCGAACAAGGCTCAAATACTGCTGAAACCCAGATCCAGCAAGGCTCTGTCTGTGGGAGCGAGCAGCCATGACAGCCGCATCGCCAAGTGGCAGCCGGATTGCTCTTAAAGATGAGTTCAGCCAGCTCGGCTCCCGCCTGGTCCGCTTCGGCCAGGCCATGCAGGAGCCGAGCACCACGGTCAGCGAACTGATGCGCCTAGCCCAAGCCTGTTGGATCGATCTCAAGCTGCGCATGGTGGCTGAGTCGCAAGAAGCGACGGAGAGAAACCATGTCAGCAGCTGAAGAGCTTCTTCACGACACCGCCCACGACAAGGTCACTGAGAAGAGGATGGCTGAATTGGTGGGTTGCACGGCCAAGGCCCTGCAGCGCAAGCGGGAGAGGAACGTCATACCCGTCTGGGTATGGGCGAAGATTGATGGGCGGATCATGTACAGCAAGCGGAGATATGACGAATGGATAGAAAGCCTGTGGACCTGCCAGCAGGGGTGGAGCTTGTCGGGCGATCAATCCGAATTCGTTTCACCTGGAACAAGAAGCGCTGCTGTGAAACGCTCGCCCTCCCTCAAACCCCGAAAGGGATCGCTGCTGCAGCGGGCCTACGTGCTCAAGTAAAGCAACTGGACAAGCTCGGCGCCCTCAGTGTTGAGAAATACGCCGAGCTATTCCCAGGGACACGGAGCCTGGAGGCCAAGGCAGCCCCGATTTTTTTCGACTATGCCCAGGACTGGCTCGACGGCCTGCAGATTGTGGAGAGCACCCGAAAAAACTACCGGTCCACCTTGCAAACGTACTGGGTGCCCTACCTCGCAACCAAACGTATCGACACCATCACGCCCGTGCTGATGCGAAAGATCGTCAATGACATTCAGTGGCCCTCCCCAGTCCGCCGGCGCGACGCCGTTCGCCTGGTCACCACGATCCTCACCCAGGCGGTGCGTGACGAGTTGATCACTCGGAACCCGGCCAACTCGATAGCGCCGACCAGGGTGCCCAAGCGAGACCTGGACCCTTTCACCCGTGCCGAGGCAGATCTGGTCGTCGAGAAATTGTACGAATTGACGAGCGGTTTGCAGCAGATCTACGCGTGCTTTTTTGAGTTCTCTTTCTACACAGGGATGCGGCCAGGAGAGGCAATGGCGCTGCGCTGGAGCGAAGTGGACATTCGCAAGCGGACAGCCAAAGTCTGTCGGATTCGCATCTACGGAAAGATCCAGGAGCGGACCAAGACGAAGGTCACTCGGGAAGTTTTATTGAACGATCGAGCGCTACGGGCACTCGAAAAAGCCAGACCTTTAACGGCGGCACGATCCGATTACGTGTTCGCGCCGGAAGGATCGGGCGATAAAGCTGAGCTGTTCATTCGATCCGAGACAGGTCCAAAACGCTACTGGCTGAGCGCGCTGCGGAAGTTAGGAATTCGGCATCGCAGAATGTATGACACGCGCCATACGTACGCCACGATGTGTTTGATGTCCGGCATGAATCCAGCATTCATCGCCGCGCAACTCGGGCACAGCGTGCAAGTGCTGCTTTCCACCTACGCCAAGTGGATCAGTTCCCCGAGTGACTGGGCAGAGCTGGACAAACTGGACCGAGTAGAAAGTGGTACGAAAACGGTACGAGAGAATCACCAGTAGCGACACACATGCCGAAATACAAAGGGTTCACAGTACATGTGCGGATTAGCTGGAGAGTTACGTTTCGATCAACAACCTGCGGACCTTGCGGCCGTAGAGCGAATCACCCATCACCTGGCCCCTCGCGGCCCCGACGCCTGGGGTTTTCATAGCCAGGGGCCAATTGCCCTGGGCCATCGGCGCCTGAAAATCATGGACCTGTCGGACGGCTCGGCCCAGCCGATGATCGATAATCAGCTGGGCCTGTCCCTGGCTTTCAACGGCGCGATCTACAACTACCCGGAACTGCGCAGCGAGCTCGAAGGCCTGGGCTACAGCTTCTATTCCGGGGGTGACACCGAAGTGCTGCTCAAGGGCTATCACGCCTGGGGCGAAGCGCTGCTGCCCAAGCTCAACGGCATGTTCGCCTTCGCCATCTGGGAACGCGATGCCAAGCGGCTGTTCATCGCCCGCGACCGCCTCGGCGTCAAGCCGCTGTACCTGTCACGCACCGGCCAGCGGCTGCGTTTCGCCTCGGCGTTGCCGGCGCTGCTCAAGGGCGGCGACATCAACCCGATGCTCGACCCAGTGGCGCTCAACCATTACCTGAATTTCCACGCGGTGGTCCCGGCACCCCGCACCTTGCTGGCCGGTGTTGAAAAACTGCCGCCCGCCACCTGGATGCGCATCGAAGCCGACGGCAGCACCGAGCAGAAAACCTGGTGGACCTTGCCTTACGGCCCTCGAGCCGATGAACAGCACCTGAACCTGGAAGACTGGATCGATCGCGTGCTCGACAGCACCCGTGAAGCGGTCGCCATTCGCCAACGCGCCGCCGTGGATGTCGGCGTGCTACTTTCCGGTGGCGTGGACTCGAGCATGTTGGTGGGCCTGTTGCGCGAAGTGGGCGTTGAAGACCTGTCCACGTTTTCCATCGGTTTCCAGGATGCCGGCGGCGAGCGCGGTGACGAGTTCCAGTATTCGGACCTGATCGCCAAGCATTACGGCACCCGCCATCACCAACTGCGCATCGACGAGAAAGAGATCATCGAGCAACTGCCGGCAGCGTTTCGTGCCATGAGCGAGCCGATGGTCAGCCACGATTGCATCGCCTTCTACCTGCTGTCGCGGGAAGTGGCCAAGCACTGCAAAGTGGTGCAAAGCGGCCAGGGCGCCGACGAGCTGTTCGCCGGTTACCACTGGTACCCGCAGGTCGATGGCGCCAGCGATCCGTACGCGGCCTATCGCGCCGCGTTCTTCGACCGCAGCTACGAAGAATATGCCGCCACCGTGCAGCCCAAATGGCTGACGGCCAACGACGCGGCCGGTGATTTCGTCAAAGAACATTTCGCCCAGCCCGGGGCCGATGCGGCGGTAGACAAGGCCCTGCGCCTGGACAGCACCGTGATGCTGGTGGACGACCCGGTCAAGCGTGTCGACAACATGACCATGGCCTGGGGCCTGGAAGCGCGCACACCCTTCCTGGACTACCGCCTGGTGGAACTCTCGGCGCGGGTCCCAGCGAAGTTCAAACTGCCCGATGGCGGCAAGCAGGTGCTCAAGGAAGCCGCCCGACGGGTGATCCCCGGCGAGGTGATCGACCGCAAGAAAGGCTATTTCCCGGTGCCAGGCCTCAAGCACCTGGAAGGCAACACCCTGGCCTGGGTTCGCGAGTTGCTGCTGGACCCGAGCCAGGACCGCGGCCTGTTCAACCCGGCCATGCTCGACCGCCTGCTGACCGACCCCAACGGCCAGCTCACGCCGTTGCGCGGCTCGCGGCTGTGGCAACTGGCGGCGCTGAACCTGTGGCTCAGCGAGCAAGGAATCTGATCGATGAAACCTCATGCAACGGTTCACAACCAACGCCTCTTGCGCGGCCAGGCCCCCTCCTATGAACGCCTGCAGGCACGCCTGGCCGAAGACGGCAGCGAGTTGGGTGCCGACCCGATCGCAGTGCATTGCGGCTGGGGCCGACTGTTGATCGGCCACACCTTCCCGGACCCGGCAAGCCTGGCCCAGGAACTGCTCAACGAACAACCCGGCGAACGCGACATTGCCTTGTACGTGGCCGCGCCCCAGCAAGTGCTGGGGCTGGAACCGGCACAACTGTTCCTCGATCCGTCCGACACCTTGCGCTTGTGGTTCAGCGACTATCGCCAGTCCACACGGGTGTTTCGCGGTTTCCGGATTCGCCGGGCCCAGAGCGAGACCGACTGGCAGGCCATCAACCAGCTCTACCAGGCCCGGGGCATGCTGCCCATCGACCCGCTGCGCCTGACCCCGCGTCATGAGGGCGGCCCGGTCTACTGGCTGGCCGAAGATGATGACACCGGTGCGGTGATCGGCAGCGTCATGGGCCTGAATCACCAGAAGGCCTTCAACGACCCGGAAAACGGCAGCAGCCTCTGGTGCCTGGCCGTCGACCCGCAATGTCCGCGGCCCGGTGTTGGCGAAGTGCTGGTGCGTCACCTCATCGAGCATTTCATGAGCCGTGGCTTGAGTTACCTCGACCTATCGGTGTTGCACGACAATCGCCTGGCGAAAAACCTCTACGCCAAACTCGGCTTTCGCAATCTTTCAACCTTCGCCATCAAACGCAAGAACGGCATCAACCAGCCTTTGTTCCTCGGGCCAGGCCCTGAGGCGCAGTTCAATCCTTATGCGCGAATCATTGTCGAAGAAGCTCACCGCCGAGGCATTGACGTGCAGGTGGACGATGCCGAGGCCGGCTTGTTCACCCTGGTCCATGGCAGCCGCCGGGTCCGATGCCGCGAATCCTTGAGCGACCTGACCAGCGCCATCAGCATGACGCTGTGCCAGAACAAAAGCCTGACCCACAAAGTGCTGAAAAACGCCGGCCTGAACCTGCCAGCCCAACAGCTGGCGGGCAATGCCGATGACAACCTGGCGTTTCTCGACGAGCACGAACGGGTGGTGGTCAAGCCGTTGGACGGTGAACAGGGCCAAGGCGTGGCGGTGGATTTGCGCACCATTGAGGAGGTGCAGAGCGCCATCGAAGCGGCCCGGCAGTTCGATAGCCGGGTCTTGCTGGAGAGCTTCCACGAGGGGCTGGACCTGCGCATCCTGGTGATCGGTTTTGAAGTGGTGGCGGCGGCAATCCGGCGCCCGGCGGAGGTGATTGGCGATGGCCGGCACACCATCGGTGCGTTGATCGAAGCCCAGAGCCGCCGACGGCAAGCGGCCACGGGCGGCGAAAGCAAAATCCCGATGGACGCCGAGACGCTGCGCACGCTCAGCGCGGCAGGGTTCGACTACGACAGCGTGCTGCCCGCTGGGGAGCACCTGTTCGTACGGCGTACGGCGAACCTGCATACCGGCGGCGTGCTGGAGGATGTCACCGGCATCCTGCATCCGACCCTCGCTGATGCGGCGGTACGCGCCGCACGGGCGCTGGACATTCCCATGGTCGGCCTCGACCTGCTGGTGCCGGCGGCCGATCAACCCGAGTACGTGTTCATCGAAGCCAACGAACGCGCAGGCCTGGCCAATCACGAACCACAACCCACCGCCGAGCGCTTTGTGGATTTGTTGTTTCCTCATAGCCAGCCGGTGGCTTAGCCCTGCTTCTGTGGCGAGGGAGCTTGCTCCCGCTGGGCTGCGAAGCGGCCCTTCCCCGTAACCCTCCGGGTTTGTGCATTGACCTGGAGCTCAAAGGGGACCGCTTCGCGGTCCAGCGCAAGCAAGCTCCCTCTCCACAAGGTTCCCCTAATTCAACTTAACGTTCCGTGAGGAGTTTCCATGATCAGCAAAATTCCCGAACCGGATCTCGAATACCTGCAAAAGGTCCTGCTGGAGATGCTCGCCATTCCCAGCCCTACCGGCTTTACCGACACCATCGTGCGTTATGTCGCCGAGCGGCTCGAAGAGCTGGGTATTGCTTTTGAAATGACCCGCCGAGGCACGATCCGCGCTACGCTCAAGGGGCGCAAGAGCAGCCCCGACCGGGCCGTGTCGGCGCACCTGGATACCATCGGTGCCTCGGTGCGGGCCATCAAGGACAACGGCCGCCTGACCCTGGCCCCGGTGGGTTGCTGGTCCAGCCGCTTTGCCGAAGGCAGCCGGGTCAGCCTGTTTACCGACACCGGGGTGATTCGTGGCAGCGTGCTGCCGTTGATGGCGTCCGGGCACGCGTTCAACACCGCCGTGGATGAAATGCCCATCAGTTGGGACCACATCGAGCTGCGCCTGGACGCCTACTGCGCCACCCGCGCCGATTGCGAAACCCTGGGGGTGGGCATCGGCGATTACGTCGCCTTCGATCCCTTGCCGGAGTTCACCGAAAGTGGCCATATCAGCGCCCGGCACCTGGACGACAAGGCCGGGGTCGCGGCGTTGCTGGCGGCGCTCAAGGCGATTGTCGACAGCGGTGAAGAACTGCTGATCGATTGTCACCCACTGTTCACCATCACCGAGGAAACCGGCAGCGGTGCGGCCGCCGCACTGCCCTGGGATGTCAGCGAATTCGTCGGCATCGACATCGCGCCCGTCGCACCTGGCCAGCACTCCAGCGAACATGCAGTCAGCGTGGCGATGCAGGACTCCGGAGGCCCTTACGACTATCACTTGTCGCGGCACCTGCTGAAACTGGCCAAGGAAAACGACGTACCGGCACGCCGCGACCTGTTCCGCTACTACTTCAGCGATGCCCATTCGGCCATTACCGCCGGCCACGACATTCGCACCGCCCTGCTCGCCTTCGGCTGCGACGCCACCCATGGCTACGAACGCACCCACATCGACAGCCTGGCCGCCCTCAGCCGCCTACTCGGCGCCTACATCCTCAGCCCGCCAGTGTTCGCCAGCGACGCGCAACCGGCCCAGGGTTCGCTGGACCGCTTCAGTCACCAGATCGAGCACGATGCACAAATGGAAAGCGATACCCGGGTGCCGTCGGTGGATAGCCTGGTGGGGCAGCGCTCCGACAACTGACCCAGCATTTCACTGTCTGGGCTATTGCCATCGCGAGCAAGCTCGCTCCCACACTTGAAATGCATTCCCCTGTGGGAGCGAGCCTGCTCGCGATGAGGTCTGAACAAACGCCGCAAAACCCAAGGCTAGCCGCAAAAGCCCATTGGCCGTAGCATCGCCCTATTGTCTAGCCGAGGTACCCCATGCTCATCCCCCACGACCAACTCGAAGTCGACACGCTCACTCGCCTGATCGAGGATTTCGTGACCCGCGACGGCACCGACAATGGTGACGACACGCCCCTGGAAACCCGGGTTCTACGGGTCAGGCAAGCCCTGACCAAAGGCCAGGCGTTGATCGTCTTCGACCCCGAAAGCGAACAGTGCCAACTGATGCTCAAGCACGACGTGCCCAAGCACCTATTCGACTGAACAGGCCTTGCGAGTGGCAAGGGCCTTTTTCCTCTGGATCTTGTCGTAGATTTCGGAGCGATGGACATCGACGTGCCGTGGCGCTTCCACGCCAAAACGCACGGTGCCGCCGCTGACCGACAGCACACGGACGGAAATATCGTCACCGATGGAAATCAACTCACCTACAGCGCGGCTTAGTACAAGCATGGTTCTTGTCCTTAAGAATGTCTGGACCCTGACCATGCCCGGCCTGTTTCCTGTTCTCAAGACACCCGAGAGAATTCAGTAAGGCCCTACAAGCAAAGTTCTCGTGACTGACGGAAACTTCCTGCAAAAAACCTGTTGGACCGTAGGTTATTTCAGGAAGCTGAGAACCGTGGACCGAATAGAATCACACTTGCCCCCAGCACGCAGAGCGCCACACCGATCCAGTCGCAAGCCAGTGGCCGGACCCGCTCCACCACGGCCAACCAACCGATCGAGGCAATGATATAGATGCCGCCATAGGCGGCGTAGGCGCGCCCGGCATACGTCGCTTCGATGCGGGTCAGCAACAGGGCGAACAACGTGAGGCTGAGCAACGCCGGAACGATCCACCAGGCGCTCTTGCCCTGGCGCAACCACATCCAGAAGGCGTAGCAGCCAGCGATCTCAAACAGCGCGGCGAGAAAAAACCACAGGTAATTGAGCATGCAGATGTCCATCAGGAAGGCCGAATGGCGCCATCCTGAGGACATCGGGCATCCAGGTCAATTGAGGTTTTGCCGGGCCTTGGCGCGCATCTTGTCGGCCATGACGGTCATTTCGTCGTACAGCAACTGCGGATTCTTCTGCTTGAGCGCCCAAGCCATGCGTCCCTGTTCGTGGGGCAGGATCATGAACTGGCCCTGGGCGACCTGCTGGTAGATGTAGTCGGCAATATCCTTGGCGCTGATCGGCGAGCTTTCCAGCAACTTGCCAACCTGGGCCTTCATGGCCGGGGTCGGGCCGCGGAAGGAGTCCAGCAGATTGGTCTGGAAGAACGACGGGCACACCACGTGTACACCAACTTCCTGTTGCGCCAGCTCCACCAGCAGGCTTTCCGACAACGCCACGACGCCAGCCTTGGCTACGTTGTAGTTGCTCATGGCCGGCCCCTGCATCAGGGCTGCCATGGAGGCGATGTTGATGATCTTGCCGCGGCTTTTTTCCAGCAGCGGCAAGAACGCCTTGCAGCCCTTGACCACGCCCATGAGGTTGATCGCGATCTGCCAGTCCCAATCCTCCAGCGAAAGTTCACTGAAGAAGCCGCCCGAGGCCACGCCGGCATTGTTGACGATGATATCGATGCCACCGAGCTTCTCTTCGCAGGCCTGGGCGAACGCAGTCAACTGGCTGTAGTCGCGCACATCGCAGCGCTGGATGAAGCCGTCGCCACCGGCGGCGCGTACTAGCTTGAGGGTTTCCACAAGACCCGGCTCGCTGACATCCGACAAGGCCAGGCGCCAGCCTTCACGGGCCCAGCGCAGCGCGATTTCGCGACCCAGGCCAGAGCCGGCACCAGTGATCATCATGCGATTTTGCATAGCAAACAGCCTTGTTGTTCCGGGAGAGATAGGCCGAGTGTAGCGAAGGCGTTCGACGGACCAAGCTCCATCAGATTGCTGAATGGCAAGGGCAAACCGTAGACGTATAAAAACTTTGAATTTTCTACAGAGCGCTACGGTCGGATTTATTAAGCCGCCCGGATTTAACGCATGCGCGCTGGCAGTTGAAAGTTGTATCACTCCAGAACTGACCAATAAGGAAATCTACAATGGGCACAATTCTCATCATTATCCTGATTCTCCTGCTGATCGGTGGCCTTCCGGTCTTCCCGCACTCCAGAAGTTGGGGTTACGGCCCGTCCGGTATCATCGGTGTCGTGTTGGTGGTGCTGCTGGTCCTGCTATTACTGGGCAAGATATAAACCACTAAGTAAGTGCAAAAAAAAGAGGCCTTTTCAGGCCTCTTTTTTATGCTCGCCGTTTATCAGTCCGGCTTGCCGTCAACAACGCCGGCGGTGTTATCCAGCAGGCTCTTGGTCGCGGTTTGCAGGAAAGATTCGAGCTTGAGTTTCATCGGCGCGGTGTCCGGTGCATCCGGGATGATTTCCGCTCGCGGGTTGGCACCCAGTTCATAGCGATACATCTTCGGCGCCATTTCCTTTTCCTTCGGCAGGACCAGGATGTGATCATCGCGGATGATCGCCGTGGTCTGTTCGCTGCCCGATGGTTTGATCACACCAAAACCGGGATCGCCTTGCGGCAGGTTCAGCAGGTCACGGCCCCAGCACTGATTGCGCACTTGCCCGCCAATCCGACCCATGATGGTCGGCACGATGTCGACCTGAGTACCCACGGTGTGGCTACGCTGGCCGAATTTTTCCTGGATGCCCGGGCCGATCAATAGCATCGGCACGTTGAAACGGCCCAGGTCCATCTCGGTGATCTGGCGTTCGTTGCCAAAGCCATGGTCGCCGACCACGACGAACAGTGTTTCCTTGAAGTAAGGCTCCTTGCGGGCCTTCTCGAAGAACTGGCCCAGCGCCCAGTCGGAATAGCGCATGGCGGTCAGGTGTTCATTCAGGCTGCCACGGTCGGTGACCCGCTCTACCGGCAACGGCGTCGGCAACGCATAGGGCGTGTGGTTGGACAGGGTTTGCAGCAAGGCATAGAACGGCTTGCCGTTTTCCCGCGCCTTGAGCTCGATCAGGCCACGGTCGAACATGTCCTGGTCGGACACGCCCCAGGTCGGATCGGAGAACACCGGGTTCACGAAGTCGTTACGCCCGATGAACGTGGTCATGCCCTGGCTGCTGAAGAAACCCGATTGGTTGTCCCAGGCGAAATCGCCGTTGTAGACATACACATCGTCATAGTCACGGGCGCTGAGCAGTTGCGGCAGGCCGGACAGTTTGTGACTGCCCTCCGGCGTTTGCATCAGGTATTCGAAACCGGGCAGGTTCGGGAAGCACGCCATGGTGGCGAACATGCCTTGGTGGGTATGGGTACCGTTGGAGAAGAAACGGTCGAACAGCAAGCCTTCCTTGGACAGTGTGTCCAGGTAAGGCGTGATGTTGCCCGGCGCGCCCAGGGCGCCCACCGAGTGACCGGCCATGCTTTCCATGAGGATGACGACCACGTTCTTGATCGGCAGGGTCTTGTCCGCCGGCGGCGTGTAGTCGCGGCGCACGGCGGCTGTCGCGGTGTCCACCAATTTATCGTCAGGCATCACCAGCATGTCGCGCACGGTCTGCTGTGCCAGCGGTTGCTCAAGGGTGGCTTTCCAGATGTTGTCACGGTCTTCGGACATCCGGCTCTTGGCCGCGGCCACCAGCGACAGCGTACCGTTGAGGCCCAACTGGTTGGCGAAGTTCGAATCGGTGGTGTAGACGTCACCCCAGCGCAGGGGCGGCCCTTGCCGCAAGGTGCCACGGGCTGCGGTCACGGCGACCAGCAAGCAGACGATGAACACTGCGACACGACCGTACCACGGAGCGATCTGCCGGGTGCCAATGGTACCGCCACTGAACGGCCCACGCGGGCGGGTCGCACGGTCCGCGCCCTTGAACGCCAGGGCAAGGATGAGGGTGCCGCCGACCCAGGCCAGCAGGTAACGCACCACCGGGAAACCGTACCAGAGCATGCTCATCACGGTTTTCGGGTCTTCCTTTACATACTGGAAGACCAGGCCGTTGAGGCGCTGGTGGAATTCACGATAGAAATCCATTTCCATCAAGCCGAGGAACAGCGCGATGCTGGAGGTGACGGTCAGCCAGAAACGAAAGAATCCGCGGGCGGCCATGGCCCTGGCGCTGAACAACGCCAGCAGCAACGGGATGCAGAGGTAGACCACCAGGCGCAAATCGAAACGCAGGCCGTTGACGAAGGCTTCAACGAAGGTCGAGGCCGGCGTGTCGAGGATCATTTCGCGGTTATAGACCAGCAGCGCCACGCGCAGCAGGCTGAACATGACCATCATCACCAGGGCACAAAGCAACGTGTAGGACAGGTGCGATTTGACGGTCGGTTGCAGCAGGCGATGCGTAGTGCGCTGCTGACTCAGGGCGTCCGGGATTGCCATGTCGTTTAAGGACCCTATCGGAATTGGAGTGACAAAAAGAAACAACGGCGCGCCCTCTGTTGACCAAAGCCTGGCCTCGGGGCTTGCGCGAGTGCGCAGATGTTGCACGAACGGCTATGGCATTGCCATTAAATAACCGGCGGCGATATGAGCGCAGGAGATTGTCCGCAAGACTTGGTGAAAATTTCGTTCAAAGAATATTCAGAAACACAAAAAGCCCAGCCTGCTGATGCGCTTGGGCCGAATGCTGTTGTGGCGAGGGGATTTATCTGTGGGAGCAAAGCTTGCTCGCGAAACAGGCGCCTCGATTCCTGAAAGACCGCATCGCCTTTATCGCGAGCAAGCTTTGCTCCCACAGATGCCCCCTGGCTCCAGGGGTTCCCGGTGCTTAATGGAACTGACGCCCCAAGCCCGCTGGCACGCCTTCGATGGTGGTGTCTTCCCATGGGCCATTCGGGCTGACAGAACGGCTCCAACCGTTGTTCCAGCGGTAATAGGTACGCTGGCGATAGAACGTGTTCGTCTGGTTGTCCAGCACATAGACCCCAAGCTTGGCGTCCCAATGGCTGTTGCCACCTGGCGGCGGGGCGAAACTGGCGGAGGTGCGCGGCAGTGGTTTGGCCGGTTTGTTCGGGATAACAGGCTTGACCGGCGGTGTGGACGGGGCCGGTTTGGTGGTCGGGGTCGACGGTGGGATCGGTGGCAGCGGCGCCGAGGGCTCCGACGGGCGCTGGACCGCACAAGCGCTCAGGCCCATGACGAGCGTGAGCAGGGTGATACGAGCGAGGGCGGTCATGGTGCGAATTCCTGTTATTTATCCGGGCTGTCGATGGTCAGTTGTTGCTGCGCCGTGGTGCTGCTCGCCAGGGGCTGGCTGCGGCCGATCCACTCACCCGCGGTCGGCTGGCCGGCCCGGGAGATGCGCGCCACCAGTTGGACTTCGGGGAAGTTCGACAGTTTCAACTGCGGCATCATTGCGTCCGCGTCACCCAGTTCTACCGTGACCGGCAGATCGGCGACCGTCAGGCGCTTGGCGGCCAGCGGCGCCGGCGGGCCGCTGACGGCGCGAGCGAAGATGAACACGCTGTCGCCCGGTTGCACCTTGGCCTTGAGTGCCGGCGCCAGGTCGACGCGCACCTTGAGCAGCGCCGCAGCCTTGGCCACAGGAGCCTGGGCGACCTTGCCGCCACTGGCTTGCAGCTTCTCGGTGGCGCGGGTGATGCCACCCTGCAGCGCTTCACGGGATTTGTCGCCCTCCGGCAGCTCCACCAGCAGACGCCCCCAGTAATCGATCGCGTCCTGATAGCGTTCGCCCTCAAAGGCGGCAATGCCCAACAGGCCGAGGCTGGTGACTTCCTTCGGATCGAGCTTCAGCGCTTCGTCGGTCAGCGCCTGGAGTTTGTCCGACCATTTCTTGCCATCGGCAAAATATTGCGCCTGGGCCCATTGGCCCAGCAGTTCGGGTTGACGACCGGCCACCGCCACGGTGCGCTCGAAGAGCTTCGCCGCGTCGGCGGGTCGATCCTGGGCCATGTAGGTACGCCCAAGAAAATACAGGCCCTCGGCGTTATCCGGCTGCGCCGCCACCGCGCGTTCCAGGCGCAGGGTCATCTCTTCCATCGACTGCGGCGCCTGGGCGAATTCACGGGTCAACTCGACCTTGTCGCTGGCGCCGAAATGCAGGTACAGCGCCAGGCCCAGCACCGGCACCAGCACGGCGGCGAGCAACGGCAACGGCTTGCCCAACCGGGATTCGCGCGGCGCATCGGCACCCTCGGTGTCGGCGAGCAATTCACGGGCGGCTTCGGCGCGACCGGTGTCCAGTTGCGCGGCGTTGAGCACGCCCTCCTCACGCTCGGCCTGCAGTTCGGCAACACGCTCCTGGTACAGCGCCACGTTGAGCGCGGTACGGTCCTCCTCGCGTTGAGCGCGACGACCACGCAGTACAGGGATCAACAGAAAACTCAGGGCAACCAGAAGAAGCAGACCTGCGGCGAGCCAGAAATCAATCATGCTTGGTTTTATCCAACAGTTGGTCGAGGCGCTGGCGCTCTTCGACAGAAAGCGTGTCCGGGGCGGCCGTGCGCTGGACCCGACGGCGACGGACGATCACTGCAATGACGACGAAACCGCCAAGCAACAGCCCGGCAGGGCCGAACCAGAGCAGCGCGGTCTTGGAGGACAGGGCGGGGTTGTAACGCACGAACTCACCGTAGCGATCGACCATGAAATCGATGATCTGCTGGTTGTCCTTGCCCTCGCCGAGCATGCGGAAGATTTCCTTGCGCAGGTCGGCGGCAATCGGCGCGTTGGAGTCGGCGATGTCCTGGTTCTGGCACTTGGGGCAGCGCAGTTCCTTGGTCAGTTCGCGAAACCGCTCGCGCTCGCCGTCGTTGGCGAATTCGTAGGTGTCGATGGCGGCACGGGCCACACCGGCCAGGCTCAAACCGAGGATGGCAGCGGCTAACCAGCGCTTCATTGTTTGGCCTCGTCCACCAGTGCCTGATACTTGGCGGCCAGTTTCTCGCGCCAGACCTGTTCGTCGATCACGCCGACGAACTTGTCGCGGATGATGCCCTTGGCATCGATGAAGAAGGTTTCCGGCGCGCCATAGACACCCAGGTTCAGGCCCAGGGAGCCGTCTTCGTCACGGATGTCCAGCTGATACGGGTTATGGAACTCGGCCAGCCACTTCAAGGCGTCGGCGTTGACGTCCTTGTAGTTGACGCCGTAGATCACCACGCCGTTCTGGGCCAGCTTGTTCAGCACCGGGTGTTCAACCCGGCAGGAAATGCACCAGGTGCCCCATACGTTGACCAGGGCCGGTTTGCCCAGCAGGTCGGCGCGGGTCAGGGTCTTGTCACCTTGCACCGAAGGCAGGGAGAACTCCGGGAACGGCTTGCCGATCATCGCCGAGGGCAACTCGGTCGGGTTCAGGTACAGCCCACGATACAAAAACACCGCCATCAACAGGAACAATGCCAGCGGCACCAACATCAACCAACGTTTCATGCAGTGGCTCCCGTCACGCCCAAGGCTTCACGCACCCGGGTTTTCACTTTGACTCGATAACGACGATCCAGCGCCGCCAGCACCCCACCCAGGCCGGTGAGCAAGCCACCGAACCAGATCCAGCGTACGAACGGCTTGACATGGACCCGCACCGCCCACGCGCCGTCGCCCAGGGACTCGCCTAGCGCCACGTAGAGATCGCGGGTGAAACCGGCATCGATCCCGGCTTCGGTCATGACCGAGTTCTGCACGGTGTAGAGACGTTTTTCCGGGTGCAGCACAGTGATTTCCTGGCCGTTGCGGATGACCCGTACGGTGCCTTTGTCGGACGTGAAGTTCGGGCCCTCGAAGTGTTTGGCACCCTCGAAAACGAACTGATAGCCGGCCAGGTCCATGGACTCACCCGGCGCCAGGCGCAGGTCGCGCTCAGCGCTGTTCTGGCTGGACAGCACCACACCAAGGGCACAGACGGCGATGCCCAGGTGGGCGATCTGCATGCCCCAGTAACTGCGGGTCAGGGTCGGCAGGCCCTTGATCAGGCCTTTGTGCCGGGTCTTGTCGAAGATGTCCCGTACCCCCGCCAGCAACACCCAGGCCGCCAGCACGAACGTCGCCAGCACCGCCCAGTTGAAGTCGCCATACGCCACGCCGGCCACCACGGCCAGGGCGGCCGTGCCCAGCAGCACCGGGGTCAACATGCCCAGCAGCCACTTGACCGGGGTGTCTTTCCAGCGCACCAGCATGCCGATGGCCATCACCACCATCAGGATCGCCATCAGCGGAATGAACAGCGCATTGAAGTACGGTGGCCCGACCGACAGCTTGGCGCCGGACAGCGCGTCGAGCACCAGCGGGTACAACGTTCCCAGCAGGATCATCGACGCGGCCACCACCAACACCAGGTTGTTGCCCAGCAGCAGGGTTTCCCGCGACCAGAGGTTGAAGCCGACCTGGCTCTTGACCACTGGCGCACGCAGGGCGAACAACGTCAGCGAGCCGCCGACCACGAACATCAGGAACATCAGGATGAACACGCCACGCTCAGGGTCCGAGGCGAAGGCGTGCACCGACGTCAGCACGCCGGAACGCACCAGGAACGTCCCCAGCAGGCTCAGCGAGAACGCCGCGATGGCCAGCAGCACGGTCCAGCTCTTGAACACACCGCGTTTTTCCGTGACGGCCAGGGAGTGGATCAGCGCCGTGCCCACCAACCAGGGCATGAACGAGGCGTTTTCCACCGGGTCCCAGAACCACCAGCCGCCCCAGCCGAGTTCGTAGTAGGCCCACCACGAACCGAGGGTGATGCCGATGCCGAGGAAGGCCCAGGCGACGATGGTCCATGGACGCGACCAGCGCGCCCAGGCGGCATCGAGACGACCACCGAGCAACGCGGCGATGGCGAAAGCGAAGGCCACGGAGAAGCCGACGTAGCCCATGTAGAGCATCGGCGGGTGAACGATCAGGCCGATGTCTTGCAGCAATGGGTTGAGGTCACGGCCATCCGTCGGCATCTGCGGCAGGATGCGCTCGAACGGGTTGGAGGTGACGATCAAAAACAGCAGGAAACCGGTGCTGATCATGCCCATCACCGCCAGCACCCGGGCCAGCATCACTTGCGGCAACTGTCGGGAGAACACCGAGACCGCGAAGGTCCAGCCGGCGAGGATCAACGCCCAAAGCAACAGCGAGCCCTCGTGGGCGCCCCACACGGCGCTGAACTTGTAGTACCAGGGCAAGGCGCTGTTGGAGTTGCTGGCGACGTATTCCACGGAAAAGTCATCGGCCATGAACGCATAGGTCAGGCAACCGAAGGCGAACAGCATAAAGGCGAACTGCCCCCACGCCGCCGGCTGGGCCAGGCTCATCCACAAGCGATCACCGCGCCAGGCCCCCAGCAAGGGCACCACGGCTTGCACCACGGAAAAACACAAGGCGAGGATCATCGCCAGGTGGCCCAACTCGGGAATAAAGATGCCGGTCGTCATGAATCAGCCCTCCTTCACGGGAGCGGGCGCCGACTGGCCGCTGTCTTTCAGGGCCTTGGTCACTTCCGGCGGCATGTATTTTTCGTCGTGCTTGGCCAGCACTTCGTCGGCCACCACCACGCCGTCGGCATTGAGCTTGCCCAGGGCAACGATGCCCTGCCCTTCGCGGAACAGGTCCGGAAGGATGCCGCGATAGGTGATGGTCACGGTCTTGCTGAAGTCGGTGACGTTGAACTTCACGTCCAGCGAATCCCCGGAACGCACCAGCGAACCTTTTTCCACCATGCCGCCGGCGCGGATACGCGTGTCTTTCGGCGCTTCGCCGTTGGCGATCTGGGTCGGGGTGTAGAACAGGTTGATGTTCTGCTGCAAGGCGCTCAGGGCCAGGGCGACTGCGGCACCGACACCCACCAGGATCGCAAGAATGATGATAAGACGTTTTTTGCGCA
The DNA here is from genome assembly GCF_052112205.1 of Pseudomonas sp. Lb2C2. Classification (NCBI taxonomy): domain Bacteria; kingdom Pseudomonadati; phylum Pseudomonadota; class Gammaproteobacteria; order Pseudomonadales; family Pseudomonadaceae; genus Pseudomonas; species Pseudomonas sp. Lb2C2. Next base: position 108,672 of record NZ_JAUTYW010000009.1, on the reverse strand, counting down.
GCGGATTCACTGACCGTTCTCCCGGCGCAGACGACGCGCCTCTTGTTGCAGATACCGCTTGCGGGCCAGGATCGGCACCGCCACGTTGAGGACTACCACTGCCAAGCAAATGCCATAGGCTGACCAGACATACAGGCCATGATGGCCCATGGCGAGGAAATCGCCGAATGAAGCGAAACTCATCGAGCGGCCTCCAGGCTGTTCTGTACTTCGGCCTTCACCCAACTGGCCCGGGACTCGCGCTTGAGCACTTCCAGGCGCATGCGCAGCAACAGCACCGCGCCGAAGAAACAGTAGAAACCCAGCACGGTCAGCAACAGCGGCAGCCACATTTCGACGGGCATCGCCGGTTTTTCGGTGAGGGTGAAGGTCGCGCCCTGGTGCAGGGTGTTCCACCACTCCACCGAGTACTTGATGATCGGGATGTTGATCACACCGACAATCGCCAGCACGGCGCAGGCCTTGGCGGCACTGTCACGATTGCTGATGGCGTTGCCCAGCGCAATAAGACCGAAGTACAGGAACAGCAGGATCAGCATCGACGTCAGTCGCGCATCCCAGACCCACCACGACCCCCAGGTCGGCTTGCCCCAGATGGCCCCGGTGACCAGCGCCACGGCGGTCATCCAGGCACCGATGGGCGCGGCGCATTGCAGGGCGACGTCGGCCAGCTTCATCTTCCACACCAGCCCGACCACACCGCACACCGCCAGCATCACGTAGACGGACTGGGCCAGCATCGCCGTGGGCACGTGGATGTAGATGATGCGGAAGCTGTTGCCTTGCTGGTAGTCCGGCGGTGCGAAGGCCAGGCCCCAGACTACGCCAAAACCAATCAGCAACAACGCAGCAATGCTCAACCATGGGAGCAGTTTGCCGCTGATGCCGTAGAACCATTTGGGTGAGCCGAGCTTGTGAAACCAGGTCCAGTTCATTGCTGTTTCCATCACGGTTGCGGCTCGCCATCGCGAACCGCCGGGTCAGCCTTTACTTCCGAAGAAGTGGTCAGTTTTTGACCAGGCCTCGTTATTATTCGCCGACGCTGATTTTCAGGCCAGCGGCTATTGCAAAGGGTGTCAGGGTTATCGCCAGGGCGGTCAGGCTCCCAAGCCACAGCAGATAACCGGTCGCGGGCATCCCTTGCAAGGCCGCTTGCAAGGCACCACTGCCCAGGATCAAGACTGGGATATACAACGGCAGGATCAGCAGCGCCAGCAACAGGCCGCCGCGCTTCAAACCCACCGTCAATGCCGCGCCCACCGCACCGAGCAGGCTCAGCACCGGCGTGCCCAGCAGCAGCGACACCAGCAGCACCGGCATGCACGCGCCGGGCAGCCCCAGCATCATCGCCAGCAGCGGCGAGAGCAGCACCAGTGCCAGCCCGGAAAAAACCCAGTGTGCCAGTACCTTGGCCAAAACCAGAAGGGCCAGGGGGTGCGACGAAAGGACCCACTGTTCCAGTGAACCGTCTTCGAAATCACTGCGGAAAAGCCCGTCCAGTGAGAGCAGGACCGATAAAAGCGCGGCCACCCAGACCAGCCCCGGAGACAAGGTTTGCAACAATTGAGTCTCCGGACCGACCGCCAACGGGAACAGCGCGATGACGATCGCGAAGAACACCAGCGGATTGGCCAGTTCGGCCGGACGACGGAACAGCAGGCGCGCTTCGCGGGCAAGCAACAGGCCAAACACACTCATACGGCCCAGTTCCCCAGATCAATGTTGCGATAACCGGCCGGCATTCGCGCCAGCGTGTGGTGGGTGGTCAAGAGCACCATGCCGCCGTTTTCACAGTGCCGGGCCAGGTGTTCCTCGAGCTGCGCGACGCCCTGCTTGTCCAGGGCGGTGAATGGTTCGTCGAGAATCCACAACGGAGGGCTGTCCAGGTACAGCCGGGCCAGGGCCACGCGGCGTTGCTGGCCGGCGGACAGGGTGTGGCTCGGCACGTCTTCGAAGCCGCGCAGCCCTACCGCCGCCAACGCCTGCCAGATCGCCTCGCGGCCGGCCGGCGTATGCAATGCGCAGAGCCAACTGAGGTTTTCTTCGGGGGTCAGCAAGTCCTTGATGCCGGCGGCATGGCCGATCCAGAGCAGATTGCGGGCCAGTTCGCTGCGCTGATTGTGCAAGGGCTGGCCGTTGAGCAGCACCTGGCCTGCGGTCGGTTGCATCAAACCGGCCAGCAGGCGCAGCAGGCTGGTCTTGCCGCTACCATTGGGGCCACTGATTTGCACCATATCGCCACGCGAGAGTCTCAATTCGAGATTTTCGAAAAGCAGTCGCAAGTCTCGCTCACAGGCGAGGCCGACGGTTTGCAGGAGAGGATTGGTCAAGGGATCGCGGGCCTTATACGGTTCAAGTCGGCGGTGCAGTGGCCGTTAAAGAGGTGCAGCATAGATGCTTTGACGACCTGTTCCACAGAGCTGCGTCAAACAATTGCAAGGTTTTCGCCACTCCCTGAAAGACGGGCGGCATTATACATGCCCTAACCTACTCTCAAGAGAGCTTATTTCCCCAAGGTAAGACCGCAAATGACAGGCGACATGAACATCCTGCCGCTGCCCCAGCCCACGGCAACGACGCGTACGCCGGTGGTCAGTGGCGAGCTGCTCAAACTGCTGGTGCCAGCCCAAGGCCTGATCGGCTCGGGCCAGACCGCCCAGGCCGAAGTGCTATCGCTCAAGCAGGCCGACCAGACTTTCCAGCTGTTGCTCAAGGTCACCCTGGAGAGCGGCCGCCAGACCACCGTGCAAGCCACCAGCACCCAGCCGCTCCCTCAGGGCACCAGCCTGGCCGTGACCCAACCGTCCGCCAGCAACCTGGCGATTGCCGTGCAACAGGCCGTGGCGTCCAGCGTGGCCACCTTGACGCGCATCGACACGGCGCAGATGCCGGTCGGCACGCTGCTGCAAGGCAAGGTGCTGACCAGCCAGGCGTTGCCAGCATTGCCCGGGCAACCGGCGGTCTATCGGTCGTTGGTGAGCCTGCTCAACACCGCCCAGGCTGGCACTACCCTGGACATCGACAGCCCCCAACCGCTGCGCATCGGCACGCTGTTGAGCGCCCAGGTGCAAGATGCCCAGACGCTGAAATTCGTTCCGCTGAGCAACCGCCAGGAGCAACTGGCGGTGAGCCAGCAACTGGTCACCCAAGTGAGTCGCCAGGGCTCGCTGGACAGCCTGATCAGCGCCCTGCAAAACCTGCCGGCCACTGATGACACCGGCACCGAGCTGCGCGCCGCGGTGACTCGTTTGCTGGCGGGCCTGCCGGATATCCAGCAACTGAGCACACCCAAGGGCTTGGCCCAAGCCATGGTCGCCAGCGGCGTATTCCTGGAAAGCAAATTGCTCGCTGGGCAACCATCGAGCCTGGCGCCGGACATGAAAGGTGACCTGCTGAAACTGATCGCCCAGCTGACACCGGCCCTGCCCGCCTCCACCAACCTCAGCGCCATCATTGCCGCCAATACGCTGGCCCAAGTCCTGCCGAGCTTCGTACGCAGCGCCCTGGGGATGCTCGGCCAGGTCAGCGCCAAGCCGCAACCCACCAGTTTCCCCCTGCCCTCGCGCCAGATGAAAGGCCAGGACGAAGAAGGCGACCTCGAACACCTGCTGCGCCTGGCCGCTGCCGCCGTGTCACGCCTGCAAAGCCATCAATTGTCGAGCCTGGAGCAGACCGGCCTGACCGACGACGGTCGGCTGATGAGCACCTGGCAATTGGAAATCCCGATGCGCAACCTGCAGGACATCGTGCCGTTACAGGTCAAGTTCCAGCGCGAGGAAACCCCGCCCCGGGAGCAGCCCAACGAGCGCAGGGAAGAACGCGAGCCGAAACAGCAACTCTGGCGGGTGGAACTGGCATTCGACATGGAACCGCTTGGCCCCTTGCAGGTTCAGGCCCAGTTGCTCAGCGGCAGCCTGTCCAGCCAGTTGTGGGCAGAACGGCCGTATACCGCGAGCTTGATCGAAAACAACCTGACAGCCTTGCGGGAGCGCCTGGTGACCTGTGGCCTGAACGTCGGCGACCTGGACTGCCACCTCGGCACCCCGCCCCAAGGCCCCAAGACGCGCCTGGAACAACGCTGGGTGGACGAAACCGCATGACAACCCACACCGAACCCCGCCAGGCCATTGCCCTCAAGTACGATGGCCACCACGCCCCGACCCTCACCGCCAAGGGCGACGAAGCCCTGGCCGAGGAAATCCTGCGTATTGCCCGCGAAAGCGAAGTACCGATCTATGAAAATGCCGAGCTGGTGAAGCTGTTGGCACGGATGGAGTTAGGAGACAGCATCCCGGAAGAGCTGTACCGCACGATAGCCGAGATCATCGCGTTTGCCTGGAACCTCAAGGGCAAGTTTCCCCAAGGCCATGACCCGAATGTGCAGAGTGTCGAGAAGGATGTAACCGACCGCGGCGACGATTATTAATCACAGCCACCTGGATTAATGCCTGTCAGTTAGGAGCAAACGGCATAATCCTGTGGGAGCAAAGCTTACTCCCACAGGCTTGCTGTTTAACTGACAGGTATTAGCCACCTGGGCTGCGTTTTGGGTTGGAAATGATCAATCTGCAAGCCCAGAAAAACCTGTGGGAGCGAGCTTGCTCGCGATGGGGCCCTGTCAGTCAATATTGAGAGACTGTCACACCGCTATCGCGAGCAAGCTCGCTCCCACATTGGATTGGGGGTGAAGGCGATCAGCCGCCCTTGTGCAGCTTGCTCATCAACTCCGCCTCGGCCTGGGTCAGGCCGCAGGCTTGGGTCAGTTCGTCGACGCTCGCACCCATGCCCACCAGGCGGGCGGCCTGAGCGAAGGACAGGCTGGAGGGGTCGCGCTGTTCCAACTGGGCGAGTTTATCCGGCAACGGCGCGACCACGGCACGCAGCTCATGGAGCGCTTCGCCCATGCGCACGGTGCCGTTCTGATAATCGTCGACGCGCTTGGCCAGGTCCTTGATGCGCTGGTCGCGCAGCGCATCGCCCTGGGCCTGCTGAGCGGCGATCTGCCGCTGGCCACGTATGTACGCCAAGAACATCGCCAGCGTGCCTGCCCAGAAAAGGAACAGGACAATGACTGCTACCTCAAGAATCAAATCAGATACTCTCCAGTTCCGACCACTCTTCTTCGCTCATCATCTTGTCCAGTTCAACCAGAATCAGCAACTCGTTGTTCTTGTTGCACACGCCCTGAATGAACTTGGCGGACTCTTCGTTACCCACGTTCGGCGCAGTCTCGATTTCCGACTGACGCAGGTAAACCACTTCGGCGACGCTGTCGACCATGATGCCAACCACTTGCTTGTCGGCTTCGATGATGACGATCCGGGTGTTGTCGCTGATCTCGGCATTCATCAGGCCGAAGCGCTGGCGGGTATCGATCACCGTGACCACGTTGCCACGCAGGTTGATGATGCCCAGCACGTAGCTCGGCGCACCCGGAACCGGGGCGATCTCGGTATAGCGCAGCACTTCCTGAACGCGCATCACGTTGATGCCGTAGGTTTCGTTATCGAGCTTGAAGGTCACCCATTGCAGAATCGGATCTTCAGAACCCTTTTGAGACGACGCCTTATCATTCATACCCTGACCCCTCGAAAAACCGCCTGTGGCGGCGTGTACTCTGTCCGGCGACGCTGTGCGCCACCGGTTGTCTTATTTCGGTTTCTGGACCGGCTTGCTGCCGCCCAGGTGTTTTGCCCCGCCGCTGGCGATCAGCTCCGCCAGCTCGGAAACGTCCAGCAAGGCGCACATGTGCTCGATCACCGTACCGGCCAGCCATGGCCGTTGCCCTCGATGGCTGCGCCACTTGATCTCGTTCGGGTCCAGGCGTAGCGAACGGCTGACCTGATGCACCGCCAAACCCCACTCGTAACCCTGCACCGAAATCACGTACTGCAAGCCCTGGCGAAAATCATCGCGATAACGGTCCGGCATGACCCAGCGCGCGGTATCCAGTACCTTCAGGTTGCCGGCCTGGCTCGGCAGGATCCCGAGGAACCATTCCGGCTGGCCAAACAACGGCGTCAATTCCTGCCCGGCCAGGGAGTAAATCGACCCCAGGCATACCAACGGCACCGCCAGGGTCAGCCCGGCCACATCGAACAACAAACACTCGAACGGCTCGGCAGCCCAGGCCGGACGATCGTCGCCCGGCACCGGTGGTGGTGGGTTGCTCGGCGGCAAGTGGACTTCCACCACCGGCGTCACCAGGCCCTGCAGCAGCGGGGCTACGGTCGAGACCGGCGCCAGGATCGGCGCAGGCGCGTCCATGACCGCCACCTGAGGCTTGATAAACGGTGCCTCGACCGCTGCAGCTACTACTGCTTTCTGTGCGTCACGGGCCTGCTCTTCGAGCACGGCCGCTTGAAATTCATCCAGCACACCCTTGGCTTCGACATTCTCGGGCAACGCCTCGATCACGCTTGGCTGTGGTGGCATTTCTTCGGTCGCTTCCTGCAACAGCCCATCCAGATAGGATTGCAGGGCCATTTGCGGACGCGAGGTTGTCTTTATCGGGCGGCTCATAGGAACAGTGCGCCACTTGAAGAGGTTATCGGCATGAATGCGGTAGGACTTGAGCGCTCGCAAGCGAACACGATGCCAGTGGAAAGCCTCGTCACTTAAGCCACCTGCTGCGGAACAAGCTGTTGGGTCAACAGGTGCTTGAGCAGCGCCCGATAGGCCAGCACGCCGCGGCTCTTGCCATCGAATTGCGACGGGGTCACACCGGCGCGGCTGGCGTCCCGCAAGCGAGTATCAACGGGGATATAGCCTTGCCAGATGTCCTCCGGGTATTTGTCCCGCAACACCCGCAAGGTGCCCAAGGAGGCCTGGGTACGACGATCGAACAGGGTTGGCACGATGTTGAAGGCCAGCGTCTGCTTACGCGAGCGGTTGACCATCGCCAGTGTATTGACCATGCGTTCCAGGCCCTTGACCGCCAGGTGCTCGGTCTGTACCGGAATGACCAATTGTTGGCTGGCTGCCAAGGCATTGACCATCAGCAAACCCAGCAACGGTGGGCTGTCGATGATCGCGTAATCGAAATCCTGCCACAGCTGCGCCAGACTCTTGGCGATCACCAGGCCAAGCCCGCTCTGCCCGGGCGACTGTCGCTCCAGGGTGGCGAGGGCGGTGCTCGACGGCAGCAGGGAAATCCGCTCATCGCTGGTGGACAATAGCAACTGCCCCGGCAGGCCCTCGGGCACAACGCCCTTGTGCAGGAACAGGTCGTAGTTGCTGTGCTCCAAGCTGTCGGGATCGTAGCCGAAATAGCTGGTCATCGAGCCATGGGGGTCCAGATCGACGATGACCACGCGCTTGCCCGCCTCGGCCAGCAACCCGGCTAAAGCGATGGAAGATGTGGTCTTGCCCACACCACCTTTTTGATTGGCGACTGCCCAGACTCTCATTCGGATCGTTCCTCCCGGCCGAAACAGGCTCGACCGAGAAATAGCTCGGTTATAAAGCGGGTGACGGAGAATTGACGGCACTCTGTCTTCCCGGCGACTTGACCGGAGCCGGTGCAGTTTGTGTGCCAGCCCGCTTCAGTGCCGCATCCGGAGTTGCATTGGTCGTACCGGTACCGGTCAGGCTGCGACGCACATCGAGGTTACGCGACACCACCAGCACCACCCGCCGGTTGCGCGCACGCCCCTCGGCAGTGGCGTTATTGGCGACCGGCTGGAACTCGCCATAGCCCACCGAGGCCAGGCGACCAGGCTTCACGCCCTGCATCGCCAGCATGCGCACGATGCTCGACGAACGGGCCGAGGACAGTTCCCAGTTGGTCGGGTACTGCGCGGTACGGATCGGTTGGTCGTCCGTGAAGCCTTCGACATGGATCGGGTTGTCGAAGGGCCTGAGGATCGCCGCGACCTTATCGATGATGTTGAACGCCATGTCGCTGGGCATGGCATCGCCGCTGCCGAACAACAGGCTGGAATTGAGTTCGATCTCGACCCACAACTCGTTGCCGCGCACGGTCATCTGGTTGGAGCTGATCAGGTCGCCGAACGCCGCGCTGATATCGTCGGCGATGCTTTTCAATGGATCGCTGCCACCGGCGATACCGGCATCGACCTGCTCGCTGTCCTTGACCAAGGGTTTGGCCGGCGTGGTGGTCTTGGGCCGCTCATCGCCGATGGGGATAGGCTTGAGGGCGCGATCGGAGTCGGTAAAGACACCGATCAACGCCTCGGAAATGACTTTGTACTTGCCTTCGTTGACCGACGAAATCGAATACATGACCACGAAAAAAGCGAACAGCAGCGTGATGAAGTCGGCGTAGGAAACCAGCCAGCGTTCATGGTTGACATGTTCTTCACGGTGTCTGCGACGTGCCATGGCCTTAGTCCATGAAGCCTTGCAGCTTCAACTCAATGGAACGCGGGTTTTCACCTTCGGCGATCGACAGGATCCCTTCCAGCAGCATTTCGCGATAGCGCGACTGGCGCAACGCGATGGACTTGAGCTTGGCCGCGATGGGCAGCAGCACCAGGTTGGCACTCGCTACGCCGTAGATCGTGGCGACAAACGCCACGGCGATGCCGCTGCCCAGTTGCGACGGATCGGCCAGGTTGCCCATCACATGGATCAGGCCCATCACCGCACCGATGATGCCGATGGTCGGCGCGTAGCCGCCCATGCTTTCGAATACCTTGGCGGCCTCGATGTCGCGACTTTCCTGGGTGTAGAAATCCACCTCCAGGATGCTGCGGATGGCTTCCGGCTCGGCGCCGTCCACCAGCAATTGCAGGCCTTTGCGTGAGTAGCTGTCGGGCTCGGCATCAGCCACCCCTTCCAGGCCCAGCAAGCCTTCCTTGCGCGCGGTCAGGCTCCAGTTCACCACGCGATCGATACCACCGGCCAAATCGACACGGGGCGGGAACAGAATCCAGATCAGCACTTGCATGGCACGCTTGAAAGCACTCATGGGCGACTGCAACAGCGCCGCGCCAATGGTGCCACCGAGCACGATCAACGCCGCCGGGCCGTTGGCCAACGCGCCCAGATGACCGCCTTCCAGATAATTGCCGCCAATGATGGCGACGAACGCCATGATGATGCCAATCAGGCTGAGCACATCCATTAAATGCAGGCCTCGACCAGGTGTCTACCGATGTCGTCCAATCCGTACACCGCGTCGGCAAGATCGGCTTTGACGATGGCCATTGGCATGCCGTAGATCACGCAACTGGCTTCGTCCTGGGCCCAGATTGCACTGCCGCCCTGCTTGAGCAGGCGCGCGCCTTCGCGACCATCGGCCCCCATGCCGGTGAGCACCACCGCCAGAACTTTGTCACCGTAGGACTTGGCCGCAGAACCGAAGGTAATGTCCACGCAAGGCTTGTAGTTCAGACGCTCGTCGCCCGGCAGGATTTTCACCGCGCCACGGCCATCGATCATCATCTGCTTGCCACCGGGTGCCAACAACGCCAGGCCTGGACGCAGGATGTCGCCATCCTCGGCTTCCTTGACGCTGATGTTGCACAGCTTGTCCAGACGCTCGGCAAACGCCTTGGTGAACGCTGCGGGCATGTGCTGGATCAGCACGATGGGGGCAGGGAAGTTGGCCGGCAACTGGGTCAGGACCCGTTGCAGCGCCACCGGGCCACCCGTGGACGTGCCGATAGCGACCAGCTTGTAGGCCTTGCGCTTGGGTGCCGGCGACGACGCACTGGCGGGCGCCTGGCGAGCCGGCGCAGGTGCCGGGGCGCTGCGTACCGGTGCCGGATTGAAGCTGCTCGATGCAGTCGGCGTCGGCGACGGTGCCGGGCTTGGCGCCGCAACAGGGGCTGGCGCCGGTGCGCTGTAGGCACCGACACGGCGGTTGCTGCGGGAAATGCTATGGACTTTTTCGCATAGCAACTGCCGGACCTTGTCGGGGTTGCGCGAAATGTCTTCGAAGTTCTTCGGCAGGAAATCCACCGCCCCGGCGTCCAGCGCATCGAGGGTCACTCGGGCGCCTTCGTGGGTCAGGGAGGAGAACATCAATACCGGCGTCGGGCAGCGCTGCATGATATGCCGCACGGCCGTGATGCCGTCCATCATCGGCATCTCGTAGTCCATGGTAATCACGTCCGGCTTGAGTGCCAGGGCCTGATCGATCGCCTCTTTGCCGTTGGTCGCGGTACCGACGACCTGAATACTCGTGTCCGCCGAAAGAATTTCCGAGACGCGGCGGCGGAAAAACCCCGAATCGTCCACCACCAGGACTTTAACTACCATAAACACTCCGTTAGACGAGGCGCGGCCCTGGGCCACGCCCCTCCAGAATCAAATACGCCGGGCGGCGTAACGCTTGAGCATGCTTGGCACATCGAGAATCAATGCGATGCGACCGTCGCCGGTGATGGTGGCGCCGGACATGCCCGGGGTGCCCTGGAGCATCTTGCCCAACGGCTTGATGACCACTTCTTCCTGGCCCACCAACTGGTCGACGACAAAGCCGATCCGCTGGGTGCCCACCGAAAGGATCACCACATGGCCCTCGCCCTGCTCTACATGAGCGGCGGAGCTGACCAGCCAGCGCTTGAGGTAGAACAGTGGCAGTGCCTTGTCCCGTACGATCACCACTTCCTGGCCGTCCACCACGTTGGTGCGCGACAGGTCGAGGTGGAAGATCTCGTTGACGTTGACCAGCGGGAAGGCGAATGCCTGGTTGCCCAGCATCACCATCAGGGTCGGCATGATCGCCAGGGTCAACGGGACCTTGATGACGATCTTCGAGCCCAGGCCCTTGGTCGAGTAGATATTGATCGAACCGTTGAGCTGGGAAATCTTGGTTTTCACCACGTCCATGCCCACGCCACGGCCCGACACGTCGGAGATCTCGGTCTTGGTCGAGAAGCCCGGGGCGAAGATCAGGTTGTAGCACTCGGTGTCGCTCAGGCGGTCGGCGGCATCCTTGTCCATCACACCGCGTTTCACCGCGATGGCACGCAACACGTTCGGGTCCATGCCTTTGCCGTCGTCGGAGATCGACAACAGGATGTGGTCGCCCTCCTGCTCGGCGGCCAGGATCACCTTGCCGCCACGGACCTTGCCTGAAGCTTCGCGTTCTTCCGGCGACTCGATGCCGTGGTCAACTGCGTTGCGCACCAAGTGGACCAGCGGGTCGGCCAGGGCCTCGACAAGGTTCTTGTCGAGGTCGGTCTCTTCACCCACCAGTTCCAGGTTGATTTCTTTCTTGAGCTGGCGAGCCAGGTCGCGAACCAGGCGCGGGAAGCGCCCGAAGACTTTCTTGATCGGCTGCATCCGGGTCTTCATGACCGCGGTCTGCAGGTCTGCCGTGACCACGTCGAGGTTCGACACGGCCTTGGACATGGCTTCGTCCTGGCTATTGAGGCCCAGGCGCACCAGACGGTTACGCACCAGCACCAGTTCGCCGACCATGTTCATGATCTCGTCCAGGCGTGCGGTATCGACCCGAACGGTGGTCTCGGCTTCGCTGGCCGGTTTTTCCGCTGGCGCAGCCGCCGGAGCACGGGCTGGCGCCGGAGCAGCAGCGGCAGGCTTGGCGGGTTCGGCCTTCGGTTCCGATGCCTTGGCAGCGGGTTTGGGCACAGCCTTGGCCGCCGGTGCGGCAGCAGTGGCGGCAGCAGGCGCAGCAGAAGCCGTACCGACTTCGCTGAACTTGCCTTTGCCATGCAGCTCATCGAGCAGGGATTCGAATTCGTGGTCGCTGATCAGGTCGCTGCCCGCGGCAGCGGCGGCGGGCTTGGCCGGCGTCGGCGCCGAAGCGATGGCCGAATCCAGTGCGTCAACGGCAAAGGTGCCCTTGCCATGCAACTGATCGAGCAACGCTTCGAATTCGTCGTCGGTGATGTCCGAGCTGTCGCCCGCGGCTTTCGGCGCGGCGGGGGCCGCCGCCGGGACCACGGCATCAGGCGCGAACTGGCCCTTGCCATGGAGCTGGTCGAGCAGTGACTCGAACTCGGCATCGGTGATTTCATCGCTGCCAGCCCCATCGGCGGCCGGCGCTGCAGGCGCAGAAGGTGCAGCCGGTGCCTCGGCCTGGGCCTTGACGGCATTCAGGGAGTCCAGCAGTTGTTCGAATTCGTTATCGGTGATGTCGCCCGATTCCTCGGCAACCGGTTCTTCAACCACGGCCTCGGCAACCGGAGCCGCTTCGTCAGCCGATTGCGGCTCGGCCAGGCGCGACAGCGCGGCGAGCAATTCGGGGGTGGCAGCCGTAATCGGCGAGCGCTCACGCACTTCGCTGAACATACTGTTGACCGCATCCAGCGCTTCAAGCACCACGTCCATCAATTCCGAATCAACGCGACGCTCACCCTTGCGCAGGATGTCGAACACGTTCTCGGCAATGTGACAGCACTCCACCAGCTCGTTGAGCTGGAGGAAGCCGGCGCCTCCTTTTACAGTGTGGAAACCGCGAAAAATTGCATTGAGCAGATCCGCATCATCTGGTCGGCTTTCCAGCTCGACCAGCTGTTCGGACAGTTGCTCTAGAATCTCGCCGGCCTCAACCAGGAAATCCTGAAGGATCTCTTCATCGGCGCCGAAGCTCATTAATGGCTGCTCCTAAAACAGGGCTAAAACTCAGAATCCAAGGCTGGACAGCAAATCGTCCACATCGTCCTGACCGGACATAACGTCTTCTCTTTTATCGGCATGAATCTGCGGACCTTCACCCTGAGAGAGATGTTTTTGTGGATCTTTTTCAGCAAGCATCGCTTCACGGTCGTGTTCGATGCCTGCAAAGCGGTCGACCTGGCTGGCCATCAACACCAGTTTGAGCAGGTTGCTTTCCACTTCGGTGACCAGTTGGGTCACACGCTTGATCACCTGGCCGGTCAGGTCCTGATAGTCCTGAGCCAACAGAATGTCGTTGAGATTGCTTGCCACGGCGCGGTTCTCGGTGCCGCTGCGCGTCAGGAAACCGTCGACGCGACGGGCCAGCTCCCGAAACTCTTCAGCGCCGACTTCGCGACGCATGAACCGGCCCCAGTCGGTACTCAAGGCCTGGGCTTCTTCGCTCAGGCCATTGACCAGCGGCGTTGCACTTTCCACCAGGTCCATGGTGCGGTTGGCCGCGGCCTCGGTCAGCTTGACCACATAACCCAGACGCTCGGTGGCGTCGGTGATCTGCGAGACTTCCTCGGCCTGCGGCATATGCGGGTCGATCTGGAAATTGACAATCGCGCTGTGCAATTCACGCGTGAGCTTGCCCACTTCCTGATACAGACCGCGGTCACGGGTCTGGTTGAGCTCATGGATCATTTGAACCGCATCGCCAAAGCGACCTTTTTCAAGGCTGTCGACCAGTTCGCGGGCATGTTTTTTCAGGGTCGATTCGAAATCGCCCATTGAAGATTCGTTGTCCATAGCTCCCCCGTGGCGCCGTTAACCGATGCGTTCGAAGATTTTTTCGATCTTCTCTTTCAACGCCTGGGCCGTGAAGGGTTTGACCACATAGCCGTTTACACCGGCTTGGGCCGCTTCGATGATCTGCTCGCGCTTGGCTTCGGCAGTGACCATCAGCACCGGAAGATGCTTGAGCTTTTCGTCGGCGCGCACATGGCGCAGCAAGTCGATACCGGTCATGCCGGGCATGTTCCAGTCAGTTACCAGAAAGTCGATGCTCCCGCTGTTGAGGACCGGAATGGCTGTGATGCCATCATCCGCCTCGACCGTGTTGGTGAACCCAAGGTCACGCAACAGGTTTTTTATGATCCGCCGCATCGTTGAGAAGTCATCAACGATGAGGATTTTCATGTTCTTGTCCAATTCGACCTCCAAGCAGTCTTAAACGCGCCCAGCACCTGGACGCGCCATTTCAATCAATCCGGCACAACACTCGACAACGGTCCGGAGCACAACGGATGGAGACTGGCGCAGTACCTGCCAGGCCAGCCTCGTTCGCAGCGTCCCCACACTGCCTGTCAACGCGCTCGCCACTCCCCCAAACGCCCCCGCAAACGGGCCGCGCACTGGCTGTGTAACTGGCTGACCCGCGATTCGCTGACCCCCAGGACCTCACCGATTTCCTTGAGGTTCAGCTCTTCGTCGTAGTACAGCGCCAAGACCAGTCGCTCACGCTCCGGCAAATTGGCAATCGCATCCGCCAGCGCACTCTGGAAACGTTCATCTTCCAGGTCACGCGACGGCTCCATGTGAGCACTCGCGTTATCCTCATGCAGCCCTTCGTGTTCGCCGTCCTGCAACAGGTCGTCGAAACTGAACAGGCGGCTGCCCAAGGTATCGTTCAAAATCCCGTAATAATCGTCGAGACTCAATTGGAGTTCGGCCGCAACCTCGTGATCTTTAGCGTCACGCCCGGTTTTAGCTTCAATTGCCCGAATTGCATCGCTGACCATGCGGGTATTGCGATGCACCGAACGCGGCGCCCAATCGCCCTTGCGGACTTCATCGAGCATGGCCCCGCGAATGCGAATACCGGCATACGTCTCGAAACTGGCGCCCTTGCTCGCGTCGTATTTGTTCGACACTTCGAGCAGGCCGATCATGCCCGCCTGGATCAAGTCTTCGACCTGGACACTGGCCGGCAAACGCGCCAGCAAGTGATAGGCGATACGCTTGACCAGCGGTGCGTAACGCTCGATCAATTCGTACTGGGCGTCCCGTGCCGATTTTTTGTAGAGATGGTTGTAACCGCTGGCTGTCATAGCACGGGCCCTGCTGTTTGTTGCACAAGACGCTCGACGAAAAATTCCAGATGCCCGCGGGGGTTGGCCGGCAGTGGCCAGGTGTCGACCTTCTGGGCGATCGCCTTGAACGCCAGCGCGCATTTGGAACGTGGAAAGGCTTCATAAACGGCACGTTGCTTCTGGACGGCCTTGCGAACGCTTTCGTCGTAAGGCACTGCGCCGACGTATTGTAGGGCGACGTCCAGGAAGCGATCCGTGACCTTTGTCAACTTGGCGAACAGGTTGCGTCCTTCCTGCGGGCTCTGGGCCATGTTGGCCAGGACGCGGAAGCGGTTCATGCCATAGTCGCGGTTAAGCAGTTTGATCAGGGCATAGGCGTCGGTGATGGACGTCGGTTCGTCGCAGACCACCAGCAGCACTTCCTGGGCAGCGCGGACGAAACTGACGACCGAGTCACCAATACCGGCCGCGGTATCGATCACCAGCACATCAAGGTTGTCGCCGATGTCGCTGAACGCCTGGATCAGGCCCGCGTGCTGGGCCGGGGTCAGGTGAACCATGCTCTGGGTGCCGGAGGCAGCCGGCACGATGCGAATCCCGCCCGGCCCCTGCAACAACACGTCACGCAGTTCACAGCGCCCTTCAATCACGTCCGCCAGGGTGCGTTTGGGTGTAAGCCCCAACAACACGTCGACGTTCGCCAGGCCCAGATCGGCGTCCAGCAGCATGACCCGTCGGCCAAGCTCTGCCAGAGCCAGGGACAAGTTCACTGACACGTTAGTCTTCCCGACGCCACCTTTGCCGCCGGTCACCGCGATCACCTGTACGGGATGCATGCTGCCCATGTTCGTTCTTTACCTTGTCTTACTTAGACGGAGGCCACATTACTGGCTGCGCGTTCGCATACGGAACAATGCATGGCAGACCATCGATGTAGGTACAAAAAATATTCATGATTACCTCAGCCGACCTGCTTGGTCGGGCTGTGGTAGATATCAGCGAACATATCAGCCATGGCTTCTTCGCTGGGTTCTTCCTGCATTTGCACACTCACGGCACGACTGACCAGTTGATGACGGCGCGGCAGATGCAAATCATCCGGGATCCGCGGCCCGTCGGTCAGGTAGGCCACCGGTAGTTCATGACCGATCGCCAGGCTCAACACCTCGCCCAGGCTTGCCGTTTCGTCCAGCTTAGTCAGGATGCAGCCGGCCAGCCCGCAGCGTTTGTAGCTGTGGTATGCGGCGGTTAGAACCTGTTTCTGGCTGGTGGTTGCCAACACGAGATAATTTTTTGACTTGATACCGCGTCCGGCCAGGCTCTCGAGCTGCATGCGCAGGGCTGGATCGCTGGCTTGCAGGCCCGCGGTATCGATCAGCACGACGCGTTTGCGCAAAAGCGGCTCCAGTGCCTGGGCCAGGGATTGACCAGGATCCACATGGGTCACCGACACATTGAGAATCCGGCCGAGGGTCTTGAGTTGCTCCTGGGCACCGATGCGGAAACTGTCCATGCTCACCAGGGCAATGCTCTGGGCGCCGTACTTGAGTACGTAACGGGCGGCGAGCTTGGCCAGGGTGGTGGTCTTGCCCATGCCGGCAGGACCGACCATGGCAATCACCCCTCCCTCTTCCAGCGGCTCGACTTCCGGCGTGGAGATCATCCGCGCCAGGTGCGCCAGCAACATGCGCCAGGCCTGGCGAGGCTCTTCGATACCATTGATCAGCGCCAGCAGGTCCCGGGACAACGGGCCGGACAGGCCGATGCGTTGCAGGCGACGCCACAGGTTGGCCTGGGCTGGACGGCTGCCTTGCAGCTGGTTCCAGGCCAGGGAGCCGAGCTGGACTTCCATCAGCTCGCGCAGGCTGTTGAGTTCAAAGCGCATCGAGTCCAGGGCGCGCGGGTCGACACCCCGGGCAGGCGCTGCTGGCGCCGGCTCAGGACGACGCGGTTCGGCTTGGGCCTGCTCGATCAGCGGTTCGGCAGCGGTCAACGGCAGGCCGGCGGTCAGCGGCTGACCGGCGAACAATTGACGATTGGTGCCCGCCGCGCCCTCGCCTTCGTTGCTGCGCAGGCTCAGTTCGGCCTGGGCGCTGGCGATGCGCGATTGGGTCTTGCGCAGCTCGTCTTCGAGTTCCATGTTCGGAACCCGCGGGGCCAACGCAGACAGCTTGTAATCCAGGGCAGCCGTCAGCTCGACACCGCCGGCGATACGACGGTTGCCAATGATGGCTGCTTCAGCGCCCAGCTCGTCACGAACCAGTTTCATGGCCTGACGCATGTCTGCGGCGAAAAAACGCTTCACTTGCATAAACCACTACCTCAGCCGTTGGGCCCTACTGTCGCAACGATGGTCACTTGCTTGTTGTCCGGTATTTCCTGGTACGCCAGCACATGCAGCCCCGGGACCGCGAGGCGCCCGAATCGCGAGAGCATCGTGCGAATCGGACCGGCCACCAGCAGGATCACCGGCTGGCCTTGCATCTCTTGCCGCTGGGCTGCTTCGATCAGCGAACGCTGCAGCTTCTCGGCCATGCTTGGCTCCAGCAGAACACCCTCTTCCGAGCCTTGTCCTGCCTTCTGCAGACTATTGAGCAATATCTGTTCCAACCTTGGCTCCAAGGTGATCACAGGCAGCTCAGACTCAGTGCCTACAATGCTTTGGACGATTGCGCGGGACACACCGACCCGAACCGCAGCCACCAGGGCGGCGGTATCTTGACTCTTGGAAGCGTTGTTGGCGATAGCCTCGGCAATACTGCGTATGTCGCGCACAGGCACTTGCTCGGCCAACAGCGCCTGCAACACCTTGAGCAATTGCGACAACGAAACCACACCCGGCACCAGCTCTTCAGCCAGCTTGGGCGAGCCTTTTGCCAGTACTTGCAGGAGTTGCTGGACCTCTTCGTGACCAATCAGCTCGCTGGAGTGCTTGTACAGGATCTGGTTCAAGTGGGTCGCCACCACCGTACTGGCGTCCACCACGGTATAGCCGAGGGACTGGGCCTGGGCCCGCTGGCTGATTTCGATCCACACCGCTTCCAGGCCGAAAGCCGGATCCTTGGCGGTGATGCCGTTGAGGCTGCCGTAGACCTGCCCGGGGTTGATCGCCAATTCGCGGTCGGGGTAGATCTCGGCCTCGGCCAGAATCACCCCCATCAAGGTCAGGCGATAGGCGCTCGGCGCCAGGTCTAGGTTGTCGCGAATATGCACGGTGGGCATCAGGAAGCCCAGGTCCTGGGAGAGCTTCTTGCGCACCCCCTTGATCCGCGCCAGCAACTGACCACCCTGGTTGCGGTCGACCAATGGAATCAGGCGATAGCCGACTTCCAGGCCGATCATGTCGATCGGCGTCACGTCATCCCAGCCCAGCTCCTTGGTTTCCATGGCGCGGGCCGGCGACGGCAGCAGTTCCTGCTGGCGCTTGACCTCTTGCAGGGCCTGGACTTTCTGCACGTTCTGTTTTTTCCAGAACAGGTAGGCGCCGCCGGCAGCCAGAGCAGCCATGCTCAGGAAGGAAAAGTGCGGCATTCCCGGCACCAGGCCCATTACAGCCATCAGGCCGGCAGCAACCGCCAGGGCCTTGGGCGAGGCGAACATTTGCCGGCCGATCTGCTTGCCCATGTCTTCGGAGCCCGAAGCACGGGTCACCATGATCGCGGCAGCTGTGGATAACAACAGTGATGGCAATTGCGCCACCAAACCGTCACCGATGGTTAACAAGGCGTAGACCTTGCCAGCGTCGCCGAACGTCATGCCGTGCTGGAAGATACCGACGGCCATGCCGCCGATCAGGTTGATGA
This sequence comes from Pseudomonas sp. Lb2C2, assembly GCF_052112205.1. Lineage (NCBI taxonomy): Bacteria > Pseudomonadati > Pseudomonadota > Gammaproteobacteria > Pseudomonadales > Pseudomonadaceae > Pseudomonas > Pseudomonas sp. Lb2C2. The sequence continues at coordinate 90,239 of NZ_JAUTYW010000009.1, read as the reverse complement.
ACAGAATCAGCAGGCCAGCGATGGCGTCACCGCGCACGAATTTGCTGGCACCGTCCATGGAACCGTAGAACTCGGCTTCCTGGGCGACCTCAAGGCGTCGTGCCTTGGCCTGGCCCTGGTCGATCAGGCCGGCGTTGAGGTCGGCGTCGATGGCCATCTGCTTGCCGGGCATCGCATCAAGAGTGAAACGTGCGCTCACCTCGGAAATCCGCCCGGCACCTTTGGTCACCACGACGAAGTTGATGATCATCAAGATGGCGAAGACCACGATACCGACCACGTAGTTGCCGCCGATCACCACCTCACCGAAGGCTTGGATCACCTTACCGGCAGCCGCGTGGCCCTCATGACCATGGATCATCACGACGCGGGTGGACGCCACGTTCAGCGCCAGACGCATGAGCGTCGCCACCAGCAGAATGGTCGGGAACACCGCGAAGTCCAGCGGCCGCAGGGCGTATACGCATACCAGCAGCACGACGATCGACAGGGCGATGTTAAACGTGAAGAACACGTCCAGCAGGAACGGCGGTACCGGCAGCATCATCATGGCGAGCATGACCAGCAGCAACAGCGGCACGCCCAGATTACCCCGACTGAGGTCTGCTACGTTGTTGCGTGCGGTGCTGAGTAACTGAGAGCGATCCACCAATATTCCCCGTTCCTGTGAAGCAATCTTTTGACGCCGACAGCGTCATATGGCCTGCTTTTGCAAAAAGCCGTCCAACTTTGGCAAGGACCGGAAAAAACGGTCGAGCGCAAGGCTTCAGACCAGGCGCAGTGCATCTCCCCCGCGCCAATCACGAAACGAAATACAAGGCGCAAACCTCATACACACGCAGTCGCAAGCACACCAATTCCCGAACGTCAACCTGACACTTCTGAGAGTGGTCGAGAGAGGCGATGAGGGGTTGAATGAGCTATTCAGCGACTGCTGGGACCATGGGAAGCAGCCGCTGCAACGAACCGAGCAGAGGCCCGTCATGACCGAAAACATTTCCCTTGCCGAGCAAATGGGTGTTCATCCGGCCGACCTGGACGAACACGGCGCGTTAAAACCGTATGTGGCACCAGAGCTTGCCCCTTACCCACCCGCCGAATACCCCGACACCGAGCAGTTCACCCACAGCGAACCGGCTCCAGGCGATGAACCGCTTTCGACACCCAGGGTCGGTTGGTGCCCAAGCGGCGGCGTCAGCGGCGGTATCTGCTCGCCCTTCAACAATGTCCGACCAAACTGGATGGGCTACTACAACGGCGCCACTGCCAATCTGCGCGTCGATGAACTGGTGCTGCCCGGCACCCACAACTCCGGCTCGGATAAACAGGCCCCTTACAGCAACAGCTATGACACTTGCCAGGACGTATCACCTCATACCCAATTGCAGACGGGCATCAGGGCGCTCGACTTGAGGGTCAAGTTTTACTGGGGTTACCCTGCGGGGGATTGGAGAAGATTCACGATATACCACAGCCTCGATTCCGGGAGAAACGTCCGTGGCGACATCCTGCAGGCGGCGATGAATCTTTACAACGCTTACCCCCAAGAGGTGATTATCCTGGACTTTCATGAGTTCAGGGACTTCACCGACGCAGCACATCGCGAGCTGGCCACGGTTATAAAAACGACCTTCGGCGATAAACTGATAGAGCCCAAATGGAAATCACTGGTGCTCAGACAGCTCTGGGCCTTGCAAAAAAATGTCGTGATTGCTTATGACGATAACCGACGAGATCCGCAGTTCTGGCCAGGAGTCAATCAGCGATGGATAGGCAAGAACCGCCCCTCCAGCGACGAACTTAAGGAGTTCATCGATGAAGTCGCCAGCGAGACAAAACCCACGTATGAACTACGCGCCATCCAGGCCCATAAATACACTAAAGTCGGGCAACCGGACGATATGTCATCAGACGTGATGAACTGGTTTTCAGCGGACAATGCCAATTCGCCAATCCAGAAATTCTATATCATCAACACTGACTGGTCCTTGCGTCACAGGCATATCGATAATTGCATTCATGCGAACAGTTTCAGAAACAACAGAAGATCCTCCCGCTACCTGAACCCCACGGATCTCACTGCCGGAAACTACATTCCCCATGGATACGAGGCGATAGCTCTGGAGACCTACAATGGCAATTGGGTCCCTCTGATGCTGCTCCCCTCCAGTGCCAGGAACACGTCCACGGTACTCATCCTTTGCAAGGCTCAATCGAATGCAACCCTGCAGTCCAGCAGATGGGACTTTCCAGTGGCCGACATGACCCTGGCGCAGGGCGATGTGCTGTTATTCGAATACGACAGCAGCCTGGCAAAATGGATATTGCAGTTTGTCAGCACTTACTTCCCCAACACGTCGGGAGATACGGTCCCCACCCCGCGCGCCGATGAAAAGCTCGTCAGGTACCGGACAGAGGATTACAACTGGACGGAACGCATCAGCCTGCCGACCTCTGCACCGGCCTATCGCTATGTCGAGATAGCTTCCTACATAACAGCCACTGAAGGCTGGCACAGCCAGATCCATCGCCGATCCGGGGATAGGGTCTACCGCTGCCAACGGGGAGACCAATTCCTCTTCATGTTCAACCTGGGCAGTTGGCAGGCCATCAAGACGCCCATACACGTCTACGGCGCGCTCAAGGCCGGCGCCCAAATGGCAGACACAGGCACAGAAAAAACCGAGGTACATTTCAGCGATGGCGACTGGATTGAGCAAATCACCCTGCCTGTCACAGCTTGGCAGGACGACGAGGTCACCCTGACCTCCAATGCTGGCTATACGTCAACGGTCATGGGCACCAACCTCGAATCAGGCACTCCCGTGCAATTTAACAGAGGAGAAACCCTCCAGTTCCGATACATCGCCAGCACTGGGAAGTGGCGCCGCATCCTTTAGGGAAACGCGAGTTTTGCAGCCGCTGGGTCGCGCAGCGTCCCCCGCTTACTGGCGGTTGCTGCGCAACCGAACGGGAGCAAGCTCCCTCGCCACGGGGGTTTGTTATTGATCGTTCCCACGCAGGAGCGTGGGAACGATCAATAATCCCCCTGAGCCTCATCCAAACGGAGCGTCGATCATGCCAACCACGCAGCTCTGCACTTACCACTACGACCCACTGGATCGCCTCACCAGCCACACCACCACGACTTATGCCCCGATCCAGCGGTTCTACTGCAAATCGCGCCTGGCCACGGAGATTGGGGGCGCTATCAGTCGATCGATCGTCCAGCACGACGACCAACTTCTGGCCCAGACCGAAACCCAGAGCAACGCAAGGCAGGCCACATTGTTGGCGACCGATCAACAACGCTCGGTATTGCACGCCATTACCTCCAACGAATCACAATCCTGTGCCTATTCGCCCTATGGCTATCGGCCTGCTGGCAATGGCTTGCTGAGCCTGCTCGGCTTCAACGGGGAACGACCGGACCCGGTGACCGGGTATTATTTTTTGGGGAATGGTTATCGGGCGTTCAATCCGGTTTTGATGCGATTTAATAGTCCGGATAAATTGAGCCCGTTTGGCGAGGGCGGATTGAACCCTTATGCATATTGCATCGGCGATCCTATCAACCGTAGAGACCCAACGGGACACACCCCCGTTCCAGCTACGCTAATACCCAAGTATTTGGAGCTAGCCGCGCTAACCCGAATCAAAAAAACCTTGTCATCTATAAAAAAACTGAGCTCGGTAAAAGCCCAATCGATTGTGAAAAATACGCTAAAAGATCAGCAAACGTTAATCTCAGAAACCAAAACACTGCAAGAAGCACTCTCGGACAAAATCGAGATCAGCCTCACACCGACTAAAAGTAAAAATACTGCTGAAGCATATTTATCGCATCAGCGTAACATTCCGGTCGACGCAGAGGGGATACCGGCTCCGGAAAGAGCCTACACTGAAACCGATGCTTCCGGGACAACGCGTCTGCGTACGGATTTCTTTGACGACTCAATAGGTTTTTTTCGTGAGCAAGCCACTAAATCACGAACCCCAGGCAGCAAAAACGAGGCTTATCGCGATGTCATGCTTACGAAAACAGGCGAGACCATTGAAAGAAGAATTCAATATATCCGCGAGCATGCTATAGCTATACGCACCGCTAACCTGCACCGATAAGCCTCAGGAATCACGCCGCAAATCCGGCGGGATCGGCAGGTCTTTTAGCGGTTCGGGGCGTTTGCCCTTGCCGGCGCGGTGTTGGCGGATCTGGTAGACGTAGGCCAGCACCTGGGCCACGGCCAGGTACAGGCCGCCAGGGATTTCCTGGTCGAGTTCGGTGGAGTAGTAAATCGACCGCGCCAGCGCCGGGGACTCCAGCAGCATCACCTCATTGGCCACGGCGATCTCACGGATCTTGAGCGCCAGGAAGTCACTGCCCTTGGCCAGCAACACGGGAGCGTTGCCTTTTTCGGGGTCGTACTTGAGGGCTACGGCGTAGTGAGTCGGGTTGGTGATGACCACATCGGCGTCGGGGATCGCCGCCATCATCCGCCGCTGGGAGACCTCGCGCTGCAACTGACGGATCCGCTGCTTGACCTCCGGCTTGCCCTCCTGATCCTTGTGCTCGTCGCGTATCTCCTGCTTGGTCATCATCAACTTCTGCTTGCTCTGATAGAGCTGGATCGGCACATCGATGGCAGCGATCAGGATCAGGCCGCAGGCCATCCACAACGTACTCCAGCCCACCAACTGCACGCTATGGATGATCGCCTGTTCAAGCGGCTCGTGAGCGATGCGCAGCAGGTCGTCGATGTCGGCTTGTAAAACCGTCAACGCGACGAAAAGAATCAGGAAGAATTTTCCAAGAGCCTTGAGCAGCTCCATCAAGGCAGTCGTGGAAAACATCCGCTTGAGGCCGCTGGCCGGGTTCATCCGGCTGAATTTCGGCGCCAGGCTCTTCCCGGCGAACAACCAGCCACCCAAAGAAATAGGACCAATGATGGCTGCCAGCAGGAGGAATATCAGCACCGGCTGTACCGCCAGAATCGCGATTTTGCCTGAATGCAGCAAATACTGACCCATCGCGCCAGGACTGAGCAGCACCTCACGAGGCAGGGAGAAGTTCAGGCGCATGATATCCAGCAGGTCCAGGGCCAACCCGCCACCATAAATCAGCAACCCGCCCGCCCCGGCCAGCATCACCGCCAGCGTGTTGAGCTCCTTGGATCGGGCAATCTCACCCTTTTCCCGGGACTCGCGCTTGCGCTTTTCCGTGGGGTCTTCTGTCTTGTCCTGACCACTCTCACTCTCGGCCATGGTTCAGCGTGCCTGTGCCATGTCGCGTAATAGCTGCAAGGCCTGGGTGGCCAGCGGCTGATACTGGTTGAGGATATCCCCCAGGCTGACCCAGAAAATCACCATGCCCAGCACGAGGGTTAGCGGGAAGCCAATGGAGAAAATATTCAGTTGCGGCGCCGCGCGGGTCATCACGCCAAACGCGATGTTGACCACCAGCAACGCAGTGATCGCCGGCAATACCAGCACCATCGCCGCGCCCAGGACCCAGCCGAGCTTGCCGGCGATTTCCCAGAAATGATTGACCAGCAACGCACTGCCCACCGGCATCGTGGTGAAACTCTCGGTCAATACCTCGAACACCACCAGATGCCCGTTCATGGCGAGGAACAACAGAGTCACCAGCATCGTCAGGAACTGACCGATCACCGCTGTGTTGACGCCGTTGGTAGGGTCGATCATGGACGCGAAGGCCATACCCATCTGGATCGAGATGATTTGCCCGGCCACCACGAAGGCCTGGAAGAACAGCTGCAGCGAAAACCCCATCAAGGCGCCGATGAGGATCTGCTCGGCAATCAACATCAGGCCGCTGAGATCCAAGGCATTGACCGGCGGCATCGGTGGCAATCCAGGCGCAATGACTACCGTGATGGCCAAGGCGAAATAGAGCCGCACGCGGGTCGGCACCAGGGTCGTACCGAACACTGGCATGCTCATCAGCACCGCGGCGACGCGAAACAGCGGCAGGATGAACGACGCCACCCAGGTACTGATCTGGGTGTCCGTCAGCGCGAGCATCGACATGGGTCAGCCGATCAACTGCGGAATACTGCCGTACAGCTGCAGGATGTATTCCATGAAGGTTTGTACCAGCCAGGGGCCAGCGACGATCAGCGTCACCAGCATCACCAGAAGGCGCGGCAGGAAGCTCAAGGTCTGTTCGTTGATCTGGGTCGCGGCCTGGAACATTGCCACCAGCAACCCCACCAGCAGGCTGGGGATCACCAGGATGGCAACCATTATGGTCGTCAGCCAGAGCGCTTCACGGAACAGGTCTACCGCTACTTCAGGCGTCATATCGTCCTACCCGCACAAAAGGCCTAAACACCGCCGAAACTGCCCGCCAGGGTACCGATGATCAGCGCCCAGCCATCCACCAGCACAAACAGCATGATCTTGAACGGCAGGGAAATGATCAGCGGCGAGAGCATCATCATGCCCATGGCCATCAGGATACTGGCGACCACCAGGTCAATGATCAGGAACGGGATGAAAATCATGAAACCGATCTGGAAAGCGGTCTTGAGCTCGGACGTCACGAACGCCGGCACCAGGATGGTCAGCGGCGCCTGATCGGCACTGGGGATATCAGTGCGCTTGGACAGGCGCATGAACAGCTCCAGGTCGCTGCTGCGAGTCTGCGCCAGCATGAAATCCTTGATCGGCACTTCAGCCTTGGCCACGGCATCCTGAGCGGTGATTTTTTCTGCCAGGTAGGGTTGCAGCGCGTCCTGGTTCACCCGGTCGAACACCGGCGCCATGATGAACATGGTCAAAAACAGCGCCATGCCGGTGAGGATCTGGTTCGAGGGCGTCTGTTGCAGGCCCAGGGCCTGGCGCAGGATCGAAAAGACAATGATGATCCGGGTAAAGCTGGTCATCAGCATGACGAACGCCGGAATGAAACTCAGCGCGGTCATGATCAGCAGAATCTGCAGGCTGACCGAGTATTCCTGGGCCCCTTCGGCATTGGTGCCGAGGGTGATCGCCGGGATCGACAGCGGATCGGCGGCGAACGCCAACGGTGCGGCCAGCATCAGGGCCAATGCCAACAGAATGCGCAACGGCATTACTTTTTATCCTTCTGGTCTTTACCCAACAGTTCCATGAGCCGCTGGGCAAATTCGGGGCTGGCCTGCTCGGCGGAGGGCATCTGCACCGGCTCCTTGAGGACGTGCAAGGCGGTAATGGTGCCCGGGCTCAGGCCCAGCAGGATCTGCTCATTGCCGACCTGCACCAGCACCAGCCGGTCGCGCGGCCCGAGCGCGCGGGAACCGATGATGTCGATGACCTGCCCCTTGCCCGCCGGCCCCGCCTGCTGCACGCGCCGCAACAGCCAGGCGAGAAAGAAGATCAAGCCCAGCACCAGCAGCAAGCCAAGCACCAGTTGCGCCAATTGTCCGGCGACACCACTGCCTACTGCCGGCGCAGCGGCGGCCGTGGCAACCGGTTCGGCCGCCAGCACGCTCAATGGCAGCATCGCGACTGCAGCGAAAAAACCTTTCACTCAGCGCAGCTTCTTGATGCGTTCGCTCGGGCTGATCACGTCCGTCAGGCGAATGCCGAACTTCTCGTTGACCACCACCACTTCGCCATGGGCGATCAAGGTGCCGTTGACCAGCACGTCGAGCGGCTCGCCAGCCAGGCGGTCCAGCTCGATCACCGAGCCCTGGTTGAGCTGCAGCAGGTTGCGAATGTTGATGTCGGTGCTGCCCACTTCCATGGAGATCGACACCGGGATATCGAGGATCACATCCAGGTTCGGGCCATCGAGCGTCACCGGCTCATGACTCTTCGGAACGCTGCCAAATTCTTCCATTTGCAAGCGGCTGGACGCATGGGCGCCAGTGTCGGCCGCCAGCAAGGCATCGATGTCTGCTTGCCCGGCATCGCCGGTTTCTTCCAGGGCCGCAGCCCATTCATCGGCCAGCGCCTGGTCATCCTGGGTATTCATATCGTCAGCCATCATTTGTCCTCGGCGGGCAAAAATCAGTTAAAAACGCAAACTTAAAAATTCGACACCGCTCAGCGGCGTTCGATCGGCTCGATCACCTGCAACGCCAGGTTGCCTTTGTGAGAGCCCATCTTGACCTTGAAGGCCGGCACGCCATTGGCGCGCATGACCATGTCTTCCGGCATCTCGACGGGGATAATGTCCCCCGGTTGCATGTGCAGGATGTCCCGCAGACGCAGTTGACGCCGGGCGACCGTCGCGCCGATCGGCACGTCGACATCCAGCACGTCCTGGCGCAGCGCGTTGATCCAGCGTTCGTCCTGGTCGTCGAGGTCCGACTGGAAACCGGCGTCGAGCATTTCACGTACCGGCTCGATCATCGAGTACGGCATGGTCACGTGCAGGTCGCCACCACCGCCATCGAGCTCGATGTGGAAGGTCGAGACCACAATGGCCTCGCTCGGGCCGACGATGTTGGCCATGGCCGGGTTCACTTCCGAGTTGATGTACTCGAAGTTCACTTCCATGATCGCTTGCCAGGCTTCCTTCAAGTCGACGAAGGCCTGCTCCAGCACCATCCGCACGACCCGCAGCTCGGTCGGGGTGAATTCACGACCTTCGATCTTGGCGTGACGACCGTCGCCACCGAAGAAGTTATCCACCAGCTTGAACACCAGCTTGGCGTCAAGAATGAACAACGCGGTGCCACGCAACGGCTTGATCTTCACCAGGTTGAGGCTGGTGGGCACATACAGCGAGTGCACGTACTCACCAAACTTCATCACCTGCACACCACCGACGGCCACGTCGGCCGAACGGCGCAGCATGTTGAACATGCTGATGCGGGTGTAGCGGGCGAAACGTTCATTGATCATTTCCAGGGTCGGCATGCGTCCGCGAACGATGCGATCCTGGCTGGTCAGGTCGTAGCTTTTGACGCTGCCCGGTTCAGCAGCGTTTTCGGTCTGCACCAGCCCGTCGTCGACACCATGCAACAGCGCATCGATTTCGTCCTGGGACAGCAGGTCCTGCACGGCCATGTCGTGTTCCTACTGCAATACGAAGTTAGTGAAGAGCAACTGTTCGATCACCACTTTGCCGAGCTCTTTCTGAGCCACTTCCTGCACGCTGGCCGTGGCTTTCTGGCGCAGCATTTCCTGGCCGACCGGGGTGGCCAGGGTGTCGAAATTCTGTCCGGAAAACAGCATCACCAGGTTGTTGCGGATCAGCGGCATATGCACCCGCAGCGCTTCCAGGTCAGCCTGGTTGCGGCCCAGCAGGGTAATGCTCACCTGCATGTAGCGTTGGCGACCGTTCTGGGTGTAGTTGGCCACGAAGGCTGGCGCCATCGGTTCGAAAATCGCCGGCTGCTTGCCCACTGGCGCGGCTTCGGCCGCCACTGCCGGCTTGCTTTGAGCGCTGTGCATGAAATACCAGGTCGCCCCCACGGACACACCGACCGCCAGGAGCAAACCCACCACGATCATGATGATCAGCTTGAGTTTGCCTTTGGTTGCAGGGTCTTTTACAGCTGCTGCTTCACTCTTCGCCATGCCAATAATCCGTCACTAATCGGGGTTTTCACTGATGCACGGCAAGGCTGGAGCAAGTGTTATGCCAGAAGTGTCGGTACTAAGGATGACGGGCAGATGCGATCTCCAATCCCCCATAAAACCAATGTGGGAGCGAGCTTGCTCGCGATAGCGGTGGATCAATCCCAGCAAATGGTGACTGACAAACCGCTATCGCGAGCAAGCTCGCTCCCACAGGGGAAAAACTCGTTGGATCAGGCGTAGTAGTCGACCGCGCTGGTGCCGATGACGCTGGTCGTGCTGGCCGCCACTTCAGCGATGCTGGCAGGAACAGTTTCATCCGCTGAATCCACTCGCCCGCCAGATGACGCGGTACGCCCGGCCTGGGCCTGCTGTTGGGCCTGCTGCTCCTGATTCTGCGAACCACGGGATTGATCGGATACGCTGACGTCGACCTGACCCATGCCCTGCTGGGCAAAACTGTCCCGCAGGCGATGCATCTGGCCTTCGAGGGCTTCGCGAACGCCGGAGTGGGCGCTCATGAACGTGACCTGGGTCTGCTGATCCGGAACCATGTTCACCCGGATATCCAGGCGCCCGAGTTCGGCAGGCTGCAACTGGATGTCGGCCGCCTTGAGATTGACGCTGGACAGGTACATTACCCGGTTGACCACCTCTTCGGTCCAACCGCTCTGATTCATCGCGATAGGCTGATTGACCGGCACAGCGTTGGCGGTTTTGGGCGTTGCGGCTTGGGTCAGGGCGGCCAAGCGGTTGGCGAAATCGTCCACCCGCGTGTCACTGGAAGCGCCGCCCAGATCCTTGAGACCTTCACTGATCAAGCCACCAAAGGCCTTGTCGCCGCCCTGGCTGCCGGACTCGGTACTGTTCTGATCGGCTTGCACGCTGAGCATGCTTGCCATACCGGCGGCAAAGGTCTGCGCCGAAGTCGGCTCACCGTCGAGCGACGCCGGGGCAGCGCTCTTGGGCTGGGCCTGGCTGGCGGCGGAAACATGACCACCCTGCTCCATCGCCAAACGCAAGGCGGGCAATGCGTCGAGCGGGTCGGCTTCAGGATCAAAGGCAGGATCGTCCACCGGGACCGCAGCCGGGAGCGGTGTGGCCGGCGGGACAACCGGCGCCGCAACTGCCGTGCTCATCTGGGCCTCAGTCGTAACCACCACAGGTGCAGGCTCCACTGTGGCTGACGCGAGCGGCACCGTCGTGTCTGGAAGCAGCCCTGGATCAAGGCTCGGATCGACAGGTGCAGCATCCGCTACTGGTGTTTGCGCCGAGTCGGCATCGTCGGCGCTGTCACCCTGGTCGTCGGCGCTGGCCGGTTTGTCCGCGGGCAAGGGTTTGCCGCTATCGGCAACCGTCGGTTCCGGGGCGGCAGGGGTTTCGTTGCCGGTGTCTTTTTTGACGGTGTTGTCGGCAGTCTTGTCGCGCGCCGATTTCACCGATGGCTCAGGGGCCGCCGCTGACTTGGCAGGCGCCTGCTTGGCGAAGACTTGAGCGAAGCTGGAGGCTCTATCCCCGAGATCCGGGGCCGCTGCCGGTGAATTGACGGCGACCTGGGGCTTGGCCTGGACAGAGGCCTGAAGCAGTGAATTAGGGGTAACGGGCATAAAAAGGTCTCCGCTGCACTGGAATCATAGGTACAGTCGAGACTAGGCAATGCAAGGCACGGGCCAATGTCAGCCCGACCGTCAAAACTCAGCAGTGAAAGCCCTCGCGCTCTTCCCTGCAAAGCTTGCGGACATGCGCGAATTCGCTGTCGATTTCGCTGACCAGTTTCTCGATACCGCCCAATGACGGCTGCTTGGCACGCTGTTCCAGTTCGCCGCACAGCTCGGCCAGGCGGATAGCGCCCATGTTGCTGCTGCTACCTTTGAAGCTGTGGGCCGTGGCGCTCAGTTTTTCAGCGTCCCGTGCCTCATGCAGCACGCGCAGGCGAGCCTCGGAGTCGTTGAGAAACGTATCCAGCAACTCCAGATACCCCTCCTCCATGACTTCTTTCAACGTGCTGAGCACGTCGCGGTCCAGATGAATCTCGTTCACTTGTTCGCTCCCTGATCAAGAGTGGCCCCGATTATGCCGGAGCCTCCCAGAAAAACTCCACGCGCGCACTACGACCATCGTCTGACCAACTGGCCTGGTGGCTCAACTGGCGTACCAGGCTCACGCCGCGCCCCGACAACCGATCACAGTCCACGGGCCGCGCCAGCACCCTGGCGACATCAAACCCCTCGCCACTGTCTTCGACCTCTATGGCGAGGCGACCACCCTCGCCATCTGGCGAGACATGCAAGTGTACCCGCACGTAACCGTCGCTCAGCTCATCCAGGCGCGTATTGCGCTCCCGGTAGTAGCGGGCGAAACCCGCCGCGTCGCGCTTGAGGCTCGAGTCGAGCCCGAGCACCCCATGATCCAGGGCATTGGAATACAGCTCCGACATGACGCTGTAAAGGGCGCCACTCTGCGCCCTGAGCCCATGGACCTCAAGCAGCAATTGCAGCAGATAGGGCATCGGGTTGAAGCGCTTGAGCGTCTGCGCCCGGAACTCGAAGCTCACCGACCAATCCAGCGGGCTGGACTGGCCGCTATCGGAGTAGACCGGTGGTGGCGGATTGAGTTGCGTTGGTGCGACCAGTCGCACCTCGACCATGCTGAAATCGTCACGGGCCTCACCGCGAAAATCCTGCAGGGCCTGCTGGATATCCTCAAAAAGACGGTCAGGTTCACGGTTGGCTGAAAATACCTGCTGCAACCGTTCCACGCCAAATGGCTGATCGTCGCGATCACTGGTCTCGATTACGCCATCGGACAACAGGAACACCCGGTCCCCCAGCGACATCGGATGCACTTCGGTGCGGTCATCGAATAATTGAGGGGTGAGCACACCCAACGGCAGGTGCCGCGCCGGCAACGGCGTGCGCACACCGCTGAGGCTGTCATGCAGGTACCCATCGGGCATGCCGCCGTTCCAGACCTCCACCGTGCAACGCTGGAAGCTCAGGCATAACAGCGTCGCACAACAGAACATGTCCACTGGCAGGATGCGCTTGAGCTTGGCATTCATCTCTCGCAGGATCTGCGCCAGGCCGTAGCCCTTGGCGGTCATCCCGTAGAACACTTCCGCCAGCGGCATCGCACCGACCGCCGCCGGCAAACCGTGGCCGGTGAAATCCCCCAGCAGGATGTGCATGTCGCCGGCCGGGTTGAACGCCGCCAGCAGCAGGTCGCCATTGAACAAGGCATAAGGCGATTGCAAGTACCGGATGTTCGGCGCGTTCAGGCAGCCGGAGTGGGCGATCTTGTCGAATACGGCCTTGGCGACCCGCTGCTCGTTGAGCAGGTAGTCGTGGTGCCGGGCGATCTGGTCGCGCTGCTCCACCACGGTGGCCTGCAATCGACGCAAGCGGTCCATGGCCTTGATCTTGGCCGCCAGGATCACCTGGTTGTAGGGTTTGGCCAGGAAATCGTCGCCGCCCGCTTCCAGGCAACGGGCCAAGGCTTCACTCTCAGTCAATGAGGTGAGGAAAATGATCGGGACCAACTGGTCCCCGGCCAACTGCTTGATTTTCTGCGCGGCTTCGAAACCGTCCATCACTGGCATCATCGCATCCATCAGCACCAGGTGCGGACGCTGTTCCAGATAGACCTCGACCGCTTCGGCGCCATCGGCCGCAGTGAGCACGTGATGCCCCTGGCGGCGGACAATGGTCGACAACAGCAGTCGATCAGCGGCACTGTCTTCGGCAATCAGGACCGTCAGCGACTCCGACGACGATTGCATGGCGATCAACTGATGTCGAACAGCTTGTCGAAATTGGAGATCGCGAGGATTTTCTTGACGTCATTGCTGCTGTTGACGACCCGGATATCCGACTGGTCGCCACCGGCATGATCGCGCAACAGCAGGAGCATGCCCAAGGCGGAACTGTCGAGATAAGTGGCCTCTTTCAAATCCACCACAATGGAGTCAGGTTTCTGATTGAGCCGTTCATAGGACTCACGAAACTCCTGATGCCGCCCGAAATCGAATCGACCCTTGATCGAAATCGTCAGCTTGTGCCCATCGGGGGATACTTCGGTAACGACTGACATGATCGGCTTCCTTGTCATGGACATACGTGTACAAGGTGTAGCATCTGGTAAAGGTCTGAGCAAGGTTTTGCCTCATTCAGCCGACAAAATCCTGCTTTCGCATCAATAGGGATTCTGCCGCGGCAGGCGCTGGGACAATTCATCGAGCAGTTTCTGTTCGCGCTTGTCTTCCAGTTGCCGGGCCTCATCAATATAGCGCTGCACCAGCTTGCGCAGCCCCTCGACCCGGGCAAACGCCTCTTGCCAGCTCTGGCGGGCCTTCTCCAGGTTGTTCTGGTGCCAGACCAGGCTCTGGCGCTGCTGGTCGATAGCGGTTCCCAACTGCGCAAGAAACCCTTGGTAACCCAACAACCACTGCCCGGAAACCCCGTGGGCGCCACGGGCGATCCACTGCTCCTGATACTCGAGTCGAAAGTTCTCGAGGTCAGCCAGTTTGCTTTCGGCGACTTTGACCTGGCCCTGGAAATACGCCAGACGCTGGACGGCGGTCTTCTCGGCCTTTTCCGCCATGTCCACCACTGGCGCCAGGCGTGCCGCACGACTCGTGGCCATGGCCGGTTACCCGCCGGCAACCGGGGTGAAAATACTCTGCAAGTGCGCTTCGCTGGCGCCCATGCCGATGTTGTCGTTCAGGCTCTGGCGCAGGTAAACGGCCATGGCCGGGTAAAGACTGATAGCGGTGTCGGTCTCGCGGTCACCGCCGGGAACGTAGGCGCCGACGCTGATCAGGTCGCGGCTTTGCTGGTAGCGCGACCAGTACTGCTTGAACTGCTGGGCCCGCTTCATGTGCTCGGCACTGATCACCGACGGCATGACCCGACTGATGGAAGCCTCGATGTCGATCGCCGGGTAATGCCCTTCCTCGGCCAGGCGCCTGGACAGCACGATGTGCCCGTCGAGTACGCCCCGGGCCGAGTCGGCGATGGGGTCTTGCTGGTCATCGCCTTCGGACAGCACGGTATAGAAAGCAGTGATCGAACCGCCGCCTTTTTCCGCATTGCCGGCGCGCTCCACCAGTTTCGGCAGCTTGGCGAAGACCGAAGGCGGATAACCCTTGGTGGCCGGCGGCTCGCCGATCGCCAGGGCGATTTCCCGCTGGGCCTGGGCGAAACGGGTCAGCGAATCCATCAGTAACAGGACGTTCTTGCCCTTGTCGCGGAAGTACTCGGCAATACGCGTGCAATACATGGCCGCGCGCAAACGCATCAATGGCGCATCGTCCGCTGGCGAAGCCACCACCACCGAACGCTTGAGCCCCTCCTCGCCGAGGATGTGCTCAATGAACTCCTTCACCTCACGACCCCGCTCGCCGATCAGCCCCACCACGATGATGTCGGCTTCGGTGAAGCGGGTCATCATGCCCAGCAGCACACTCTTACCTACGCCGGTACCGGCAAACAGGCCGAGACGTTGGCCGCGACCGACCGTCAATAAACCGTTGATGCAGCGGATGCCCACGTCCAGCGGCACGCTGATGGGGTCACGCTTGAGGGGGTTGATCGTCGGGCCGTCCATTGGCACCCAGTCTTCTGCCTTCATACCGCCCTTGCCGTCCAAGGCCCGTCCGGCCCCGTCCAGCACACGCCCAAGCATACTCATGCCCATGGGCAGACGACCGTTGTCGGCCAAGGGCACCACGCGCGCGCCGGGGGCGATGCCAGCGACACTGCCCACCGGCATCAAGAATACCTTGCTGCCGGAGAAGCCCATGACTTCGGCCTCGACCTGCACCGGGTGATAGCTGTCGTCGTTGATCACCATGCAGCGGCTGCCCATGGCGGCACGCAAGCCTTCGGCTTCGAGGGTCAGGCCGACCATGCGCAGCAGGCGCCCTTCCAGGATCGGTTGGCCAGCCAGTTCGCTGGCCTCGGCGTAGCTGCCCAGGCGCTTGCCGAAACTGGTTCGCTCAAGGCGCATCGCGACTGTCCAGTGCAGAAGCGTCCAACTCAGGCACCTCCAACCCTGCATCGGCTGGCGCCGCATCAGCGCTGATCAGGGGCTCGTCCGGCAACTCCAGGCTCAGGTCGGCGGCAGCCGGGTGCAGGGCCTGCTCGTGCAATTGGTCGAACAATTTGGCCATGATCTGGCTGATGCGGGTTTCAACGGTGGCGTCAATGCGGCTGTGTTCGGTTTCCACACGGCAACCGCCGGGCAGCAGCGCAGCGTCCTCGACGATGCGCCAGGTTTCTTCGTGGCGCTCGCGTAGCGCCTTGACCAACTCGAAGTCCTGGGGATTGATGTACAGCCGTACGTTCCCCACGCCCAATGGCAACAACTTGAGCGCTTCGCGCATGACATGTTCGATCTGAGTCGAATCGATGGCCAGTTCGCGCTGAATCACTTGTTTGGCGATGTGCTGCACCAGGCCCACCAGGGATTTCTCGATCTGGGTGTCCTGCTCGGCGATGGGGTCGAACAGGTTGAGCATCAGCGATTCCAACGCACGAAGCTTGGCCGTCAGCGCCACATCGGCTTCCTGGCGGACCTTGAGCGTAGTGCTGTGGAAGCCTTCCTTTTCACCCACGGCAAAGCCTTCGTTGTAGGCTTCCTGGCGAATGCCCTCGACTTCCTCGAGGGTCAGTGGCTGGACTTCCTCCAGCGGCACTTCCTCCGGCTCCGGCAGTTCTTCCACCGGTTCCGGCTCAGGCTCGGGAACATGGGGGTCGAAGCTGGGCAGCGACCAGACGTCGAAACCACCGACGTCCCGGGCGCGGATCAGGTCGCTGGGTGCTTCATCACTCTTGGCAGACATAACGACCTTAGATCATCTCTTCGCCGCCCTTGCCACCGAGAACGATCTCCCCGGCTTCGGCCATGCGGCGGGCGATGGTGAGGATTTCCTTCTGTGCGGTTTCCACGTCGCTGACGCGCACCGGGCCCTTGGCCTCGAGGTCGTCGCGCAACAGTTCGGCCGCTCGTTTGGACATGTTCTTGAAGATCTTTTCCTTGACGCCTTCGTCCGAGCCCTTGAGGGCCAGCACCAGCACGTCGGACGACACTTCGCGCAACAGGGCCTGGATGCCACGATCGTCGACATCGGACAGGTTGTTGAACACAAACATGAGGTCTTCGATCTGACCGGACAGGTCTTCGTCGAACTCGCGGATCGAGTCCATCAACTGACCTTCGATCGAACTGTCGAGGAAGTTCATGATGTCCGCCGCGCGCTTGATGCCACCCAGGGTGGTGCGCGAGGCATTGGAGTTGCCCGAGAACTGCTTCTCGAGAATCTGGTTCAATTCTTTCAGGGCCGCCGGCTGAACGGTGTTGAGCGAAGACACCCGCAGGATGATGTCCAGGCGCACCTTGTGGTCGAAGTTGCCCAGCACTTCACCGGCCTGGTCCGGGTCGAGGTAAGCCACCACGATCGCCTGGATCTGCGGGTGCTCGTAACGGATCACGTCGGCAACCGCCCGCGGCTCCATCCACTTGAGGCTGTCCAGGCCGCTGGTGTTGCCACCCAGCAGGATCCGGTCGATCAGGCCGTTGGCCTTGTCCTCGCCCAGTGCCTGAGTGAGCATCTTGCGCACATAGTCGTCGGAACCGACGCCCAGGCTGGTCTGATCGCCGACGATGTCGACGAACTCGCTCATCACCTGCTCGACCTGCTCACGGTGCACGTTGCCCATTTGCGCCATGGCCACGCCCACGCGCTGGACCTCCTTGGGCCCCATGTGGCGCAACACTTGGGCAGCGTCGGTCGAACCCAGGGACAGCAGCAGGATCGCGGCTTTGTCGACCCGGGACAATTTGGCAACAGCGGCTCGATTATCACTCATCTGCGTTAATCCACTCTTTCACGACCTGGGCCACACGACCCGGATCTTCTGCCACCAGACTCTTGATGGCGTTCAACTGAGCGTCATAGCCTTCGCTCGGGCTTGGCAGCAGAATGCTCTGCGGCCCGCCGAGGCTGACGCGATCGTTGGCCAATTCGCCATCCAGGCCGCCCATGCCTCCCAGCTCGACATCGCCGAAAGCTGCCAATTGCTTGTTCTTGCCGCCACCGGTGATGTTGTTGAGCACCGGACGCAGCACGCCGAACACCAGTACCAGGATAAACAGCACACCCAATACTTGCTTGACCACATCCCAGAACCAGGGTTGCGAATAAAACGGAATATCGGCGACCACTTCACCGCGCTCCAGGGAGAACGGTACGTTGATCACGCTGACGCTGTCGCCACGGCTGGCGTCGAAACCGACGGCGTCCTGCACCAGGCGAGTGAAGCGCGCCAATTCGTCGGCGCTCCATGGCGCACGGCTGGTTTCGCCGTTGGCCGCGTTGACCTTGACCTGATCGTCCACCACTACGGCGACCGACAGGCGATTCAAACGACCTTGTTGCTGCTTGGTGTGGCTGATGGAACGGTCAAGCTCGAAGTTCTTGGTCGACTGCTGACGCTTGTCGGCCGGGTACGGCGCCAGCATCGGCTGGCCGGTGGCCGGGTCCATGATCTGCTGGCCGTTGGCATCGATCAGCGGCTGGCCTGGCTGCACCATGCCGGCGGCTGCGGTGGCGCCACCGGTGGTTTGCGGTGCGCTGGCCGGCGACGGCGGCTGGTTGCTCAGGGCTCCCGGTACACCTTGGGGACCATTGCTGGCGGTACGCTGCTCGCTCACCGACTGCTCGCTGCGCAGCGCAGGCTGATCGGGATTGAACTGTTCGGACGTCGACTCGACGGCGCTGAAATCCACATCGGCCGACACCTCGGCCTTGTAGCGGTCGTTACCGAGGATCGGTTGCAGGATGTTGTGCACTCGCTGGGTCAGCATGCCTTCCATGCGACGGCTGTAATCGAATTGCTTGCCGGCCATGGTCAGTTCGGAGTTTTCCGCCTGATCGGACAACAGGTTGCCTTTCTGGTCGACCACGGTGATCTGCGATTTGCTCAGCTCGGGTACGCTGGTCGCCACCAGATTGATAATGGCAACGACCTGGCCTGGCTCCAGGGAGCGGCCCGAATACAACTCAACCAGTACAGAAGCACTGGGTTTGCGCTCATCGCGCACGAACACCGAGCTTTTCGGAATCGCCAAGTGCACACGGGCACCCTTGACGTTGTTCAGGCTGGAAATGGTCCGCGCCAACTCACCTTCCAGGCCGCGACGATAACGGGTCGCTTCCATGAACTGGCTGGTGCCCAGGCCCTGGTCCTTGTCGAGGATCTCGAAACCGATGTTGCCATCGGTAGGCGTCACGCCAGCGGCTGCGAGCTTGAGGCGCGCACGGGCAACGTCGTCGGCCTTGACCAGCAACGCGCCGGAATTGGGTTCGACGGTGTAAGGAATATCGGCGGAAGCCAGGGTTTCCATGACTTGCTTGGCGTCCATGCCCTCCAGGCTGCCATACAGCGGCCGGTAGTCCGGCTGCTGGGACCACAGCACCACGGCAAAACCAATCGCCACGCTGGCAGCCAGGCCGACCAACAGGCCTACCTGACGCAGCATGGTCATCTCGGAGAGATTTTCCAGGAAGGACAGACCGAACAGCGGCGGTTTGCCGTCTACCGGAGTGGCCTTGGCCGGAACGTTATCTACGGCTGCTTCTGCCATGACTCAATAACTTCCTTAAACCGGCATCTGCATGATGTCTTGGTAGGCTTGAACCAGTTTGTTGCGAACCTGGGTCAACGCCTGAAACGAGACACTGGCTTTCTGCGAGGAGATCATTACGTCCGTCAGGTCGACGCCACTTTTGCCAATCTCGAAAGCACTGGCCAACTGGTTCGATGCCTGCTGGGTATCGTTCACTTTATTGACGGCCTGACCGAGCATGTCGGAAAAGCTGCTGCCACCCACCTGGGGGACCGCGACCGATTTAGGCTGGGCCATGGCGTCCATTTGCATGGCCCGCATGTCCAACATCAACCGATTAAATTCAATACCTTGGCTCATGGTCTACTCTCTCTGGCGGCCCGCATTTTTTTGACACTTACTCAGCGGGTATTCAGGTATTAGCAACAAGGGTGCCAGCTCCATGGCCGCAGGAAACAAATGCGCGCACCACTCCATTGTGGGAGCGAGCTTGCTCGCGATAACCCATCACATCCAACCTCAACTTGACTGACCCACCGCTATCGCGAGCAAGCTCGCTCCCACAGGGATTTTTGGCGCTTATTCAACTGGCGAAGAGATAGGCCTCGACATCCATGCCGGCGTCACGCATCTGCGCCAACTTGTAGCGCAGGGTGCGCGGGCTGATCCCCAGGCGTTCGGCCGCCTCCTTGCGACGCCCGCGCTCGGCGCGCAGGGTGTCGATGATCATCTGGAACTCGCGACGACGCAGGTCGTCTCCCAAGGCGCCGGCCGACTCGCCCTCCACTTCCACCGGGGGCGCTAAGGCCGCTGCCGGCACCGGCGACAATGCAGGCAATGGCGCGCAGGCCACCGGGCCCGCCAGGCAGAAATCCTCCGGCTGGATCAAACCGCCCTGTTGCAGGATCAAGGCCCGCTGGATGGCGTTATCGAGCTCTCGGACATTGCCCGGCCACGGGTAGGCAATCAGACAGGCCCGGGCCTCGACTGAAAACCGGGCAGCCGCGTGCTTCATTTTATTGACGTGCTTGTTCAGCAGACGCTCGGCCAGCGGCAGGATATCGGCGGTGCGCTCGCGCAACGGACGCCAGGCCAGCGGGAACACCGACAAGCGGTAATAAAGGTCTTCACGAAAACGCCCCGCCGCCACTTCGCCGGCCAGGTCGCGGTTGGTGGTTGCCACCACGCGGATATCCAGGCTGATGGGCTTGCGCGCACCGACCCGCTCCACTTCCCGCTCCTGCAAGACCCGCAACAGCTTGGCCTGCAGGCCCATCGGCATTTCGGAAATTTCATCGAGCAGGATCGTGCCGCCGTCGGCCTGCTCGAACTTGCCAGCCTGGGCCGCGATGGCCCCCGTGAACGAACCCTTCTCGTGACCGAACAGTGTCGCCTCGAGCATGTTGTCAGGAATTGCCGCGCAATTGATGGCAATGAACGGTTCGCTGGCGCGCCGGGACTGTTGATGGATGTAGCGCGCCAGCACTTCCTTGCCCGTACCGGACTCGCCGGAAATCAACACGGTCGAATCGCTGCGAGCCACCCGTGCGGCCAATTCCAGCAGTTGCGCACTGGCCGGCTCGATGGCCACCGGGCCTTCGCCCTCGACCGCAAGACTGCCCAGGGCATGACGCGCCACCAGGTCCAGCAGGGCTTTGGGCTCGAACGGCTTGACCAGGTAATCCGCAGCCCCCTGGCGCATGGCATCCACCGCGCGCTCGACGGCGCCGTGAGCGGTCATCAGCAAGACCGGTAGTTGCGGCTGGCGGGCACGTAACAGGCCGAGCAATTGATGGCCGTCCATGCCCGGCATATTGACGTCACTGACCACCAGGCTGAACGCTTCGCGCCCCACCGCCAGCAGCGCTTCTTCCGCCGAACCGACGGCGGCGTAGTCGTGCCCGGCCAGCACCAGCGTATCGGCCAGCGCCTCACGCAGGGCCCGGTCATCCTCAACCAGCAACACCTTGATCGCCATTGCTTTCACTCCACCCCTGGCGCATTGGAA
This sequence comes from Pseudomonas sp. Lb2C2, assembly GCF_052112205.1. Taxonomy (NCBI): domain Bacteria; kingdom Pseudomonadati; phylum Pseudomonadota; class Gammaproteobacteria; order Pseudomonadales; family Pseudomonadaceae; genus Pseudomonas; species Pseudomonas sp. Lb2C2. The sequence goes on along the minus strand of NZ_JAUTYW010000009.1, from coordinate 69,073 downwards.
AATAGCGGCAAGCACACCGTCGCACAGGTGCCACGGCCCAGCCGCGAGCGCAGTTGCAATTCTCCCTGATGGGCACGGGCCACAGCCTTGACCACGGTCAGGCCCAGGCCGGTGCCAGTGGTCTTGGTGGTGAAGAATGGCTCGCCCAGGCGTGCCAGCACGGCCGGCTCGATACCGGTGCCGCTGTCACTGACACACAGGCGCAAGGTGTTGTCGCGTGCATATAAGTGCACTTTCAGCCGGACATTGCCGCCGCTGGCCTGGATCGCGTTTTCGATGAGGTTCAACACCGCGCCCACCAATGTGTCGCGGTTACACAGCACTTCACCGACGTGGCTGTCGCACTGCCAGCGGATCGGCAGATCCTGCACATGGGTCAACGCCGCGGCCTGCAACGATTGCAATAAAACCTTGGGGGTAACACGGTCGGTCAACGGCAGCTCGCCGCGAGCGAATACCAGCATGTCGCGCACCTGGTGCTCCAGTTCGTGCAGGCGTTCTTTCAGGCGTCCGGCGAACCGTTGCTGGGTTTCCATCGGCAATTGCTGTTCAGCCAGATGACTGGCATAGAGCAGCGCGGCAGAAAGCGGCGTACGAATCTGATGGGCTAGCGACGCCACCATCCGCCCCAGGGAAGACAGGCGCTCATGGCGAGCCAACTGGTCTTGCAGGTGACGGGTTTCAGTCAAGTCATTGAGCAGCACCAACTGCCCCGGCTCGGCATCCAGCGAACGTGTCGAGATGGACAGGCGCCGACCATCCTTGAGGGACACCTCATGGCCGTCGTCTTCACGGGGCGCAAAGCAGCGGGCGATGACATGCCGCCACAGCTCACCTTCCAACGGCAGGCCGAGCAACTCGCAAGCCGCCGGGTTGGCTTCGCGCACACGGCCGTGGGCGTCGATGACGATAACGCCACCGGGCAACAGATCGAGGAGATTTTGCAGACGATTAGCCAGGCGTTCCTTTTCCGCCAGCTCCTGCATGCGCTGGGCGCTGACCACGGCCAGCTCACCCTTGAGCTCGGTAACCCGAGCTTCAAGCAGGCTGTAGGAATCGGTCAGTTGACTGGACATCTGGTTGAACAGCGAAAATGCCTGCTCAAGTCCAAGCCGGCTTGCCTGCTCGGCGGACGGCATGTGTTCCGGCTCGGGGACAGGAGACATCTGGGCGGCTAGGGTCATCGTGCTCTCTCGCTTGGCTGACCGTCAGTTAAACGGAACGTTGCGAGGGCTATAGCAATACCCGTGCCGAAAAAAAACCGCCTGAAAATCAGGCGGTTGGAAAACAGGCGTCAATCATCCGCCTGTTCATCTCCTTCGCGACGGCTCATGCCGTACTTGCGCATCTTCTCCACCAGGGTGGTACGGCGGATGCGCAGGCGTTCTGCCGCGCGGGCAACGATACCGTTGGCATCGTCCAGCGCCTGCTGGATCAGCCCTTGCTCCAGGCCTCCCAGGTAATCCTTGAGGTCCAGGCCTTCGGGCGGCAACAAGGCATTGGCGGTGAAATCCGGTGTGTGGCCGTTGATTGCCACCCGCTCTTCCAGATCGCTGCGCAGGCTGTCGACCATTTGCTCGTCTTCGTCGTCGACGTAGCGGAACTTCTTCGGCAGTTCGTTCACGCCGATCACCCCGTACGGGTGCATGATCGCCATGCGCTCCACCAGGTTGGCCAGCTCCCGGACGTTGCCCGGCCACCCATGGCGGCACAGGGACATGATCGCCGCCGAATTGAAGCGGATCGAACCGCGCTTTTCGTGCTCCATGCGCGAGATCAGCTCGTTCATCAGCAACGGGATATCTTCGACGCGCTCACGCAGTGGCGCCATTTCGATCGGGAAAACGTTGAGGCGGTAATAGAGGTCTTCGCGGAAGCTGCCAACCTCGATCATGCTCTCGAGGTTCTTGTGCGTGGCGGCGATGATGCGCACATCGACGCTCTGGGTCTTGTTGCTGCCCACGCGCTCGAAGGTGCGCTCCTGCAGGACCCGCAACAGCTTGACCTGCATCGGCAGCGGCATGTCGCCAATTTCGTCGAGAAACAGCGTACCGCCGTTGGCCAATTCGAAACGCCCGGCGCGGCTGGTGATCGCACCAGTAAAGGCACCCTTCTCATGACCAAACAGCTCGCTCTCCAGCAACTCGGCCGGGATCGCGCCACAGTTGACCGGCACGAACGGCGCTTCACGGCGCTTGGAGTGGTAATGCAGGTTGCGCGCGACCACTTCCTTGCCGGTGCCCGACTCGCCCAGGATCAGCACGCTGGCGTCGGTATCGGCGACCTGCTGCATCATCTGCCGCACGTGCTGGATCGCCCGACTGGTGCCGACGAGGCTGCGGAACAGGTTGGGTTCGCGATGCCGACCGCGCTCGCGGGCCTGGTCGTACATCTCGCGATAAACCTGCGCGCGGTGCAGCGAATCAAGCAGCTTGCTGTAGCTGGGCGGCATTTCGAGCGTGGAAAGTACCCGGCGGCGCTGGTCTTCAGGCAGGTCAAGGGAAGAATTTTCGCCCATTAACAAAACCGGAAGGAACTCATCCCAGGTTGAGAGTGTCTTTAGCAAGCCCAAAAGCGTTGCGGGGGCATTCACGGTCCCGATAAGGACACAAATGACCTCGCGACTGGACGACAAAGAGCCGACGGCCTGCTGCCAGTCATGGCTTCCGCAGGGTAAATTTTCTTCGCCAAGAAAATTTAAGATCACCGCCAAGTCGCGGCGGCGGACGCTATCGTCATCGATCAGGAGAATTTTGGTTTCACGCCACATGCAATAGCAACTTCCCTAGTCAACCCAATGCCCGAAATTAGGGGGCAAGCTAGACGCTTGCAGACTTGTCATGCCTGTAGACGCCTTAAATCTGTAAACAGCTACTAGTTAAGTCAAAAAACCGTGCACAGTCAAATTTATGGCGCAACGGGCTCGGATTAACTGAGCATTAACCGAACAGATGGTAAACCTTTGCAGCGTTCTGTGCTTGATGGATCTGTTGCATCTCGTCGACGATCGCCTGACGCTCTCCAGTCGCCGCCTCCAGCAATTGCCGATACACCCCCAGCAATTCCTCAAGATTGATCCGCAACGCCGCCTCATCCACCTGAGACTCGCTCAGGACGTCTTCCATGCAGGAACGGCAGGCCAGGTCCAACTGACCGATGGCCTCCCAGTTACGCTCAGCCAGGGCATCGACCAAGGCATCACGGGTTTGTTCGATTCGCTGCAAGACAAGACTCATGAGCGTACTCCTTAGAATTGCGGACCCGGTACAGCGATGGCATCCCAACCTTCCTTGACCGTGCCAAGCAGATCGGCGACTTCGTCGAGGATCTTCGGATCGGTCTTGGCGTTGGCTTCGGCCAGGCGTTTCATCATGTAGGTGTAGAGGTTATCCAGCTCGGTTACCGACTCGGCCCGGTTTTCCAGGTCCAGGCCTTCACGCAAACCGCCGATAATGCCGATGGCCTTGCTGATCAGTACGCCTTTGTTGGCGATATCCTTGCGCTCCATCGCACCCTTGGCCTGGGCAATGCGATCCAGCCCGCCCTCCATGAGCATCTGCACCAGACGATGGGGACTTGCTTCGGAGGTTTGCGCCTGGGCGCCAATCTTCTGGTATTGGCGAAGGGCTAACATCGGATTCATGTTCTACCTCATCAAAAAACTTCGGTTCGTATAAACAGCGTATCGACGCTGCGTCAAAAAACTTTAGGTCGAAAAGCCGAAAGCCCGGAACGTTGTCAAAACGTTGCCGGGCTTTTTGCATCGGTCGAAAATCAGCTGTTTTTCTGCTGTGCCGTCATCGCTTCGAACATGGAGGTGATGTTGCTGGCGGTGGCTTTCAGCCTGCCTACCAGGGTGTCCATGTCGTTGTACTTTTTGGTCAGTACGGCGGTGAGGGTTTCAACGCGGCGATCCAGGGCCAACTGGTCCTCGCTCAGTTTCGCCTTGAGAATTTCAAGATTCTTGGAGCGCGCCGTCAGAATGTTATCGACGGTCTTCCCATTGGAGTCCTTCTTGCTGGTCTCCGTGTAGGGATTGAGTGCATTCTGCATGCGCTCGATCAGGCCATTCTCGCCAGTGAACAGGGTCTGGATTTCGCCACCCAACTGTTTTTCGTTCACGGCAGTTGCGAACTTTGTACTGTCAAAATCCAGGGCGCCAGTCGTCTGGTTGGTCGTAATCCCCAACTGGGACAACACGGTCAGCTTATCGCCAGCACCGGTTTCGGACAAAGGCGCGCGAATGGCCGCCAAAAGCGAGCGAGGCAACGAGTCGCCGGTCAATGCTGCCGGAACCGAGTTACCCTCAGCGTCTGTCGATGGCCTGGTCAACGAAGTCACAGCCTTCGCGATGGCGTTATAGGCGTCGACAAATTTCTGGATCGAAGCTTTCAGGCCGTCGGTGTTAGCGGCAACAGTGACGGTTGTTGGGCCGGTATCCTCAACGAGCAACGTCATACTCAAGCCCGAGACCACGTTATCCAGCTTGTTGGTCGGGCTGGTCATTGCCAAGCCGTCAACAGTAAAAATAGCGTCCTTGGCAAACCCCAGCGAACCCGAAGAAGTCGCGGTGGGTGATGAGGCCATGGCTACGGAGCCGTCAGCTGCGAGGCTGGCAATGCCGCTGAGGGAAATATCGTTGCCCGCACCGGTCTTAGTCGATCCCACCACAAGACGCGAACCGAAACTGTCGGTCACGATGTTAGCGGCCAGGCCACTGGAGGAGTATTTGCTATTGATAGCGTCCCGAACCGACTGCAGCGTTGAGTCAGCAGGGATATCAAGGGTGTAATCCGTGCCGCCCTGGCTGATAGTCAGCGTACCGGTCTCCACTGCGCTGGAAGCACCGCCTGCGAAAGCAGCCGTCGCAACTTTCGAGGAAGTTGCCAGTTGAGTGACGTTTACCGTGTAAATACCACTAACCGCCGAGTTGCCGGCCGTCACCGTCAATGCACTGGTGTTGGCCGAAGTCGCGGCGACCCCAGTAAATTGGGGCGTGGTCGTGCTGCCCAGGCTTTTCAGCGCGGATTGAAAGGTATCCAGCAGCGACTTCAGGGTGCCGATCCCCGAAATATTGGCCGTATTGGTCTTGGTGGCGCGGTCAATCTGACCTTGCTTGGCTGCTTTGTCAGAATCCACCAATGCCTTGACGATAGCACCGGTATCAAGGCCAGAGCCTAAACCCAAGCCAGGTAGAATTGGACTTGCCATGTGGGACTCCCTTCAGTGTGTCGCCGGCCTTTTGACCTTTACAACCGCTCAAAATAACCAAACAACAAAATTCGTGCCAGCTATCAGGCTTGTGCGCTGAACAGCAGGCTGCTTGCATCATTCAAACTGTTCGCCAGTTTAAGCACTTCTTCATTAGGGATCTGGCGAATCACTTCACCGGAACCACTGGCAATCACTTTGACAACTACTTTGCCTGAAGGCTCATCGATTGAGAACTCCAGGTTGCGCTTGACCGACTGAACGAAGGTTTCAATTTCCTGAACCGCCCTCTTCAATTTCTCTTGTTCGGCCACAGCGTCTTTTGGCTCATCCTTGACCGGTACCACGGTGGCAGCATCGGTTCGAGGCTTCTCCACTGGTTTGTCGGCAAATGTCGTCGCCGGCTTCGCAGCTGGATAAGACAAGTTCAGCTTCACGCTCATATCCATGTCCATCACCTCTTGAACGGAAAAAGCGAGAGAGTACGCAAGCGCACTCCCCCGCTAAAACTCATCCGGCTATTACTGAAGCAGCTTCAGTACAGCGGATGGCAGTTGGTTGGCCTGGGCCAGAACCGAAGTGGAAGCCTGTTGCAGAGTCTGCTGCTTGGTCAGTTGGGCAGTTTCAGCAGCAAAGTCGGTGTCTTGTACACGACCCAGTGCAGCACTGGCGTTTTCATTGACGTTCTGCAGGTTGGAGATGGTGCTGGTCAGACGGTTTTGTGCAGCACCGAGGTCAGCACGGCTGGAGTTGATGGTTGCCAGAGCCGCATCGATTGCATCGATTGCCGCCGAGGTTTTGGCTTCTGAGTCAGTGCTATCGGAACCAACGATGCTGATGGTTGCCGAGTCAACACTCAAAGTTGCAGCGTCGAAGCCGCTATCCAGGGTCAGAGTGATCTGGTTGGTAGCACCGGTGTTGGAACCGACCTGGAAGGTCATGGTGCCAGCGGAACCGTCGATCAGGTTCTTGCCGTTCAGGTTGGTCGAATCAGCGATACGGGTCAGTTCGTCCGACATCTGAGCAAATTCTTTGTTCAGAGCGTCACGGTCAGCAGTACCGTTGGAGTCGTTTCGAGCCTGGACAGCCAGTTCACGCATACGCTGCAGGATGTTGGTGGATTCCTGCAGAGCGCCTTCAGCGGTCTGAGCGATAGAGATACCGTCGTTGGCGTTCTTGATCGCAACAGTCTGACCGCGGATTTGCGAAGTCATACGGGTAGCGATCTGCAGGCCGGCGGCGTCGTCTTTGGCGCTGTTGATTTTCAGGCCGGAAGACAGACGGGTCATCGAAGTGGACAGAGCATCGGAAGCCTTGTTCAGGTTCTTCTGAACGTTCAACGATGTGACGTTAGTGTTTACTGTTAAAGCCATGACGAATTCCTCGTTGGTTGGGTACTGCGGCTTCCGGCCCTGGCAACCGCCGGGTGTGGCCTAGAGAACCTTCGTAATAGTTATCGTCGTAATCGGAACTTGCTTTAGCAGTTTTTTCAAAAATTTTGCCATCAGGGTGCCACCCCTCGTAAATCAAGGACTTGGCGGCGCTCGACAGGTGAAAAAATGACGCCAGGGAAATGCCGGGGCGCGATTCGCTTGGGCAGCGGCGCCAGCTCATCAAGAAAAGGAATTACACCGCCTGACCAGCGGTCAACAGCTCAACCCATTCGTACTCAAGATAGTCCGCCAGCGAGAGCCAGTTCTGAGCCTGCTGATCGTTGAACATCAGCCCCAGCAGCCCGTTCCACGATGATTGGACGTCGCTCTGCATAAGCTCGACCAACGGTTGCGCCGCCTCGACCAATGCAACCATCGCCAGCCCCGCCTCGACATCTCGCCCCAAGCGAAACAGCCGTGCGCACTCACGGGCGTCATCGATTACCCCTTGAAACCCGGTCATTGCACGTACTCCGGATGGAAATCAGCGCCGACGATCAGCGCCCCGTCCCGACTGCTGTTATAGAAACGTACCAGGGGATGCCCGGCGATAAAACGCTCCAACTCACACAGATAGCTGCGGAAGTTGAGTTGGGTCTTGACCCGCTGCCCATGACCATCGAGCACCCAGTGTTTTGCCACGCCCAGTTGTGGCCCCAGATCACCGTCGCCCCAGCCGGCGTGGGTTTTATCATGGGGAAAAGCAAAGTCGGCGCCGAAGAGGGTGATTTGCGCCGCGCCCATTTTCACCGCAAGGTCCACCGCCGGATGAATCACGCTCCCGCCCACGTACAGTTCACCTCGGCGCAGTAACTGTCGCATCTGGTGATAGATGGGGCTGGCGGAATAACCGACGTAACGTAGCCCCTGCCAGGCTTCAATCACTGAAGGCTCAGCCATTGGCAGGTAAACCAGTGCAATATCGCCGGTGTCTTCAGGCGGGAGATGGCGCGCCGAGATGCGTTGATCGATGCTGACCACGATATCCGGTCGAATGCCGTGATTGATCAGCGGTCGGTAGGCCGTATCGACGCAAATCAATAGCGGCCGCTCGGCCTGGTCATTCAGTTTGCGCAATGTTTCGAAGTGCTGCTCAAGGCTGGGTCCTGTGGCAATGACCAACGCCTCCCGTCCATGGAAGGAGCCAAACAGCTCGGTGACGTCGTGATCCGTTTGCACAAGATTGAAAGTGGCTTGCAGGCGCTCGATGATCTCCGGCGCCTTGGGGTCGAATTCCCGATTACTGAAGGCCAGATGGATTTCACTGATCAATCGGTCGCGAATTTTTGCATTGAAATCATCGGCCAGCACCAGCTCGGCGGGCAATGCGAAAAACGGCAACTGGATTTCCGCCAGATCGCCTGCATAGAGCAGTTCAACCCGCGAGTCGGCAAGCCATGGCGATTGATCCAGCAACTGCAACACCAGGGCAAACACTGAGCCATTGAGGATATGCACGTACAGGCGTTCAACCCCTGCCCGCTCCAGCATATGGTTTTGCAGGTCCCCCAATCCGGTGCCATAGACATGCACAACGGCGGCGTCCGGCGGTAGGCTGGCGGCTTGCAGGTCAGCCTCGGCGAGACGGTCATGGCGGCTGGTCAACTGGATGCCATTGATGCTCAAGGTCGATCCAAGCCCCTCGACCAAATCTGCCTGCAACGCACCAGCATCCTCCAGCAGCAGCCGCTCGGCCAGCGCCGGCCAGCGTTGCTCGATCACCTGGAGATTGCGCTGAAAAAACTCGCTCATGGCGCCTCGCTTTTCGATCAGGCAAAAAAATAGCGTTCAAGGTTACACCTTGGACGCTATTTTTGTGCCCGGGTTTTAGTGGCTCACGGGCGATAGATGATCGCCGAGCCCCAGGACAGGCCTACGCCGAAACCGCTCAAGGCCACGCGCTTCCACTCGGAATCGAGCACGTGCTTTTCCAGCAGCAACGGAATGCTCGACGACACGGTGTTCCCGGTCTCGACCATATCCTTGATGAACTTCTCCGGCTCGCCCTCGAAACGCCGCGCCACGGCATCGACAATCGCCGCACTGCCCTGGTGAATGCAAAACGCATCAATGTCGCTGGCTTGCAGATCGGAATCGGCGAGCAACTCATGCAGATGGGCTGGCACCTTGAGCAAGGCGAAGTTGAACACCTGGCGGCCGTTCATGAAGAACACGCCGTCGCTGACCTTCAGGTGCGGCGCGCCGGAACCGTCAGTGCCGAACTTGGCCTTGCCCAGTTGCCACGGCGCATCTTCACCCATCCAAGTGGCGGTGGCGGCGTCGCCAAACAGCATCGTGGTGTTGCGGTCTTCCGGGTCGACGATTTTCGAATACGGATCGGCCGTCACCAACAGGCCATTCTTCAGGCCAGCGGCCTCCATGAAGCCCTTGATGGCGTAGATGCCATAGACATAACCCGAACACCCCAGGGAGATGTCGAACGCCGCCACGGTGGTCGGCAAGCCGAGTTTGTCCTGGACGATAGCCGCCGTGTGCGGCAAGCCTTCTTCATCGCCGTTCTGGGTGACAACGATCAGCACGTCGATGGATTCGCGTTTCAGGCCGGGGTTGTTGGCAAACAGCGCATTGACCGCTTCGACACACAGGTCCGAGGTTTCCTGCCCGTCATCCTTGCGTGGCAAGAAGGCCGAACCGATCTTGCCCAGGATGAATTCTTCATCCTTTTCAAACTTCGCACCTTGTGCGTAATTGTCCACGCCGGCTACAGGAACGTAGCTCGCAATGCTTTTTATGCCAATCATTACGGCTTCCCAATCAAAAACAGCCCAATACCACCGCTCGCAAGGAATCGAGGGGCGCCGACAAACGGGAAGTGTAAAGGGCTATCACTGGGCCTGATAAGGGCCAGGCGCCATCTTCCCGGTCAATACAATACAGTGAAGATGCGCGTTATGACTCGCAGGTCACGCTATTTTGCCGATAAAGCTCACTCAAAAAGCTATTCAACCAGCGACCAGGCCATTGGCGTACCACGCTTGATGGCCTCGCGAGCTCGACGCCCCATCAACGCATCCGCATGTTTGGGGGCCAGTCCCAGGCCCGGGCGGATAGCCCGGACGTTTTGCGTCGTGAAGGTTTCGCCGGGGTTCATATCCTTCGTCACGTACAGCGAACGGCGGTAGACCAGCGACTTGCGCTCGGCCTCGGTCACGCCATAGTGCACCTGCCCCATGGCCTGCCAGGCGCGTTCGGTTTCGACGACCAACGCCGCCAGCTCCAACGGTTCCAGGGAAAAACTGGCGTCCACCCCACCGGCCGCGCGGTCGAGGGTGAAATGCTTTTCCACCACGGTCGCGCCCAATGCCACGGCGGCAACAGACACTCCGACGCCCATGGAGTGATCAGACAATCCCACTTCACAACCGAATAGCGCTCGCAGATGGGGAATCGTGCGCACATTGCTATTGGCCGGTGTGGCCGGATAAGTACTGGTGCATTTGAGCAACACCAGGTCCTTGCAACCGGCCTCGCGGGCGGCGCGCACGGTATCGTCGAGTTCGGCAATGCTGGCCATGCCGGTGGAAATGATCAACGGTTTACCAGTAGCGGCAACCCGGCGGATCAGTGGCAGGTCTGTGTTTTCGAAACTGGCGATCTTGTAGGCCGGCACACCCAGGCTTTCAAGAAAATCCACCGCCGTTTCGTCGAACGGCGTCGAGAACGCCAGCATGCCCAACGCCTTGGCCCGGGCAAAAATCGGCGCATGCCATTCCCAGGGCGTATGGGCTTTTTCATACAGATCATAAAGCGACGTTCCAGCCCAGAGGCTGTTAGGGTCCTTGATGAAAAACTCGCCCTCGTTCAGATCCAGCGTCATGGTATCGGCAGTGTAGGTCTGCAGCTTCAAGGCGTGCGCCCCTGCCCGGGCAGCGGCCTCGACGATCTGCAATGCCAACTCCAGGGACTGGTTATGGTTGCCACTCATCTCGGCAATGATGAACGGCGGCGCCTCCGCCCCGATGATACGGTGGCCGATCTTGAAACTACTCATGAGGGTGGTCCTTCAATACGCGCGTGAGCACGCAAGTACTCTGAATAAAACCGGCCTGGCGAAACAGGCTCAGGGAGGTTTGATTGGCCGGCAGGACTTGCGCGGTAAGAACCCGCAGTTGAGGCCAGTGGACAGCAGCAAACGCTTCGCCACGGGCCAGCAACGCTTTGCCCCACCCCATCCCCATCCGGTCTTCGAATAGATAAATCGACACGAGCGCCTCGTCACCCTGCAGGTCATAACGCAATGCACCCACCGGGCCATCTGCCGCTTCGCCGATCAGCAACAGGCGTTGCGCATTGATCAGGCTTGTTTGCAGCCATTGGCAATGGCGGCTCCAGTCGATCACCGATGTATCCAACGACACACGGCGCACAGCCTCGGCGTTACGGCCATCAAAAAGCAATTGGGCGTCGTCTTGTGTGGCCGGGCGAACTCGCAACACTGCACCGGCCAACGCGACAGCGACCCGTTGGACGCCCAAGCCATCGACCAGTTGCCGGGAGCGCTCGGCCAAACTCCTGCGCAGGTCTTGATTGCCTGCGACAAACCCAATGGCCTGGCGTAACTGTTCGACACTGACCTCCTCGTGGCGACCGAGATAAATATGGGATCCGGAGATCGCCATCACCTCACCATTGGCCTGCTGATTATTCGATACCGCGATGCAAATTGTTGGCAACCCCATTGCGGCACGCTCCCAACTGGTACCACCACCGGCGCCAATGAACAGATCGGCGTCGATCATGAGCTGATGGAAATGGCTGACAAAGCTGTGCAGGCGCCAATAAGGTCGACTCGCCGCCATCCCCTGCATCTGAGCCCAAGCCGGGTTGTCGGCACCCGCGACAAAATCGACTTCAAGCTCATCAAAATCCGCCAGCGCGAGCATGGCACGGTGGGTCTGCATCGCCGCGTCAAACCCACCGAAGTTCACCAGTACGCGCCTGGCCTTGGGTTTTATGGTAATCGCCTCGCTGCGAAACTCATCTCGCAACAGCGCATAACGCGGCCCCAGCAGCGCCTGACAATGCTCTGGCAACAAACCCGAGTAGGCAGCGCGGGTCCCGGACAGGTTCTGGTTGAGCAGTAAATCAACGTCATAAGTGCGGCTGGCCAAATCGTCCACTGCCATGATCCTTGGCGCAAAGCGCCGGGCGGCAGTTTGCCAACGATGATCCAGGCCGTAATGGTCGACGATGATCCAGTCGAAACCAGACTGGCCGCCTAGTACCCGTTCCAACGCCGTGATGTCCGCCTGCCAGGGCAGCAAGGACTCGATGGCCTGCTGCGGGTCTTCCCCAGGATAAGAATCCGGCAGAGCAAACGTCTCGAAGCCCTCGGATGCCAAGGCTTGCAGACGATGCCCCAGCAACTGGCGGCAAGCAAACGCGACATGCGTCCCCTGCTCACGCAACACGCGAGCCAAGGTCAGGCAGCGGGCGATGTGCCCACTGCCGATGGTTGGCGAAGCGTCGGCGCGGATCAGGATCCTCATTGCAGCTCACCGCCAGCCTTCAATGCCGCATAGAGGTATTCGGCCCGTTTCCAATCTTCGAGTGTGTCGATGTCCTGCACCAGATGGCGAGGCAGGACCAACGGCAAGCTGCTGGGTGAAAACAATTTATCACCGCGTAACCAAGCTTCCCGGCGCCCCCAGTAGAATTGGCCGGCGTCCTGAAACGCTTCGGGCAGGTCCTGGGAACGCGTGTCGCGAAACTGCGGATAAAGCGGGGTCAGCGCCCCCTGCTCATCCAGGATCAAAGCGCGTTGCACGGGAAAACCGAAGCCCGTCACCGAGAACGCGAACGACTTGTCAGGATGCTTGCGCAACAGCTCCAGTCCCTGGTGCAGAAACCGAGCCTGCAGCAGCGGCGCAGTGGCATAAATGCAACAGGCAAAATCGAACGAGCGCTCATGCAATTCGCCCAAGGCATGGGCAATCACCGCCGCCGTCCCCGTGAAATCATCGGCCAACGTCGCCGGTCGCATGAACGGCACCTGCGCACCATGGACCTGCGCCAGCTCAGCGATCTCTTCGTCGTCGGTACTGACGATCACGTCATCGAACAACCGTGACGCCAGGGCTGTACGAATCGAGCGAACGATCATCGGAACGCCATCGAACAGCTTCAGGTTCTTGCGCGGGATCCGCTTGCTGCCGCCACGGGCAGGAATGATCGCGACTGCGCTCACGTGTCGTTACTCCTCAAGCAATCGGTGTAGTTGCTCGACCACATAGTCCTGCTGTTCATCACTGAGGGAAGGGAACATGGGCAAGCTGATCGCTTCGCTGTAATAACGTTCGGCCTGGGGAAAATCCCCTGTGGCGAATCCCAGGTCACGGTAATACGGTTGCAAATGAACCGGAATGTAATGCAGGTTTACGCCAATCCCGGCCGCGCGCAAGCCCTCGAACACCTGAAGGTGGCTGAGGGTGATGTCATCAAGTTGCAAGCGCACCACATACAAATGCCAGGCCGACTCCGCCTCGGGCTGTAAGCCCGGCAAGGTCAATGGCAAACCGCCCAGCAAACGATGGTATCGCGCTGCCAACTCACGGCGCCGTGCGATAAACCCATCCAACTTGTTCAACTGCGAGAGCCCCAGCGCGGCCTGCAGGTCTGTCATGCGGTAATTGAAACCCAACTCGACTTGCTGGTAGTACCACGGCCCATGGCTGGGCTCGGTCATTTGACCGGCGTCGCGGGTCATTCCGTGGCTGCGCAGGCGTTGCAGGCGCTGTGCCAGGTCCGGGCGATTGGTCAGGACCATGCCGCCTTCGGCGCTCGTGATGATTTTCACAGGATGGAAACTAAATACTGTCATGTCCGCGAATTCGCCACAGCCCACTGGTCGGCCAGCATAAGACGCCCCCACTGCATGGGAAGCATCCTCGATCACTGTGAAGTCGTATCGCTCGGATAGCTGGCCGATTCTGCGCATGTCACAGCTTTGCCCCGAGAATGCCACCGCCACCAACACTTTGGGCAGAGTCCCATCGCGCTCGGCCTCTTCAAGCTTTGTGGCAAGGGCATGGGCATCGAGATTCCAGGTCAGCGGATCGACATCGACAAAATCGACCTGCGCGCCGCAATAACGCCCGCAGTTGGCCGAAGCCAGGAAGGTATTGGGGGTAGTCCATAAACGATCACCTGGCCCTAGCCCCGCCGCCACGCAGGCGATGTGCAGCGCGGCGGTCGCATTGCACACCGCCACGGCGTGATCGGCCTGGCAACGGAGGGCCATGGCCTGTTCGAAACGCTCAAGAGTCGGCCCCTGGGTCAGCCAATCGGAGTGTAATACCGCGACCACCGCATCGATGTCAGCTTGATCGAGGCTTTGCCGACCGTAGGGAATCATGTCGGCAACCGGGCATGAAGGTCGGCAATCTGATCCACCGACAAAAAGTGCGGATTGGTGTCGGAGCGATATTCGAAGTCCTCCGCCACAGGCTTGCCGCACTCACCCAGATTGTCCAGCGCGAAATCCACATCCACGCTGGTAAAGCGAATCGACGGCTGGATGGTGTAGTGATCGGCAAACTCGATGGTCATGCGCGCGTCATCGAGCGGCACCATTAGCTCATGAAGTTTTTCGCCAGGACGAATCCCAACGTTCTTGTGAGGCAAATGCCCAGCCATGCCCAACGCCAGATCGACGATACGAATCGACGGAATTTTCGGCACGAAGACTTCACCGCCGTGCATGCGGGCAAAGCTATCGAGCACAAACTGCACGCCGTGGTCGAGGGTGATCCAGAAACGGGTCATGCGTTCATCCGTGATCGGCAGCTCCGTCGCACCCTCTGCGATCAACTTGCTGAAGAACGGCACCACCGAGCCTCGCGAACCGGCGACATTGCCATAGCGCACCACGGCGAACCGGGTCTGCTGTTCACCGGCGATATTGTTGGCCGCTACGAATAGTTTGTCTGACAGCAACTTGGTCGCGCCGTACAGATTAATTGGGCTGGCCGCTTTGTCGGTGGACAGCGCAACGACTTTCGTCGCGCCGTTGTCGATGGCCGCCGCAATGATGTTTTCTGCGCCATTGACGTTGGTGCGAATGCACTCGGTGGGATTGTATTCCGCCGCCGGCACCTGTTTGAGGGCCGCCGCATGCACCACATAATCGATGCCACGCATGGCTTGGCGCAGACGATCGGCGTCACGCACGTCCCCGAGAAAATAACGCATGCACGGGGCATTGAAGGTTTGTTGCATCTCGTACTGCTTGAGTTCGTCGCGGGAAAACACCACCACACGCTTGGGCTGGTATTGCTCCAGTAACCGGCGGATGAAATTGCGCCCGAACGAGCCGGTGCCGCCGGAGATGAAAATCGATTTACCGTTGAACATACCCTGATTCCTTTTGCCTGGCAGGCTTATGCGAGCAACCGCGCCCAGTCGACTGCCGTGGCGGTACCCAGCGCAAAACCGGTGCCGGTCAAGGCCAGGTTCGGATTACGAGCCGCGTCATGGTCGAAGCGCGCCTGCCACTTGTTGCGCAAGGTGTCGGCCGCCTCCGGCACATCGGGGAACGTACCGGCGTGCAGCATTTGGGCCTGAGGCGTCCAGACCGTGAGATAACCCGCGTCGGCGATTTTCAGGCACAGGTCGACATCGGCAAAGGCCTCGCCGAAATGATCCTCGTCCAGGCCGCCAACGGCTTCGAACAAGTCCTTGCGGATCATCAGGCAAACGCCGGACACCGCCGAGTAGTTCTGCTCCACTTGGTGGCCGTTGAGGTAGCCCTTGGCGTCCTTGCGTTCGCCCACAAATACCGAGCTCACCTGGCCGTCGGGAGCGAGCACCAGGCCAGCCTGGGTCGTGATACCGCGTATCTCCATTTGTTTGCTGCCGACGATCCCCACTTCAGGCCGCTGGGCCTGATTGAGCAGACTGTCGAGCCAGTTGGCGTTGACCACCTGCACCTGGGACGATAGTAGGACCAGGTACTCCCCTTTGGCCTGGGCACTCGCCCAGTTGTTCAGGGCCGAAGCGCTGAGGCGCCGGTCGCTGCGCAGGATGCGGATCCGATCACCCTTCCCTTCAAGACTGTCGAGCCACTGAGCCAACGCTTCGGACTGGCTATGATTGTCCGCGATCAGAATTTCATGACGATGGTAACGCGTGCGCTGCAGCACACTGACCAACGCCTGCTGTACCTGTTCAAAGTTGTCCCGACTTTCGAGAATGATCGAAACCAATGGCCGCTCGGCATGCTGGTAGTCGATTTGATAGGTCAACGGTTGCGCCGAAGTGACCTGAGGCCGATAACCCCGGGCTGCCAGGTGGCGTGTCAGTACTTGACGTTCCTGGGAATTTTCCTCTTCCGCCGGGGCGTTGCAGATCAGCAACGGCTCGGCCAAATGCGCAAGGCCGCTGAGCCCTTCGTCCTCGATCAGGCGCAACAACAGATCCAGCTCCAGGGCCTGAGTGTATTCCGCGGTAAAGCCGCGAGCCTGGGCCAGTACATCACGACGAATCAGCCAGTGACGAGCCATCAACGAGGGCACCGATTGCAGCAGATCGAGGTTGACGCCCGGACGGAACACGTCAGTGAGGCTGCCGTCAGCCTTGCGCTGGATTTCATCCATGGCCACGGCGCGCACACCTTCGGCACCGATCAATTCGAGGCTGGCGCGCAGCAGGCCGTTTTGGGTGAACTGGTCACCGGCCTCGACCAGCACCATCCAGTCGGCGCTGGACTGCTCGATAACCTGGTTGATGCGCTCTACATAATTAGTCGTGCTGACTTTGACGAAGTGCACGGTGTCGCGCACGGTGGTGGTCGCCGGCAGGTCACCCGTGGTGAACACCACGACATTGAATGCTTTGCAATGGCTATTGACCAGGCTGTCGAAGGTGGCCTGCAACTTGAACATGTCTGCGTCCAGATCCAGCAACAGGACGCCAAACCGCGGCCCGCCCTGATGCTCGGCCAGATGGGCGGCGATGGACTTGAGTTGCTGTTCATCCGGGTTACGCGCTTCAAGCCAGCTCAACAAGCGACCGGAATGCATGTTTTCCAGTAACCGGCGGCCCTGCTGTCCCGGCACCGAGTCCAGGCGCTCGGCCCAAGCCTGCAATTTCACGGCTTCCTCGGGCTCGTCGCTATTCTTCAACGATTCGGCCAAGCGCTTGACCACGGTACGGTTGAACGCATACAGGCCCTGGGCCTCCCACAAACGACTGCGTATCGTGCGCTCGTTGTCATTGGGTTGCACGCGCATCAGTTCGTGCTGGCGCAGCAGAATGCCTTCCAGTTGCTGAAGTTGCAGGCGACCGGCCGGCATGGCGTGCAACAGGAATTCAAACTGGGCCAGGAGATCGAATACTCGCAGGTTGTAAAAAGGCATCTCGACAAATTGTTGCGGGCCAAACGAACGCACTGGCTCACTACCGGCCTGCGGCCAGGCCGAACGAATGATCTGTGTACCCTTGAGTGAACGCCCTTGCTGCAGGCAGTCAGCCATGGCCGCGAAACTGTCCAGAGCAATCTGCTTGGCACGTCCGTGCGCTTGCTCGCGCAGCGGCGTTGGAAGGGATGCCAGGAACTCGGCGAATTGCTCGCGCTCGGCAACGCTTTTGGCGTCCTTGTAGCTAAGCACGGTCAACACATTGGTGTTGTGCTCGGAACCGCCGTAATTGGCCTCGCGAACGGCAAATGGAATCGGCAGGATCCGCGCCTTGGCGCAGGCCAGCAGATAAAAGGTGTGGCCGATCTCCTGCCATTCGAAACTGGTGCCCGGCGGCAACAGGCCATACCACTGTTGCAGCAGATCAGTGCGGGTCACGGCATAAAATGGCGGCAGGAACTGGTCCATGAAGCGGATGACCCGGTCTTCGGCCAGCTCGCTGTTGTAATCCTCATGCACCTTGCGATCGCGACGGAAGTAATTCACTTCAGTCGCGCAGGACAGATACATGATCCCGTAGCCATGGCACAGGCCATAGTCGGGGTTGGCCTCGAGAAACTCCACCGATTCGGTCAAGGCATCGTGCAGCAGGAAATCGTCATCGGCGGCAAACACCATGTACGGCGTCGTGACCTGATTGACGCCATACACCAGTTTGTCCTGCAGTCCCTTGTAGGTGAACTGAGGCAAGTGTCGGTAGTCGACCGAGGGAAAATCCCGGGCGATTTGCTCATCGCGCTCAACCGACGAATCAAGCACCAGTACCGAACACGGATAGCTGCTGTAGTAATGCAATGTACGCCGCAGGAATGCGCTGCGGTTGTGGGAAATCACCACCACGGTGAACCGCTCGTTCAGCGGTGCCACGTTGTTTTGAATATTGTTTCGAACCTGCATATTTCCTGTCCCCACAACCTGCCAGACGCCAATGACTTGAAACGGATGAATTAACGAACCCGACGCAGATAACCGTCTGGAGCAACGGTGATCAGCAGCTTGTTCTGCAATTGCTGGTCAATTTCAAAATCAGCGTTTTCCTCAAGGTATTTCCACACGGCGGTTTTCGGGTTATCGCCAGGGCCCCATGGGCGATCCGGGAAAAAGTCCGCTGGCATGTCTTCGACCACGGTGTCCATCACCACGCAATAGCTGCCCACCGAGACAAGCGGCGCGTACAGGCGCAGCTCTTCGAGCACATGATCATGGGTATGGTTGGAATCGAGCACCAGGATGACTTTCTTGCCTTTGGCCGCTGCATGGACCTGCTCGGCGATGGCCGGATCGATGCTCGACCCCTCGATCATCGAGATGCGTTTGCTCATCGGGTGGCTCTCGATGGCTTCGCGGTTATGAGGGCGAATATCCAGGTCGATGCCCAGCACTTCGCCATGGCCCTGCAGCTCCAGCAACGAGGCGTAATAAATGATCGAACCGCCGTGAGCGATGCCGCATTCGATGATCAGGTCAGGCTTGATCTGCCAGATCAACTCCTGCATCGCCATCATGTCCTGTGGCAGCTGGATGATCGGCCGACCCATCCATGAAAAATGGTAGCTGTACTTGTGGCGGGCCGATTCGTTGAAAAACTCCTTGGCCAAGCCGACGAGTTTCTGGTCTTGGCCTTGACCGGCGATTTCGGTCTGGCATTGGGCTTCGAAAGCTTTATGGATAGTGTTGTCGGTCATTTTCGAATCTCGCGGTTATTGGAACGAAGCGCTGTCAACGGCGTGGTAGACGTAGCGCCCACCGGTCATCCGCTTGATCTCTTCGAGGTAATTGGAATTCATTACAAATACGTGCGCCCCTTCAGGCAGAGCCTGCGTCGCCTCCTCCGGCGAGGAAACCCGCGCACCACTCAACGGCAGATACCGCCCCTGCTTGGCCGGGTTGATATCCACCACGCAGTCCACAGCAACACCGGCTCGTTGCAGGAACAGCGAATAGATCACGCCCTTGGAGGATGCCCCCCAGATCGCCGAACCCTGCTGCGGCGCAGCCTGGATAATCTGCACCGCACGCCCCAGGCTGGCGGTGAATTCAGCGGGCAATTGCAAGGCTGGAACGGGCTGCTCCGGCTTCAGGCGCAACGTGGCCAGATCGGCAACGATGTATAGGTACTGACCGCCGAACAGGTGTCCGGCTTCATGTACCGTACCGAACATCCGGCGCAGGTCATCGAGGCGGAAATAATTCACATGCTCGTAGAACAGGTCGAACCAGGCACGATGGTCCAGGATCCAGTCCAGACACGGCACTTCGATGTAAATCTGCCCGCCCTGGTTGGCCGCTGCGATTTCAGCAAGGAAAGCCACCGGATCCTGGATATGCTCAAGCACGTGACGCAGCACCACCGCGTCGGCCGACAGGCCCAGATCGCGAGTGAACGGTGCCTTGATCACGTCAGCGTTGTCGCCTTCATAAGCAGGGTCGATGCCAGTGATGGCATAGCCGCGCTCTTTGAGCAACTCCAGGAAATAGCCTTTGCCACAACCGACCTCAATCAGTTCCTGGTCGCTGAAATGTCGAGCAATGATGCCCTCCACATCAGCCAGGTGCCGCTGGAACTGCCCTGAGTGGGCCTGTTCGTTCTGATAATCACTGTCATAGCAGAGCTTGTCCGCATCGAATGCCTGATTGAAGACCAACCCGCTCACTTCGTCCTGGACCAAAACCATATCGGCACACGCCGAGGCTTTGGCCGACTGTTCATCGGCGAAGGTCCGGTTCTGCAGGACCGGAAGGCCGATGGCCCGGTACAACTCACGCGTCATGTTCGGCTCCCAGCAAGGTGTGCAAGCGTTCGGCCACGCCCCAGAACGCCATGGGTTCATGAGTCGGGTATGGGTAATGGCCCAGGTTCAGGCGAATGGCCGCGCCACGCTCGCGCAGCCGTGTTTCCACCAGCGAGCGAACCGACACTGGTACGCCACTTGAGCAATTGACGACACCATTGAACTCGCGCCGCAACACCAGCCCCGCCAGATAAGCAGTCGCTGTTTCGATTGCCAGGTAATCGCGCAGTTGCTCGCCCCCGGACATGTCGAAGACCGAGGCTTGGGCATCGATGGCCCGGTCCAGCGCCGCAAGCAGGCTGTTGGGGTTCTGACCGACACCGTGCAGGTAGAACAAACGTGCCCACTGCAAGGTAAACGGGTGCTCGCATTGCAGCTGTTCAAGAAACAGGCGCAAGGTATTTTTTGCCAAGCCGTAAGGGTTGGCCGGCTGCGGTGCAATCTGCTCATCGAGCGGTCCACTCTGCAGGCCGTATTCGAAACAAGTACCGGTGACCAGCACCTGCCCGACCCCCGCCACGACAGCCTGTTTGATGAACTGATAATCGGCCAGCAGGTTATGTTCGAAATGAAACAGTGCCTGGTAATTCGGCAGCCCCGGCCATGCGAGATGAACCAAGGCATCGACGCCCTCGACCAAGGCAGCGACGTCCAGTTCTTCTGCGTGGACATCGGTCGCGACGAATTCAACCCGGTCGAACCAGGGCAATGCCCTGGCCGGTTCCACCCGGCGTGCAACGGCCCGGACCTGACAACCGCGCGCGAGCAAGGCCGTGACCAGATGACGGCCGACAAACCCGGTGGCGCCGGTCACTAAAACCTTCATAGCAGCGTCAACTCAGGCACTGCGATGACGAATTGCCCGCCCCATTGGCGAACCTCAGCCAACTGCTGGCTGACTTCGCGCAGCAAGTTCCAGGGCAGGACGAGAACGTAGTCGGGTTGCTCTATCGCGATATGCTCGGGCGACACGATAGGAATCCGACTGCCCGGCAAATATTTACCCTGTTTGTGCGGATTGGCATCGGCCACCCACGCCAACAAGTCAGGCTTGACCCCGGCGTAGTTGAGCAACGTGTTGCCCTTGGCGGCCGCGCCATAACCGGCCACACGCTTGCCATCGGCCTTGGCCTGCAACAAAAAGCGCAACAGACCATGTTTGATCGCCTCGGCGGCCGGCGCAAGGGTGGTGTAGTACGCGGCAGTTTTCACGCCGGCATCCAGTTCGGCCTGCAACTGCTGTTGCACCGAGGCCTGGACCGGGCGACGAACGCCGTCGGCACGCTGGGCGAAAACTCGCAACGAACCGCCATGAGTCGACAGTTGGCTGACATCGAATACTTCCAGCCCATTGCGCTCACACAGGGTTTGCACGGACGTCAGCGACAAGTAGGAAAAATGTTCGTGGTACAGCGTGTCGAACTGCTGGCCGGCCATCAATGTGAGCAGTTGCGGAAACTCGAAAGTAGCGACGCCGGTTGGCTTGAGCAGCATCGCAAAACCGGCGAGGAAATCATTGATGTCCGGCACGTGGGCCAATACGTTGTTGGCCGCCATCAAATCCGCTGCCCAGCCTTCGCTGTTCAACTGCGTGGCCGTTTCGCGACCAAAGAACAACTCGCGGATCTCCAGGCCTTTGGCACGAGCAGCCTCGGCGGTGCTGCGCGTCGGCTCGACGCCCAGGCAGGGAATACCGCGCTTGGCCACGTACTGCAACAGGTAGCCATCGTTGGCGGCAATTTCCACCACGCGACTGTCAGCACTCAGTTCGAAGCGCTCGGCCATCTCGGCAACATAGCGCTCGGCGTGGGCCAGCCAAGTGCTGGAAAAAGAGCTGAAATAGGCGTACTCGGCGTCGAACAGTGTGTCCGCGCGGGTGTAATCCTCGGTCTGCACCAACCAGCATTGCTGGCACACCGCGACTTTGAGCGGCACCCACTGCTCGGCCTGATCCAATTGGTCGGCCCGCACATAGGCGTTGGACGGCGGTGAAGTACCGAGATCGATCAGTGGCAAAGCCAGGGCAGTCCCGCAACCTCGGCAGTTCATAGACGCACTCCAGCGAAACGCTCGTCGAGCAAGGGATGGTTGCTGTCCCGACTCGACAGATTATTGACAGGCAGCGGCCAGGAGATCGCCAGCCGCGGATCAGTCACCGACAGGCCACCCTCATGCTCCGGGGCGTAGTCGGCGCTATGCAAGTAAAGCAGTTCGGCATCGTCGGTGAGGGTCTGGAAGCCATGGGCGAACCCGGCCGGGATCAACAGGCTGCGACCATCGCCAGCCTGCAGGTGCTCGGCATGCCAATGCAGGAAAGTGTCGGAATCGGGACGCAAATCCACGGCCACATCCCAGACTTCGCCACGCAGACAGGTAATCAGTTTGGCTTCCGGTTGCGCCGCGTTCTGATAATGCAACCCACGCACGCTACCGCGCTCACGGGTGCAGGAATGATTGATCTGACGGATATGGAACGGCTGGCCGAATGCACTCAGGCTACCTTCGCAGAACAGCCGGGCGAAATGCCCGCGCTGGTCTTCGAAGCGTTTGTGCTGGACGCTGAACAGATCGGCCAGCGGCAATGCCTTCAAGGAAAACTCGCTCACAACGCGCCTCGGTACAGGTTCAGTTGGCCGAGGGTGACTTGCCGCATGTCGTCGCCGTTCTGCCATGCCAAGTGCCAATCCAGGGTCTGGGCCAGGCACTGTTGCAACGACCAGCGCGGCTGCCAACCGAGCAGCTGCCGGGCACGGCTGCTGTCCAGGCGCAACAGGCCGGCCTCGTGCAAATCGCTTGGTTCGATGCGCAGGCCCGGCGCTTGCGGCCAGCGCTCGGCCAACAACTGGACGACTTCGCCGACGCTGCACATGTCGGCTTCACTTGGACCGAAGTTCCAGGCACCGGCGAATTCCGGGCCTTGTCGATACAGACACTCAGCCAATTGCAGGTAACCGGCCAATGGTTCCAAGGTGTGCTGCCATGGACGAACGGCTTGTGGATAACGCAGTGTCACCGGCTCGTCTGCCGACCAGGCTTTAAGCACGTCGGGAATCAGGCGCTCGGGAGCGAAATCACCGCCCCCCAGCACGTTTCCGGCCCGCGCCGTGGCCAGGGCCAGGCCGTGCTCGGCATAGCGCTCAGCCGAAAAGAATGAGGCGGCATAAGACTGCGCCAGCAATTCGCAGCAGGCCTTGCTGCTGCTATAGGGATCGTGACCGCCCAAGGCCTCGTTTTCGCGGTAGGGCCATAACCATTCCTGGTTGGCGTAGACCTTGTCGGTGGTGACCAGTACACACGCCTTGACACCACCTACCTGGCGAACCGCTTCCAGCAGGTTAAGAGTCCCCATGACGTTGCTGGAATACGTGCCCAATGGGTCGCGATAACCTTCGCGCACCAACGGCTGCGCCGCGAGGTGCAGGATAATCTCCGGCTGCACGTCGGCCAGCAGCTCCAACAAGGCGCCGAGGTCGCGCAAGTCACCGCGCCGGTCATCGATGCCCTCGCCCACGCGGGCCAGCTCGAACAGGTTTGGCTGGGTGGCCGGGTCAAGGGAAAAGCCACTGACCTTGGCCCCCAGGCTTTGCAACCACAGCGTCAGCCAACTGCCCTTGAAGCCGGTATGGCCGGTGACCAGCACGCGCTTGCCACGCCAGAATTCCGGATTCACGACCATTGTTTCCATGGGGCCTCGCCACTTTGCCACAGGGCTTCGAGGTGGTTTTTATCCCGCAAGGTGTCCATTGGATGCCAGAAACCATCGTGCTGGAACGCCTGGAGCTGCTGCTCGGTCGCCAACGCCGCCAGCGGCTCGGCCTCCCAGGACGTTTGGTCATCGGTGATAAAAGGCAAGACTTTTGGCGAGAGCACAAAGAAGCCCCCATTTATCCAGCCACCGTCACCTCGAGGTTTTTCGGTGAAACCCAGAACGCTATCGCCGTCGCGCTC
Organism: Pseudomonas sp. Lb2C2; assembly: GCF_052112205.1. Classification (NCBI taxonomy): domain Bacteria; kingdom Pseudomonadati; phylum Pseudomonadota; class Gammaproteobacteria; order Pseudomonadales; family Pseudomonadaceae; genus Pseudomonas; species Pseudomonas sp. Lb2C2. The sequence goes on along the minus strand of NZ_JAUTYW010000009.1, from coordinate 45,253 downwards.
CAACGCACCGTAACGCCCGGGGGGCTGGACTGCCGTCACGGTGGCAAGCTTGCCGTGAGACAAATGAAAATCTACGAGCGCGCCAATATTGAGGTCCGACACGCCATCACCATAGGTGAAGCAGAACGCCTCTTCATTTTCCAGATAACGCGCCGCCCGACGCAGACGCCCACCGGTCATGGTGTCTTCGCCGGTGTCGATCAAAGTCACGCGCCACGGCTCGCTGTAGTTCTGGTGAACGTCCATGCGGTTGTTGCACATATCGAAGGTGACGTCAGAGGTGTGCAGGAAGTAGTTGGCGAAAAAATCCTTGATGGCATAGCCCTTGTAACCAAGGCAAATCACGAAGTCGTGGATTCCATGGGCGGAATACTGCTTCATGATGTGCCAAAGAATTGGCTTGCCACCGATCTCGATCATCGGCTTGGGCTTGAGGTGCGACTCCTCGCTGATCCGCGTGCCGAGACCACCTGCCAAGATAACTGCCTTCATCGTCTCCCCTCTTGTTCATCACCGGGCTCGGCCAAGCGTTGTTTCGCTTTGCTGGCGCGGGGATTACACCTTCAATGCCGATCCGGGCGCTGCGATGGGCCGCGAGCGCTCGTTTTATGGCGATATGAGGGGGGCTTGCAGGAAACGCGCCAGCACATCCTGGTATCGAAAGCTCTAGCGTTCATAACCTTGCCAAGCCATTCAGCGTTAAAAACTAGCCCTCTCTGAATGCTCGCTGGGCATGGTCGCTGATTGGTTTAAGCAAATAAGACATGACGTTTCTGGAGCCGGTCTGGATCATCGACTCCACAGGCATTCCCGGCACCAGGGCAAGCCCTTGCAGTTTTGCCAATTCACTTTGAGGAATCTTGATACCCGCCCGATAAAACCCCACCCCGGTGCGCTCATCCTGAATCAGATCTGCTGACAGCCGCACCACGGTGCCGGTCAGTTCCGGCGTGGTACTACGGTTGAACGCACTCAAGCGCAAGGTCGCGGATTGCCCGACCGTTAGTTGGTCGATGTCCTGGGCACTGATTTTCGCCTCCACCAGCAGTTCATCGTCGGCGGGTACGATCTGCATGAGCCCCTCGGCCGGTGAGATGACGCCACCGATTGTGTGCACGGCCAATTGCTGCACGCGCCCGGCAATCGGCGAGGTGATGTCGATGCGTTTGAGCTGATCACTGGCCGTGATTTCCCGCTCGATCAACTCGCCCTGACGAGCCAGCAAATCTCTCAATTCCTGGGACACTTCACTGCGAAAAGTCTGATCAACCTGGAGTCGTTGCAACTCGGTTTCGGCGATCTTGCCCCGCGCCTCAGCAATGGACGCCATCAACTGTCCCCGCTCTCCGCGCAAGCGGGCAATACCTCGAGCCAGGGCGTTAACCCGGTCGAGGGTCATCATGCCTTTGTCGAACAGCTTTTTGACGGCCTGATATTCCGAGTCGATCAGCTCGATCTCTTCCAGCTTGGTTTTCTGCTGGAGGTCGTGGCCGGCAATGGTTTCGTTGAGTTGCTGGACACGCTCGCGCAGTTGCTTCTTCTGGCCTTCCCGGGAAGCGCGGCGGTCGATGAACAGTTGCTGCTCGCTGGCCATGACGGTCTTGGCCTCTTCCACGCTCAGACGACTCAGCAGCTCTTTTGGCACCGTCACTTCGCTGGCATTGTCCCGCTCGGCCTCCAGGCGAGCCAGACGGGCCCAGGCCTGGTTCAATGATTTACTGACGATGGCCTGACTGGCGGCAGGCAATGTGGCATCGAGCCGCAACAACACGTCCCCTGCCGCGACTGTCTGCCCTTCCTTGACCAGCAGTTCGGCGACGACGCCGCCGGTAGGATGCTGGACGGTCTTGACGCTGCCCTCCACGGCCACCACGCCCGTGGCGATGACCGCGCCGGACAGGCTGGTGCTCGCCGCCCAGGTCAGCCCTCCGCCAAGCAGCACCACCAATGACACCGCCCCCCAACGCAGATGACGGGATAAAGAATCGGTCAGATTGGCTTCTTGATCGGTCTGCATCAGTTGGGCACTCCCAATTCCACGACATTGTTGGCGGGCCGGGGAGCTGGCGCAGGCGGCCTTTTAAGGACGGCATCCTTGGGGCCGAAAGCCGCTTGCACGCCGTTTTCGAGAATCAGCACATGGTCAATCACCGACAAGATACTGGTGCGATGGGCGATCACCACCACGATGGCGCCACGGGCCTTGAGCGCCAGGATGGCCTTGGCCAGCGCCTGTTCGCCCTCGGCATCGAGGTTTGAATTTGGCTCGTCCAACACCACCAGGAACGGATCACCAAACAATGCCCTGGCCAGGGCCACCCGCTGCCGTTGGCCGGCCGAGAGGTTGACCCCACCTTCTCCCACTTGGGTTTCATAGCCTTGGGGCAACTGCAGGATCAGCTCATGAACCCCAGCCAATTGTGCTGCGCTGACAATCGCACTGTCCGGTGCCGAAGGGTCTAGCCGGGCGATGTTCTGGGCGACGGTTCCGGTAAACAGCCCAACGCTTTGCGGCAGATAACCGATCAACTTGCCTCGAGCCTGTTCGGTCAGCAGATCCAGCGGCGCGCCATCGAGCCGGACATGCCCACGAGCCGGTGCCCAGGCGTTGACCAGCACCCGTGCCAATGACGACTTGCCCGATGCGCTCGGCCCCACCACCCCCACGGCAGTGCCCGCGGCGACCATGAAGTTGATATTTTGCAAGGTCAGGCGCTGCGCGCCGGGCGGCGCGGCGAAAACACTTTCGACCTGCAAGTTGCGATGGGCCGCGGGCAGCTCGGTCTTGCTCTGGGCATCCGGGAACAGCGAGAACACTTCCACTAGCTTCTTCCAGGCGATTTGGGCACCCAACAGGCTGCGCCACGAGGCAATGACCTGCTCCGCCGGTGCCAGGGTCCGCGCCACAATAATCGAGGCCGCGATCATCGTGCCGCCGCTCAAGTCGCCCTGGATCACCAACCATGCCCCCAAGGCCAGGGCGGCCGACTGAACGACCTGGCGCAAGGTTTTGGAAATGCCACCGTAAAAACCGCCGATGTCGATCGAGCGTCGTTGCAGGGTGATGAAGGTGCTGTGATTCTTCTGCCAGATAGTCGACGTGTTGCCCAACATGCCCATGGCCATCAGGGCTTCGGCGTTCTGGTGTGCTTGCTGACCCAGGTGATTGCGCTTGTTCAGCGCATCGGCCGACGCCTGCATCAATTTGCGGGTCTGCCGGTCAGTGAGCGCGGTCAGCGCGATGAGGATAATCATCAGGCCGACGGTCAAAAGACCAAAGAGCGGGTGAATATAAAAACAGACCGCGAGGTAAACCGGCATCCACGGCAAATCGAAAAATGCCACAAGTCCCGGACCACCAATAAAACTGCGGATCTGGTCCAGCTCCTGGGCCGGTTTCAAAGCGTCTCCGGTAATCGGTGTTTTCAGTGAAGCACCGGCAATCACGTTGAAGACTCTCGAAGACAGTGTCAGATCCAGCGAGGAGGCAATTCGCACCATGACTCGGGAGCGAATGATGTCCAGCAGGCCCGAAAGCGCATAAACCCCCAACGCCAGCAGCCCAAGGGCGACCAGAGTCGGGACGCTCTGGCTGGGAATGACTCGGTCGTAGACTTCCAGCATGAACACTGGGCCAATCAGCGCCAGGATATTGATCACCCCGGAAAACAGCGCGGCGCCTATCAGCCCCCGGCGCAATGCCGATTTCAATGGAGGCGCGACAACAGGCGCACTGACAGCGTTAGGGGTTTTCAACTGTTTTCCATCCCTTGGTTTTTCATGACATCCATGTCACCAGTCAATACTGACTTGATGACAGAGGCCGTATGGAAACTTGACGCTCTTCGAGCGCTTTGCGCTGGGCTGCAAGTTCCGCACCAGACAGTCCGCCTACGGCAGGACTCGCCTGCGCAAGATTGCGCCCAAGCTGCGGGCAAATAAAAACGCCTCTGGGTCAATAAGACCCAGAGGCGTTCCTATAGCCCTGCTCTTGATCAAGCTCCCCGGGCAAGGGGGAGCACGCGCAGGTGTTATGCGGGGATCGTAAAGACATCTCCATTGGACGTATGGAACTGCTCGATGGTGTTGAAGCCCGCGTACCAATCCTGCAGCTTCACGCCCATGTCCGAAAGAGGTTGGCCTGAATGGTAGCTGGAGGTATTGAAGATATAGGCATCATTGCCACTTCGCACGGTCGTTATCGTGTCCATCGACGCCATTCCGTTCAGCATCACCCGGTCAAATCCTCCTGTGCCGTCATCCTTGATCGTGACCTGGCCGTAAGTATCAATGACGTAGGTATCGTCATCCTGGCCTCCATTGACGAACCCCTGACCACCTTCGGCGACAGTCAAAGTGTCATCGCCTGCCCCGCCCAATAAGCGGAAACCATCCCCTTTGCCCAACAAAATATCGTTGCCGGCCCCACCGTCAGCAGTGCCGCTGAACACCGCGATACCGTCGTTGCCAGCCTCGCCATAAGCCACTGTTCCGGTGTCCAGGCTGGCCGTGGTGATCGCATCATTGCCGAGGCCGCCATAGAGCTGATCGGCTTGGGCAACGTTGGTAGAGCTACCGGGAAGCATCGGGCCAATAGCCGTGTACAAGCCGCCATAGATGTAATCGGCGCCATCGCCCCCGTAGATGGTGTCGCTGCCCAGCCCGCCCTCCAGCCAATTAGCCAGGCTGTCTCCTGTCATGGAGTCATTGAACTGGCTACCCATGACCCGCTCGATGTTAGTCAGCACATCGCCCTCGGCGTCGCCTCCCTGGTGAATACCCGTCTGAAGGTTGATATCCACAGCGGCAGCACTGTTGATGTACCAGGCCTGGTCCACACCATCGCGACCATCGATGACGTCGGCGCCTGCACCACCAATAAAAATGTCGGCTTTAGCAGAGCCCAACAGGGTGTCATCGAAGCTGGAGCCCTGATAGATCTCGATCGCGGTAAACGTATCGCCCGCCGCATCACCGGCATTCACATTGGTTGTCAGGTCGATGGTCACCGCACTGGAGGACTGCTCATAGCTGGCCAGATCAGTTCCCAACGCGCCATCCACGCCCATCGCTTGCGAACCGCCGATGAAGGTGTCGTTAAAACCCGACCCTCGTAGCGTTTCAATCTCCTGATAGGTATCCCCAGCCGCAAGGCCTGTATGGACGCCTGTGGTCATATTAAGGGTAACCGCTACCCGGCTATCGCCATAGCTGGCGACATCCACGCCTGCTCCACCAATGAGTTGATCTGCGCCAGCGGCGCCGAACAGTACATCGTTACCGCCACCACCGATGATGATGTTATCGCCGGTGTTGCCGTACCCTGTGAATGCCACCGTGCCAGTGTGGGTCATCTTCTCAATGAACGGGTCCATGGTGAAGATGGCCTGGCTAGTAAATACTTCGTCGAAGCCGCCATCGGCCAGCTCGACCGTCTTGTTCCCGCTGGTGTTGACGATGTAGACGTCGTCACCGAGCCCTCCTTCCAGCGTTACAGCACCCCAGGCACTGGTGAACGTGTCATTGAACACCGTACCGATGACCTTTTCGATCCCTTCCAGCGTGTCGCCCTCGGCATCACCGCCAATCCCAGGCAAGCCTTTATAGACCCGAATATCGACATTGATCGCTTCGGCCGAGGTCGAATAATCCACCGTGTCGATGCCCAGACCACCATCGAAGCCAATCGCCAGACCGTCCGCTACAAAGGTGTCGTTGTAACTTGAGCCGCGGATCACTTCGATGTCGGTAAAGGTATCACCAACTGCAATACCCGAATAAACTCCGGTTTTGAGGTTGATGTACATGGCCTCGCTACTGTCGGTATAACCGGCCACGTCCAGCCCCGAGCCACCGAAGAACTGGTCGGCTCCGTCACCGCCGAACAGCACGTCGTTGCCTGCTCCCCCGATAATGATATTTTCGCTAGCGTTGCCATAGGCGGTGAAAGCGGCCGTGCCGGTGTAGGTCAACTTCTCGATGAACGGATCCATCTTGTAGCTGGCCTGGTTGGTGCGCACTTCGTCGTAGCCACCATCGGCCAACTCGATCGTCTTGTTGCCGCTGGTATTGACGGTATAGAGATCGTCCCCTGCCCCGCCTTCCATCGTCACAGCTCCCCAGGCGCTGGTGAACGTGTCATTGAATGCCGTACCGATGACCTTTTCGATGCCCTCCAGCGTGTCGCCCTCGGCATCACCGCCAATCCCAGGCAAACCTTTATAGGCCCGAATATCGACGTTGATCGCCTCGGCCGACGTCGAGTAATCCACCGTGTCGATGCCCGCGCCGCCGTCAAAACCGATCGCCCGGCCGTCCGCCACAAAGGTGTCGTTCAAATTCGAGCCACGGATCACTTCGATGTCGGTAAAGGTGTCGCCAGTGGCGATGCCCGAGTGAACACCCGTCTTGAGGTTGATGTTCACCGCCACCTTGCTGTCGGTATAACCGGCCACGTCCAGCCCCGCGCCGCCGAAGAGCTGATCGGCGCCGTCACCGCCGAACAGCACGTCGTTACCTGCGCCGCCGACGATGATGTTGTCGGTGACACTGCCGTACGCGGTGAAAGCCGCTGTGCCGGTATAGGTCAGCTTCTCGATGAATGGGTTCAGAGTGAAGGTCGCCTGATTAGTGCGCACTTCGTCGAAGCCGCCATCAGCCAACTCGACCGTCTTGTTCCCGCTGGTGTTGACGGTATAGAGATCGTCCCCTGCCCCGCCTTCCATCGTCACGGCGCCCCAGGCACTGGTGAATGTGTCATTGAACGCCGTACCGATGACTTTTTCGATCCCTTCCAGCGTGTCGCCCTCGGCATCACCGCCAATTCCAGGCAGGCCTTTATAGACGCGAATATCGACGTTGATCGCTTCGGTCGACGTCGAGTAATCAACCGTGTCGATGCCCGCGCCGCCGTCGAAACCAATCGCCCGACCGTCCGCCACGAAGGTGTCGTTGTAACTTGAGCCGCGGATCACTTCGATGTCGGTAAAGGTATCGCCGGTAGCGATACCAGAGTGAACACCCGTCTTGAGGTTGATGTTCATCGCCACCTTGCTGTCGGTATAACCGGCCACATCCAGCCCCGCGCCGCCGAAGAGCTGATCGGCGCCGTCACCGCCGAACAGCACGTCATTGCCTGCGCCGCCGACGATGATGTTGTCAGTGACACTGCCGTAAGCAGTGAAAGCCGCTGTGCCGGTGTAGGTCAGTTTCTCGATGAACGGATTCAGGGTGAAGGTGGCCTGATTAGTGCGTACTTCGTCGTAGCCGCCGTCAGCCAACTCGATCGTCTTGTTGCCGCTGGTATTGACGGTATAGAGATCGTCCCCTGCCCCGCCTTCCATCGTCACGGCGCCCCAGGCACTGGTGAATGTGTCATTGAACGCCGTACCGATGACCTTTTCGATACCTTCCAGCGTGTCGCCCTCGGCATCACCGCCGGTACCTGGCAGGCCTTTGTAATTGCGGATATCGACATTGATCGCTTCGGTCGAAGTGGAATAATCCACCGTGTCGATGCCCGCGCCGCCGTCGAAACCAATCGCCCGACCGTCCGCCACGAAGGTGTCGTTGTAACTTGAGCCGCGGATCACTTCGATGTCGGTAAAGGTGTCGCCAGTCGCAATGCCCGAGTGAACACCCGTCTTGAGGTTGATATTCACCGCCACCTTGCTGTCGGTATAACCGGCCACGTCCAGCCCCGCGCCGCCGAAGAGCTGATCGGCGCCGTCACCACCGAACAGTACATCGTTGCCCACGCCGCCGATGATAATGTTGTCGCTGGCGTTGCCGTACGCGGTGAACGTCGCCGTGCCGGTGTAGGTCAGTTTTTCGATGAACGGGTTCAGGGTGAAGGTGGCCTGATTAGTGCGAACTTCGTCGTAGCCGCCGTCAGCCAACTCGACCGTCTTGTTGCCGCTGGTATTGACGGTATAGAGATCGTCCCCTGCCCCGCCTTCCATCGTCACGGCTCCCCAGGCACTGGTGAACGTGTCATTGAACGCCGTACCGATAACCTTTTCGATCCCTTCCAGCGTGTCGCCCTCGGCATCACCGCCAATCCCAGGCAAGCCTTTATAGGCCCGAATATCGACATTGATCGCCTCGGCCGACGTCGAGTAATCCACCGTGTCGATGCCCGCGCCGCCGTCGAAGCCAATCGCCCGACCGTCCGCCACGAAGGTATCGGCAGCACCTGTGCCACGAATCACTTCGATGTCGGTAAAGGTGTCGCCAGTCGCAATGCCCGAGTGAACACCCGTCTTGAGGTTGATGTTCACCGCCACCTTGCTGTCGGTATAACCGGCCACGTCCAGCCCCGCGCCGCCAAAGAACTGGTCGGCGCCGTCACCACCGAACAGCACATCGTTGCCCACGCCGCCGGTGATGATGTTGTCGCTGGCGTTGCCGTAACCGGTAAAGTCTGTGCTGCCGGTGTAGGTCATGTTTTCAATGAAGGGGTCCATGGTCATCAACTTCCAGCTGGTACGCAGCTCGTCGATGCCACCATTGTCCTGCTCAATTATTTTCACGCCACTTGTGGCGACGTTATAAACATCGTTACCGGCGCCGCCTTCAAAAGTAGGGCCACCAATCGCGCTCGTGAAAGTGTCATCAAATGCCGTACCGATAACTTTTTCGATAGCGACCAGCGTATCGCCCTCGGCATCACCACCGACACCAGCCCGGCCGACACCGTTGCGAATATCAATGTCGATGCCAGCCGTCGAAGCGGAATAATCCACCGTATCGACCCCCGTCCCCCCATCCAGCCTGTCCGCCCCAGCGCTACCCAGGAGTACATCATTGGAGGCCAATCCATAGACCTCGTCGTCATCACTGCTCCCGGCCAGTGTATCCACGCCGCTCGTTCCATTTATCACTGCCATTTGCTTCTTCCTTGCTCTGTTGAGAAACCGGGTATTTTTTCAAGCAGCATTGGATAAAACCGCTCGCGATCAAAAAAACTCATCTGCCTTTATCGGCTTGTGGGCATGGAGACTGAGGCGAAAAAAAGGCGACTAAAGTCGCCACTGATCCAAGTTTTGTCAGAGCTAGTCCGGCAACCAACCCCACAACCAATGTTGCAGGTTTTTGCCGCTGAGCATGTAGTCGCGCAACACCGCTTCGCGCAGTTCATCGCCCATGCGGTAGCTGGCGTCAGGGTCGGCCAAGTGCATGCGGATTGCCGCGATCCATTCCTCGGTGCTGTTGCTGCGTACCTTGGTACACGGCAGGAAGCCGTCGTAGGCCTTGGTGTCGGTGCAGATCACCGGGTAGCCGCAGGCGCCGTACTCCAGCAAGCGCAGATTGCTCTTGCAGTCGTTGAAGATGTGGAACTCCAGCGGCGCCAGTGCCAGGTCGAGGTTCAGGCTGGCCAGTTTGAACGGGTAAGTCTGCAACCCGACGGAGGCGTGGAATTCATGAATGTAGGGGCGCAACACTTCCGGGCACATCCCGAAGAACACCCACTCCACCTCATTGGCAAGTTCGCGGACGACGTCGGCAATGATTTCCAGATCGCCGCTGTGGCTGGTCCCGCCGCCCCAGCCGACCCGTGGCTTGGAGGATGTTCCGCGCCGGCTGCTCAACCGGGCCCATGGCTCGGGTCGCAACATGTTAGGCACCACGCGGATCTCGTTGTGCATGCAGGATAAGGCATCCGCCAGCGGTTGAGTTGTCACCACCACGCGATCACACAACGCGATACCCTCGCGCAACATCTGCTCGGTGTTGACCGGTTTGTTGCGCGTGTGGGTATTTTTCTTGGGCGCGCTTACGATGTAGTCGTCGAGTTCAAAAATCCTAAAAGCGCCGGAATACTTCTTCATTCGTAGAATGTCGCCAGCAGCACCTTCGCTGTAGCGCCCCTGCAACACGATGGCATCTGGAGACAGCCGCTCGATTTCAACGGTCGAAGGCGACTCGTAGGCCACCCGAGCAATCACTCGACCGGCAGCTTCAAGCTCAGCCAGAGGGGCCGTGACGCGATAATGACCAACTGCTGTGGCATTGACTGGCAAACCAAGTACCAGTGGCAATGTACGGGTGCAAAACGGGTTCCAGTTATTGCGTAGCGAGGGTTCCAGACCGAAGCTGGAAGCCCCCAGGCTCAAGGAAGGACTGTAAGCCGGGTCACGAGCAATCTGCGGCAGCCATTTGCGATAGAAAACTTCACGCTCGCGTTCCTGCAACGCTTCTTCCGGCTGGGCTGGCGATTGCCCGGTCGCTTGCATGACGCTGGCGTAAGGCGTCCAGACCACCAGATAGCCATCCTTACCTATGCGCAGGCACAAATCGACGTCACTGAGGCCCTGGGTGAACGTCGCTTCATCAAGACAATCGAGCTCTTCGAACACCTGCTTGCGAACCATCAGGCAGTCGCTGCTGACCGAACTCCAGTTCTGAGTCGTGTGCAGACGCTGCATGTAGCCACGCGAGGTCGCGGACTCGCCATAAAATGGTGATCCCACCGGTCCGGCCAACCCGAGGATCTGCCCTGCGCCGACAATCGTACCCTGGGGGCTGAGTATCCTTGCGCCGACCACCGCGACTTCCGGGCGCAAGGCATGGTTGATAAGCTCGTCCAACCAATCACTTTCGCAAATGACCATCTGTGGGCTAAGCAGCAACAAGTAGTCGCCCCGGGCCTGGCTCGCGGCAAAGTTACGCACCGCAGCCTCATTGTCGTCACCGGCGTAGCGCAGCACGCGCAGCATGCTTGCGCCCAACTGCGCCATGTCCGCCAGCCAGCCGAGCATGGCAGGATCCCGGGCGCCGCTATCCACTATCAGAATTTCATAATGCGTATAGGCCGTGCGCTCGATCAGGCTTTCGCAGCAGCGCTGCAAGGCTGTCAGCGAATCCCCCGTACGCAGGATGATTGACACCAACGGACGAATGCCATATCGGTAGTCGATGCGATTGATCAGCGGCAGCATATCCTGGCGAATCTCATGAGGTGCGCCGATGCGCGCCAGGTGAGCGCTGACCATAGGGGCGTTGCCCTCAATAACTCCTGGCCACGACAGCCATTGGGCGAAGCTCAGCGTCGACTCCACCTGAATCTCGGCAATGTGCTCGATGGTCTGCGGGCCAGCCTCTTCTACCAACCGCCAGAGCAAATCGTGAGGTGCCAGCTCGCCATGGGCCGGGTCGAAACCGCCCACGGTCATGAAACGCTCACGCTCGAAGGCCAGGGCCCGGCCGACGTAGGGATAGGCGCGCATCAGGTCGAGGTTGAAATCAGGCTTGAATACCGGCTCGATGGACTCGCCGTTTACCAGTGCGCCCTCATCGCTGTAAGCGCAGAGGATTCCCGGTTTCCCGGCCACGCGTTCGGCCAGGATCAACAACGCTGAATCACGGAGGGTATCGCCAGCGCGCAGAAGATAGAACCAATGCGCGCCCTCCAACTGCGGGACAATGGCATTGAGTTGCCGCGCCCAATCGGGCTGATAGGGCAACTGCAACACCCGGTCATTGGCCTCGCAACGGGCGTCGGAAAGCACCACGACAGCCTGGGCCGGATAGAGCTGGCCGTCTATGCTGCGCAGCGTGGACGCCAATGCCACATCATCACCGGCACCGTCGATGACAATGGGCACGATGTTCGGCCGCAACGGCCAACTGTCGATGCGCGCAGGCATGACACGCTGTTCGACCTCACTGAAACGACGATTCGACAGCCATTCACGGTAGAACTCGGCATAGCTCTCGCTCTGGGCGCCTACCCGACCATTGACGACGGTATTGCGGTTGCCCAGCACGCGGGTTACGCAGAGCTCCTGCCAGGCATGAGGCTGGTCAGTGACTTTATTCAAATCGATGCAGCGCACCCAACCCGAGGCTGGAGCCGCTTCACCGCTGCGTGCAACAAGCATCTGCGCCAGCCATTCCCACTCTGATTTGGCAGCCTTGAGCATTTCCGGGGTTTTGCTCAACCGCTCCGGGTAGAGACGCTCGATACTCAACACGGTATTCAAGGCAATCAGGTTGCCGCGTCGCATCAAGCAGACAAACAAAGCAAAATCGAGCACCGCAACAAAACCGGCACCGTCCTGAATCAGGGCGGGCAACAACTCCAGCACATCGGCCCGGCGCATCAGGGCGGAACTGAAATTACCGACAAAGTTGGTAGGTGTTTTCTCAAAAATCGCCAGCATGTCGTCGCCCTTGAGCAAGGCGTCATTAGGCGAGAAGCGGCAGTTATCCACCCGGGGTGGCAAGATGAAGTTGCCTGCGTCGCACAACAGCCGAAGCGCAAACACCACACTCACGTCAGCATGATCCATCAACGCCCGGGCCTGCATCGCAATGCTCGGCGCGAATAGACGGTCATCGTCGCACAGCACCTTGATGAACTCACCGCTGGCCTCTTCGACACAGCGCAACAGGTTGCCCTGAAGCCCCAGTCGCTGTGGGTTTCGCAAGTAGCGGATCGGATGGGACGGTTCAGTGAACGATTCGACGATCTGGCGAATCTCATCGCTAGGCGAATCATCGCAAACGATGATCTCGATGTGTTCGTAGGTCTGGGTCAGGGCACTGAGCAGTGCCTGGTCGAAGAACCGAGGGTTGTAGGCGGGGATGACGATACTGACGAGCGGAAGTGACTTCACGGTTAAAACTCTCGAGCGGCGGGCCCCGGCCTTTTCAGGTCGGAGCCCCGGAACCGCTTAAAAAAAGACGGTTGGCGGCTCGGTCGATACCGGCTCAGATCTTGTTGAACAGGCCCAACTGGGTGATCTTGCTGAAAGCCAGTTGCGAGGCCTGCAACATGGTCTGCTGCAAGGTCAGGCGAGTCATCACTTCGGCCGCATCGGAATCACGAATCGACGATTGAGTCTGGTTATTGGCCAACAGCAGGCTCTGGTTCGTGTCGCTTTGGGTTTCCAGAGCCTGGCCACGCCCACCTACCGAGCTCAAGGCGCTGGACAACTGATCGGTGCCGCTGGCCAGGTTGCCGATGCCGGAGGCCAGCGAAGCCTGCAGCTTTTGCAGCGCAATCGGATCGTTGTTGGTCGGCGTGTTCAGCGCGGTTTTCAGCTGGTTCACGGTGTCCAGAATGTTCTGGGTTTCGTGGGTGTTGACCGCGATGCTGAACTGATCGTCAGCGGCAGGCGTACCGTCCAGGGTAAAGCTCACGCCCGAGGCGGTGGCCACGTTGCCGGCCAGGGTACCGCTGGACACCGGCTGGCTGTTGGCGGTCAGCGGCGCAGTGTAGAGGTCGAAATCGGTGGCGCTGGTGAACTTCAGTACGGCCGCACCGGTAGGGAAACTGGCGTGGTAGGCCACCGGGTCGGTGATTTCGCTGCCAGTGACCTGGACCGTGGTCGGGTTGCCCGGGCTGCGGGTCGTGACAAAAGTATCCGGCTTGGCGGCCAGAGTGAAGGTGTGGCCAGGCAACACAGTGCCCGCGGTATCACCGGTTTGCAGGTTGATGTTCAGGGTCAGTTCCAGGCCACGGAACTGTACCGCCTGACCACTTTTGCTGTTGGGATCAAAAGCACCGCCCTGGCTGGCTTCGGCGGTGACGTCGTTGCCGCCGGAGTCGGTGATTCTCAGTTGCGTGCCGCTGGTGAACTCAACGGTGTACGGTTCGCCACTGCGGAATTTGCTGTTGTAGCTGACACTGGACGACACCTGGCCGTTGGACAGCACCACGCGGCCATCATCCACCGCAGGCGCGGTCATGGTGACCTGGCTGCGGCTGGTGTTGACGGCCTGCTGGAACACTTCCCAGCCGGTGCTGTTGGTGGCCATCGACATGGTGTCGCCGACGGGCAGGTCGAGGGTCACCTGGTCACCGTTATAGCTGTAGCTGCCATCGTTGTTGCGGGTGAACGGAATGGTGTCGCCCTTGGAGCCGGCGAAAATATACTTGCCGTTTTCGTCCTTGCTGTTCATCAGGCTCAGCAACTGCTCTTCGATCTGCGCCAGCTCCGAGGCGTTGGCCTGGCGGTCGGCGTCGGTGTAGCCGGCGTTGCCGGCACCGACGGCCAATTCCTTGGCGCGTTGCAGCACGTTGCCGATGCTGGTCATCACCGCTTCAGTGGTGCCCAGGGTTGCCTTGATGGTGTTGGTGTTGGTTTCGTACTGAGCCAGCATCGATGCTTGCGTGCCCAGTTGCAGCAGACGCGAGGCCCCTACCGGATCATCGGCAGCGGTGTTCACGCGCACCAGGCTGCTGGCCTCTTCGCTGGTCTTGACCACGTTGGCGAAGTTTTTCTGATAGTTCGCAGCCGTGCTTTCGTAAAACTGGGAGGTGGAAATGCGCATGGGCTACGGCTCCTTAAAGACTGTTGATCAGCGTGCTGAAAATTTCCTGCGCAGCCTTGATGATCTGCGAAGACGCGGTGTAGTACTGCTGGAATTTGACCAGGTTGCCGGTTTCCTCATCCAGGTCCACGCCCGACAGTGAGTCGCGGGCGTTCTTGGCGTTGTCCAGGATCGCACCGGTGGCGGCACTGTCGAGCTTGCCCTGGGCGGCCTTGGAACCTACGCCTTCCACCAGCTTGCCGTAGGCATCGTTCAAGGAAATGCCCGCGCTGGAAGAACCGGTGTCCACGGTCTTGGCGGTCTGCAAACCGGCCAGGGCGGTGCCGTTACGGTTGTCCAGGGTGCCGGGCTGGCTGAGGCTGACATTGATACCAGCACCCTCGGATGGCGCGCCGGCAATGGACATGTCGAACGTGACGGTGCGCTGCACCGGCGGTACGGACGAATCCATGATCGGGTTGCCGCTGGCGTCCGTGAGCGGAACGCTCAGGCTCAGGGTGTTGCTCTGGCCAGGCTTGATCGTGCCATTGCTGATCTCGAAGCCCTTGGCATCGAGTAATTGGTAAGCCTGGCTGGTGCCATCAGTGGACGTCGCGCCGAACACCACTTTGACCGGCATGGAATTCTTGATGCCGTTCTGGATGATGCTGGTGGTGGCCTCATCGTAGATGTCCAGCTTCGTGGTCATGGTGGGCTGACCGCTGGCCGGAATGGTCAGCGTACCGCTGCCCCCTGGCACGATGGCGGCGCCCAACGGCGCGGCAATTGCCAGCCGCTTGGAGTCGGTCATCTCGGTCTTGATGCTGGTCGCCGCGTTGCGGGTCGGGGTGATCTTGAACGAATCGCCTGCGGCCGCGGTGCCACTGGCGAAGGTCAGCGAGAAGCCATCGACGATCGGTGCTGGCGTAGTCGTAGTGCTGAATGCGCCCATCGACGTGTTGTCAGGCAAGCGCTGCACGGTGTAATTGGTGGCGCTGGTGAAGGTAATTTTGTAGTCGTTGGTGGTCAGTTTTCCGGTGTCTTCGATGGACACGTTGAAGTTGCCGGAGCCCGCACTGTTGTTCAACGACGCAACGCTGCGCTGACTCATTTGCGCAGTGCTGTTGATGTTGCTGAACAGGTTGGAGCCGAAGGCGCCGTTCATGTCGATGCCCGACGCCTGGATGCTGTTCATCTGGTCGGCGACCACCAGGGCCACGCGCCCCAGCTCGTTCATGGCTGGGTCGAGCACGGTGCTGCGGTAGCGCATCAGGCCACCGATTTCGCCGCCAGTGAGCACCGAAGTCAGGTCCATGGAGCTGGAGCCGCTGTTGAGCTGGATGCCAATACGACCCGGATCGTTCTTGTCCGGCACCGCTTCCAGGGTATTGACGGTATTGCCCATCACCAACGGTTGGCCGGAGCCCAGGTAGATGTCCAGGCTGCTGCCGTTCTCGACGACCTGCGTGCCGGTGAAGGTCGAGAGCTGGCGAATGGTTTCGCTGCGGGCATCGAGCAGGTCGTTAGGGGCGCCGCCGGCGTTGGAGACTTCGGCGATTTTCTTGTTCAACTGCGCAACGGTGGCCGCCAGGTTATTGACCTGCTCGACCATGTTCGACAGGTTGCCGTTGATGTTCTGGCTCTGCTCCGTCAACTGGCTGGCAATCGAATTGAAACGGTTGCTCAGGGCCTGGGAATCGCTAAGCAGCAACTGGCGGGATGCATCGTCACCCGGTTTGGCGTTGACGTTCTGCACCGAGGCGAAAAACTTGGTCAATGCCCCGTTGAGACCGGTGCCGCTGTCGGACAACAGGGAGTCGAGCGGAGTGATCTGGCCCTGATAGGCCGCCGCGTCGCTGTTGAGCGAGGTGGTGGTTTTCAGTTGCGCTTCGAGATAGGCGTTATACACCCGGCGCACGTCCGCCAGGGTTGTGCCGGAACCGATGAACACGTTGCCGTACTGGTTCGACGCCTTGGTGGTCTGCACGGTCTGCTGACGCGAATACCCAGCGGTATCGACGTTGGCGATGTTGTTACCCGTGGTCACCAGTGCGGTCTGGCTTGCGGACAGACCCGACATCCCGATATTGAGCAAACTCATGGTTCAGACCTTATAAAGTCGTGGTGGCACCAGCCGACGCGTAGTTTTGGTAACTCGTCATCTGCCGGGCTATGTTCGAAATCTTGCTGGCGTAGTTCGGGTCGGTGGCGTAACCGGCTTTCTGCAACTCGCGTACAAACTGTTCCGGGTTATCGGCCGACTTCAGTACATCTTGATAGCGACTGTTGCTTTGCAGCAGATTGACCAGATCATGGAAACTGTCGCGGTACGAGGCGTAGGAACGGAACTCGGCCGTCTCCTTGACCATCGCGCCATTGCGGAATTCGCTGGTGATCGCCCGCGCCGAATCGCCCTTCCAATTGGCGCTGGCCTTGATGCCGAACAGGTTGTGGCTGCTGTTGCCATCGGGCTGGCGCATGACCGATTTACCCCAACCGGTTTCCAGGGCGGCCTGGGCCACCAGGTAACGCGGGTCGACACCGATGCGGTCCGCCGCTTCCTTGGCCATTGGCAGCATGGCGTTGACGAATTCATCGGCATCGCGGAAGGCCTTGCGTGCCGGTGCCAGCGGTGGCTGTGCCACGGCGCGACCATAGACCTGCATGTCGCCTTTGGGCTCGGAAGCCTTGAGCGCGGCCAGCCAGTCGCCATTGGCCAGTTCGCCGGTGGCCGGCTTGACGGCGGCGATGGCGCGATCAGGCAGCAAGTTCTGCGCAGGCACATCGGCATTGGCCGACGCCGAAGGCACCAGGCCGGCGAGCAGGCGGTCGGCCAGTTTCGGCGGCAGGGCCAGGCGGCGCTGGTTGAGCAATTCCATGTCGTTGCGATGGACGCCCTCAGCCCCTTGCGGCGCACTCACGGCCCGCGAAGCCCACAACGGACGCTGGCCGCTGATACGCGACAACGGGCCATCGGTGGGCAGGGTCCCGGCCGCCACTGGCGTCGGCACCGGCGCCTTGGCGACCTTGTCCTGCACCTCTTGCTGCTTGGCAGCCGACAATGTCGCCGCCTCGCCAGACACCAGCGGCTTGTTCTTGGACATCTGGCGCAGCAGCACGTCGGCCAGGCCGATACCACCGCCTTCGCGGGACATGGAAACGGCCAACTGCTGGTCGTACATTTCCTGGTACTGCTTGGCTTCCGGCGTGTTCATCGGATTGTCCTTGCCCAAGGCCTCGGTGGCCGAACGCATGGACTTGAGCATTTCGCCGAGGAACAGCGACTCGAATTCCTGCGCCACTTTGCGCAGGTTGCCTTCGCTGTTCTTGTCGCCGACCTTGAGCTGGTTCAAGCGGTTCAAGTCCGAGTAGGACCCCGAATCCCCGCTGATCAAGGCGCCTTTGCGCATATCCACCATGGCCGTGTTCCTTAAATCACGATCAGGTCGGCTTGCAACGCGCCGGCCTGCTTCAAGGCTTCGAGAATGGCCATCAAGTCGCCCGGTGCCGCGCCGACCTGGTTCACCGCCCGGACGATTTCATCCAGGGTAGTGCCCGGGCCGAACTTGAACATCGGCTTGGCTTCCTGCTCGGCATTGACCCGCGAACGCGGTACCACGGCGGTCTGGCCGTTGGACAACGGCCCCGGCTGGCTGACGATCGGGTCTTCGGTGATGGTCACCGTCAGGCTGCCGTGGGTCACGGCGGCCGGAGACACCTTGACGTTCTGGCCGATCACGATGGTGCCGGTACGCGAGTTGATGATGACTTTCGCCACCGCCTGGCCCGGGTCGACCTCAAGGTTTTCCAGGATCGACAGGTAGTCGACCCGCTGGCTCGGATCCAGTGGCGCGGTGACGCGAATCGAGCCGCCGTCGATGGCCTGGGCGACGCCTGGGCCGAGCATGTCGTTGATCTTGTCGACAATGCGCTTGGCGGTAGTGAAGTCGGAACGGTTGAGGTTCAGCGTCAGGCTGTTGCCCTGGTTGAAACCGCTCGGCACCGCCCGCTCCACCGACGCACCACCTGGGATGCGGCCGGCCGACGGAACGTTGACGGTGATCTTCGAACCGTCGCGCCCCTCGGCATCGAAACCGCCCACCACCAGGTTGCCCTGGGCAATGGCGTAGACGTTGCCGTCGATACCCTTGAGCGGCGTCAGCAGCAAGGTACCGCCGCGCAGGCTCTTGGAGTTACCGATGGACGAGACGGTGATATCCACCTGCTGCCCAGGCTTGGCGAACGCCGGCAGATCGGCACTGATCGACACCGCCGCGACGTTCTTCAACTGCACGTTGCCGGAGCCGGCCGGCACCTTGATGCCGAACTGCGACAACATGTTGTTGAAGGTCTGCAGGGTGAACGGGGTCTGGGTGGTCTGGTCACCGGTACCGTTCAGGCCCACGACCAGGCCGTAGCCGATCAACTGGTTGGAACGCACGCCGGAAATGCTGGCGATGTCCTTCAAACGCTCGGCTTGAGCGGTAAAGGCCGCCGACATCACCAGGGCACCGATCAACAGCTGCTTAAGATTCAACTGGGCCACCTAAAAAGGGAACTTCGGGCTGAGGAAGAAACGGTCGAACCAGCCCGGCTGACTCGCATCGGCAAAGGCACCGGTACCCGAATAGGTGATGCGCGCATCGGCTACACGGGTCGACGGAACAGTGTTGTCAGTGGAAATGTCATCGGCGCGAATCATGCCGGCGATGCGCACCAGTTCGTCACCGGTGTTGAGCGTCAGCCACTTCTCGCCACGCACGGCGATGATGCCGTTGGGCAACACATCGGCGACGGTCACGGTGATCGAACCGGTCAGGCTGTTGCTCTGGCCGGACTGGCTGTCGCCCTTGGTGGCCCGATCAGCGCTGTAGCCGGCATTGAGACTCAGGTCGCCGCTACCGATCGGGTTGTTGGTGGTCAGGCTGGAGCCGAACAGCGAGGTCAGGCCGACGCTGGTCTCGCTGGTCTTGTCGATTTGCGAGTTGGCGTTCTTGCTGGCCTGGGTCCGCTCGTTCAGGGTGATGGTGATGATGTCACCAACCCGGAAAGCCTTGCGGTCGCTGTACAGGTTCTGCTCGAAACCGGCCTGGTAGATCGAGCCATTATTGGCGGCAGCCGGCAACGGCGTGCGCGGCAACACCGGGGCGTAATACGGGTCATTGGGCCTGGGTGTCGGCGCGACACAGCCCGCGAGTGCGGTGATCCCACTCAGTGCCAGAACAGATACGAAGCGTTTCATGACCCTACCTCTTGGTGTTGCAGGCGACCCTGGGGCCGCCCTGTCTACGTAATGACGGACGTTGCGACGTGATTACAGATTCTGCGTAACGAACGAGAGCATCTGGTCGGCGGTGGAGATCACCTTGGAGTTCATCTCGTAGGCGCGCTGGGTGGTGATCATGTTGACCATCTCCTCAACGGTGCTCACGTTGGACGTTTCCAGGGTGTTCTGCAGCGTGGTACCGAAACCGTTCAGGCCGGGAGTGCCGACTTGCGGCGCGCCGCTGGCGGCGGTTTCCAGAAACAGGTTATTGCCCACCGCTTGCAGGCCGGCCGGGTTGATGAAGTCGGCGGTCTGCAGGTTGCCGATCACTTGGGAGGCCGGGTTGCCCGCCACGGTGACGGACACGGTGCCGTCACGGCCCACGGTAAAGGTCTGGGCATCGTTCGGGATAACGATCGCTGGCTCCAGGGCGAAACCGCTGGCGTTGACGATCTGGCCATTGGAGTCGAGGTGGAACGTGCCGTCACGGGTGTAGGACGTGGTCCCGTCCGGTTGCAGGATCTGGAAGAAACCGCGACCGTCGATGGCCATGTCCAGCGGCTGCTCGGTGGTTTGCAGGCTGCCGGCGTTGAAGTTTTTCTGGGTGCCGACGATGCGCACACCGGTACCCACTTGCAGGCCCGACGGCAGTTCGCTGTCCTGGGTCGACTGGGCGCCAGGCTGGCGTTTTACCTGATACAGCAGGTCCTGGAACTCGGCACGATCACGCTTGAAACCCGTGGTCGAAACGTTCGCCAGGTTGTTGGAAATAGTGGAAAGGTTGGTGTCCTGGGCGGACAGACCTGTTTTGGCAACCCAAAGAGCCGGAAGCATTCGATTCTCCTCGTACGCCTGTTTTTCGGCGCGACGCTGTAATTAATAGTTAGATCTGCAAGACCCGAGCCATGGCTTCATCGCCTTCTTTGGCGGTGTTCATCATCTTGACGTGGAGCTCGAACTGCTTGGCCAGGGCCAGCACCGAGGTCATCTCATCCACGGCGTTGACGTTGCTCGCCTCCTGGAAACCCGACACCAACTGCACGTTGCCGTCGATGGGCGCCGGCTGGCCGTCCTTGGTACGGATCGAACCGTCCAGGCCCTTGGTCATGGTCTTGAGGTCCGGGTTGACCAGCTTGATGCGGTCAACTTCAGCCATCACCCGCGGGCCTTCGCCCATGGCGCGGATGCTGATGGTGCCGTCCTGGCCGATCTCGATCTTCTGCTCCGGCGGCACGGCGATCGGACCGCCATTGCCCATTACCGGCATGCCGTTGCCGGCGCGCAGCACACCCAGGGCGTCAACATTGAGGCTGCCGGTGCGCACGTAGCTTTCTCCGCCGTCAGGGTTCTGCACAGCCATCCAGCCAGGCCCGCTGACCGCCACGTCGAGGTCACGACCGGTTTCAATCAGCGCACCCGGGGTGAAATCCGTGGCAGGCCGTTCGGACAGGGCAAACGCCCGCGCCGGAAAGCTGTCGCCGAACACCGGCATCGAACGTGCCTGCTCCAGGTCTTTCTGAAAACCATTGGTGGAGATGTTCGCCAGGTTGTTGGCATGGGCCCGCTGCGCCAGTGCGTTCTGGCTGGCGCCGGTCATTGCCACATAAAGGTACTTGTCCACTGTCGTTCCTCTGCATGCCGGACGTTTGCCGCCCACTGCTGTGTTGCACAGCCTTAAGCAATTTGCAGACCAACTTTTTTCTGGCGCGGATGGACCCGGTAAACAAAGGGCCTGGGGGTTCTGGAAGGGATTCTGCAAAAGTATCGAAGACGAAAAACCGGCGGTGTCGTGCCGCTTACGGCAAGTGTCCGCCTATCCTGATCAATGGACGCCCCCTGTGGCGAGGGAGCTTGCTCCCGCTGGGCTGCGTAGCGGCCCCACACTTTTGGCGATTGCTGCGCAATCGAGCGGGAGCAAGCTCCCTCGCCACGAAACGCCTATCTTCACGCGCCAGATTCTTTGCCCACTTCATACTCACGCAACTTGTTGGCAATGGTCGTATGGGAAACCCCCAGCCGCTTGCCCAACTGCCGGCTGCTGGGGTGCTCGGAGTACAAGCGCTCCAGCACCGCTTTCTCGAAACGCCCGACGATCTCGTCCAGGCCACCCTCGAGGGAAAAATCGCCAAGGGGTTGGCGCACGCCGTAATCCGG
Source organism: Pseudomonas sp. Lb2C2 (assembly GCF_052112205.1). Taxonomy (NCBI): domain Bacteria; kingdom Pseudomonadati; phylum Pseudomonadota; class Gammaproteobacteria; order Pseudomonadales; family Pseudomonadaceae; genus Pseudomonas; species Pseudomonas sp. Lb2C2. The sequence continues at coordinate 23,574 of NZ_JAUTYW010000009.1, read as the reverse complement.
CAGGCGGATATGCTCAGCCTTGACCGTGCCGCCATCGCACAGGGAAACGGCCTGGAACAGCACGTTTTCCAACTGCCGGACGTTGCCCGGCCAGTGGTAGTGACTGAGACGGTCCATCGCCGCCGGGGCCAGCTTGGGCAGGGCACAGCCGATCTGGCGGCTGGCCTGGTCGAGGAAATGCTCCACCAGCGGCGCCAGACCATCGAGGCATTCGCGCAACGGTGGAATGTGCAAGGAAAGCACGTTCAAGCGGTGGTACAGATCCTGACGGAATTCGCCCCGGGCGCAGAGTTCGGACAAATCGACCTGGGTGGCGCAGATCACCCTGACGTCCAGGTACACCTCCTCATCGCTGCCAACACGCCGGAAGCAACCGTCCTGCAGAAAGCGCAGCAGTTTCACTTGCAAGCGCGGGCTCATCTCCCCCACACCATCGAGGAACAGCGTTCCCCCGGCGGTCAGCTCCAGCAGTCCAAGCTTGCCTTCGGCCCGGGCGCCTTCGAAGGCACCCGGGCCGTAGCCGAACAGTTCGGTCTCGGCCATGGACTCCGGCAGCCCGGCACAGTTGAGCGCCATCAAGGGCGATTGCCCGCGCGGACTCGCCAGGTGACAGGCGCGGGCCAGCAGCTCCTTGCCCGTGCCGGTTTCACCCTCTATCAATAGCGGCGCGTCCAGCGGTGCCATGCGCCGGGCCTCACGAACCACCGCTGCCATGACCTTCGAACTCTGGAAAATACTGTCGAAGCCACGCAGCTCCTGTTTGCGCACGTTATAGATACGTTCGCCCACCCGGTCGGCCCGGTGCAGCGTCAGCACCGCACCGGCCATGGCTTCGCTGTCGTCGTGCTCCGATTGCAGCGGCGCGATGTCGGCCAGGAACACGTCGCCCTTGACCTTGACCCGCAGGCCGTTGATACGCGACTGGTTGGCGCGCACCAGTTCCGGCAAGTCGAAATCCTCGGCATAGCGGGACAGGGGGATCCCTGGCACCTCGTCCACCCGCACGCCGAGCAACTGCGCCGCCGCCCGGTTGGCTGCAACGATCGAACCGCCCATGTCGATGGACAGCACCGGAAACTCCAGGGCGCCGAGCAAGGCGTTGAGCTCCATGTGCCGACGCTCGCTAGGCATCAGTCCTACACGCTTGACGCCAAACACCCCGGCGATGCCTTCGAATTTCGGACGCAGCGCCTGAAACTGGATGTTGATCAGGTTCGGGCAGTGCAGGTAGATCGCATTGCCATGCTCGCCACCGACCTCCCCCCGGGCGACGTTGATGCCGTACTCCACCAACAGGTTGAGGATGTCCCGCAGGATGCCGATGCGGTTCTGGCAATGGACTTTGATGCGCATGAAGAGGCCCGGGTGCGTATGAGATAGAAAGGCGCGTCATTCAAATCCCCCTGTGGCGAGGGAGCTTGCTCCCGCTGGGCTGCGCAGCAGCCCCAAAAAACAGGGCCGCTTCGCGCCCCAGCGGGAGCAAGCTCCCTCGCCACAAAGGTTTTCTGCGCGACAACGCAAATAGTCGTCAAGATTATGTTACAGATGTAGGCCGATTCCCACCTGAAAAACCCGACAACATCGTAGTGCCGGCCAAATCGTAACGAATACTTTACGATTTGAGCTTTCGTTCGCCTGATCCATCGCCCCCCAAGCCGATGCGCACACCGCTGCTTCGCGCTATCTCTATTGCATCGCTGGACATAAAAACAACACATCTTCCCCCAGAGGGAAATCAGCAGGAGAGCAGCATGAAGCAGACGCAGTACGTGGCCCGCGAGCCCGATGCGCAAGGTTTTATCCACTACACCGACGAAGAACACGCGGTGTGGAACACGCTGATCACCCGCCAGCTGAATGTCATCGAAGGCCGTGCGTGCCAGGAATACCTGGACGGCATCGACAAGCTGGGCCTGCCCCACGACCGCATCCCGCAACTGGGCGAAATCAACCAAGTGCTGGGCGAGACCACGGGCTGGCAAGTCGCCCGGGTGCCGGCGTTGATCCCCTTCCAGACCTTTTTCGAATTGCTCGCCAGCAAACAGTTTCCGGTGGCGACCTTTATTCGTACCCGTGAAGAGCTGGATTACCTGCAAGAGCCGGACATTTTCCACGAGATCTTTGGCCACTGCCCGTTGCTGACCAACCCCTGGTTTGCCGAATTCACCCACACCTACGGCAAACTCGGCCTACAGGCGTCCAAGGAAGAACGCGTTTACCTGGCGCGCCTGTACTGGATGACCATCGAGTTCGGCCTGGTGGAGACCCCACAGGGCCGGCGCATCTATGGCGGCGGCATCCTGTCTTCGCCCAAGGAAACCGTGTACTGCCTGTCCGACGAGCCCGAGCACCAGGCCTTCGATCCACTGGAAGCCATGCGCACGCCGTATCGCATCGACATCCTGCAACCGGTGTATTTCGTGCTGCCCGAGCTCAAGCGCCTGTTCGACCTGGCCCACGAAGACATCATGGGCATGGTCAAGCGCGGTCGGGAACTGGGCCTGCACACGCCGAAATTCCCACCAAAGGCTGCGTGAACCGCGTCTTTTAATCTCAATTGAGTCTGTTGCACAACGCGGCTTTGCTTTAGCGTGGGTGCATCGACGTTTTCAAAAATTCGATCCAGGAACACACCATGAACACTCTGAACCAAGCCCATTGCGAAGCCTGCCGCGCCGACGCCCCACAAGTCAGCGACGAAGAACTGCCGGTACTGATCAAGCAGATCCCCGACTGGAACATCGAAGTGCGCGACGGCGTGATGCAGCTGGAAAAAGTTTTCCTGTTCAAGAATTTCAAACATGCCCTGGCATTCACCAACGCCGTCGGTGAAATCTCCGAGGCCGAAGGCCACCACCCAGGCCTGCTCACCGAATGGGGCAAAGTCACCGTGACCTGGTGGAGCCACTCCATCAAGGGCCTGCACCGCAACGACTTCATCATGGCCGCCCGCACCGATGACGTGGCCAAGACCGCCGAGGGCCGCAAGTAATGCATTTCGACGCCATCGGCCGGGTACCCGGCGACCCGATCCTTGGTCTGATGGAGGCCTACGGGGCGGACAGCAACCCGAGCAAGTTCGACCTGGGCGTGGGCGTCTACAAGGACGCCCAGGGCTTGACGCCGATTCTTCAATCCGTGAAGCAGGCCGAGCAGCGACTGGTGGATCGCCAGACCACCAAGACCTACATCGGCGGTCACGGCGACGCTGCGTTCGGCCAGTTGATCAACGAGCTGGTGCTGGGCGCCGACTCGCCGCTGATCAGCGTAAAACGTGCCGGCGCCACCCAGACACCGGGCGGCACCGGTGCGCTGCGCCTGAGCGCCGACTTCATCGCCCAGTGCCTGCCGGGCCGTGGCGTATGGCTGAGCAACCCGACCTGGCCGATCCACGAAACCATCTTCGCCGCGGCCGGGGTCAAGGTCAGTCATTACCCGTACGTGGGGACCGATAACCGTCTGGATTTCGAGGCAATGCTGGCGGTCCTGAACCAGGCGCCCAAGGGTGATGTGGTGCTGCTGCACGCCTGTTGCCACAACCCCACCGGGTTCGACCTGTCCCATGAGCAATGGCGTCAGGTGCTGGAGGTGGTGCGCAGCCGCGACCTGCTACCGCTGATCGACTTCGCCTACCAGGGCTTCGGCGATGGGTTGGAGCAGGATGCCTGGGCGGTCCGGCTGTTTGCCCAGGCCCTGCCGGAAGTGCTGGTCACCAGTTCCTGCTCGAAGAACTTCGGCCTCTACCGCGATCGTACGGGTGCGTTGATCGTCTGCGCCCGGGATGCCGAGAAGCTGGTGGACATCCGCAGTCAACTGGCAAACATCGCCCGTAACCTGTGGTCGACACCGCCGGACCATGGCGCGGCCGTGGTGGCGACCATCCTCGGCAACCCGGAACTCAAGAGCCTGTGGGCCGATGAAGTCCAGGCCATGCGCCTGCGCATCGCGCAATTGCGCAGCGGCTTGCTGGAGGCCCTCGAACCCCATGGCTTGCGCGAGCGCTTCGCCCATATCGGCGTGCAACGCGGGATGTTTTCCTACACCGGCCTGACCCCGGAACAGGTCAAGCACCTGCGCGAGCGCCACAGCGTCTACATGGTCGGCACCGGCCGGGCCAACGTGGCCGGCATCGATGCGACGCGCCTGGACCTGCTGGCCGAGGCGATTGCTGACGTTTGCAGATAACCAGCCTTTAAATAGCTGAACAAATCCCCTTGTGGCGAGGGGATTTATCCCCTCGCCACAGATAAGTCCTCTTCACCACAGGCGCTGCGCCAGACTCTCTACCTACAGGCCTGTCCACTCGCTGACAAATTCGGCGGTTTCCACTTTCGGCGCCGTACGCGCTTCTTTCTGCGGCGTGCCCAGGTAGAGGAAACCAATCACCTCTTCCCCGTCTTCAAGGCCAAGCCCCCTGGCCACATGCGGCGAATACGCCAGCTCACCGGTCCGCCACACCCCACCGACCCCTTGGGCATACGCCGCCAGTAGGATGCCATGAGCCGCGCAGCCGGCCGCCAGCAGTTGCTCGGACTTGGGGATCTTGAAATGGTCCTGCAGGCGGGCAATCACCACCACGACCAAAGGCGCACGCAATGGGCCGTTGAGGGCCTTTTCCACGACCGCTTCCGGTACCAGCGGGTCATTGAACCGCGCCGCTTCGGCCAGCAGTTCGCCCATGCGATTGCGCGCCTGCCCTTCGACCGTCAGAAAGCGCCATGGCCGCAACTGGCCGTGATCCGGCGCCCGCATGGCCGCGGCGAACATGAGTTCGCGCTGCTCCGGCGTGGGGGCCGGGTCCACCAGGCGCGGGACGGAAACACGGTTGAGCAAAGCGTCGAGAGCCTGCATCGGCCACCTCCTGAAAAAATGTCCGGCTATTCTAGTGGCTGCGCGGCGAGTTCGTTAGCTCAAATTCCGCGGCCAAGCGCCCAGGCCCCGCCGGCTTCCGGTTTACATGCCGCTTGCCGCAGGTAGAATGGCGCCCTTCCCTTTCAGCCTGAGCGGACTTCATGGCGTTGCCGACCCTGCGGATCATTGGTTTCATCATCGGCATCTTCCTGATCACCCTGGCGATCTTCATGGTCGTGCCCATGGCCACGCTGCTGATCTATGAGCGCACCAGCGACCTGCCGTCTTTCCTCTGGTCGAGCATGATCACCTTTGTTGCCGGCCTGGCCCTGATTCTTCCCGGACGCCCGGAGCACATCCACCTGCGCCCGCGGGACATGTACCTGCTGACCGTCAGCAGTTGGCTGGTGGTGTGTGTGTTTGCCGCGCTGCCGTTCCTGCTGACCCAGAAGATCAGCTACACCGACTCGTTTTTCGAAAGCATGTCCGGCATCACCGCAACCGGCGCAACCGTCCTGAGTGGCCTGGACAACATGTCCCCGGGTATCCTGATGTGGCGCTCGCTGCTGCACTGGCTCGGCGGCATCGGCTTCATCGGCATGGCGGTGGCGATCCTGCCCCTGCTGCGCATCGGTGGCATGCGGTTGTTCCAGACCGAGTCGTCGGACCGCTCGGAAAAAGTCATGCCCCGTTCCCACATGGTGGCGCGGCTGATCGTGGCGTCCTACGTGGGCATCACCATTCTAGGTACCCTGGCGCTCTGGTGGGCCGGGATGAGCCTGTTCGATGCCATCAACCATGCGATGTCGGCGATCTCCACCGGCGGTTTTTCCACCTCGGACCTGTCCCTGGCCAAATGGACCCAACCGGCCGTGCACTGGGTCACCATCGTCATCATGATCCTCGGCAGCCTACCGTTTGCCCTGTATGTATCGACGCTGCGAGGCAATCGCCGGGCGCTGATCAAGGACCAGCAGGTCCAGGGGCTTATCGGCGTACTGCTGGTGACCTGGCTGGTGCTCGGCACCTGGTATTGGGCAACCACCGACCTGCACTGGCTGGACGCGTTGCGGCACGTGGCACTGAACGTGACGTCCATCGTCACCACCACCGGCTTTGCCCTGGGCGACTACAGCTTGTGGGGCAATTTCTCGCTGATGCTGTTCTTCTACCTGGGGTTCGTCGGCGGTTGCTCGGGCTCGACGGCTGGCGGGATCAAGATCTTCCGCTTCCAGGTCGCCTACATCCTGCTGCGGGCCAACCTTAATCAACTGATCCACCCGCGCGCGGTGATCAAGCAGAAATACAACGGTCATCGCCTCGACGAAGAAATCGTCCGCTCGATCCTTACGTTCTCGTTCTTCTTCGCCATCACCATCTGCGTGATCGCGCTGCTGCTGTCGCTGCTGGGGGTGGAATGGATGACGGCGCTGACCGGTGCAGCCAGTACCGTGTCCGGTGTCGGCCCGGGGCTGGGGGAAACCATCGGGCCGGCTGGCAACTTCGCACCGCTGCCGGACGCGGCCAAGTGGATTCTGTCAGGCGGCATGCTGCTGGGCCGACTGGAAATCATTACGGTATTCGTGCTGTGTATCCCGGCGTTCTGGCGTCACTGACCGGTCAAGACTGGCTCGACAACCGTGCCCGGTACTCGCCCGGCGTGGTGTCGAACCAGCGGCGAAAGGCCCGAAAAAAATTGCTTGGGTCGGCAAAACCCAGCAGATAGGCGATTTCCAGCAGCGTCATGCCCGGCTGCGCCAGGTACTGCTCGGCCAGTTCGCGACGGGTGTCTTCGAGCAGGCTCTGGAAACTCGTGCCTTCCTCCTGCAAGCGCCGCTGCAAAGTGCGCTGCGACAGATGCAGCGTCTGCGCCACCACGTCTCGCTTGGGCTCGCCCTGGGGCAACAGTCGGCACAACACTTGGCGCGCCTTGTGGGTCACGCGGCTTTCCGAAAAACGCGCGAGATACTCCCCGGCAAACCGGTCGTGAAGCTGCGCCATGGCTTCGTTGGCCGTCGGCAGCGGCGCCTCCATGTCGGCCCGTTCAAAAATCAGTGCGTCATAAGGGGCGTCGAACACCAACGGCGCGCAGAAAGCTCGCTGATAAGGCGCCAGGTCCAAGGGCTCGGCGCCTTGGCACAGCACTTTCACCGGGTGCAGGGCGCGCCCGGTCAGCCAACTGCATAGCGCCAACGCACAGGCCAGGGACGCTTCGGCACTTTGGCGAGTGGGGGGCAGATGGTCCCCATGCACCGTCAGGATCAGCCCGTAGCCTTCTTCCAACCGACGAAAACTCAATTCGGCGCTTTCGGCAATGATCCGCTGGTATCGCACCAGCCGTTGAAAGCCTTCTGCCAGGGTGCGACTGGACATCAAGGCGTAGCCAACCACATGGAACGAGGCCGGGCGCACCACTTTGCCCATGTTCAAGCCAATGGCCGGGTTACCCGACACCTCCACCGCCCGCAGCCAGAGCCGCGTCATCGAGTCCTGGGGGAAACGTGCATCCGGATCATCCAGCGCATCAAAGTCCAGTCCCAGTTGCTGGAACAGCGCCCGACAATCCAGGCCGTCCATTTCCAACGCCTTGACAATCCCCATCGCCCAGCTTGAAGAAGTCGTTCGTTCGCTCATGACGTTTTACTTGCATGACGAGCCGCAGGGTACGGCTGGATTTGCGAAGGATAGCAGTGTCCGGTCTTACCAATAACGCCCCTTTTGGACGGCAACAGAAGCCGTCCAAAAGGGGCGTTATTGGTAAGACCGGACACTAGAGTGGCGCCCATTGTCACTGGCCGTTGCAAATGATCACTCTAGACTTGAATGAGAAGCCTGAAGCATCGATCGCCAGAACAATAACCACAGAGAGCGCAGTCGTGGAAAACACCAGACAATTCAATACCTTCGCCGAGTTCTACCCGTATTACCTCGGCGAGCACAGCAACAGCACCTGCCGCCGATTGCATTTCATCGGCACCTCCCTGGTCATCCTGATTTTCGTCATGGCCCTCGTCGTGGGTAGCGGGTGGTTGTGGCTCGCCCTGCCCGTGGCCGGCTACGGCTTTGCCTGGGTCGGGCACTTCTTCTTCGAAAAGAACCGTCCCGCCACCTTCCAGCACCCGTTCTACAGCCTGCTCGGCGATTTCGTCATGTACCGCGACATGCTGCTGGGCAAGGTTGCGTTCTAGCCAAAGGACTGCCCATGAACACCCATGCACGCTTTACCCACATGCAGGACGGCACCCAGGAAGACTGGGCGCTCATCGCGGCCGATTTCAGCGCCTATGCCCGGCAATTGCCGAGCCGGATCCTGACCCACTTGAAACTGCTGGACGGCGATTTCGGCGGGTTCCCGGTGGATCGCCTCACCCACTCCCTGCAAACCGCCACCCGCGCCTACCGTGACGGACAGGACGAGGAGTACGTGGTCTGCGCCCTGCTCCACGATATCGGTGACACCCTGGGCTCGTATAACCACCCGGACATCGCAGCGGCGATCCTCAAGCCCTTCGTCAGCGCCGAAAACCTGTGGATGGTGGAAAAACACGGGATTTTCCAGGGCTACTACTTCTTCCATCACCTGGGCATGGACCGGCACCTGCGCGAGCAGTTTTTCGATCATCCGCAGTACCAGGCGACCATCGACTTTTGTGCGAAATATGACGCGGCGGCGTTCGACCCCGAGTACGACACGCTGGCGTTGAGTTTCTTCGAGCCGATGCTGGAAAGGGTGTTTGCCGCGCCGAAGCAATCGATCTACAAGGCGGCGATGACTGACACACCGGCCTGACAGACACAGCAAATCCCTGTGGCGAGGGAGCTTGCTCCCGCTTGAGTGCGCAGCGCTCATAAAAAGGGACTGCTGCGCAGCCCAGCGGGAGCAAGCTCCCTCGCCACAGGGGTTATGTGTTCGCTTTAGAAAGCGTCAGGCCGGCCTACACCGGCTCGGTCACTTTCAACTCAGTCTTGGCCAGCGCCTCCCGCGCCTGGGCCTCTGCCAACCGATACAACTCGATCGACCCGTCCCAGTGCTCGATCAGCGCCGTGCAGGATTCGACCCAGTCGCCACAATTGAGGTACTCCACCTCACCCACTTTGCGCATCTCGGCATGGTGGATATGCCCACAGACCACGCCATGCAGTTCGCGCTTCACACACTCGTGGGCGATGGCTTCCTCAAAGTCACTGATGAAGCTGACGGCGGTCTTGACCTTGTGCTTGAGGTACGCCGACAGCGACCAGTAACCGTAGCCGTAACGGGCGCGCCAATGGTTGAGCCAGCGGTTCAGCGTGAGGGTGAACTCGTAGGCCGAATCCCCGAGGAACGCCAGCCAACGGTGGTAACGGGTGATGACATCGAACTGATCGCCATGGATCACCAACAGGTGCCGACCATCGGCAGTGACGTGCACCGCTTCGTCCACCAACTGGATATTGCCCAGGATCAGCTTCGAATAGCGCCGCAGGAATTCGTCATGGTTGCCGGTGACGTAGATCACCTCGGTGCCGCGCTTGCTCATGGTCAGCAAGCGGCGAATGACGTTGGTGTGGGCCTGGGGCCAATACATGCCACCGCGCAGCTTCCAGCCATCGATGATGTCACCCACCAGGTAGATCTTGTCGGCGTGGTAGCCCTTGAGAAACTGCGACAGGTGCTCGGCCTGGCAATCCCGGGTACCCAGGTGCACATCGGAAATCCACAGGGTGCGAACACGCTGTTTGCGGCTGGGTTTGGCGAGCTCGGCGCTGGTCATTGGGCAACCCTCTGATCGTTTTTGCCACTGTGCACGTCAGCGGTTAATGGCCCATGACAAACACAAGTCCATTGCATGACAGCGCCGGGCGTGGCGCCCTCGGTGTATGCTGGCGGCCTGACACGGGAGACCGCGATGAGACCGATCCTCACGCTACGCCACTACAGCCACGACTTGATCGCCCACAGCCATGACCATGCCCAACTGGTGTTCGGGCTGTCTGGTGCGCTGGATTTCGAGGTCGAAGGGCATGGCAGCCAGGTGGTGCAACAAAGCTTCGTGGTGGTACCGGCCGGCGCGCATCACGGCTGCGGCAGCCCCCACGGCAGCCGCTGCCTGGTGTTGGATGTGCCCAGTGATGATTGGGTCGGGCAATGCCTGGGGGATCACGCCGACGCCAGCCGCCGTTTGCTCGACGACACCGCGCGCCTGCCCCTGGATGCGGGGCAAAGCCAGTTGGTCAGTTGGTTGGCGGGCAGCCCGGTGGACGATCCGGTGATCGCCCAGCAAGGCGCGGTGCTGCTGCTGGCGAGTCTCAATAACGCTCGCCAGGCAACCCTCGGCGGCCGGCGCCTGCCCTACGCCGCACTCAACGCCCACATCGACCAGAACGCCGCCTATCCGCTGCAAGTGGCGGACCTGGCGCGAATCGCCGACCTCTCCAGCGCCCGCCTGCACGCACGCTTCGTCGCCGAGTGCGGGCAAACCCCGATGGATTACATCCGCAGCCGCCGCTTGCACAAGGCCGTGGCGTTGTTGCGTGATTCGCAGTTGCCCATCGGCGAGATCGCCCACCGCGTCGGCTACAGCTCCCAAAGTGCCTTCGCCGCTGCGGTGCTGCGCGAATTCGGCGTCTCGCCGGGCAAGCTGCGGCGTCAGCGCTAGCTTCGCGCTAAAAATCGCTAGGATCGCGACAGACGCCACCACCTCCCAAACGCTTAAATACTAGGGGACGATCCTGTGGGAGCGAGCTTGCTCGCGATTGCTATCTGTCAGTCAATATCTGCATTGCCTGAACCACCGCTTTCGCGAGCAAGCTCGCTCCCACAGAAGACACTCGCCAGTTGCCCCACTGTCTGTTGAAAGGATTGAAATGACACCTCGTACTGCCCTCGGCGCCCTGCACATCGGCGCACTCATGTTTGGCCTCACCGGTGTATTCGGCAAACTCGCCGCGGCCTCGCCAACGGTCATTGTGTTCGGGCGCGCCGTCTTCGCCGTGCTCGCCCTGGCGATGTTTGCCCGGTTCGCCAGTAGCAGCCGCTGGCAGAAACTGCGGGCACAGGATGGCCGAAGATTGTTGCTTGGGGGGCTGTTGCTGGCCGGACATTGGGTGAGTTTCTTCATCGCCGTGAAGGTTGCCGGCGTGGCGGTCGCCACGCTGGGGTTCACCAGCTTCCCGGCCTTCACGGTGTTGCTTGAAGGGCTGATCTTCCGCGAGCGGATTCGCGCCAATGAAATCTGGTTGGTGGTGTTGGTGAGCGTCGGCCTGGTGTTGGTCACGCCTAACTTCGATCTGGCCAGCGGCGCCACCACTGGCCTGCTGTGGGCCATGTTCTCGGGGTTGCTCTTCTCCCTGCTGTCATTGACCAACCGTGCCGGCTCGGCGCACGTGCCGCCGGTGCAGGCCGCGCTGTGCCAGAACGTGGTGGTCGGGTTGTGCCTGCTGCCGCTGGCCGCGCCACAATTGAGCGACGTTCGCCCCATCGACTGGTTGTGGATCGGCTTGCTCGGCGTGTTCTGCACCGGCCTGGCCCACAGTCTGTTCGTCGCCAGCCTGGCGGTGATCAAGGCGCGCACGGCAGCGGTGGTGTTCGCCATGGAGCCGGTCTACGGCATCGCCATGGCCTGGTGGCTGTTCGATGAGAGCCCGACCCTGCGCATGCTGCTGGGCGGCGTGGTGATCATCACGGCCATCGTGATCTCAAGCCAACTGAGCGGTTCAAAGAAACCGGGGGTTGGCGCCCAAGCCGCGTCTCACTGAACCCGATCGTTGTGGCCCAGGTCCCGCTCCGGATCGATCCGGTCGCGGACCCGCTGCTTGAGGGCCTTGGCCTCGGGAAACCCGCCGTCGGCCTTGCGCTCCCAGATCTGCGTGCCGTCGCAACTGATGTGGAACACACCGCCGGTGCCCGGCACCAGCGACACCTTGCCCAGGTCATCGCCAAAGGTGCTGAGCAGCTCCTGGGCCAGCCAGGCGGCGCGCAGCAGCCATTGGCACTGGGTGCAATAGGTGATGACGACTTCCGGTTTGTGTTCAGTCATGACGGGGGAACTCCTGGGTTCGAAGGCGTCGCTATAATACCCGCCTTTGATCGCCCGCCCCGAGATTGACGATGCGCCGCCTGCTGCCCCTTCTGCTTCTGTTGCTGTTGCCCCTGCTCGGCCATGCCAACGAGCCCGCCGTCGACGCGCCACGCCCGAAAATCGGCCTGGTGCTGTCCGGCGGCGCCGCACGAGGGCTGGCCCACATCGGTGTGCTCAAGGCCCTGGAAGAGCAAGGCATCAAGATCGATGCCATCGCCGGCACCAGTATGGGCGCGGTGATCGGCGGGCTGTATGCCTCGGGCTACAAGATCGACGAACTGGAAAAACTCGCCCTGGGCATCGACTGGCAACAGGCCTTGTCCGATGCGCCACCCCGCAAGGACGTGCCATTCCGGCGCAAGCAGGATGACCGCGACTTCCTGGTAAAACAGAAACTGAGCTTTCGCGACGACGGCAGCCTCGGCCTGCCCTTGGGGGTCATCCAGGGCCAGAACCTGGCCCTGCTGCTCGAAAGCCTGCTGGCCCACGCCAGCGATACACGGGACTTCGACAAACTGCCGATCCCGTTTCGCGCAGTCGCCACTGACATCGCCACCGGTGAAAAAGTCGTGTTCCGCAAAGGTCACCTGCCCAAGGTCATTCGCGCCAGCATGTCGATCCCGGCGGTGTTCGCCCCGGTGGAACTGGACGGCCGGCTGCTGGTGGACGGCGGCATGTCCGACAACATCCCGCTGGATGTGGCCCGGGAGATGGGCGTGGACGTGGCCATCGTGGTCGACATCGGTACGCCGCTGCGCAACCGCAAGCAACTGGTCACAGTGGTCGACGTGCTGAACCAGTCGACCACCTTGATGACCCGGCGCAACTCTGAAGAGCAACTGGCCACCCTGAAAAAAGACGACGTACTGATCCAGCCGGCCCTGGCGAGCTTCGGCTCCACCGATTTCGGCCAGGCCCGGGAAATGATCGACGCCGGCTACCGCGCCACCCGGATACTCCAGGCGCGTCTGGCGCCTCTGCGTCCGCCCGAGGCGCCCGACGCCGAACTCATGGCCGCGCGCACTCCCAGCGAACGCACGCCGGTCATCACCGCCATTCGCGTGGAGAACGACTCGAAAGTCGGTGATGACGTGATTCGCTATTACGTTCGCCAGCAGATCGGTGAGCCGTTGGATCTGGGACGCCTGCAGACCGACATGGGCACGCTGTACGGCCTGGACTACTTCGAACAGGTGCAATACCGCGTGGTCCACAAGGGCCCGGACCACACGCTGGTGATCAGCGCCCGAGGCAGGCGCACCGGCACCGACTACCTGCGACTGGGGCTGAGCCTGTCGGACGACATGCGCGGCGACAGCGCTTTCAACCTGGGGGCCAGCTACCGGGTCAACGGTATCAATCGCCTGGGCGCCGAATGGCTGACCCGGGCGCAGATCGGCGGCAAGCAAGAGTTGTACAGCGAGTTCTACCAGCCATTGGATGTCGGCTCACGCTACTTCATCGCCCCCTACGGGCGATTCGAGTCGCGCAACGTGGAGTCCATCCTGGACAACGATCCAGTGGCCCAGTATCGCGTCGAGCGCTATGGCTTCGGGCTGAACGTGGGCCGCCAGATCGGCAACAACGGCGAAATCCGCTTTGGTGTCGGCCAGGCCTGGGGCAAGGCGGATGTGCGTATTGGCGATCACGACCAGCCCAGCGAAAACTTCAATGAAGGCTTCTATGAGCTGAAGTACTCCTTCGACTCCTTCGACAACGTGTATTTCCCCCATGAAGGGGAAGACATCGGCCTGACCTGGCGCCAATACGAACCGGGGCTGGGTTCCGACCAGCGTTACCGCCAGTGGGAGTTCAAACTGGACAAGGCCCTGAGCAGCGGCCCGGACACCTTCATCCTGGGTGGGCGCTACGGCCGAACACTGGACACCGCAGAGGTCGTGACGTCCAGCTTTGTGCTCGGTGGCGCACGGCAACTGTCGGGCTTTCGCGAAGACGGGGTCTCCGGGCAGAACATCAGCCTGATGCGTGCTGTGTATTACCGCCGCCTCACACCGCGGACCTACCTGCCATTGGACTTCCCGCTGTACATCGGCGGCTCACTGGAACGCGGCCGGGCCTGGAACAATGACAACGAATTCGACAGCGGCTACATCAACGCCGCCAGCATTTTCCTCGGTTTCGATACACCGCTGGGGCCACTGAATTTCAGCTATGGCTTTAACGACGATGATGAACAGGCGGTGTATCTGAACCTGGGGCAGACGTTTTGAGGGGTAGGCGTTTGCCTGGGCTGGATTGATAGCCTGACAGGCCGCTATCGCGAGCAAGCTCGCTCCCACATGGGGTCCATGGGTGTCCGCGCAATGGCTGTCCACCACAAATCCCTGTGGGAGCGAGCCTGCTCGCGATAGCGGTGGGTCAGTGTCGGTGATGTTGGCTGTGCTGCAACCTTAGCGGATCCCTGCCAGCAGCACCCGGGCGGTCTGCTTGAGGGGTTCGTCACCCTCCTCGAGCAGTTCTTCAAGCAGGGTGACGGCAGTCTTCAGGTCGCCATCGTCGATGCAATTCTGTGCCTGTTCCAGCTTGACCGAGTGCTCCGGGGCCTGAGGCTCGAGGGACAGGGTGTCCAGGGAAACAGGTTCAAGGGCCAGCGGCTCAAACTCCAGCGATTGTTCTTCGTCGGCAAAGCTATCGAGGAAAGCATCGTCCAGCGACTCGGTTTCCAGTGGCGCTTCCCATTGCAAGTCCGGTTCGTCGAAACCTGAAAGCGACAAGCCCTCGACGGCATGGGGTGAGACGTCCTCTTTTTCAGCAGTATTGTCCTGGGCATCGGCGAGGTCCCAGCTGGTTTCCATGGACAGTGCATCCAGGTCCAACTCGAACTCGTCACCAGGCAACGGCTCACGTTCAGGAGCAGGGGTCGGGGTCGGGGTCGGTGCCGAAGCAGGTGCAAGAACCGGTACCTGAGGTTGTACCGATGCCACTGTCGGCGCGGCGATCATGGCAACCTTGGGGTAGCGCCCCCGGATATCCTCCAGCGTCCCGGCATCGATACCCTGTGCCAGTAGATGATGTTCCTGGGCCTGGAAACCGATGACATCGCCCTGCTTGCCCAGTACTTCCAGCAACTTGAGGCCCAGGTCGGTGCGTTCCGGCTCCGCCAGCAACGCGGCGCGCAACAGCCCAGCGGCCTCGGTGAAACGACCGTAGGTCAGGTAGATCCCGACGCCCTCCAGCACATCACCCTGGGGCGTATCCCCGTTATTGAACGATGCGGCGCTCTCGGGCGGTTCCGTGTCGGGGATTGCTGCAAAGGTTTCATCGCCCTCCTCCAGCATCGGCTCGGGCCGCCCGGTCATCGGTTCCAACTCGGCCTGCTGCTGCCGACGCCGAACAAACAGTAGCAGCGCCAGCAACCCCAACAGGCCCACCAGCCCCGCCCCCCATGCCCAATCGATGCCCTCTGGCTCTACTACCGGCTCTGTAGCGGGTTGCGCTTGCGGCGCCGGTTCCGATGCAGGAAGCGCCGGTTGCGGTTGTGTCGATGCAACAGGGACTGGCGCAACCTCGGCCAGCCGGGTCTGCAATTCACTGATCTGCTGGCGCTGGCCGGCGATTTCCTCATCCTGGACCTGGAGCCTGGCCTGCAGTTCATCGATGGTTTTCTGTTGCTGCTGGTTTTGCAGCACGCTGGCGGCCATTTGTTCATCGGACGCGGCGGGGGCCTGGCCGGCAGGGGTTGCAGCCGGTGTCGGCAGCACGGCCGAATCGGGCAACAACAAGCGCTGGCCGATGGAAAGCCGGTCACTGCCGGGGTTCAAGGCCTGGATTCCTTGCATCAGCTCATTGACCGACGCGTTGCTGCCGGCGTCATGCAGACGCTTGGCGATAATCCAGGGGTTGTCTCCCTGCACCACGGTGTAGCGCTTGCCCTGTACCGCCGGGGGCGGCTTGATGGACGGCGGGGCCGCGGAGGGTTCGTCACGGACTGGCACGATACCCGGCGTGCCCGGCGGGTCGATCAGCACGGTGTATTCGCGCAGCAGACGCCCGTTGGGCTGATTGAGCTGCACCAGGAAATTGAGAAACGGCTCCTCCACCGGCTTGTTGGAGGTCACCCGAATGAAGCTGCGATCACCGCGCAATACCGGCGTGAAGCGCAGGTTATTGAGAAAGAACACCCGCTCCACACCCGCACGATTGAAATCGTCCGGGCTCGCCAGGCTGGCCGACAGATCGCCCTCGCCGATCCCGGCCACATCGACCAGGGCGATATCGGCGCGTAGCGGCTGGTTCAGGGCGGAATGGAGCGTGATCTCGCCAAGCCCCAGCGCTGACGCCAAAGCCGGAAACCCCAAGGCACCCAAGACGACCGACACGTTGACCCAACTGCGCAACGTGGACTGCAAACTTTCAAGCATGGGCATCCCTTTCGACTACCAGACTGAGCGTAAACGCATCCAATACGATCACTTAGTACTGGTTATAGTTCGCTAACCGGCGAATCTCAAAAGTCTGACGCCAGGGATATGCCTCAGGACTTTTCCAGGTTGGCCAGGATCGTGCCGTGGACCCGCATGCACACGCGCATGTCCGCCTCGTCGACACCTTCGAACAGCTCCCGACGCAATTGTGTGGCAATGGTTTCGATTTGTTCGATCAAGGGGAGTGCCGGTGCGCAGAGCACGATTTTCTTGGCCCGGCGGTCCTCGGCCACAGCCTGGCGCTGCACCAACCCCTGGGTTTCCAGGCTGTCGAGCAACCGAGCCAGGGTCGGGCCTTCGACGGCGACACTCTGGGCCAGTTCACGCTGGGTCGGCGCCTGTTCGAAACGGGCCAGGTGCAACAGCACCAGCCAACGCGCCTGGGACAGGCCCAGCCCGGCCAGGCGACGATCCAGTTCGGCACGCCAGCCTCGAGACATTTGCGCCAACTGCATGCCAAAACGGTGTTGATCGGTTAACGGCATAAAAAAACTCATCAGATCTGAAATAGAGAAAAACTAATTATTAGTCAGCTAAGCATGAGCTTTGGATTCAAGCAAGGCTCGCCTTGTACTGAATCGTTAAAGGAACGCAACTCACTGATCAGACTTCAAATTCCGACTGCAACGCAGCCCTGACGCAGTACAGCACGCCTTCGGGAACTCGTCCGACAAACAGTGCGGCGACTTCAGACACTGGGGGTAACTCACCTTCGCCATCCAGGAACGCGTCCTGAACCTCGCCCATCAGTTCCTCAGGCAGATCCAGCGTCTGCTCCAGGGACAACTGCTGTTTGCCGATGGCCTCGGCCAGCATCGTGTAGACGTTCTTTTCCGAGCACTGCAATTGCCCGGCGATCTGCAACGGTGTCATGCCGGCCCGGGCCAGCGTGATGAGTTCGTGGCGCACATCGGCCACCGCTTTCGGTGCTTCGGCCTCGCCACCCAGTACCTGGAGGAAGGCCTCGCCATACCGCTCCAGCTTGCGCGCGCCCACGCCACTGACCCGAGCCATTTCCTCCAGGGAGGTGGGCTGGCTGCGGAGCATTTCCAGCAGCGTCGAGTCGGGAAAGATGACGTACGGCGGGACACCGTGTTCCTCGGCCAGCTTGCGCCGCAAGGCGCGCAAGGCTTCCCATTGATCGCGCTCTTCGCCACGCACCAGTTGGCTGGCCTGGCTCTTGCTGCTCTTGACCGCCGTTGCCGGCTTGAGGTCGCGGCGCAGTTCGAGGGTGACCTCGCCTTTGAGCAACGGCCGGCACGTCGCACTCAGGCGCAGGCCGCCGTAGCCTTCCAGGTCGATGTCGGCCAGACCGCGGGCCACCAGTTGTCGGAATAATGAACGCCACTCACTCTCGGTGCGCGCCTTGCCCACGCCGAACACCGAAAGGTGCTGGTGACCAAAGTTGCGGACCTTCTCGTTGTCCTTGCCCAGCAACACGTCCACCAGATGCCCGACGCCATAGCGCTGGCCGGTACGGAAAATCGCCGACAAGGCCTGGCGGGCCGGTTCGGTGGCGTCCCAGGTTTCCACGCCATCGACACAGTTGTCGCAATGCCCGCAAGGCTGGGGCATGTCTTCGTCAAAATAGGCCAGCAAGGTCTGGCGACGGCAGCGGGTTTCTTCGCACAGCGAGAGCATCGCATCGAGCTTGTGCTGCTCCAGGCGCTTGTGGCGCTCATCGCCTTCGGAGTTCTGCAGCATCTGCTTGAGCATCACCACGTCTTGCAGGCCGTAGGCCATCCAGGCGTCGGCCGGCAAGCCATCACGGCCGGCACGTCCGGTTTCCTGGTAATACGCCTCGAGGGACTTGGGCAGGTCCAGGTGCGCGACAAAACGCACGTTGGGCTTGTCGATGCCCATACCGAACGCAATGGTGGCCACCATGATCAGACCTTCCTCGTTGAGGAAGCGCTTCTGGTGATAGGCCCGCAGGTCGTTGGGCAGGCCGGCGTGATACGGCAACGCCGGGAACCCCTGCTCACACAGGAACGCGGCCACTTCATCGACCTTCTTGCGCGACAGGCAATAGACTATGCCGGCATCGCTGCGGCGTTCGGCGAGAAACGCCAGCAACTGCTTGCGCGGCTGCTCCTTGGGCACGATGCGGTAGAAAATATTCGGGCGGTCGAAGCTGGACAGGAACCGCTCGGCATCCTGCAAGTGCAGGCGCTCGACGATTTCCTCGCGGGTGCGCTTGTCGGCGGTGGCGGTCAGGGCGATGCGCGGCACGTCGGGGAACAGTTCCGCCAATTGCCCCAGTTGCAGGTATTCGCGACGAAAATCGTGGCCCCATTGGGACACGCAGTGAGCTTCGTCGATGGCGAACAGGGCGATTTCCAGGCTCTGCAGGAACGCCAGCATGCGCGGCTGCACCAGGCGTTCCGGGGCCAGGTACAACATTTTCACTTCGCCGCGCTTGATCCGCGTCGCCAGGTCTCGCTGCTGCTCGGCACTGAGGGTGGAGTTCAGCGCAGCGGCGGCGACACCCAGTTCTTCAAGGGTCGCGACCTGATCGTCCATCAATGCGATCAGCGGCGAGACCACCACCGCCAGGCCGTCGCGTAACAGCGCTGGAACCTGGAAGCACAAGGATTTGCCGCCGCCGGTGGGCATGAGCACCAGGGCATCGCCACCGCTGGCCACGCGCTCAATAATGGCACCCTGGCGGCCACGGAAACTGTCGTAGCCGAAGATGTCCTTGAGGACGCGTTGAGCCTGTTCGAGCATAAAAACTCCAAAAATCACCAAAACATCCCTGCAAGGCTGGTTCAGGATCACAAACGCTGCACCGGCAAATCGTAAGTGTGCGTTTCGAACCGGCGGGACGCCGCAGGGCATCACAAAACGCGGCAGTATACCCGAGGCCTTCGTTGCAAAGGGGGCTGCTGACAGGAGGTGCTAGCGGCTGGGATGCCCAACACATTGCTTCTGTTGCCACAAGTCCTGTGGGAGCGAGCTTGCTCGCGATAGCGGTGGGTCATTTTGAGAAGGTGCTGGATGTGCCGCCCTCATCGCGAGCAAGCTCGCTCCCACATTTGATCTGCGGTGCCCTCCATTTGTGTCCCCCCCCGGCCTTCAAGAGGCAAATACGCCACGCGGCTGGCCTGGGCGCTCAAGAAGGCCTAGAATTCCCGCATTGTTTATTCCCCAAGGTAGCCCGTAATGTCCTTCGCTGAGCAACTGACCCGCCTGCAAGTCTTCCTCGACGCCGATGAGCTGCACGAAGAGGCGCTGGACTACGTGGCCGCTCACGGCTATCTGACCGCCCTGTCCATCTGCGCAGAAACGGTGCCGGACCGTGAATGGATCGACGCCCTGTTCGCCGAAGAGCCGCATTACAGCGACGAAGCCCAGCGTGCCGAGATCGAAGCCACGCTGGTCGGCCTCAAGGCCCACATCGCCCGTCAACTGGCCTCCGACGAAGAATTCGAACTGCCGTGCGACCTGGACCTGGGCGATGACCCGGACGATTCGGAGTTGCGTGGCTGGTGCATCGGCTTCATGGAAGGCGTGTTCCTGCGCGAAGCCGCCTGGTTCGAAACCGCCGAAGAGGAAGTCAGCGAAATGCTGCTGCCGATCATGGTTGGTTCCGGCCTGTTCGACGAGCAACCGGAGTTTTCCGACATCGCCGCCGACGCCAACCTGATGGACGACATGATCGTCCAGATCCCGGAAGCCCTCACCGCCCTGTACCTGCTGTGCAACGCCCCGGACGAGAAACCGGCGATCCTCAAGCCTCGCCACCACTGAGTGACCGGGTGCCCTCGCCCGTTGGCAATCGCCCGCTGATCCTGCGTTACGTTCTGTTGGCCATTGGCTGGCTGAGCGTAGCGCTGGGGGTTATCGGCATCTTCGTACCCGTTCTGCCCACCACCCCTTTCCTGCTCCTGGCGGCGGCCTGTTTCGCCCGCAGCTCGCCACGCTTCTACCAATGGCTGGTAGAACATCCCCGCCTCGGCCCGTGGATCCGCGACTACCTCAGCGGCAACGGTATCCCGCTCAAGGGCAAGGTCTATGCCATCGGGCTGATGTGGGCGAGCATCCTCTTTTCCTGCTATCTGGTGCCCCTGCCGTGGGCCCGGGGGTTCATGCTCACCAGTGCGGTGCTGGTGACGGTTTATATCCTCAGGCAGAAGACATTGCGCAAACCCTGAGTGTGGGGCTGTGCTTACCCTGTGTACATCTGGAAGTACAGCGCTGCCCACTGTGGCGAGGGAGCTTGCTCCCGCTGGGTGGCGAAGCCGCCCCAAATGGACCTGACGTGGTCTTCCAGGCAGACCGCAGCAACCGGTTTACGACTGCTGCGCAGCCGAGCGGGAGCAAGCTCCCTCGCCACAAAGGCAAAACCCGCCATGTCCAGACCGGAGATGGCGGGTTTTGTCGTTTCAGCTCAGCTCACACCGTATCCACTTTCAACGAATGATCATTCAACATCCCATTGATGATGGTGGCGGTGTCCGCTCCGCCGATGATTCCCCCCGCCCCCGGCGTGACGCCGTAATGACTGGCAAGGTTGACGCCGGCCAGGTCGATGGTCTGGTTCGGCGTGGCGCCGGCAATGGCGCTGACATCGATGCTGGTGACGACCGAAGCACCGCTGCCGCTCACGCTGAAATGCAGGTAATCATCCAGTGACGCCGCGCTGCCGTTCTCCCCTTGCAACAGCTGGGACAGGTCGAGTTTGTCGACGCCGGGCGCGAAATCGGTGATCACGTCGTGGCCGCTGTTGCCTGCCTGCCATTGGAAGGTATCGGCACCGCTGCCGCCGGTCAGGGTGTTGTTACCCAGGCCGCCGATCAACAAGTCATCGCCACCACCGCCATTGAGCACGTCATGGCCCAATCCGCCGTTGATGCGGTTGCTGGCGCCGTCGCCGATGAGGGTGTCGTTGAAGTTCGAACCCATCAGGTTTTCGATGCCTGCCAGTGTGTCGGTGCCGGCGCCAAGGGTGTTCTGCGCCGCAAGCAGACCCAGGTTGACGGTGACCCCGGCGGTCGCGTGAGCATAGCTCGCGGTGTCGTTGCCCGTACCGCCGTCAAGCAGATCATTCCCCGCGCCACTGTAGAGCAAGTCATCGCCTGCCCCGCCATGCAGGGTGTTGTTGCCCGAACCGGCGCTGAGGATGTCGTTGCCGTCGCCTGCGTTGAGGAGGTTATCGCCGTTGCCGGCCACCAGCACATCATCGCCACTGGTGCCCGTCAGGGTATGGCCCGCCTGATAGCTGATGTCTACCGATGCGCTGTCACTGCCGCCGTGGTTGTCGCTGGCGGTGTAGCTGCCGTGGTAATCCGGCGTTTTGTCCTGTGCCCCGGCATAGTCGACGGTCAGGGTCAGCTGATAGTTTTCCGCCGCGTTGGAATTACCACCGCCGGGATTGGCGATGTTGATGACGTGGATCTGGTAGTTGCCATCCGCTGCCGCTGTGAACGAAGCACCATCGTTGATCGCAATGAATGGCCCGCCGTTGAGTGAATACTCCATCGCAATGCGACCGGCCGAAAGGTTGTGATCCAGGGTGAGGGTTTCGCCCTGTTTGAGGCTGATGTTGAGCCGGTCTTCATCGTTGGCGTTGTTATTGGACACCATCCCCAGTGCACCGCTGACCACCAGCATCGCCGTCATGCTCGCGGTATTGGCAACGAAGGCACTGCGGCTGAGGTTGATCGACTGCACGTTGTTGCCGGTGAAACTGGCCGTGCCGGTGCTGCCAGTGAAATCCCCGCCTTTGGCGGTCCAACCGGTATTGAAACTGGTGGGTGATGCGGTGAGCGGATCGCCGTTGACGTCGCTGTCGTTGCCCAGCAGCAACTCACCCGGGATCACGATGTTGCCCGACAGCACGTTGGTGATGATGTTGTCGTCGACAGCGATCGGCGGGCTGTTGGGCACGACGTTGATCACCAGGTTGGAACTGGCCAGATCGCCATCGTTGTCACTGACGGTGTAGCCGATGTGCTCGGTAATCAGGGTGCTGGTGGCGGTCTGGGAGGTGTAGCTGAACGCACCGGTATCCAGATTGACCACCAGGGTGCCGTCATGATCGGTGGCGATGCTCAGTGTGTTGGTAGCGGTATTGAAGGAGCCATGGTTGAGCCCGCCGCTGGCGGTCAGCGCACCGTGGCCACCGTTGGCCGCCGGGTCGTAGCTGTACGTGGTGCCATCGACCACCAGGCTTTTGATAAACCCGCCATCGGCGCCGAACGAGCCCCCCTCGCCCAGCAGGTTGCCGGTGACCGGCGCGCCTTGCACGGTGTCGGAAAGCACCGAGTTGAGCTGGTTCAGGTCGGTGACCACCACCGCGTTGGTGTTGGTGTGGGCGCTGCCGTCGTAGGCCAGCGGGTCGAGGTGTGTGTTGCTGACACCGCCGCCCAGGCCGATGGCGTAGTTCTTGATGCCGTTGGCGTCGAGAAAGGCTTTCCAGGCGGCCTCGTCTGCCGAGCCGATTTCGCCCAAGGTCGGCTTGCCGTCGGAGAAGAAATAGCCAACGTTCTGTGCGCCGGTCAGTTGGCCGGGATTTGCGAACGCAGTCTTGGCCATCGCCACGGCAGCATCATAATTGGTGTCACCGTGGGCATTCAGCGCCGAGATCAGCGTCTTGGCCGTTGCCACATCCACCCACAGGGTGCTCTGCTCGGTAGCGCTGCCGCTGAAGGTCACGAGCTGGACTTTCACATCGCCCATGTCGTCGTATTTGTCGAGCAAGGCGCTGATCGCCTGTTTCGCCAGTTCCATCCGCGAAAGCCCCGACACGCCGGAGTCGTCTTTCATGCTGCCGGACACGTCGAGCACGATCAGCAGGTTCGTATCGATCTCCACCGCCGTGACCGAACGCTCGGACGCAACGGCCTTTGGCACGTCATCGACGATGCTGACCACCAGGCTGCCGGTGGTGCTGTTGCCCAGGGTGTCCGTGGCTTGGTAGGTGAAGCTTTCGCTCAACATGTTCGGGCCATCGTTAGCATGGGGCGTGGTCGTGGCCGGCGAGGTCAGGGTGTAGGTATAAGAACCGTCGGGCTGAAGTGACAGTTGACCGTAGGCACCAGTGGCGTTGCCCACCAGGGTGAACGTGACGGCGCCGGTGGCACCACTGATCGAGCCGACCAAGCTACCGCTGGCGGTTTCACTGGTGGCACTCGGCTCGCTGCCAGTGACGGTGCCAGGGGCCAGGTCCTGGCCGTCCTGGTTCAGGTCGAGGGCTTTTTCATAGACCGTAA